>OY969901.1:0-1253067 GCA_963704465.1 uncultured bacterium
AGAGAAGGTATCAATCGCATACGAAATAAATGAGATAAGGGTGTTTGGGTCGCCAGAATCCATACGCTGTGTTTTTGGATCGTTTTCATTCAATACTACATAATCATTATTCAATATATAGTAGCGGCGGGTTATTTTGGTGCCTTGTGAATCGCGAATATCAAGATGAATAATAATGTGAATGTTTGGTTCTTGTGAGCCGGCGTTCATGAGTTGGCGAATATTTCTGATGGCAAAGCTGCGCAGATCATTATCAGCGGCCATATAAATCATGACCAATTTTTCCGCGTGTCCAAAATTAACCGGTGCGCGCGTGCCCATGGCGAAAGATTCTTCTACGAGCTCACTATCAAATAGTGTGTTTGCAATCGCATCGTTTACAGAGAAAAGGCCAAACAATATAACCGCAAACAGTTTTTGTGAAATATGCTTCATGTAAACTCTCCCTTTGAATCATAACTTCTTTAGGGAGCTTACCGCATATGAGCCCGGAATCGCAATATGTATACCCGTTGTGTGAATTTGGCATAGGTATATACGAGGCATAATTGAAAAGGCGAGTGATTGTTTGTATGTGAAAAAACGAGAGTATGTGTTGATGCAATAATTATTTTTTTGCCATAATCTGGCCACAGATCCATACTAGAGCGCCAGTGAGGGCGAAGCTGAGCTGAAAATCAAGAAAAAAGAGGTTCAGCGAGTGCCACAGGAACAGCAGCATGGTGGTGAGGCTTGTGTGATTCGGTATTGTTGCATGAGTGCACAACGAATGGGAGTACCCAATTAATACTCCCATGAAATTTGCTACATGTTTTTAGTTTAGCGAGCGAATGTCTAATTGATTGTTAATGTGTCGATTATTTTTTAACTCTTAAGAGAGTGTAAATATTTCTTCTGACCCGTCATGCCCCTTGAGCTTGAATTCTGTAAGGGTTATAGAAAGTTTTTGATTTGATGTTTTTGTTGCTGTATTATCCATTATCAAGATATTTTCAAGCTGTTTTTGCAACGTAATAGTATCAATTGGCTTATCTTCTCGATCGCAAATTCTGCCAAGAGTTATATGAGTACTGAAAGGGAACCGTTGTTTCACGTTATGTTTTTCTTCTAGTGCCTTGCTGACATCTTGCGCTAGATTTGCAAATGCTAGATTATTGCTTGCCTTTAAAACAACATTCAAATAATTTTTCTTTTTTGAACCGGCGCATTCTACTTCAAATTTACCTGGCCAATAATCGATAGCTGCATCTGCAAAGTTTTGGCTGAGATTAATACTGCCATGCTTGCCGGCAATTTGTTGGAGTTCTTCGATAAGACCTACAAATTTTTGTTTAACTTCTTGAATCGGTAGTTCCTCTTGGCTTACGAAGGCAAGTGAAAGATGTGGAGAAAATTGAGTATTTTGGAATATATAGCTACCATCGTCTCGCTCATTGATAATTGCAATTTTCTTGGATAAAACGTCTTGAGCTTCTTGGATAATCCCTGCAACTTCCTTTGGAAGCTCGGCAAGCACGTAAATACCCGTTTGTATATGGAATGCTATTACGAGCAGTGATAGTAACAGTTGTTTCCTGATCATATCAACCCTTATTTAAAAATGGAAATATATCAAGCAGTGTAGCATGGGTAGGGAGATTAACAATAGAGGCAGTTTTATGTAAAAAGCTTCACTTTCGTTCATAAAATAATCGCAGTGTTAGCAATATTATTGAAAACCAAAAAGGTGTATAGGGCTTATGGGTGGGGTGTAGGTACCTATACTAGGTTCAGAAATAATGTAAATTTTATATATTCCGCTAAGAGAATTGGTTTGAGTATCTGAGCTAGTACCTTGAGGCTTTTGCACTTTGCCGACAGTCACATGAAAAGGCGATTTTCCATTCCCAGCGAATATTTCTTTTGAATATTCTTCTTCAGTTACCGTACCCCCAAGAAGATTTTCTGTTAATGGTTTATCTTTAAAAAATAGTGTTAGTTGCTCACTGGAATGTACGTCAAAGTGTTCTCTAAACTGATTAAGTATTTTGTCAATTGTAAGGGTAAAAAAAATACGAGTTTGTATCGTCATATAGGTTCCATGCCATTCACCACGGTCGTTATACGATTCTGGTTTTCCATCAAAAATAATGCTAACTACGCGCATACTGTGTGCATTGAATGCTGATAGCAGTAAACACATTAAGCTGGCTACTTTTTTTACCATACGCATCTCCTAAATAAATAGTACGAAAGCTTTAAATTCTCACATAGTATGTCACATGATAATGCTGATAGGTTATAGTAACACCAATTTCAAGATAATACATTATGCGTACAATGGTTTGAGACGTCAGATACTTTTTAGCCGCTTCTGCGGCCTCTTGTTCAAAATCAGTAGCGACAATGTTGATGGAAGTAACGGGTTCTTCAAATGCATGTAATGAGCAGAGAGCTATAAGAGACGCAAAAACAAGTTTAGACATAAGAGTTTTTAAACATATTTTTAGTCATGTTAAACTTTAATTTTGTCCGGATCCATAAGATACCTCGTCAACTCAACTGCGAGGTGTCTTCAGTCACGCCGTTAGGCATTTAATTTCATTTTACCATATGTAGCTTCAACCATTTTTCTAAAACGATCATAATACTGATACAAGAATTGCACATGTTTTGCCTTTATACCGTATTCTTCAAGCTTGTCTATTTCAACAAGTGCCATAATCCGTGCAAGTAATTTTCGTGCAGCTTGCTCTACTATGTGCATTTCTGCTTCATGTTCTCGATTACTATCTTGTTCCATTACACTGATGCCACTTTCAAGATAATAGGCCATGCGGATGATTGCTTGGGGAGATAGTAGTGTGTCTTGTGTATGAGTATCGATTGAAGTTGTGTCAGATGAAAACATGAATGTTAAAGTTAGAGGAACCTTTATTTTTTTGTCTTCACTGTCTGTTATGGCAACGGTAGGATCTAGTATTGTGATCGATGCTGGTGTATTTAACGCGCAGTGAAAGCGGTGATGAAGTACTGTTTTATGATCTTGATTTTCAAGCGAAAGAGTGCCTGTGACTTTGGTATCAGAGACATGGTCTACAGACAAAAATATGAGATGTTCATCCGCATAAAAAAATACAGGATCTCTTTCTGTTGCTCCTAGGACACAAAAAAAGCTCTGATCCCACTGTTTTACGGTGATTTTGAACGTCTCTGTGTATAACTCAGCTGGTTCTTGCCTTATTTCTGGGCAGAATCTTTCTAGGTGTGCCGTAAAATGTATTTCAGCAAATATAGGTATAGTTAATACTAAGCCCATTACAAAAGATGCATTTTTGAACATAAAACCTCACAAATTACAAACTCAATTATATATTCAGTATATCATCTATCTCATCAACTGCTACCGGCACGCTAATATCAGTTTTTTGCCACAATCTGGCCACAGATCCACACTAGAGCGCCGGTGAGAGCAAAGCTCAGCTGAAAATCAAGAAAAAAGAGGTTTAGTGGGTGCCAGAGGAGCACAAGCATGGTGGTCAGGCCAAGCAGATGCAGTGTTGAGCTTTGCCGACGGGCGAGGATGCAATAGTTGCCCCATAAAAACATAATCAGTGCACGGGTAAAGGAGATGGTAGGCCAACTCAGCAGGGCATAGAGTATACCAATGCCGGTAGCGCAGATGATTTTGCCGCTATACGGGATAGGGATTAAAAAGAGCAGATAGAGAATGATGCCAATAATGAGTGAAATGTGCATGCCAGAGCGGGCAAAAATATGGGAAACGCCCCAGAACCGAAACTGCGTTTGAATACGATCAACATCTTTTTTATAGTCAGTTTTATTGCCCACAAACAGCGCGCCAAAAAGTGCCGCCTGCTCGGGGGCGAGTTGGTCAGTTATCTGTGTGAGCAGGTGGTTGCGATGGTCATGAAGTTGGGTAGGCCAGTCGATGGAATGAGTGCCCGTATCGGTAATGGCGCAGTGTTCAGTGAAAAAACTGCCCAATAAACCTTCTTTGATTAAATAGCGTGCAAAATTTTCTTTTGGTTTGCGGAGTTTAAGGTTTTCTACCCTGATTACGGTGCCGAGCGGGTAGGGCTTTTCGCTACCGCGGTGATTGGTATAGAGATGAATGCATCCATCGATGCGCTCAGGATTATTTTCATGCCCTACCGTTGCAAGTGCTAGAGTCATGCGATGGGGGTAGCGAATATGGCTGCAGTAGTTATAATCGGTTATGGTGCCGGTCAGGGTTGCGGGTGATTGATTGCGATAGAGCGCATGAAATGGCCGCATTTCATACCATGCAGCAGTATAACCGGCTATAAGCCAAGTGATAACGATAATATTTATATGGATCCAATCACGTTTTGATGCATACGCATGAGCAATGTTCGCAATAAGAGCCAAAAAAGTGGCAATAGTTCCCGCTATTGGAGTATGGTAGAGTAAAATCCCAGCAATGATTCCGGGAACGGCATGCAAGGGTTTGAAAAATTTTTGTATATATGACATAGAGAAATTATTGTATTTGCTTGTGGCAAAGAATGCAAGCGCATATCATAAGAGAGTAGTATGAAAAAAATATCGATCCTTCTTGCCGGTATACTTCTATTTTCGGGGCTTTTTGTTTATCCTAAAAATCCTGACCAGCCGGCTAAGCATGCCAAACGAGTTAAGCAGGTTAAACGAGTACGTAAAAAACAATCAGAAAAGCGAGCGCCTATAACCATGATTCAATCAACCCATCTTTTTAAAGCAGTATTAAGCAATGGCATGACGGTATTGGTCCGTCCGGTGCGTGAAATTCCAAAAGTATCTATGCAGCTGTGGTATCACGTGGGATCCAAGGATGAAAAAAATGGCGAAAAGGGCATTGCGCATCTGATTGAGCATATGATCTTCAAAGGCACGGAACAGATGCTTTCTGAATCTGATATTAACGTCTTGGTGCATAAACTTTCTGGCTCTTGCAACGCCTTTACCTCGTGGGATTATACCGGGTATCTCTTTAATATGCCAACTCATCATTGGCGCGAAATGTTGCCAATCTTGGCTGATTGCATGCAAAACGTACGCTTTGATAAAAATATGCTTGCCTCTGAAATGAAGGCTGTTATTCAAGAGCTTAAATTATATCGCGATAAATATGCGCGCAGCTTGATGGAAGAACTTATATCCAGCATCTTTGCTGATCACCCATACCATTATCCAATTATTGGGTTTAAACAAGATCTGTGGAATGCTGATTCTGAGTTGTTGCGTGCTTTCTATAAAAAACATTATTGCCCAAATAATGCAACACTCGTAGTGGTTGGCGATGTTGACCCGTGTGATGTGGTGGCGCGTGCAGAAGAGTATTTTGGCTCAATACCTGCAAATCCAATCTATGCCAAAGAAACATTCTATCATAACACTGATCTTGCAACCAAAACCGTGACCTTGCATCGTGATGTGAAGCAACCGGTTGCGATGGTAGCATGGGCAGTGCCGGGTGTATCAAGCTGTTGCGAACAGATATTAAGTGCGCTTGAATTGATTGTGGGGCGTGGGCGCAGTTCACGATTGTATAAGAAATTGATCCATGAACTGCAGTTAGTAACGCGTTTAGACGTGGCTAATTATGGCCTCTTTGAGCATGGCCTGTTCTTTATTTCGTTTGAGCCGAAGAATGTTGAAGATATTCCAAAGATTGAAGCCATTATTTATGAAGAATTAGCAGCGATTGCGCGCGATGGGGTAACTATTGCTGAAGCAGAACGTGCACTGAAAAAGATGCGCATGGATCTCTATGGCACGCTTGAAGATATCGAGCAGCAGGCCTATATGATTGGACAGTATTTTCTTGCTACGGGCAACCCTGAGTATATCTTCACTAATCTTGAAATTTCGCCTGATATGCTTGCGCAGCAAATAAAAAACTTTGTGGGTATCTGGATGCGCAAGAGCTTAACGCACAAAGGTGCGGTAATGCCGATCGATCAAGCAGATGTTGATATCTGGCACACGTTGCAATCTAATTCTGATAAAGAAGATGAAGCGATTCTTGCCTATCACAAGCGTGATTCAGAGGTTGAACCAGCACGTTATGCAGAAACCATAGAGCCGCGGTTACCAGAGCCATTCCCATTTCCAAAACCGCAAAAAACAGAGCTTGCCAACGGCATGAAGCTTCTGTGGCACATTAATAAAAATACGCCACAGGTTACCATTCTTCTTTCGCTTCGCGCAAAAGATTATTACGATGATTGGAATAAGCAAGGCTTAGGTACTTTTGTAGCGGCATTACTTAAAGAAGGTACCAAAAAACATAGCGCAACCGCATTTGCAGATATAATCGAATCGCGTGGTATGTCATATTCGGTGGCACCGGGTGCTATTGAAATTACCGCACTCAAAGAAGATCTACCCTTTGCGCTTGAAATATTGCAAGAGATACTGACCGATGCGGCATTTGAAGAAGCAGCACTTGAAAAGGTGCGTGCGCAAATGCTTGCACAGGTTAAAAATTTCTGGGATAATCCAAACGCTATTGCCGGCCAGTTGGTGCGTGAAGCGATTTACAAAGGCCACCCATATGCAAAAAACGCTATGGGCACCGAAGAATCGGTGAAAGGTTTCACCCGTGAAGATGTTACCAGTTATTATGCCAAATACATGAGCCCCGATGGCGCACGGTTGGCAATCGTGGGTGATATTGAAGGGTATGATGTGCTGGGATTAGTGCAACAAACCGTTGGCGAGTGGAAGGGGCCAAAAGTTGAGCTCTTAACCTTCCCGCCGGTGGCAGATACACAAGCGCAGGTTATTGATTATCCGATGAATCGTGATCAGATTGTGCTTGCATTTGCCAAAAAATCGATTGCACGGCTTGATCCACAGTTTGATCTGTATAATATCTATACCCAAATTTTTGGCGGCGGAGCGCTTGGCTCTATGTCATCACGCTTATTTGATCTGCGTGAAGCAACGGGACTCTTTTATACCATTGCAGGATCTTTAGTATCCGGCGTTGATGAGCAACCAGGTATGTGTATGGTGCGCACACTGGTATCGAAAGATCGGCTTGCAGAAGCAGCAACGGTGATTAAAGAAACGATTGCCCATGCGCACGAATCGCTCACGGAACAAGAGTGTGAAGAAGCAAAGCTCGCGATTGTAAATAGCATTGTTGATTACTTTGCATCGAATGCAGGTATTGCAAACACATTCCTCTTTTTGGATCGCTATAATTTGCCTGATCGCTATTTTGATGATCGCGCGCAGCAACTTGCGCCAATTACCGTTGAGCAGATTAAAGAAGCAGTTGCTGAATGCATGAAACCTGATAATTTTATTATGTTGCGCGTTGGGCGAGTAGAATAGAAAGTATGTTGTTTTTTAAAAAGGGATGATTATGAGTAGCCAATCATGTATGTATGTGTTGTTTTCATTGTTAATCGTAAACAGCACCGTACAATCTATGGATTATTTTCGCAGCTATTTTAAAAAGCGTGACACATCTGCTGTAGTGGCTGCACATGGTGTAAATCAAGAGCCCCGCGCCATTGTTGAAGCGTCATACACGCTTGAATTTGGTGATAATGCCTTTGCAATGTATGAGTTTGATGGGCGTGATAATAAACTGACCTGTTGTTGGTTAGATGATGTTTGGGCGCCTATTTATATTGAATATCCTGGCGATGAAAAAAAATCCTATGATATTAAAAATTTAATTGATAGAAATGGCATAGGACCATCATATGATTTTGATGATTCTGATTCATGGAAGAAATTGCCAGGGAGTGATTTGCGAGTGTATCGATTTTATGGAGTTAAAGGTAATAATTCTTCTGTAAGTGTTATAGAACATAAAAAACCAATAGTAGCTTGTATACGAAGCGCGGTAGAAAAATTATCGCATGGGGTTTTTTTGTATCAAGCTATGAAATTTGAGCGTGAAAACATTGTGTGGCGCTCTCCATTGATTCAACTTTCCAAATTGATCGTTATGCATACAACATTGCCCTATTTTGCATCATGCGAAGAAAACGAAGTTAAAGGATATTCTACATCGATATTTACTAGTCCTGAAAGCGGCGTGCAAGAACCTCTTTTTGTGATACCAATAAAAGCGTTATATCCTCATTTGAGGGGTATTGCATGGCATCCAACAGAGCATAAGTTGCTCTTAAGAACTGGCGACGATATCATTTCAGAATTTAATGGCGATTCAAAAAAGATTGAAAAAACTTTTCCTGCAAAAAGAGTCAGTGATAGATATACCTATGTTCCCGATACCAAACAGATTATTGCATTTGGAGGTGCGGGCATATTGTATGAACTACGTGAAAATGAAGAGCCGCGTGAGCTACCGATCTCTTTGGTCGGCCACTCTGAAAAACAGGTTGTGTATAATAAGATTATTGATGTGGTGAAAAACTATATCGTTCTTGAATGCATGTTCTCCGATAACCCACGATTTTTAGGTGTTTGCGACCTTTTAACAAACCGATTATACAATGTTCATCAGTTTAAAACAGAGCAAGGTTCAATAGTATTTGATTCGAATACCCTTAAGATGTTTGAAATAGGTCATAGAGTATATTACACCTATCCAAATGCTCCTGCAGTATATAATCGTGAATGCTCAATATTGAAGCTTGAGTTACCATCTTCTGCGGACGTTCCAGCCAATAGTTGAGGAAGTGGTATTAATAGAATTAAAGAGGTTGTTGCTGAATGTATGGAACCTGATAATTTTATTATGCCCCGTGTTGGGGCGAGTAGAGATACAACGAGGCGTACTTTAAACGGATAAATACTATGAAATGCATCAAGGTTTCCAGTTTATTTTTGGTATTAATACTTACACACTACAATAATGCACAATGTGGCATTGTGGGATGGTTTAAATACTTAGCATCAATCGTGCAATCTTATGTGCATCAGGTTGATACAGCGAAAAATGCCATAGAATCTAAGGATCATCTAGTTCAAGAAATGGATTCGCTAAAAGGCGCTGCGCTAAAACACAATGAGATGGTTAAGCAAAGACGTCTCCGAGCGGTATTGCAAAGAGCGCAGCGTTTAATACAGAATGATAAGCGTATTCTTTCTTATGTAGACGTACAAAATCGGAAAACTGTGCATCAGCAAATTATAGAAAATAATTGTAAGAATGCCACGCAAGAATTATTTGAAGTAGAAGGTGATAGTGAGGCGACAATTGCTTTGTTGAGCGGCGGCAACAATAGAAGAGATAATGCTATAAATTGGGTTGATTTGTATTCTTCCACTGTTAGCAACAGTGCGGTGGACGATAGTTTGCAACAGGCGAATGGTGGGTATAAAAATCACGTGTATTTTTGCAAGGATCAGTTAAGTAAAATAGGTCTTGGATTAACAAATAGTGATCATACACAGCATATTTCAAGCTCAATCTTTAGATTGTGTTTTGCTATAGATTCTTTTAGCCGTCAGCGATTAGATTTAAATACACAGGCGCGCGTAAATGTTCATGCCGAAGTTGCAGAAGCAGCATATGCATGTGTTAACCAGATTTTTGATGAAAAAACAAAAAGTGAAATAGCATATGATCTTAAAAAGTTTGGCATTGATGAGCCTATATTAGAAAAAGCTGGATTTTTAGTTCCTTGTGAAAGAGCCCAATTGCAAGGTAGATCCTGTGCCATTGTTTAACTGTTCTAAATGAATGGTGTATATTGCGCGTAGGGCGAGTAGAATAGGAAGCGCAAAGAATTTCAACATACAACCGTAATGGATAAACTGCATGAAGAAGATTATGTTAGTGCTTTCTTGCCTTATATTTTTGAATATCGTTGCAGGAAAGGGCAAAAAAGACCTCTCCGTTGAAGAACGGCAGTTGCTTTTAGAGCGCGCGGCGTTGTTTTATGAATACAATGAGGATAAAAAAGCACAAGCCCAATTTAATAGAAATTTAGCATGGAAAGATGATTCAAACAATTTTACTTTAATGGATTATTTTTTATCCGAAGCGTATGTTGAGAAACCTGATAATGGCATCTCTGACTATTGGACTGCAGACATTAAAGATCAGCACAACAATGCCGAGTGTTTAAGTTACCGAAAAAAGAAAGGTTTAGTGGAAGAATTTTCCGTATATACACTCGAAAAATCACAAAATTCCATTACACCAGATAAATATAATACCCATGTAGCTCATTATGAAGCGCGTTGTAATGAAGATTCTCCAGAAGTGAAAACAATAAACTCTACTCTTGCATATAAAAAAAGAGAACCTAATAATCGCATGGCAACAAATTTTTCGGATGACATTCTCTCAGAAGCAAAGAGGCGCAGGATGTCTAATTCTACTGCAGCGCATGAATCAATAATCAAGCGAAATCCCGATAGGCAATTTGTTGAGCGTTGGGCATGTCCAAAAGTTTTTTATCCATTTGCGTGGTTGATTTATGGTGAACGGGTTGCACAAAGCAAATCATGGTTCTGGTCAAGTGTGAAATCTGTTGAGTACTATGAGCAAGAGGCTAAAAAGGTTAAAAAGGATAGTTTAGCTGAGCAATTTCGTGATCAGTATAGAGCTAAGCTGGGTTATTTTGATAACACAAAAATGTCGTCGTTAGTTCCGGAAATTCGCAGCGGGCTCTCGCAAAATTTACCGTATGATGGCTTGCGTGAACACGCGCATGAATTTTATGTAGCACTTGATTCGTTTAACAAACTAGTAAAAAATGCTGATGCATGTGATGCTATAAAAAAGAAACGTCAGATTGTAGGATCCCGTTTTGATGGTTATGTTACCAATAAAGATAGTTATGATGATTATAGGGTTTGGAAAATCGTTCAAAAGGTTACAGACAAGGACGCTTATTCTTTTAAGGCATTCTATAACGCACATGAAGAGCTTACACGCACCGCAAAAATTCTTACTGATTTCTGGGTACGGGATAAAACAGAAGAATTGAACAAATTTCCCGTTACCGATGAATTAAAGACAAATATTGAAAATCAAAAACGGATGCTGCAAGAGAAACATGCCGATATGTTTCAAGCATTGCAAAGATACGGTGTGAATCAACAAATTCTGCAAAAAATTGGATTTGAAGAAAAAAAGAATGACTCTGAAAATGTTGATAACGTTGAGGGTTCCAACACAAGCTTTTCACAAGATCTTTATAGAATATTAGATGGACATGGACACTAATATGATGTGTAAGCGTTTAAAAAAATACTATCGCAGAAATGCTTACCTTACGATGCTTAATAGCATGTTTTCTGAGTGGCTATCCCCATTTGATGAAGAAGCTTATAGCGGACTATAAAAGGCCCGCTTAATTTTTTTCCTCAATTCTTTGGGCGCCATTAAGCTCCACATGCCATGGTGTATCCCATGAAAAGTGCAGTTCAATCTCGGGTGCATTTTCAGTGATGGTGTAAATAATAGTGTCAGAACCTTTGCGCATGCCATTCAAAAATTCATACGAATATTCAGCGGTGATGCGGTTTTCTGCGTGGGGTATTTCATATGCAGCATGAAGATCTACTGCTTCTTTGCCTACAATGGTAAATGGAATACCGTTCAGCGTAATTTCAAGCTTTGTTGGAGAGTAGGAACCCGTCCAATGTTTTACGGCGAGCTCTTTTACGTTGATTTTATTGTGAATGCGGATAACTTCTTTTTTCGGTTTTGTACTTTTTACCGGTGTTGCTGGCTCAGCTGCAAGAGCTTCTTGTGTAGGAAGTTGCGCTGCTGGTTCTTCAACTGCTTTATGTTCTTCAGTTTTTATATCAGGTTCTGCGGTTACGATTGATGCTGTTTTTTTACGGCGCCGTGTGCGTGATTTTTTTGCTGGAGCAACGTCTGGTTGTTGCGGCGTATTAGTTGAAAGCACCTTTTCTATCACGTCTAAGGCGGGGATAATTTGTGGTTCATCGTTTTGTGATACTGCGGAGGCATTGGCAGGCTCAGTGAGCATTATGTCAGTGTCTGCGAGTGGCGTTAAGGATCTCGCCTCAGTGTTATGTTCTGTTGATGATAGTTGATTACTATCTATAGGCATTGATGTTGGTGCACTATGCAAGCCAACAAAAGATGCTAGTTTTTCCCAGGAAATATGTTCACGTAATGCAATACTCAACGCTGCTATGAGTAGAATGCTTACAATAATTACTCTCGCTTTTTTAATCATCTTTTACTCCACGGTAGCGAACCGGATTTTGAAAATCAATAAAGAGAGTGCAGCGGGGGTAATACCCGGTATTAATGCGGCAGCGGCGATGGTTGCAGGCTTCACCTTGGTGAGCTTTGTCTGCAATTCGCGTGAGAGGCCAGGCAAATCTGTATAGTTAAATAATTCCGGTATACGCATTGTTTGGTATTGTTCAAGCCGTTCAGCTTCTTTTTCTTCTCGTGCCAAATAGGGTGCGTATAAAAGTTCCGCGTGTATTGTTCTGAGGGCGCGATCATTAAGCGTGGTTTCTGGCAAAAATATTTTGAGCACCGCAACGCCATCAACTTCATCAGCATCAAGTGCTTTGATGATCTGTGCCTGCATATGCTTGGTGGTGCGTATGAGCATTAAGGTTGATGCGATCTCTTGTTGCTCTTCTACAAAAGCTGCATACAGTGATTCAGAAATCATGCCAAGTGCGTATGCTTTTGGCATAAGGCGTGCAAATACGTTATCCTGACGCAACAATAATCTGCGTTCAGCACGTGAGGTAAACATACGGTATGGTTCATCCACACCCATGGTAACCAAATCATCGATCATAACACCGATATAGGCTTCGTTACGGCTCAGCACAAATGGTTCTTTGCCGAGTGTTTGGCATGCCGCGTTGATACCGGCAATAATGCCTTGCCCTGCAGCTTCTTCGTAGCCGGTGGTTCCATTTATTTGACCAGCAAGATAGAGCCCCTGAACTTTTTTTACCATCATGCTATGGTTCAGCTGGTTTGGCATTACAAAATCATATTCCACGGCATAGCCAGGCTTGGAGATGATAGCATCTTCAAATCCGGGAATCGTTTGCACATATGCCTTTTGCACGTCAAGCGGCAATGAGGTTGAAATGCCGTTTGGATAAATCTCTTGATCACTTACATCCTCAGGTTCCACAAACACGTGGTGGGAAAGTTTATCCTTAAATCTGCCAATCTTATCTTCGATAGATGGGCAGTAACGTGGCCCCACGCCGGTAATATTGCCGCTATACATTGCAGATTTTCCGAGATTATCACGGATAATTTCGTGTGTTTTTTCGTTGGTGTGGGTAATGTAGCAGGCACGGCGATTGGTAACCGTATGGGGATAAAATTCAAATAATGAAGTGAGCTGATCAGGTTCTTGATAGGTCATTTTAGAAAAATCAAGTGAGCTGCGGAGTAAGCGTGGCGGGGTGCCTGTTTTGAGGCGGCCCATGGTAAGGCCAGTGCGTTTTAAAAAGTCTGCAATACCGCTGACCGCTTTTTCATCGCGGCGTCCACCTGCATAGTTGAGCGTGCCGATATGAATGCGGCCATTCATGAAGGTGCCGGTGGTGACCACGGCGGCTTTGCAGTAAATCGTGGTGCCAGTATTTAAAATAACTGCTTTAATTGCGCCTTGTTCATCGAGTAATAAATCTTCAACAGCTGCTTCGATTATGGTAAGATTTGGCGTTTTTTCAAGTGCTGCCACCGCTGCTTTTGCATAGGCATGTTTATCTATTTGGAGGCGTAATCCTTGTACGGCAGGGCCTTTGCGCGTGTTGAGCATTCGTGCTTGTAGATAGGTATCGGTTGCAAGCTTTGGCATTAATCCGCCGAGGGCGCTGATTTCAAACACCATATGCCCTTTGCCAACACCGCCGATTGCAGGATTGCAGGGCATGGAACCAATTTTTTCTTTGCTGAGAGAAACAAGAACGGTGGCGGCACCCATCGTTGCGGCTGCGTGTGCAGCTTCAACGCCGGCGTGACCGCCACCGATAATTACAACATCAGTGTGCGTTATTGATTCTGTTGATTTGCTCAGCATAGGGGTACTTTATCTCGTAGTAAACATCTGTTTTTATCATGCAACGTGCATTGATACTATCAGTATAAACCCTTTAAAATCCTGAGCAAACTGTTTTTTACTTGAGTGCGTTAGCCCGTATAATAAGCTCTGTGAATTCTTTAGAGCTCATATTGTGCCAACGATCATAAAATGCTTTAAAGGTTGTAGCTTTATATTCTTTTAATGCTGCAAGAGCTTCCTGTGTATATTCATCAGGATGGTTTGCTATACGTTGCATTAATCCGTTAAGATCTTTTTCTGTTTTATCAAGCATATCTTTGAATGAGCAGTTGTTGCCACCAAACATCTGTTTTAGTTTAACGATGTTTACGTTAGTTTTTAACCCTTTGAGAGTGTTTTCTAACCCAACTTTTATGTCGGTTATCATGCCTTTTAGAAGCTTGTCTGCTTCTGGCACATCAGGGATACTGCTTAATACATTGTCAGAATCTTGTATGATTAATTCTAATTTCGCAAGTAATGCAGCTTTGTTTATAGAGCCGCGCATGTTTTTGAGGTTCTTTAGTATTTGTGCCCAGCTATCAGCTTGTGCAGTAATAGTATCGAGTCCCTGTACATGTTTCTTTTCTAAGCCATACCCAAAGAATGGTGTAGCCAAAAGCATCGTTACAAACAATCCATTTTTTAGCTTCATACGATTTCCTGCCATGGCGTTTCCTTTCACTATACGTTTAATCAAGATAGCCAACGTAGTTATTACGTAGATAATTACAGTATCGCAAAAAGATGACAAAGTGTCAATCCCTGGGGGTTTGCATCGATCTGATCGAGAGATGCAATAAATATTGAGTTGGGGTAATATGGAGAGGTTAAGGTCTCTGGTTTTGGATACATATATAGTTTTTATAAGGATTATTATGATTGGTTCGCTATTATTGATACCATTTCTTGCGTCTGCCCTCTTCTGTTGGGCTTTTTCGCGCTTTGGCAACTCGTTTTTCGTGGCTAAGCCGCGCGATTGGACCCCTGAGCGGCACCATCAGACCAAGCAGGGGGTGCCTACAATGGGGGGTGTTGTATTAGTCTGGCTATGGTTGATTAGCATTATGAGCCCGTATGCGCCAATGGAATGGTGGCCTCTGGGTTTGGCGGGATTGGTATTGCTCAGTATGGGGCTTTTAGGGGTCTATGATGACTGGTCAAAAATTAATCGCACCGGTGGGATCAGTGCCCGTGCCAAATTTTTGATACAAAATATCAGTGCATTCATGGCGGTTGCGTTGTGGTACTCTACGAATGCAGGGGATGTAGGGTATCTATGGATTCCCTTATTTAACACCTCTCTTTTTGTGGGTCCACTGATGCTTTTATGGGGCACGTTTATTATGGTGGCAGCAAGTAATGCGGTGAATTTAACCGATGGGCTGGATGGGCTCGCAGCAGGGGTATTAATAGTTTGTTTTGGCGCTACTGCCTGGTGTGCGTATGGAGTTCAAGATGCAGTCTTTTTTGGTTCTGTGCTTGCAATAGGTCTGTTTTTAGGATTTTTACTGTTCAATCGCCACCCTGCAAAGCTTTTTATGGGTGATACCGGTGCATTGGCCTTTGGTGCATTGCTTGGTTTTTATGCGGTGCAGCTTAATATAACCCTTTTATTGCCACTCATTGCATTGGTGCCGGTGATTGAGACACTCTCGGTAATGATGCAGGTTGCGTGGTATAAACGGTATAAAACTCGTATTTTTAAAATGGCACCAATCCATCATCACTTTGAATTAAGCGGCTATTCCGAGAATCAGATTGTGGCTGGTGCGGCGCTGATCAGTATCATTGGAAGTGCGTTGGCTTGCGTATTGTTTTATTTCAAAAATTGACAAACTGGGCGGTTTTGATAGGGTGAATCTATGTATATCAATTCTTTTAAAATGGGGTTTTCTATGAAAAAGTTACTTTTTTCACTTATGGCATGCGGATCATTGATGTGCGCATCAGATGATAATGAACGAGCATTGGAATCCGAGGCTGCTTACATAAATTCAGCGGGGGCAATTTTGTCAGCAACGCAGGTGGCAAATACATGTTTGGTCATGCCTGTTGTAAGTCAGATTGTGATTAAGCAGTTGGTGAGTGTTCTTGGTAAGGACAATGGTTTACTGGCGCTTATTGGTGGCGTGAGCGTAGGCTTTTTGGCCTCAGTTGGAACAGAACAATTAATTAATTTATCTGTTTTAAAATCTTCAAAACGGTACGGAACTGCAATTTTAAATGCAGGGCGAGCGGTTACCGATAAATACATTCCAACGGGTCTGGTTGGTTTTCTTGCGTTTCTTGCATCACTAGCCTAAGGATTTTTATGAAAAAGTTACTACTTTCGTTGGTGGCATGTGGATCGTTTATGGGCAGTGTTTATGCTCATGAATTGACTGAAAGAGAAAAGAAACAAGCATCCACCGCAGCGCTTGCTATGACTGCTATGGAGATGTATTTTTTCTCCATGGTTACACCTTTGACGTATCTAACATTTTCTGTTTTTGCACAAGAAGCTGGATCTATGAGTGGCCTTATTAAGGGTGCTGGGCTTGGCGTTGGGCTTATATTTGCGCTAGGATTGAGCGAATTGTTTAAAACATTTTGCCTTAAAGATCCGAAAACAGATTACAATGCAGATGCAATTAATGTGCTTGCGTCAGAAAAGAATATTGAATATCGCAAAAATATCATTATATGTGCAATTTTAGGCGGAGTTCTTGGCGCCATTTGCCTGAAATAAAAATAGTTTGAACCTAATAAAAGAGGGCGTGTGTCTTAATTGATACATGCCCTCTTTTAGTTTGATAGAGATCCTTGTTTTTTGATACCGGTTATCAGTTATATTTCATGTTACTTACAAATTTTTGTAAAATTTCTGGTGCTATTGGTATCTGTATCCTTGCTACTGATAGATAGAATAATACCGAATACAGTCCGTAGAGTGACATTATGTATGCGCTAGTGCATATCCAGATGAATATCCACCATGGTGAGTTAAAGATCGTGGCTGTGACTATAAGTAAGAGTATGGTTGTGCATATATTGAAAATGCCTGCTCGTTGGAAAAAAATACTCCATTCTTTTCTTTGAGCATCACTGAGGCTATTTGTTAGTGATTCGATACGGTTTATAATATCTTTTCGGCTTGGCAATCCTTCTTTGATACTCGCGGGAATGCTCAACAAGTAATTTGGTCTAAAGAAAATTGAGTACATTCCTGCTAGTGCTGGCTGTAGGAAAATGTGTGCGTATAACGATTGTATGTGATACCACTTATAATTTGCAGTGTTCACATTTGCTCCCAATTGTAAGAGATAATGACGCACGGAAAATCTTCGCATTATTGGGAATATTGCTATGAAAAATAAACACATTGCAATAGGTACTGCAATGCTTGTGATCATGTACTCATAATTAAATACGATCAGGATCAAAGGTAGCCATACTGTTGCAAAGGACAATAACCAAAGTATTAATACCAGTGGCTTGCGCAAAATAAATCCTATGCATGATAGCTGTATGATAAAAAATGAACGCATAGTCATACCGATTTCTCACTTTTTTAAAATTTTCCATTCAGTACACCGAGTATTTTTATGTATAACGGGTTTCCCTTTGACTTCGCAAGCTTCCGATTTCGCCTAATGGCTTCCTCCTACGCTAAAGCTCCGGTGAACATGCCCTTTTTTAGTTTCGTAGAGAATTTTTATGAAAAACTTTGTTTGCAACTGTATCATTGATATTTTGTACTAAATGTAAAGTGGACTTTACACTTGGAGCGTCTAAATGTAAAGTCCACTTTACATTTGGTAACGATTTAGCCTGTTTTTAGTCAAAAGGGCTTTTTAAGTATTGTGCGATTGAATGATTTATGAAAAAAGAACAAGTGATTTGCGAGTTTAAAAATCTTTTTTTTGTGCCCAAAATATCCCAATTCACGCCGCAATCAGCCCCAAGAAAAGATAGAGCGCGGAGTTATCGCCTTGTATGAGTTGGGTCATGCAGGGGGTGATGAGCTTTCGCCAAGGCTTTTATTTTTTTGTCAATAAAAAGCTTTTATGGTAATCTTAACCTAAAGTTATTTTTTATTGTGATTTGGAGACTTTATGCAGATACACTGTTCAATTAAGCATTTGTTTGTTTTTAGCTTTTTTTTAGCTCAGCAGAGCGCATTGGCTGAAAATTGGTTTTCTAATTTTATGGTTAAAGTGCCTGGGGTTGGATATTATTTTATGGATGAGTCTCAAAAACAAATTTATAAATACCAACAGTTGCAAAAAGAAGCTTTGCAATTGAGAGTGAGTTTTTATTCAAAAGATGTTACGACTTATAAGGATGAGATTACAAATAAAATATACTATGAATGTAGGCAGCTAATTCCTGGGCAAGATAATGAAAAAGTGGATTTGATTTGGACTCAAGTTATTAATCTTTATAATAAGAAGTCTGAAGAGGTGGTAAAAACAGATTGTGATAAGGCAGCTTCCATAGTTGATAATTATATTAAACAAAAACAAAATGATCCTGTGCTTAAAGAATTTGCGCGTATGTTCTGTATTCATGAAGAAATGAATAAGTTCAAACAAACTGAATTGTATAAAAAGAGTGTTGTTACTTCTCTTAAGGGGATCAACCTTGCGATAAAAAGACGTGAAGAAGCTTTCTTGGAATCGAATAAATTGCCACAGGATATATTTGAGAAGATTAAGAAAAAAGAATATGTAAACAGCTATGAAAAAGGTTCACCAGAACGATATTATAGAGAAGTTCTCAGATGCTATGTGCCACAAAAAGATACTTCTGCAATAGATAAAAAATCTGTTAAAGCAGCTATAGATAAACATATAGCAAGTAACTTAGAGAAACTTAAAAAAGAACGTTCTACTCTTATTAGCAAAATTAGCACTTATAAAGCAATTGAAGAATAAATTCGCATCTATCTCTGATTTGTTACATGAAGGCTATAATGACATGTCTGCATCACAATTGTAGGCATGTCATTTTTATTTATACGTTTCAGGCTTTTTGCAAAGGCTGAGAGTGCGTTATGGTGCCTTTTGCGTCCAAAACATGCCAATGCCGGCTACAATGAGTCCCAGAAAAAGATACAGTGCCGGGTTGCCGCCTTGTATCAGTTGCATCATGCAGAGTGTGATGAGCATGCAGCAGTTGATAAGTGCTGTGCCAATAAAACCCCAGGAAAGGCGTAAACTTCCCTGTTTTTTTGCGTAATAAGCGGCAATAACGCTTATGGTATAAGCTACCACGGAGCCAAGGCCGCTAATTTGTTGGAGCGGCAGCTGTATGCCGCTGCTGAGCCATATATAGCAGCAGCAGAGTATGCCTTCAATGGCAACGCACCATGCAGGCACGCCATGACGGCTCAGTTTTTTGAGCCATGCAGAGCCCCAGATGTGTTCATGTTCTGCGAGTGCATGCAAGTTCCACATGTTAGAAAAAAGAATGCCGTAAGCCCCGCCGAGTGCAGAGAGTGCTACGCAGAAGGTGAGTAATGTGCCGGCGTATGCTTGCACCGGGAGCGGTAAAAAGCTGGTGACTGCCTGGAACACATCAGCAAATGAGCTTAATGAGCTCAGCTGAGATCCAAGAAGACCGTAGAGCCCTGCTTGGAACAGGCAATAAACAATTATTAATGAGCTGTATGAGATTAAAATAGCGCGTGGGCCGTTAACGCGGGGATTTTCAAGCCTGGTGCTCAGTGAGCATGCCGCTTCAAAGCCAATAGCAGCATAGAGCACAATGGGAATGGTGGTGATAAACTCTTC
Source organism: uncultured bacterium (assembly GCA_963704465.1). Lineage (GTDB taxonomy): Bacteria > Babelota > Babeliae > Babelales > Vermiphilaceae > MFD02979-c4. The sequence goes on from OY969901.1 coordinate 19,787, forward strand.
GAAACCAACCAAGGCTGCGTGGTAATTAAGGGGGTTTGCCCACAGTGCTGCAATGCCAAGAATAAGAGCGAGGGGAACCATTTTTGCACTAAAAAAGATTGTCTGGATCAGGTTTCCCATTTTCATATTGCCGAGATTGAGCAGGGCAAAAAGCAAAATAACAATCGTATCAAATGCGAGGTGATGCATGTTTTGCAATGATGGCATGAGTAGACGCAGGAGGGTGGTGCTTGCATGAATCATAAGGGTAGCTGATGCCAGTTTGCCTGCAAAGTAGACCCATGCGCTTAAAAAGCCAGCCAGGGGCTTAATTTCTGCTGACCCGAACGTATAGAAGCCGCCTTGAGGGTGGAGCTCAATCAGCCGTGCAATGGTAATAATGAGCGGAAAGAGAATAATACCAACCGCCGCATAGCTAAATGCCCCAAGGGGGCCTGCAATGCGTGCAAGGTTTACGGTATTAATAAAAAGGCCGGTTCCGAGCATAATGTTAATGCTAATGCGGATAGCGGACCATAGGGAAAGTGAATGATGCATGGTTATAGCAATCTCAAAACAAAGGTATGGTTATTATATAATTCTTAAGTCTACTCAATCAGACGCAAATAAAAAGGGCCTATCTTTATTCTCGTTGACAGAGTTTATGCAGATAGCGTATTCCTGAAAGAGGGTGGAAGGTTTTACAAGGGGCGTGCGATGGTGAGATTTGGCTCAAAACTATCGTATTTTGTAGTGGCACTGTGTTTTTTATGTAGCGGTTGCTACCATCGTGGACGTGTTATAAAAAAGAAAGTAACCATGAGTTACGATCTTCCGCAGCGCAATAATCTCGAGTGTAAAAAATGGTGTTATAGCAGCGATGAAGACCCGGTTATTACGGTCTGGATTCATGGTACTAAGTTTACCCGCAGTGATACGTATCGTCGCGTATACAATGGCATCCCTGATGTAAAACATATCAAAGATTTCCCCTCTGAACATGGCATTCAATTCCAAATGAAGATGCTCGATCGAGATGCCCACGAGATCTTTTGTTATGAACATCTTTACTTGTTTGGTTGGTCGGGGCGCCTTTCTACCCATGAGCGCTATTGGGCTGCGGTGATACTGTATCAAAAGTTAACGATGCTGTGTGAATCATATAAGCAAAAGCATGGAAAAATGCCGCGCATACGTTTAGTGACACATAGTCATGGGGGTAATATTGCACTGAACTTAGTGCGTGTTCATAAAGCGCGTAAGGCAGAGCTCGAGATAGAAACACTCGTGCTCCTTGCATGCCCCGTGCAGCATGAAACAAAAAAACTTGCAGAAAGTTGCTTCTTTAAAAAAGTGTATGCCTTTTACTCATCGCTTGATATGGTGCAGGTGTTGGCCCCAGAATTTATGCATAAAATGCGCAACGATGAAGATTCTGTGGTAGGATCTTGCTTGCGATGGATACCGTTTTCAAATCGTTGCTTTGAGCCTGATTCGCGCGTGCGACAGGCATGGGTAAAGGTAAATGGCCATGCAATCATGCATAGTAGTTTTACCCGTGCAAATTTCTTGCGTACTATTCCACGGTTAATACATGCCGTTGATGAGTTATATGAAGAACATGGTGAAGATCTATGCAACGGTGAAAAAGAGTTGTTGCTGCATGTTCGTTCAAAATGTGTAAATGGGTGTTTGTTGCGTTAAATGGAGAAATGGGATGAAAAGATATATTGTTTTGCTTCCTCTTATAATGGCGAGCATTTCAGCATCAGATTCGGTGATAGAAACAAGAAGCTCATCTTCACTCATCACGTATGTAAAAAGTACGTATGAGCATGTAATGCATGGCATTGAATATTTGGTATATCCCGCAAAAAACCCCAAACGCTTAATGGTATTGTTTAACGGTGCTACACCGGGAAAATATACGATGTGGTCATGGTTTTGGCGCGATGATGAATCCTGGGATGATACCGTGTATCTTTTTTTAAAGGATGATGATATTCGGTGGTACTTAGGTTCTGAAACAAATCCCAAAACAGATCTTTACATGGATATTATCACCAGTGTGATGTATTCGTTTGGGCTTGAATCTTCTCAAGTGTGCACCATTGGGCATTCGATGGGGGGCTATGCCGCGCTCTATTATGGTTTACTTTTGCACGCAGGGTGCATCTATACTTTCAGGCCACAGGTAACATGGGATGCCGCTGCAACCTATTATTCGGTAAAAAAACTGAAAGATATGTGGGTTGATATTGATACTCTGGTGCGTGAGCAAAACCGAGTGCCACGATTATATCTGCAGTATGGCGAATTTATGCCGGATAAATTGGCAGGAAAAGCCCTCATTGATGCATATGTTGAAAAGCATGGCGTTATGATTGTGGAACGCACCGATCATCCTGAGCATGTCGGCTTTCATCCAACAAAAGAACAAATCGAAGCAACGGTTAATTTTTTAATGAACTATTGAAAGGTTGCAGGTGTTTTTCTATCACATCAACAGCATTTATAGTATCAAGTGTATGTGAATCAATACATTGGCTTTGCACAGGGATTCCATCTGGATAAAAAGTATTAAAGTTATCGATTACAAACTTTTTCGCTCTCTGTGCCTGTATGTTGCTTCTGCCAAGTATGCATGTGCGTTGAGCATCTCTTTCGAGTAGGGTTTTAAGAGGCGCATATATGTAAAAATACACAATAGTAGCCTTGCATTGGAGTGCTCGCATTTTGTCTTTATGCAATGTATTTGTATCTACAATAACTGATGTATTCTGGTTTAGAGCAGTATTAATTTCGGTGATTAATTGATCGAAAACCAATTCCTGTGAAACATGGCGGCCCATATTTTCTTCAATGGTATCATATTCTATAAGTGCCCATGAGGGATTTTTTTCATGGAGCAATTTACTGATAGTTGATTTGCCTGAGCATGAGGGGCCCGCAATGCAAACAAGTGTTGGTTTTGTATGTACAAAGGTGCAGGTAAAAATTATTGCACTATAAAGGGATATAACTACTTTTTGCATGTTATTTGTGTGTGATTATGACGCAAGATCTAATCGTTCAAAAATTGTTCTTATACTAAGATAATGCTTGGGTATACGCTTTACTACTTGTTCTGCTACATCTTCATCATATGCATGTGAGCTTAAGTTTCTATCGGTAACTGCATCAAGTAATTGATTTAGTTCGTCATGGCTGATTAATTTGGCCTCTGATGCTGCACGAAACACGCCCCTCGGACTTGCAACATCCACGATTAATTTTTGATAATCTTGCATATATATTTTCAGATATTTCCAAAAAGTATCCACCGTATATTCAAATCGTTGGATTAATGATTCGCGAAAAGCTTCATACTCATACAGCTCTTCATGTTGTTGCTTGAAACGTTCTATGCCTGATTCAAGAGCATTAATTGTTTTTTGTACTATTATTTGTTTGCTTTTTAATTGCTCCATAGTATGCCTTCTTTTTGTATAGAGGTTTTTATAGCATGAGACGCAGTATGTAGGTCAACGATGTCAATTGAGTATGGTAAGTTAGTGCCTTCAAGAACTCCCATTAGTTCACCTAATTCGCTTAATTCTAATGCTCTTCCTGCATCAATTGCAAGGTCTATGTCAGATTCAATAACGTGAGTGCCCCGTGCTTGAGATCCGAATAATATTATTTTGGCATGAGGGATTATTGCATGAATAAGGGCTATTATTTTTTTCTTTTGCTGTTCGGTAATTTGATTCATATTTTTCCCTAAAGTGCACGCAAGTTCTTATATACTAATATATATCAGTAAACTCTTTTGATACACTATAGATATCAAATTTTAGATATTGGAGATATTATGCTTAATGCAATTCTTGGGGTTCTTTCTATCGCAGGCGGTGTTACGCTTATTTTTATGGCGCTTGGTGAAATTATACTGCGGTTGCTCGTGGCAATTTTTGGGTTATGGCTTATTAATTACGGACTCAAAATTCGTGGCCAAGGATCATTGTATACGCGTGCGTATAACTGGTATCTATTTCGTAAATTTTAATGTTAGAGCGTGCGCTGGAATTTCTTTTCCAACTCTGCAATCGTGATTTTCCAGTAAGTAGGTCTGCCGTGAGGGCAGGTCAATTTGTTGGGTGTTTTTGCAAGATCGCGCAATAACTGTTCCATTTGTTGGTGAGAAAGTGTATCGCCCGCTTTTACCGCCGCTTTGCATGCCATCTGCGCACGAAGTGCATTGGTAATAAATTGATGCGCATCAGCTTTGGTTGGCATATCGTGAATCATGGCGATCAGTGCATTAATCGTTTCTTGTGCGCTTACATGTTTGGCAAATACCGGGAGTGCCGTAATCCGTATCTGTTGCGCGCCAAATGGCTCTGCTATAATGCCATGCTGCGCAAGCAATTCTTGATAGGTAATAATAAGTTCATAGTCTGCAGGGCTTACGTGCAACATTTCGGGGAACAAGAGTTGCACCGTATCAATAGTGTCAAAACGTGATACAAACTGTTCATACAGCACGCGTTCGTGGGCCGCATGCTGATCAATAATGGTCAGTCCTTCGTGAGTAGTTGCAAGAATGTAGGTTGCATCCAGTTGGCCTAAAATCGTGAAAAACGATTCTTCCGATTGGGTGGGATTAATCGGTGTTTGTAGTGGTGCATGATTTTGCGGTATATATTCCATGACCAGTTCTTCTTGATGAGTAATCACTGGTTGTAGTGGTTGAGCGGTGTATATAACGGGGTCTTGTTGCGCTATAAATTTTGATGATAATGATGTATCAAAAAAAGGTGCAGGGATTATGGGCGTCCATGTTTGAGATGAAGATTGCAGAGCATATGGTTGTGCGAAAGTGCTACTCAGTTCTTTTTCTAAAGCCTCTTTAACAGCAGTAGTCAACGCTTGTTCAACAGCATAACTCTCCGTGAATGCAACTTCTTCTTTGCGCGGATGGATATTTACGTCAATAACTGCAGGATCAATGGTGATATGAAGGCTTACGATAGGAAATTTATCTTTGGGCAATACGGTATATGCACGCAAGACTGCCCGTGTTAGGCCAATATTTTTAATCCATCGGCGGTTCACAAACAGAAAAATCGAGCTTTTGTCGAAGCGGTGAGTTTGATGATCGCTTATTGCTCCTTCGACCGCGATCCCCTTTTTTTCATAGGTGATAGGAATCAAGCTACTCTGTGCTTTGTGCAGCAAGATTTGCTCGGCGCGTTGGGCTATCGAGTGGGTAGCAGGATAATTTTTAGTAATCGATCCATCGATGATAAGTTTTGCATGAATGCTCGGGTGCGAAAGAAAGAGTGCATCGAAAAGATGCGCAATATGCCTGTTTTCGGTGTCGTTCTTTTTAAGAAATTTAAGCCGTGCAGGCACTGTTTTGAAAAGGTTTTTTACTTCAACGAGAGTGCCTGTTTCATGTGCTACAATCTCTTCATTGTTTAGAGTTCCGTTGCTAACGGTCAGCTTTAATCCTTCAGCATGATGCTCGTCTTTGGTGGTAATACTCAAATCACTGACTGCTGCAAGAGAAGCGAGTGCTTCACCGCGAAAGCCAAAGGTGTTGAGATTAAAAAGATCATCGAGTTTTGTTATTTTGCTCGTTGCATGTGTTTCTATGCATAAGCGCGCATCAACCGGATCCATACCACACCCATTGTCACGGCACGCAATCAACCGCTTACCGCCATCCTCAATAGCTACGGTAATAATGGTGGCGCCTGCATCAATGCTATTTTCAACGAGCTCTTTTACAACGCTTGCCGGGCGTTCAACAACTTCCCCAGCGGCTATTTTTTGCGCTTCTTCGCGTGATAAGGTATGGATTTTTGGCATGCTATACACTCGGTATTATGTGAAATTATTTTTGCTGCATAATACTCATTTGATAGTATACCGTATTTATGGAAAAAGAGATGTGTTAGAGTAGGATTTGTAAATTGGTACGGGTAGGCTCATAGGGAATAATAGCATCAACAAAACGATCTTCGCATTGTTGAGAAATATCCAAGAGCGTAAGTGAGTGTGTGTGGATATCAGCAGCTTTTCTCAGTTCAAGATGTTTTTGACTATCATTGGTAAGATAATTTTTTTGTAATACGAGCGTTGTTAAGCAGGTGCTTGTTTTTAAAAACTCGATAAGCCAATCAGATCGATGCCAGGTGAGTCGGCACTCAGAGAGCGATAATTTTTTTAAATTTAAAAAGTTGTGCGCAAGTTGTGAGAGATGATCATTTGAGACAAGTTGTATAGAACATGGTTGGTGAGTGTTTTGAATAATTCCTGTATCAATCTCAATGAGATGTTTTCTTTTTTTGCAGTTATTTAACACCGTTATTGCAGTTTCTCTGCAATCAAGCTCTTCAAGTATTGAAGCCGCTTTGACGAGTTCATATATTGTGTTATAGCCAACTGGATTTCCTGCAAGAATGAGTTTTTTTAAACTAATTGAACGTTGCAATAATACGGGCGCCAAAGAAGACATAGTGCTGTTATTGACTTTGCAATTGGTGAAATCGAGTGCGGTTATTGATCTATTATGAGAAAGATGTGTAAATATTTTTTTGAATTGATCATCATTTAATTTGTTAAATAATATTATGCCTCTGATCATATTGTTTTGTATTTTTATACATAAAGTATCGATAGGGTCTATTTTTTGAGCTTGGGTAAATACCTGCTTGAGCTTTTGATGTGCTTCTTCTAAAAAAGATTTTTTTGTGCATATCGCACATTCGTCAATATACACCCGCGTATCGAACAGGTTTTTTAGAGTTTTGCATGTGAGTGTAAGCTTAAGTTGATGTTGTGTGGGTAAAAGATTGAAAATATAGATCCATGTATCTTCATTGAGTGACATGTTAAAGAGGGAAATATGTGTAGAAAAGAGCATGCAGACGATAAAACTTATTTTACGGTGTATTTGCATAGTAATTGTACTCTTCTAATTACAAGACTTCTCCATTTTCCAGGTGCCGCTTATCAAGCTCATAACAGTATTATTTTTTTGTTCAATCGTATTGAGTGACACAGTATTGATGGCAGGATTTGCAGCGAGCTCTTTTAATTGTTTTTCCAGTGCAGAGCGATGATGAGCGATATAGTGAGCATCGAATCCCTGTGATGTGAGACGTAACTCGGTAAGGCGTGCGGATTGTGATGATTGATTGAGATGCGATGCAAGCAGTGAGGTATATTGTTTGAGTATGTTTCTGCCATGTTCTTGTTCTGTTTCCAACATTTTTTTGTTACGGACGCATCCTATTTTTTCAGCATGTTTTTTGCCAATAGTGTTGGCATACGATTGGGTAATGCACGGTTTGCAAGTTGGGGCGTAACGACGCAGGATATACCATTGTGTAACAGTGATTGCGATGAGTAGCGATACAAGTGTAACAAGGATTCTTTTACTGATTATATACCAACGCATAATCTCCAGTTGTTGGTGTGCCGAAAGAGCTTGTATGCCATTAATTTTCTTCATGGTTACCATTCCTCGTAAAGTGCTGCACCAATGAGCAACGACATTATATTTTGGTTGATTTCGCTTTGTACAGAGTGATCATAGCGCAAAAAATTATTCAAAAGAGAAGGGTTGCATGTTTGTGCAAGATCAAAGCCATGCTGTTCAAGATCAATGATTAATTGTACCGGATGGTAGCTGGTGCCACGCATGGTTTTATACAGCTCGAGTAGTAACGGAAAGGGCGATGTTATACGCACTATGTTAAGCTTGTGTTTGTGTGCCAATGTGTGCAGTTGCAGTATTAGTGGATAGTTAATGCGATGCCACCAATGTAAAAACTTTTCTTGATAGGGACCCATATATAACGTGTGTAGCTGTGTATGGGGAAGCGCGAGATTATCGTGCAGATACTGATGAGCAGATATGGTTACGGTAGTCGCAAAACCATCCTGAATGAGTTGATCGCCTGCAATGATCGAAATAAAACTGTTGGTAAGTTTATAATTTCGTATAAAATTGGCAATACTGTTTCCAATTAAGGTTGTTTGCAAAAGAGAACCGCTTTGTGCGAGTGATGGATATTTAGTTACGGTATGATGATGTAGAGTGTAGGGCTTATGAGTGCTTTTGCGTAACGATGCGCATAATAAACTGTTTTTTTCGATGATAACGGTAACTAAATCAGGATTTTTCAGCGTTTGTATCATCCTGCAACACCTGTGCGCACACTACGCGATTATGGCCTTGGTAATCTTTCCATAATGCTATATTGGCATAAGAGTACATTTCCATGAAAGCTTTTACCGTATCACCTTGAGTATGGCCAATTTCAATCAAGAGTTGAGGAATTGCATGTGTAGTTAAAAGTGTATTTTTGCGTAGATAATGAGGTGCTTCTGTGATTATTTTTTCAATTAATGCATAGCCCTCGTTTTCAGCAAAAAGTGCCTGATGTGATTCAAAATTGCGTACGCCTGGCGCAAGTAAGGGTAGTTCTGCACGGTTAATGTAGGGCGGATTTGCAACGATAATATCAAACTGTTGATCGTGTAATGCTTCAAAAAGATCAGATTGCAAGAATGAACAGTTTGTGAGATTAAGTTTGTTTCTATTTTCTTCAGCAAGTGCAAGAGCATCGGGATTTATATCAATACCGATTACGGTTGAGTGTGGCAATTCATGTGCTAGCGCTAATGCAATACATCCAGAGCCCGTGCAAAGGTCAAGAATACGCAGCGGTTCTGTGGTGCAAGGTTCAAGCAATTCTATAAGTCCATAGCACCAGGCTTCAGTTTCTGAACGTGGTATTAGAATGGGTGGTCGTATTGAAAGGGTCAAATCGCCAAAAAGTATTTCTTGGGTTAAATAGGCGATGGGCACTTGTTGAGCAAGATGTTCTTTTACAAAATATTTTAACTGCGTCACCTGTTCATCTGATAAACTATTACTGTGTATTAAAAGTTCAATGCGAGATTTTTGCGTTATATATCGAATAAGTTCCCATGCAATCGATTGAGCCTCTTCATACGGATATTGAGTTTTAAGGGCTGCAATAGTCTCATGCAATACTGAATTCAGTGTATACATTATAGTTTCTCATATACTAATTGTTGCACAAAGCTTTGAGGGTCAAACAGATCGAACTGTTCAGCGGACTCTCCATATGAAGCGAATACGATGGGAATGCCGGTGGTATGCGTAATGGCAAATATGATACCACCTTTGCCGGTGCCATCTAATTTGGTAAGAATTATGCCGTCGACCGTGGCACATTCTTTAAAAAGCATTGCCTGTTCGAGAGAGTTTTGCCCAAGCATGCTATCAATAGTAAGCAGGGTCATTACCTGTGTATCGGGTATAAATTTGCTGATAGTGCGCCGGATCTTGGCAAGCTCGTGCATGAGGTTTGTTTTTGTTTGTAGGCGCCCTGCGGTGTCTATCAGGAGTATGTCAAACTGTTTTTGTACGAATGTTTCACATCCTTTGTATACCACGGCAGCGCTATCCTGGCCTGTTGATCCCATAACGCATTCTACTCCCATACGCGATGCCCATGCGCCAACTTGTTCTGGAGCTGCGGCTCTAAAGGTATCTGCAGCAACAACGAGTACACGCTTGCCTTCTTTTTTAAAACGATGGGCAAGCTTGCCAATGGCGGTTGTTTTTCCACTGCCATTAATACCTACTAAAAGGAATACTTTTTTATCAGCAAGTGTAGGCATTGGGACGGATGTAAGAGTGTTTGTGAGGATTTCGGCAAGCGATTCATGAAGCGGCTTTCCTGCCGGAGATGATTCAAGCTTTTTTATGATAGATTGTGTGGTTGCAACACCGGTATCGGTTGAGAGTAGCAAAATTTCAAGCTCTTTAAGGGTTGCAGGGTCGAGGCTGGTTCTGCCCAGCAGTGCATTGATAGCTTTGTGAAATTGGGTATAAAAGCTGTTAAATTTGTTTTTTATAAAATTAAACATGTTTGTTGCAGGCAGAATTTAAAAGTATATAATTATTTATCTGGAGGTTTTATGAGCATTTTTATTAAATGCTTTCATAAGTAACCCCATCAAAAGAAGTGTACTGTAAATAAGCGTTTTTTCCAGGTTTTAATATTAATCTATTTTTAATGGATGGGTCCTTTATGAATTTATATCGTATTTCATACGTTGCATGCGCCTTTTTATTCGGATCTTTATGCGCAAGCGAACAACAAGCCAAGATGGCACCAGGAGCGTTTGCATTTTTTGAACAAAAGCGCCTTGATCTTCTTAATAAACAAAACAATACCAGTAGCGCTGTTGATGTTCCTTTTTTTACAACGATAACGAGTCAAGAAAAAGCTGTAGACGAGAAATTTTCAGAAAGCCCCGCCAGTATTATTTCAGGCGGTATTAAAAAAGCAACTCAAAAAAATCGTAAAATAAATACAGCAGCCCAAAAGCGTGGTTATGGTCGCTTTACGAACTATAGCCAACCGGGTCAAGAGCAAAAATTATATACAAAAATTTATTGTTCTGGTGAGGGTGTAGAGTTTGATCCAAATAAAGTTTTGTTAATGAGTTTTAAGATAGATAAGTCACAAAAACAATAATTGGAGTAATGTTTTTTGTGATAGAGCTTTTCAAAACGAGAAGAGTATTGGGCATAATTTTTTCCAGATTTTGATATTAATCCTTTTAAATGGGTAGGTTTCTATGAAAAAACCAATATTTTTCTTTTTTGTTTTTTGTATTGCGATATTTAATAATCTGTGTGCATCAGATTCTAACAGCGATATGGCGCCAGGAGCTTTTGCATATTTCATTAAAAAGCGTGACGCCCTTGCTGAGAAAGCGGGTAAAAATTCTTCCAGTTTAGCAAACAATCCTCTTGCTAAGTCAGTAGGGCGACAAATATATCCAGGTGAAGGACATTTCAAGCTTGAAGACTATTTTTTTGGTAAAGAAGGTTTTTCAGAGTTTACGCTCGAGAGCGTCTCAAAAAAACAATAAATTTTAATATTAATCCTTTTAAATGGGTAGGTTTCTATGAAACTACGAATATCGTTGTTTATCATTTCTATTGCTGGCTTTGGCGCATTACATGCATCTGATGATACAATGCAACCATCCTATGGTATTAAGGCTGTAAAAAAATTTGCTTCATTTGCTTTTAATGGTGCTGATAAGCAGGAATTGAATAATGTGGCGAATAAATATGGTATTAAAAATGCGCACTTTGACCCTCAGTTTAAACAGTGGACAATAGCAATTGGGCCTAATTGTTATAAGGCTACTTGTGGTGTTGATACGCTGAATATTGTTGATTATAGAATGGGCGATGGTAATGGGTTTGAAGCGCAAGTTAAAGCTCTCAAAGAGGGCCGTGTATATGAATTTTATTCCGATGAAACAGTTCAAAGGAAAAAAATGATTGCACGTGACAAGTATAAAAAAACCTTGCAAGATGCTTTATCCAAGATAAAAGCAAGCAATGGTATCAATAAAAAGTCAAAATTGGTTATACGTAGAGAAGGCGGTAAATTTGTTTCTAGCTGGATTGACTGTTGAGTAGATTTATAAATTTTGCACAAATCGATTGAATTCGAAAATCCTTTTATAATCATTACCCACCGTATCAATATAGGTGCGAATATAATTATGCAGCTGCTCTTGTAAAAGGGCGGCTGCATTTTTTTGATGTTTAATAAATTGTTGTAATAGAGTGTCTGCATTGTGGGGTTCATGGAGCATAGTAATACGCTTTACTAAAAGTGCGCTATCCTGTGCATTAAGGCCTACTGGCTCTATAGGGCTACTAAAACTATGTATTTGTACTGGTTTTGTGGCCAAAGAGAGAGGTTCGCGTGCGTTTGTTTTCGAGCCGATGATAGTGGTAGTGATGGTAGTGCGAAGTAGAGAAAAGATATGAGGGAGCTCTGCTTTGAGCTCTGAGTCAGTTTTTTTATAAGCGGTAGGTGTGCGTGCGCCATCAAGAGGTGCAGTGATAATAGATTCTATAAGGCCTACAAACGTAAACTCGCCATCTATTATCTGAATAAGAGAGCCATATGGAGGGTATGTGTTCCATTCCCAGGCTTGTATAGTACAGCGATCAAGGCTGCTCGCTACTACTTCCCCAAATGGTTGTTTGCTTGCTGATATCACGATGTTCCTTATTTTTTTCTATTTTTACTAAAAACGAGTTGCGATGCATAATACTTTTGCCGTGTGCATTGATTAAGTTGCTATGTTGGCTGGTAGTATATCCTTTGTGTTGTCTAAATTCATACATAGGTAATATCGTATTAACTGAATCCATGATAGCATCTCGGGTTACTTTTGCGACAATAGAGGCTGCGGCAACTGAGCAGGAGCGTGATTCGGCTTCTATAAAGGCATGTACCGGTAGCGCTGCATAGGCTGAAGTCTCAAAGGTAAGCGGCATGGCATCAACAATAATACCACTAATTGTCATGGGTGCCGTGGAGGTTAGTTGGCAGAATGCACGGCGCATAGCACGTAACGTTGCCTGATAAATATTGTGCGTGTCGATCCCCGTATGTGATTCAATGCCAACGCCGATCCAACAATGCTTTAAGATCCAAGCATATGCTTTTTCGCGTTCTTCTTTGGATAAAACCTTTGAATCTTTAAGTAAGGAGTTTTTTTTGCCTATGGGAACTATCGCAGCTGCGGCAACCACCGGGCCAGCAGAGGGGCCTCTTCCTGCTTCGTCGATGCCACAAACCCAGAGATTTTGGCTCCAGTAGCTTTTTTCTACGCTATTACGCGTTATCGCTTTTATGCCGGCGCGACGAACAACTTTGGGTTTTTCCATTTGACAATTCTGTTTTTATGAGTACTATTAGAAATAATGGTAAGGTTGTAAGCAGTGCTCACAACAAACTAACCTCATTATAGCTTTAAGGAGACCGTATGTCATTCCCATCAACACAATTACGCGTTAAAGAGCTTTTAAGAGAAAAGGGCTGGACTACCAAGATATTGGCAGAAAAAACAGGCCTTTCTGAAAGCTATTTAACCCATATTAAAAATAATACCCGTCGCTGGAACCAAGATTCATTAAGCAAGCTTGCAAAAGCCTTTGAAATGAGTCCTATAGACTTGTTTGTAGAGCGTAGACAACGTACCGATGAGGTTACATCTACGGTTGTGGTGCCTGAAAGCGCTACTATAAAACTTGAAGCAAGCGCGGTGCCAGTTGTTGGGCATATTCCAACGAACCCATCCCCATACAATAATCAGCTTGAGCAGGTTACGTCTGGGTATAAAAATGAATTTGTTCCTGTTTTTAATACAACGGATCCAGCAATTTTTGCATTGCGCCTTGAAAACAACACTATGGCGCCTACCTTTGTAAAAGGTGACTATTTGATTATATCACCTGAAACATGGACTCGCTCGGGCGATATCGCTGCAGTTGAATTTGGCAACGATACACCGGTTAAAGCGGTTATGCAAGTGACCTATAGCGAAGATTTCATTGTTCTTGAATCGGTAAATCATAAACAAGCGCCTATTGCATTGGTACGTGGCAAAGACCATTTCCGTATTATTGGTCGCGTCATTCAACGTTTACAACAACTCGTTTAATACCTGCTTAAAATAGCATAGCAACTGAACGGCGGAGAAAAAGGCTTTTATACTAGCTTTTTTCTCCGCTTTTGTTATGGTTGACTGTATCACCCTAAATTAAAAAATGTGTTGTTTTTTAATAGTGGTATAGTATCACTTCCAGTTAGCGGTAAGGATTTCCATGGAAGCATTCAATCGATATGAGCTTTTAATGCTCTCAACGCCTGAAATTACTCAGGATGAAACAAAAGAGTTAGAGAAACAAGTTTCTACTCTTATCAAGAACCGTAAAGGCAACATATTAGCATTTGATCGCTGGGGCAAGTATCGCCTTGCGTACCCAATCAAAAACGCTGAATACGGTGTCTATTTCCTAGCACGTTTTGATGTGCAAGATGTTCAAAACATTAATCAAGAGATTCATTCATTGTTACGCGTTCGCTTCGATAATATCGTGTTCCGCGAAGTGTTAACGGCTCTTGATGCTCAAGCTCCCCTTGACTATAAGCGCCCTCGTTCCCTTGAAGAGGCTCCTGCTGAAGAAGCTACTACGCTTAAAGGCAAGAAAGCTGATCTTATGGATAATGATGAATTTGATATGCACGCTTAATTAAGGAACTAGGAATAGATTATGGTTAAAAAAATTAAATTAAAAATCAGTAACCGTCTTAATAAAAAAAGAACCCGCCGTGGTCAACGATCCGGTGCGAAACAATGTCGTTTTACTGATAACCCAGAAATGGTTCGTCAAATCGACTATAAAAATGCCGATTTCTTGCGCGCGTTTTTGACTGAACGTGGCAAAATTTTACCAGCGCGCATTTCAGGCACCAGCGCACGTTATCAACGTATGCTTGCGTGTGAAATTCGCAAAGCACGTTCAATGGCATTGTTGCCGTATACCGCGCAATATAATTAATAGATAGAGATTTTATTAAGTAATGGAGCACACATCTTTGTTTTTTTATCGAGGGCTCCATTTATGAACTTTAACAGATTTGGCTTAGTATTCGTTTTGGTATTTTCCTCTTTTGTAGCAGCACAAGAAGATACTCCTTCTTTAGTGCTTCCCTATGCAGATAAGATATCGTCGCATAGTACTGTTGGAGGGGATTCGATTGATATTCATGAAGCAATAGAACAGCTTGCCTATGCACAGCAGGGCTTGCAGGAAATTCGTGAAGTGCTAAAAGATGAAAAACTGGCGGCGCTTTATGAAGAAGTGGTGCTCAGAAAGAAAGCTCAATTGGATTATCTCTGTGAAAATTCTGGCACGCCTCATTATGTGTTGAGCAAGCAAAGAGTGAAAATTAAATCCCCGGTGACTCCAAAAGAAACGCGACGTAAAAAAAATAAATATGTCATCATTGGTGCTAAAAAGAAACAATCGAGCGAGTAATTAAGATTAAACTGTTTTTAAATATTAGTTAGGAATCTATGTCAGGCTCTTCACATATACGCAACATAGCGATTATTGCCCATGTTGACCATGGCAAAACCACTGTTGTTGATCGTTTACTCCAATCTTCAGGAACGGTGAGTGCGTCTACTAGTTCTGAGCGCGTGATGGATTCAGGCGATTTAGAAAAAGAGCGCGGTATTACCATTCTTGCAAAGCATACCGGTATTCAATACAACGGTTTTACGATTAATATCGTTGATACTCCAGGTCACGCAGACTTTGGTGGTGAGGTTGAGCGTACGTTGCAAATGGTTGAAGGTTTCTTGTTGTTGGTTGACGCGGCCGAAGGTGTGCTTCCTGGTACACGATTTGTGTTGCACAAAGCTCTACAACTTAATTTAAAACCGATTGTACTTATCAATAAGGTTGATCGTCCTGATGCTACTATTGAAGCAACGCGTGAGCAAATTAGTGATCTTTTCTTAGATCTTGCTACCGATGAAAGTCAATTAGCATTTCCTATATTGTATGGTTCTGGTAGGCATGGTTTTGCAAGCACCGATCCAGATGTGCGCTCTGGCACAATGGAACCTTTGTTTAGCGCAATCCTTGAACATATTCCAGCGCCAACGCCAAAAGGTGATCATCTACAGTTGCTTATTACCAGCTTAGATCACTCAGATTTCTTGGGGCCAATAGCGGTAGGCCGTATTTTTAGCGGCAGTATTACTCAAGGTCAAATGGTTACCTTGTGTAAAGACGATACCGTATCGGCACCAACTAAAATTACGAAATTATTCACCTTTCATGGTTTAAGCAAAAAAGAAACACAATCAGCCCCAGCTGGTGATATTGTGGCGGTGACTGGTTTTGATAGACCGCCGGTGATTGGTACCACGTTGTGTGAAGTTGAGCATCCCGCTCCGTATCCATACGTGAAGATCGATGAGCCAACGCTCAGTATGTTCTTCTCGGTAAACGATTCACCTTTTGCGGGTAAAGAAGGCACGTTTCTAACTTCTCGCAACTTAAAAGATAGATTACAAAAAGAGCTTCGTACAAACGTAGCGCTTCGCGTTGAAGAAACTGAATCACCTGAGGTGGTAAAAGTTTCAGGCCGTGGCCAACTTCATTTGGGTATTCTTATTGAAACAATGCGTCGTGAAGGGTTTGAGCTCCAGGTTTCAGCACCTGAAGTTATTAACCGTATGATCGATGGCGTGCTTCATGAGCCAATTGAGTACGTGGTTATTGACGTGCCAGTGACATACCAAGGTACTGTGATGGAAATGATGGGTACGCGTAAAGCGATTATGAAAAATCTTTCGCCGCTACCTGCAGACCGTTCACGTCTTGAGTATCAAGTGCCATCTCGTGCATTGCTTGGTTTCCGTGGTGAGTTTTTAACCTCTACCCGTGGAACCGGTGTTGTGGCTATGAGCTTCTTTGGGTATGAACCGCACAAAGGTGATATACCTACACGTATTAAAGGTGCGTTGGTGTCTATGGAAAGCGGCCCAGCAACGGGCTATGCATTGGATACACTGCAAGAACGTGGAGTGCTTTTTGTAAAACCAGGCGATCCTATCTATGAAGGTATGATTGTTGGTGAACATAGCCGTGCAAATGATCTTACCGTGAACCCATGCCGCGAGAAAAAACTCTCAAATATGCGTGCTTCCGGTACTGATGAAGCGGTGCGTCTTGCGCCACCACGTATCATGGAACTTGAAACTTGTATTGAATGGATCCGACCAGACGAGCTTATTGAAGTAACGCCGGTTGCGATTCGCTTACGTAAAAAACCTGCTAAGCGCAAATTCTAAAGTGCTCAGCAGTATTACTTAAAGTCATTGGAAAAAGTATGCCTACCTATCGTTTGCTTGTAGCTTATGATGGCACTGCATATAACGGATGGCAAAAACAACCAAAGCTCCCCTCTATAGAGGGGGCTTTGGGTTCTGTAGCGCGCCGCGTTTTTAAGATTGAACCGATCATTCTTGGTGCATCACGCACCGACGCGGGAGTTCATGCACTCGGGCAAGTTGTACGCTTTAAAACCGATCTAGCCCTGACTCCGGAAAAATTAGCATTCGCGTTAAACAACAGTCTGCCAGACGACATTCTCATACGAAAAGCAGAAACTGTTTCTGACGATTATTCTCCGCATAGCAATGTTTCCCAAAAAATCTATTATTATCATATTTTTACCAAAAAGCCGTTGCCCTATGCAGCACGGTATGGTTGGTATTACCCTCGTGCATTCAATGAAGATCTTTTAAAACAAGCGCTTACGGTGTTTGAGGGAACTCATGACTTTAGGTCTTTTTGCTCTGTTGAAGATCTTCGTGAAAATATGGTGCGCACCGTTGATAGTATTCAGGTCATCTATCTGAAGCGATTTAATGCCTATCGTATTGTAGTATCTGGAGAAAAATTTTTACGGCATATGATTCGCAGAATGGTAGGGGCAGCGATTACCGTGGCAACGTACGATGCTGGTTATACCATAGAAGATTTAAAAACTGTTTTACATAATAAAAATCCGCATCATACTTTACCTAATGCGCCGGGCAAAGGGTTAGTGTTAGCCCGGATTATATATCATGGAGTTAAAGATGTTTAAACGTTCTTATGTAATCGCTAGTTTGCTTGCATCAGGTTTTGTTGGAGTGGGGCTGTGTTATTATGTGGCAGTCCGCCAAGCTGCTCCGTCTGTTGAGTTGGTGGATTTTAACTACGATCGTGATTTTACCGATGTTATGTCTATCTTTGATCGTAACTGGTATTGGTTGATGCCGTATCCACAAGAAGAATACGATCCGAGCTATTTACAAAACGTGTTCTCATGGCGTTCTCCACAAGCAAATCCGTTTAAAAAAGGTTCACTTATTATTAAAGTGATTCGCAAAGATAACAAAGTTGTAGCATTCACCGCCTATCATATGAAAACTAAAACATCAGGTTTTTTGCTTTTTGTGGCGGTTGATAATGATTATCGTGGCAAAAAATATGGCGAAGCAGTGGTAGCGCATGCGCTCAAAGCGATGACGGATTGTGGTGCAAAACAGATCCAACTGAATACCCGTATTGATAACATTCCTGCGCAAACGCTCTATAAAAAGATGGGCTTTACCGAAACGGTGCGTCAGGGAGCATTCGTGTACTATACGTATAAAAAAGCATAATTGCTTTTCATAGTTGAGCTTGTTATGATGGCCTCACAATTCTTAAAGAAGGGTGAGGCCATGTTTTTTAGTGCATTACTGTTTGTTTTGATATTCCCTGGTTTTATGCATGCGGCGGATTTTTTTGATGGAGAAGCGTATAGCAAGATTAATGCAGTGCAAGTGAGTTGGGCGCGTCCACTGCTTGCAAGGATAAAACAAGATACGCATGAGGCTATTTTGGATATTGGGTGTGGCACCGGTGAAATTACTGCTGAGATTGCATTAAACTTTCCAAAAGCTCTCGTTCATGGTATTGATCCTAGTTTAAGTATGATTGAGTACGGTCGTAAAAAATTTGACCTGCATCAAAATTTAAATTTCATTCAAGGAAGTGTTCCTCGGTACCTTGAAGATTGTAAGGCGGGCATGTATTCAACTATTGTCAGTTTTTCAGCATTGCATTGGCTTCCCTATATGCATCTCAAAAAAACGATACAAGCAGCACATAATGTAGTAAAACCCGGTGGGGCATGTTATTTTTTACTTGCCGGTAAAAGAGAAAATAAGCAGCTCGATTTTTTAACACAAGCAGTTAACGCGGTTATTAAAAGCAATAAATGGGAGAGTTTTTTTGAATCTGATGACATTTGTGGCCTTGAAGATACTTTGTGTATGCTTACGTTAAAAGAGTTTGAAGATATTGCACAAGAATCTGGTTTTGCAACAAGAGATATAAAGCTCAAAAAAGTTGAGCATATTTTTACCTCATCGCAAAGTTTTAAAGAATGGCTAGATGGCGTTTCACCGTATAAGAAAATAGTGGGCGATAAACATGACCTCTTCCTTGATACGGTGGTGCAAGAATATTGTAAAATATGCCCAGCAGGGTTAGATGGTTCTTTATCGTATCCCGATTATATGATTTACGCCATTCTCAAGAAAAATTAATCACTTTTTAGACCCTGTCATCTCTGGTGGTACTGAAATGCCCATATAGGTCAATATCAGTGGTGCAATGTCAGCAAGCCCATGCATAGATGCAACCAGTGATTGGTCTAATGGCTTTTTGGTAACCACTATGAATGGCACTGGATTTGTGGTGTGAGTGGGTGATTTTTGATCTGGATAATCTAATTTTGCTTCCGCATTGCCGTGATCTCCGGTAATAAAGAGGGTGCCATCCATGTCTTCTACAATCGTTGCATAGAGACGCTTGAGTTCGTCGTCTACTATGCGTAGTGCTTTGATCGTGGCGTTTGCATTGCCAGAGTGCCCAACCATATCGGCATTTGCATAGTTAATCAGATAAAAATCCTTCGGATCACGTGATACTGAGCGAATAACCGCATCGGTAATTTCCCGTGCTTTCATGGCAGGGGTATCAACGTAGTTTTTGGTATTTAGTGAAGGAATCAAGTGACGCACTTCACAGGTTAATACCTGTTCCCGTTCCCCGTTGAAAAAGTAGGTAACATGGGCATATTTTTCTGTTTCAGCGATAGAAAATACCGTGCGATGATTAGTGCATAATACTTCTTTAAGCGTGTTGTGAATGGGGGGCATGATATACAGTGGTTTGGTAGGAACAGTGGTGCCATAAGAAACGGGAGAAATAAGCGTCAAATTTTCCACGGGAGTTTGGTTGCCAAGCACTGTTTTATTTCCAGAGAGTGCTAACACAAGTTGGCGAATGCGATCTGCGCGGCATGCGGTAAAGAGAACGGTATCACTATCTTCGATGAATCCTGTGCTTGCGATACGCATAGGTTGGCAAAATTCTTCACTGTTGTGATCTTGGTATAACGCAGATTGCCAATGGGCTGTTATCGGCACATCGTGACGAGTGAGTATGCGATACGCTTTGTCCGTTCTTTCGTAATTCTTATTTCTATCCATTGCAAAAAAACGTCCTGTAATAGTTGCAATGGTAGCGTCAAATGGTTTCAGGGATTGTTCAAGTTTTGCAATGCGTTCTTCTGCAGTGTGCATTGGGGTGTCTCGCCCGTCGAGAATAGCGTGTATGTATATTTTGCGCACTCCCTGCTCATATGCTGCCTGTACGTACGCTACAATATGGCTTTGATTACCATGAATACCGGCATCCGATAAAATACCGATGATATGAAATTGTTTGTTATTGTCTTTGCAATTTTGCAATGCATCGATGAGTACTTGATTGGTATAGAGGCTTTTATCTTCAATGCTTTTTTCAATAATAGTGGTTGGTTGCTCTACAATGCGTCCTGCGCCTATGGTATAATGCCCAACTTCTGAATTCCCCACATAATTACCAGGAAGCCCCACGGCGCTGCCTGATGTAGCCAGTGGCGCATGGGGAGCTTCGCCAAACCATCGCGCAATGGTGGGCATATTTGTATGTAATTTCTTGATGCCTTCTTGGGTGGTGGGTAAGCCAAATCCATCGAGAATAATGAGCGCAACTGGTTTATTGTGCATGAGGGCCTCCTTTTTTGATTAGAGTAGCAAGAGCACGTGTGAAGATACCATGATATTGTGTTCAAAAATAGAGGGGGCATTGCTTATTAGGATAAAATAAAGCAAAATATAACAATCTTTAATACACATTTATATAGGAATTGTATGTGTAAAATTAACGTGTCTGCTGTTATGTTGTTTTGTTTCTTTGGCGTTTCACACGCAATGGATAATTCGCATGAGCCGATGCATATTGAGCCAATGGAAATTGAAAATTCGGACGAGAATAATGATGTTGATGCCTTAGCGAATTGTTTTAATAGTCTTAATACGGTTTGTCCACCTCCTACGCCGCGTAAACCATCAAGACGTCATGCAGGGCGTCAGGCTCTCGTAGCTGCAGATGTTCGTAAATCATTGGTTCAGGTTTTTAAGCAGCAAGCTAAAAGTGATAAAAAAGCTGAAGAGCGTAAAAAAAGTGCTAAAAAACTGGTGCGTGAACTTAATCTTGAACAAATATTAAATATGCCAGATAATACGCATCTTTTGCAGTTGCCTACTTTTACCAATGAGCCGCCAACAGGAGTTCAAAAACCTATAGTGCTGCAATTCCCACAATTGCAGAATTTGCAAAATTCATCGGGTGATCAGCAATAAAATCCAACAGTATTATAGGGCAGGGGTATATTGCACTTTTTATGAAGCTTTGGCATGCTACCGTTACATTACATAAAGCGAGTTAATGCATGAAACAGATAATAAAAACAGTGTTTATACTTTTGTCCCTCATTATTCCTGCCTATTCTGTGCAGGCTGAACAATCCCAAGAAGATGCCTTTTTGGCTGCGTTGTTGCGTGCGTCAGAAGATTGTGAAGAATCGCCCGATGAGCGTGATGATACTTTCCAAGCGCTTGCCAATATGGAACAAACCAGAAAAGAGACCCTTGAGCAATCTTCGCTCATGCGGCGCTATGCAACGGCATTTGCATTGAAAGCTCTTGTTTTATACGGCAATAGTGCGCATTACGTAAAGCAATGGATTAACTATATAACTTCATTCATATACAAGTCATAATATGATGAATACTACGCATGCACATCTTTTTGCATTGTATCATGCAGGCCTATCATCCCAATGTACGGCAGTAGGACAACGGATTATAGTAACCGATCAGCAGCTTGTGGTGCGCATAGCATCCGTTTTGCGTTTAAAGGTCGGTGAACAATGTGTATTATTTGATCGCTCAGTGCATGCATTGTGTGAAGTTTTAGAGATTGCAAAAAAACAGATAACGTTCCTGTGCAAGAACATTGATAAAAATGTTTCATATAAGCCAGCAATTACGGTATTGCTGCCACTTCTTAAAAAAGATGATCTTGCCGCCGCGCTGACTGATCTGGTCGCGGTGGGGGTATCGTCTATTCAGCTGGTGATGACAGAAAAAGTGCAGCGAGCGTGGAGCGGCACGCAAGAGCTTGAAAGAGTTGAGCGTGTGATGATTGCGTCTGCTGAACAATCAAAAAACTTTGCTATTCCCGTGTTGCATGCACCAATAGATGTGCGTGCTGCCTTATTGCAACATCCTCTCATCGTATGTGGTGATCCTGATGGAGCACCTTTACAATCAGTTTTACATGCTCTTTCTCAAAATAAAACGCAATCGTATGCATTGCTTGTTGGCCCTGAGTCTGATTTTAGTGCGGCTGAAAAAACGATGCTGTCTCAACGTACTGTTGTGCGATGTGCTTTAACGCCCACGGTGCTTAAATCCTGCCTTGCTATTACAATTCTAGCAGGAGCCTTTAGGTCTTGGTATTATACGAAAGAGTAAATACCAATACAAAGGGAGCGTATGAAGGGTTCTGAGCGCGATTTTCATTTAATGTTGTGTGTAGTGTTTATATTTTGCTGCGTTCTTGCAGCGTTTTACGTTAAAAATGGGTTTTAATGTACAGTGGCGTGATATGGTTGGTGCCTAAAACACCGTTTTGTATGGATTGCAGTCTTGCATTTGCAACCATTTCGAGCGATGCGTAATCAATTGGTACGGTTAATAGCGAATCAATTTTATACGGGAAGATATCGGTGTGGCCGATGAGGACTACGTCGGAAGTCGATGTAATAGGTAGGGGAGCATCAAGAGGTGCCATGCCAATTACAGGCTCTGTTTCAGGAGTATACAATCCATAATAATACTCCTTGCTATACGCACGGAATATGGCCAGTATTTTCTTTGTGTTATGTGGATTATAGGCATGATTAAGCGCTTCAAAAGCTGAAACGCCTATGAGTGGAATGCCAGATGCAAAAGAGAGGCCATTCATGGTGGCAATCACGGTGCGCAGTGAGCTAAAGGGCGCTGGCCCTTTGTTAACAATGATGTGACTGATAGAAGAAAGCGTTAAGCCCTCTTTATGCAAGAGGGCGTTAAGGGTCGGGATCAATTGCGCACAGGCATCTTTTTTATCGAGTGAAACCGATTGTATGAGCGTTTTGCCATCGTGGAGGCCAACATCAATACCGGTGTAACTACTTTGCGCAACAATAATCATGAGCAGCTAAGCTTTCTTTGCTTTGTTTTGTTGATAAAAAATACTGAAAGAATCGTATTCTATGGTTTTTTCTTTCTTCACTACTATATTACCACAATTTAAGCATTTCCAACCCTCAAAATTGAGTGATTGATCAATGAAAACCTGCAAAACCATCAAGCCCTGGCATTTTTTGCACTTCATCGTTACTCCTTTTTATTGTATACGATTACTGGATCTTTATGTTCAAATTAACCAAGATTTGCACGGACTGTCTACTGCTTTGAGTTATTCACTGTATTTGTGATAATAAATGGTAGGGCGCCCTGCGATTCATATTCAGATTGACTTTTTTTGGAAAAGAGGCATACTAATAGGTATAATCTAACGTTCAATAGGGGGTTTATATGAAATATACATATCAAATTGTAGCGATTTTATGCCTTATGACGGGCTTTTTTTTAGTTGCGAGTGATGATAAAACATTAAAAAATCCTGAATACTGCAATGCATTAAAAAGGCAATCGTATCTTTTGTATTGGACTATGGAAGAACCATGTTTTGATATTCCGCTTAAAAAGGGATATTTTCGTACTTACTCAGAGCAAGGTGAATTTTGTAAAGGTTTGCTAGCACATTTAGATGAGAGCGATGCAAAGTTGCAACAATATGGTGAGCGCTTTACATTACACCATGAGTTGAAGAAAAAATATTCCAACGAATAACGAAGGCCGGAGTAAAATCCGGCTTTTTTAATGCCCAAAATTATGTTTATGATCGCGAGATTTTTTGTGTATTTTCGATGAGACGATACCTGAAAACTGTGATGAGCTGCTCTTTTGAGATTTGTGATGTTGCAACGTGCATAGTGAGCTCAAATAGCTCATCGTTGGACCACGTAATCGATATATTATTTGTTTTCAAGAATATGATTGTAGACACTATCCCTGTGCGTTTATTGCCATCTAAGAATGGGTGATTTTTTACCAGATGGTATAAATATGCTGCTGCTTGTGCAGGAATGTCTTCGTATAAAAATTCGCCACCAAATGATGCTTGGGGGGCATTAATCGCTGAATCCAGCAGGCCTATATCACGTATGCCATGTAAGCCGCCATGTTCACTGATTTGTGCAGCATGAATACGCATTATCTCTTCAATCGTTAAAAAACGTGTAGCCTTCATATCTCAATTTTTCGCTAATTTTTTAAGTAAAGCTGAATATTCGCTCATCGTTTCTTCAAATGCTTTTTGCACTGCGAGATCATCACTCACCTTGTATTTAGAGCTCAGAGATTGCTTGTTTTGTGGGGTGATAGTGATCTTTTCGCCATCGGTACTTATTTGCAACACCGTATTTTCATTAATATGCAAAAGTTCCAAAATGGGCTTATCAATAATAAGTGCAAGGCTATTACCATAGCGCGAAAGTTTTTTTTCCATAAAGATATCCTTGTTTTATGGGTACATAATAAGTATAGCACAAAGGCATAATACAATGTAAGTACATTGTTTATAAAAGATGGAGAATTGTTTACAACTTTGATCTGATCAATGCTTCTATCGGCCTGCATGCAAAATGTAGTGTAAAAACCTCATAAAACTCTTGACACCCCCCCCCCCCCCCGCATATGGCAAACTGAAATTATGATGGGGCTTTTTACAGGAGGAAACTATGAAAAAGCTAAACTATATCACTATTGTGGCGATTTCTCTTATTTCTGTTGCGGCATGTGCAGCGGATAAATCGAAAAAGCTAGATCTTAAGCTTAAACAACACGAAGAATTGCGTAAGCGGTTTGATAGAGAATGTCCAATTCCGATGGGCGCTAGTATTACTGGTAAGTGGCTGACCAGTAAGTATCAACAAGATGGGTGTAGCGATTTAATATTTAAGATGGATAACCTTGATGATGAGCTTTACCGTTATTATGGTCAGATGAACCAAGGCACACATTATGGACCAGCAAGAACTTTCTGGAAAAAGTAAACGTCAAGATGGTTTCAGCGATTGATCTAAAAAAGCCGGAGTAAAATCCGGCTTTTTTAATGCCAAAAAACGGGCCTAAATTTTGCTATTCTTCTTCCACGCGAGATGGTCAAGATAGGGGGCGGCGGCAACACTCGGTTGCCGCCGCCCTGCCTCCTCTTTGGATAACTGCTGGTAAGCCGCTCGTTTTTGAGATTTTATCGTAATATGAGCATTTTTTAGGGATTCTATTAAAAACCATTGCTTTGTTTTCGCTTATAAGCTATTGTGAAAGTATGAATATAAGAACAGTTATTTATAAAACTAGTACCGGGAAAGAACCATTTTCAGAGTGGTTTTTGGATCTTGATAGCGGTACCAGAGCAATTGCGACTACTCGTTTAAAACGGGTTCGCTTAGGAAATCTTGGTGATTGTAAGTTGCTCAAGGGTGCTGGGGGAGTATGGGAACTGCGTATTGATTATGGACCAGGATATCGCATCTACTTTGGAAAAGAAGGTAATGAAATAGTAGTGTTGCTGGTTGGAGGTAGTAAAAGAAGCCAAGAGAGAGATATAGAAAAAGCACAACAGTATTGGCTTAATCACAGGGGGTTGAAAAAATGACTACAAAAACAAAAACAAGAAGCGCAAAAACAAAAAATTATAGAGATTTTCAAGAATTATTATTAGAGTCTCTTAAAGATCCTAAAGAAGCTGCTGCATATCTTAAAGCTGCACTTGCTGATGAAGATGAACGTATTTTTCTTATTGCGCTTCGTGATGTGTGGGAAGCTCGTGGCGGCAATCTTGCCGATCTTGCAGAAGAAACGCATCTTAATAAACAAAATCTTTATCGAATGCTTTCCAAAGAAGGCAATCCGCGGTTTAGTTCTTTAAAAACAATATTGGATGTTATCGGTTTTGAAATTGAATTAAAGCCTAAAAAATCGACTGAATCAAAAATTATAGAGCATGCGCCTTTAAGGCGATGATAATTAATGCAATAAATGCGTATAAGTCTATAATTTTTCTAGGTTTTTCTTCCACGCGAGATGATCAAGATAGGATCGTAATATAAGGGCGGCGGCAACCGAGTGTTGTCGCTGCTTTTCTTCTTTTGAGCCACCTTTTTGGATAACGCTTGCTTGTTTGCTGGTAAGCCGTTCATCCCACAGGTGCCAGGCGATTGTAGGGAATTGTGCTTGCAGGGCAGTAAGTTGTTCGCGAATCTTCATGGTCTGTTCGCTTGCGGTGCCGCGCATGGTATTTGGTTCGCCGACTACTATTTGGCTTACCTGTTCTTTACTGATTAATTCTTGTATCGCCGCGAGTAGTTCGGGAAGTTTTACCGTTTTATAGGGGCGTGCAAGCATATGCAGCGGATCGCTCAGTGCGATACCAACCCATACATCTCCCAAATCAAGTGCTGCGATACGCATTTTATAATCCTTTTGGTAGCATCTCATATCATTTCCAGTATAGTGTATAACAATAGTAATTGTGATACGAGGGTATCATCTTAAATCTATACAAAGGATTTTTATGGATATTAATCTACTGATCCAAACTATCAGTGATCAGGTTTCTGGTTTGCCGCTGTTAATTTTTATTGCAACTGCAGCCGTTATCTATACCGTTGCGTTACGTGGCATTCAGTTTCGCTATTTTATGCGTGGCTGGCGTGAAACGTTACAATCCAATGGTGGTGCCTCATCTTCAGGTGATATGACCCCCATTCAGGCATTTGTAAACACCCTCGGCGCCAGTATTGGCAATGGAAGTATTGCGGGGGTTGCAACGGCGGTCTATGCGGGTGGTCCAGGTTCACTCTTTTGGCTTTTAATATTTGGCTGTTTGATGATGGCGATACGTTTTGCCGAAGTCTATATTAGTACCCTATATGGCCAGAAAAATGCGGGAACCTCATCAAATCTTGGCGGGCCAATGCTCTATCTGCAAGATGTACCCGGTGGACGCTATGTTGCGTGGTTGTATGCAGCTATTTGCGTCTTTTTTGGTTTATTGGTTGGCAATGCAGTGCAAACAAACTCTATCTCTCTTGCGATTCATGCAACCACGGGTGTTGCGCCAATGATTATTGCAACCGTATTGCTTTTATTTGTTGCCTATCTTTTATTTGGTGGTGCATCTCGCATCGTCAAAATTGCCGACATGATTGTGCCTATTAAAGTGGTAGTCTTTTTTGTGTCATCGCTCATAATTGTAGCGTATCATATCGCTGAACTTCCCCATGCTTTAATGCTTATTCTTAATTCCGCGTTTAGTGCGCAGGCATTAGCAGGTGCTGCATTGGGGGCAACGGTCTTTCAGGCGATGCGCTATGGCCTTGCACGTTCCGTAATGGCTACAGAATCAGGCCTTGGTACTATCGCTATTTTGTTTGGCTTTACCGGTAGTGCGCAGCCGCTTCGCAGTGCATTGATGGGTATGATTGGTACCTTTGTAAGTACCATCGTGTGCTTTTTGGTTGGATTAAATATTGTAATGAGTGGCGTGTGGGATAGCGGACTTACCAGCACGGCCTTAACCCTTGCAGCCTACAACACCGTATTTGGTTCCATCAGTGGAGTACTTATCAGCTTCTTGGCAGTGTCCTTTGGCGCGGGCGTGCTTGTGGCGTATGCCTATATTACCCGTGCAGCATTTTTATATGTAACCAACGGTAAATATGAGATTGTTTTCATTATTCTTTATTGCGCCGCAGCATTTATGGGTGCGGTGATTAACGCGCAAACTATTTTTGCAGCGGGCGACATACCCCTTGCGCTTTTACTTGCATTAAACGTCTATGGTCTTCTTGCATTACTACCACGCGTAAGAGCACGTATTATTGCAGAAAAATAAGGATTTCCCATGATTGCTATGCCTACAATCTACCCCGTAACAGCACACACACAGCATGTAGGTTCCGGATCAACCTTTGTTGCGATTAAAGGCTTCAAGGAAGATGGGGTGCAGTTTATTCCGGATGCGCTTGCTCGTGGCGCCACTAAAATAGTGGTAGCGGATGATGCGGTGATTACGGATGAGGTGCAACATGCAATACGGCGGCATAATGCGCAGCTTGTGCGCTTTCAAAATACGCGCCAAGCGCTCGCTGAACTTTCAGCAGAAGCGGCAGGATACCCTGCACAAAAATTAAAAATTATTGGTTTTACGGGAACTAAGGGTAAAACTACCAGCGTGTATCTGCTTGAACACATCTTGCGTATGAACGGCTTTAAAACAGCCCGCATAACCGGCGTTGCCAATATGATTTGTGGGCAAGAGATTCCTGCAAGCTTAACCACGCCCCAACCAGA
This sequence comes from uncultured bacterium, assembly GCA_963704465.1. Lineage (GTDB taxonomy): Bacteria > Babelota > Babeliae > Babelales > Vermiphilaceae > MFD02979-c4. The sequence goes on from OY969901.1 coordinate 48,158, forward strand.
TTATTTGCATCAATTTTTCAAGCTCGCGCTTGAGCAGGGGGTGACGCACGTGGTGATGGAAGTGGCAGCGCAGGCTCTTTCGCTGAATCGTGTAGATACAGTTATCTTTGATGCGGCACTGTTTACCAATCTTGGCCGCGAACATTTTGAACTGTATCAAACTATGGAAGAGTATTGTGCGATTAAAACACGCATATTTGAACACACAACCAAAAATTTTTTGTGTTTGGTGCATGCGGCTGACAAGTGGGCACTTTCATATGCCGATGCAACGCGTAACATCCTGCCGTATGGTTTTGGTATAGATACTGCTTACGGAGCGCAGCTTGGGAAAACCTATCCTGGCGTTACTTTTCAACGCAGTGGTGTTACCATTGCCTGCCCATCATTGATTGGGCTTTATAACGCACAAAATCTCCTCGGTGCGGTTCTTGTTGCAGAGCAGTATGGTTTATCTGCGGCACAAATCAATGCTGCACTGGAAGGCTTTGGTATTATTCCTGGCCGTATGGAAAAATATGAGCTGCCAGGAAATGTAACGGCTATTATTGATTACGCACACAATCCTTCCTCTTATGAAGCGCTGCTTTCTACTCTACGGCCATTAACAAAACAACTGATTGTATTGTTTGGCGCCAGCGGTACGCGCGATAAAGGCAAGAGGCCTCTGATGGGGGCTGCCGCAGCGCAGTTTGCAGATGCACTTGTGCTGACCTCAGATAACCCAGGGCCTGAAGATCCGATGCATATTATCAGTTGTATCAAAGCGGGTGTTCCTGAAGATGCAGCGGTAATTATTATTGAAGAGCCTGACCGTGCCAGGGCAATTCAAAAGGCGCATGCTATAGCAAAGCCTGGTGCAATTATTGCATTGTTGGGCAAAGGGCCTGATGAATACCAAGTGATCCAGGGACAAAAAAACAAATTTAGTGAACGAGCAATTTTGAAGGAGTTGCAGATATGAAAGAATTAAAGCTACTATTAATGACAAATTTGTTCAGTCTAACGTTGAGCGCTAGTGATAATTGCATTACTTTGAAACAGAAGTTTGACCAATGTTCTACGGCTGAGGATTTTAAAATTATTGCGATGCAACAATTGGGTACAATAAACACCTTAGAATATGTTAATAGCGAATTAGTTGAGACGAACGATAAACTTGTAAAAATGTTAGCGGAATCCAATCAATTGGTATGTGAAGCTCGGCAGTCTTTAGAGAGATTCAGTGGGAGTGTTTGGGTTGATCCGTTCCGTCTAATGCAGTTTTTAAAGCAAAAACAAATCATCAATACCACTTTGCGATTAATAGACTGTGGCATAGCCCTTGGCGTATCAATGCAGCTCTATCAATGGTATGGAATGCACTAAAGATGGTTTATATCTTTACAAAGGCATGATCAGATCGTAGAATAAAGATTCGTACTATAAATCACACCATTAAACAGGGGTTTTTATGATAGATGTTCCCTATTTTATGATTCTTTTTGCAACAGCGGGGCTCGGGCTTCTGACTGTTGTGGGCCTTATGAAGGCTATCACCGGCATAACCGTTGATCATCCTAAGGCTTTGCAGATAGCAGCGGCCATTCGTACTGGTGCTATGACTTTTCTCAAGGAAGAATATCGCATAATAGCGTTTGCTATTATCCCGCTCGCATTCTTACTTGCTTATTTATTTGAAACACCACTTGCGGGTATCACCTTTGTATGTGGTGCATTTGGCTCTTTAGTCACTGGTTTTATTGGTATGTGGGCTGCAACGGCGGCAAACGTACGCACGGCAACCCAAGCCCGTTCTAAGGGTGAACACGCTGCATTTATGACCTCCTTCTTTGGTGGTGGCGTGATGGGCTTTGCGGTGGCAAGTATTGGCCTTCTTGGCATGTCTACCTTGTTTTATCTTTTCTTTGAAGAAGCGAATTTTTTTGTATTGATTACCACATTCGGTGCAGGGGCTTCATTAGTTGCTTTCTTTGCACGTATTGGTGGCGGTATTTATACTAAAGCAGCCGATGTTGGTGCAGATTTAGTGGGTAAAGTTGAAATCGGCATCCCTGAAGATGATCCTCGTAACCCCGCAACGATTGCGGATAACGTGGGTGACTGTGTGGGCGATACTGCTGGTATGGGTGCTGATATTTATGAATCGTATGTGGGTGCCTTGATCTCAGCTATTATTCTTATGATGAGCTTGACTGATGGAAGCCTTCCAATCATCACCCTTCCTCTTATGCTTGCCGCATTTGGCCTTATCAGCTCTTTGGTTGGCCTTTGTGCAAACTTGGTATTCAAAAGCGAACCAAGCCGCATGCTCAGCAACGCAACCTATTTTGCGATTGCAGCATTGATTGCAGTATCCTATGTGTATATTAGCTATAGCGCGATTCCGTTTGAGTATTTCTATGCAATTGTGTTTGGTTGCCTATCAGGTGTGATTGTTGGTCTGATGACCGAATATTACACTGGTGGCGAGCCTGTTGAGCGCGTTGCGCGTGCATCTCAATCGGGTGCTGCAACTAACTTGATCTATGGCCTTTCAGTAGGTATGGAATCAACGGTAGCGCCAATTATTGCATTGTCTTTGGCAGTGCTTGGTGCATACACCTTTGGTGGTGCGCTGTGCGGTGTGGCGCTTTCAGCAGTAGCGATGCTTGCAACGGTTGGTATTACTATGACCGTTGATGCATATGGCCCTATTGCGGATAACGCGGGTGGTATTGCAGAAATGGCGGGCTTTGACCCATCAGTACGCAAAATTACCGATAAGCTTGATGCGTTGGGTAACACCACTGCGGCAATGGGTAAAGGCTTTGCAATCGGTTCAGCATTGTTGACCGCGCTTGCAATGTTCTCAGCCTACGCACAAGAAGCAGGCCTTGAAACATTAGACTTGCTTAATCCGCTCATTATGGTTGGCATGTTCATTGGTGCAACGATTCCTTTCATGGTATCTGCGCTTACGATGCGTTCCGTTGGTGATGCAGCATTGCAAATGGTGATGGAAGTGCGTCGTCAGTTCCGCGAAATTCCTGGCCTTATGGAAGGAACTGCAATGCCTGATTATCAACGTTGTATTGCAATTTCAACCCATGCATCATTGAAAGAAATGATTCTTCCCGCAGTATTGACCGTTTCGGCACCAATCATAGTTCGCTATGGCCTTGGCAAAGAAGCGCTTGGCGGCTTTATTGGTGGGGCAACTGTTGTTGGTGTGTTGCTTGCTCTCTTGATGGCAAATACCGGTGGCGTGTGGGATAACGCAAAGAAATATATTGAAACAGGCAAACTTGGCGGCAAAGGTTCTGATGCGCATAAAGCGGCAGTCATTGGCGACACGGTAGGCGATCCTTTCAAAGATACGTCCGGCCCTGCGCTTAACATTATGATTAAGCTTATGTCTATCATCGCGTTGTTGCTTGTGCTTATGAAATAACAAACGTACATACTAGATAGCAAAACTGAAAAGGCTCGTGTTTATCACGGGCCTTTTTTTATGTATACTGTGCGCGTAATAACAGCTTTGTAATAATAGGTTTAGGCATATGATTTTTTTTCTTATCACTGTTTTTTTCTTTTCAATCACTGCATATAGCGCAGAGATTAGTGAGCATTTTTTGAAAATAAAACAGCACATTAAAAATTGTCCAATCACTTGCACCTCATCTTTATGTGCCACAAAAGATACAAAAATTCTTGATGAATATTATAAAGAGCGGTATGGAGATGTGTATCGCACTTATCATTGCATTTCAGAAATTGATGCGCAAAAGCACGGCCTTAATCAGGAGTTCCGTTATTTTATTAATTTTTATGGTCAATTATTAGTAAGTAAAAAATCTGCTACGGTTAAAGACGATTTAATCTTGTTTAGACGTGAGCAAGGGTATGAACATGACAGTAGGGATATTGATAACAAGCTGAAGCGTTTATTTGATAAAAAAAGATCTGAAAAATTATCCGCGCTTTGCCCTCCGAACTTTGATATTGTACGTACGCCCAGTAAAAATCAAAGTCAAAAGCGCGATGGTGATTTTGCCACAGATTTATACTGTTGTGCATCTGAATGCCCAACAGAAGTTATCAACCTTATTCGTGACTATATGCTCAAACTTTCGCAGGATACATACCTTTATTATTTTTCTGATACCAAAGGAGCAGATACCTATATCGCCGATGATAAAAAGTTTCTTTTTTGTATGGTTAATGTTACAGAGATGATTGAGAATATTAAGCATAGGCAAAAAGACTACGGAAATATTTTAGTACACGATTATCGGTACTGTCTTATAAATCATAAATTTAAGATTGCCACATTATACACTGATATCGATCTGTATAGTAATGGTGGCAAGCGCATAGTGATGCTCGGCGAATATGAAGAAAAAAAAGGTTGGTTATTTTCACAGCCTCAAAAATATACTGTGCTTATGCATATACCAGAGCGGAGTGAAGGGCGGCGCTGCCTTGAAAACTCAAGCAGAGGGGAATTTTTTTGCGTGAAAGCATACACTATTGATGATCTTAAAAAGAATCATACACAATTGTTAGATGCCAAACAGGGTAGCTGGAATGACGAGTTGCCGCTGAATTGTTACCACCCACAAATTATAACCGGTTCAATAAAAGAGATAACTGATTATCTGCGCAGTGCGGTTAAGCGTATTGCGTTAGGCACTTCTTGCTTACATAAAAATGAGGCAGTAAGCTCCGATGAGTGTGAGGTATATAACAATCCGTTTGGTGAGTTCGTAATTAAGAAAGATGGTAAGCGCAGAGTTGTGCCCGGATTTTTTTATAACAGATACAATCTTTATCGAGCGGTACACAATAATGATGATGTAAATGATGATCAAAAAATGATGCAACGAGCAAAAAGCTATGCGCAGCAGTGGAAAAAAACGGCTGACAATAAATTTCTTTATTGGTGGGAAGAGAGCCCACAGGGGACTTGCACTAAAGTATGGCCATATGGCGTTGAGTGTAGTTGGGCGGGCAGGTATGGCTATATTAGGTTTGATGGATATAAGAAATTTTATAGTTGGTTTGATGCAGACAAAGAGTTACGCAATATTGAATCATTTGGTAAATATCGCTTGTGGATACTGCCATTGTCGCAGTTGAAGGAAGCGATTAAAAAACGTGATATATCATTAACATTTTGCATGTTATATGCTGATTTTCCGTATAACGTTATTCCTCAGAGTGATGATATTCTTAATTTAGAGCATGATCAGAGTGATTATACGGTGTATGTAGATTTAAAACGTAGGAATGGTGACGGTGATAGATATGCTCGTGTGGATTTTCCAGATCAGCGTTTAGTAGATTATAGGGGTAATCCGTTAGATGAGCAGTATAAAAATCAAAAAACGTGTTTGCGCCTTATATATTCTTATAAAGATCCCGTAAAGCTTCAAGAATTTCAACAGCGTAGGCAAGAACGTGATGATGCCAAAATCCGTGCTGAGCACGCAAAGGAAGAGGCTAAGCAGAACGAAGAACTTATTAAAATGGGTTTGCTGACTGATCCAAATCGGAAAGATCAAGCTGATGTGTCTGTAAACAATGCAGTGCAACCTTTTGTTCTTGCGGGTCCTATTATACACCCTACGCACAATGGTAAAAAGGGTCCCTGGTTTTTTTCGTCATTCCGGCAGCATGTATCAATGATTATCGGCAGTGTAGCGCTTGGTGGGGCAATTGGTGGCTTGTGGTGGTTCTTGCATAAACAACCAGCCATTAACTTAAAATTACCTGCGCCAACGGTGTAGCAATCTGTTAAAATAACACTAAGTATACAAGAGGCTCGCAATAAAGGCGGGCCTTTTTTTATGCTCACGCAGATATGTTTATTAAGTGAGCACCTTATGCGATTCGAAAGCTAAATGGGCGCATTCTTATGCGCTGTAATGACGCGTTTCGAAGCGCTTAAGGGTCCAGGGCGCAGCCTTGGTACGAGAGGGCGGAGGGATCGTATAATCCCTTCGCGAGAAAGAGCCTAATGATATTTATAAAAAATATAAGAACCGAAGTTTTAAAAAAGATAATATATATACTTCCAGTTTTTTATATGGTATCTCTTTTTTCTGTTCCCTTTCGTTATGGCCTTGAAACTATTACTCCTTCTTTTATTCAAAAACATAAACTCAATTGTAAGCGTGTAGGACTTGTAACGAACCAAACGGGTGTTGACCATCTTGGTACCCCATCGGTGCACGTGTTGCGCAACAAGGGTATTTGTGTGGTGCGTATTTTTGCGCCTGAGCATGGGTATACCGGTTTGATTCCTGCGGGTAAATCGGTTGAAGATACAGTTGAACCGGTAACCAAGATTCCCATTGTAAGTTTATATTCACATGAAAAAGGGCTTGTGGGGAAAACGATTAATCAAGAGAAATTCGCTGATCTTGATGTGATTATTTTTGATATGCAAGATTCTGGTATGCGCCATTATACCTATATTTCAACGCTCATGCGTGTGCTTGAAGCGTGTGCTTTGTATAATAAACTCTGCATCGTGCTTGATAGGCCAAATTTGTTGGGTGCGCGTATGGAAGGGCCACTCGTTGAGCCTGATTTGATTTCATTTATTTCTATTGCTGCGATTCCGTTGCGACATGGGCTGACTATTGGTGAGCTTGCATACCATTTTAATCATAATGTTTTAAGTAAGCGTGCACGTCTTATTGTGGTGCCGATGGAAAATTATGTGCGTTCGCATACCGGTAATAATCTTTTTAAAAAACCGCTCTCGCCAAATCTTTCGAATGCACAGGCTTGTTTGGGGTATAGTTTTTTAGGTTTGCTTGGCGAAGTGAGCCCCTTTAATGTGGGCGTTGGTACACCCCATGCGTTTCGTGCTATTATGGTTCCGGCTACGCTGAAAGTGCCTCCCGTGTTGTGGCCAGAGCTGCAAAAACTGTTAAATAGTTATGGTATCGCATCAACGCGGCATACCACGATTGATGAGCGCACGCAAAAAAAGGTAACCGGTGTGCTTTTGAAATTTGGTGATATTGGTAAGGTTAAAACATTTTCATTATTTATTGATATTCTTGGGCTCTTTATAAAACATGGCATTGCACTTACCTGTGCGCCAACGTTTGATAAATCGGTAGGCATTAAATCTCTCCGCAGCGCAATCGAAAAAGGTCAATCGTTGTACGAGTTTAAATTTAAAGCGCGCGATGCCTCAGAGCAGTTTTTTCATCGCGTGAAGCATCTGTTTTTATATAAACCGCATCCAGCAGTTGATTAAAATTTATTCCAATAATCCTGGCATTCGTAACCAATACATGCTCCAATGCAATGCAAACTAGCTGCGATTCCAATTGGAATTAGAGCGTTTGCAGCCTGCCCAGTAATGAGTGCTGTGGCTGCTGCTGCTCCACCCACAGCGGGGAGATACACAAAACAGTAGCACATGCAAAACATAGTTTTGATGTTCTCGTTACGTTTTTGTATGGTCTCTTCATCTTTTCGTTGTTGCCATAAACGATAACGCATGGAACTTTCGGTTGGTTTTGGTAAATATTCGTATAATAATTTACACGTGGATCGTAAAGATCTTATATTATTAGGATACTCAAGATTTTGTGTTGCGAAATGGTATGCAATTTCTTTCCATATATCATCGGTGAGCTTGATAGAGCACGGCTTATATGGCATCCGTGCGTACGGGTTTTCAAGATCTAGATCCACTACGTAATCTAGATCCTCTACGTGATCCATGCACGTAGTGTGCAGAGCAATTGTGCATAAAATTGTAACTATTGTTGTGTTAATCAACATGAAGCTACCCTTTAATTTTTGGTTAATCGTTGCAACATATGCCATCATTACGTGTTTTTATTGCGGCTGCAATCCCGAGCCCTGCAAAATAGGTTGTTGTACCTCCGATAGCCCCAATGACCCATGTAGCATTATTATCGCCACTTCCTAGTATTGGAGATGGGAAATAATAGCCAAGCAGACCGCCTGTAATGGTGCTGGCCAAACATCCTGCTTGCATAAGGCATATCCATAAACAAGGTCGTTCACCGTGTATTTGTACATTGATACAAAGTAAAAGGGCGATTAAAAAATATTTTTTCATACGCATCCTATTTATTTTTGCAACAGGAATAGATTTCACAGGCAGCGCCAAGGAGCGGTGGTAAAGTGCCGAGGGAAACAGTCGCTATTATTTGGCTTGCAAGGTTGTGTGTCAATGTGCTGCTTGCAGCGTATCCCAGAGTTCCTAATGCAATGCCAGCCATATTGCATAAAAATATACGCGTATTGCATCTATGATGATCGCACTTGCGATGGGAGTTTTTTTGCTTTGAAATTTGTATTACTACGTGTGGTGATGAATCTTCAACAGCACCACTTTGCGTGGCTGCACTAATACATGCTATTGAGAGTGCTATTTTTATAATTTTCATTAAGGGTCCTTTTAAATATTTGACTTATAAAGGTTAAATAATAAAAAGAGGTGTGTACAGACGTAGATATTTTTGTACAAATGAAAAAAGTTGCTACAATACATTGTTATTAAAAATGTTTAAAAGAAAGATATTCTATGCAACGTGTGTACTTTTTGTTTACTATGGCTTTTGTGTGTAATAGTACATGGTTTTACGCGGCTGATCATCAATTAATCCGTCGCGGAAAAATGCTTAAATCAAATTCTTTAGCGGGATATATTCTCGATTGGCCTTCAATTATTCAGGGATTGCGTAAAAACATTGCTGAGGGCGTGGCAATGTCTGAAGGTTTGCATCATGGCACCCAAGTGGCTTTTCAATCGGTGCCTAAGTGTGAGCAGCAGCATAAATTAGTAAGAGTAGACAATGCGCAGCACTCTATTTTACGAAAAGAAAATGGCAATGCAAAAATTACATATCATGATTTTGCAAAAGTATTTACTCTTCAATATGTGGACATTCAAAGAATAGACTACTTTTTGTCTCCAGCTATTGCACATACTATGCGTGAAGTTTCACTTGAATATACCGATCTTACTTCGTTTGAAGAGATACAAGCTAAAATTGTTTCTCAGTGTCCATCATTAAAAAAATTGAACTTAAACCATAATAAGTTGCAGGGTACCTTGGATCTTATGCATAGTAGCATCAGTGAGTTTACTGCCACTCATAATAATTTTTCATTATTGGGAGAGATTAGGTTGCCGAATGCGCGGCTTGTTGACCTGAGGCATAACCCATCCTTAATATGTTTGGGTGCTCCTGAGGCATCGGTTAGCTTATTTTGTAGTTTTTTCATCGATAACCCAGAGGTTGTTATTGAAAGTATACAAGATATTTCTTTTGTTACTGAAAATCAGTAACGCGAGAGGTTGAGTTTGATTTTTGCATTCTTACTTCTCGCAAACCTCGAGCTGTTCGTGATCGTTTCTGTTAGTAATCAGCTTCTAGATAAAGCACAATTTTTTTCAAGAATATGTCATAAATGTAAATCATAAAAAACTGTTTGATTACCGATCAGAGAACCGGTACATTTATGTAAGTGGATACAAATCAAAAATTCATATAGTCACAGAGAACTGAAAAATTTTGTAGAGTATTGAAAAAAGCACTATGCGGGATCTTTGTCTAAAAAATAATCCCGTATAGCTTGAGTGCACACAAAATTATAAGGACTTAGCATGGGAAAGGATATTATGGAACAGGAATTCTTGACGCGGTCAGTTCAACAGTTTCCGTTTACATCTGCGCACCATGAAACCATAAAGGTGCGTCTTGAAAACGGAGAGCTGGAGCCGTTGGATATTGCAAAACTGCACACTACTCTTAGTGCTGCCGCGGGTACAAAAAAAGCTGACATAGATCCTTTGTTGATTGTGCAAGAGGTGTTGCATACTATTTTCGATGGCATCACAACAAATGAGCTTGCGGATGCATTAGTGCTTGCTACAGTTGCATTTACGGAACGGGATCCTGCGTATAGTTTTACTGCTTCACAGTTGTTACTCCGTAAGCTTTTCAGACAAGTAACGAAGATATCGGCGCAAACGCCGCATTTTGCACTCGCATATCGCCAAGCCTTCATAGAGGGTATAAAATATGGCGTAAGTCGCAATATTTTTGATCAGCGTATGCTTGATTTTGATCTTGAATTTCTTGCAAGTAAACTAATTCCTGATCGCGATCAACTGATTGAGTATATGGGCATGCGTACGCTCTATGAACGCTATTTTTCACGGTACAATGAAGAGCTCTTTGAACTGCCACAAGCATTTTGGATGCGGGTGGCTATGGGACTTTCTTATAATGAACCGGATAAAAATGCAGTCGTGGTACGTTTTTATGATATTATGAGCTCGCTCAAATATGTGCCAAGTACACCAACACTGCTTCATTCAGGCCTTACCCGATCTCAATTAAGTTCATGTTTTCTTATGACTGTAGAAGATGATCTGGTGCATATTTTTAAATCGTATGGCGATCATGCTCAACTTTCCAAGTGGTCGGGTGGTGTAGCGATTGATTGGACTAATATTCGTGGCACTGGTTCTATGGTAAAAGCGATTAAAACAGAGTCGCAAGGGGTTGTGCCGTTTTTAAAAATAGCAAACGATGTGACCGCTGCAATTAACCGTAGTGGTAGACGCCGCAGTGCTGCCGTCATGTATTTGGAAGCATGGCATTATGAAATTGAAGATTTTCTTGATTTACGCCGTAATACGGGCGATGATCGACGCCGTACGCATGATATTAATACCGCAAACTGGATTCCTGATCTTTTCATGAAGCGTGTGATTGAAGATAAAGATTGGACGTTGTTTTCCCCCGATGAAGTGCCAGATCTGCATCATATCTATGGTCGTGCGTTCGAACAACGGTATGAACAATACGAAGAGCGTGCACGCCAAGGTAAAATTAACATTTATAAAGTAATCAATGCACGTCAGTTATGGCGCAAAATGTTGAGCCGTTTGTTTGAAACGGGCCATCCATGGATTACTTTCAAAGATGCATGCAACATCCGTTCACCGCAAGATCATGCTGGGGTTGTACATAGTTCAAATTTATGCACTGAAATCACGCTCAATACCTCTGCAGAAGAAACGGCGGTGTGCAATCTTGGTTCCGTGAATCTTGCAAAGCATGTAGTCAATGGCCAGCTTGATAAAAATGAGCTTGCAAAGAGTGTGCACGATGCAATTCGCATGCTTGATAACGTGATTGATATTAATTTTTATCCAACCAAAGAAGCGCAAAATGCGAACATGAGACATCGGCCTATTGGATTAGGATTGATGGGCTTTCAGGATGCATTGTATCTCTTGAATCTTAATTTTGATGCGCACGAAGCGCTTTACTTTGCCGATGAAACGATGGAGTTCATATCCTATCACGCTATTCTTGCTTCATCACAGCTTGCAAAAGAGCGTGGAGCGTATGCTTCGTACCATGGTTCAAAGTGGTCACGTAATATATTCCCGCATGATACGGTGGATATTTTGGAAAAAGAACGTGGTGTTGCGATTGATATAAAGCGTACCGGTGTGCTTGATTGGCGCCCTGTGCGTGAACATGTGGCACAGTATGGTATGCGCAACTCAAATACTATGGCAATTGCACCAACGGCAACCATCTCTACCATCAGTAATTGTTTCCCGTGCATAGAGCCTGCATACAAAAACTTGTATGTAAAAGCAAACATGAGCGGCGAGTTTACGGTTATCAATCAATACTTGGTTGAAGATCTTAAAAAACATGGATTATGGAATCAAGAGATGATGGAACTCATCAAATATTACGATGGGAGCATTCAGCAGATTGAAGTAATTCCTGCAGACATTCGTGCAAAATATAAAGAATCGTTCGATCTTGATCCAGTGTGGTTGTTGCAGATGACGGCGCAACGTGGGCAATGGGTTGATCAAAGCCAATCACACAATGTGTTTATGAAGGGTACGTCTGGTAAAATGCTTGATACTATTTACATGATGGCATGGAAGATGGGCCTCAAGACAACCTATTACTTACGTACACTTGGTGCAACGCAGATTGAAAAATCAACGCTTGATGCGCAAAAGTTTGGTTTTACGCAAAAGCGTACCTATGACTCTGGTGCTGGTTTAGAATCGGTAACGGTAACTGAAACAACAACGGTTACTGAAACGATTGTTGAAACCGTAAAAGCTTGTTCGATTGAAAATCCTGATTGTGAAGCGTGTCAATAAACTATTTAAATCGTGAGGGATCCTATGAAAAAGATAGGCGTTATTAATAATTCAGCAGTTGATCCAAACAAGATCTTACCGATGCGATATTTGTGGGCGCGCCAACACTATAAAGATGGGGTTGCAAACAACTGGACGCCGGAAGAAATATCAATGCAGGTTGATGTTGAGCAGTGGAAATCTTCTACTGCATTAACACAAACAGAACGTCGGTTAGTGTTGTGGAATCTTGGCTTTTTCTCAACGGCAGAATCCTTAACCGCAAATAATCTTGTGTTGACCGTGTATCGTCATGTAACGAACCCTGAGTGCCGCCAATATTTACTGCGCCAGGCGTTTGAAGAGGCGATCCATACTGATACGTTTATTTACTGTTGTGATTCATTAGGATTAAATCCCGATGAAATCTACCGCATGTATGAAACGATTCCAACGATCAAAGAAAAAGATGAATTTGTGGTAAAATTAACCGCATCGTTACTTGATCCAAATTTTAAAACAGATACCGTTGAAAATACGCAACGCTTTGTGCATGATTTGATCGGCTACTACGTGATCATGGAAGGCATCTTCTTCTATGCCGGTTTTGCGATGATGCTTGCGCTCAAACGTCAGAACAAGATGGTTGGTATTGGTCAGCAGTTTGAATATATCATGCGTGATGAGTCGATTCACCTTGCGTTCGGTTGTGATTTAATTAATGCAATCAAGGCAGAAAATCCAGAAATTTGGACTTCAGAATTTCAAACGCAACTGGTTGAATTGATTAAGCATGCAGTGATTTTAGAAAAGCAGTATGCGCACGATGCGTGCCCGAACGGGATGCTTGGCATTAATGCACAACAGTTTTCTGAATATGTAGAATATATTGCAGATCGCCGCTTAGAGCGCATCGATTTACCAAAAGTATACGGTGCGAAAAATCCATTCCCATGGATGTCTCAAGCAACGGATCTTTCAAAAGAGAAAAACTTCTTCGAAACACGCGTAACCGAATATCAAACAGCGGGTTCGCTTGAATGGGAATAAACAAAAAGGGACGCTTCGGCGTCCCTTTTTTTATGCGCTAAGGACATGCAATGGAAACAACTAATTATCCAATACCGTTAATTTTTTATTCCTATCTCTTTTTCGTGTGCGCTGTTGCATTCACGCTTATTTTAGCAATGATTGCTATTATGGCAGTGCAGTGCGTTGTATATAGCGGCATGCCTGCGTTAATACACTATTTAAAGAACGTACTTAAAAAGTAGAGTAAATCTTGCAGCACCATGTATTGAACGGCTAGTCTGTAAATATATTTTAAAAAAGTGAGAAATCTGTTGGTTACTTATACCAATGCGCATTGTACATTTGAAGCGGATCCATTAACAACTCAAAAGTTGATCGCATTGCGCGCAACAATAAAATCTGCTGCGGCAGATGAGCAGTATACAACAGCGTATGCATCGGTACGGTTGCCGCATGATGCTGCAATGCTTGATGCAGTGCGTACGCGTGCGCAAGAAGTTGGTGGCGTTGATTTGTGTGTGATCATCGGCATTGGCGGTTCAAGCTTAGGTTTTCGTGCGGTGCATGATGCATTGCAAGATCAAGCAACTTTATTACCGCATCAACTCCTGGTGCTTGAAACGGTTGATACCCCTTCAATGCAAGTAGCGTTGCTGCAACTTGACGCAGCACTCATACAGGAGCAACGTATACATGTTACGGTAATCAGCAAATCGGGAACCACCACAGAAACAATTGCGCTCTGGCGCATTGTGCAGCCGATTCTCAGGGCGCACAATCCGGATGCATGGCACAAAATGGTGACTATTATTACCGATGCAGATTCACCACTCGATGTGTATGCACGCGAACATACCATTGCAACCTTAAGCATACCCAAGATTGTTGGTGGCCGTTATTCCGTATTTTCTCCGGTTGGGCTGTTTCCATTATTATTGTGTGGCATTGATTGTGATGCGTTACTTTCTGGTGCACGTCAGGCAATTGATGATGCGCTTACTATGCCACTTGAGCAGACTTTTGCGTATCAACATGCAGTTGCATTGCAGCAGGCATATGCGCAAGGCTACGTGGTGCATGATACGTTTATTTTTAGCAATTGGTGTTTTACCATAGGGCTTTGGTATCGGCAGTTGGCAGCAGAAAGTTTAGGCAAGAAGCACACGTCAGATAACACCGTGTTCAGCATGATCCCCACCGTTTCACTTGGTTCAACCGATTTGCATTCAATAGGCCAACTCTATTTGAGTGGTGCGCGTAATTTTTGGACAACTTTTTTAATCGTGCAAGAGAGTGATGTAATTAAAACGAGTGTTGACCACAATTTAGATTCTTGTGTTGCATCGTTAAACGATCGATCACTCACTGATATTATGCATGCAATCACACAAGGCACTCAAAAGGCCTATCAAGAGCTTGGCGTGCCATTTTCCGTGATTACGCTTTCTGAGCGTTCACCATTTTCAGTTGGTTATCTTTTGCAATCATACATGCTTGCCATCATCTATGCCGGCGAGCTTCTTGGGGTTGATCTATTCAATCAACCCGATGTGGAGCGATATAAAGCAATTACGCGAGAGTTACTGCAGAGGTAAACTCTTTTTTTGACGCATATTCACGTCAAATTGATAGTGCTTATCGCATTTATCTGTGCATGTGATGGTGAAATTTGGTTTGTATTCTTCATAAGGTATCAACATAAACCAACTAAACGTTTCACCGGGGTGAATGGTATGCTTTGCGCTATGAAGCATCGTGTCTTCCACAAAGTGCTTGCGATCTTTTTCTTTCAGATGTTCTAGGGTACCGCCAACGGCGCCCGGTAACGCAAGGCCTAAAAAAATACTGCCTACTATAAACCCTGAAGGTATGGCGATACCAAGATAACATATAAAGAGGCCAAGGGCGCCCCAGCATCCAAGCCAACCAAAGCAAAAATTTGAAAGCCATGTGCGTTTTTTGTGTACCTCATGTGATTTCATAACCGGTAATGAGACGTTTTTACGGCCAATATAGATCTTTTGATCGGTGTTATTGGTAATGGTTCCCTGCAAAAGCCTGACCCGCTTCTCACGCATTGGTTCTTTTTTATGAAAATATGTTTCATGTTCAGCAAGAAGCCGATGCTGATGGAGTTGTGAAGGGTACATACGCTTGAATTGTTTTGGTGAAACATAGGCAACCTGCACGGTAATATCATCAATCGTATTCGTGTAATTGTAACAAACAGCAGGTTTTAGCGTATAACGGGGAGCCGTTTTTTTCGCACAGCCTGCAAGACCACATAGCATGATCGCAGCAAGGAAAAAATGAGGGTACTTTAGTACCATTATGCCTCCATTTGTGAGGTTGTATTATTAATAGCATATACAAAATGAAAAATTTTAAAAGGGTGCCGCAGTTTTGCCGTGAGCATCTATTGTTTTTGGCTGGTAGTTTTTGCAAATCATCGTAGACTAGAATCATAGTTTTGTTATATAAAGGTTTTTATATGAAGCGTATATTTTTTTATACAATCTCATTGCTCAGTGTAACTGCTGCAGCACGAGAAATTGTGCATGGATATCCTGCAGATGCCACCACCACGTTGCCGGTGGTAATTTCTAATTTTATTCCCGTTATGAATGATCTTGCCGATGGTGTGTTTATTACGGCGGGAGCACCGGGTGCAAAAGAGTTTGCGCTTGCCGGTTATGCGAGCGGAAACAGTACATTTGCGCCATATGCACCAGAGAATGTAACGTTGAATGCAAGTAAAGAAAAAGTACCTAATCCACTGTATGATGCCAAGATCGATCTCATTTCTTTTGTCATTAATCAACCATCCGCTTTTTATGTGGTGCCTGATAGTGCTAATCCAACATTGTATTTTCGTGTGGGGCGTGAATCACTTGCATCACTAGCGCTTACCGATGCAAATGGCAATCCTGCTTCCAGCGCAGTTGCAATGGCTGGCAGTTCGGTAAGTGTTAATTACGTTGCGGTGACTCCGCAAGGAAGCACCAATTTTGGTGATGCAGGTTCTGCGGTGCTCGTAACGCAAGGAAATGGCGATACATTGATACTTTTTTCTACAACAGGCTTGGATTCAACGAGTGGTGTTTTTAGTTTAGCTACATCACCGGTAATCATGACGGGCGGCGCATCACTTGCATGGGCAAACGGCATGAGTATGCTCTATCTTGCTGCGGCAGATCTTACGAGTGGCGGTGCACCCACTGATCGTTCTGCATTGGTGATTCGTGGCAGCAATCTTGCATCATTTACCTCGATAGTTCATCCGTCTTTTAATTTCGCATCCCTCATTGCTGGCACTAACTATGGCATTGTATCCACGGGTGCATCGGTGCAAGGGGTTATTCCGTTTTTACAAACCATGGAATTGAGTACGGCGCAATCGCTTATCGTTACCTGTGGCCGTATATTGAATGGTGGTGAAATACCGAGTGATGTGCATAATCAAGTATACGCGTATCCATTGAGCCGTGTGTATGATTCAAGTACCAAGGTAAGCACTTTCCAGCCAGGTTTGTCTGGCTTTTTGGCAAAAAAAGGCAGTTCAGATCCTGCCCTCAACGCATCGGATCTCTATACGATTAATGATGCGCCAGTGCGCGTGGGGCAAGGGCCATTGCCAACCGGTGTGGAGATTAATCAACTCTATGTGAACGGCGATTGCGTTTATGCCGTGGTGAGCACGTTATATCCCGGTATTTATATGTCTCGTGCGCTTTTTGATGCAAATGGGCTGGTAATTAACTGGACTCCCTGGTTGCGGATTATTAATACGCAAGATCCAATCTATGCAGCAGCATTGAATGCGGTGACCGGTGTGTGGCTTACGTTGTCGAGCGATAATGTGATTGCAAACACGGTGCAACGCACTACCTGGCAAGCGGATGAATTGCTGACGGGTGTTGCCCAAGCAATCACGAATCTTACAACGCCAGCACCAGAATCGATAACGGCACTTGCAGGTTTTGATTATCGTACGCCGGGCATGGGTAATGTTGCAGCATTGGTGTGCACAGAACGCAATCAGCTTATCTTAGCGCAAACTGGTTTTGCGATTACGAGTAATCCAACATTATATGATCAGATTCCTGATGCTAACTATACCAATGTAACTACGGCAGAAAATACAGAGCTTACTACGATCGTAGGCACTAATCCGGTAGTACTCATTCGCGGCGGGCTTTTGGCCGATTATGCACCACTGACAACGTCAACCATTGTGCATAGCGATACCGTGCAGCAAACCTGGCTTGTAACCGGTGGGGTTGGTGGGGTGGCAATCTGGGCAACGCCAGCAGGTGATGGATGGGGAAATGCCTTTGGTGCAGATTTAAGTGCACTACCCGTTGGCCTTGTAATGCAACAGCTTGGTGAATTTTCTGATGTGCGAGTGCTCTATGCAGATTCTCCGTTTTTATATGTGGTTACGCCATCACAGGTTGCCCGTATTGATCTGACGAATGGTCTTGCCAGTGCAACCGTTGAGGTGATTGCAACGGTAGGGAAAAATATTCCAAGCACGGCAGATACTGATGTGATTACGGATGTGCTGTTTTGTAAAGAGCTTGGCATGCTTGCAACAACGCGGGGCGTGTATCGCGTTGAAGAGGGTTCATCAGCGCGCGTTGGGGTGCCGCTGTGGGAATTATTGGCGGTGCCTGAATCAGAATTACCCATAAAAAAGTTAAACGGATTTGGTCCTGACGGTTTACCAACCTCTCTTGATCAAGGTGGTGATTGCTGGGTGCTCAGTGGCACGGCGCGCAACAACCGATCTATTGTAAACAGGCTTGCGATCAATAGTTTTTCTGGCGCAATCGCTGAAGATACCATTGAACCATTTGTGTGCGATTTTTTTATCAGAAATAAACCGAGCTTTTTTCTCGATTTTGGTGAATATAAAGATATCGTGAGTAGCGATGGTGCAGAATATCTTTTTGCACGCTCAATACAGGGCGTACAACCATCAAGTATTAAAACGCCGAATATTAGATCATATCTTGCGCAGCCTCGTTCGGGTAATCGGTTTATTGGCGTGCAAGCGTTGCCATTATTACCATCATCGATCACCAATGCGCTGCAATCAAACGCCGATATTAATCAACAACTACAAGAGCCTGCAACCGGCGCATGGTATATTGCCACCAGCAAAGGTTTGATTGTTCAAGGATAAGAAAGGATTTGAATGAAACTGCAGACATTAAAAATAACCATCGCCGCGGTATTGTTACTTGTATTCCCTGCGCACGCGGTGCTTATAAATTTATATCAGCCATACTATAAACCTTTGCAACCATACGCAGATTTTACCGAGACGCTGCAAGCATACGGAATCGTGGAGTTTGGGATTGGGGCAGCACGTGCATGGAACTCTGAGGAAAGGGTATCCAGCCCGTTTACCATCTGGCAAACAGAGCAGCGTGGATTACAGATGCTTGAGGGATTCCTGCCCGGTTCGCTGCAAACACAACTGCTTACCAAAATAGATGCAAATAATAATGGTACGCGTGGTAACTTGTGCATTAATGCGGATCTCTACCTTGATGTAGCAGGTGCTGCAGCATTTCGGTACTTCTTTTTAGATCAACTTGCATTGAGTGTTTATCTACCATTCTATAAATATCATCTCAACAATATCTGCATCAAAGATTTAACGCCAAATGAAAATCCACCAACACCACAAGATTATCGTACGCACACGTATCTGACCGATCCTGCCGTGTTTGTGCCAACAGTGCGTGAGCTAGGGTGCTTAGAGTTGACTGATTGGGATCGCACAGGGCTTGGAGATCTTTCGGTATTTGTTGATTGGCAAAAGGATTTTCCACAAGCAAAGACCTTTTTAAAATCGGTGATGGTTGCGGCACGTATCGGTATGGTGGCGCCATCAGGCAGACACACTGATCAAGATTTAGTGTTTGCATTTCCGTATGGCTACGATAAATCATGGGCAATTCCGTTTGGCTTCACGCTTGAAACATTGGTAGCAGATTATGCGTATGCAGGGTTTGACGTGCAGCTTACCCAGATCTTTGGGCAATCAGCAAACACCCGTATTCATACCGCGCGTGGGCAAACTGATCTGATTTTACTGGGCAAAGGTAATGTGTATCGCGATCCGGGTATTGAACAACAATATTCTGTGTATGTTGGCGTAAAAAATCTTCCACAAGGGTTAAACCTGCGTGCTATTTATGAATATCACAAACATGGCACCGATACATTATCCGCATACAACGATTGTGTAAATAGCGCTATTGCCAATGAAGCGGTTTCTTTACTTGATTCAACCATACATCAAGCGATCATTCGGCTCGATTATGATTTTGCCGCGCTCATGAATGATCCGTGTGTTGCGCCGCAACTGCAATTATTTACTCGAATTCCGTTCAATGGTAAACGTTCAGTGGGTAATGTAACGGTAGGCATGGGCTTGACAATCGACTTTTAACGACTAGATCGATATTCTAAGGGTGTGCAAGCAGGGCTAGTGCGTGACTAATTGACAATTTTTGCGCTTCCTGTATACTAATATAAAGCATGAAAAACAGCTATTTTAGGGGGCTTTATATGAGTAAGCGTTATATTAAGAGTATATTGGCAGCTTTAATTGCCGTTGCGCCCATTGTGTATGGTGCAGAAAATAATCTGCCTGAGCAGAGTGCGCAGGTGCAAATAGCTGATACACAAGTAGTTGCACAAACAACTTCTGTTGTTGATCAAAAGACGGTTATGGTTACTGCGCCAGATGCGCAAAAAGCACCGCCTATGCTTATTGGTTTTGATTTAAATTTATATAAAGAATACTGTCAAGCGCGGTATGATGCATGTGATAAAGTATATAAAGAAAAAATGAATGTTGTTCTTTATGGATTGGTTTTTGCAGGGCTTGGTATCCTTACTATAAAAAATATTGGCTTTTTGAATGTACCAAGTTATATATCTACGGCATTGACGACTTTCTGGAAACATTCTCTCATCGAAAAAGGATTTGACTTACAGCGTATATATCAACTTGTACAAATGGGTCTTTTTACGGTAGTAGGTTTTCATACGGCTACAACATTGGGAAAAAGTTCAGATGATTGCGAAACATGGGAAAAGCGTGCCTTTTTGCCAGTACAAGAAAAGCATGCATTGTGGCAACAACAAATTTATGCACTTTTTGGCACACCTGAAGTGATTGGTTCAATGCCTATAACAGGAAAATACATTATCAAAGGTTACAAAAAATACGGAGCAGGTATTGTGATTTTTGATCCATTTGATCAAGAACAAGTTAAAATCTTGCTTGGCATGGGTAGAATTCGTGAAGATCTGCGTTGTTCAAAAATAGAAATTATTCCCGTATAAAAATGAAAATGTTGATAACAAACAATAAACCAGAAGGGGTTATTATGACTTCATTATTTAAAAAAACCGTATTAACGGTTGCAATGCTTGGCTGTGTGTTTGGTGCGCAAGCTGAGAAAAAAGCAGTTTCAAGGGGCGAAGCATTATTAGCAAGCGCCGCTATGGTTGCAGGTTCTGCGGTCACTGTTGTAGGCGCTATGGGGTTTGGCTCAATGCAAACGAATCTTAATGATTTGCCACCATCATTAGCAGAAAAACTTGCAGCAACTGGTCCATATGCTTTAATAGCTATTCCGGGAGCGATACTCACTCTTAGTTCTGCAATCTATTGTTTTAAGGCAGCTAAAGGATTTTGGAAAAAAAGCCGTTCTACAGTCGGATCATTGCTTACGATTGCTGGCGGATTAGTATTAGCAGGGGCTTGTGTGGCATACGTTGGTGCGAATACAGCACATACAATGGCTACAACAACAAATTGGAGAGATGCTGGAGCGGTGATTAAAGATGCAGCTTGGTATGGATCACGTGGTTCAAGTGGCATCAGTGCACAAGATGCATCCGATGCTGCAATGGCTTCTGGAGCTGCTGCATTAGGTGGAGCGTTAATTTCTTTCGTAGGCTATGCAATACAGCCTGTTGATAATAGCAGCGAAGAATCAAAAGCATAAAAATATGTGTAAAGTTTATATAAAAATAAAAAATAAACCAGAAGGGGTTATTATGAAATCATTATTCAAAAAAACCGTATTAACGGTCAGTATGCTTGGCTGTGTGTTTGGTGCACAAGCGGCAGAAGAAAAAAAGACGAACACAACTATTGCACGGCTTAAAAATGGCCTCGCGCAAGTTGGGGTAGGATTAGGCACCGCTGCAATGCTTAATGGTGTGCATGGTTTTGATTTTCCAAATTCAAAGTCATTGTATCCTATTGATAAAACTTGGAGCAAGCAGGATATTTTTGTAGGTATCATGATTCCCGCTATTTTGGTTACCGGTGCAGGTGCTTTTTATTTATTTTCATCAGCTAAAGATTTAAAAAATAAAGTACGATCAGCTTTAGCAACTGGATTGACAATGTTTGGTTCATTAGTTTTAACTGCGGGTGCGTTAATGCTTGCAAATAAAGGTAATTCTCAAGAAGGGTTCGGAACTTTAGGGTTCGCTGCATTTGGTGTTGGCGCAACGGCGCTTGGATGTTATTTACAACCGAATGATGCTATTAAATCAGAAAAACAGCTTGAAGAAAAAGCATAAATAATGTGCATAGCACAAAATGTAAGGGCCGCTTAATGCGGCCCTTTTTGCTGTCTAATTATGTGGTTGTGCGTTACTGATATCATGGGCACGGCGGCGCGCTTCTGCATGCATCACGGTATGCAAGAGGCATTCAGAACGTTTAATGATGCACGCATCTTGTTCTGCAAGGTCAAGCAACAAGAGTGAGCCATGTGCAAGATCATGCTTAATTGCATCAAAGAGGCTATAGCTGCAATGTTTATAGGTGTATTCAAAGAAGTGGCCAAAGCGATGGATCAAGCTCCAGAAAAGATCGTCAAGATCATTGAGGTCATCAAATACGTTATTTTCAAAAAGGCTCGTGAGCAATGCGGCGATTGTTTTTACTTGTTCCCAACAGCCTTCATTTTCTTCATATGCCCAGATAAGTTTATTGAGATGCAATTCTAAGAATATTTTGAGGGTATTACGTAGCTTTTGAATTTCAAGCTCTTCTTGTGCTGCTTGAGTTACAATGTCGGCAATGTTCTGCAAGAATTGTATGGGATTAAGCTGAAAATCTTCATAATTTTGGTTAAATGTGTTTAAAAGAATTGCTTGGTTAAATCCTTGGAGCCGTTGGTATGCTTCTAAATCGCGCTCAATAATCTGTTGTGTGTAGGATTCATAATCACGGGATTGTAGGTAAAAAGGGAGTGATTCTGCTAAAAACTGTAAGGTTTTAATAAACGAATCAGTGGTAACACAATCAGAGCCTTTTACCACGTTCGTGAATGTTTTAAGCACCGCATGCACGTAGCGACGCGCATTATTGTTTGAACGGTTTACGTTTTGAAGTAAATCTGTCAGCAATGACTGATCGGTGAAATAAATCCCGCGCGCATAGTTCGGATCCTTTAATGATGTTAGAGGATTGAGTGGCTCAGCGCCATTGAGCGGTGCGCAGAGGCATAGGATTACGAGTAAGATATTTTTTTTCATAATGTTCCTTGCAGATATGAATTATTGTATCACAGACTATCATGAAGAAGAACCCTACAACAAGCATATGATATGTATACTGGTAGAAAAGGCTGCAATTATGTAACTGTAGCCTTTTCTATATTGGTAGGATTTAATCTTTTTTTGGTGGTGTTTGTGAGTTAACAATTGGAATATCTTTCGATGCGGTATTGAGTTCACGCGTTGGTTGTTGATAGAGTGCATCAGCGTTTTGCCAACTTATTATAGTAAGCAAGGTTTTTTTATCTTCATCTTTTAATGTATCAAAAATTGTTTTTTCTGCAGGGGTCATGCCCGTAAAAAGATTATTGATAACGCGTGTGGTTATTGCGCTTAGCATATAAAGATGTTCGATGCCATAATTCATAAATCGATTGATCGCCTGCATAATATCGAGCATAGAATGGTCTACATATTTTACGGCGGCAAACTTTTGCATTGTTCTATCAAATCCTCCAATATATAAGGATCCTTCATCATAAAATTCAGTATGATTAACAAAATCTTTTATATCGGGATGCGTGAGATCGATTCTAACTACATGAGAAGGTAATGAGGTTGTTTTAACTAATTTAAAATTTTGATGCGGTAGCGGAAATTCTTTTGCATCTATTTTTTTATTCTTAGTATCAATACTGATAGAGCAAAGATAATCCGTATTGCCCTTCTGCACTATTGCAGAGACATCTATAGTGCCATCTTGAGCGGTATACGCAATGAGCTGTTTTACAAGTCCATTTTTTAATAGAGGATGCTCAATACTTATTTTTGGGGTATTTTCTTCATGCAGTTTTATGATAGAAATCAAAGAGTCATTGGTAGTGTTATTATGCCTGCTATAGATATAAAAGGATTCAGCAATGCATTGAGCAGTTGCATAATATCCATTTTCTATCTCGTCTAAGATGTTATAATCTTGAGATTCAAGATCAAACGAAACTAATTTTTGTTTTTCGCCACCAAAGCCGATACAACAAAGTAAATAGCGGGAACCTTTGGGATTTGTATATATGTCAATATATTGAACAACGTTAGGTATGCTTATCCAACCCTCTTCTTTCATCAAAGCGATATGGCTTGTGCCAATCAATAATCCTGATGCATGCCGGTAACGATTGCTATAACATGTGTAGCCTTGACCGCTCTGTATTGTTAGGTAGTCGCCTATAAATGCTGAATTAGTTGTATTAACATTAAGTTGGGCTTTTACCACTTCGGAAACAAGGTCTTGAAAGGGACACGCACCTAATTTATTATAACGAGGAATTTCAACGATCCAGTTATCTTTCATTAAAATGTCGGTTTGTTTTCCTGGTATGTCCTCAAACAGAAAATGTCGTATATTGAAATTTTCATTATCCATGCGTGCTTCTGCATTGTGAAATGTGAGCATTTTGGAGTAGCTAAAATTATTGGGTGAAAAGGAAGGATTGAGCAGGTAACTATTTTTAGAATGTTTTGTTTTTGAATTATTAAAAATACCGGTAAAAAAGAATTCAAGGGATGATTGCGTAGTAAGAATAATATTTTCTTTAATTAGCATAAGTATATCATCAACTACGGTATTGATATTTTTAAGCCCACCGTTTATCGCATAATCAACTGTTTCCGGTCTATTTTCTCCGCTTTCTGTATTGATAGTTTTATCAGGTGGTGTTTGCTCAATGCATAGTTTTAATGCATTCATAATTTCAGGTTTGAGACCCAAATAGGTGCCCGTGTTTAGTGCAGCCGCTAACCATGTATACGGTTCTTTTTTGGTTGATACAAATTCCCATAATCTATGAGCGAGTTTTTCATTGGTAATTTTTTTGCCAGGGGCATAAATAAATTTTCTTGCTTCTTTAATAATGGAGATGGTTTTTTTAAAATCTTCAATTGATAGTATATCTAAAGCGAGATAAAATGGATCTTTTTGAGTGCCGAGGATAGTATCTGGAAAATCCTCTTGCATGGTGATTAAGGTTTGCATGTAATCAAACATAAACCTTGGAAATGGAACAATGATGCCGTTTGTGGGAGAAGTCTTATCCGAAAAGTGTGCATACATATTTCGGTCTTGCGCGTGCGTCAAGATTGTGCATGAGATTAGTATGAGTACATATATTTTTTTAAACATGGCTTCCCTCCTTTATTCGTTATCTTCAGATTCATTGAGCGTGGTTTCATCTGATTCAGATTCTTCATCTTCTTTGAACTTTTCACGCTTTTGTTTTTTTGTCGGCCGTTCTTCTTCTTCAGGTGTTTCTTCGGCGCGGCGTTTTTGGCCGTGTGGTTGCGTTTGTTCTTTTATATATCCTTTGAGTGGCGTTTCATATGCACCAGCTTTGGCAGGGATTATGATTGATGATATGCCTTCCATACCAGTAATTGGCTTATCTGTGGAAAAAATATTTAAAAACAGATTTTGATCTTCAAGTTCCATAGATTCAAAAATTTGTTTTTCGTTGGGTGTCATGTCTATGAATTTATTTTTGATAATACGGTGTGCAATTTCTTCAATAACATAGAGCTGTTCAATTGACAGGTAGGTGTGTTGCTTTATCTGGTTAAAAATTACAAGTGTGTCTTTTGGAAAGTACTTATATGTCAGAAAGTTTTTAGTTTCATTATCGAAGCCTCCAACATATATTGATCCGTCTTTGCCAGTGAATATGTTAAGATAGAGCAGATTCCTTATATCAGGATTAGTGTGGTTGACGACCACTATTCCCGAAGGAAATTGGTTCGCTTCTCTTATAATGCATGAATCGAAATTAACAGTAGAGCCCCATTCCTGTTCTTTTATAACAAAAGTGTTCGTATTGATAGAATATGTCCATACAACATCATATTCTTTGTCATTCATATTTGGTATTACAGTGCGTACAAAACTTACTTTTATACAAGATTGATTTGTATCGTAAAAAGCGTTCATAGCATAGTTTTTATCAGAATATGTTGAGATTGGTTTCACTCTATTTTCGTAAAAATCAAGTGAAATATCGCTTTCTGCTATATTTTCATAGGTATTGAGATCCATAATAGCTAAATATACGAAACCTTCACGATAGAAATGGTATATAAGTTTTGATTCAAAAATAGTTGCAGCAATAAATATGGTGCCCGGGAACTGTTTAATCTGATCACAGGTACCTTTTACAGGATCAATAATAGCCAATTTTGGTATATCTTTTTCTGTGCATATAATTGATGCAAGCTTTTCTTGTCCGTGTTTGTTTTTGAATGGCGAAAACCATGCTACTTGATTTGGAATATTTATCCATTTTCCTGTTTTCGTATTTAAAATTCCGCTTATTCCTATTTCTGAAGTATAAAAAGAATAGCAAAAGTAGTGGTTTTTCTCATCGAAAAAGGTTTTTGTTTTGGGTATTACTTGAGAGAGCTCTATATTACTTGGGGGCATGCGATTCTGCATGATAGTGATGGGGAACAAAGCAAGGTTTGGCATCTCTGCAAGAGTTTGAAAGCTTGGGTAAGAGATAAAGTTGACGTTTTTTAAAGACGAAATATTATTTTTCTGATCAAACACAAGAAGGCCAATTAATCCGTTTACAAAACGTACATATGCGTGATGCGGTGATACTATTTTCCCATACGTAACACCTTTGTATTGTGTTGGAACCTCTAGTGTTGTTTTATTGCGTGATAAAGAAGGTTTGTTTGCTTTTTCTATGATAAACGTTTCAGCTTGTGCATTAATTTTTTCTAGTAATGATTCTTTAATGGGTCGTAATAAGTATTCGCGTATTTTGTTCAAATCTTTTAACCCGGCATTTAATGCATTGTTCAAGAAGTCTTTTTCCCCCATACCTTTTTTAGTTTTACTTTCACTTCTCAGTGGAGATTTAAGGCTATTTAACAAAAGATCAAGCTCATTCGTGTCAAGTCTTAAGTAATCTATCGCTGGTATCATTTGCGAAAGTATGCGGTACCGTTGTGCTGAATTTTTATCAAAAATATAATCAATGATGGAAAGGCTACTATAGGTATTTTTTTTTGTGTTTTCCTTAGATTTTATAAATTTAATAATTTGGTCAAAGCCATCAGGAGATACTTCAGAAGATTTTAACAAGAAAGGTTTTTCTAATGTTCCAATATCACTCTTCCAGATTTCGTGTGCATCTTTTAGAGTTTTAAGCTGACTGAGGTATTTCTTAGGGAATGTTGTTAATAAACCTTCTTTATCAGAAAAATCATTCACAAAACGAACATAATACACATCATTATTCATGGCTTGTGCAGAAAAAACTAAGAATAAGCACGGAAATAATAAAAAACGTTTAAACATGAGATACCTCCAATTTTTACATTTTTGCTTGTATTAATGATAGCTTAGCTATTCTATCTTCAAATAGTATACAGTTTGAGAACATTGGCGCACGATTTAAGTTTCAATATACCTATTTTCATGTTCAATAATGGGTTCTGTGTTATACTCTGATACATAATATGTGTATGTATACTAGGATATTTTTATGAAACGATTTTTTGTATTGTGTATGATTCTGAATTATTGTATTGCGTATGGTATGCAAGAAAAGCAGCCGTCATTATTAAGGTTTGCATTACAGCGTGCAATTGAAAAAGATGGATATGATGTTGTGCGTCGTAAAGTTGATCAACGTGAATATACGCATTCAATGAAACCAGGCAGTGAACGGTATCCGTTTTTTTGGTCTGAATTAATACAAAGATCAGATGAATCGAATGTGGCCCAACATTTATGGATGACGCTTGCTTCAGGTCCAGAAAATAGTAGTGGTATGGTTGAAGAGGGTGTCAGATTTAATAGTGATGGACGTTTGTATGCTATTGTATTTGATCATAAAAAAGAATACGTGCTTAATCTCTTGAAAGAAATTAAAAAATCACACGGTTCTATTTGTGAATCTTGATTCAACACACAACAGTTGGTACCATTGCTCAGTCTGTGATAAGGTAGAGATAGTTTCTGCTTTTTAGGCAAAGGATTGGTATGCCATTATATGCATACGAAGCATTATCTCGAGATGGCAAACGCTCAAAGGGTGTGATGGATGCTCCTTCATTACAAGGTGCACGGCAACAGCTGACGGGGCAAGGGCTTTATTTAGTAAAGCTTGAGCAGACGCGCGAAGATGCGGGCGTTGGTATTTTTAAACGGCTCTTTGCAGGTAAAGTAACGGTAAAGCAAAAAATTTTATTCACCAAGCAGCTTGCCATTCTGTTACGCTCCGGTGTGCCACTATTGCAAGCAGTTGATCTTTTGATTGAGCAGTTTGAAGGTAAGTTACATACGATGCTTGTAGCGATTCGTGATGAGCTTAAGGAAGGTATTGCGCTTGCAACGGCCTTGCAACGATACCCTTCGGTTTTTGATAATATTTATGTGCAGCTTGTGCGTGCGGGTGAAGCAAGCGGTAATCTTGAAGTAATTCTTGAACGCTTAACCGAATTTCTAGAACGGCGCGAATCGATTGCAAAACGTATCAAAGGTGCATTGCAATATCCTATGATTCAGCTCTCCGTGGTAGGGATTGTACTTGTAGTCCTCATGGTGTGGGTGGTGCCGCAAATTACCGGTCAGTTTGCATCGCGTGGCCGAGAGCTGCCTGCAACTACCGCGGCGCTTATTGCGGTATCTAATATATTTGTGCACTATTGGTATCTGCTTTTAATTGTATTGATTTTACTCATTATTGGTTTTCAAACGGCAGCGCGTACTGATCAAGGCAAGCTATGGCTCGATAAAATGAAGTTACGATTGCCACTTATTAAATATCTCACTAAAACAAATGCCGTTGTGCAGTTTTCTTACACGCTGGGCATGCTTTTAGAGGGTGGCGTAAACTTATCTGAAGCGCTTGATATTGTGGTAAAAACGGTAGACAATAAAGTGCTTTCCGAAGCACTCAAGGCTGCACGTGATAATATTGTTAAACAAGGTAAGATTGCACAATATTTAAAACAGACGGGTATGTTTCCCGCGATTGCCATCTATTTAATTCAAACGGGTGAACAAACGGGTGAGCTTGATAAAATGTTACTCACGGTGGCGCGTAATTATGAAGCAGATTCACAAGAGCTTATTGACCGTTTGACCGGTGCGTTAAGCCCTATTATGTTGGTAGTGATGGCTCTTGTGGTAGGCTTTATTGTGCTTGCGATTGCGCCAGTTATTGCCCCAGGATAAAAAATAATTCTTTTACTGAAAGGATCTTTATGACAATATCTCGATCAGCGCGTGCTGGTTTTACCTTTATTGAGCTTGTAATTGCGATTGCAATTCTTGCAATATTATCGCTTGTAGTGGGCCCACAATTTGTTGGTTATCTTGATAAAGCAAAAATATCATCAACAAAAGGTAAGCTTAAATCGGTCAAAACAGCGATCGATATGTTTAAGGTTGATACCGGACGTTATCCAACGAAGCTTCGTGATTTAGTTGAAAAACCAAAAGAAGAAGCGATTGCGCGCAATTGGCAAAAAGATGGTTATATACAAGGTGGCGAAGAACCACAAGATGCGTGGAATGAAAATTTTGTCTATAAACGTACACCAGATGGCAAAAATCCATATGAACTATACTCCTACGGACCAGATGGCGCAAGCGCTCCAAAAGAGGAATGGATTAGTGTTTGGGCTAATTAACCGGTTCTCAAAAGGCTTTACGCTCATTGAGCTTTTAATTGTAATTCTTATTATTGGGCTTATGGGCTCAGTGCTGGCGCCGCGTTTGGCGCCACGCACTGCCAAGCAAGAAAAAGATGCTTTTATTGCCTCTTTAAATGGTCTTGCACGCGTTGCGCTGACACAGGCTATTACTACGCAAAAACTGCATCAAATTTTTTGGGATCTTGAACATCGCACGGTAGAGATTCGTAAACATACCGGTGAATATGATAAAGCAGGTGATCCTGAATGCAAACCGGTGCGCATTCCCTATGGTACACCACCGGTGCATATTCCTGAGCGATTTATTATGAAGCAGTTTTCGATTGAAGGCATTAATGAGCTTGCGGGCAATCGCAATACAAAGCAGGTTTGGTTTTACATTGTGCCCGATGGCATATCGCAGCAGGTCTCTATCATGATGGTCGATACGCATGAAGATGTTGATGAAGCAGATAAAAAAGTTACGCTTGAACTTAACCCTTTCACGGTGCGCTATGAACAACTTCACGCATAAAAAGACAGGCGTCATGTCCGACGTAGCCTTGGCGAAGTTGGAAGCCCGAAGAAGTTCGTTAACGCAGCTTGTCTGCGTAAGCGAACGAAGACGGGGTTTTTCGCTTGTTGAAGTGTTGCTCACGCTCGCCATGGTTGCATTGGTGGTAACGCCGATTATGATTCAGCAAAGTGCTCTCGTGCGTAATGCCGATCGTATATCACGTAAAACCAAAGCAATTGAACAGGCGCAACTTTTTTTATATGAAACACAGGCGACTATTCAACCAGGGGTTATGGAGCATAGTGCTGAAAAAACAGTTGAAGGCATCTATCCGATAACGTTACAATTCAAGCGGATGCCGGTTGGTGCAAAATCTGATTTTGGTAACTTTTCAAACT
The DNA here is from genome assembly GCA_963704465.1 of uncultured bacterium. Taxonomy (GTDB): domain Bacteria; phylum Babelota; class Babeliae; order Babelales; family Vermiphilaceae; genus MFD02979-c4. The sequence continues at coordinate 78,519 of OY969901.1, forward strand.
TAGTACAAGATACCGTGATTGCATCATGGGATGAATCGGGCACTCCAATGCGCGAGCCGTTGGTGACGTTCCGCTATCAGTATCCGTTGCAGCAGGAGAAAAAGAAATGACCTGTCTTCGCCATGTTCATTCTTTGATAAAACTATGTCGTGTGAGCAGGCTTCGCCTGTCTTCGTGCAAGTACTACGTCAGGCTTCGTCAGGCTAGCGTTCATCAAGGATTTACATTGCTTGAATTGGTCATATCTATTGCTATTGCGGCGATTATCAGCCTTTCTTTAACGATGCTTTTAAACCAATCCTATGCATCACAAACAAAATTAGAGTCTCTCACGCAGCTCAATGAACGTGCTACGTTGTTTTTTACACAGCTTGAGCGTGATCTTATGGGCGCAACCATTCCGATCGAAAATATCTTAGCCCTTGAAGCTGAGCAAGAAAAAAAGAGTAAAAACAAAAAAGACGATGCTGCGCAAGCGCCAAAAAAAGAAAATGGAGAAAAAAATAATCAAACAGCAGCGCAAGATTCTAAAAAAGAAGAACCTGCCTATAAACCGTTTGATCGGGTATTTTATTATAATCGCGGAGCGCAGAATAGATTTTTTTTCAGTTGGGTTACGCGCAATCCGCTACAGCTCCATTGGGGCAGTTCAGTCGGTGCAGCGCGGCCTCGCATTGCACGGGTTATGTATCGCCTTGAGCAAGATGCTACCGATAAAACATTGTTTAAGCTCATACGCAGCGAGGGGCTCGATCTCACCTATGCGCCGTATGAAAAACATGCTGATCCAAAATACAAAGGTTCTGCAATTATAGATGGGGTAAAAAGTATTAAAGTAACCTGTGTTGCGGTGATTGAAAAAAAAGATGAGCAAAAAGATGCAGCAAAAGTGCCGTTAGCAAATGCTGCAGGACAACAAAAAAAAGAAGAAAAGCCGCCCGTAACGGAAGTAAAAGTACTCGATCATTGGGAATGGCCGTTATCAAAAGATGATAAACAAAAAGATGATAAAAAATCTGAAGAGTTGCCACCCTTGCCTCAAGGTGTACGCGTTGAATTAGTATTGTGGGATGCCACTCACGAACGTGAAGTAACCTTTGCGTATGGGATTTATATTCCTGCACTGCCAACGCTACATCGTGAAAAAAAAGATGAGAAAAAAGCGCCAGAGCAAGCGCAGAAAAAGCCAGGTGAAGATAAAAAACCGGATGGCACTATAGATATTCCTGGCGGTGGTGGACGCATGCCGGTAGGTGGGGGAAGCAAACCAAAAGATAGCCATACTGCCTACGCGTATGATCCGAACACTAGAAAAATGGTGAGGATTCCATCATGATGCAGCATACAACACGATCTGGATATATTTTGGTGATGGCACTGATGATTATTGCATTAGTAGTGCTTATTACGGGCGTTATGACGAACATTGGTGATACCTACGTGCCATACATGCATGCGATGGGGCAGCGTGATAAAGCGCGCTTGCTTGCACTTGGTGGGATTGCTTGTGCGCAAAGTCAGCTTGGTAAAACGGTGGAAGTTGAAGAAAAGAAAAAAGATGGGGCAGCGCAACCACAGGCGCAAGAAGGTCAAAAGCCAAAAGGGCCAACTGCCGATCAAGAAGCAACAGCGCTGCTTAAAAATGTGTTGCCTATTTTAAACACCTGGCAAACGGTGCCGTTAACATTAGAAAAAGAAGGCATTGATGGCACCATTCAATTTTATATTTCTTGCGAAGACGGCAAATTAAATCTGAATGAGCTTTTTGATTTTAAAGCGAAAAAATTCAAAGATGATAAAAAGGGTGAGCAAAGTATTAAAACAATGCTAACCACGCTCTTTGCACCGGTTGAAAAACGTATGAAAACACCAGAGCTTGCAGCAACCATAGAAACGATACTGGCAAAGCGAGGATACCCTCTGAATGATGTTACGGAATTACTCGCGAACGCTGGCTGTGCAGGGTTTAAGCATGCGCAGTTTGTGTTACCTGAATATCCTGCCAAAAAATCTGCTGAATCAACACCGCCCTATGTGTTGACCGATCTGTTTACCACGCATACAACCCATATGACGGTGGAACCATGGCTTCTTTCAGATGCTCTGAAAAGAATTTTAAATATTCCCGTACAGAAAAAAGATGAAAAAAAGAGCTCAAGAGATGAGCAAGAAAAGCTTGCTGAAATGCTAAAAAAGTTTAAAACAGCAGCAGATTGGCAAAAAGATTGGGATGAGCGGTTACAACCATTCTATGGCATACCATTGAAACAGTTGCCAAAAAATAGTACAGTTCTTTTTACAAAAAGCTTTGATCCACGTATATTTTCCGTTATCGTACAAGCGACTGTAGGCGAGAGCACGCAGCGTTTATATGCTATACTTGAACGAATTAAAAAATCGCAGGATACTAAGACACAGTATGACATATATATACGTACCTTTTACTGGATTTAGTATCAAAAAGAGGACCGCCGTTGCACAGTAATATAGAAACACGGGTTGGCATTTTCGTACTTGGAGCTCTTGGTATATTTATTTACATGGGCTTTAGTATTGGAGTGTTCCGTTTTGATCGAGGAAATTATTATCCGTATACCATAGGCTTTAATGATATTTCTGGTTTGGTTCGCAAAGCAGAAGTAAAAATAGCCGGTGTGAAAGTTGGTTGGGTTGAAGAAATTTTACTCAATCCCGAAGCGTATCAAAAGGCGCAAGCGCGTGTGATGATACACAAAAATTATCGGTTGTATGAAAACGCCTACGGCATGGTAAAACAGGATGGGTTACTGGGGCCAAAATATATTGAATTAGTGCCGGGTGATCCGGGGCTTTCAAAACTTGAACCGGGCGTGATGCTCAGAGAGCCAAGTCAGGAGCCGGTATCGGTTGATGGCTTGCTCCGAGAGTTTAAAACCATTGCACATAATGTGAAAGAAGTAAGCGCGGCTTTTAATAGTTCGCTCGGCGGTGACGTTGGCTCTGAACGCATACGCGGACTTGTAGAATACCTCACCGTTGCAGCATCACACATCGCATCGGTATCGCAAGTGCTTGAACGTTCATTTGTGAATAACGAAGAGCATGTTGCGGCGTTACTGCAACTTGGTACCACTATTAATCGTGTGGTAGAAAAATTAGAATCGGATATCTTGCCCAATTTTAACGCAAGCGTGAATAGTATAGCCAATGCAATTGATCGCGATTTTGGCCGCATCGCAACGAATGTTGAAGTGGTCACCAACACCATCGATGAAGCGGCGGGTGAAGCACGAGATGGCTTGCATACACTTGGTTCAGTGGCAACTAAGATCGATGAAGGCACCGGTCTTGTGGGTAAATTGATCAATGAAGATGAAATTTATCGTGATATTAAAATTGCAGCAGATGGTATTCGTAAATATATCAGTAAGCTTGATCGCTTGCAGATTGTAATCGATGCGCACTCTGAATCGATGATTACGCCAGCGGAAAACTATTTCTGGGAAGATAACAAAGGATACTTCGAAGCACGCATATTCCCACAAGAAGATTACTTCTTTACGATACAATACATGCAAAGTGAAAAAGGTTTCTTAGATCGTACTGAGCAGATTGTGAACTACACCTATCGCCAAGAAAACTTCACCGAATCATCACAAGATCAATCTGAATATTCAGCACAATATCCCGTGCCGGTATTCCCTGAAACGCTTGATATTGGTGATGGATTCAGATTACTAGATCTTGCCGGTATTCGTGAAGAGCGTATACATTTCCATCGTGATATGGGCCGCTTAGGTGTGCAGTTTGGTAAGATTTTTGGTGATTTTGCCCTCCGTGCCGGTATCATTGAAGGCTTTGTGGGGCTTGGTGTTGATATTGATATTCCATTCCGCACCGATAATTTCCGTTGGGTGAGCACCTTTGAAGCGTTTGATATGAACGGCCGAAACCGTATCGACGATCGCCGTCCACACGTAAAATGGCTCAACAGAATGTATTTCATGCGTAACCTCTATTTCACCTTTGGTGCTGATGACTTTATTAGCAAGCATAACAAGAGCCTCTTCTACGGTGTGGGCTTCAGATTTGGTGATGATGATCTGAAATACTTCATGAGTGCTATGGGCGGCGCACTCGGCGGCATTGGTGGCAACAAGTAGATTGATACATTGAAAGCTCATTGTGAATGGTTTAATTTGGTTTTATAATAGAGCCTGTTGTGTAACACTATTTTTAAAAGGATGCTTCCTATGAAATCGTTCATGTTAAGTGTAACTATATGCATGTCAGTAGTATGTGTGGCAATGGACAATGATAAACCTGAATATATTCCAAATGCCTCATATTTTATTTATGAAGGAACCGAGGGCGAGAGGCCAGAAGTGGTTATGAGAGTTCCTACGAGCTCTAAACATGTCACATTTTATACCTTCGATGGTAATAAAATTAAAACAACTGAATATTCGATAGGTCAGTTTGAAGCAGTACAAAAGCTTCTTGATCCTGCAGCACCAAAGCCACAGCCGGCAGGATATTCGATAAAGTATTGGGAATGTTGGGTAGGATTTGGGTATAAGGGTGTGCCAGGTCATTTTATGATTTTTCATGACAAGCATGGCAACCAAATAGAGAGCTTTCGTTTCGAACAAGGTAAAACCGATATAAAGTTTTTTTGCCAACGTTTAGACTTAAGTCTTTTATCATTTGATGATGTTAATAAGCACTATGCATATTCACAAGAAATAGAGAAGCAGGCTAAAGAGCGCCATAAATCAGCTGGATTGGGATGCGTTCTTCAATAAGTAATAAACAGTGAGACGTGGCGTGGGACCAAAAATCCTGCGCCTTTTTTATTCAGTATCGTTCTGCGTGCTGAGCATATAGTTTACAAATGCTAGCAGTTGCGCGGGCAGTTTGTGGTAAATTTTTTGTGCATCTGGTTCTAAAGATAGTTTTTTTTCCAAATGAAGTGCAAGTGCCGCTTGAAACACCACCTCAATCTGATAGTCATCCAAGTTTTTGCCGTGCAGTAGTTTATACAGTGCAGCGTGATATGGATACAACATATGTTGGGTGCCATCGATTGCTTCTATAATAAGCATATCTTTGTGGTTAGTAATACCCGTTATCGATGGTATCCTTTTAAAGGTAATGCGTTTATTGTGTGTTTGATCTTGTATGTTACAGCAGGTGATTGAGGATCCCCCTGCTATCGCAAGCCAGTTGTTGGAGAGTGGTGCAATACTGGAGATTCTTTTGTTATGGCATGGTGGAATATAATGATGCTCTAAAGCTTTTTTTTCAGGCGTAATCAGCAGATGCAGGCTTGTGTCTTCACAGGCAATGCAGGTTACATTACCTTCCTCAAAAAGCAGTGATGGTATAGAGAATGATATCTTGTTATCCACGCTGTAATCAATAAGCTGATTTGCAATGTGTATTGACGGCATTGGCAGTTGAGGTACAACGTGAGATTGTTTTACGGGAGTGCATGCACATACTGTTGATGGTTGTGAGAGCGTATATTCCCATGCGTTTGCGTTGGTAAAGGTATCATTAATAAACTTTATTTTGTTGTAGCGCGATTCTGCAGATGTTATTTCTGGTTCATCATCCATTGCGCATATAATGCCACCGCAAAGCATGGTGAGTAAAAGTATGCTACGTACTATCATAAAGCCTCCCTTTTTTTATTTTAATGGATCTTGTGCAACTGTTCCCAGGTTATATCTGCAGACCATGATGCAAAAAGATGGTATACAAAGGTGAGCCGCGTGAGTGCATCGCGTGCCTGATCGTGATATAACGTTGGAAATATTCTATAAAATGGCGTTTTCTGAATAATGCCGGCGATGGAAAGGTAGCGGTTTATAGCACGCTCTTCTTCTTTTACGGCAATTAAAAACTGCGTGAGTGGCCATAATGAGTCTGTAGGGTTTTGGGGATTAATGTAATACGACGCAATATCTTTAATGAGCAACAGTTTAAGCTGCGCATCAGTTTGCTGCATAAGCTGTTCAAGGGTTGCGTGTAGCTGCCAGTTGCTCCAACGGTGTACGTTTTGTATGCGATACCGTGCATAGAGAATATAGGTCACGAGCGCACTATACAATGTGCAGGCGGCGGTGATTGAACAAAAAAGCCAATGGTTGGTTACGTACGCTTTGGCAATATCAAATAATGATTCCATCTGTTCATGGGTTTTTTGCAAAAGATTTGGCGGCGTGAGCTCTTGTCTTTGTATGTTTGAGGTTGCGATTTCAGTTACTGGATTTTGTTGGGTAGCGGTGTGATTCTGTGCGCTGGTGTTTACAAATACCTGTGTTGGTTGTGGGGATGGTTGCATGATGGGATATGGTACAAAAACTGTTTGGTATTGTTGAGTTGGCGGCTGACTTGTATATAAAAAACTGCTCCAAAGAAGTAAAACTCCTACATTTTGTTTCATACTACTCGCTCTTTGTGGTTACACTGTGGTATCGTACTTTCTGTAGCATATCAAAAAATTGGATACATGCGCTATGTTATGCACCCTAACTTCTGATCTGGTTAGTTTTTTTCTCTGGCACCTTACCTGGGGATGGCAACAGTTAATTCTGCACGCCATGTTTTTTTGGTTCTCTTTGGCAATCGTTGTGCCGTATGGATGGTTGCGTTCATTATGGTATTCGTTGGTGCTCCATCTGGTCACCTCTTTATGGCTTGCGTTTACGATAGGGTTCATTTTAATGTTTTTATGCAATGTACCGATAGCTGATGCAGACCGTTACGCCATAGTCTATAGTGAAACGCAACGCGTTACCCTTTCTTTTGCGCTGTTTTATAATTGCGCATTGTTTTTGAGTGCGTTAATGTTACGCGGACTTATGCCAATTCCCCGCACGCGCCTTGCCGTAGCGCTTTTTATGAGTGGGATTACAAGCGCATTGCTTGTGGCGCGGCTTATTTCATTTGGCTAAGCTTTTTCGAAAGTGTTCGATTTTTTATCTTGTGTGCACAGATTGCCAATGTAGGGAAAGTGGCGTACAAAACGTTGAAAGCGCGTTGTAACTTCTGCTTCAGGATAGTTTGGCTCTTGATCAAAAATTGGTTTGAATATTACCGCTTCGCGATTTTTTGGATTTGTGCACAGTAAGGTGCCGATATTTGCAATTAATGGGCCGGTGATAAGTCCGTTGATGAGTGCCGTTGCGGCTATTATACCATTTTGTTCAGAACTCAAAGTTTGACGTCCATAATCATTGGTGTGGGCTGGAGTGAGAATCAACATGGGTACTATAAAGGTATATCCGCCAATTACTAGGCCTGATAATGTTGCAAACCAAAAGCGTGGGTAATTGAAGATGCTATTTTTTATGATTTCTTTTTTTAGATTATCAGAAAGTTGTGTATTTTTGAGGGTAAGCTTTAAAGGGAGTTGGTTTTGTGACCTATACATGTTTTTTGTATTGCACTGAATAAGAGGATTGTCAGCAACGTTGAGTTCGAAAATATTGGGTAATTTTTCACACAATTGCGTAACATCAACATTTCGTAACTTGTTATTGCTGCAGTTAAGTTTCTTCAATCCATGGCGTGGAATCTTAAATTCATCTAAGGTAGTAAGCTCATTATGATCGAGTATGCACTCAGTAAGCCACGGACATACGGTAAGCAACTGTGTGAGGGTGGTGCTTTCTGAAAGTTTCCCATTGCTGAGTTTAATGATCGTAAGATTTTGTGCTTTTAGTTGGTGAGCTGGTATGTGGGTCATTACATGGCCAGAAAAATCAATCTTATGGAGATTGGGGTATTCTTTGATAATAGTCGTGAATCTTTTTTCATCTACGTTTTTATTAACGGCACAATATTCAATGCGTTCAGCAGGAGAAGGCTCTGTTATTTCGGGTTCAATGCAAGAGCTACTATCGTCTTCTTTGTCCATAGCGGAAAGTTGCGCTATACAGGTGAACGTGAGAAGCCACATTATTTTTTTCATACTCATCCTTTTTATTAATTGCCTTTACTGTACGCAAAAAAAATATGCTCGTCTACGATTTAGTAGAAAAACCACAGTGTTAAACCAAGGCATAGTGAAAGGGTAAGAGGCCAATATAAAAGGCGTGGTATGAGGTTATTTTCTGTGTTTATAAATCTGCCACCGCGATCATAGGCATAGAGCATACCGTTAATGGCAATGAGCAAGATCACCGCATACAATAAGAAGTAAAAATATTCAAAATAGGTAATGGCGGGCGATTGTAGGGTGCGTTGGAATGTTTGGTGTGCCACCGCGGTGGTAAATAAAATACCCGATGTGAGCTTTACAATTTCCGTTGCAAGTGATGTATGATGCGCATTTAATCCTGTGAGCAGCAAGATAGAAAATACTACGAACAGAATAATAACAACAGGAAGAGCACTTGCGGTTAGTGGGTATACAAATTGCCTGCGAATGCGAATACCATAATTTAAATTCGGGAATCCCTTTTGGCCAGGATAATCTTCGATACCAAAATCGGTTTGGAAATCTGAAAGGGTATAAAAAGAGTAGGATTGTTTAATGGTCCATTGATTACTGTGCACCTCTGGATCGATTTCCGAGCGTGGGGAATCGTTAGAAAGGAATGCTTCAAAATCTGGCGTAAGTATGATATTTGATTCATATTCTTTATGGCACAACGTTATGACGATTTCTTGTTCATCAAACGGGTATTTAAGATAGTTGAACGTTGTATGGAAGGTTGCTTTAAACCACCAGTTAACCGTTTCAAGGGACCCTTTAAACGTAGATGAATTTTTTTCGGTTATTTCATCGATGGCGTTTAAAAAAAGAATATTTGGTTTTAAGTTAGGATATTTTGAGCGATCATATTTTTGCCAAACCTGTCCCGTTAAGGTTAAGGAGCCATCGTGGCCAGGTTCGAATGACGTAATATAGATACCGGTGGGGATTAAAATAGGTTCTTTCTCAAATACATGGGGATTTTCTTTTTTTTGTATGAATAAAAAACGCTGCAAAGAATAGTGTGTGTCTATAACGTGCTCACGTTGGTTATCAGGGATATCAGAGATAATATCAAATGCCCATATGGCTCCAATACTTGCTCCAACAAGGAATGCATAGAGAGAAGAAGCAAGCCACGCTGCACGGAGAGGTGTGCAGCAGATGAAAAAAAATACACCACCAATGGATGTTATAGTGCCAACAACTATCAGCAACAGCATTACGAGTAACCGGAAAATTTCTTGTGTTGGTATAGGATTAACGTTTTGCAGGTGCATAAGAATCAGGTACCAGTTTGTATTGGGCACTTTTTTATACATTGTTTTAAAAGAATTATGTTCAGCGCCAAGTTTTATTTCGATGTTTCCATCTTTTGCTTGTATAAGATGGTTATAAAGCTCTAATAAATTTTTATTACCGGGATTACGTGCAAGATTTTGTATCGTTTTTTCTTCGTGGGTTACAATTTCTGTTGGATGGGCAAGGATAGCGCCATTGCTATCAACAAGCATGGCATACGTTGATTTATCTAAGCTCATTTCAAGAACCATAGCATCGAGTGCAGTGAGAGGCAATGCCGTGGTTACCACGCCACCAAATTGCTGGCTATTGTCGGTTGTATTGATGATATAAAAAGGATAGGAGTAGCGAACAATCATTTGATTGCTTATATCGTCCAAAAATGGAGAGCTTATGTACGGTTTTCCACCTTGAGCTCTGCGATACCATTCTGCATCGGTATAACGTTCCTTTTCATTAACGGCATACGTTACGAGCGTATTGTTTTCTTGGCGTACCACGCGGCGAGATACGAGTTCTTGATCTGTGATGTATGCATAGGGTGCGTATACAATGCCGCAGCTTATCAGCGCATTGTTTTTAGACATGGCTTCTTGCAGGCCATGTTCTATTGCCTCTATAGGTGGATGTTTTACGGCGATACGTTCTATAAATTCGGTTGCGGTGTAGAGAGATTTTATTTTTTCGGCGATAAGTTCAGTTCCTTTATCTACCGCATCACCTAAATCGGTTGTTTTTATTTTTTCTAAATCATAAAAGGCCTTGTGGAGCTTAGAGCATACATATCCGCCAGCAAAAAAACCCATGATGATACTTAAAAAAAAGCAAAAAGAGGTATAGTTCATAGCGGGTACCTATTTATGTATTTCTTTAATAATGGTATCGATTTGTTCAGCCAATGCGCCTTGTTTTTCTAAAAGTACCCGTAGATTTTCTGTGGCTGTTTTATTTTTTGTAGTGATATTTGTAGCATCTTCTATTTTTTTAACTATTTCTTCGGTTGCTTTTTGTGCGATGTCAGACTGTTGTTTCTTTTCTTTTTCTTTGGTTTTGATTTCTTCGAGCAGGCTATCCATCTGTTTATATGAATTTTCAGCATTTAAAAGAAGGGTGCTGATATTATTGCATTCTTGTACTGTTTGTTCTATAACAAGCTTTGTTTCATTGACGTTCGCTATATCATGTGTTCGTAAGGTGCGAGCAGTATTATTCACATGTTCTGTAATCGTTGCGATTGTTGTACTGATGAGTTTTTGTAGAGTCATAATCTGTGTGGCATACGTAGCATCGAGCGTGGCAAGATCACCTCTTTTTTCAACATAATTTTTTATAGTGGCACTGGCGTTTCGTATCTGCTCAAGCACCGACGCAAGCTCTTTTTGTGTGCTGTATACCGTATCAGTATAGGCGATTGATGTATGGTGTTCTGTGGCAATCTGAGCTTTTACCGTGGTGAGTTTGGCGGCTATTGTTTCTATATGTTCTATCATCGTGTTGTATGATTCACCAATCGAAGCAAATTCTGCAGTGTCATCAGTTTCTAATTTTCGTGTTATGTTTTCAGCGTTACTGCTAAAAACTTGCATCATGCTAGTAAGAGGTTTTGTAATGATATAGGTGAGCGCAAAGGCTATACCAGTGCCTATGAGCATGGCTAGTATGCCATAGAGAATGATATACCACAGCAACGTTTGTATTGGTTCAAATGCCTCTTGGCTGCTTATTTTTATTAAAATATACCAATCAATATCGCCGATTTTTATCGGTGAGTAACTAAAGATAGATTCAGTTCCCATGGTATCTTTAATTATCACCGTATCGGTTTTGCCACCAAGAATATCTCGTATGATTGAGATATTAACCCGTTTTAAAAGCACCGTTGTATCATATACCTGTATTTTGTCTAAAATAGTTGCGTCATATCCATGATCTTTCAATTGTTTTATGTAGGTTGTTGGGTCTTCTATGTATGGACGTGCGATGGTGCGCATTGTTTTATCTTCACCGATCAGATACGATTCACCTGTTTTACCAAGCCCGGCATCCTGCCATTTGTGATTATAGGTCATAATGTCATTGAGGGTATCTATCGGAAATTTAAAAATGAGCCCACCAATTTTTTTACCTTGGCTGAATATAGGGGTGCTAATAAATCCTACTGGAGTTCCGTATGAAGGATCATAAAATTGAAAATCTATTATCTTGATAAAATTTTCATCGGTTGTTTTTTGTAACTCTAAAAACGATTTGCCAAGCCCCGTATTTTTGAGTGGCCCTGAGATAAGATTGGTGCCAAAATCTATTTCTTTCGTCAGACTATATACTACGTATCCCGTAGCCAGATCAACAAGATAGAGGTCAGCAATTCCTACGCGTTGAGCGTATCGTTTAAATATGGTGTGATATTTCTCATGAGCACTGTTGTAGGGATGAGGAATGTTGGCACGTGCAAATTCAATTTTCTTTTCCAATGATTGTGGATTTTGCGCAAGATACCAGGTTTGTGCAATGATAGTTTGTGGCTCAACCGGCATATATTCATCCACAGAATGGGGATTTTGAGCAGTTTTGTTGAGTTTTGGTAAAAATTGATCTTTATAAAAGGTTGCAAGTTCTTGCTTATACGTATTTATATCAATTTCTGGTGCAGAGATGAGATTAAAGTTTGTTTTTAATGTTTCCATAGCATCGGCGATCATGGTGCTTTCTGAGGTTGAAAGACATTGATCGCTGAGCATTTGCATGTATTGTGATACCTGGCCAATTTTAATCGTACGAATGCTATTCAGCGCATTAAAACTGCTATCTTTCAAGAGTTTTTTACCGATGAAGTAAGACATAAAGCTGATACTGAGTATGGTAATAGTCAGTATACATACAAATGCAAGCGTAATTTTGGTACGAATCGAGTGAGTCTGTGTAGGCATAAACCATTCCTTTTAAAAATGCTTTGCCTACACTGTACAAAGATGTGCTCAATAAGCGCAATATTATTAGTATTTCTGTTAGCCTGTGGTGGGATTTTTGAACGGTGTTAGTGATTGCCCCGTAGCATATTGTGATTGTAGTGGGGTTTTAATAGTAAACATTTCTGAGTCAAGAAGCGACGCAGCGAGTGATGCTTTGCCAGAGCCGCTTTGTGAACCTGATGTTGAGCTGGTACTTGATTGATACAGTATTGAACTACTACCAAAGTTCGTGGTTGCCATGAGTTGGCAGAGATCTTTGTCTTCTTCCTCAAGTTGTTTTACATATGAATCATCGAGTGCATTGTTTTTTATTATGTTTTGCGATGCTGCGTCGTGAGAGGGGGCAGGTGCGATTGGTGTTTGCATCTTACGATCTTGAGGCGTATTGAACACTAAGTATCTATTGATGTTGTGAGGGAAAAGATTAATAGGATACGGGTTATGCTTATTGTTTCTGCGCCATGCATACTCTTTTACAAGCGTGTTAAAAATGTTCATAATGGTTGTCTTAAAACCACGGGAATCATTGTTTATGTGTATAGGAAGCGTATACGTGCGTATGGTGCAAATAAAATCTGTGTCATTAGTTGAGCTGACGGTTGTAGTGTTGGTTTCTTCTAATGTTACTTTAAGGGACTGTGTGATGGTGTCAACCATTTCAAGTCCATAACGTTTTTGTGCATGAAACTTTTGTTTTAGGTGTGGCTCAACTTCTTTCCAGTATGATTGCATCTGTTTTAAAGAGTTGCCTCTTAGTTTGCCATTTTCTTGTTGATGTACAGTAATAAGAAAATGATATAATGCGTAAATGGATTGTACGTCAGCGTCTTCGTGCAAGGCCGCGGCAGTTTCTGCATTTGTTGTAGTGCTTTTATCTCGCGTGCTCGATGGTATTATGATATGGCTACGGAGCAGATCTTCACTTGCGATAATAGAATGCGACAATACAAAGCAAAAAATAGGTAACCAACTTTTCATATGGTATCCATGGTTTTATCAATATTGCTTAAGGAATAGTGTGCTGCATGGTGACTATGTTTTTCTAGTCCAAGCTCAACTATGCGATCAATTAAATCCATTGGTTTTAAACCAATTTCAGCAGCTTGATGGAATAAACAGGTTGCAGGTGTTAATGCAGGGAGCGAGTTGATTTCTAAAATCACTGTGCGCGGCGCTCCTGTTGGGCTTTGTGTAGCGTCTTGATAAAAGCAATCGATACGTGCATAGCCAGCGCAATCTGCTATGGTATATGCTGCGGTAACGGTATCTTGCGCAAGCTTTATGGCATCAGCTGGCAACAGCGCAGGTGTAATATTTTGCCCAGCGCCAGGTAAGAACTTTTCTACTAATGATAAGATGCCATCAGCAGCAACTGCTTGGCTTGGCGGCAGCGCATAGGGGTTATTATTACCCAAAACACCAATAGTTAGTTCGGTGCCACGTATAAATTCTTCAATAAGTGCGTATTGTTTGCCCGTACTAAAAATAGATTCTAGGGCGTATTCAAGTTCAGACACATTGCGTGCGCGGGATACTAAAACGCTGCATCCATCATCGTGTGGTTTTATAATGCATGGATAGCCTATCTCTTTTTCAATTGATGCTATCAATGCGCTTCGATCATTGCTGTTTGCTATGAGCATATTGTGTGGCACGGGAATGTTGTAAGAGCTTAGTAGCGTAGTTGTTTTATACTTATCCATGGCGAGTGCACTTGCAATAATGCCAGAGCCGTTATACGGAAGCTTGAGCATTTCAAGCGCGCCTTGCACCGCTCCGTTTTCTCCTTTGCCGCCATGTAACGCTATAAATACAAAATCGGCAAGGGTAGACAGGTCAGCCCACGTTATTTTTTGTGCATGATCAAGGAGTGATGCTATTTCATGGGTTGAATTACGCACGAGCAATGATTGATTTATTACAAAAAGCTCCATTGTCTCTGTGACAAATACGGGAATAACGGTATAACGGTGCGGTGATAGTTTATACACCACGTTGCGCCCAGATTCTAGAGAAATTTCACGTTCGTTTGAATCTCCACCAAATAAAACAATAACTCTCATTTTTTCTTTCGGGTTCGCAAGGGAATCGGTATTGCTTTTTTGTATCATATTGATATCTATACCATATTGATAGAGCTCTGTTTCTATCAAATGATTGATAACGGTAGAGTGACTCATATTGAGCTCGGCAGCTTCTCGAAATAAAAAGCTTGCAGGTCCCATCCCAGAAAGCGTGTTCGGATCAACAATAACGATAGAACCATCTTTTTTTACAAAACCATCAATGCGCGATATCGTACGTATTTCAAGTACGTCAGAGACCTGTATGCAGGTTTTTTGAATTTGTTCAATCACTGCCGGTGCACAGCGTGCAGGCGTATACTTATGGCTTCTACCCGGCATATATTTTTGTTCATAATCAAAAAAGCCAATCTCTTTTTCGGGAACAATTTCCGTGGGCGGTAATGGTAGCCATTCATTACGTTTGTAATCTCTGAGTAAAATGCAAGAAAATTCCATGCCATCAATATATTCTTCAATAATCGCATTTTGTGGTGCATCAGGATTTAAGAACCACGATTTTTTTAGCGCATCGCTGAGTTCTACACCGTTATTGATAATAGAAATTCCAAGGCTTGAGCCTTCGCTTTCGGGTTTTACTATTAGTGGATAATGTAAACCGTGCTCTGTTAGCAGGACTTCAAGCTTATGGTGATCTAATGCAGCGGAGGGAGATAGGACCACATCTTTTGGAACTAGAATATTGTGAGCACGTAAAGCTTTTTTGGTATAGGTTTTATCCATCGATGCGGCACTTGCATAGACGCGTGAGCCAAGATAGGGAATGTTAAGTACTTCGAGTATACCTTGCAATCTTCCATCTTCAGCGTATTTACCATGAACCGCAAGATACAGGAAATCAACCTCTTTTTTGAGTGCGTCCCACGATATTACGCGCGCTTCTGATTCGAGTCTGTGAATGAAATCGCTAATTTTACCCCGATGAAGAAATTTATAGGGAAGTATAAAAAGTACGCCATCAGAACGTTGAAAAAGGGGCACAATATCATACCGACTGGTGTCAAGATGATCGCACACGGTGCGCCCAGAATTGAATGAAACCTCTTGTTCTGCTGACATACCCCCCATGAGCACGCCAACGCGTAACTTTTCCATGCGATCCTTTTTGTTATTTTTTATTCCCTCTATTGTAGGGAATTGTGTGCTATATCACAAGTAAATTCTTGTTTACTTTTTCAATGCCGCATATAAAATATTTAATCATTGCTTCTTTTATTCTATTTGAGGACCTTTATGAAACGTTTTCTTGTAGTAGCGCTTGTGTCCTGTTGTAGCGTGCCTTTGTTTTCTGCGGATCGATTTCGTAGCAAAAGTCTTCCAAATCCCGAAGAGATAAATAAAATTAAATACAACTGTTGGGTAAACTTTTGCTATAATATTTCAGCTATAAATCAAAATATCCAAGTAGAAAAACAGTGTGCCCATCAGCTTGATGCGTATATTGGTTTGAAACAAAGAATTTCTCAAGAGAAAGATCGCTCCAACAGAGATAGACTTTGGAATGAAGCAAATGATGTATTAGACTCTATGAATAGAAAAGCTGAGAATATTCTAAAAAAAGAAATATTTCAGTCTAGTGCGATACATTTTCCGAGTATAAATCCTATAAAATAGAATGAGAACTATGAAGCAAACGTTATTATGGCTCGATCTTGAAATGACGGGCCTTTCCCCTGAAGCAGATGCTATTTTGCAATGTGCAGCATTAGTTACGGATGATCAATTGAATCCGGTAGGCGATGGCATTGAGTATGTGATACATCATACGCAAGAGAGCTTTGTGCATATGAGCGATTTTGTGCGTACAATGCATATCAAATCAGGTTTGCTTGAGCGGGTTCAGAAGTCTTCATCCAGCATTGAAGCAGTAGAAGATAAACTCATAGCGTTTTTTAACGAGCATTGTGAACCGCAAAAAACATTATTATGTGGCAATAGCATTTGGGTAGATCGTACTTTTTTAAAAAAACATATGCCGCGCTTTGAAGCATTGCTTCATTATCGCATGATAGATGTTTCTACTATCAAGGAACTTGCGCATCGATGGTATCCACAAACTCAAGATTTTAAAAAAGTTAAAAATCACACAGCGCTCGAAGATTTGCAAGAATCCATTGCAGAGCTTGTTTACTACAAGAAGACAATTTTTAATTGATTTATAGATGTTGGTTTTTGTACGTACTACACAGAATGTATTCTTCTGTATAAAAAGGTTTTTATATGCAAACGATAAAGTTCTGTGTAGTTATTGCAGCGATATTTTGTTTTTCTGGTCTCTTTCTGCACGCTGGAGACCTGAAAGCACCTCGTGAGGCTGCTGGAGAATGTGGTGGCTGTAATGGAGGAACTCTTGCTTTATTTGAAACTATATCCACAGAGCTCTGTGCCTTGCAAAACAATATATGCTGCATTGGTTCTTGTCCGGCTCGTACATACATACATCAAGCGGATATTCCGTATGTAATTAGTCAACCTGGCGTGTATGTGGTCTGTGAAAATGTGAGCAATACCGATGCGGTTTTGCCAGCAATTTCTATTCAGTCTGACGGCGTAACGCTTGATTTGGCGCATAACACTATTTCTTCAGAGCTTACCTATGCTCTTGAAGTGAACAATGTAAACAGAATTTTTATTTTTGATGGCGTTTTGAGTACTGGAGCCGCATCCTGTTTGAGGGTTAATAATGTAACGCAGCTTTTTGTTTCTGACATTGTTGTTGCCCAATCACCGAACAATGCTTTTGCATTAAATAATCTCACGCAGGCAGTGTTTGATAATTGTTACTTTAAAAATAGTTTTAACGTTGCATCAGGTTTTGCCTCCTATGTATTTCTGATTGAAGGATCCAGTCGTGCTATTTCAGTATCTAATAGTCAGATCGTAGGTCCGGCGGTACATGGATTTGGAGTATTTGGTAATAATGTTGGATACGGTATTATTTTTAAAAATTGTGCGGTATATGATGCCCAAAATCTTTATACTGGCGATGGTTTTTATGCAGAATCATGTATCGATGGTCTTTTGTTTGAGAATTGTAATGTTTTAAATATGAGTAATTATGGTTTTTGGGTTCATACATGTTCTAATGTTACTTTTAATCATTGCACGGCAGGATTCTGCCGAATTGGTGCATTTTTTGCAGAAAATAGCACTGTTGTTACTTTTGATGCATGTTCGGTGCAGGCTATAGGTTTGGGTATTATTTTATCTACTGTTAATACTGTATCAATTTTAAATAGTGTTCTTTACGGCAGGGGCTTTATTGGTTTTTTCTTGGATGGTATCCGTGTGAATGGCTCAGATAACGTGTATCTTTATAACAATGAAGTAACCAATTTTGATGGTGCTCAATATGCTGTTTTGAGCTCTACACGGGTTATCTGTGAATCGTGCACAGGTGCGGCGATTGTAGGTGTTGAAGCTTTTTTATTGTCAAACTCAACAGCGGTGTTAAAAAATTGTACCGGAACGAGAGCGGGAACTGGAGTGCTTGGCTCAGCAGATGATCCTAATGATATTGTGATTAAAGATTCGCTTTTTGCACAAAATGGTACAGGAATAAATACACTTGGCACATCATTTATCATTCTGGATACACGATCTGGAACACCACTGAATATAAATCCAGATAGCCTTGATGGATCCGTAGTTATTACCTATTAATTATTGTGTAATGATGAAATATCAATATAGCTTTTTGATTTTTATAGCGAGTGTATGTGCTGTTTTTCTGTCCGATGGGGCATCGTCTGTGGTGACCTATACGCTCAATGGCGGAAGGTTTGGTGACACCATACACGTGCTTGCGCAGGCATATTGGCTATCGTATGCGCACGGTATTCAATTTCGTTATATACCATTTGAGCATGGAGAGTTTCTGCGGGTTTCGCAAGAGCATCCTTGTTATAATCCAGCTGATTTTTCTTGTGATTATTATATAGATCATCTCATGCCCCGCCATCAGCACTTTTATGTAAAAAACGATTATCTGTATGTTGTGCATTACCATAGTGGCATAAAAATTAACTGGCAAGATGATAGTTTTAAACAGGCGTTCAAAAAAGTGTTGATGCCCATTCAAGAGCTTGCAATACCAGCATTTGTATCAAACTGCCTCGCGGTGCATATCCGTACCGGAGGTTCTTTTACGCCAGATGATTTTGAAGAAAAGCAACGCAATCCTGCGAAGTTTCCCAACATAGATTATTATGTAAAGGCTGTGGCGCTTTTGCTCAATGATTTTCCAGATGTTACCGATATTATGATTTGCACTGATGATGTTGATCCGTATGGAATAGTGCAACAGATACGTGAAGAGTTGTCAAAAATAGGTAACCAAGAATGTATTTTTCACCTTTCATCTGATTATTATGGTGATAGCCAGATGAACGTTATATATGATTTTTTATTACTGCAGCATGCACGATTTCTTGTGCGTCCGCAATCTAACTTTTCTTTGTATGCAGAGTTGCTTGGTGATCATGTGTGCGTAGTGAAACCATTAAAAGTTTTGGCAGGTTCACCGTTTGGGAGAGTTTGTTCAGTGGAATATCTGTGCGAAGGATGTGCAAGAGAGGTGCGATGTTAAATAAAAAGGTTGCCGTACTTGTGGTTTTGATAGTATCTATTGCAACCATTCAGATAGTGCCCTCACATCCTATGAAAAGCAAACGAAGAGGTTGCCATAAGCAGATGACATTTAATGCTGATGGGACACCAAAATATGTGCAAAAAAAATCATTGCGTGAGTCAGAAAAGTCGACAGTGATGACAGAGCCTGATTATGGATATGCATTCTCTGATCAGCATAAGTTTGAGCTTCTACGGCTTAGTCAACATAAACGAAAAACATGTTCATTGGCAAAGTGGCGTGATGGGAATTATCAAAAAATATTAATTGTCAGCTTTATCTTGTCAGATGCGTAAGATTCAAGTTTGCAATGCAATCAAAGTGAAGCGGAGAGCTATCAATAATTTGTAGCCCTCCGCGTTGTAAATTATGCGCTTTGTTGTGATTCTATAGAGTGTTCAGTGGTGATAGGGTTAATATCTCCCTGTCTCGCTTTTTTTTCATATTCCATGAGCGCTTCCATATATGCCATTACCCGTATCTTTTTCCATTCTTCGATAATCTCACGTGCTTCGCGTACGTACAGATCATGATTCTTGTTGCTACTCATGCTGACCACTTTGGTTAAGTTATTGTAGTGGCGAATGATAGCGCTCTCTTCATCTTTGCGTACATAGCATTGTATGAGCATCGCATGGAAAACTGCCGCTTCACCGATGCTGAATACGGAGCGGCGAGGATCAAACTCTTTGAGTGTTTGGCTGCCGTTAAAGTAGCTGAGTGCTTCATCAACGTTGCGACGGTTGATGGCATCTTGCGCGCACATTACACGGCCATGAATATACATGGGGAACTGTGTTTTGAGCTCTTCAAAGTACGGTTGTGCAAGTTCTGGCTGATTTTGTACCGTGTGAAAATAGTAAAGAACGCTTACAATAGATGCATTGCGTGGATATTTTGCTTTGCATGCAATAAGATCCTTGAGGAGCTCTGCGCGCATCTCTTCATTAAACGGTTCTGGTTTATCTATAAAATAATGGCCGTAATAAATAGCTCTATTATCATCTTCTGTAGTGATATTCTCGCGCCCATCCATAAATGCTTCAACAGGGATGTTTTCATCCATGAGCATAATATCTTTAAAATCATCAACCTGGTTGTTTAAACAACATTTTTTATATTTTTTACCACTGCCGCATAAGCAGAGGTGGTTACGCCCAACTTCTAATATCATATGTATCTACCCTTAAAATAAAGAATACCTTATTACAGTACCCTAAAAAGCGAGACATTCATAGCTGTTTTAGGCTGTAATTGGCGCATACGGCCTCTTTGATTGATTTCAAATAGAAAATTAT
This sequence comes from uncultured bacterium, assembly GCA_963704465.1. Lineage (GTDB taxonomy): Bacteria > Babelota > Babeliae > Babelales > Vermiphilaceae > MFD02979-c4. The sequence continues at coordinate 98,768 of OY969901.1, forward strand.
GGAATAATAAAGGTGATATCCCTTGGTAGGGGTATGGAGCGAGGCCTGAAGAAGCTAAAAGCGAAGACAGGCGAAGCCCGAAGAAGCCGTAGGCGAAGACGAGGGGCGTTTTATGAAGCGAATATGTCATCTATTGGTTGCTTTATTATCTATCATGACCCCTTTTCATGCCTTTTCAAAGGTGGAAGAGCCTTCTGTTATCGACACTCTCTTAAAGTCAAAAGATGTTCAACCTCTGCCAAGTTCGCAGCTTCCAGTGTTTCAAAAAACACAGAGTATTTCTGAATCGTCGACAGACTTAAAAGAGTTGCCAGCATTAAAAACGGCTGATGATAAGGCTGAAATTAAGCAAACTATAGCTCCTATAACTGATCAAAAGCGCGTGCAGGGGCTGTATGTTACTATTAATGCTACGGTTAAGCCGAATAAATCATATGAAGTGACTATAGAACCGGCGAGCAAAGAACCGTTATTTATACTTCCCCTGAAAAAAGAGTCATTTGAGCGGCAAAAAACAATAGTTGAAGAAGTTGATGGTGTGAAAAAAATAATGGTGGTGCCAACGTTGCTCGATAGATTTTTTACTATCAATAAGCGTCGATTTATATTTAACAGTGAGAGTATACAAAAGCCAGAAGTGCTACAAGCAAAAACCATTCCCCAGAAGGATGAAAAAAAGCGCCCGGTAGAAACGTATATTCCATCGTATATGGATACCATTAATACTATTGATCTTGCGCAAGCGCAAACAATGCTCGCGCAGCAGGGAGTTGCGACTAGATCGCGCAACTATTTTTTAGAAAAATTACTTAAGGTTGACCCTGTTGTTAGGGCGAAAACTTTAGCTAAAGAGGCGTTAGCAAAATTTAACACGAGCATGCGCGATATTCTTGCGAATGATGATTATGCCATCAAAGGTATAAATCTTTTAGACCCCGAGCAGATAGCGCGAAACCCTAAAGCGCGTATGATTTATAACGCAATCAGAGAGTTTGGCCAGGTTATAGGCTTTGAGATGCCATCTATTGAAAAACCGTGGTATGTGCGCCATAAGGGCAAGATTGCCTTAACGGCAGGTACGGTAGCATTGTTGACCTATATGCATTATAGTAATGCGCTTGGTACGCGAACACCTGTAGCGCAACAAAATGTTCAAACGGTGCAGCCGGCATCAGTGGTAGAGCCATCATTTATGCAGAAAGCGCAAGGACGAATTGGCACATATTTAACTAACGTTGCTGCTAAAGCGGGCATAGAAAAAGCGGCTGCAGCACAAGGTGAAATAGTTCCCCCTACATCAACATGGCGCCAATCTTTTGAAAGATGGTTGGGTGGTACTTTGCACAGGGCTGCGATTAAGCATCAAGCGCAAGTTGAAGGTCTAATACCTAAATCAGAAAATCAAAGTTGGTTTGGTCAAAAAGTTGAGGATATTAAGGCGGCGGGTATTAAAAAAATATTCCCAGGTTGGCGTGACTATCAACCTACGTTAGTAAAATAAAAAGGATATGCGGTGAAGTGTAAAAGCATATTATATCTTTTGACGTTCATATGCACGCAGCTTGCTGCTGATACCATGCTGATTAATATCAATGAAGATGATACGTTTGATCAGGTGGTAAATTTCACCGATTGGGATAGTGTGGTTGCCAATGATTATTGGATGTCCACCCAGATAGCTATTGCCTTTTCTACCCCACCATTAAAAGTATTATTCGCTGCTTTGGCTGATAAAGAGATATTTGCCTACCTTAAGAAAGTTATTTTTGAAGGGCGCGATGAACGGCAAAAACTTAAAGGTTTCACCGCGCATCTCGATTATGTGACATCGCGGGTGGTAGCATTGCAGCCTTATCGTGATGCGATTTTGCAGCGTATTGTGGAAGCCTATCCGCGCGTGCCTATGATTGCCTTTTATCAGCAATTGCAGGCTAACGGTGTGCCTATTGTGGTTGCAACGAATAATGATTATGAAACGCTCATGATTAAAAGCGCAAAGCTTGATGCCCGGCTTGCGGCGAAACGGCTGCCCCCATTTATCTTTGATGCGGCCTATTGCGGCGGCTTTAATAAGAGCATTATCAACGGCAAAGCGCCCAACGGTATGCCCGCTGGTTTTGTGCCCGAAGGCAAAGATTCTGATGCCTATTTCCAAGCCTTATATCGCTTTGCGCAGACCGAGCTGGGTTATGACCCTCAAAAGACCCTTTTTATGTTTACGGACGATAAACGCAGAAACGTTGAAAGAGCCTGCTCTGTAGCCCAAAAAGAGGGAGTTCACCTGCTTGGGGTGGTCAGAAATAGGGCCGATACCAAGGTTATCAACGAGGTTAAGCCTATCCTTGAACGTTATGCCCCAACCGCTATTCGTCAAAAATTCCCAATATTTGCAAAATAACGATCTGGTCGGATTGTTCTGTTGAAATATTGCTCTAAAAGCCCCGCCCACATTGACAATCTGTCAAATAATGATATTCTTATAGAAACATCGTAAAAGTGTTATTAAATGAGGGGTTATTATGAAACGGTTATTATCATTCTTTTTTGTGTGTGCTCTTTTAGGAGCGCAAGTTGTTGATGCGAAATCAAAAACATTAAAACCTAAGGCAGAGCCGATTATCACGTGTGTAAACGTTGATAGATCTGGCAATACTCACTATACCGAAGAATTACTTTCTGATTGGGATACTGTTATTGGCGAAGATTTTGGTAAAGCGGGCAAAAAGTGGAAAGCATTTTGGTTTGGGCCTACTCTGTGGAAATCTGCTGGCGGTATTAAAGATGCGCGCCATAATGGTCAGCGTTTAGAAGGCCTTTCAGCCCATCTTGATTATATGATTAAAAAAGAGCCAAAGTTAGCAAGTAAGCGATCTGAACTTATGTGGAAGCTTAATAAAGCCGAGCCGCATGTGGCACTGATTCAATATTATCAACAGCTTCAAGCAGATGGTGTTCGATTAATTATTGCAACGAACAATGATTATGAAACACTCGTGGTGAAAACTAAAAAGCTCAACAGAAAGCTTCGTAAAAAAGGCAATAAGCCTTTAACCTATGATGCGGTATACTGTGCTGGTTCATGCCCAGAACTTGCCGATGGCAATACGCCTGATGGTAAGCCAGCAGGATCGGTATGGCTTGGTAAGTTTACGGATGAATATTTTGAAAAACTATTCAGATTTTCTGCAGAACGCTTTGGTGCTGACCGTAAAAATACGCTTTTCATCTTTGTGGATGATTTAAAGCATAATATCGATCGCGCATGCCGCGTTGCAAAACGTGAGGGAGTGGCTCTTATTGCAGTGCATAAGAATACATCTGATGAAAAGGTTGTGATGGCATTGCAACAAACGCTAAGCTCATTAACGTTCAATACGGTTCATAAAAAAGTTATACAACCGCTAAAAGATGAGCTTGCAGAAATGGGCACGTTTGTGATTGATCAAGAAAATAAAACGTTCGTAAAAGCGTAATAAAAAGGAAAGAGTATGAATATTAGATATATAGTATTAGCGCTTGGCCTTACCATGGGTATGACGCACGCAGAAGCAATAAAAGTTGTTGCCACTGACTTTGATAAGGTGTTAACGATGCCGTCAAAGTTCAAACAGGCTAGTTATGCTCTCAAAACATTGGGTTTTAAAACCGGATCACGCTGCTTAATGGCTTATGCAACATCAAGCGATTTTAGAAATGCTGTAAATGCTGCAAGAGAAACGAATCTAAAGTATGCAGATGGTTCACCAGTTATCGGTTTTGATGCGTATGTGAATGAGATTTTCAAACATACACCATTTGTATCTGAAGCCACTAAAAAAGCTTTAGCGCAAACAGAGTTACTGTTTAGACCGAACCTTTCACTTATCGAATATTACCAACAGTTGCAGAAACAAGGTGTTTTGGTCTATGTATGGACCGATAACGATATCGATAGCTACAACAGAAAGCTTAAAGCGCTCAATGATTGGCTTTTTGAAATGAGTAGACCAGAATTTACTCCTGATGGTTTCTATTGCGCCGAGCTTAATACCAAAGTGCGTGGCTATTCAAAAGCGCATCCAGAATACTTCCAAAAGGCATATAACGATCTTCTCAAAGATACACGTGTTGACCTTGCCAATGGCGGGGTGCTTTTTGTGGATGATAAGCAAGATAATATTAACAGTGCATTAAAAGCAGCAAAAGATTATACGCTTAATCTTGATGCGGTGCTCTACGATAGCAAGAAAACAAAGCTCAAAGTGGTTGAAGATAAAGTTGGTATCCAAAAGGTTGCTGCGTCAGTAGCATAACCGCTTTTTCCAAAACCGTAGGTTTAAATGATAGGCAGTAAGTCATAATAGCTTGCTGCCTATTTTCATGTTGATTATCCCCTCAACTCCCGATACACTTGAAACGATCATAGCTTTAGATAGGATAATTTCATGAAAGCGTCTGAGATTCGGTCTCGATTTACACAGTTTTTTGTTGATCGTGGCCATGAAGAAGTAAAAAGCTCCTCCCTTATTCCCGCACAAGATCCTACCATTCTGTTTGCTAATGCGGGCATGAACCAGTTCAAAGATGTTTTTTTAGGCAAAGAAAAGCGTAGCTATACCAAGGCGGTATCGGTACAAAAATGTGTCCGTGCCGGCGGTAAGCATAACGATCTTGATAACGTTGGCTTCACCAAGCGCCATTTGACCTTTTTTGAGATGCTTGGCAACTTCTCTTTTGGTGACTATTTCAAAAAAGAGGCGATCCAATACGCCTGGGATTTCCTGACTAAAGATTTAAAGCTTGATACAGAACATCTGCATGCTACGGTGCACCATACCGATGATGAGGCGTATGAACTGTGGCATACCATGATCGGCCTGCCGAAAAATAAGATTCACCGGCTTGGCGATGCAGATAACTTCTGGCAAATGGGTGATGTTGGCCCGTGCGGCCCATGCACCGAAATTCATCTCGACCGTGGCCCTGCATTTGGCTGCACTGATGCGCGATCTTGTGGCCCTGCATGTGATTGCGATAGATTCTTAGAAATTTGGAACCTGGTATTTATGCAGTATGATCGTTCTCCTGATGGGCAGCTGAAAGAGTTGGCGCAGAAGGGTGTTGATACCGGTATGGGGCTTGAACGGCTCTGTGCGGTGATGCAAAATAAAGATTCTGTCTTTAATACCGATCAGTTCATGGCGATTATCGAAAGAACGGAGCAACTCAGTGGTGTTTCCTATGCTCATGCACCGGCTGAAACCAAAGCAGCGTTTCATGTGATTGCCGATCATATTCGCTCATCATCTATGCTTATTGCCGATGGGTGTGCACCTTCAAACGATGGTCGTGGCTATGTGCTCCGTAAGATTATTCGCCGCGCAGCACTTTTTGCGCAGCGCTTAAGCTCAGAAACGATATTTCCACCGCTATCCGAGGTGATTATCGACACACTGGGGCACGTTTATCCAGAACTGGTAACCTCTAAAAAATTAATCCGCTCAGTGCTAGAAAGCGAAGTGGAGCGCTTTGCCCATAATCTTCAACGGGGTAGCGTAATCTTAAACAACTTGTTTAAAGATGCCAAAAATCGCACCATTAGCGGCGCTGATGCATTCAAATTATATGATACGTATGGCTTCCCGATTGAATTAATCACCGCGATGGCTCGCGAACGTTCTTTTACCGTTGATATGCAAGCATTTGAGCATCTTATGCAGCAACAAAAGAGCCAATCGGGTAAAAAAGAGCAAGATATGCTCGATACCCTCGAGCTTGATCCTGCAATCACTACCGAATTTACCGGATATACCGAGCTGAAAACAACCGCGCCAGTGGTAGCGTTGGTCTATAATGGCGAGGTGGTGCAATCGGTTCCGCGTGATGAAAAATGTTTTGTGTTGATGGCACGATCACCATTCTTCTTGGTTGGTGGCGGCCAGGTGCCTGATCAAGGCATGCTGTTAATCAATGGGGTAGAGGCGCCCGTGTTGCAAGCGCGGTATATTAATGATCGTATTGCGATGGAAGTGCAAACCCCTGGTGAATTAAAAATTGGTCAAGAGATAACCGCAATTGTGGATGCAACATTCCGTACGAATGCGATGAAGAATCACACTGCTACTCATTTACTGCAAGCGGCATTAATGAGTGTTTTTGGTAATCAAATTAAGCAATCGGGTTCTTTAGTGCATCCCGATTATCTACGTTTCGATTTTACCTATCATGCACCGTTGTCTCAAGCAGATATTGAGCTTGTAGAGCAAACGGTGAATGCCGTTATTTGTGAAAACATTCCCGTAACGATCGATTTTACGACTCTTAAAGAGGCAACGGGGCGTGGTGTAATTGCATTCTTTGGTGATAAATATAATCCCGAACTGGTACGTGTGGTGCAGGTGGGGGATGTATCAGCCGAGCTTTGTGGCGGTACCCATGTGAACCGTACCGGTGATATTGGCTCTTTCAAGATTGTAGAAGTAAGTGCGCTCGCAGCAGGGCATCGCCGTATTGTGGCAGTAACCGGGCCAAAAGCGATTGCCTATTATCAACAATTGTATGCAGCATGCAAAGCTCTCAGTCAAGAGCTCAGTGTTAAAACTGAAGAGATTGTGCCGAATGTGCTCAAACAACGTGAAGAGCTGAAAGTGGCAACGAAGAAAATCGGCGCTTTACAAAAAAAGATGTGGCAGCTGCAAATTCCCGAATTACGTTCACAGATTCAGCACTGTGGTTCAATACCAACCCTTGCCGTTATGCTTCCTGAATTGAATGCTGAAGATATACGTGAAGTTGCGCAGACCCTTTTAAGCTATAAACCAGGTGTTTACTGGATTGGCACGCAATCAGAGAACGGCGTAAGCTTTGTGGTGCGCGTCGCGCCTGAGTATGCAAATGCCATAAATTCAAAAAATTTAGCCGCGTGGTTGAAAGATGCTTACAACTTCCGAAGCGGAGGCCGCCCCGGTGAGCTGCAGGGCGGAGGGGTTAAATTTGAGCACAGCTTCATTAAAGATTTTTATGAATGGATTTCAAAACATTCTGCATAGATATATGTACTTATAACAATAAAAAGGTTCTTCATGCTTAAATATATGCTTTGCGGAGTAGTAGTAATGACTGCAAGCATTTTTGGTATGGAACAAGGAAAAGAAGAGGTACGTAGGCATGCTGTAATGGGTGCTTGCGTATACTGCACTAATGTATATTGCCAAGGGCCATTGCCACACGGTGTTGGGTGTATGCGTGTAGGTCGTTATCAATTTATGCAACCGCATGATATGCCTTCTTGGAAGCGTCTTTCCGGTGAGCGGCCGTATCCTGCACATGATGAGGTACGTCGTGATTAAAAGCATTGCTTTGATCTTGCCTTTTTTATGTGTAAATGTTTGTTATGGCTATGAAGATTTGTACGAAGATGCGTTATTTTTTTGTAATAATTCTCAATATTCTACGGATGACGAGAGAAAAGAAACAGCCAATAGATTGATTTTGGGAGGAATTCTCAATGGGGCAATGGTAAATGGCTGTATTTGGGATAAAATCGGAGGTGCTCTTGCATTGTGTGATCATCATAAGGCGAAAGCAATTATTCTTGCGGTTCTTTTATATGGTGACACCGCAACGGCAAATGCACGTATTTTCAATAAAAATCGTATTGAAGATGGTGTTCTCAATCTTGCAGGTATGAGTTTTGTAACGGTCAGAGATTGGAAAAAACAGAGTTGGTTTGATGAGGTTTGTGAGATTAATCTAAAAGATAATCAACTTAATGAGCTGCCGGGGGCGTTTTTTAGGTTGTTTTCAAATCTACGAAAAATCAATATAAGTAATACGGGAATTACTCGCCTTGATACTACCTCGATGCCGTACGGTTTAGTGGTAGTGGCAAAGGACATGCCGTTGCAATCGATTTCAGGAACTAGCCTTGCAACACAAGCGCTGGTGTTTAATATATATAACACGCCTCTTTCACGTAATCCTGCCGAACTCAAAAGATTGCGTGTTGCATGCGAGGCATATCACAAAAATCCGATTTTGAATTGCTTAGAACGCTGTTTTTGTCAGGATCCTGATGAGCAACCAAATCCAAGCTCTATTATCAATACGTAGCGATTATAGATTATCAAGCAGGTATTGATTGGCTTTCTCGATCACGGTTTTTACTTCCGATTCTGAATTATCAAAGGGTGCTAACACATAGTGTGGCACCTCTTCTTTTTGCTCAGGTCTGCCTATGCCAATGCGCAAGCGATAAAAGCCATCACCGCACACGCCCATAATAGAGCGTAAACCATTGTGACCGCGGTGTGATCCGCCAACTTTTATGTTCATGGTGCCAAAGGGTTTTTCCAGTTCGTCATGAATAACCAGTATTTCTGATGCAGCAATGCCCTTTTTTAAAAGATAGGGAATTACTTTACCAGAATCGTTCATATAGGTATTTGATTTGATAAGTATCAGTGGCTTATCGTTAACGGTAATTTCTGCAGTCTGCAGCGTGCCGCGATCATGCCATGAACCGCCGCATGAATCTGCCAAGGCGTCAATAACACGATAGCCGATAGAATGGCGTGTTTTATAGTAGCGATCACCGGGGTTGCCTAAGCCAATAATAGCTTTAATAGAGGATAATGGTTTTTGCGTGTTCATATAAATACCAATAAAAAAAGGCCAGTATAGCGTTTATTCTATACCGACCTTTTGATTTTTCAAAAAAGTATATTATGCTGCAGCTGTTTTTGCAGGAGCTTTAGGAGTTTTGCCTTTAGCTACAGCAGTTTTATCGTTCATTTTCTTTTGAATTTTATCGGTCAAGTCTGAACCATTTTTGGTATAGATAACGCGACCGGTGTTTTTCTCAAGTAATACGTCAACTTTTTCTGCTTTTGCAACTTCAACGGCAGCTTCTTCAGCTACTTTTGCAAGTTTTTCTGTTGCTTTTGTCATTTCAAGACGGATCTCTTCTTGCGCTTTGCGTACTTTGTTTTGTAGTTCGCCGCTTGCTGCCATGAGTTCTTGTTCTTCTTTTTGGCGCGCTTCTTGGCTGAGTGTGTCTTTCTTCGCATTGAACTGTTTTAATCTATCATCGAGGGTTTTGCGATCTGCTTCGAGTGCTGAAGCTTTTTCTGTTTGCAGCTTTTCCATCGCTTGTTGCGCTTCTTTGCCGATTTCAGATTGGCTCATTCCCGCGATTTGATCGTAGGTTGATATAACCGGTGAAGCAACGTTTTTATCAATATCAGATACCACTGCAACGGTTTTTTCTACTTTTTTTACTTCTTGGCTAATAGCTTTTTGTGCTTTTTGAGCATCTTGTGCTACGGGGGTATTTGCTGAAACAAAGGCTACTGAGCAGAGTAAAAGAATGCTGAGTGCATGACTATTACGTATTACCATAATAAAGTCTCCGTATGATAAAATTTTTAACCGATAGAATTATCCTACCGAGACTAGCTTATAAGTCAATCGGGGATAAAGGTTGCGATTGCTTTTTGAGGGTAACTTCTTTTTCCCATAAAAGCGTTTTTCTTGTTTCAAGAGCTTTTCCAATCGAATTAAGCTGATCTCTCTGGATCTGAGACCATTCATCAGTTTTATCTTTGAGTGTTAGTTTTTTTGTTTGTACAAAATCTTTGACCCTCTGTTCAACCATTTGGGGTAACGGTTTAAGCGTATCTACAGGAATAATAAGAGGATTTATCAAGAGAGCTAATGTTTCTAAATCGGGGTGGGTGTGGTGTAAAAGAATGCTTATAGGATGGGCTTCATCCGGTACTGATGGATTAGGATCAGCGCCAGCATTGATTAATGTTTGCACGTTAAAAAAATCAGCATTTTTTTCTAACGCGGCCTGAAGAATCGTTTTATTGCCTGGCAATAATGGCTTATTTACCAGCGCGGGTGGTACATCAGTTTCTTTAATAAACGTAGATTCATTTTCTGGAGAGGGTTGTAATGTTATGCGATCCAACAATGTATGAAGAATGGTAACATCATTGCTCGTACGCTTTTGCCTGAAATAGTTCCAACGTTTTTTGAGTATTTCTGATGCATCAAATATAAGGGCCGGTGCAGACAATAATGCGCCACCCAAAAGTATGGAAATAGGCAGCGGTAGTGCCGCAAAGGTCAAGATATTATAATACGAGAGGGCACTTTGTGTGAGTGCATTAAATACCATTGATTTACCCACAGCACGCCCCATGCGATAGCGGGGTGATCTTTCATGAAATTCGCGCACCTGTGATTGTATAATATCCTCTTTTTGATCTTTAATAGTTTTTGCTACGGCGGCAACCGCTTTTGGCTTATAATCGGATGCTTTTGATCGTATGCTCTGTACCGTGGTACGTGTTTTGTTTGTTGCTCGCGTAAGAACGCTACCCATGCCATAATTCTGTGGTACTGAAGCAAGAGCTATGAAGACTATAAGATATTTTGTATACATATAACCACCAAATAGATAAAAATAATACTTATAGTATACTTGCAATCAAATGAATATGTACATATTATTCATCAGATGATTCAACTAATACATCTGACGATTCTGATTCGCTATCGTTTTTTACTGGGGTAAGTAATTGATAGGTTATGGTAGGGTTCACTGTATTTTTTCCAGTAGACACGAAAATTATCTGTATTGAATTCAAATCAATAGTTGAAGAGACTTTTTGCTCTACTATTTTTGTGAGGTTCGCCCCATATGCCGCCCCATACTTAAACAACGCAACCATGTTACTTAAGCGATCATACCTGATGAGGTGGTGTTTATCTTTTACAAGCCAGGTCATGCGCTTGTGCCGCAAAAATTGTATGGCTTGGTTATACAGCTTAATTCGTTTTTTTAAATCGATTCCATTATTCCAATCTTTTTCAAAAAAAACCCCTTCTTTTTTGAGTTGCACAATATAGTCTAAAGTAGCCCTGGCCGTAGCGCTTAATCGTTGGAAGATATTGTCTTCTGTAAAGGAGATATATTCACCTGCTTTCCCTAGTAAAACCTCAACATATTCGATGCAGTGTGAGGCGTGCACGTTGCCTAATCCCTTCCACTTTGTTTTGTACTTACCAACTTGGTTATCAATTTCATCAAGTAAGGTACGCGGTGAACCATAGCAGGCAAGTACGTTGAGCAAAGCATAACCATGTTTTTTGGGTATATCGAACCATTTTTGATACTTGCCATTAGGTAAAAATGTGCTCAAAAAACTAACATCGTTTTCCGTTAAAATATCTGTCTGCACAAGGTCAATGGTAAAGGCTGGTCCAGAGGCCCATCGAGCTCTGTTTCTGCCCGGCTTTGGTGGTTGATAAAAAATGATTGATCTTTCATACACAAATGAAGCTGATTTTTTCATTATTTTTGCATATAAATCTGGCAACACGCGAGCAAAATAGCCAGTTGGTAAGTAACGATTTTCACACCATACAAAAAACCGTGTAGTCATTGAATCTTCTGTGTTCTTAGTGATTCTATTCCAGCACAAACCGGTTTCGTATATCATTGTCATGGTTATATCAGTGCCAAAATCAAAGCATGCGTGTGTTTTAGTAAAAAATGGTTTATAGGTAATACGTCGGTCTGATTTTTCGTAATTAATAAACCGTGCTTTTATATCTTTTTCATTTTTAAAATATACATACCAAAAAGTGGCTAACTTTTCCCTCTTTTCAAAGTCAAATATATCAGTATCTTCGATGATAGCGGCTTCTAATTTATTTCGGCTATACGTAACCTCACAATCGGTAGCGGGATAGAATTGTTCAACATAATTTTTGAGTGCTAATCTATGTCCATCGAGCTTTTTTGATGCTTCAACGTTTATATATTGGCTTATGCAGGGAAATCGTTTGAGCTCATCCGGCGCTATCATGCCATTGCGTATAGCAAGCTCGCATAGCAACTCGCCTCTGGAAATTTGTTTATTTTTTGGGCTATCAGCAGCAGAAAGGGGCAGCATGAACACGCATAGTATCAATACTATTATCATGTGGATTTGCTATGTGTTTTGTACGTTAAGGTGCCATCTTTTTTAACGTGTAAGGTTTTAAAATTAATATTTGCAGGGACCTGTGTATCACCATGGTCATTAACGGTCACCACGCCTTGAGTATCTTTTTTTAACTCCAAAATTCGCACAACATGATTAAGTGCATCGTATCGTGAGATATGTTTCTTATCTATAATTATTGAAGTGCAGGATTTAAATAAATTAAGAAAGTTTTTCCAATAAAGATGAATACTAAAAGGATCAGGGTTATCCCAGTTTTTACAAAAATATTCAAAGCGGGCTTTTGTAAATGGATTTAAAACGGGAGTTGAATTTTTATAGTTAACTATCATTTGACCATTTCTATAAAAAGAAAATTCATCTCGAATCAATGAGTAAAAAAATTTTTGACCACGTTTTTTTCTAACTTTTATGTTAAAATTTACCTTCTCTTCCATTTTGTCTATGAGATCGGGGTATTTTATTATCTTTTGAAGGTGTGGAATATGATTAAGAGTCAATTTAGAAAGGTAACTAGTACCCATATAGCATTCTAAGGCGTTAATTGTTTCGTATGATTCTATTTTTTCAAGATCAAAGTAGAGCGTGTTCCATCTTTTATAGAAAAATGTATCATTCTCAGTAATTTTTTCGAAAAGCTCTGGAGCATGCGTCTCAAACCATGACGTACTGATCTGTTCACTTTCACATTGCACAACTATTTCAACTGAAGAGAATTTATTTGTTTTAAAATCGTAACAGATGCCAGTGCTCGATTCTTTATTTTCATCATCCAATGCATCTATCCATGCGATTTCATTATTGCAATAAATATGAACGTCAGTTGTTTCTTTATATAAATATTTTTTGAGCAGTAGATTGTTGTTCCGATTTACAAAGGCTGATATAAAGCAGAAGACATTAGAATTTTTATTTTTTGTATAATCTTTTAGCAACTTGATTTTTTCATCTGTATCATTCTCAAAGGTGTCGCATGGATGAATAATATCTGTATACAAAGCGGCGTGAAGCACGTCTCTGCTTTCTGCGGCAATGGTTACCTTATCTTGTGTATGCGCATCAACCCATTTTTTTAAATGATTTTTACGTGTAATGTTCCATGTTTTAACTTTATTATCCCATTGACTTTCGAGGTATGTGTTGAGATGGGTACTGATGCCAAAAAAGTTTTCTAAATGTGAAGGATTTTCCACGGTATGTATTATCAACAGTTCGCATAGCAACTCGCCGGTGGAAATTTGTTTATTTTTTGGGCTATCAGCAGCAGAAAGGGGCAGCATGAATGCTGCCCCGATTATTAACCATACGTTCATTGTTCGTCTCTCTCATTTTTTTATTTAATCACAAAGCTCAACAGTTTATCTTCCACAAACACTACTTTCATAACCTCTTTGCCCGCAATCCATTGTGCTACTGCGGTGCGTGCTTGTGCTTCCACGGTTTCTTGGTTTGCGCCACGTGCTACGGTAAGGCGCGCACGAAGTTTGCCATTCACTTGCACCACCATGGTGACCGTTTCATCGAGCACTAAGGCTGGATTAAAATCAGGCCATGCGCAATCTTCAAGGCGTTTGTTGCACGCGCGCTTTAAAAGTTCACATGAGATGTGAGGCGCCATCGTTGAAAGCATTACAAAGATCATTTCAAAGAGCTTTGGTGACAAGGTAGCATTTTCTGCAATAAGATCATTAAAAAGTTCCATGCCAGCAGAAATTGCGGTATTTGGGCGGAACCGTTCTAAGCGTTGTTGGAATTCGCACACAAATTTATGCACACGTTTGGTAACGGCAAGTGGTTCTTCAGCATCTGGCGCCAAAAAATGTTCAGGGTTAGTGCTGAAATCCCATACGCGATTCAAGAAGCGCTTAATCCCATCAAGCCCATTATCTTGCCATTCACAATCAAGCTCTGGCGGCCCCATAAAGAGCATATACATACGCAAGGCATCGGAGCCGTATTCAGCAACCATCTCATCAGGGTTGACGACGTTGCCTTTAGATTTAGACATTTTTTCAACGTGGCCAGAAGTTTCTGAATATTTCAGTACCATGCCTTGGTTGAAGAGCTGTTTGAATGGTTCATTAAAGGGTACGTGGCCTAGATCATACAGCACTTTGGTATAAAATCGCGCATAGAGCAAGTGCAAAATCGCATGCTCAATACCACCAACATAGAGATCAACCGGCATCCAATAGCGCATATCGTCTGAGCTAAAAGGTTCATTTTTTAGGTGTGGATTTGGATAGCGCAAGAAATACCAGCAAGAGCCAGCCCATTGCGGCATCGTGTTTGTTTCACGTTTTGCAGGCTTACCGCATGAAGAGCAGGTGGTGTTCACCCATGAATCGATCGCTGCAAGTGGAGATTCGCCAGTGCCGGTTGGTTGATAATTTTCAACATCGGGTAAACGTACCGGCAATTGATTTTCTGGCACGGGGATCACGCCACAATGTTTACAATGCACGAGCGGTATTGGCTCACCCCAGTAGCGTTGACGGGAAAAGATCCAATCCCGTAAGCGATAGCTTACGTGGCGCCGCGCAAAGCCTTGCGCTTCGCAATAATCAGCCACTTCAGTGCGTATCGATGCGGCATTTTTACCCGCAAAAAGGGCAGGTGCGGTTAAGATACCCGTTGTTGTATCAGCAAAGCATACGTCTAGCTTTTCAACTGCTTGGCGTTGTGCCTGATCTTCAGGAAGCAACACTGCTTTGAGTGAAATATTATATTTTTTCGCAAAGGCAAAATCGCGTGGATCATGTGCTGAACATTTCACGATACCCGTGCCATAATCGGCTAATGCAAAGCTTGCAACCCAAATAGGCAGTTCGCCGTTGCCTACTGGATCTATGGTATAGCGGCCCGTAAAAATACCAGTCGGTTCTTTTTGAGCGTGCGTTTTGTCGGCGGTGCGTTCAGCAAGGATTGCATCACAGAATGCAATGATTTCTGTTTTATTAGGAACGCCTTCAAGAAGTTCTGGTAGCAATGGATGATCCGGTGCAATCACCAAAAAGGTGTCAGCAGCGAATGCTTCAAAGTGTGCAGAAAAGGTTTCAAGTACTAGATCTGAACCCTTGACCGGGTTTTTAAAAATTAATCCTTCAGAACGGCCGATCCAGTTGCGCTGCATCTGCTTTACTTTGTCTGGCCATTCAAGTTCATCAAGGCCATCGAGCAATTTTTGTGCGTAATCGGTGATGCGAAGCACCCATTGGCGAACTTCTTTGTGGGTTACGCCAGAGCCGCAGCGTTCGCAACAGCCGTTCACCACTTCTTCATTAGCAAGGCCAGTTAAGCATGATGGGCACCAGTTTATGGGCATCATCGATTCGTAGGCAAGGCCCGCTTTAAACATCTGTAAGAAGATCCATTGGGTCCATTTATAATAATCAGGATCGGTGGTGTTTACCTCTTTATCCCAATCGTAGATTGCAGCAATCGCTTGAAGCTGTTCTTTAAAATTGGCAATGTTGCGTGCGGTACCTATTTGGGGGAGAATTCCTTTTTTGATGGCGTCATTTTCTGCAGGAAGGCCAAATGCATCCCATCCCATGGGGTGCAGTACGTTGTATCCTTGCAGTTTTTTTATCCGTGCATACACGTCAGAAAGCACATACCCACGCCAGTGACCTACGTGCAGGCCAGATCCAGATGGGTAGGGAAACATATCAAGACAATAATATTTTGGGGTCTCGAAATCGGCTTCACCGGTTTTGTAGGGGTGTTTTTTCCACTGTGTTTGCCATGCGGATTCGATTGCGCGGATATCGTATGCCATGGGGCTCCTTATAATAATCGCTTAACTTGGTAGCAATCAGCCTATGTTGCTGCTATGTTTAGGGTATTGTGTTTACATGAAATCGTCAAAATATTAGCCCATTAAAAGGTTAGCCATGGCTACAGTAACCCAGCAAAAATCGGTAATTATGCCGAATTTAGAAGAGTCTATTTTGGTTGTTAAACGCGAATATTTGATTCGTGAAGATGAAGATTGGCATGGGATACGCGTAGATTATACCAACCGTTATTTAAACATCATTAACACTAAAAAAGAGTTTATGATCCGTAGCCTTGCGGAAAATGATCCGGGCTACAAACAAATAATTCCGTATTTAGTGTTTATTCATGAAGAGCGCATTTTTGTAATGCAGCGTACTGCGCAAGCATCAGAAACACGCTTGCAAAATAAGTATACCATCGGCATCGGTGGCCATATTCGGTACGAAGATATTAAATGTAATGATATTTTTGCCTGGGCAAACCGCGAGTTTCATGAAGAAGTTTCCTATCATGATACGTTGACCATAGAAACACTTGGCCTTCTGAATGATGATACGAATGAAGTTGGCCGCGTGCACATGGGCTTTGTATTCTTGCTTCATGGCACCACCGATGAAATCAGCATTAAATCTGAACTCAAGAGCGGCACCTTCATGTCCCTCGATGAATGTGTTGCCATGCTCCCTCACTTTGAATCATGGAGCCAAATTGTGTTGCAAGCGCTCGTTGAAAAGCGCAGTAGTATTTAAAAAGTTTTTGTTTTTAAAGTAGTAGGCGTAGTGCACTATTCTGCGCCTATTGCGCCCTAACGGTGGGCAATGTTGACCATTTTTGGTATACTACCTTCATATACATATCAAACGTAATTCCAAAGAAATAGGATAGTATTATGACAGTCTCTGGTTATATTGGGCAGGTGCTTCAGCATGCCCGAGGGTGGTTATACGCACAAATAGTGGTTGGTGTTGTATGGGCCTTTGATATTTCATTTCGGCCCTATTTAATTAAAAAATTGCTTGATGCGCTGACTGTGGCAACGCCCGCAACGGTGTATCAGGATATTGCCATGCCGGTAATTTTATATATCGTAATGTCTCTCATTATGGTGGGCATGTTCCGCTTGTATGATTATACCATCATGATGGTTTCGCCTACGATTAAGCGTTATATTGCAGAAAGTTTACTCAATCATTTGATGCACCATTCCCATGCCTTCTATCAAACCCATTTTGCCGGTAGCCTTGGCAATAAAATGCGTGATGCGATGAATGGTATGGCTGATCTGGTTAAAAAAACAATCGATCGGTTTATTGCGCATGGCCTTGCGATTATTATTGCAATTATCACACTTTGGACGGTCAATAGCTGGTTTGCCATGGCACTTACTTTATGGGTGCTTATTTTTTGCGCTATCGCATGGCTCATGTCTAAAAAAGCGCATCAGCTGAGTGAAGCGTCTGCGGCAAAACAATCAGCGCTTATCGGCTATTTGGTTGACGTTATCGGTGCTATGATGACGGTGCGCCTTTTTACGGGTATTCCTCTTGAGCGTGATAACCTTAAACGAAAAATAGATAAATATGCAAATGCGCAGCGTACCCGCGCGCTGTTCTTTTTATATCTTTTCACCTTCCAAAGTCTTTCATTTGTGATCTATCAGGCACTCTGTTTATGGTGGCTCGCTTATTACTTCAAGCTTGGTCAAATTACCGCGGGTGATTTTGCATTAGTGTTAAGCATCAATAGCGCGATCGTTGATTGCTTGTGGTATTTGGTGCAGGGTGTGGAAGAGTGTGTTGAATTATATGGTAACGTTACGCAGGGTTTGCACACTATTTTAACGCCGCCTCACATTATTGATGCGCCAGATGCAACGCCATTGGTGGTGGATCATGGCACTATTCAGTTTGATGGGGTATCATTTCAATACAAATCACAAGAAATGCTGTTTAATAATCTTTCTATTGCTATCTCCGGCGGCCAAAAGGTTGGGTTAGTTGGTTTTTCTGGCAGTGGCAAAACAACCTTCATCAATTTGTTATTGCGCATTTTTGATCTTTCCGGTGGCGCTATCTACATTGACGATCAAGATATTACTCATGTTACGCAAGATTCGTTGCGCAAAGCAATTGGTATGGTGCCCCAAGATCCTATCTTTTTTAATCGCTCTATCATGGAAAATATTCGCTATGGCAGGCCTGATGCCACTGATGAAGAGATTGTAACGGCAGCACAAAAAGCCTATGCACATGATTTTATTATGCGTATGCCACAAGGGTACAATGCTATGATTGGTGAGCGTGGGTCTAAGCTTTCTGGTGGTCAACGGCAACGGCTTGCGATTGCACGCGCTATGCTTAAAAACGCGCCGATTCTAGTGCTTGATGAGGCAACGAGTGCACTTGATACGGTCACCGAACAAAAGATACAGGATGCGCTCAAGACTTTAATGGAAGGCAAAACAGTGCTTGCTGTGGCACATCGGCTTTCTACCATTGAAGCGATGGATAGAATCTTGGTATTTGAAAAGGGTGTGATTGTAGAAGATGGCACGCATCAACAGCTTATTGCACATAATGGTGTGTATGCACGTTTGTGGGCAATGCAATCTGGCGGCATGTTGCAAGAGAAAAAAGCGGCATAAAAAAAGCCACCGAAATGGTGGCTTACATTTTTCAGTAGCAATATGAATTGCATTTTCTGTATTGAGCATATTCAGAATTATGTGCATAACGCGCCACATCTCTTTCAAAAGTAAAACCGCTGGCATTACTGAGTATTGATGATTTAATACCCGTTCTATTCATAGCGTAAAAAGCATTTCTACCGTTTGAAATAGCTACTCGCTCTGCGCCAGGATTATACAGATGTTTTTGCGCTTCAACAAGATATCGTTGTGTTACCATACGCGTAATAACTTGTTGAACTTTTAGTTTAAAGTTGTGCTTGTTTAGTTGGTTGCGCCCAAGCATTACGCCTAATGTTGCAATAATTTCAGCACGTTCCCTGTCTGTAATCCAAAAGTCAGCTCTAAATTCAGCTTCAACTTCTGTAAGTCCCTGTAGTATTTCACCTTGATCCATATTTTCTATAATAACTGCTGCTTCATGCACATCGGCATCAACCGGTAATGTTTCTTGTTGCACCGGTGGTTGTGCAGCTGATGGCATAACTGGTAGTGCATATAAGAGCGCGAGTGAAAGTAACTGTTTTTTCATAAAAGGCCCTTTATTGTTTGTTACTAAAGTCGTAAATTGTATCAATACCGCTAAATGTTTTTACGGTAATCAAAAGCTGCGTGTGGTCATGATATCTAAAGTATGAAGCATTTGGCACGGTAGATGAAGCGCGTTTTATGATTGGAGATGCTGAAAGCGTCAGCGTATGCAACGTATTTTCCGCATCTTGTAATTTGGATCTTGTAACGTTATACACAACGGTATCATCATTGGCAAAAAACGCTTCTTCAACGTGTCCTTCTGTGGAAGGAAGTATCGTCACATCCTTTTTATTTGCCACTACATCGTATATAAGCAGCTGTCCTGAGTGTGCGAATGCGCAGCGTGTGTTAGAAGGATTTGCGCTAATGCGGCCATAAAAAGGAGGTAGCTCTATTGCAAGCAGTTGTGCTTTTCCTGATCGGATATCATAAAATCCTATTTTACTCATGTGAGATTCAGTAGAGTATGCGGTAGCACGATACCAAATGCCATTGCCGTCTTTAGTTGGAATTGAATGTTGTATTGTTGCCTTATCATTTATGTTAAATGAACATTCAACTTGTTCAGTTTCAATATTCATAACCACGCAGCCATTATGCACAAACGATAGAGCATCTGTTTTGTTTGGCATAGCATGAAGGCTGTAAATGGTACCTTCTTTGTTAAATTTAATTTTCTTGGAAGCGGGCATTTTATGTATGCTATCGATCCATAAACCATTGCTTCCACTTTCAGCCGTTACCAGTAATGCATCATCTACAATCGCCGCTTGCCGCCCCATGCTGTTTGGAAAACGACTTTTTAGGGCAAAAAGGTAGGCATAATTATTTTTACGATCAAAAATAGAAAATACGCTACCTTCTGAGTATGAATCTGTTGTGGTAAAATAAGATTCTGAGCTTGCCGTTGAAATTGTTTCACCAGCTTTACTCAATGTATATTTTTTGGTCCATATCGAGCCGATTGATGTAGTGCCTTGATAGCCATTATGATTTTGGCTTGCTGATGCCAATGTTGCAACGCAAAGCGCTACGGCGCATAGTATATTTTTTTTCATAATAATTCTTTTTTTTCAATGCCATTAAGATAAAAGCCCCACACGTGAGTGGGGCATCTGAGATTAGTTATTTTCTACGTTATAAATTTCTGCGTAAAGCGTTGGGAGATCTTTTGCCAATACCCATGTTGCAGTGTGTGCACGATTTTCGTTTGGCACATATTGCCCCGTTACGGTTGCATCAAATGTAGGTTCTGCAGGGAATTTAAGCCATGCTACGGGTAATTCGCCTTGTACGTTCGGATTATACCGTGGATCTCTTTCTATGTGCGTTACGATGCGCAGCAAATTGCCGGGCACATTTTCTGTTTCACCTAACGTTTCTCTGAAGTAAACGCCAAATCTAGTTTTATAAAAATGGAATTTTTCACCGATTACATCAGGATGCAATATTGGTTGTACGCGGCCGAGTGCATCGATATCTACGGCAACCCAGCCTGCTTCTATCAGTTTTTGCCAATAAATATGATCGCGAATTACCAATGGCACATCGCCGCAGCAGCTGCTTGCCGTAATGATTGTATTATCATCAAGCTGAACGGTGATAACGGGTACAAATTCATCGCCACTGATGGTGATATTTTTTGCCCATTGCATGAGCAACACAATAGTTTGCTCAGAAACTGCCACAAGCTCTTCAGATTCAAGTTTATAATATTGGGTTGATTGTAAGTAAGAGAGTTCTCCTTGTAGACGTTCTATAGCAACATTAAGCAAATCGGTTGAACCCTTAACATCAGAAGCTTGATTTTGTAGCATTGTAATGCGTTCTGCAATTGCATTCACTACAAATGTGCGCCATATTTCGATAACGTCATGTTTTGCGCGTACAAGAAGTGCAGGCGTTGCGAGTATATGATCGTAGTGAAGGGCAGGTTTATGCGTAAAAATAAGTTCATCTACGGTATCAAGGCTTCCGCGACGTTCAAAGCTGAGGCAGCTGTTGTTGTAGCGTATTGCATCAGCATGCACGCCATACATATAGGGACTTGCAAGTAATAAAAGGGGAAGAAAGGTTGATGAGAAAAACTTCATACATACTCCTTTAAAGTGATGATTTGTTGGAAGTAGTATAGTGCTGATCAAGGTGACAGGCAAGATGAAATATACCTTAAAACAGTTGATCAACTAGTTTTTTTACTGCTTCAGGATTCACGGTATTTTGCATCGCTTCATAAAAGGTTGCATCATATTCGCGCGTTTGCACCACAATGGGCATCGCAACCGCATGGCCCATAATAAGCGCCTGTTTTTTAGAATCTAAGCCTGCAAGTACTGTGCGCAACTGTTGTGCACCATGCACACCAGTGAGCACTGCCTGAATATCTTTTTCATCATTCAATTGCGCTACAATTTTGGTGCCAATCTGCGAAAGCACTTCGGGGTCAATACCTGATGGTCGTTGATCTACAATCAATAACGATACATAATATTTACGCATTTCACGCGCAATGATCCCAAAAATAGTTTGCCGTGCGGCAAGAGGATTTAAAAATTTGTGCGCTTCTTCTATGGTGATCATAAGTTTATACGGTTCATCTTCTGTTTTTTGTGAACCAAGAAACCGTTCCGTTTGTTCGATGTAGGATGCATGAATACGGCGCGTGATAATGTTTGCAATCAAAAGATACACAAAGGTATCAGTAAAGTTGCCAAATTCGATGATTACGCTAATACCCCGTTGTAAGTAT
Source organism: uncultured bacterium (assembly GCA_963704465.1). Classification (GTDB taxonomy): domain Bacteria; phylum Babelota; class Babeliae; order Babelales; family Vermiphilaceae; genus MFD02979-c4. The sequence continues at coordinate 120,516 of OY969901.1, forward strand.
GCCATAATGCTGTCAACGGCCGATTGTTGTGCGGGATTTTCATCTACAAAAAAAGGTAAACGTTCAATGCGTTTCAGCTTGCGATATAATGCGGCGATCGATTCGGGATGCGCGCCAAGATTTTCGGCAAACTCTTTGAGGTTTTCACCATGTTGTAACAGTGCGGCAAGCCATCTGTTTTTATAACGGGCTACAATGAGATACGCGGCTTCAACCGCAGTGGCGTGTAAATTAAGCTCATGAGAAAGAGAAAGTATATCATCCACATGTATTGATTGATAGCTCAGCGTAAGCTCTAAATCAGGCGTGGTGCCGCGGCGACGCGTTGATGCCGGATCGAGTGATGCAATCATAACACGGCTACCAAATAAGGTCTTGAGTCCTTTTACAAACTGCTGTTTCTTTCCTTCGGTGCGCGCTTGCAAACCATATTCACTATGCATATCAAAAATAAGGTTTACCGCTTTTTCTTGTTTAATAAGCCCTGCAAGCACAAGGCGGGTTAAGAATGTTTTACCCGTACCTGTTTTGCCAAAAATACCGTTGCTTCGTTCGGTGAGCTTTTCAAGATTAATGCAGACGGGTGTTTCCATATCAAGGGGTGTGCCGATGCTAAAGTAACGTTGTTCGGGATCTGTTTCATCACCAAAAATAAGTGCAACGTCGCGTTGCGTTGCATCATAGACGGGTGCAAAATGGGGTGGAATAGTTTTTACGGGTGATGGGCGATTATCAGCGCCAAGCATGAGCATTGGCTTGAGTGTGATGGTGGTATACAAATCCCGTTCATGTAAAATTTGTGCGATGGTAGGGTGCAACATGCCTGATGGCATCGTGAGCAGTTCTTGATTGGTGCTTGCGAGTGTAAAATCGGTAATCATAGAAAAAAAGCGATACTGCATACCAACGATGCACACAAACTTGCCAGTTTTTATGGTTTCCAAAGAGGTGCCTTGCTGCAAACGCATGGTAAGCCCTTCAGCAAGTGATCCGGCGATAATAGTTCCAATGGGATTTTTCATACTCGGTACATTTTTTGCTTTGAGCATGCACCGAGTATGAAATAATGTCTATAGGTTAATTAGTTTGCATACACATTATGCCAGAAGCTGGTGGCTTTGCTTTGCAATACTGATTTAATATTTTCATAGTCGCCATATGCATTGCCCGATGCCAGGTTATTCATCCAGGTTGCAAAGGAAGCTCCTTTATCAACAAAGCCCATGGAACCATTGCCCATAGCGCGGCAGCTTTCTATCTGTGCACGTTCTACTGAATCATTCGTTATAATGCCACTGCTGCCATTGTTATCGGCAATAGTGTGTGCAATATGTATGTTTTTAGTGTCTGCTGCAGTAATGCCGTTCCCCTGACAGTCGGTAATAGTACAGTCTTCAATCATTACTGTGCTTGATTGTGTATCAATGGTGATGCCGTTACCTGCTGCTCCGCGAATAATACATTGTTTCAGGTGAACATTCTGTGCGGTGGATAGGTGTAGTGCATCATTCATAGCGTACGTTAGGGTGAGCCTTTCAAGCACAACACCATTTGCATTCAGCACCGATATCCCCTTGCCGCCTGTTATGGTACCATTTTTCACCACTATTGTGTCAGCCTGTGTGATAGTGAGTGGTGCAATATCAGCGTTGTTTGTTGTAATGGTGAAGCCATTAAGGTCAATGGTAACATTGTTTGCGTGAATGGTGATGCCGGTTATGGTATCGATCTCCAGTGATTCGGTTAAAATATAGAGGCCGGATTCGGTAATCGTAATGCCGCCTGCGCGATTGAGATGTTTATTTTTTAAGAAGCGTACTTGATGCCGTTGATTTGGCATTTCTATCACGGCGTTGCGTTCTGGTGTGCGAGGCACAGTGGAAAGTTGTGTTTCTATACGTTCTACCGCGCTAAATATTTTTGCATCATTTTCTGAAAGCTCTGTGCAACAGGTGGAGAGTTGATCAATCATTGAATGAAGAAGTTGCTTATTGTTATCAACACCATGCATAATGTCTGCGATACAGGAACCATTTTGTTTCACCGCATTGAGCGTTTCTAAAACGTTGCTCCCTGCTTGCTCAATGACTCCCACTTTATCGCCAAGTGTATCAACGATGGATGCGATAGTGCCTACATTTAAAGTATCAAGGCTTGATGAGGCAGCTATGCCGATTTCATTCGCGCGTTGCAGCACTGCCTGCAGTTGGCGTGAAGATTCAATGGCAACGTATTGAAGATAGGAAACAACCTCTTGGAGCTTTCCACCGGTTTGGCTTTGTATCTCTTGCACTTTATTAAATACCAGATCAATCCGGCGCGCCGATTCTTTTGCAATATAATCTACGAGTGCTGCAACATCATCGGATTTCGTATCAACAACGCCGACCGAGTGCGCAAGAGAGCTTATAAGATTGTGCGCATCAGTGAGCATATCCTGCAACTGAGCCATCACATCCCAAATCGTGACCCCTGGTGCGAACGTGTGGTTTTTGAGTATCTGTTTTATTTCATGCTCTGTGAGTGCATGTGCGCCGTGCGCGGTGGCCAGGAGTATACAGAGAGCCGCTATTGTAGTACGTTTCATGTTTTTTCCCTTTTAGTAACAATAATCATCATCGGGACATACATAATCAGCCAAGCATTCCCATAGTTCTTCAAAAAATTCAGCAATATGTTGAGAGACCCAACAGCCATATAAAGCGCAGTTGCTTGTTGCGGTGTTACACCAGTTTTGTCCTAACCAGCGCGTTGCAGATTTTGGTTTTTCTTCACGCCAGCCTGCATGCCAGTAATGAATGGCGAAGGTTTCTGGTTTAAACCATTTTGAAAGATGTTCATTATCCTGTTTTTTTGAAAATGGCCATGGGTAAAAATAGTTCACCGGGAATGCAACGGCGCGGCCTGCTTCACGTGCTTTGCTCATGTAACACCGTGTTTGATGGAACGGCCCGGTGCTGAAAAGAATATTATGTTCAGGAGTGCCTTCGTAATAGGCATCGATATTCAGGGTGTCGATGCATTCTTTCACAATAGGATTTCCGGGTGCTGCGCCGATTAAACCATTAAAGGTAGAAAAGCGGCCAGAGTATGCAGCACCAGTGTAGTAATCGCAGACGTGATTGAATACGTCAAACGGACGAAGACATTCAAAATCGATATCAACATACACGCCACCGAAGCGATACAAAATTTCATAGCGTGCAATGTCTGCCTTTTGTCCCCAATTTGTTGAACGGTCATACTGTTCTTTATTGACGAGTCCGAGTTCTTCAATCATGGCATCATCCCAAAGAATATATTCCCAATCCGGGTGATTTTCTTGCCAGCTTGCAATCAAGGGAAGATATTTATCAGGCAGCGGTGAACCGATCCAAATCTGATGAATAATTTTTGGAATGCGTGGGGTATCGCTATATTGCAAATCTTTGATGATATATTGGGTATACAATTCCGCTGCAAGTGCCCAACCAGGTTCTGTTTGTGTCCATTTATCGCGATACCATTCAAAGTTGCTCATCCCTTGGCTAAATGATACACCAAAGCCATCCGGAATGTGTGAATCTGAACGAGACACGCTCGGCAGTAAAAGTAGTGATATAACGGCTATACGTTTGCACAACATGAGACCCTCCATTTAGTAAGATTGGTCTCATACTACAATATCAAGTATACAAACTGCAATAGTATATTTGTGCTGCCATTTCTGATACCCTGAGATAGGGATGAATTTAGAAGAAAGCTCAATGTGAAAATTATAAAACAATCAGATTTGCCTACATTTATTAAGCCGTATCTTTCAGCGCGGCCAATTATTATAGAGGTTGGCGCTTTTAAAGGGCATGATACCATACGGCTTGCCACAGCATTACCTGAAAGTACCGTTTATGCCTTTGAGCCGGTGCCAGAATTGTGTGACGCTTTGGTGGCAGCAACGCGTGAGCATGCAAATATTGTGCCAATCCAGGCAGCAGTGAGCGATCATGATGGTGTGATGCCACTCTACGTTGCGCATAAGCCGAATGGCAAAACCACGCAAGCAAGTTCACTGCAAAAACCAAAAGAGCGGCTCAAACATTCGCCGATTATATTTCCGGAAACAATTATGGTGCCAACCGTTAATCTTGCAACGTGGGCTGCTAAACAAGCGATAGAATCGATAGATCTTTTATGGCTCGATACACAAGGGCATGAGATGGCCATTTTACAATCGATCCAACATACATTGCTTTCCCAGGTGCGCATGATCTATACCGAAGTTGGTTTCACGGAGGCGTATGAAGGCCAAGCGCATGCTGATGCAATCATTGCATGGCTTTCAAATGCAGGTTTTACGCCCGTTGCACAAGATTTTCAGAATCCACCAATCTGGTTTTTTGGCAATATCTTATTTGTGCGTAATGATCGGTGCTAAAAAATTAAAGCCAGCAAAGAATTTGTTAGTACTTTGTTGGCTTTAATGTGACATTTTTTGGCTATATATCAGTTAAGTTCTTTTCTACGTATGTCTGCTCTTAGTTGATGGGTACCTGCATTAAGGCCCTGCTCGATATCTGGATTGCTGATCTCTAGTCTTTCACCACTTTTGATTTTTACACAATAGAGATCTACATCGCAATCGCCAATTCTCGCCCAAATTTGAGTATATGTACCTTGATAGTTGTGCACCACCGGTAGTAATATAGCTTGTCGACGCACATTTGCTACGTCTTTTTTCATATATTCTGGGTTTTTTATTCTTTCACGCTCTATCAGGATAGTGAAATTATATGGTTGTCCTTCAAAGTCTTTTTCATAGCAATGTATCGAATACTCTTTTTTCTTTTGATCAGCGCAAGAAATATATGCTGTTGAACAGAGCAATACTAAAAAACTGAACATAACATTAAACATGGGGCCCTCGTAGTTGAAGATTGAAAACTGCAAAAAGTTTATAACAAACTTTTGATTATCACAACCAGAAAAATGATTTTCCTGTTACTGGTTTTTTCGGCTTACAAATGCTTCTAATTGATGGGTACCGGTGCATACTTTTTCCACAGCGCCTGGGGCATCTATCTTTATAGATTCACCGTTGACAGGATTTACACAAAAGATATCTTCTACCTTGCAATCACCAATTCTTTCACGTATTTTTTTATATGTAGTTTCATAATTGTGTAATTTTTGCGTTAAGCTATAATGCCGTGCGGCTGATGCTGCTATTTCTATTGAATATAGATAGAGATTTTGTATGTCTTTATGGTCTACCCAAGTGTGATAACGATATTCTTTGCCTTCAAAATCTTTTTCATGGCATTCCATTTCATATTTTTTTTCATCACCACAGGAAACGTATGCCGTTGAGCAGAGTAAAAGCATAAAACTGAACATAATGTGAAACATGGAACCCTCGTAGTTGAAAATGAAAGATCTTAAAAAGATTACAATAAAATTTTGATTGCCATAAAATGTGCTATTTTTTTGAAGGTATAACCGTTATATATTTTTTCGGCTTACAAGTGCTTTTAATATATGAGTGCCGGCATATAATTTTTCCCGAGCGCCTGGGGTATCTATTTTTATTTTTTCACCGTTATCATGATTTATGCAAAAGATACTTTCCTCTTTATTTATGCAAAAGATATCTTCTACGTTGAAATCACTAATCTTTTCTTCTATTTCTTTAAATGTAGTATCATAATTGTGTAATTTTTCCATTAATGTAAGCAACCGCGGTTTTCTCACTGTTTTTTTTACTGCTTGTTTTATTGAATCTGGACATAGATTTTGTATGTCTTTATCTTTTACCAAACAGACATAAAAATAATTTTTGCCTTCTAATTGTTCACAACACAATACGGGATAATTTTTGTTTTTTTTGGGGGCGCTACAGGAAATGTAAGTCGTTGAGCAGAGTAAAAGCATAAAACTGAACATAATGTGAAACATGGAACCCTCATAGCTGAAAAACAAAAGTCACAAAAAGATTACAATAAAATTTTGATTATCACAATCAGAACAATATCATTTTGGCTGTTTATTGCAGAATGTGAATGTAAGCGCGTATAGTAAAAGGTACTAATACCAATAAATGGAGGGTGTTATGGTATCTATGCGTTCTCTTTTTTTTATTGCTCTTATGAGCAATGTCAGTTTTTTGTTTTCAATGCATTATTATGTGCTTAATACAACGCGTGAATCTGTGCATGAAGAAAAACCGGTGGTTGCGGTTATTGGTACGGGCTACGTCGGCCTGGTGACGGGGGCGGGGCTTGCATCAATTGGTAACCATGTGATCTGTGCAGATATTGCAGCAGATAAAATTGCGCAACTCAATCAGGGAATTATTCCGATTTATGAACCCGGGCTTAAAGAGCTTGTTGATTATGTGGTTGATGCTGGTGCGCTTTCGTTTACCACTGATGTGGCGGGTGCTATAGAACAAGCGTCGGTAATTTTTATTGCCGTTGGCACACCGATGGATGATTCGGGTGCTGCAGATTTGCGCGCCTTTAATGCGGTAGCTAAAACAATTGCCGCACACATGAATGGTCATAAAACAATTGTAACCAAAAGTACGGTGCCGGTGGGCAATGGCCGCTCGTTGCAGCAACGGCTTACTGAGCAGTTTGGTATTGATCCTGAACTGTTCACGATAGTGTCAAATCCAGAATTTTTAAGAGAGGGCTCTGCCGTACAAGATTTTCTGCATCCAGATCGTGTGGTTATTGGCACTGATGATGAACGTGGCGTTGGAGTTATGGCCACTGTGTATCACCAGTTTATTGAAGATGAAGTGCCATTCGTGTGGACAAATATTCCCACGGCTGAGCTTATTAAATATGCATCAAATGCCTTCTTGGCAACAAAGTTAAGTTTTATTAATGAGATTGCAAATTTGTGTGATGTAACGGGTGCGCATATTAAAACCGTGTCCTATGCAATGGGGCTTGATAATAGAATCAGCCCACGCTTTTTAAATCCAGGCCCCGGGTATGGCGGCTCCTGCTTTCCAAAAGATACGCAAGCATTAGTGCATATTGCACATCAGCATGGCATAACGTTGAACACAGTGATCGGTGGGATGAACACTAATGATGCGCAACAGCTTGTGCCGGTACATAAATTGCATAAAGTATTACCTTCCTGCGCGGGCAAAACGATTGCGATCTTGGGCCTTGCATTCAAAGCAAACACTGATGACATTCGCTATTCGCCAGCACTTGCCGTGATTGAAGCGTTGCTTGAAGAGGGTGCCTACATTCGCGCGTATGATGCTGCTGCGATGCCAAATACCGCGCAACAGTTTCCTGATATTACCTATTGTGATTCTGTGTACGATGCACTCACTGATGCGGATGCGCTCATTATTATGACGGAATGGGATGAATTTAAACATCTTGATTTGCAAAAAGTGCGTGAGCATATGCAGGGCAACATTATTATTGATGCGCGTAATTTATTGCATGCGCATGAGGTGCAAGAACAGGGGTTTTATTATGATGGGATTGGGCAAGCAATACATGGGGAGTGATAAGATGTTTTTCTAAGTTGACACTTGTTTAAATCGATTTTTTCACTATTTTCAATATCATTAGGTTTTTTTCGAGAAGGTGCTGCGCGGCACCTCCTCCCACCCGCGTAAACTTGCAGTTTAATCGCTAAGCAATTTAAACGCTGCACTACCGCATATAAGAATATGCTCGATGCAGGCTGTAAATTGCGTCAAAGTACTCATTAAAAATTTTATAAAAATCATTTAAGCAGGCAGCCAGCTCAACGGGCACCTGAAAGGTGCTGTAGGCCGAGGTTGCGGCCGCCGGAAGGGATCAAAAGGAACTGTTTGTGCGTGAGTGCAGAGGATGCGCAATCATCCTTTGCAAAAGTAACCAAATAATTTTAATAAAAAGAAAAGTAACGATATTGCGAAGAAAGTATTTTTATTGTGGAATTTTAAGGGGTAAATTACCCCTTAAAATTCGCGGCAGGATAGATACCTATTTTTATGCCACTATATCTTGATTTTCATGTGCATGATATTTATCTATACATTGTGCAAGCAGAGGTGTTGCAATAAGAGTTTTTGGTTTTTCATCATGCAACGTAATCTCTATTTTTTCTGCAGATCTTTTAACTTTTCGAACACTAAATTGTAGCAACAGTAAGAGCTCTTGATCTGCTATCGTTACCGTGTCGTCAAGCGTGCCAAGTAAAGAGGCTGCTTGGTGTGCACGTTTATTAGCAACATCTGCCCGATCGTTAGCTTTTGCAAGTAATTTTATACCATCAATATTTGGAGTAAACGGGGCATGTTCTATTGCCGTATCAATTGATCTTTCTGAGAGTTTCATAGTTTGTGCAATGGCGCATTTGCAAAGACTGAAAAGTGGTGCTTTTTCGATAGTAGTTTTGCTTTCAGGAGAAATGGAATTAATAAACGCGGTTGAATACAGTGAGTTCATGCGTTTGTTATTTTCATCAGAGCTAGAAACTTTGAATAGCATTTCATCAGTTTTATCAAAGGGATATTTCTGATCACTTGCTTCTAAGACTACGTTGAAAGCACTGGCGGTTAACAATAAGATGCGAAATGGTATATTCTTCACTTCTTCTCCTTTTTTAAATGAGTTTTTATATTAGTCCATTATGCCATGCTGATAAGGGGACTGCAACTCTATTATGTGTACTTTAAAAGATTCTTGGCGAAGGTAGCATGTTCAACGCGCACATCAACAATGCCTATGAAAAATAATTTTGTAATAAGCCTCGCGGCAGCGTATTTTGTTGCTAAACATTCATTTCTGCAGTAGCCTGTGCGCAAAAGTTACACATGTGAGTTGCAAATGAGCGGTAAGCATATCATCCTTTCTTGGTTTTTCATATTTAGTTTTTGTATAAGCATAAAACTTCCGGCAGCTGAGCAGACAAAATTCTGTGTGCCTGTGGCTATTGGAGGTGCCATGATGTGCTTGGAATATGTTGCCTATGCACATCCCGTAGTTGCAATTGTGGGTTCTAGCATCGGACTCGTTGAGGTTGCCTATCGTGCATATAAAGCCTATACACAATCGGTACGGGAAAAGCGTGAGAATGTTAATAATCATGATAATCAAGCAGAAGAAAATCCGCCTGCGGAAGTTTTTTTAGCAGAGCGATACTATTATGAGCAGCGTAAAAGTGAGCTGATCAAATTGCGAGATGAATTTACCGCGTTGTATCGGGGTATCACGGCAGTACGAGATTTGTTTCATCCTCAAGTTGCAACCTTTTCCTCGCAATTTTTACAAACCACGCTAAAACATCATACACCACACACATTCTTAACTATTTCTCTTGTTGATGAGTTGAAGCTTTCAGATGAACGTAAAAATACTTTGCGCACAATGCGTGAACAAGAATTAGCGTTACTTGAAAAAGAAATAACAGAGCTTCATGCACTGCTGGTTGTGCATTTCAATATGCTGATGCTATCTGTTTTTGAGGCACGTGAAGCGTATGATGAATCCTTGCCTGCCATTAGTCAAGCGATTAACCTGTGGAATCTGCATAAAAATGGAGAACTTACCGATCATATAGCTTCTCAAACATATGAACAAAATATCATTGAAGAATGCTTAGTGCGTGATATACAGCAAAAGATTGCTGAGCTGAAAGTGGTTGTAACTTTTTATCAAAAAAACAAGCATTCTTCGTGCCTACAACAATCCACCGATATCCTTAATTGGCTTGATGGATTAACTGCTATGGTTGCAGACACTGAGCAATGGACTGCAAAAGACTTAATATGCATTAACAATAATCTTTCTATTACTGAACGCTATTTTGCACAACGTGGTATTCCCACCGCAGGATTTAAAAATCAAATCAAGAGCGCATTTAATAAAGATCGTTCTCAGAAAAATGCTCAAGCGCTTAAACAGGCCAAAGATACCCAAGTAGATATCTGTGCATCCGGAGGGCCAAATGACCCTAAAAAACCTCAGGATGACGATAAAGACGATTTTTTTAAAAAGTTAAAATCACGTTCAGATAAAAAAGCACGAACCAATCGATTTGGCAACATGTATCGGGATCCAATAACCAAGTTATGGTGGTCAAAAGATTTGGCTGGTCACGGTGGCTCGTGTTTTAAAGTATTTAAAGAAACAGCAAAAGGATTTGAGTGGGTTTTTGATGCCACCAAGGAAGGTGTTCAGATTTTAGCTAAACACAAAGGTCCCACAGGTTTATTTATACCTTACAAAGAAGTGATATTTTAAATATGAATATTATAACGATATCCCATATAAATGACTTGCATGAAATTATCAATCATCAGATTTGTACGAATGGGATTATGCAAGATGAAATAGAAGAGAATATGTGGTGCATTTCTATTGAAGAAGGTTGTATACCAGATTTTACCGTAGATGCATTTTTAGGATTTTTTAATACGTTTATGGTCGAAAAGGCGCGGCAAATTCGTTTGCTTGATGAGCACAAACAAGCAACTTTGTACGTATGGTTTGACAAGCAAGCATTACAGCTTCGATTCAATATTTTATCTGGGGTGGTGGTTGATTTGCCGTTTCAGTGTCAACTGAAAAAAGTTTTTTCTCTAGCTTCTATTATAGAAGATTTTCTCAATACAGTTCGTAGTTTTGCTCAGCATGGAGATACAGTGGAATTTTTGGAACTAGATAATTCTGATTTTGATGAAGATGATGAGGAAGATTGTGTACTTAATGTATACGTCGTAACCCTAAATTAAAATGGAACTACCGTTATTTAGATGGTAGTTCCATTTTAAAATATTTTCAGTGTTTCTGGGCAGGTGCTTATTCACCACGTAGCCAAGAAAGCCATGCGCGCCAACCAGTTACTTTAGGAGCAGGCACTAAGAGGTCGTTTTCATCAAAATTGAGTTTATGTAGTGGTAAGATGCCATTAATAAGCTTAGAGCTTATACGAAAATTCATAAGAACCTAAAAGTTTGAATGGAACAAGCTAATTGCAAGAAGGACATGTGTGATTCGAGCAATTTAGCCCAACATGTTTTTAGGCCTCGATACCAAGACAACCATCCAATGGTTCGTTCAACAACCCAACGATAAGGCACTTTAGTTTTCTGAAGTTTTTTATTACGTCGTGGATTAGTAACAGCCATGAGCGCGATATTTTTAGCCTTGCATATTGCTCTCAGTTTCTTAGCATCAAATGCAGCATCAGCTGCAAGAATACGAATAATTTCTTCCCATTCCCAATCTTGTAACATTGGTTCAAGAAGATTGAGATCGTAGACGTTAGCGGGCGCTAAAAGCAATGTCACAGGAATTCCCTTGCGATCAACGATAAGCCCTTGTTTTATACCCTTTTTACGCCGATCAGTTGGATTATTGCCACTGAATTTTTTGTTTGCAAAAGGAGCTTTTTTTGAAGAAGTATCGATTGCATACCAGTTGTTTTCATTATTCTTTATTCGATATGCTTTACATATTCGCTTGTAAATTGCGTTAAATACACCAGCTCGCGTCCACTTCATAAAAATGCCATGAATCGTACTTGGTTTGCCAAATTCTGTGGGCATCATATGCCAGTAAATGCCGTTTCTTAGAACATATGCTATGCCATTTAATACTTGACGATAATCGCTATGTGGTCTTCCAACTTTGGTTGTTTTAACGGGAATACAATTTTGAATGACTTGCCACAATTCATCTGATATAATTTGCTTCATGAGAGTCTTTTTTTTGGGTTTTGATAACAGCTATTATAGCTGATCCAATCAAGACTCTCATCTCTTATCTAATTTTCGTATAAGCTCTTAAATAGATTGTCAAATAGCTCTTTATTGCAATCTGATTGTTGTAATGCATAAAAAGAGACTATGTTTTGAGTAAATCTACCTTTTGTGGAGCTATTAAATGCATGAGGGAAAGTGTTTTTTAATGCTGCATTGATTGTTTCTGGCTGCATATAGAATAAGTCAAATGATTGCTAAAACTTATTTAGTGGCGATGTCAATAATGAAGTGCAACGCCTGATAAATTCTGATTGAAGATTACCTCCGCAGCCGGTAAGGCTGGCTTCATTCTACTTTCCTCTTTTTTCTTCATTTCATGTATGAATACCTCTGAGTAGGCAGCCAGCTCAACGGGCACCCGAAGGATGCAGTAGTAATCCTTTTTTAAATCATTAAATAGGTACCCCAGCACGTTTCGCAGCAAAGCGGACGCGTTAGCGCCGTAGCGCAGCGTGTCGAAGCGATTTAGGGGTCCAGGGGAACGCTGGTGCGTGAGGGCGGAGGGTGCGCAATCACCCTTCGCAAAGAAAAGCCCAAAAATTTTGAAAAAAAGAAAATAATAGATGCTCAAAAGAGGACTATTTTTATTGTGGAATTTTAAGGGGTAAATTACCCCTTAAGCCTCGCGGCAGCGTCATAATAGCATTACCATCTCTGCAGGCTTATCTTTATGCATAAACACTGCCGCTTCAATAATACCAAACGGTCTGCCAGGGCGATGCCGTGCGGGTAGCACGGTGCATACGTGATGGCCCAAAAGTTCTGCATACTCAGAAAAGTTTGAAATGGGGCGAATCATATAGCGCGCGCTGCGCAGTATCATAAAATCTTCTATCACATTGCGATCATGAAAATTACCTGCCCCACGGAAGCGAATTTCAACCCGTGTAGCGGTTTCTGGCGCAAGTTCATTAAAAAGTTGTTGTGCAATAGCAGATGGATTCGGATCGTCAGTGCACATAAAAACTGTTTGGTGCCCTTCAAGTGTTGAAACCAAATAATCTAAGCACCGTGCATAATAACTTAACGCAGGAAAGTGTGCTGGTTCTGCGCGAATAACCCATTCGGTATCCACGTGAAAGCCGCCACCACGGCGCACATGGAGGGCAATGATGTTTTCTATTCCTTCAAACAGCATAACGGGTTCTCGTGGTGAGAGTAAAAAGCGTACATGATCTACAAACGTTGCATCTTTCCAATCAATATTTGTACGGCAAAAATAGGTGGTCACATACAGCGTATCTTCATTATTATTGACCACAAGCCGTTCACCTTCGTGAATCTTTTTTACCTGTTGATAGGTTGCTTGCAGTTCTGGTGTGAGCGTTTGAAATGAGGTATGCAGCTGCATCTGTTCAGACCCGGGGAACGGTACGTAGAGCAGTGGCAGGTTATGTGTGTATGATTCCCATAAGCATTGGGTGAATGAGCGAATATTATCGCCAAATCTGCCGCCATTCAGTTCATACGAAACGGCACTGGGGATTGCATTGCAGAGAGATGTAAGAGCGAGTGTGCTGAGTAAAAAAGAGTATCTCATGGGTATCCTTTTATAGAGGTGAACATGGATGCTGAGCAGTGCAGAGCATCACATCGTCCTGGTTTTCGGGAGCAAGGTATGCGAGATTTTCAAGAAGTTCTTGGAGCGTATTTCCATTAATAAGATTAAGAGCATGCTGGAGTTGTGTTTTACTGATCATGTATGCAGGTGATGCATAGGGATGATGGCATACTCCTTGCACCTCTGCGGGTTTCCATACATAGAATGGTTCATACAGTAAGGTGAAGATCATGTCTGTTGGGCTTATCGTTGGATCATAGAGCTGTGTTGTGCTTACGGTTGCCACGTAACTGAGCGCTTTTGTTTGCGTGAGTGTTTTCATAATAGTAAGCCAATCAGCGGTAGTGTGCCATTTGCAGGTATCGGTCGTGATGAGTATGAAGCTTCCTTCGGGTAGTGTATCAAGGTATGTATGCACAATAGATTTGGCATTTGACTCAGATTCAATACCAACCGTTTTTGTTTCTAACATGCGCCCAACCATTTTGTAGTTATCGGTATTATGATGCGTTGCATAAAAGAGTGTGATTTGATCTGACGCTATGCCATGCTCCATGGCTGATGTGCATGATGCTAGAGATGCAGAAGCGCTGTTTATACTGATGTGCCAGTTGAAGAGCATGGGTTCAGTGTGGGGCAGTTCATAGCCAGGATGCATGGTGAGTGGTTGTAGTGGTTTTCGTGCACGAATCCAATGATCGTTATGAATCTGTTCAAAGAGTCTTGTATGGCAATCGCTCTGCGTATTGAGTGTGTTGTAGATATACTGGATATCGTTAATACAATAGGCGCGGCCCCCTGCAAGCTCAAGAAGTGAAAACATCATAGCAAGATCGCAGGTAGCCTGCAGAAAATTATTATCACGTATAAAATACCCAACGGGAATCTGTTTGAAAAGACCGGCATAAAAGGTGCGCATATGGGAGAATACCCATGGATAATCACGATACAGATGAAGTTTTATAGGCCATTCTGCAAGTGGCTTGCAAAATCCTTTGTTGCCTGAAGGATATTCTGCAAACTGTCCATACGTCATCCATACATTTGAATTTTGATACGCTGCATTAATGCGTTTTAATACCTGTGTATTATTATCAGGAAGCCAATCATCGCCATCAAGCGTAGCCATGATTACTTGATCGGGGAGTGCGTGCGCCACGGTATAATGATTATACATAGCGCCGCGTCGCGTGCTGTTGCGAATGAGGGTTATGGTATCTTCACAGTCATGTGCTGCGATATATGCAGCAACTGCATCGCCAGTGCCATCGGTTGAACAATCATCCACGTAGATAACGTGATAATTGGTATAGTCTTGCGCCAGAATGGAAGCAAGGTTTTTTTCATAAAAACGTATGTTGTTATACGAAGGCACAAAGAGCACAATTGGTTTTTCAGTACTATGCACCAAAACGCATACGATTGAAAGACATATGAAAAAGAGACGTTTGATCACATTATTCCTTTTTTGCATAATCACATGCAGGCTTTAATGGTTCACCGTTGCGCACCCAATACATGTTGCGTAGCTGCTCTAAGGGACGTGTACGAAAAACACTCGCAGCATTTTGCGTGTTATACACATACAACACATCTTGTATACATCGGCTATGATTTCCCGCAAGTTCAAGCAGTGCAAACATCGTTGCACAATCACCCGCTGACCGTAAAAATGAACCGTTGCGCATGAAATATTCTTTTGGGATCTGTGTAAAAAGACCGGCGTAAAATGTTTTAAGATGCGAGCTGACCCAATCATAGAGCCGGTATGCATTCGCGTTTATAATATGTTCGGGAATTGCATTGCAAAAGCCATGCTTGCCCGATGGATATTCTATAAATTGCCCGTATGTCATCCATACTGTGTTGTCTTGATAGACGCTGTTGAGATAGGAAAGCACATCGTTATGTGCAAACCAATCATCACCATCAAGCACCACAATGATGGCATTATCAGGGCAACAGTGTACGGCTGTATATAGATTATAGAGCATGCCGTGCCGTGTATTATTACGAATGATAGTGATCTGCTCTTGCCAATTGTGTTCATGGCTATATGCATCAACTAAATCGGCAGTGCCATCGATGGAGCAGTCATCAATATATAACACATGATAGTATGGATAGTTTTGTGTACGAATCGAATCGAGATTAAATTCATACCACTCGCTATTATTATAAGATGGCACCACAACCACAAACGGTTTATCGTCTGCGTGAAGCAGGGTTGTGCAAAAACATACCAGCGCAATTTTTTTAAGCATACACACCGCTCATATACAGATCATACGTAGAATCAGGAAGTGGTGCATATTTTGATTTTGCGCGTACGAGTACTGCACACTCACGCTGCACCGCTTGACGATCGCCTATGCAGAGGTTCAGTGGATTTGCCCTATTGTATGCATAGATAGCATCAGATACGTATCGATACTTGCCTGCGGCCATTTCAAGCATGGGGAACATAAATGAAAGATCTGCTGCGGCTGGCCAGAATTTTCCAACATACTCAGGATCTTGGCCGGTATAAAGAAAGTCACGCGGATCTATCTGTTTGAAGAGCCATGCGTAAAAAGTACGCAGATGAGAGCTAACCCATTGATAATCGCGGTATGCAGCATCACGCACTATTTCTTTGGGAAACTCTTTACAGGTGCCGAGGTTACCATACGGATAGCGATAGTAGCTGCCATAGGTGAGCCATACGTTGCGATCGTCATAGATCTCGTTAAGCATTGTGAAAATATCGGTGCGTACATATTCATCGAGCCTGAGCCAATCATCGCCATCGATGTGTACCACAATAGCATGATCAGGAATAAGGCTGATCGCATGAATATGATTATAGAGATGCCCTTTGTGTTCCGTGTTGCGCATGAGGGTTACGCGATCTTGTTGCTCCATCTTGTTGATATATGCTTCTACAAGATCGGCAGTGCCATCGTCTGAGTAATCATCGATGTAAATAATATGGTAGTTTTCATACTCTTGCATGAAAATAGATGAGAGATTGTTTTCATACCATTCTGCATTATTGTAAGAGGGTATCACCACTATAATTAATTTTTCCTGAACCTGTGCGTAGCAAGCAGTACTCAAAAAAAAGAGGGTTGCTAGAAAATGTTTTATCATATACCTGTTCCTTTTTTAATCTAATCGTTCCAAGCCGCTGCCGATGCATCATTATCTATCGTTTTAAATCGTGCAGGGCGATATTTTTTTGGCATCCAACTTTTTGACCACCAGTGTACGGCGTATGCGCCTTGTTCAATCCATTGTTCATACAATGCTTGTGTTGCGTGTTCTATGCTGCCCAGTGGGTATACATAATAGGGTGGTAGAGCAATATCAATAGTTCCTTTTCCTGCACATGCATAAAATGATTTAGTAAAGTGCACGGGGCCTGTTTTGGTAGGAGCGCCCTTGAAGTGCCAATCATCTTTTATCGTTTCTATGCAATGCTTCATAATCGGATGTTCAGGTACGGAGCCAACGAGCGCGGCGCCGAGTTGTAAAAAGATAGCATCAAGTGGTTGAATGCCGGTATAAAAATCATAGATATAATGGAGCTCATCCATCGGGTTGAGGCATTCATAATCCATATCAACGTAAAGCCCACCAAAGCGATATAAAAGTTCCCAGCGGAGAATATCTGATTTCATGCCATGATTTTCGGCCGCGTCATAGTATTGCTGGTTATAGAGTGGAAAAAGCGTGTGCACATTTTCATCGGTCCACAGGTAATAGTCCCAATCGGGATGGATGTCTTGCCAGCTTTTCATGTATCGTTCATACACCGGTGGCACCGGTGAGCCAAGCCAAATTTGATGGATAATTTTGGGAATTTTTATGGTTGCTGATTTGTGCTGCGTGTTGAGCGGATACCGTTCGTACAGATCTTTGAAGAGGTAATACAGGTTTACCCCATTAATTCCCATAAAATGTTCGCTCAGTGCAATAGCATTGAGATTTTCGTAGGTCTTTAAGCCTTCATCAAAAGAAACATATTGACGTGCGAAAAGAAAAGAATTTTCTGAAAATAGCAGAGAGATACTGAGCATTATTTGTATGGCAACGCGCATACCAAACTCCTTTTTTAAGCAGGATACACGCTGACCATAACACAAAAAAAATGAGCTTGCTACTCCGATGCACCAGTGACCTGTTGCAAAATATTTATGGTGTATTGGATAAAAGTTTGCGCGTTAGTGCAGATTGCTCAACGGTAGGCACGGAAGGCGTTGGAGTATGGCCCCACTTTGTATATAACCATCCTGCTAAACCAGTAAGCCCTACTGCCGTAGCAACATTAAACCAGGTGATACTATTTGTTATGCGTTGTTTTGCCGCGTTATACCAGCGAGTAAAAAATCCAGGCTCGCTTTGCTCTGATTTTTTGTCGTTGAGCTTTGGGGATGGCTTTTTTTGCTCAAGTAGACTGCTCTGTGTAGTTGTTGGTGTTTGTGAATTATATTGGGTATTCAATTCTGGAGATACTGTTTTTTCAGTATTTATTTTTTTTGAAGTGGCGGCTGTGTGTGTGCATTGCTCCCTTGTATTTTGTGGAGTGCTTTCAATCAAATCTTGGCCTCTGCCTTCCAGCAAAGCCTTTATATTTGGTCCCGTAACTTTAGAAAATGAATAATCCCATTTATTACCTAAACGTAGCGAGGTTTCATTTGCTATAAAATTAGATTGTTCTTCTTGAACTTGTGTTACTTTATCCATATTTTCATGGCAAAGTTTGATAATGACCTTATCAACAAAGTCTTCTATGAAGCGTTTGAAATTTTTTCCAAATACGGGGTGCTTTTTTAAATCAAGCAGATACACTTGCAAATGTTTATTTTGTTCATCAAACCCATCGCATATGAGGTTTCGATCCTGATGAGCTTTATTGGAAGATTCATAATCCATATAATATCTATTATTTATCACATAATTTTCTTGTAATTTTTTTACTATTGCTTCAAAACGTTCAGAGTGGTCATTTTCTTGAAAGAATTTAAATATGGAGTTGTATCTTGCTGTATATTGTTGGTTAGTAAGCGTAAAAAGCGTAATGTAAAGCAAGGGTTTTTCTTTGATTGCATGGAACTCAAATGTGTTATTAATAACCTGAATCATAGCATTAAGATCATTATGCGCACTAATATGCAGCGAAAGAACTTTTGGATTCTTATCCCATTTTATAAATGCTGCTATGCATGGTGATGCTC
This sequence comes from uncultured bacterium, assembly GCA_963704465.1. Taxonomy (GTDB): domain Bacteria; phylum Babelota; class Babeliae; order Babelales; family Vermiphilaceae; genus MFD02979-c4. The sequence goes on from OY969901.1 coordinate 139,060, forward strand.
CTACAATAAGCAAAGGATTTTTTTGGGGATCGTTTGATACTGCATAACAAAGTTCGGGAACACATATTCCGTTTTCTTGCATAAACGCGGTTGTCATTTCATTTTTTAAAATGGGCAAAGTACCATTTTCGAATGGTAATGGTGCATCGGCACCATAAGTATATATCGGTAAAAGAAGGCTTATTAATAAAAAAAAGAGCATAAAAATCTCCATTATTAAAAATATATGTATAAACACTGTACCATATGCGCCATGAGCGTAACAATGTTTTAAGCTGGTATGCCCCTGGGGTGGGGTATCTAGGTTTCGACCATAATGCAAAAAATGGGCTTACTTTTCCATATATGCGATTATTCCCGGGCAATAAACTTGTGGGGGCTTATTACCATATGGTTCAAACCCTGCTATAATGATTTTTTAGTAATTAAATAGAAAACAAGCGCTTTTTACAGGCTTAAAATCATGACCTTAATAGTATTTATGTATGCGTTGTTCGGAAGCTCATTTCCGATTGCAAAGCTCCTTTTGGGCTACACAACGCCGATCTTTTTGCTTGCATCGCGCCTTTTAATGGCTGGGCCAATATTGCTTGCCTATCAATATATTTGGGGGCGCCATGCCTTTAAATTTGAATGGAAGCATACCTGGTATCTCGCACAGATCGTGATTCTGGGCATGTATTTAAATTATTTGCTCCGCTTCTGGGCATTAAACGATCTGCCATCCTGGAAGGTATCGTTCCTGTTTAATGCGAGCCCGTTCTTTTCTGCCCTTTATTCCTATTTCTTTTTCAAGGAACGGATGACCAAAAATCAGTGGATAGGGCTTGCTATTGGCTGCCTTGGGCTGATACCAATCTTAGTAACCTCCTCTGTTGCGGAAGAAAATTTAGGGCAGCTCTTTTTTATCTCCTGGCAGGAGCTTTGTGTGTTGATTGCAGTTGGTTTGCATACTTATTGCTACGTTTTGATCCGCGTATTGATAAAGCACCATGCCTATACGCCGATGATGATCAATGGCCTGAGTATGACTCTTGGTGGCTTAATGGCATTACTCACCAGCTTTGCAGTTGGTGAGTATTTTCCCGTTACAAAACCATTTGCTTTTTTACAGTGGCTTATCGTGATTGTGGTTATCAGCAATATTATTTGCCACAATCTCTATGGCTACTTACTTCGCTTTTACTCAGCCACCTTCATGGCATTCGCTGGATTCATGGGCCCGCTCTTTTCGGCGCTCTATGGTTGGGGTTTACTTGGCGAAACAATCACGTGGCACTTTTTTGCATCATGCTTGCTCGTGTTCGTGGGCTTGTATCTGTTCCATAAAGATGAACTCAGCCGCATGAAAACGGAAGAAACGATCCACTAATTATTGATTATAACAGCGTGCAAAACGATCGTTTTGGTGAATTTTTGTGCTCTTCGATTAACTTTGCAATCGACTGCGTTTTGATCGGGTACAGTAAGCCATATGTGCAATAGTCATAAAGCATAAACGGCGCAAGTGCAAGAGCTACCCCGGGAATGATTGTTTTCAGGGGTATTCTCATTAGACAGTTTTGCCCAACTATGTTTAAACAGGTAAACGTTCCAAATATAAGATCACTTTTCTGTATGAATTGAGCTGGGCGTCTGACTATGCATTTTTGATTCTCTGAATATCTTGTACATGGTCCAGCTACCTGCATACCGGCAGATGAAAAGTATGATATTGCAAATTCAGCATTCAATCCACAAAAATGTTTGAGCGCTATTGTAGGTAGGCTTAGCCACATTAGTAGTAATGTTAAAGCAGTTCTTGATAGCAATGGATTATAAAAGTTATTTGTGTCCGTGATTCTTGGTGCATGTAACATCATACTAATTGGTGCATAAACATACTTAGTTAATGCGGATGGCTTTTCACTACATATTAATTGCCTCAATAGCCATCCTACATGAAAACTTTGCATGAATTGATCGGGCAATGAAGCGAGTATATCTTTTTGTGCAGAGCTTATTGGTGTGCAAAAGGCGGTATCTTGCTTATCTTCATCAAAATATTCTTTATGAAAGCGAGGGCGCCTTACTGTTACATCATGCATGCATGAAAACTGTGTTTCATCAAGAAGGCGCAGGGTGCGTGGTGATATAGATCTAAGCTCAAGATTGTTACGTGTGATAAGCATATGTGCTAATGGCGTTTCCCAAACTTTTCTATCTGTATCTCCAAAAAATATGGTAATGTTGAGATGTTGCACTATATTTCTTTGTACAGGATATGGAGCGCGCATTAAAATCATTATAGCATGAGGAAGATTAAGTTTCGCCTTCGATGCGATAACGTCTTCATACGATGCACCATATTTTCCGCGAATAAGTTTTGAATTGTTAAATAGAGCTCTTTCAGCATCAGTGTGATCATCGTTGAGTGTAAGATCATGTCTATAAATTAAGCCAAGCATGCCATCCATTGCTCGGGTGATATTTTTTTCATGCTCCATGCCACTTGGTTTACATTTATCCATAGTGCTGGTTGACGAGAATGAAAATATCAAAAGAACCGATAAAAGCATATGCCGTTGCATCATAGTTGTTAATCCTTTTCGTTTATATAAGTGCGCAAAACTGGTTTTTTGTTTTAGCGTGATTTTGAATGAAATTTGCAGCGGATTGTACTTTAATGCCATATTTAACTCCATATTTGCAGCAATCATAGGCTATAAAGGGTGCAAGGGTGATTGCGATTCCTGAAAAGATAGTGCTCAGTGGCATATTGTTCAGATATTTTTGCAACAATATAGACGTGGTTGTTAATGCGAAAAAGGGAATATCCTGCAAACGAATTGGTGAATGTTTTACGATGCAGGTATTGTAATTATTATGTAAATCAGCTTGTGGATCAAAAAACATGCGATACAGACATTTGCCGTCGTTAGCTATTATATGTACACATAGGGCCATAGATACGCAGGATAAGAGATTCTTATTATAGGATTTAAAAAAATTTTCTATTCCCATAAGTGTAAGGACAGAGAATGCTAGTCTCGAATGGTAAGGGTTTAATTCCTGAATAAAGCCATTAAAGCTATTGGGTGTTCTCATAGTTCTTACGCTATGGAAGATCATGCTTAATGGTGTACAAAATAACTTGGTTGCGATTGATGGTTTTTCAGCAATATGAAGACCTTGCAATAATGCCTGCTGAACTTCCTCTGTATCGTCCATAAATGCTTGCGGCAGTGACAATAAAATTTGTTTTTCTTTAGGCGTTATAAGAACGAAATTATATGGTATATCTTCATGAGAATCTGCATCAACATACCTGGTAGGGTTCGATTCCGAGGCATAGTTTAAAATAATTTGTTTCCAGCAATGATATTGTTCATAGTTGAGCAGATAACGAGCTGGTGATGGAAGAAAACATTTATTGCGGCATTGAGCAAGCCATTCAAATGCTTGCGGCAAGGGTCGATTTATAAAATCATCTTGCACATTTTGTTCTACAAAGCCCAGGTGGCAGAGCATAACTTTTTGCAGATCCTGAGGAAGCGTAATGCAAAGTAAAATTCCTTTTTCTAATTCATTTTCGCATGAGACCTGGCTGACTATTTGTTTTTCATCATTAAAATAGGGGATAAACATTTCCTTTGCTTTGTTCAGTGTTAAATTATGATTCCTTGGGTCTTGTAAGAAGCTTTCCATGGTAGGGTTCATAGCATTAGTTGATAAAACTGAGAGCATCAAAAGAATCGATGAAAATATATGCCGTTGCATCATAGTTGTTAATCCTAAAAAAGAGCGAATACTCCATGATAGAGTATCCGCTCTTTCTATTAATGTCTATTCGTTAATACAATATAGTATTATCGTTCTTTAGAACGCTCACCATTGCTTGACGATGAACCGCTACCACCACTCGTTGGGTTTGAGGTCATCTCAACGGAACGTTTATTGATTGAATCCAAAAATTCGCGATTTGTTTTAAAGCGATTCATTTTATCAATCAAGAATTCCATACCTTCGTTGACGTTCATGGTAGAAAGGAATTTCTGCAATACCCATACTTTGTTCAAGTCTTCACCAAGAAGCAGATCTTCACGGCGTGTGCCGGAGATTGCAAGATCGAATGCAGGGAAGATACGCTTGTTTGAAAGTTTACGGGTCATATGCATTTCCATATTACCAGTACCTTTAAACTCTTCGTAAATTACTTCATCCGCACGTGAACCAGTATCCACCAAGGATGATGCAAGTATTGTCAGTGATCCCGCTTCTTCAGTGGCGCGTGCTGCGCCAAAGAATCGCTTTGGATGTTGCAATGCTGCCGCATCAATACCACCGGTTAATATTTTACCCGATGCTGGTGCTTCGGTATTATAGGCGCGGGCAAGGCGGGTGATTGAATCAAGGATGATAACAACATCTTTGCCCATTTCCACAAGCCGTTTAGCGCGTTCAAGGATAATATCGGCAACCTGTACGTGGCGCATGGTGGATTCATCGAAGGTGGATGCGATCACTTCTGCAGTGGTACCACGGAGTGTGCGACGCATGTCTGCCACTTCTTCAGGCCGTTCATCGATTAAAAGCATAATTAAATGCGCTTCAGGATGGTTTGCCACGAGTACTTGCGCAACTTCTTTTAGAAGCACTGTTTTACCCACTTTTGGTGGCGCTACAATTAAACCACGTTGACCTTTACCGATTGGGGTAAACATATCCATCAAACGCGTTGATATTGCCTCTGATTTCCATTCAAGATTAAACTTCTTGGTTGGGTGATCAGGGGTTAGGCGTTCAAACTGTGGGCGATCAGGCATCGTGGTTGCTTCGGTGCCATTAATACCATCAACTTTGAGTAATGCAAAGTATTTTTCGTTTTCTTTTGGCTTACGAATCACACCATCAATTTTATCACCGGTGCGCAGGCCAAAGCGGCGAATTTGTGATGGGGATACGTATACATCATCAGGGCCTGATACATAGTCGTATGCTGCAGAGCGTAAAAAACCAAAGCCATCGGGTAGCTTTTCAAGTACGCCGCTGACTTTCATATCCATTTCTGGACGTGCTTCTACGAATTTTATTTTCTCAAGAAGCTCAGCTTTTTTCATTAATTCTGAGCCAACAATGCCGAGGCGACGTGCTTGCTGATTCAGTTCCTGAATCGTCATTTCTTCGAGCGTTGGTTGCATTACTTCAGCGCGATCTTGATTATACGGACGATTTTGCTGGTAACCGGAGGATTGATACGGACGTCGCTCTGTATTGCTGGTGCGGCGATATTCTCCCGTATTTGTGCCAGTAGTGCGTGTACGTTGTGTTGTAGAAGAAGAACGATCATAACTGCGATACGGCCTTTGATAACCGCCTTCTCCTGTTGTTTGTTCAGAAGATTGCGTTGAGGCTTGCGCTGTTGATGATGCTTCAACGTCACTATTTTTAACGTTTTCAGTTTGAACTGCAGGCTCCTGCTTTGATTGCTCTGAAGCAGTTTCATGAGCAACAGGTGCTTGCGGAGCAGGCTCAGCTTTTGACGCTTGGGCTTCTGGCGCCTGTTCTTTAGGAGTTCGTGAACGTTTTGGTTTTGGGTTTTCAGCAATTTCTTGCTCTATTTTTTCGTGCTCTTTCATGCACACCTCCCTCTGATGCTAACCGTTGAGTTGCATACCTGGTTTTGTAAATTAATGAAGTTTCTATGATGAGTTGATGAGACGATTTCATACAAGGTACATGCCGTATTTTGATAATAAGGCTTCTTATATCTATCGTATAACTATCTTTATGCCAGTATGGCACATCTGATAGTTATTTTTCAATGATGCCATGCAATACATGCGTTTAAGCGTAAAAAGTATTGTTCTGGCAATAATGTCATCACACCAAAATACAACTCACACCTTGGTGTGTGAAGACCGTAATCGTTTTAATGATTACGGTCTTGTTAATTTCAATCTATTTTTGTTTTAAATACTCAACCACAGACAGCGCTCATTTATCGAGTGCGTGGTGTGAGCAACATCATAATTGGACTTGCTATATAAATAGAAGAATAAGTACCAAAAATGATGCCAATAAGAAGTGCGAACGAGAAATCTTTTAACGCTTCACCACCGAAGAAATACATAATACATACGGGGATTGCGGTTGAAAGACTGGTCAATATAGTTCTACGAAGTGTTTGGTTAAGGCTGACGTTTACGATGTCGTAAAGCGATGAGCCGCCCATAGTGCCACTATTTTCGCGAATTTGTGAGAAAATCACGATAGTGTCATTAATGGAGTAACCAAGTACTGCGAGAATCGCACCAATTACATTAATAGAAATTTCAAAGTCGAGCAGTGCAAACATGAAAAGAATGACGCTGGCATCATGAAACAATGCAACGATTGCACCAGTGGCATACGCCCATGACCAGAAGGTAAACGCAATGTAGATAAGCATAGCAATAAGTGCTACAAACACCGCATACCATGATTTCATACGTAATGTTTCACCAACGCCGGATCCCACCGCATCACTTTGTTCAATCGTGATTTGGTAATCTGGCATCTGAGTAAGAAGCGCTTCGCGCATACGCTCAGAAAGTCCTTTTGCATCGTTTACAAATTCTTTCACCCGTACAAGCACTTCATCTTGGGCAAATTCGCGCGTTTCAGCACCGTGCCAACCGGCATTTTCTATGATGCAGCATACATCAGATGCTTTAACGGGCTTATCAAACTTTAGGAGCACCTGAGTACCACCCGTGAAGTCTATAGAATAACTAAAGACCTGGCCACGCTGTTGATAACGATACACCATAACGCCTATGAAACTGAAAAACATGAGCAGCGAAAATGCCGCTGTGAAATAACGGACTCTTAAAAAATCAATCATGAACTACTCTCTTCTTTTTTTTAGATTGCTCATCATGATCTGCTTCCACTATACGCAAGGGCGCATATGTTGAACGTTTGATTATGTTGCAACAGATATACTTTTAACAGGTGATTTGTTCGTGAGACATCTACTTAAATGGCTATTGTGATAGCAGAAACGCTATCAACAAGCTTCATTAAGCAAGGCGCTCATTGATGATAGATACAAATCGACGGCCCTTTAGGCCATAGTGGAATTTGATAAAGCCAGGTTTGCATGCAAACAAGGTATCATCGCCACCACGACCAACGCCGGTACCTGGGTGAATTTTAGTGCCGCGTTGACGTACTATGATTTCGCCGCCGGTAACAACTTGACCATCAAATAATTTGACACCTAACCGCTTACTGTGGGACTCTCGGCCGTTCGACGTGGAACCGCCGGATTTACTGGTTGCCATAGCTATAACCTTTGTGGGTAATAAATCAACGTTTTTAATATAGACTTACTGTAGTGAGGGGAGTACCCTCACACCCGTTTAGTATGCCCTGCTTGCGGCAAAAGTCAATAATGCACGGCAATTAAATTGTAGCATTCTAGGGCGCCCCGTATAGGTTCCCAAGTGCGGGGAAAGCATTGCCCATTCGGGCTTTATAGGGGCAGGGGGGTTGATGAGGGGTGGAGGTTGTTTATGTATTCATCCTATTCTATATTCTTGCGTTTGCCGACTTTATTCGTGAATAGTTAATAATAATCTTTATAAAAGGAGTTCTATGAAGGTAGATATAGGATTGCAGCAGAAGGTTTGTACGCAGGTTTCTGCGTTATTAAACCAGTTACTGGCCGATGAATTCGTGGTATATGTAAAGACCCTCAACTTCCATTGGAATGTGGTGGGCAGCGATTTTTATGCGCTTCACCTTTTTTTTCAAAAACAATATGAAGAGCTTTTTGATATTGTTGACGATATTGCAGAGCGGGTCCGTGTGTTTAATGTACAATCATTGGGCAGTTGTGCAGAATTTATGAAGCATGCCTCATTGGATGAGTCTATGGGCCATAAGGGGTCTGCGCTTACTATGCTTGCTCAATTGTGCAGTGATCATGAGGCCATAATACAGTCTTTGCGTAAGCTCGTGGCAAAGACCGCAGAGCTTGGAGATGAGGGTACCTCTAATTTTTTAACTGATCTTATGGAAAAACACGAAAAAATGGCCTGGATGTTACGATCTTTTAATCTGAAGTAAGAGAGTCATAGAGGGGCCGTAATGGCTCCTTTTATCAAGTTTTTAATACAAACCAGAGTGTGTATATCAGAGCTGATCCTATAGATATGCAGGTAAAGGCGATGAGCGTTACTTTGGTAAGATTAATTCTTTCTTTAAGCTCGCAAGGATTCTTTTTTTCAGGTTTTTCTATGATGCTTTTTAATTGATATTCTGCTGCTACCATTGGCTTTGCCGCATCATAGAGTGTTGCTATGGTGGCGGGCGATGTGCTTCTGCACAAGATGAGACCGATTGTTTGGTTATCGTGTGCCGTTTTCAATGCAGCATCCACTGCTTGCATGTAAAAATGCATTTTGCCCGCATATTCAGGTTTGAGCGGGCCATTTTTAAGCTCAATTACCACATAGCAGCGGAGGAGGGTGTGATACATCAAGAGATCTATGTAGCAATCATCACCAATGGTGTGAATATGATACTGGCGCCCGATAAACGCAAAGCCGTGGCCGAGTTCTTTTAAAAAATCGGTAACACGCTTCATGAGTGCGTCTTCAATTTCTCGTTCCGTGCTTACATCATCGGCGATTGTAAAGATATAGGTCTGTTTGAATGCGGTATGCGCTTGTTGTGCATAGGATCGTGGCAACGTGGTGTTGAAGTTAGTAACAACCCGTGCGTGCCGTTCATAGAGATTACTTTGTATGTTGCGAATCAGTGCGGCGCGAGACCAGCGATGTTTTAAAATTGCATCGCAATAAAAAAGCCGTGCTTGCGGATCATGTACGGTATGCAGAAGCACGGTGTGATGGCTCCATGGTATTTCGGTTAATTTTTTCTGAACAAGCTCTTCTTGTTTGTATTCCTTTGCAAAGCGATACATGGAACGTAGCGTGTTGACCCCAATAGCCTGTTGGGTAGGATTGCGATCTTTGATGGCGCCAGCTATTCCCTTGAGTATTGAAGGGGATGGGCTATTTGCAGAGATGTTGATAAGGTGGGTGCCCACCGCATGGTATGTTTCTATAATATGTTCAGTAGAACTGCCGCTCATTTGATGAATCAACGGAATGATCGGTTCTACAATAGTATTAATATCTTTCTGCATCATCACATCTTTTAAAACTCTCAATGGTTACTGTATGCCAGTCTACTCAAAATTGCGCATCTTGCCATGCATAAAACAGTAACTATAAAAAATTATAGAGTATGCTACGCTAAAATTCGGTTTTTAAATGGCGTTATTATGTGAATGGAGTTCTTGTATGTCACAGTTGTCTGAAAAAAAAGAGCGATCAGGTAGAGAAGTGCTCGATGCTATTGAAGCATCCATTAATAATCTCAGTGCGCAATTGATTACACGCAAAGAATCAGAAGCGGTTTCTCTGCGTAAGCATGAATCTGATGATACGCGTGAGCTCTATAAAGCACTTCATGCGGCGCAACGTGAGTTTAGAGATATTGAAAAAACCGGTTTTATAAACGGGCGCAATATTCCGTATGCAAAGATTAATGATTTAGTTGATGCAAGCCGGAGCGCATTATATGCCCATAATTTGGTTGTTTCAACCTATCATACTACCTATCCAAATGGTTTTGTTTCGCTGGCCACCCGTTTATATCATGTCACCTCAGGGCAGTTTATTGAAAGTGAATTACCACTTTTGAACGGCAGCGATGAGCAAAAACGGGGAAGCTCAATTACCTATGCATGGCGATATACGTATGCACCACTCATAGGCCTTGTGGATACTTCATATGATGACGACGGCGACAGCCTGAAGAAGCCGTAGGCGAAGACATGGCGACAGTCTGACGACTAGCCCTAAGAAGCTTTACGCGAAGTAGGGAGTTGAAAACGTAGACATGGGTAATATTTTTTAAATGTTCATCTTTTTTGCGCGGTACTTTCAAAGAGCTCTAATATGCTTCCTTGAAGCGCTGGGTCCTGAATAGTTTGTGTAATAGCATAGGCGCTCTGTGGTTCTGATCCATCATGCATGTCTACGCATTCATAGGGATCGTATTTTTCTTCCAAGAGATATTCAATCATTGCTGGTGCAGGATGTGGGTTTTTATGTAGGTGAAAATGCAGTGGATTGGAGTATATTTTTTCTATCTTAAATCCATGAGTTTTAATAAGCTTTAAGTAATCAACAGAGTCTTGCATAAAGGGTTTGCCGTCCAAATAAGGTGAGTTATATTCATTTCTTTTAAACACTTTTTTAGAAAGAAGATGTTTTTCAGTAATCTCTTTTTTGGCGTGTTTTAAAAGTAAAGTAAATAGGGGAAAGTATTTTTGGTGCTTTTCGTTATATCCTATGCATTGACTGAGCGTGAATGCTGATAATCTCGTAAGAATCGAATCGCTATCTATGATTTGATGTACCGTAGTACCATGCTTGCACAATGCTTCAATCCATAGGTCTTGGGTTTGTTCCGGTGTTATGCAATGATCTTTATATAACATCTGTTTTTGATAAAAGACTACGTGCCTCAACCTCGGCGAAAAGCCGTCTTTCATATAATTCGGGTCTGCATAAGGGTTTTTTTCTATTGCAGCAACATATTGCTCAAGATTGTTTTCTTTAAGCAGTGCATCGTTTACCGAGGTATATATCTCATACATATGCGGTGCATTTATTTGCGCAAACCGAGGAGAATAGATCGGTCCCGTTTTTGCCAACTCTAAATGTTTTTCTTTGAAAAGCTTCACATCGTGAATAATATTAATAATGATACGATTGCACTGTGTTGATACAAGCGCTATTTCTTGCGTCTGCTTCCAATTGCTTTTTAAAACATCAAGTAAAATGATTTTAACGCATTCATTGGGCAGTGTATCAAAGCAATGTATAGTGTTGGTGAATAGAGCTATACAGAAAACGATATATTTCTTCAGGGTTAATATATTGCTCACAATGCCGTTATGGTTCATTCCTATTCCACCGGTGTTGCAAGAATGAGCACGGTATCGCGCGTTATATGTGCAATACCGTCACGAATATTCAATTGTTGTTGCTTGCCCGTTTTGAGTTTGAAGATAAGCGGATTAAACGGTTGGAGTGTTACTATCGTTGGTGCATGGCCATGATATACCGTAAAGGCGCCCTGTGGTGTGCTTAACTCAAGCCATGCAACGTGATGTTCTGTTGATGATTGTGGCGTGGTAATAGTCAGTATCATACTTTGCTCTGCAGGTGTTTTGCTTTTGCAACGGCTTCTTCGAGGGTGCCAACCATGTAAAATGCATCTTCTGGCAAATCGTCAACCGCGCCAGAGATAATCTCTGCACAATCTTGAATAGCTTTATTTTTTGGTACGTAGCGACCAGGAAGGCCGCTGGCAAATTCAGCCACGAATAATGGCTGTGTGAGGAATTTTTGTATGCGTTTTGCACGCTTAACCACCAATCTATCCTCATCAGAGAGTTCTTCCATGCCAAGAATAGCGATCACATCTTGGAGCTCTTTATAGCGTTGCAAGAGCGCTTTTACTTGTTGTGCTACGGTATAATGCTTTTCGCCCACGATGTGGGGTTGTAAGCCCTTGGACGATGATTGTAGTGGATCAATAGCCGGATAAATACCGAGCTCAACGAGCTTACGTGAAAGTACGGTGCTTGCATCAAGATGCGCAAAGGTAGTTGCCGGTGCGGGATCGGTTATATCATCGGCAGGAATATAGACTGCCTGTACTGATGTAATAGAACCGTGCACGGTATTGGTAATGCGTTCTTGGAATGCGCCCATTTCGGTAGATAGGGTGGGCTGATAACCCACTGCAGATGGCATGCGGCCTAAAAGCGCAGAAACTTCAGCGCCTGCTTGCACAAACCGGAAAATATTATCAACAAACAAAAGCACATCTTTTTTTTCATAATCACGGAAATATTCAGCCATGGTAAGGCCGGTAAGCCCAACGCGTAAGCGTGCACCGGGAACTTCACCCATTTGACCAAATACGAGCGCAGTACGTGCAAGAACTCCTGAACGTTGCATTTCTAGCAAGAGTTCATTACCTTCGCGGGTGCGTTCTCCAATGCCTGTAAATACGGAAACGCCGCCATGCTCAGTGGCTATGTTGCGAATAAGTTCTTGTACCAAGATTGTTTTACCAACGCCTGCGCCGCCAAAAAGGCCAATTTTTGAACCTTTGAGATAGGGGCACATGATATCAATCACTTTAATACCAGTTTCTTGAATTTCGTCACTCACGGCTTGCTCAATCAGCGGTGGTGCCTCATTAAAAATTGAGTGCCGTGGGCCAGCAGGAAGTGGAGGGAGATTGTCTATGGTATTGCCCAGTACGTTAAATACGCGGCCGAGTACCATATTTCCCACCGGAACGCTAATAGGAGCACCGGTATCACGCACCATAAGGCCACGCCGTATGCCGAAGATATTTTCGAGCGCTATACACCGCACAAGGCCATCCCCTAACTGCTGAGCAACCTCCAGGCTAATAATTTTGGCCTTGGCTGCACTTTCGATTGGCATGAGCACTTCGACCTTGTTTAAGAGCTGTGGCGTTGCGGTACGGGGAAATTGGACGTCAATAACGGTGCCCGCAATAGTAGCCACGGTGCCATACAATGGCTGTTGGGTATCTTCTTCGGCGGTATGGAGAGCGTGATTCATAGCGTGCGTTTCGCAGTAATGAGGTTATTAGGGTTAAATTACTGCTTGTGCATATCTTTGTAAAGAGTTCACCCGATCTTATACATAAATCGAGTGACTTGGATTCTTTTTAAGCAATAACCGTTTCTACGTCCACTTCAGTTTCTTCGGCAGTAGCTTCAATCGCATCTTCATGCATATCAGCTTCTGCGGTGTGGCCTTCATAGGTTTCGCGCAATACTTGTTTGAAGGTTTTGTATACTTCATTGAAGCGTGCTACCTCTTCTATGGATACGCCAGCATCAGTAATTTTTTGCATTTTAGTAAGCACTACAAGGGTGGTACGTTGTGCGCTTGCGATTCTATCGATATTATAGCTCGATTGCTTAACTATGTGCATGTAATTAATCATTTTTTCAAGGTCTTTAATCATTAATGCAATTGATTCTGAGAGTGTTTGCTGATTTTCTTCAATAGTTGCATCCTGCGTAGGCTGCGCTGCTTCTTCTGATGCATAGATTGGGGCTATGAATGTAGCGGCGATCATTAATTTTTTGAACATGCGAATACCTTCCATAAAAGATTTATATAATTTCATAGTAGCAAAAATATGGATTTTGTATATAAAAAAAGGCCGATAAGAGGTTAGTCCTACCGGCCTTACATATCTATGAATAGGTGCTTATTTCAACAATGATTCAATGTACTCAACAACTTTTAAACGTGTTGCTTGTGCATCAACGCCTTTTTTTAGAGCTGCGCTATCTACGGCAGGGAGTTCGTTTTTACGGGTAACTTGCGCAACCGTAGCAAGTGCCTTTTTTACAAGGGTTAAAGTTTCACGAAGCATGTATGCTTCTTCGCTATTATCGTTCGGTATGTTAACTAATGGTGTAAGTTGTTCCTTGAGAACTTCTTTTGCTTGTTCGAGTGTTAATTGATTTGAACATGTGGCATCTTGAATTTCTCTAATCAACAAAGCAAATTGATCATACATTAATTTTACTTGTATTTTTGCCAATTCGGTCTGCAATTTTTGAAAAGCTTCTTGAGATTGCTGGAAGTTTGTTCTGAGCGTTGTAAGCGAAAATTGCTCATTTACTACTGCAAAAACTTGAAAGGATGAGCATGTTGCTGCGATATAGAGTAATTTTTTCATGTGAAACCTTGTGTAATGAGTTTAACTTTGAACTAGCCTACAAGCGAGAGGCTTTAATGTCAAAGAGTGCCAATAAGGGTTATCCGTAGGCACCCCAAAAGCTGCTTTATGGGGTGATTTATCCCATCTGGCATCCCTACTCCCAAACCCTTGTTTTTACAAACGGGACTTATTATGGTAACCTATATACGTAAAGTTGTATAAAATAATGGTCCGCATGATACCTAATTTTATTTTATTATCTCCTTCTGATCAACCTATTCACATCTTTGTTGCGGTTGCCATAAATCCCCTAACCTAAGGATTTTCTATGTTACAGACTAAACCTTTATACGCGGTTTTTGTTGCTGCCTCTGTTATGTGCCTATCTGCTTCGGCCAATCGAATGATTACCGATACTAAAAGAGCTCTTGATGATATTCGTCATGGGGTCATTAAAAAGGCAAAAAAAGATGGAAAAGCGATACGTCATACCCCTACTCTGCTTATCAATCTAGGATTAAAAGGCTATGATGCAAACACGGCGAAAATGGCTCACGTAGCGTTTCCTTTCTTTGAAACAAAGGGCGAGCAAAAATATGTGGCTCATATTGGCTCAACACAAGAAGACATCGAGTATTTTGAGTCAGTATTTACGGAATTTTATGATTCAGGCGAGCGTTCTATGTTCCGCCTTGTTACTATTTTGCATCGTCATATGATGGCAGCGCTAGGGCTACACAAGACGCTTGATGAATTTAAAAAAATGATGGAAAACACTGATCATCACCATCGTCCCAAATCGTTCAACAGCCATCAATTTGAGATTTATTGCCGCTGTGTAGCGCGTGGTTTATTCGCGGTGTATTGGTTTGATCATGGTCAAAACTAAAAAAATAGGCTAGAGTAGGGCATTATTTAACAATCCTATGCTTCGCATGCAATGGAGGCTTTTATATGGTTAACAAGTATATTGTTATTTTATTTGGCTGCTCGTCGATCTTTGGTATGGATAAAAAGTATACCAAGGAATATCTTGAGAAGGAGCTTGCTCCTGCTGTTGAATCGAATATAAAAGATTTGAAAAAAGCATTGACCCTCATGGATTATTATGGTGGAGAAACACTTGTTTACAGTGGTGCTAAGATTAGGGGTGCAACAGAACTTGAAATTCAGGCGATAAAGTGTTTCAAGATAGTCAATAATGACGGGATTCTACAAAACCTTACAACGCATGTTAAAAAAATGAGTGATGCAGAGATGCTTCGCATATTAAAAGAAGTAGACAGTTTCACTTCAATCGATGATCTTATAACGTTTCAATATGGTATCAACGAAAAAGATAAAAAAATTAAAATAAAAGATTTGAGCGAAGAAGAAGCATTCAACAGACTTATACAATCGAGTCACTTCAATAAAACAAAAAAACGTAATTATAGCAACGGATAAGTCGTAAATCCCAAAAGCTGGCATTCTGGGTGGGGAATAATCCCAAACTGATCACGCACTAACTCTTGCATGGTTCGTGCAAGTTGTATAATGTCTGTGCTCGTAGCATTACCTTTGTTGACGATCATATTTGCGTGTTGGTGTGAAACTATAGCATCACCTACAGAAAGCGTTCCCTTTACCCCAATTTTATCCAAATAATAGGCTACATAAACCATTTTTTTACCATTACTCTCAAGAGTTACTTCATCGGGCAGATAGTTTCTAAAGAAACTACCGCAGGTATTTTGAGATGGGTATCGTGCTATGCGGTGACGTATAATTTCTACGCGTCTACCACGAGCATGTGCAACGCCTAAGGCATCAGTTTTTTTGAGCACAAATGTTGCATCAAATAAAATATGATTTTTTTCTTGAAGTCGTGATCTATCATACCCAAACTGAAACCACTCACGTGATACGGTTGATATGATGCCTGTTTTAAGCTCTATAACGCGCGCTTCGTGTAGGAAATGTTCAAGTAAAAATTGATAGTAATGCAGATTAATATACACCGATCCGCCCACCGTACCAGGAATACCGCTAAACTCTTCGAGCCCGAGAATTTCATGATTAAGGGACCATTCAATTAAAGCATCCATCGTACACCCTGCGCCAGCGCGCACCAATACTGCATCGCCATCTTCGCTGAGCAATTCAACAGTGCTATTGTCAGGCCTTATAACGAGCCCAGGAATGCCGGTATCGGCAATTAAGATATTAGCGCCAGCACCAAGTATGGTAAGGGGCTTGCTCGTGGTGTGAGCCCAAGCAAGCGCTTTTTCAAATTCAGCGACGGTTTTTGGTTCGCAGTAATATTCTGCGGGGCCGCCCGTTTTAAACCAATTTTTGGCATTCAGTGCCACATGTTCTTGTATTAATGTACGTTCCACACTACTCTCCGGAGTTTTATCTATTGTTTGCGTTTGCGGTTGAACGAAGATCATAAGAGCGCGCCCGTACGGCGCCTGAGGCTACTAATGCTTTGCAGGTTGTTCCACAGGTTAGATCGTATGCCTTAATGCACTCTTGGCAGCAAATGAAATGTTTATTGCATTGTGAGTTGCGGCAGTTCGCGTAATCATCACACGATTTTTGGCATAGTTCACACTGCGCTAAGATATCATCATTCACACGGACTGCTACACGACCATCGAATACATAGTTTTTACCGCGGAAGTAGCCATCCGGAAACTCTTCAGCATAGCGATGAATGCCGCCTTGAATTTGGTAGACTTCTTGGGCATTGGTGTATTTTTTTACCACGGCTGAAGCCCGCTCACAGCGGATACCGCCGGTGCAGTAGGTTAATACTTGTTTGCCTTCAAATTCATTGGCATGTTCTTTAACGTACGCGGGAAAATCTCTAAAGTGGTCGATTTCCGGCTTGATGGCACCTGCAAAGGCGCCTACTTTCCATTCACAAACGTTACGGGTATCAAGAATCACGAGATTTTCTGGTTTATTCTTGATCAAATCATGCACTTCTTGGGGTGTAAGATGCTTGCCGCCATCTGCGGGGGTAAGCTCTTTAGGGTCGATGCCAAGGGTAACAATTTCGGTACGGATTTTAATTTGCATGCGGGGGAAATCTTCGGCAGAGCCAGTGGATTCTTTAAAATCGATACCGCCAAAGAGTGGGTGGGAACTCATGATAACTTTAAACCGTTCAAGATATTCAGAATTGCCGCCAACGGTGGCATTGATGCCTTCGGTGCCAAGCAGAATGCGGCCTTTAAAGCCAAAGTTAGTACACAGCTGCTGGAGCCACTTTTGGATCTGTTTTGGATGTTCGATATGAACGTATTTATAAAATAAAAGAATTTTTGTATTCACTGAGCCCACCATATAACTTGTAATGTTATGTATAATTTAATAATACCATGGCTTACGGCAGCCGTGAATAGGGCTTCAAAAGCCTTTTTATGCCCCTATTCTTCGTCTTCGGCATCTTTTAGTGGTGTTGGGTCAAAGGTTATATTAAGGTTTGGCACAAAGCAGGCCATTGATTCAAACGATTTTATGATAGCCTTACAATGCTTTTTGGCTAATTTGGTTGAATTTACAACAGGCTTCATGGACTCACGCATATTTATAGATCGGTCTTTAATTTGGGCAAGAAGCATTATTGATACGGTTGCGCCATAGTAGGCAAACGCTGCATCAGATACGTTAATAGTGCTATTTTTTTCAAGAAGTTCTTTGTAATACGATGCGCTATTATTTTCACGTTTTACCGTTGGCCAGGTAATGGCATTATGAGTTACGTGATCTAAGCATGAGCGTATCGCGTCTACGCATACTCTAAAATCTTGGTTAGGTACTGGAATTAAACTCGGCGCTGTATTTAAGTAACCTTTGAATGCTTCGGTTGCCGCTATTTTAAAAATAAAATAGTTGCTGAGCATCATGATCTGAGCACTTGCACGTATTATTTCGGGCCGCATGCCTTTAACAATGCTATAAAAATTACTTTTTTTAAGATCATTCTCGTGAGCAACCTTTTTAATTTCATCGTGAAGCTGATTAATACTCATGATTGATGCATCATCGAGCATGTCTGATGATATAAAAAAGAGCTTTTTGGAATCAGGAGATTTTGATGCAAAGCGGGATTTTTGTAATGGTGAATCGCTCAGATTTTTCCGTTTAAGCTTTTCTTCTTCAAGGTGTATTTGTGTTACATCGCTATTTTCACGAAATTCTTCGGCACTCAAGCGGCCTGGTGCCGATTTTCTATGTAATTGTAATGCGCTATCGCAACTTTCAATGCGGCCGCGTCCTTTGCCTGGTGGGGTAGATTTATGCAACAGTAGCCGTGGATCAGCGGCTTGAAGCTGTGTTGAAAAAGCACAAAAAGCTATCAGTAATATGGTTTTATTCTTCATGGTTTCACTTCCTATGGTGTGTAGCATATGCCAAGCGTGTATTTTTCTGCTAGAGTTTTTTAAGCTCCCCATACATTTTTTTGATGACAGTGATGCTTAAAAAGAGTTGGAATGATAGCACATTAAAAGAGCCTTGTCACATAAAAAACAAAATTTTATGCTTGCATGCAAAAATATTCCGCGTTATGCTCGGGGTAATCATATAAAAAGGAGTTTCTATGAAATCCATGTGTTGTTTTCTTGTGTCTTTTCTTGCATCTGCAAGTATGCTTTTTTCCGGTGACGATGAAACAAATCAATTATTTCTTTCTGCTCGTGCCGTTACAGATCAGAGCGACGTGCGCACTATTCTGAATGCAAATTTTGATACCAAATATATGACCGACAATTTGCTACGCGAGTTTCTTACCAAAGCAACGGCGGTTGTTACGATCTCTGCAAAAAACAATATGCTCCAAAATCCGCAGCCCGTTACCAGTGTTTATTTGACGGAATTAAATCTAAGCAATGGTACGCTACAAATGTTTCCAATTGGGCAATTCATAGCGGTGATGCCAAAGCTTAAAAAAATCGATCTTTCTCATAATCAGATCGTTTCCATTGCAAGTGATAATGATGTTGAGCAACAGCAGGGTTGCAAGGATCCTATTGAGCCATGGCAATCGTATGAGCTTGAGCAGATAAACGTGAGCAACAACAAGCTGACAAACTTTGATTTGAATATTATCAACAATGCCCCCAATATAATTAATGCAGATTTTTCGCATAACCCAATTACCGACGTGAAAACACCCAGCAAGATTAACTATAGAAGGAGATGTGTTATTAAACTGCATAATACGCAGCTTGATGATGCAAAAAAAGAGGCTTTGTTAAAACAGTGTATTCAAGATACCGAAAGATATAATCAGGCGGTTGGTTGGGGTGGTGTGAGTGGTTTTGGGGGATTATTATTTACCGGCATGGGAATAAGTGCTTGGACAACTATGGGATTACATTTGCCACCAGCAATAATGATACCTTCCCTTATGCTTGGCGGCGCGTTCGTTGGTGGGCTTGCGGGC
Organism: uncultured bacterium; assembly: GCA_963704465.1. Classification (GTDB taxonomy): domain Bacteria; phylum Babelota; class Babeliae; order Babelales; family Vermiphilaceae; genus MFD02979-c4. The sequence goes on from OY969901.1 coordinate 158,327, forward strand.
TGCGGCATTGGCCATTGTATTACACCAAAAAATAAACGTACATACAAAGCATTTACCTTCGATTTTGGTGCATCGGATAATAGCATTAATGCAAATTCCGATGATACGCAGATTTCTATGCCGCTCTTACAGGCTCAGCAACAATAATTTACACGATAGATAAACAAAAAAGCATGCGATAAAGAATAGTTTCTTACACGCATGCTTTTTTTATTTCTTAAAGCGAAATATGATTATCTAAAGCTTATACTTTCAATACAATCTCAAAATGTTCGCCATCTTCAGTTGGGGTGATTGATTCAATGCGGTATGTTGCGCCGCCAATAGTTCCAATTATGGTACCTTCAGTAAGTGTTAAGGTATCTTCATTTATAGAAATGATACCGTGCACCGTTCCATCTGCGTCAATGGCGTAGATTTCAACGGCCATTGTCCCAATGTGCATGGTAAAAATTGGTTCGCCAATAGTGCCCAATAGCTCTCCATCCGCATTAAAGCAACTTTGCTCACATGTTACTGATTCTTCAGAGCTTTGAGCTGGTATGTATGCCAATGTGGAAAAAAGAAGAGAAAGAGTTAAGAAATGTTTCATAAAAAGCCCCTAAGATAAAAGGTTTTTCTACTTTTCAGATTATAGGGGGTTTACATGAGTGTCAAATAAAAAGCGTGCGTTAAAAGCTTATTACTGCTCTTAAAGCGCACGCTTAATACATTAAAGCGTATATTAATTTCGTGTATAACGGCGAACAGTATCATCTTTACGATGTGCATAAAGATCGCGTTCTGATTGATTGTTAGTTTGTAATGTTACTTGAATGTGATCTGAGTTATTTCTTAAATCAATTCGTTTCACCATGTATGTCGTTCCTGCAGTCGCAATTTGATCTCCATTTGCTAAATCAACATCTTGAGTTCCATCTGTCTTTAGATAAAAACATGTCGGAAGGCCATATTCATTGAGATCTGCCTCTACCGCTGGAAGCTGGTCGATTATTACACCTTTTCTGACAACACTTGCACCATAAAGCTGCTCGCTAGAATAGATTGATGCAATGCTACACAATGCTGCAATAATTGATAATTTTGATAGATTGTTCATACGATTTCCTTTGGGTTAAGCGATTTTGTTTATCTACTTATAAGGCTACCGGGTTTATTCAATTTGTCAATGGCTCTATGCTTTCACCTTAGAAATAAGCACCTGGCGGACTCGCTTGTGGCTTGCCTTTTGAACTTGAAAGGTATAGCCGGCAAACGAGATTGATTTGAATCTTTTGGGGTTTAGGGCATAGTAAGAATACGATTAATTGATTTTTGCTAGGATATTGTATGTCTATATCAGAAAAAGAAAAAACAAAGATTGTACAATTGATTAGAGCGATTGTGCCTGATGTTATTATTATTTTATTTGGTTCTCAGGCGCGTAATAGTGCAACGCTGAGTTCAGATATTGATCTTGCGCTTGATGCAGGGAGACAGCTTTCAATGTCTGAGTATTCTGAAATTACCGGTGTGCTTGATGGTACCAATTTGCCCTATAGTTTTGATATAGTCGATTTACACAAAGCTTCAGCAGCTATAAAAAAATCGATACAAGAAGAGGGTATACGATGGACAATCTAAAAAAACGTTATGAGATAGTAGCTAAAACATTGCAAGCGCTTGCTATACGCATGGAAACACCACGCGATGAGCATAATCTTGATTCTTATGAAATGGCACGAGAGTCTTTAATTCAACGCTTTGAATATACGATCGATACATTTTGGAAGTTTATAAAGTTGTATCTTGAGCAAGTGCAAAAAATTAATCTTGAAATAGCAAGCCCTCGTGGTATTTTACGTGCAGCTGCAGAAGCGCAGATTATTTCTCGTATTGAGCTTGAACAGTTATTGATAGCCATTACTGACCGCAATCTTTCTTCGCATGCTTATGATGAAGATGTTGCTGAAGAGGTTGCAGGGCGCATTTCAGGCCATTATGCCGTAATAAAAACTATTTTTGGGCGACTTTCAATTGAATAAAAAAGGCAGAAAAGACATAAGTCCTTTCTGCCTTTGAATCTTACGAAATTCCAATTATTCGTATGGTTTTATTATGATGCTTATGCAAATGGCATCGGAAGTTAAAGCAAGGTCTGCAATATCTTCTTGTCCAAATGTTTGAACATCGGTGACCACGTAATCTTTGCCTCTAAACTCTAAGATTCTGTTTGGCAAAATTACATATGGATCTTCTTTATCGATTTTAACCCATAAAAAGAGTGTGCCATCGGGATCTTGCGAATAAAATTCACATGAATACTGAATATCAGCACATTGATGCAAAAGCTCAGGGAACACAATTGTGATCTTCTTTTCTTCGATATCAGCAGCTTGGGTTCCTGTAAAGATGCCAAGTGCCAATAAGACCATGAGTTTTAAGCTGTTTTTCATATAAACCTCCTGTGAATAACAGTTAACTACTAGGACAAGCTTACCACAAATATTCAATTTGTCAGTCTCTACGCTTCCACCTTAGAAATAAGCACCTGGCGGACCCGTTTGTGGCTCGCTTTTTGCACCTGAAAGGTATAACCGGCAAATGTGACTGATTCACCTTTAACGGGGATGTGTTGAAGTTGTTCAGTTAAAAAGCCACCTAAAGTGACTGAATCGGTTGGTTCAAAGGCAATCCTAAAATAATCGGCGATCTCTTCAAGGGGTGTTGCGGCGTTTACGAGCCAGCCGCCTTGGGGCAATACCACGATTGCTTGATGCGTTGCTTCATGTTCATCACTAATTTCACCCACAATCTCTTCAATCACGTCTTCAAGGGTTACCAAGCCGGTTACTGAGCCATGTTCGTTGAGCACAATGGCAATATGCATATGCTGGGAGCGAAATTCTTGCAGCAGCTGATTTACGCGAACCGTTTCTGGAATGAACATGATCGGCCGCATAATCTCTTTGAGTGATTTAATCTCTTTTTTAAGCAGGAGCTGGAAGATATCTTTTTGGTGCACCATGCCCACTACGTTATCAAAATCTTTTTCATACACCGGCATACGGGTGAAATGGTATTGAGAAAAGAGGGATAGCGTATCTGCGATGCTCGTGGATGCTTCCACGGCGATTACGTCTCCAGCGGGGACCATCACTTCTTTTACTTGCGTACTGCCAAGCTCAAAGATGTTTTTGAGCATCGCCGTTTTGGTTGGGTCGATCAAGCCCTTTTGATGAATATAATCGATCATAAAGCGGATTTCTTTTTCAGATGATACCCAATCATTATCTGTTTCTACCGGTGTACGACGCTGTACGAGCCTCGTGAGCCCATCGGTCATCTTGAGCAAGAATGAGGTTATGGGGCGCATAATAAAGTAGAGCGCATTCGTTACGCCAAGGAGCGATTGAAACAGGTGTTCACCGCGGCTTCGCGCCATATTTTTGGGTACAATTTCACCAAATATAATGATCGCCAGTGATGCCACGCCAATACCCATAGAAAAGCCAACGCTATTAGAAAAGCCAAGCTTAAAGAATATGCGTTGTGTTGCGGTGGTAGCAAGCGTTGCCGCGATTACGTCGGCAACGCTGTTTGCAATCAAAATACTGATCAATACTTGATGGGGAGATGTTTCGAGCACTGTAAACAATGAGGTGTAGCGGGTTGTTTTACTCGCAAGCTCCTTCACTTTGAACAATCTCAAAGCGGTGATACTTGTCTCTAAAAATGATAAAACCGCCCGCACACAGAGTGCTCCTAAGAAGCAGATAAGTGGCAGGCTTATACTCAGTGGTTCAGCCATAATTCTCGCTTAATTATTCCATATCCGTATTGTCATCTAAGAATACATCATCTTCTATCTTATCATCCAGAGACTCTTTTTGTAAGAAGGTTCTGAGCGATTTACAGCGGGATGGGTGACGTAATTTACGTAACGCTTTCACCTCAATTTGGCGAATACGTTCTCGAGTCACCGAGAAATCTTTACCCACTTCTTCAAGGGTATGTTCTGAAGCAACGTCAATACCAAAGCGCATCTTGAGCACTTTTTCTTCACGTGGCGTTAGTTTTTTCAACTCTTCGCGTACGCGTTCTTTCAGATCGCTGCTGAGCACGGTTTCTGCCGGTGACGGTTCATTTTCGTTTTCGATGAAATCTTTAATAGATGCATCTTCACTATCGCCAACGGCAGTATCAAGCGATACCGGATCTTTAGATACTTTAATAATGTTTTTGACCTTTTTCTCATCCATGCCAAGCATTTTTGCAAGCTCTTCATGGGATGGTTCACGGCCATTTTCTTGGAGGTACGTGCGTTTAATTTTATTAATCTTATTGAGTGTTTCCACCATGTGTACCGGTACGCGAATAATACGTGATTGATCCGCAATAGCACGCGTAATCGCTTGGCGAATCCACCAGGTTGCATAGGTAGAGAATTTGTAACCACGTTCAAATTCAAACTTTTCCACCGCTTTCATGAGGCCAATGTTACCTTCTTGGATTAAGTCCAAAAAGTGAAGACCGCGGTTAACATATTTTTTCGCAATGTTGACCACAAGACGTAAGTTTGCACGCGCAAGATCATCTTTGGCGCGTTTATCTTTACGTTGACCAACAAGCAGTTGTGTATGATATTTTATGCTTTCTTTTCGTGGCAATCCAAGCTCTTGATCGATTTTCTTGAGCATTTTTTGCGCAATACGAATAGCGCGGTTTAATTCTTCAATCTGCACCGTATCATCGTGCGAGAGAGGCTTTCGTGATTCAAGCTTTTGAACATCACGACTTGCTTGTTCGATCAGCTGTTCTTTTTCTTTTATTTTAGCGAATGTCTTTTCAAGCCTGTTGCCCATGCGGCGGATGAATTTATTTGCAAGGCGAACCGATTGTATCTTTTCACATACTTTTTCGCGATTCTCTTGCACTTTTTTCAACATCTCATCTTTTGCTTTTTGGGTATCAAGCTTGCCACGGTAGCTGTAGTAAATTTTTTGTTCGTTTGCGATAAGTTCTTGCATTTCAGCAATGCTTTGCAAGAAAGCGTTTTTTTCTTCTTCAAACTTTGGCAAATTGTCTTCATCAAATTCTGAGAACTGAATCACACCCTTGAGCTGCATCTTATCACGCTTTACGCGCTCACCAGTAGCAACCAGCTCTTTTTGTACGAATGAGAATTTTGATACCGCTTCTGTAGACTCTTGTTTGCCATCAGCGATCTTTTGTGCAATCACCGATTCGGTTTTTTTATTCAAGAGGGGAATCTTACCGATATCACGAAGATATGATTTTACGCTATCAGTCAGCTGTGTTGAGCCAGAAACCTGACGTACATCTTCATCATCAACTTCTTCTTCGTCTTCTTCATCTTCAAAATCACCAGTATCTTCATCGAGTGAAGCATCAAAATCGCGGCGGCGTGCGGTGGTTGCAGATTCATCTTCAACGTTGGTATCAAGGTCTGCACCTTCAAGCTCTTCTTGGGTTACGAGCTCAATGTTTTCTTTTTCAAATAGTTTCAGAAGCTCTTCGGTGTCTTTATCATTCATGTGATGTTTATGGCCAAGCTCTATAATTTCTTCGTATGCAAGCACACCATCACGCTTGCCACGCTCTAAGAGTTCTTCGACCAGTTCTTTGTTCAGATCAATAGTAGCTGAGTATGCAGCGCCAGAAGAAGCTGCAGCAGCACCTTTTTTGCTTTTTACGGCTGGTTTTTGCACTTTTTTATTCATAGCAGTATTCCCATTTTATGACCTATAAGGCCTATACCCCGTTTACCATTTCTGTTTTGAGCCTGTTAAACTCAGTTACCAGATTTTGCACAGTTACCATATCTTTATGGATCGATGCCTCTGCTATTTTGTCTTTTATATCAGCAACAATACGCTTCCATTGAAGCTTTTGCCACTGCTCAAAAAGGGCCTTAGCAGAATCACGTGATTGTTCCGGCTCATATGAACAGATCAACTCGCTAATCGCTTTTTGCACGTCCGGAGCTTGCTGTTCATAAAATAATTTAAATGGGTCTTTTGCCCCTTGGTCAGACAGCGCTATAACGGTACGTACATATTCGGCGAGCGGCTGAGGCATATAACGGATCAGATAGTGGATACTGCGCGCATCTAATATATCAGTGCTATGTAGTATAACACAGGTTAATTTTTTTTCTAATTGGGTCGCAACTAAAATCTGCGTTTGATCCGGTAAAGGGGCAGCCAGTTGGTTTTTTTGGGCCTCTTCAGACGTGGTTGCGGCCTTCATTCTGCGTAATTCTGCCGCTAACACGGATACAGGGATGGCAAGTGTTTGGGATGCCTGATAGAGCACCAGATCGCGTTTTAGAGGGTCTTGTATGCCATTGATGGCCTCAAGTAAGGTGCGGAGTGTTTCCACCTTACGTGCCAACGGTGCTTGGGTGAATGCTGGGCCAATCGTTTCCACGTAAAAGAGGAAGATATCTTTGGCATTTCCTATCGCTTCGTTTATGTTACCCTGAGCTGCTAAGAAGGAGGCAGGATCGGAGCCTTGTGGCAGGCGGACTACGCGTAACTCCATGCTTACTTGCCAGCAAAGCTGAGTGAGTCGCAAAATGGCCTGGGTACCCGCAGAATCGGCATCATAGAGCACATACAGAATATCCGCATGGCGTGAAAGAAGCTTCAGATGAGCCTGTGTGCAGGCGGTGCCCAGCGTGGCTACGGTGTTTGCAAAGCCGTGCTGCACCATTGCAAGGCAATCGGTATACCCTTCAACCATGAAAACGGCCTGTTTTTCTTGGATGCTTTTCTTTGCCTCATTAAAGCCAAAAAGAAGCGAGCCTTTGATGAAAAAGTCAGATTCTTTCGTGTTGTAGTATTTAGGGCGAGTGTCCTGTTTTTTATAAATACGGCCACCAAAACCACACACTCTGCCCATCGGATCTTTGATCGGAAAGAGGATCCGTTCTTCAAAGGGTGAGTAGTAGAGATTTTTATTGAGTGCAAGAATATTGCAATCAACCAAATCCTGAGCCAAGAAGTTATGTTTTTTAAGTTCAGTAAGCAACGATTTCATACTCTGTGGCCCACCCGGAAAATAACCCACTTCATACTGATCTATGGTTTTTTTTACAAACGATCGTTCCGTTAAATAGCCGATCGGTTCTTTATGGATTGGTTGCATAAGTTGCGTATGGCACCAGCTTGCTACAATTTCGTAAATCGTAAAGTATCGCTCTTTTTCTTGTAATGATGGTGTTGGTATTCCTTGTTCTTCTTCAGGCAGTTCAATGCGAAACCGTTCTGCAATAAGTTTTGCCGCATCACGTTGGCCCGAAAGGTTTTCTACCCGGGCAATAAAAGCAACTACATCACCACTCACATGGCAGCCAAAGCAATAAAAGATTCCGCGGTCGGGGCTTACGGTAAAGGAGGCTGTTTTTTCATGATGGAATGGACAGCGCCCCTTCCAATACCCGCCAGCTTTTTTGAGTGCCGTGTAATCTTGCACTACGTCAAGTATCGAAACGCGCTGTTTTATAATTTCAAAAATGGTCATTGATAGTGCCGAGTTCTTTTATAACTAATAAGTAAGAATAGTATACCAGCAGTTATAATAATGCCGAGTGCCAATAATTGATGGAATGAAAGCGGTATGCCATCTATAATCTCACGGTCGCCACGCCAAAAATCGGTAATAAAGCGCTCTGTAGAGGCAAGCATGAGGAAGAGCATTGTTTGTTGGCCGGGTAACGTGTACCGTTTTCGTGCCACATAATACATAAACATAAACACTAAAAAGAGGCCGAATGAACTATACAGTTGCGCCGGGTGGAGCATAATATCGGTCGGTGCAAGTGATTCAGGATCGGTATAGATAGTGGCCCAGAGTACATTGGTGCTGCATCCAAAGCAGCAGCCTGCAAAAAAGCAACCGAGTCGCGCAATTGATTGCAAAAGCCCTGCATACGTAGCCACAAGATCAAGAAATGGTAGCCATGGAATTGTATGCATATATAAATAGGTTGGCACCACGATGAGTACCCCTAAAGTACTCCCAAGCACCGCGTAGCCTGGTTCCCAAAAAGCAAACCATTCGGTCCAAGAACTATAATCGTTGTAATGGCGTATGATATGCAGCAACCGACCACCGATAAGCACCGCTGCAGCACCCCATAAAAAGATTGTATCAAAACAGTTTTGTAAGTTGAGTGTTTTAAAGCGCGCATCCTTTTTTGCCATCCATAAAAAAGCAATCGCCCCCAGTGCAATGCAAAAGCCATACCATTGAATAGCAAATGGCCCCCACAAGCGGCAAATAATTGGCCCCATCAGAAGATCCTTTTAAAGTTTTTGTGCAAGAATAGTTTTTGATACTGTAATACAGTTTCGGGAGGAAAACAAAATCTTTTTACTATTTCTTGCCCATTATCGATGCTATTTGCTATATATAACGATAGTTTAGCAATGGTATAAAAATAATTTGTTCGGGAGAAAAGGGTATGAAGAAATTAGTAATATTCATTTTATGCATGAGCCTGATGTCGGGGAATATGGATGCTTACAATGCAGAAGCAACACAGAAATTGCAGGTAAAGATAAGCAGTGTTAAAGAGCCAGTAGAGATAGTTAAGCAACCTTTTATGAAGGAAATTGAACAACTTTTAAAAGAAGGTGCAAATCCAAATGTAAATAGGCCAAATTATGATTTTGGCGATATCTCTTTAATTGAAACATTGGGGTTGTATTGGAGAACAAGTAACGATGTTGCTGCTTTAGAAAGTTTATTCAAACTCATGATAGATAATGGTGCACATGTTGCCATAGATTCTGAAAAACCTGGTTTTTTTATGTCTATAGCTCACGATTGTCCAATTAATTTAATCAAGATGGCAGTTAATGCTGGTGTTGATAAGCAGCAAGTTCAAAAAAATAAAGACGCCGCTGTCAAAATAACTAAAGAAATGATTGATGAATCAGATAAATCGATAAAAAGAATGCAAGAACGAATTCAACGCCATCAAAAAGAAATGGCTAAAAATCAAAATATGATAAATGAACTAGCAACGCTTTAACTTTAACGGAAGCTATTCGCGTAATTTTTTGAAAAGCTCGTCTACGCTGTTAGCTTTGTGCGTATTTTTACCAGCTTCAATATTTTCTATTGATTTCATAGTAACAGTATTTGGCGTATGATCTTTGGCGCATTGTTCGTAATTTTCCAAGCCATTTTGGATGAGATCGTTTAAAATATCTCGCATGCTGGTGCCATAATAAGCAGCAAGCATTTTAAATTTTTTATGATCAACTACTGGTATATCAACGGTGATGCGCGCTTTAGTTTTTTGAGTTCTTTGAGCCATGTTTATCCCTTTTAGGGCGTTATATACCATGAATATACCATCAAAATACATAAAAGTTTAAAGATTGTAAGGACATAAATATGTATTTGAGCAAAAACAATACGCTTGCATTTTGATGCCAGATGTAGCATCCTTGTTTTTAACAGGAGTTCATTGTATGAAGCTTAAAGAATTAATTTGGGTGGGGCAAAGCAAAAAGGCTTTGATGGATTTGCCAGAAGAGGTGCGTAAGACCATAGGTTATGGGTTATATGTTGCGCAGCAAGGTGATATGCCCGATCATGCTAAAGTGTTAAAAGGATTTGGTGGTGCTGGGGTTATTGAAATTATTGATTCAGATGAGGCTGGTACGTATCGAGCTGTCTATACGGTAAAAATAGTAGATTCTGTTTTTGTGCTTCACGTTTTTCAGAAGAAGTCTAAACAAGGAATAAAAACGCCACAGCAAGATATTGATCTTATTCATCAACGATTAAAGATGGCAGAAGAAATTTATAAAAAGAGGCTCTCGCATGAAAAAAAATAAAGATTACACCGTAAGTTCAGGTAATGTGTTTGCGGATCTTGAGTTGCCAAACCCTGGTGAGCTGCTTGCTAAAGCTGAACTTGCTCGCCAAATTAATCTTATTATTAAAGATAAAAAACTCACTCAGAGAGCTGCAGCAATACTTCTTGGTGTTGATCAACCAAAAATTTCTGCTCTTAGCCAGGGGAAGCTGACTGGTTTTTCTCTTGAGCGTTTATTTAGATTTCTTAATATTCTCGATCAGACCATTACTATTAAAATAGCGCCTCGGACCAAATCGAAGAGAGTAAATGACGTTGTTGTCACCGTGCCGAAATTGAAGAGAGTTCCTCTGAAAAAACAGCCTACACATGCACCATCTCTTCGTATTCAAGCGCGCAAAAAAAATAAATAGCGCTATTAGTTGTGTGCGATAAAGCATAAATAAGGCGGACTCATAAAGAAATCCGCCTTTCCACATCTATAATCAACTATTTTTTAACGTGCAACTGAAAGTATAAGTGAAATTTGTTCTGGATTTTTGAGTGTAGCTTTTACTCGTTCTGCTTTTTCTAATCTATATGTTGCACCGCCCAGTGTGCCGATTACCGTACCAATTTCTGGTATAATAAAAAGACTGTTTGGCACCAGTAACTTTACAAATTGCGCATCTTCAATCTGCAGCTCTTCCATACACATAATGCAATACTGATTACGTTTTGATCCTTTAACAAAACCATGTGCCCTTGGCTGTAGTTCAATAATATCTTTGATAAGGTCAATCAAATGTACCTTACGAACAGCTACGCAAAATTTTGAGCATCGTTCATCCATGAAATAAATAGAATAACGGGCAACTTTTTTATGTTTAATAATTCTATCGATGGTAGCTTTTTTGAATGATTTGCTTGCATGTAAAGAAACGGGCAAAATGCCTGCCATAGCAGCGAAAAGACATGTTAATAGAGCTCTTTTTATCATAATACCTCTCATTTGATATAAAATACCTGCTTATTCTTAGTTTGTACAAAATAATCAAATTGTCAAATTCGAGGGGGGGTGTTACGAACGCTATACTATCATTTCCAGCTGTTTTTCTACCGCTGTGCATGATGCTTCGAACAGTTTTCTTTCCTCGTCATGCAGGTTGAGATCCATGTATTGGTGTATGCCTTCAATACCAAGCACAATGGGTACGCTGATATAGATTTGCTTTGGTTCATAAAAGCATGAGACGGGTACAATCTTGCGTTGATCAAGCATGATGATAGTGCATAGTTCTGCAACGCATGCTGCAATGCCATAATAAGAGGCATGTTTTTTCTGTATGATCAGTTCAGCCTGGTTGTGCACACGATCAAGGATAGAGCGTTTAGTTTCGTCTGAGATTGTTGGCAGCGGCAATCCATTCAATCGAGCCCAGGACCATGGAATAAGGGCGGAAGGGCCATGCTCGCCAATTACCATTGCCTGTATCGATTCTGCAGCAACGTTAAAGTGTGCGCCCAGATTATATGCGGTGCGTTGGGTGTCTAAAAAGGTGCCGGTGCCGAATACTTGTGCATGCGGCAGGCCAGAGGCTTTTTGTATTACTGCTGCCATGGCATCAACCGGATTGGTAACGGCGATGATGATAGTTTCTTTTTTAAAAGGCTTCATATCGGTGATCAGTGTTTTGATGATCTGAGCGTTATCGTGTAGCAGTGCTTCACGTGATTGGCCAGGAAGTTGGCGTTTGCCTACTGCGATGATCACGATATCTGATTGTGCTGCCGTTTTTAGATTGCCTTGCACAATACGGGTAACGTTGCTGAGTGGTAACGTATCTGCAAGATCTAAGAGTTCACCGGTGCAGCGGGTTTCATCGCAGTCAACCAGCATGATCTCTGCAGTGATATTTTTCATGATCAGTGCGTATGCGGTTGCTGCGCCCACAGATCCGGTGCCAATAATTGCAATGCGTGTTGGTTTCATGAATGCTCCTATTTGTTTGCAAACCATGGAAAGAATGCAGAGGTTCTTTTTTTGTATGCCTGATATGCAGGGTTATTAGCAAATTGTGCTTCAGTCAGCGGAACTCCGCTTACAAAAAGAAGCAGCAAGGTGATAAATAGTGGGCTTATGATTGCAAGCCATCCATAAGGCACTGAAAGTGACACAAGCCAGATGCCCCACCACATGGTTGCTTCGCCAAAATAGTTTGGGTGGCGTGTGTAGTGCCATAAACCTTGGTCCATTATGTTGCCGCGGTTTGCAGGATTATGCACAAACTGTTTGAGCTGATAATCACCAATCGATTCAAATAAAAATCCAATGCAAAATACGGCAAGACCTAAAAAATCGAGCATGGCGATGGTTGCATCATTGCTCAAGAGGGTTGTTTTGATTGGGATTGCAATAATAAGCATGCATACTGCTTGGAGCATATAAATTTGCAGATAGCTGCGCCATACCACATCTGTGCCCCATGCCTGCCGCCATGCTTTGTATCGCGGATCTTCACCCTTGCCTTTGTTACGCAGATACAGGTGTGTTGATAAGCGAATGCCCCATATGGTAACCATCGCGAGTAGCAGTAGGTGGCGCGGAAGCCATAAACCGGTGTGCCATGCGGTGAACCATGCAATAAGCACAAATCCCAAACCCCATGCGATATCAACCACGGTATTATCTTTTTTTACCAGGCCGAGGAGAAATACTGTGCTCATATAAAGCCAAACGCCAAACGTAACGCCCGCTATAAATTCGATCATAATTTTTCCCTTTTTTGAGGTATACTATCAAGCATAGTACGCATAACATACCAATACTCATGATAACACCAAAAGCAATTGCTGATTTTAGCACTTTTATATGGGATTTTTATCGCACACAGGGGCGTCAGTTTCCGTGGCGCAACATTGATGATCCCTACAAAGTGGCTCTCTCTGAAGTTATGCTTCAACAAACACAAACCTATCGCGTGGAGCCGAAATATCACGCATTTCTTGCCGTACTGCCCACGTTGCAAGATTTGGCCGCAGCGGATTTACGTACCGTACTGAGTTTATGGCAAGGGCTTGGATATAATCGGCGCGGTAAATTTTTGCATGAAATGGCGCAAGAGATTGTGCAGCAGCATGGTGGAATCGTGCCACATGAACCAGAGCTCTTGGAGCAGCTACCAGGAATTGGCAAAGCGACGGCACGTTCTATTTGTGCTTTTGCCTTTAATAAGCCAACGATATTTATAGAAACCAACATCAGAGCGGTGTACATACATACTTTTTGCCCTGGCAGAACGGATGTTCATGATAAAGAGCTTATGCCACTGGTGGCTGCTACCGTTGATCAACAGAATCCCCGTGAATGGTATTATGCGCTCATGGATTATGGGGTATATCTTAAAAAAACGTTGCCCAATCCAAGCCGTAAGAGTAAGCATCACGTAAAACAGAGTGCATTTGAAGGGTCAGATCGGCAAATAAGGGGGGCTCTTATTCGAGAGCTCACGAAGCATGAATCGATTGATCGTGATGAATTAATTAATTTAATATCGAGTGATTTTGATCGATCTAATCGTATTTTAGAAAGACTTGCCATCGAAAAGCTCGCTTGTATCGATAAAAACAGAGTTTTTATTGTGTAAAAATCGTTCTGTAGGCAGTTTTGCACATAGGGCATGAGGCCTGCAAGGCCTTGACAAATTGAATAGTTTTGCTAATCTTATATCTAAATATAGAATCTTTATAAAGTGGGGTTCCTATGACTATTAAAAGTATGCATATATACGTGATTGCCGCGGTAGCATCGCTATCCATGGGCTTATCAGCAACTGAATATAACGCATATAAAACGTTTGCATATAAGATATTAAAAAATATTTTAGTACCATCGTTTTCCATAGAAACTAGGGCAATAGACGCTATCAATACAGCGCCTAATTTAAAGAATGTGCCAAATATTGATCTGTTTAGTTCTATAAAACCTGAAACACGTATGATTGGCGAAAAAAACGATCAAAAAATGGTGATTGTTGGGCGTCCTCATAACGATTTTTAAAAATTGATCTGATCTGAGAGGTTATATGAAAAAATTTATTCTTGCTTGTAGTATGCTTGGCATGCTTTGCAGCACAACACATCAAACGCGTGCGGTAACGCCAGCGGTTTTAGCGCCGTTATGCCATGCCCTTATGGCATGTGCGGGTACTGGTGCTGTTGGCGCTCTGATGCATGCGATTGGTGTAATTGGCCCCGATAAAACAATAGGTACGGGGATTTCGCTTGCGGGTGGTGCTGTTGTTGGTTTAGGTGCGCATCAGTTGTTTCAGTTTTTGATTGATCAAGGATGTTTGCAATGGGGATCGAATATACCGCTCGGGCCAGAAACTCATCTTGCATGGACAATTATTACCGGTACAGTGGTTGCGGGACTCATTAAGTATAATGTTATAAAAAATAATTTTCCTAAAAAATCTGACGAATTAAAACGTCTTGGAAAATACATCATGGCAGGAAGCTCTTATGCTTCATTAGCGGTAGGTGCTGCATTAGCTACTGCATGGTATAATAAACTATAAAAAGTACATTGAATAGATGATTAAAGCCGGGTTAATCCCGGCTTTTTTTATGCGATTTTTTTATAATGCTGTTTTGCATGGGCTGCTTCTGTGGCATGATCAATCATTGGCTTTGGATATCCAACCAATGGCTTTTTATAATGATTGTGAATCTGATCCGGTGTATATTTATGGAGTTCAGGTACCCACTTTTTTATATACTCGCACGTAGGATCAAATTTTTTCTGCTGCAGCCATGGATTGAAAATTCTAAAGTATGGTTGAGCATCGCAGCCGGTTGAGGCGGACCATTGCCAGTTTCCATTATTCACGGCAGGATCATAATCTATTAACTGTTGCGCAAAATATTGCTCTCCCCATTGCCAATTAATATGCAAATCTTTCGTTAAAAAAGATGCCACAATCATGCGTACCCGATTATGCATAAAGCCAGTGGTATTGAGTTCACGCATGCCCGCATCAACGATTGGAAATCCAGTGTTGCCTTCGCACCAAAGTTCAAAATCTTTTTTACTTCTGTTCCAGACTAAATCATCATACTTTTCATGGTATGCATGCCCAAATACGCGTGGGTTGTGGTATGCAATATAAGTCCAAAAATCACGCCAATAGAGCTGCCTGAGTAGTGCGTGGTGTTTGCCAAGAGTGTTGGCAATTGCATGATACACTTCTCGTATCGACAGCGTGCCAAATTTAAGATGCGCTGAAAGATGCGTGGTTGGTTGCGCGCAGAGATCTCTGTTTTTTAAGTAGTGCGCATGTGCGTTTATTTTTTTGAGTATTTTCAAGCCTTCGGTACGGCCGCCAGATACGGGAAGCTCGTTGTTTGTATACGAGCCAAGAATTCTTTCATATGATTCATGAATGTTCAGTGAATCAGCGATTGCTTTCGTATACCAATGATAGGATCGTATCGTGTGAGGTTCTGCCACCGGTTCTTGTACGCTTCGTTTATAAAAGGGAGTAAATACGCTGTATGGCGATCCCGAACCAGTCATAATCGCATCGGGCTGATTGAGCAGTGCATCATGATAGGTGTTGAATGTAATTTCAATTTTTCCACAAAGTTTTTGCAGTGCAGCATCGCGCTTTGTGCTAAAGGGTGTGTAATCGGTGTTGCAAAAGAGAGCACCAATATCCAAATCTTTTATGAGTTTTTTTACAACGGTTTCTGTGTGCCCATAAAAAAGATATAAGCGTCCATCATGTCTTCTTGTTTGTTCTGCAAGATCTGCGAGTGAGTTGAGCATAAACAGCATGGCATTTTTACTGCGATACTCATTGCTACTGCTTACTTGCACCGGATCGAATATAAAACATGGCACGACTGGCATACCACTCTTATGCGCAGCAATGAGTGCACAATTATCTGCAATACGTAAATCTCGTCTGTGGATAAACAACGCTATTTTCATATAGAGTCTCATCAAAGCTTCAAAAGATTGGTATTAATCTTGTGCGAAATGATGTTGAATTGCAATACTATTACTATATTTTGTAGCAAAGGAAGTATGTATGCAGATTACCGTGCGCGCGAACTGGCTTTTAATTCCGTTAACTACCATTATAATTATGCTTTTTAGCCAATGGGCGATGAAAGGGCAGTGGTTTTGGTATTATAATCTCAATTTACCCCCAATAGTGCCCCCATCATGGGTTTTCGGGGTGGTATGGACCTCTATTTACATTCTTACTACCGCGTGTGCCCTCATCGTATTCAACTGTTTTGAGCACACCGCGCGCTGGTATTTTATTATGAGCATGTTTGCGGTTAACGCATTTCTAAATGGCTCGTGGCTGTATGTTTTTTTTACCAAGCATCTGTTTGGCACTGCGGTGATATGGTGCGCCATGGTTGCGCTCACCACCTGGATTTTGATTGCGCTTATCAAGCCACGTTCATACTGGACAGCAGTGCTCCTTGCACCATATGCGCTATGGACAAGTTTTGCCACGATCATTGCAGCATGGACGTGGCTTTTAAATTAGCTATTATCGTTTTTGTTTTTTTAGAGGTTGTTTTGGCGCGGGTTCATTGCACTGACGATAAAGCCTATCATTAATTTTGGTAAGTTTTGCTACATCATCCTGAGCTTGATGCAAGAGCTTTGTCTGTGTAGCTTCGTCGCCCGAAAATTCAGCCTTTGATGTGCCATGTAATCTTAAAGCCATTTCGTTTGCAATACGCTTGAGCTGCATCTGTTCTAATAGCTTTTTGTTGTCCGCAACATCTTCTGCAATAGCGTAGATATATTTTTTATCTACTTTTGGCATAGAAGGGCATATGCCAGAGGGATATGCTGATCGAATGTGTTGTTTCATAGTATGAATGAAGGTGCATGTTTCTGCGGTAGCCCATTCACATCGTTCCTTCTGATCAGCCGATAGTATAAGAGTTCCTGCCAGCATAGAAGATGCACTTGATGATGTAGTATCTGTGGTGGAGATATTTTCGTGTTTACGTTTGTTTGAAACGGGTTCTGTATCAACATCCATGGCATGTAAAGAAATAATATATAATGAAAGAGAAGCAATAATGTATTTCATGTGTATAGAGTGCTTATTGTTTTTTTGTGCTTTTTTGTATTTTTTTTTGTAAAATTGAGCGTGTATTAAGAAGATACTTATTTAAATCTGCAGGATTTTTAAAACCATGTATCTCAGAAGTTCCCATATACGGGTTATTAAAACAGCGATTTAATTGTTCTCCAAAAGATGTAAATTCGTTGCAATATGTATTGGATTTTAATGATTGCGCTAAAACAAGTGCTTGACTATTTATTTTCATTAAGTTTAATAAAGCTTCTTTGTTTTGCCATGGATCATTAGGATTAATGATGTCTATAGGATCTGTTTCTTCAATAAATTTTGTTCGCATTGAGCTCTTAATGGTTTTTATTTTCTTGCTATAAACTTTGTTATCATGAAGTTTATCTATTTTTTCTAATTCATTAAGAGCGCTTCCTACAGATAATTCATTTTCAGATGGCTCATGCCTTGTTTCTGCTTTAATATTAAAAAGATCGCAAGCAATACCGGCAATCGGAGCTCGTGCGCCCAGTCTCTTTTGTTTTGGTTTGATTTTTTCAGGTGATACTTGTGGTGATGGATTTGGTGATGCAATAGGAGATATGAATCCAGGGAGTGAAGTTTTGGTCTTTGGGTCGATATATGTTTCGTGGAGCAAACAGCTTTTTTCTTTGTACTCTTCAGGCATGAAAAGGTCTGTGCCTTGTGATGACCTTAAAACAGTAGTTGTTGTTTGATAGGGATAGAATCCTTGAGAAGTACTTTTTTCTCCGCTACCCCAGAGTGTTATTGGTGCAGTGCAAGCAATAAAAATCGATATAGAAATATTGTTTTTGCTGTTGTTTTTCATAGGTGTCTCTTTATATGTTATGCGAGATGTTTTTTAAATAATTCCGTTAATATCGTTGGATTGCCTTTGCCCTTGGTTGCTTGCATTGCTTTACCAACAAAGAATCCAAATACGCGATCTTTGCCGGATTTGTATTGTGCAACAATGTCAGGATTTTCTGCAATCACCGTTTTTACAATTGCTTCTAACTCTTCTGTTGATCCGATTTGTTTAAGGCCTAATTTCTCAACAGCGCTATCTGGATCAGTATTGTGTTCAATTACATAGGCAAATACTTCTCGTGCAGCACTGCTGTTGATGATGCTTTGTTCAAGCATATCAACGAGTGATGCTAAACGCTTTGGCGTCATCATGCACGCGTTCGGCTGGATGCTATGCTCGTTGCAATAACCAATCAGGTCGCGCAGAATCCAATTAATCAAGCCTTTTGACTTGGTGTAAGAAGCAGCTTCATCATAGTAACTGTTCAGCACATGATCTTCTACAAGAATATCAGCTTCGTATGGCGTTAGTTTATTTTCAGTAACATAGCGATCAAATTTTTCATACGGAAGCTCGGGTAAGCTATTTTTTACGCGCTCTATCCATGCCTCATCAAGATCAAGTGACGGAAGATCGGGATCTGGCATATAGCGATAGTCTATCGCTTCTTCTTTGGTACGCATTACAATCGTACGCTTGTTGTGCGAATCCCACAAGCGCGTTTCTTGTCTGACCTTGCCACCGTCTTCAACGAGATTTATTTGGCGTTCAATTTCATATTCGATCGCGTCATAAATATATTTGAATGAGTTAATGTTTTTTAGTTCACACTTTGTGCCAAGCTTGGTTTCACCCTTTTTGCGAATCGAGATATTAGTATCTGCACGAAATGCACCATCTTCCATGTTACCAGAGCAAATGCCAAGATATTGCACCGTTGCGCGAAGCATTTTAAGATATGCTTTTGCTTCTTCAGCAGAAGAGATATCCGGTTCGCTTACAATTTCAAGCAGTGGCGTACCGGCACGGTTGAGGTTCACAAAACTCAAGTCTGCATCTTCCGCATGAATATTTTTGCCGGCGTCTTCTTCCATGTGAATACGGTTAACGCGGACGTTTTTAATAGTGCCATCTTCAAGCCTGATAGGTACATATCCATTTGTGCATATCGGGTGGAACTGTTGCGTTATTTGATACCCCTTCGGAAGATCGGGATAAAAATAATGTTTACGATCAAAGAGCGAGCGGCGTGCAATTTCGCAGTTGATAGCGATGCCGGCAGCAATTGCCGCATCAAGCACTGCTTTGTTAAACAGGGGTAATACGCCCGGATAGCCTGCACAAATGATACAAATATGCTCATTTTGCTCGGCATGAGGCGTATTAATAGTTGGGCAAAATATCTTTGTGTGGGTGGTTAATTGCACATGGACTTCCATACCAATAACCACTTCATAATCGGGATACCGATCAAGTACTGATGCTAAACGTGACACTCTAGTGCTCCATTCGCCGGAGCCACGACTATGCATCTGACTGTGCATGGTAAGACGGTTGTCAGATGGTCGTGGTTATGGCGCAACTTAAAAAATTATTACCGTTACTGATTATAGTATCATTTTTTTGTTATTTTGTAGGTACCCATTGAAATTCTGCCATCTCTGGCGGTGGTAATTTTTACATTAAACTGTTTTTCAAGCTCGAGCAGTGCGTTATATTCCGTGTTTACCACATAATTAAAAATATCATGGTGCAACCGTACAATAACCTCGTCACCCGGTTTAAAGCTTGTCAGTGATGCGCGCACCTGGCGAAGGATGGCAAAGCAGGTGGTGGCTAATGATTCCACAAACCCAAGTCCTTTACAGTGTGGGCAGGTATCGGTGAGCTGTTGAACCAATGTTTTACCGGAGCGCTTACGCGTCATCTGTACCAGCCCAAATTCAGATACTTTGAGCACCACCGATTGAAAGCGGTCACGTTCTTTGAGTATCCCTTCAAAGTGAGCTATCAGTTTGTGACGATTGGATTCGATGCCCATATCGATAAAATCAATCACAATGAGTCCGCCAATGTTACGGAGCACAAGTTGTGCAACCACTTCTTCAGCCGCCTCAAAGTTGGTTTTTAAAATCGTTTCTTCGAGCGATTTTTTACCGATAAACCGTCCCGTGTTGACGTCAATCACCGTCATCGCTTCGGTTGATTCAATAATTAAAGAGCCGCCCGATTTTAGGTGCACCTTTTTCTGAATGGCCGCATTGATTTGTGGTTCTATGTCAAAAAAATCAAACAGTGGCACGTCGCTCGTGTAAAGCGTCACTTTATGGGCATATTCTGCTGCGATGCGTGAAATAAAGCTGCTTACTTTTGATTCGGTTTTTGGATCATCAACGATCACCATTTCAACGTCATCACCCAAATGATCACGAACTATTTGCAGTGATAAATCAATATCCTCATAAAGGAATTCTTGAGCCTGCGCTGTTTTGAATTTTTTCTGGATCTGTTCCCATGTTTTCACCAGATAGTTAATATCGTGTCGGAGCATGCGTTCATCAGCTCCCTCGCAGGTGGTGCGGATAATGCCGCCCATACCTTCAGGCAGAGCATCTTTGATGATCGCTCTCAGGCGTGCACGTTCTTGTTGGTCACCAATTTTTTTAGAGATCCCAACGCGTGGTAAGGTTGGCATGAGTACAAAAAAGCGTCCCGGTAGGGTAAAGCAGGTGGTTAATTTCGCACCTTTTTCATAAACCGGTTCTTTACTGACCTGCACGAGGATCTCTTCACCTTCTTTGAATATCTTGCCGATATCAAATTTTTTAGCATTTCGGCGCTTTGGTGTTGAATCGTCATCATCAGCTCCGCCCATGCGGGCAAAAGCCAGATCATGATCAATTTCTGAGATATGCAAGAATCCTGCACGCTCTTGGCCAATGTCTACAAAGGCAGTTTGTATGCCCGGAAACACCTTGTTGACCACACCTTTAAAAAAGGCGCGCTCAAGGACCTGTTGCGTGTGGGCTGCAAAATAGATATTTTGAAGCCGTTTGTTCTGAACGATGGCAACTCTTTGCTGCCACGGGTTCGTATTAATTAAAATTTTTTTCATTGCCCCCATCCTGTTTGGCAAACTAATTTTCGATTAGTATACATGAATTGATGCTTCATGGGTAGATAATTAGGATTAACTATGTTAGTCTGTCGCTGAATGAGCTAGATTTGAATCACAAAGGAGTTTCTTATGATAAAAAAAGAGATAACTATTCCACTTATACTGCTTATTAGTTTAGCAGGATGTAAAGATAAAAAACAGAAAAAATCCCATAAAGCAGACACCAAAGCTGCCATCATGTTGCCAAAAGCAGACGGCCGTTCGGCAAGTGAAATAGGTAACAACGATATCCTCAGTTTCTTTGATGATACGGTAGATGGCTATGCATTTGATAATGATGATATCGAAATTGCCGTAGCGGACGATAAAGCAGGGGCATGGGTAAGCGAAGATAATAAAGGTGCTATAAGCTGGATTGAATCTGCATACGAGAAAAACGGTCTGCAAACAGTCTATTTTGGCTTTAATAAATATGGCGTAACCAAAGATCAACGCGCAATCGTAGAGGCTGATGCTAAAGCGGTTAAAGAAATCCTGAAGAGCTTTGATGCAGACTCAGCGATTGTTATCGAAGGGCATGCATGCAGCTCAGCGGGAACCCCAAGCTATAATGTGCAGCTTTCTGAAAAACGTGCTGATTACGTAGCAAACCTTCTGAAGATGCATGGTGTTGATGCGCGCAGAATTAAAGTTGTTGGCCGTGGCCAAGAGATGCCAGCAATTCTCAATGGCAAACCGGTGAACGGTTCACGTGAAGAACAGTGGCCAAATCGCCGAGTGGAAATACGCGTTGTTGAAAGCGTTTAATGATGAATATTTCTCGCGATTATGCGATGCAAGATATACTTGAGTTTATTAAGTAATTAAGAAGGGGACTTTCGGGTCCCCTTCTTTTTGATATGGTTTTATAAAAAGAGGAGCGGTATGAAGAAGTTATTAATAGTGCTGTTGTGTGCTACGTCTATCAGTGGGATGTTTAAAGAGGAAGAACAACATGCTGAAAATAAAATTCAGTTGCTTTTCTCAAACAAAGGGATACAAGCGCATCAATTAGTGGATATCATGCAAAAATATCCGCGGCTGCATGAGCTTGCAGTTACCGATAATTCACTTCTTACGCACATAAGACCCGATGGTATTAGGTTACAAGAGCTGACGCATGTTAATTTTAGGGGCTGTCGCCTTACGCATGCTGATACTCTTCCTACGTTGCTAAGACTTGCGCCATTGCTTCAAAAATGTGTGCTTGCGCGGAATGAGCTGCAGGGGCTTTGTTCAAATATAGGCGTGGATGCACAGCTGCCATATCATGCACAGCTCACTGAGCTTGATTGCAGTTATAACAACATCACAGAAGTTGATTTTGTTCTGCTGAAAAAAAAGTTGCCAAGTCTCAAGCGCCTCAATCTTGCGCATAATGAAAGACTGACTGAGTTTAAAACAGAGGGTGTTGGTTATATAAAAAACAGTGTCCCTGAAATTGATTTAAGAGGTACCAATCTATCTGAAGCAACAAAAAAAGAGATTATACGAAATTCGCAGGGCTGTAGATTGTTAGAAATCGTTTTAATGCCAGTGGGAGCTGCGATAGGTTGTGTAGCATCTTTACCAGTTGTGCTTAACGTAAAAATGGGTACAACGCTATTTTTGGGAACTCAGCTTGGTATTGGTCCAACAGTTGGAGTTGCCGCCGCGTATCCCATTGTTTTGACATCGATTGAACCAGAGAGTCGTATTGTAACTTTATATGTGCCATTGCTTGATGGGGCCGATTACACTGATGCTGAAACACGCAGCGCCTATTTCCGTTTTGTGAAAAATTTTCCCTACATTGGCAACATTACCCGTTGTTGCCGTGCACAAGATCCTGACTATGAACCATTGAATGTGGTTGAAGAAAAAGAGTAAGTAAGTAAGAAGGGGACCCGAAGGTCCCCTTAATTATTTCATGCGGGTGCGGGATTTTGGGCTCGATTTTTTGATTACTTTTTTGGTGGCACTGCGCGCTATTTTTTTAGTGGGCGGTGTTTTGTACATGATGACCGTACTGATAGGTTCTTTAAATGGCAAGGTTACAGAGAATCCACCACCAACTTCTTCATAAATAGGCACGGGGTTTCCCGCTTTTTTGCATGCCTTGATCATATCAAGCGTACCTCGACCCCATTTTTCTATGGTGCCGCATAGATAAAAAACATGAGCAATGAGTGGATTACGCAGCACCGATTGATGCTCTTTTGTGAGTTGATCAAGCGCCACACCTTTGGGCAAGCTCCCCGTGTTGGATATGTTAACGCGATCATCATAGATCGCAATTGCTACAGAACCTCCGGGATTTGTGTAATCTCGATGCACTAATGCATTCGCCAACGCTTCTCGCAAAACATCGTACGGAATTGCTGGCTGCTCAACACGGATTGGATTGCCCGGTTCTATCCATGCTGCAAGAGGGAGCATAGAATCTAAAAATTCCATTGCTTTGTCATACAGATCAAAAGCATTAGCATTATATGCTTTGATATCAGAAAACGATGTTTTTTCTATGCCTCTAAAGCGTCCGAGTTTGATGGTCGATTGTATAAACTGTTTTTCTTCTTTTTTACCAAATAAGATAATGGCAGCGTTCGTTACGTTGTCATCATCACCAACGATAAGTTTGAGCTTCCTGAGAATGTCAGGCACTGTTGCATCAAGAGCCGTTGCGGGCATTCTTTTTTTTGATACTGCCATACGGACTACCTCTTTGATGCGCGTGCGATCAAGATCTTTAATGGTATGGCTATCGGAAGTATGCGCTTCCCAGTTTGTTGGATTATGAATATTGTGAAGGTAGATGTATTCTTCTTTGGACATGCGAGACGTTGTTGTTTGGTTCCTCATGTAGGCACGTCCATCATAGGTATAGGGTGCTTTATCGCCAGGCTCCACATCCATAACAATCACCAATCTGTTATCTTCAACTGCAACATACTCAATAGCAACTTTGGTAAATGGCTCCAATTTGTTAAGTTCAGTTGCTATTTCTTTGCGAGTTTTGTCGGTCACTTGTTGACCAACGAGTTTACCGCTGTCCGTAATGCCAAAAATAACGCTCCCGCCAGTTTCACTATTTAAGAATGCACACACTGTTTGCATGCCGCTTGAGAGGCTGCCTGTTGATGTTTTAAATTCAACTTTTTCTGTTTCGCCATGCTTAATCAGGGTTTTTAGCTGTGATATCTTCATAGTGATATGAACTCCGTTGAGAGATACTTTTAGTAGATAGTGTGCTCATGTATTGAGTTATATAACAAGTATATGCTTTATTTTGCAAAAAGGTTACTTGCTTTATACGATGCGTATGCGTGAAAAATTCTTCAGAAAAAGGGGACTTTCGAGTCCCTTTAAATGTTTTTTATTGTTGATCAACAGGATGAGTATATTCAAATTCAAGTGCGCCTGCGCTCTTTTCTAATTCACCCTGTGGTAGTTCCACAAATCCTAATTCTTTGAGTGGCGTAGCCCCTTTGCTATCTTTTGCAAGAAGGTGAGTCTGCGTTTGTTTAACTCCCTTTTTTTGTAATGCAGTAAGAGCATATTGAATAAGTGCTTTTTGATGCGCTAGATGGTCATGAGGCATTGTGGAGAGAGTTTCGATATAACCTTTATTATTTTCGGCTTGAATGTAGAAATCCATCACACCTTTGACCTGAGCATTATTAGTCAATACCACACGTTCCATGCTATCTTTTACAATTTTTGTCTGACTCATGATGTAGCCATTGTAGAGAACAGGGTCTATTTTTGCATTAAGCCGCGCTATTTCACTGTTGCGCTTTTCAACATCTTCGGGAAGTGGGCACAAGAGCTCAATGTTATTTCGTATGATTAATTTTGTATCTTCTGCATGTAAATCGTAATTAAACGGTGCTATTGGAATGTTGAATGAATCACAATATGCTTTTTTGCATACGATATTTATTCCAATTACTGTTTCATCAGTATATTCAAAGGCAATGGCACCACATTTTTTATCCATTTCACTTTGTGGTAGTTGCACAAAATTGTGCGTGCGAAAAAAAGCTTGACCGTCTGTATCGTGTTCGCCTGTGTGTACTAACACCGTAGGAATGTTCTTCTGTTTGAACTGCGTGAGTGCATAATCAACCATGCACTTAAAGTAGGGTGTATGGTTGCGTGGAATGGTGCATAGTTCTTCAATGTATCCCTTTTTATCATCAGCGGTTTGAAAAAAGCTCATGAGCCCTTTAACGTGACCATCAAAAAGAACCATTCGTTGCATACTGTTTTTTACGATTTTGACCGGACTCATGTGATACCCATTATGAAGATATACTTCTAACTTCTCTGAATGGCGTCTAAGTGCTTTTTGACGTTCATCAGAATTTTCAGGCAATGGTCCCATGAGGTCTCTGTTTGCTAGAGCAAGTTTGAGTACTTCTTGTGCGTGAGTATTATAGTGAAATGGTGCAAGTTGAACAGCGTCCCGAGTGTCTGCCGCATATCCAATAGCACCCTGCATGAGGGTTATGCCTGAAAAAAGCAATTTCTTGAACATGTAAGGATCCTTTTTTTGTGAAGTTAGTAATACAGTTCTTTGGAAGAGTTTAACTAACCAGACACTAAAAAGAAAGCAGTGGGTAAGCAGCTCAAACTATTTTTAAGTTCCTATTAACTGTATCACCTGGTTGCGCACCCCTTCAGAAGGGTTTGGTAAATTAAGTGCTTGGATGTTTGCTTTCCATTCTGCAAGTTGCACAGGATCATCAAGAACTGCTTGCACCGTTGGCACCAGTTTTGAAAATCGTTTTACGAGTATACCAAGGTTACGTTTTTCAACGAGTTTACGGTTGAGCTGTTCCCAATCCAGTGCTTGATCAGTAGCATCAATCACCATTGGTAATCCCATGTAGAGCGCTTCGCTCACACTTTGTCCGCCAGACTTGGTTACAAAAAGATCTGATATTGCCATAAGTTCCGCAATATGTGGGGTGAACTCAATCAGAGAAATGGTAACACCCGGTGCTGCATCACATGCCATGATAGATTCTTTTACGTCCGCCTGTTTGCCAATGCACAAGAGAAGGTGTGCGGGTGTTTCAAGCTGCATGAGCTCTGCAGCCATTTTCTCAATCGCTTTTGCACCGCGGCCACCCATCATCACCATAATGACTGGCTTATTATCGGGAATGAGATATTTTTCTTTAATGGCAGCTCCATTATATTTTTCTAAAAACTGTTTGCGTACGGGCATGCCAACATACGTAAATTGGGATGGTTTAATGTGAGCCGGTTTGAACTTTTTTTCAACCATTTCATCACGTAACGGACAGTTCATAAAGAATAAAGGTGATTTTGGTTTATGAAGTTGGAACAAGAATTCTGATGCATCAAAATCGGTTGGGATTACCCAGAAAGGAATGTTGCGTTTATGCGCCACTTCTTGCGTTGCACCATCCACCGTTGGCATTACCGAAATGATCATATCAGGAGATTCTGCTTCAATATAGCGGTCAATAAGCCGTTGAATGTTACGATGTTGGAGTGATAAGAATACATACCCGGCATAGACCATGGTTTTAACGAGGCCTACCTGCTTGCGTGCTAAAAAATAGTTATAGAGTTCTTCGGAATAATATTCACCGCCGGTGATATTATAGATAAAATCGATCTCATGGAGCACTTCACGAAGCACAAAAACCGGTTTTACTTCATAGAGATCGCCAAGGTATTCTTCTATAGCTTCTGCCGCAGAAATATGGCCACGGCCACCAGAGCTGGTAAAGAGCAATATCTTTTTACGTTCAGTTGGCGCGGGTTTCATAAATTTTTTTGCCAGCGGTAGATAGGTACTGAGCACAGCAACACCAATGATAGTGCCGATAATTATAAGCAGCCCAATGATTATCCGAGAATTTCTTGTATTCATATTTTCATCCATTTCTATTTTCCAACACAGAACTCTTTAAAAATAGCATCCATTGATGCTTCAGATACAGACTTTCCTGTTAATTCACTCATAGTAGCGAGTGCATCCTGCAAATGATGGGCTATAATTTCATAGGCAATTTTCGTGCGTATTATTTCTTGCAGCGCGTGTAGTTTTTCTTGCACGCTTTGCAATAGGCGCATTTGACGCTCATTTAAAAGGTATGGCATTGCTGAGCCCGATGCAATTTGCGCAGTGTGCTTCGCGTCTATCATGTGCACGAGCGCGATAATAGTTTCTGGTTTATGCACAGATACCGTAATAGTGGGTATGTTGTGCGGTACTGGGTACGCACAGATCATGTGCAAATCAGATTTGGTGTATACGAGTATCGCTTTGTTGGCATGTGCGGTAATAAGCCGGTCATAGGTCGCTGCTTCTTCAGGGGAAAGAGCGCGCGTAGAATCGATTATGATGAGCACAACGTCAGCTTTAGAAGCCTCTTGCTCAGATCGTTCAATGCCTTCTTGTTCAATCATATCGTGCGTGGTGCGGATGCCTGCGGTATCGATCAGAGTTTGATGGTGTCCGCTTCGGTAGATGCCCGCTTCAATCACATCGCGCGTGGTGCCTGCAATAGGGGTTACTATAGCTCGTTTATTGCCCAGTATTGCATTAAAGAGCGATGATTTGCCTGCATTAACGGAGCCAACGAGCGCAATGCGCGCACCTTCTTTAAGCTGTTGCTGTAGGGGGAAGGTTGCAATAAGGCGATCAACCTGCGTTGCTACATCGCGAATCATGGTGCAGATAGTGGTGCCAAATTCTAGATTCTCTTCTTCTATAAATTCAAAGGAAGCGTTTGCAAGGGCGTGTGCATGGAGCAGTTT
The DNA here is from genome assembly GCA_963704465.1 of uncultured bacterium. GTDB lineage: Bacteria > Babelota > Babeliae > Babelales > Vermiphilaceae > MFD02979-c4. The sequence goes on from OY969901.1 coordinate 186,022, forward strand.
TTTTTCGAGCGTGGCGATTTCATGGGAAAGGCTCCCAGAAAGTTGTGCATAGGAGCTTTTAAGCCCTTGCATGGTGCCTGCCTGAATAACTTCATGAAGCGCCTCAGCCTGCAAGAGATCCATTTTTCCCGCAAGCACGGCTCGTTTTGAAAATTCGCCTGGTTCTGCAAGGCGTGCACCAGCCTGTATGGCTGCATCAATAATTGCATCAATGATGAAAGGATTATTGTGTGCCGTGATCTCTACAGTATCTTGACCCGTAAAAGTGCGTGGACCATGCATTACGAGAAATAGCACCGTATCAATCTTATTGCCCTGTGCATCAATCACAAATCCATAGTGAATGGTATGCGTATGAGCTGTGCTCAGTGTTTTATCACCCGGCACGAGTGCAATCCGATCTGCTACGGCACATGCCGCCTCTCCCGCTATTCTAATCAACGCAATTGCGCCAGCACCGCGTGCGGTGCAACAAGCTACAATTGGTTGTGTGTCATGACTCGTTATCACGATCACGTTGTCCGTCAGTAAGAACTATCTTCAAAAAGCGGAACTCTTTTTTAAACTTGCTGCGTACCATGCCAATCAAAAGGTATGAAAGGCTGCGATAAAGGTCGGATGCTTTTACCGGATCATCAAATAATGGTTGTTCAAATAATACAATAAGTCTATTATCAAGCACGGTTAGTGTAGCTTTATGAGAACCAAGGTCGCTCTTTTCAAGTAAATCATTGAGCCACATGCTTACGGCGGTCAGCATATCGTCATTCCAGGCAATACGCTGTTTTTTGCGTTCTTGATTTTGTTCTGCCTGTTCAGCATTTTCTGTATTATTGGTTACAAAGGGCGTAGCTTCTTGTGGGCGATAGGTATGGGCCACAGGTTTTCTTTGTTTCAGCTCTTCTTTATGGGAATCTTGGGTAAAACTTGGCGATTTTTGATGTTCATTAGTTCTTCGGGGTTCTGAGTAGCGAGGGTTGCCTGTTCTGCGAAGCTCAGAGGTCGACGATTCAGATTGGATCGGTTCAATTTCAAAAAACACCCCAACTTTAGCTGGTTTAGTGGTCATGCCAAAGAAGTTTTTTTGTGAATCTTCAAATATTTTAACGGAGAATTCACGCGGACTTCCTGCACGGGCCCATGCTTTTTCAATAGCTTTTAAAATAGAGGGCGCTTCTTCAATAATCGACTTCATGGAATGTAACCTTTGGTTATGATATAACCCCTACAATATCAGAGGCCTGTCCGCCGAAGCTCTATGAGGAGCGAAGGAGGAAAGTGGGGTATATCTGGATTAATAGTTTATAAACCCCATTTTACCAGCTTTTTAACCATTCGTCACCAGGTGGCATGGATTAAGTGTGGGATTATTGCCAAATAGGGCCCTTATGCGCGTCCTGTCCATGCTATTGAATCTATGACTGTTGATCCTGTCGAGGTTCTTCGTATGGCTTAACCACCGCTATGCGGCATGCGGTGATAATGGGGAAATCAAGTGATAAAAGCTGATTAGCAATCAATTTTCCAATTAAGCTTACGCCGAGTAGCCCGCCGGTGATCCAAGATGCCCAATACCAAAAACCACCGCCGTGTGTTGGGTGGGATATTTGATTTAAGGTGTCTGCGAAATGCTTTGCCTCTCTGATATCGGGGAGCATTATGGTACTAGGATCTTCGCTGAATGGGGGGGCGTTAAATTCTGATGGAAGATCCAAAGTTATCGTGTCTTTAGTGCGCGCTAAGTAACCAGCTACTGCTTGTATACGTGTAGGAATTGTAACTGTGCATTGATTAAGTTGTGCTTTATATTGGTCTAATTCGAGGTCATATAGGCGTTGATTTTTTTCTGCATACATATGAGCACAGGCGCCAATTAATTGTGCAATGCCATACAAAGCAACAGTCCCTACTATGCCACGTAAAAACCAGTTGTTGACCCAGATAGAGGAGTAGCTATTTTCACGCCAGCGGTAGCCATCGTTATTCGGATTATATGCATCGATTGAATTAGCATCTGGGGCAATAAATTTGATAAAAAAATTGCCCAATTTCCTAAGCTTTCTCAATTCACTCTTAACTGCGGTAACATTTTTTTCACTGTTGATTTTTATAGTGCAGATTAAGGTATCGCGATAGTCCCCGCGAGGCTTAACTTGGAACATAGATAATGCTTTGATATCTACTGGATGAAGATCGACAGTGTTTATGCCAAAATTTACTCTAGAAACTGAAGAGTGCCATCCACCGTCACCTTGATAATAACGCATGCCTCTATAGTGAATGAGCAACTCCAAAAGTGGTAGATGGATTTGTGGCAAATGGTTTAACCAGGTTGGTAGTAAGGGACCTCCTAATAAGCAGCCACCATGTACTTTGACGAAGGTTTGCAGAACGGTGTTATCTAATGTATAGCAATCGCATAAATCTATAATTTTGTCATTGAGCTTTTTTTTCATGCAAGGATAGCAAGCAAACATGAACTGCTTAGTGGTATCGAATGTTTTGCTATCATTGCATTGAATGCATACACATATTTTCGTGCTAAAATTCTTTTCTTCAATGACGTTAAAATTGCATTCTTTTTTTATATCTTGGAATTCGATAGATAATAGCGCATTCGATGGTTTTGCGGCACGGTATGCTTGATGCAAAAATGACATTTGCCAGTTTTTCAACTCTTCTAAGGTATTGAATTCCGGTAACTCAAATTTTTTATCAGTTTTTCTTTTTTTCAACAGATCAACTATTTTGTTTCTGAGAGCGATAAACGCCGCCGATTGATACTGAAGTGGGTATAATTTTCTACGTAGTTCAATTTTTTGTTCATCTGATGTATGTGGTATACAGCGTAAAAACCACTGTTGTGCTGAGCCCGATTCTAGATTTATTTGTGTGCTATCACATGCGTTGCTATCTAGAGCTATGGTATACAGAGTGTTGTATACACTTTCTTTAAATGGTATTTTTGCAATAGTATTTCGCATCACTTCTGATGATTCAAATTTTTCTGCAAGCTCAAGCAAAGCAGTGTTTTCTTTGCAGGTGACATCAACATGATAGGTATCTCCATATTCTGCGATATGGAAAAAATTGGCAATAAGAGATTGATTTGCCTGTGTTGATAGACAATCAATATTAACGGGAATAGCGTTGTATTCGCTGTTGCAGTTATCCACAATATTTTTTAGTGTGCTTACGTTTTTCAAAATATTTTCTGTAGGATGCACGCGTAACAGCACTTTTTCTTTTTGGTGATCATCATGACGTATGAATTCTATCATAGGCTTCGCATCAGATGCGCTTACATAATGCGTTATGCTGAAAATGAATAATGGCAAAAATGTTTTGATAGTTTTCATGTTTGAGCCTCTGGAGCATTAGTAACACAGAGAAGTATAAAGTAAACATTGTTTTTGGCTATAAAGGTAACTTTTTTAATTGTATACCTGCTATGAAAAAATCTTTTTATACCTAAACTTATAAGCGTTCGATTCTTTATCACAAGCACAGTTTATACCAACAATCATGCAAAAACAGATTTCGTATACAATCAATACTTTTTTTATCAGTAGTTTTTTTCTTTTTGCGTGTATCACTCTTATAGCATCGGAACAAAGGGATATCAGCATAGAAGTATGTGAGAAAAAGCTTTTTACGCTTCAATGCAGTGTGCAAGCTTTACAGCAATTTACTGTGATCAAAAACCAAATGGATGATTGTTCTGATGATACGATCAGTATAAAATTGGATTACGATATGCAGAGTGTAACGCCATATACAGTAAGAGCATTGCTTCTGCAAGCAAAAGATTTAGAAAAAGAGCAGTTTAACCCAATATCATTCGTTGATACGACGGGCTTAATGCAACTTGCAGAAAAGTTAGAAGCATGTGATGCATTAAAAGATAAAATTGCGCAGATACCTTATGTTGACTCTATTTACGATACTTTATATCATGCTGCGTTCAGCACACAAAATACAAAAAAGTCCGAATTTGAACCTGAAGCTGCACGGCAGTGGCTTCTGCGGTGCATACCACAAGCTTCCGATGAAAAGAAAATTGCGCTCCGTAAAATTTTATACCCATTGCAATACACCTCCGCAGCATTTACTGCGCTAAAAAACAAAGTTAGCGAGATTTTACAAATAATAAGGTCACACGAAAAAATCGCATTTCATGAATTGCAAGAATTCAAGACATGGCAGAATTCTTTTGAGCACAAAGCGTATTGTGCTACGAAACCATCGAATGTATTATCCTGCACTGAATTTTACCGCATAAAACAAAAAAACAAACTACAAGCGGGTCCTGATGAAAAAGCCGATGAAGAAGGCCGTTATTCGTGTGATCGGTACTCTGGTAAAAGCATTTTGCTTGTTTGTGGTACCTGTGCAGCAGAAACAACAGTTTCTTCGTTTCGAGATGGTAAGCATATCATTGCGTGTAACGAATGTATGAAAAAAAATCTTGCCGGCAAAAAAGTAGACTTGAGCGATTGCTATAATTTAGATATGGTATCACTGCATAGAATCATTGGCCGTGCATATTACTCTCATGGCGACTTTGGTCACTGGGATATAAAAACATCTGAAGCTCATGAACACTTAGAACATCTCCCACAAATACACCTGCCCTTGCTTGAACTATTGATACATTATGAAGGCATACATTATTACGAAGGGGATGGGGGTTTCCATCCAACATGTACAAAACTTAATTTCGGTACCAGCACCGTTGAGCTTAACCCAGTTGATATGAGTGGATTACGATTATTTTCAGGCGATAGTGTAGCGTGTATTTTTAATGTTAAAACTAAAAAAATCGCTTACGCTTTAAAACCTGAGCTTGCCAAATTAAGAAGAAGCAGCAGTAGATTTTTCATTGAGCTTCACGCACCTGATGCTGATATAGAATATGAAAAATGGGATCGCTGCTACCCACCTATTTATAGAAACGATAGATGGCTGATAACAGGTATTCCACGTATTATTGACACTACAATTTTTATTCTAGGCGTAATGGTGATATGGAATTTTATTTCCAAAGCATATAATCAGCAGTGGAACATTTACTTAAAGCAGCTCAATGCCTGTGCTGATACAATTCCGCATGATGTTAAAGCAATGGCAGGCTATCTTTCTGCCAATCAACAAACCATATTTGGTAAAGACATAGAAGCAACTTTACCGAAGGAATTAGCGATACCTTCTTTTTCCGGAAATGCAAATGATATTAGGTTGCCAGATGCAACCACCGCGCTGGCGGCCATCAATCAACTCAAAGCAATACAAAGCACCCATCAACCGACTTATGGATGGCATGGGATTCAATTCTTTGGGCTTGGATGCATTGGCATGATCGGTAAAATCTGTTTGGATGCGATCTGTGCGAAATTTGCTAAACCTGGCATTGTAAAATCAACACTTCAATTGCTTGGCTTTATTGAGTCTGAATGCAGTGATGTTGCATGTTACATGCAAATCGTTCGACCACCCGTTGATAAATCAGCACACTAATTTTTTGATACGTGGTATTTTTATAGACCAGTCGGCCAACCGTTACGCTTTTTTACTGAAAAACGATTGGTACATCTGATGCTTTTTTCCGGTATTTTCTGCCAGTATGTTGGAGATAGCGTGAAGATTTTCATCATAAAAAGGGAAGTGTGATGAGGGGCATGAAATATGTTGGGATGGCTCTATTAGTGCTTTTGGCTATACCGGTACGCTCAATGGACTATGGGCTTGAACGTGATGCGCTGAGCGAGCGGGAGCGTACGCATAATTATTATGTGGGCTGTTGTACGTTGGTAACTGGTGTTGTTTCTTTGAGCGCCGGTATTGGGTGTGGGCTTTTTCTTGGGCAGGTAAAAGGATACGCGCTTGCCAGCGCGGTACCCTTTGCAATCGTGGCGGGTGGTGTGTGCACCGTGGTGGGTTGTTTTGCCCGCAGCTGTGCACGTGAAGACGATAGGCGGATAGAGGTAGTGGGAGAGAGCCGGTATGGTTCGGTAGTGCTATGATCGTTCTATTGTTGAGCAAGTTTTTAAATTTATATTTTTTTGCGGTCATTCAAAGAATCGTCTACTTTAAGTATCATGGTAATTCACATAATAAAATCGATTTTTTAACGGAGAGTATCGAATGATTCTTTATGCTGCGCTTTCATTAGAAATGGCTAAAAAAATGGCGGATGCTGCTGAACAAAAAGCAATAGATAAACAGTTACAGATTGCTATCGCTATTATGGATAATCATGGCAATTTAAAGTATTTCAGGCGGATGGATGGAAATTGTTTTATCAGTGTTAGAATGGCACCTCTCAAAGCGCTTACCGCTGCAAGTATTCCAATTTCAACCAAAGATTTGGCTGCCCGCAATGAAAAGTTGCCTAATGGTCCATATCTTGGCGTTCCCGGGATTGTGCTGTTAGAAGGTGGCCTGCCTATCATTACCAAAAATGGACAACACATTGGTGCAATAGGCATCAGTGGGGCGAATCCTGAATTGGATGGTATTTGCGCACAAGCAGGATTAGATGCTATTTCAGGTGATTTATAAGCATATGAGCCTTTATACGAAAATCTTTTGCTACGTTACTTTAACCTTTTACAGCTTGGTATCTATGGCAGAAATATTACAAACACAAGAACGGTTTTTAGATGTAAGTTATGCCACTTTGTGGTGTCAGCAATGGTTTACGGAATCTACCCGTAATAAAACTCCCATTATTTTTATTCACGGTGGGCCTGGTTTTGAATCTGGTTACATTATTAATCTCAAAGATCTTGCATATCAACACCCCTGTATTTTTTATGATCAATCGGGTTGTGGTAAGTCGATCGTAAATCCTAACGCATCTATTAAATGGACGTTTGAGCACTATGCGCAAGAGCTTTCAGCCCTAATCGATATGCTTGGTATCAAAAAATGCATTCTCTTTGGGTATTCATGGGGCGGTGCGCTTGCGCTTCAGTATGCGTTCAATAATCCAGATCGCGTGGAAAAGCTCATACTCGCAAGCCCATATATCAGCACACCGCATCTTGTCGATAACTATAAAAAATTAGCATCAAGCAAAAATATCTATGACACCATAATCACTCATGAAGCCGCTGAAACCATTGATAGTGCTGAATATAAACAGGCTTTATGGATATTTTTTAGTAACTTTGTTTTTCGTGGTGACCCTGCACGCTTTGCATCGCTGACATTGAATAAAGAAGTTTCAGAAATTATGTGGGGCAAGCATGATTTTACCGTGACTGGCAACTTGCAGCACTTCAATCTTATACCGTTATTGCGGAGCATACGTATCCCAGTATTATTTACCTCCGGACGGTATGACACCATGACCCCAGAATATATGACCTTACTGCAAGAACAAACGAATAACAGTAGACATGTTATTTTTGAAGAGAGTGCTCATATGCCACATCTCGAAGAAGAACAGCGATACCTTGAAACGATATGCAAATTTTTATAACTTTCGAGCATGATTTCATCAGTCAGTGTGTGCACCGTGGCAGGCTGTTTTGCCCGCAGCTGTGCACGTGAAGATGAAAGGCAAGCAGATGTAGCGGGAGAGAGCCGGTATGGTTCTGTGGTACTATGACCGTTCTATTTTGGCCATAAGCTCTCCGGCAGATTTCCAGCTTACAATCTGTCCGTGTAGCCTTTTTTGTGTTTGATCTCCGCCATATACCAAATAACTCTTTTCGGCATCTGTTTGTGTGAGATTGTGCCAGTTTTCAAGACTTTTAAACAAATCTGATCGTATTGTTTCTACCGATTTTATCTCTATGGGGAACAAGGTGCCAGCGCGTTCAACAAGGCAGTCAACTTCGATATGTCCGTTTTTATCACGCCAAAAATAGAGAGATGGGCGAGATCCGGTGTTATAAAATTGTTTATAAAAATCAGAAATAATTAAAGTTTCAAAAAGGTGGCCTTTCCACGGGCTTAGAGCAACTTCGTCAATAGTTTTGAGGCCGAGCAAAGAGCATGCGAGTCCGGTATCATAGAAAAAAAGTTTTGGTGTTTTTATCACTCGTTTAGTGTAATTTTCATGATATGGCACGAGCAAATATAAAATGTAACTGGCTTCAAGTATGGAAAGCCAGCGTTCTACGGTTTTTATACTTATACCGCAGTTCATGGCTAAGTCAGAAATGTTTAGTAGTTGCCCTACTCGTGCTGCGCACAACTGCATGAACTTTCTAAATGTTCTTAAGTTTTCTACATTAATAAGCTGTCTGACGTCACGTTCAACGTAAGAATGGATATATGAAGGGTAAAAATCATCGGGTAAAAATTGCTCAGTGTATACACGAGGATAACTGCCTTTGATCAGTGTTTCATTAATATCATTAGGCAGCAACCGGCTGTTTTCAAGTTCGTGTATAGAAAGGGGGAGCAGTGTTAGAATGCCAATTCTACCCGCAAGTGATTGGGTAACGGCCTGATTCATTAAAAAATTTTGAGAACCGGTTAATACAAAGTAGCCGGGTCTTTTTTTTTCGTCTGACTCTATTTGTATGTAGGATAATATTTGAGGTACATACTGAAATTCATCAAGAATTATGCCGTATTGATTTTCATGGGTGCGTAAAAATCCGCGCGGATCATTGGTGGCAAAATCGCGAATATTTGGATCTTCAAAGTTTAAATAGGTATGGTTTTTGAAGTGGTCTCTTACCAAAGTAGTTTTTCCCGATTGCCGCGGACCAAAAACGCCCACAACAGGAAATTTTTCAAATCTATTGAGGGTGTGTCTTAAATCTCTAGAAATCATACCATTCTCCGTGCTAATTAAGCTATCAACTGCCATAATAGCACAAAAACAAGGCAATGGTCAAGTTGTTATATCGATCGATTGTAACGATATAATATGATATATTAATTCAATAACGAACGATTCAATCGAGTTTTAAATACTTTGCACGAATTGAAATGTCGACCAGAAAGGCCTTACTAAGCAATTTGTGCTGATTGATACATTGATGGCTTGATTAGCACAGAAAGTTGCGCAAATTCTTTTGATTTATGCGATTCAGGCAGGTTTAAGTGATTGTGAGAGTGTAAAACAGGTTTTTATTTTTTTGTGCCCAAAAGGTTGCATTTGGTTGCGTGATGCTATATTGTGAAACTGTTGGGTTTTCATAATAAAAGGAAAAATATGGCGGCAGTTAAATTATCCGAGTCTATTGTTTCAGAAGCAAAAATTATTTCCAAAGCGCTCAACAGATCGGTCGCGGGCCAAATAGAGCATTGGGCAAAAATAGGTAGATTAGCTGAGGAAAATCCAGATTTGACGTATGAGTTCATCAAAAACCTTCTCATAGCTCAACAAGAAGCTAAATCAGGCAAACTAGAAGCATATTCATTTGATCGAGATTAATTATGAAGGTAGTGCAAACACCCACCTTTATAAAAGAATCAAAAAAGCTCCATAATAATCAAAAAAAAGATCTCGATGCTGCCGTTAAGGCAATTGTTGCCAATCCACTTGTTGGTGACATGAAAAAAGGTGATTTGAACGGCGTCCAAGTATATAAATTCAAAATGGTGCAGCAACTCACTTTGTTGGCCTATGAATGGCGCAAAGACGAGTTGTTGTTAATTTTACTCGCATTGGGTAAAGTGCACCCCTTCGTCAAGACCAATTTTAAACAAAGTTAAGATCCAATTGCTCCCGTTGTTGATATCTGTTTTATGTCAAATAGACCTCAGCAGGGGTCTTGTAACCCAGGCTTTGGTGCAACCGTTTATGATTGTATAAGTCGATAAATCGACCAATTGAATCACGGGCTGCCTTAAGCGTTTCGAAGCAGTAAAGCAAAACATGCTCATGTTTCAACGTACGCCAAAAGCGCTCTATGAAGATGTTATCGGCCCATCGACCAATGCCATCCATGCTCACTTGTATCAAGCCCTTCTCGACGCATTCAATCCATGCAATTGATGTAAATTGCACCCCCTGATCGGTGTTTAAAATTACAGGCTTTTTACCCTTTTGCAAGGCTACTGTCAATGTCTCTACGCAAAAGTCTGCTTCAAGTGTATTTGAAAGACCCCATGCAACTATGAAGCGACTAAATATGTCAATGATAGCGATTAGATAGATGTATCCAGACGACAACTTGATATACGTTATATCAGTTGCCCATACATGATTTGGGTGGTTAATCGTAAGATCACGAAGCAGATATGGATATTTTTTATGCTCACGATTGGAGATTGAAGTCTTTGGCCGTGGATACATCGCCTGAATTCGCATATCACGCATCATATGTAAAACACGCTTGTGATTGATTATACACCCGCGTCGTTGCAATTCTTCTGTTATCTTTCGATATCCATAGGCCGGCATAGACAACCATAATTCATGTATTTCATTGGATAGCTCTGATTCATCTGGTGCCTGGATCGTGCGATAATAGAGATTGGATCGATTAAGACCCAACGCTCTACATTGCTTACGCACACTCAGCTCAGGATGTTCAGGGTCAACCATTGCTAGCCGATCTTCTTTTGGTATGCAGCATAATTTTTTTTTAGAAAATCGAGCTCTACCGCTTGTTGTCCCGCTTTACGCTCCAATGCTTCTATGTACTCAGATTTGTCCTCCTGGACAGCGTTTTTACGCGTGAACAGGCTTTCCGATTGCCCTACAAGTGTGGTTTTCCAATCCTTCACTTGCGATGGATGAACCCCATACTTATTTGCCACTTCAGCCAAAGTACTCTCATTTTTCAAAAGCTCCAAAGCTACCTGTGCCTTGAAACTTGCTGTAAACTTTTTTCGTGCCATTTTGGACCCCTAACATATTCTTAATATGGAGGTAAAAATGGATCTTAGCTAGTGGTCTGAATTTCGGGGTTCAGTATAGGGATCACACGAAAATTTTTATCGTGATTTAAAAAAATAAAATTTTGTTTTGCCGATAAGCTCTTCAGCAACGCTTTTTGCGAATTTGCCAGTTAACTGGCAAATTCGCAAAAGACAATTATTATGATTGATCTGTACGTGTTATTTGTAACAAGTAAGTAAACAAAAATTAGGTAAAATGGTTGCGTTTGGTTCAAAATTATTCACAAAAATGGAACTTAATAGTATACGCAAAAAAGCCCACCAAGATTAAATTCGGTGAGCTTTTTTGTAATAATACATGTTTTGTAAGAATCTAATAAAAATTATCGTATAGTCTTAGGAGCTGGCCAAAATGAAAATTGTGCTTCAGTGTCTGCAAAAGTCATTTGAGCCATTCGTTTTCTTGGTTCAAAAAATTGACCTATGGTGAAGAATTTCAATTGTCTTTCATGCATTGGTTGACCATCCATCATCAGGCTGCCTTGTCCAAGTCGGTGGCGTAAAGCATCTTGTATGTCGCCGAGATATGTTGATTTGGTAATAGGTATGGCAATGTACAATGGATTTGCATCGCTGACCGCATCATCATATGTTTTAAAGTATTTTATGTTCATGTATGGTGGAACTTCTGCCTCAAGCATGGTATGCGGGAGTCGGTTAGGATCCGCGGCAGTACTATATGCGCATGAAAATGCTAATGCCACTAAGAGATAGTTTTTCATATAACCTCCTATGTTTGAAAACCTATATCCATTTCTTGTTTAAGATATTCTATTGCGTGGAATCATAGCAATATATGATTCGTTTAATGCGTTGAAATTATCTCGAGCAGAGCATTTCCATGCGTATTATGCTGATTTTTCCATTGACTATCAAATTAGCACAAGTTTTAACGTGAGAATCGTGATTTGTGTGATTCTAAGCTATTATACAACAACTTTGTGCGAATCTACCACTTGACTGGCAAATTTGCACAGATTGATTGCTAATGCTGATCTGTTCGAGCAATTGGTTAATCGGCGATCATGAGAGCGCGATGCTTTGCTGCTAGTATCGTATATTCAGCATGCATCATATAACAAAGGAACGCTCCGTATAATGCATACGCAAAAGAGGAGTAACGCTTGCCAAAGCGGGGAGCGATATGATTCAATGTTGCTTCTATTTGTTTACCGTCATTGGGGAATGTTTGACCTTCGTATGTATCACCATAGTGATCTTCGCATTCTATGTCTTGTGGAACGAGGTTGCCATAGAGTTCGCCAAGTGCAAGGCCAAATGCAAGCCGAAATGCCAGTAGTGATGTGTTTTCGCTCAAAAGCGGTTCGCGTATTGCCTGGAATAAAGATAGATTTCGTGAGCCTGTATAATCTTTGATGATGTTTAAGAGCTTCAGCCATGCAAAAGATGCAGCGAATCCGGCCAGAGGGCCAGCGGCTAGTTCGTAGAGTTTGGCACGGGTACGTTGCGGGGTTGTGGTAATAACATACCCACCACCATCGGGATTAGGGCTTATGTAAAATTCCTTAAGTTCATAACCAGCCAATTGTGCAGCACTCGCGTGCCCGCATTCATGTGCAATGGTAATTGATTTGATGATGGGGTAAAAAGTGGCGCCGAAAATAATATTCACCCATTTGTTTATCTTTTTAAAATCTTTCTCGTATGGGCGTAGGTAGTTTTTGATTTTTTTGATCTGCGTTTCACCCGTGCGTTTGAGTTTATGCAGTGTTTCGATGATTTGTGATAGCACAGATATTTTTTGAGAATCGATATTGATAGGTGCTTTTTCGATGCAATGCAGATGGAAAGTTGCTGTGCTAAGAGTGATTATGAAATATAAAGAAACGTGCAACATTTTCATGAGCATACATCATTTTAAATTTATTTTATGTTAATTCATTTTCGCTAAAGCTACGAAGGGTCCCATACTACGCTTATGATGTTTATTTTTATTATGTAAGTTCTTTTCTTGAGGCGAGGATGGCCTGCCATACGAAGCTCTGTAAGAGCGTAGTATGGAGCGGGAAACGGGACTCGAACCCGCGACCTTTGCCTTGGCAAGGCAACGCTCTACCAATTGAGCTATTCCCGCATTAATTTCAAAAGAAATGAAAGAAAACATAGTTATGTTAGCAGTCCAGGAGAATTTGTCAACAATTCGTCTGTGCTTTTTGTTGCATTGCGGCCCCCGAGATTGATACAATACAAATAGAAATGTATCAGTGCGATTGCGTAAAGTTTTATTAGCAGTTATTGGAGGTTATATGAATAGGGGTTTACAGCGTTGGTTATTGGCATATGCCGTTATTGTTGTAAGTATTGGGGTTAATGCAAGTCAATCGAAAACGGGTCAGGAACTTGCTCGGGAATACGCAGCAAGGGCAGCAGCAAAAGCAAAACAAGGGTATGTGAGCAGTGCAGTTTCTGGCGCCACAGAGGGAGCGCCATACGGAGCAATAGTTGGATTGTCAGCTGCCATTGCAAGATCTTCTCAGTATATACCGCCTGTTAGCGAGTGGGGTAGCTATCTTGTGGCCCCGGTTTTAACAGCTGCTGCAATTGGTGGTTTTTTGGGTTCTGCAACATCAATGTGGAATGAAGCGTTCAGTAGAAATAGCTCTCCAGAATGGATAAAGCAGATGCAAAAATTGGTTGAGCCTCAAGGTGCCATTAGTGAAGATGTTGTTCTGCTTGCAGGCGTGCCTACTGATTTGGTGAGTGAAGAGCGTGAAAAAAGGTTTAAAACAGGCTGGGTTCCTGAAATGTGGTTTACTGGTACGTCAAAACTTGTGAGAAAAACGTATTTGGTATCACCAATCTTTAGCAATATAGAAAATGCTGATAAAGGCGATCATTATGAAATTTATTTAATGCCTAAAGATGAGAATCTTGTCACTGTGTTTCTAAATGTTAATGATTTTTTTCAAGATAACCGTTTTATAAATAAGATAGACTTTATCGCGTTACGTCCAACGCCAGGAGTCACGAAATCGCCGTATAATACCAAAAACATGGCACGCATTATTATAGGATTTACGCCACAGGCAGATCAAGAAGTTGTTGCAGAAGCTATGGCAATGATTGCGCTTATGGCTATACAGGGCGAACATGTTACTAAACTTGGCCTTGGTATACAACCGCGACATAGTTATTGTCCGTTCAAAAACGATAATAATTTTATGTATGTTGCGTATGGTTCTGCGGATTATAAGGATAGCGTGAAAGGCAAAGAAGAGTATGCGTATAAAGCTGCAAAACTATGGCCTTGGCAGAGTTTAACTGATGAAGATATGGCGTTTCCAAGTGATGATAAGACGATAAAAGAAGAGCAAATACAAAGATACTATAATAATCAAGTCAATAAATTTTTATTACAGCAACAAGAGCTTAAAAAACAACAACAAGAACTCGAAAAACTTCAAGATCGATATGGCAGGTCACGTAACTTGCTAATACAAGAAGTAATCCCTCCTTATGCTTCTGATTTATAAGGTAGCCAATGCATTATGTGCCTATACTATGTTATTTAACTTTATTCATGCTTCCCTGTTATGCCACTACGCGCAACTATGTTTTTAACAATAAAACAAAGCATGCGCTTGAGCTGCGGTGGCGGTATGTGGATGGCACGAACGAAGCACCGTTTGTGGTGCCTGCGCAGACGAATAAAACTTTTGTACGTAATGATGAAAAAAGCAACTTATGTATGAGTGTTGATGTGCGTACGTTGAGTGTGCAGAAGGTGCCCCATGGTAATCTGCTGCATCCGCTCATTATATCGCGTCATAGCGCCTGTTTTTCTGAACTGATGAAAACAAATACTATTACCTCAGTGGACCATAAAAAATCTGCTATCGATTTTGAACGTACGCCGCCATGCAAAAATTTTACCACCACCGCCGATGCCGCATTCAAATGCAATCCAAAAGAGTTGCCGTGCGCCGATTTGAATTTTGAGCTGTATGAAACGGATGATAATCATATTGTGTTTGTAACACAATAATAAGGGCGAAGCCTGACGAAGCCGACTCGTCCGGTGTAGTTTTAATAAAGTCGGAAGGTGAAGACAGGAAGAGGTTATGAAGAGTATCGTTTTAAAGTCTCTATTATTCTGCGTTGTGGGTATTTCAAGTTCAACGCATGCGTACACATATCGGTTTAATAATCAAACAAATAAAAATATAGAAATCGCGTTTCAACTTGCTGGTATCAACGAACCGATAGAAAGAATCGTGGTGCCAGCAAGACAGAATGGTAAAAAATATGATCTTCCTACGCGTCCTATTGGTGGCTGGCGTGTAGGGTTATGTTTTAAAGGCCGTGATAATTTCAGCATGCGTGTATTACCTGATGGTAAGGCATTTATGCCATTACTCTTGCAAGCATATACCTCAGAGCATGATGAATTTTTAGAAACCAAAAAGGTTCCATCAAACGTATTTAACAAACGCAGAAACATTACGCCGGGCGACATGGAAACGGCAGCATATCGCACCAACCAATTGCTCCTGTGCTTTGACCGCACCTTTACGATCGTTGAAACGGTCGACGGGAACTTTATGATCTTTTACGAATAGTGGAATAGGGTTAACTTTTAAGTATTGATTGACTGCGGCCTATTGCATTCTCTGTTACGCATTTGATACAATTCAATTAGAATATTAAGATCTTGTTTGGAGGTAATGATGTATAGCAATAAAAAATATACCGTGTTTGCTGGTCTTGTTTTTTTTGTAAGTACTTGTATTGTTGCTCAACAAGCACAGGATGGTCGAATTGCGTTACTAAAGTATATACAAAAAGCTCAAGCCAGTGCAAAAATAGGTGGTAAAAAGAGTTTTACTAAAGGAGCTTCAGAAGGTGTGGCGGTTACTGTGCCTTCATTGCCGGCCCTAAGCCAATTTGCCAATATTATGCCCCCATATTCAACGTACATATCCAAGATATGGCCCGCTGCTATGATAGCGGGTAGTGGAATTAGATCTATGTGGAACGATGCTTTTAGTAAGTCAACGCCTGAATGGATAGAGCAATTAAAAGTTCTTTTAACAGAGAAAGATAAATCCAATAATCATATTATTAGCAAAAAATTAATGTACCTTGGGGTGCCTACAGACAAAATAAATTTAACAAATTGGTTTGGTCGTAAAAAATATGTATCCAAAGTATATCTGTTATCATCAAATTTTGATGATATAACGCATGCGTTTACTGAACATCATTACGAGATTTACTTAATGCCAAAAGATGAGTATTTAGGAGATCTGTTTGTAGCATTAACTAAATATTTAAACACGGATGAAAAACTACGTAAGTACGTTAGCTTTGTAGCAATACGCCCAACGCCTGGAGTTACAAAGTCGCCATTTAATGGCAAAAACTTACCCCGTATAATAATTGGATTTAAGCCCTCAGCAATGCAACTAGATGTTATAGATGTGGTGCAAAAGCTTGATAATAAATTTAAAGAAACATGGGATAACTATGCTACCGTAATGGGTTTAAATGTTCAGCCTCGGTATAGTCAAAAAATTAACAATTTAATGTATGCGGCCTACGGTTCCGCTGATTATAAAGATGAAGTTGGTGCTCAGGCTGAATACGCGAACAAAGCAAAAACCTTCTTCCAAAGATGGTGGTCGGGGCTGTCTGATGACGATATGGCTTATAGAGATGATGCATTTGCCATAAAGATTAAGGGCAAATATTCTGAAGAGTTATAAATTTTTTATGGGTCCAAGACATAATACAGGAATGCCTTGGGTCTGAAAACTATGCTCTTTTTTCAACAAATAATGCAACGTAGTTGCGTCCTGGTTCATTTTATTGTTTACTAGGTTAAACAACGTTTTAACGAGTAACAGGTCATGATAGATCGGCTTGAGGGTATAGTAGATTCGCTCGGAGATGGTGGCATGGTAGTGCGGGTAGGCTCATTCTATCTTGCATTGCAGGTGCCGCGTGCATTCACGGTGACTCCTGGTAGTTCTATTACGCTCTATACGCAGCTGATCTGGAATCAAGAGACGGGTCCACACCTGTTTGGGTTCATGGCGCCGCTCGATCGCACCGTGTTTAACTTTGTGACCGATTGTTCTGGTATTGGCCCCAAGCTTGCATTGGCACTATTGGAGCAACTTGGCCCTGACGTTATTATTACCGCCCTCTATGAGGGTGATGAGAAGATTTTAAGCAGCGTGAGTGGCATTGGTGCCAAAAAAGCAGAATTTATGATTTTGCATCTCAAGGCTAAGGCTGCCAAGCTTATCAAGACGGGCCAAATTTCAAATACAGGCTCCGTTTCATGCTTGCACGAGGTTGACTCGGCATTGCAATCGCTCAGCTACTCTCGTGGCGAAATTCAGCGTGCTATGGAATATATCAAGCAGGTCCCGCGGGCCGAAAATGAACCACAACCTTCCTTCGACGTACTTTTCCGTCGTGCGCTTGCGTATCTTACCCATAAACAGTAAATTTTTTAAAGGTATTTCATGGCATTGATAGCTTTTTTACAGTGGATTAATGGAACGCTTTTTGCAGTTCCAACCACGATTCTTTTCTTTGGTGCAGCGATCTTTTTTACCTTCCGTGTTCGTTTTGCACAGATTACGCAGTTTCCTCGTTTTATAAAACTGTTAACGCAGTCAACGCATGCGCAGCATGATGTGAATACCATTGAGCAAACGATTAGTCCATTGCACGCATTGTTTACGGCTATGGCAACCACCATTGGCATGGGCAACTTAGTGGGGCCCACGATTGCTATCTTTACGGGTGGCCCTGGTGCATTGTTGTGGTTAGTGCTCTATATCTTCTTTGGTGCGGCAACAAAGTTTGTGGAAGTGATTTCAGCCCTTAAAACACGCGCGGTGAATGCTGATGGCTCTATTATCGGCGGCCCGTTGTTTTACCTTAAAACGGTCAGTCCCTTTATTGCATACTGGTATGGCATAATCATGATTTTTATGCTTGCCTCGTGGTCGAGTCTGCAGGCAAATACGCTTTCGGGTATTTTGGCACTCCATAATATCCCAACCTGGCTTACCGGTATGTTGCTTGTGCTCTTTTTGGTGCGCATGCTCAGTGGTGGTGCAGAGCGGGTGGGTGCTATGGCAAGTAAACTCGTGCCGTTGATGTTTGTGCTCTATGTTTCTGTAGCGCTCTATATTTTGCTTTCAAATCCATCAGCGCTTTTAAGTAGCATTATACTGGTGTTTCAAAGTGCTTTGCATCCATCAGCAGCATTTGGCGGCTTTGTGGGAACCACCTTTATGCATGCAATGCAGTCTGGTTTGTATCAAGGGGTATTTATTACAGAGGCGGGGATTGGCACGGCTTCTATTCCCCATGCGGTTGCGCGGACGAGCCAGTATACTGATCAGGCAATTCTTGCCATGTGTGCAACCGTTTCAGATATGACTCTTGCAACCTTATCGGGCCTTTTAGTGCTGGTGACCGGTGTGTGGAACACGGGAACCTTTAGAAGTACTTTAATTTATGAAGCATTTAAGTTGTATGCGCCAGGGTTTGGCAGCTATGTGCTTTTGATAAGCTTAGCGCTCTTTATTCTGACAACCATTTTAGGTAATAGCTTTAACGGTACGCAGATCTTCAAAAGTGTAACGCGTGCCGTTGATCATCGGTTTTATATTCTGTTTATCACCGGCGTAGTTTTTGGAGGTTCGTTAATGCCTGCAACGATTGTGTGGGAGTTGATGGAAACAATTTTAGCCTGCGCTATGGTGCCTAATATCATTGGCTTGCTTGTACTAGTGAGGCGCAATCCAGATTGGTTTAAAATATAAAAGGGAGCTCGATCGAGCTCCCTTTTATGAATCATTCATTCAACAACTGGTAAACTATTTAAACTTGCGGATTATTTAGTCAAGTATTCGGTGGCGAATTTTTAAGCCAATATAAAAGTACCGGTAGCGGTGGTGTTGCGAATAAGATGACTCCCGCTAGACATTCTACGATCACATATGGAAACAGTATATTCCCAAAATGAGTACCGAAATCATGAAGAAAATAGTAGCCTACATCTTTTAGTATTTTATATCCGATACATTGACCGAAAAAGCATACTTTGATACCATTTATTAAAACGGTGTCGAAAGTCCTATTTATAGCATCAATTCTTCGCTCTGTATCCGTTAGCGTCGCGTTGTTTTGAGTGTTTTCAAGTTGTTCGTTATTCGCAAAAATGTTTTGTGACTGCCCCATGCATGCTATTAATAATGATAGGGTGTAGAGTATTTTTTTGATCATAATGTCTCCATATTATTTTTTTATATTATTATCGCGCTATTATTTTGTGCCCAATAGTTCTTGCGCATTAAATGGTTTATTTGGTGTACCAAAGTTGTTTTGTTCGTAATACTCAACAGACATATCATAACCATCAATGGTAATTTTTGAGATAGGGTCAATGCCACGGCTTGTTTCGATTAAGTTTCTTTGTTCTTCGAGTGTACGTGGATTGAGTAGATAACCTTTTTTTAAGGCTATTCGATCATCTTGGCGTGCGTTATAGAGAGTTTTTTGGGTCTGTTTATTTTTTTCTAACCAATACAGGTCTAGCTTATCGAGAGCATCGTTGTATACCGAATGCCACATTTGAGCCATGGGTAGATATTCAGTTTTTATCAAAACCTGCTCAGCTAAAGTATGGTTTATATCATTTTCAAGAAACTGTTTTTTTTCGCGTAATTTTCTCAACTTGGCATCGCGCATAATGATAGTACGTACATTTGATCGTGGAAATAGTAACCAGGGCTTGCTGCGTTGTAGTAATATAGCAGAACGTTTTACTTTTTTTTCACGCATTTGGATGCGTTTTTTCACATTGTTAAGCGCTTGTGTTTTTGCAGCAAATTTCAACAGTATTGTTTCTTCTTGGAGCTCTTTCTGCCAATAATTCATTGCGTGTTGATAAAGAGTTAATTCAGCTTTATGCTCTTCAACGGCTTCTTGAAACTCGCTTTGCACTGGTGTAAAATCTGCATGTATCGCTGCAGCAAAGGTGATCAGTGCGCCAAGCACCATGTATCGATTAATATTCATATAACCTCCAATATCCATTATTTTTAGACCTTTATATAAGGTTATCAGAATTATACAATCTGTCAATCTCGATCGCGATAAGCTTTCTGGATCGACTTATTTGTTCAAGAGGTCCATGAGCCGTTTCTCTTCGCGGGACATAACCTCATAATCAGCATCAATTTCATGGTCATAGCCCAATAAATGGCAGATGCTATGGACGGTCAATATCAAAATGCGCTCTTCCAGTGATTGGTTCCAGTTGATCAGATCTTCTTTGATGTAGGCGGGGCTGAGCATGATATCCCCGAGCACCGGTTCATCCGCACTTTCTGCAGGCAGTGTTCCCGGTTTTTTGGTTTCGTAGTAGGGGAAAGAGATTACATCGGTTGCTTTATCTTTGCCACGAAACTGGGCATTGTATTTTTTGATGGTGGGATTGGTGGTGAACCAGATGTTCAGATCGTAGTCAGGATAGCCAACCGCTTTGAGTACTATAGCAATCTTTTTTTTAAGAGCGGCAGTATCGATCGGATACTGCCGTTGTGTATTTTTAATAACGATCATATGCTCACCGTTGCATACCATTGCTCATTATCACGTTGTTCAATAAAGCGCATTGCCGTGCCATGTTCATACATAAATGATTCTATACTCAGCACACCTGCCAAAAGAGGCTCATGTTGTTTTATCGATTTATTATGAGAGCTATCTTCATTGGCAATAATGGTAAGTTGGCGAATCGCGGTTTTGAGTGAAAGATTTTGTTCAGATTTTAGCTTGCGCACTTGGGCTACAATATCAAGCACTACATTCATTTCCGTTACGCTTGCAGCCGATTCAATTGGCTTTTGTATGACTGCGAATTTAGTTTGATGAATCGATGTGCCAAATGAGCTATAGAGCTCGCGGAACAATGCGTCAGTTATGTAGGGTAGGTAGGGCGCATACATTTGCACAATGCGTAAACCGACGTTGTAGAGTGTCCAGCGCGTTGCCGCTACGCTGTTTTCATCGTACCGCTCAGGCTTGAATAGTTGATCTTTAATCAGTTCAAGATAGTTATCACAAAAATCGTTCCAGAAGAATCGTTCTACGGTATCAAGTGCGGTGCCAAATTCTGATTGCTCAAGTGCTTTTTGATACTCGGCAAAACAGCGCGATGCATTGGTCAGTATCCATTCATTCACGGTGCCAAGAGACTTTGGCATACCATTTTTCTGTGACATGCCGGCGCAGTGCATCTCAATAAATCTAAACGCATTCCATAATTTCGTGCTCAGCTTTTGGCCGATTTTCAGTTGATTATCGGAGAATGCAACATCGTGTCCGAGGGCACCGGATGCTGTCCAAAAACGGATGATATCGGCCGAATATTGTTGCAAGAGTGCTTCTGGAGTGAGCCCTGCATTGCCCTTTGATTTGGAAAGTTTATCTTTTTGATCGCTCAGTACGTGGCCGGAGATAATAATTTTTTGCCATGGTATTGTGCCATGATGCATCCATGCGCGCGCGATCGTATAAAATGCCCAGGTGCGAATAATATCATGTGCTTGTGGCCGCATGCTCATCGGAATAAGGCCTTCGATTCCTTTATCAGCATCGGTAAAGGTAACCTGCTTGCCTGATACTAATTCATATACAATGTATGGTGTGAGTGCAGAGGTATTCCAGGTATCCATCACGTCGGTATCAGGAACAATCGTGTTGCTTTTACACTCAGGGCAGGTGCCGTTGTACGGTGTTTCTTGTGGATCTAATGGCAATTGTTCAACCGCAGCGGGAATAACCGCTTGGCAGCTCGTGCAATGCCATACTGGGAATGGAATGCCAAAAAAGCGCTGGCGGGAAATACACCAATCCCACCCAAGATTTTCTACCCAGTTTACGTAGCGGGTTTTCATAAATGCGGGATACCACTCTATCTTGTCTGCAATGGCGATGAGTTCAGCCTTGTGTGGCAATATAGACACAAACCATTGTGAAAGTACCGTATATTCGATCTCTTTCTTGCATCGTTCGTGTACACCCACCGCATGGGTAATCGCCTTTTGCGACACGAGCAGATTAAGTTCTTTAAGTGTTGCGATAATGCGAGTGCGCGCTTCGGCAACTTTCAGGCCTTGGAATTCGCCCGCAAGCGTAGTCAGCTTGCCATCAAGCCCAATAGCAGATTTGAATGGTAGGTTGTGTTTTTTATACCAGATTATATCGGTATTATCACCAAAGGTGCAGCACATAACGGCGCCGGTGCCTTTTTCTTGTTTAACTAATTCATCGGCAATAACCGGTACATTAAAACCAAAAAATGGCACGGTAACCTGAGAGCCGATAAGGTGCTTATAGCGGGCGTCATCAGGGTGCACCATCAGTGCAACGCAGGCAGGCAAGAGCTCAGGGCGCGTAGTTGCAACGAGGATTTGGTTGCCTTGTGCATCGGTAAATACAATATCATTAAAGGTTGAAGGCATTTCCGCATCATCAAGCTCTGCTTGCGCTACGGAAGTGCGGCATTCAGTGCAATAAAGGGCTGGTTCAAAACGGCGATAGGCAAATTCTTTTTTGAGTAGATCCAAAAATGAGGCTTGAGAGATACGGCGAACGTTCGGTGCAATCGTGGAATATTCATATTCCCAGTTTACCGAAAGCCCCATCCGTTGCCAGAGTGCTTTGAAGAGCGATTCCACATCGCGAGTCTGTTCTAGGCAGGTATTAATAAAGGCGGAGCGGCCAACCTGATGGGCTCTTACCCCTGCTTTTTTCTCCACAAAACGTTCGGTTGGAAGGCCATTATCATCAAAGCCAAAAGGATAGACCACCGAATGGCCCTGCATGCGCTTATAGCGCGCAATAATATCGGTTTGGGTATAGGAGAAAATGTGGCCGATATGGAGCGATCCAGAGACGGTAGGGGGTGGGGTGTCGATGGTAAAGCGCTCACCAGGGTTCTGCGCAGGGTTATAAATAGCGTCCTGTGCCCACTGGTTTTTTAACAGTTCTTCGGTTGCTTTTGCATCATAACGTTGGTCTAATGCCATTGATATGCCTATCTGATTAAAATCTTAAGATAGAGATAGTATACCGCAATTTTTGGCCGGCGTAATTCGGCTCTATAAATTTGCTTCTGTGGGGTAGGCCCGCTAATCTTGATTGACAAACTGAGACAATTGTTGGAATATAAACTATATGCTTTAGGTCCTAAGTGGAGTTTTTTATGTTTAAACAACTATTAGTAACAACGCTTTCTTTTGGTTTTGTATGTGGTTCTTGTGCTTATACTGTTGACTTGGAAAATGCGCGAAAAGAAAAATTAGTGCAATTAATGTCGCGAGATTTACATAATGCGCATTTAAAGGTGCTACTCAGTAGAGGCGTAGCAGTGATTGGTGCAATGACAACGGTGGCATCCTGGAGCTTTCTCATTTTATCCAATTATTTTGTAAAAAAAGATTTCGGTTGTAATTGTTTGGTTAATATTGATTATTTGCTTATGGCTTTGTTTGGAGGTCCTGCACTTATATGGGCATCTGTTGAGCTTGGGGGAGACGTTGAATTTAACGAGCGTTGGATAAAACAAGAAATCAAAAATCTTGGTCTTGAAAATGATCCTGAATTGAAAGATTATTTATAATCGGCAGATCTCTGTGGAATTGTAAAAATAAGGCATCGTAGGCATTTGTTTGCGTATACAATATAGTTACATTTTGGCTTGTGCTCAATATGAGCAGGTATTTGAGAGATGGTTATTGTATGTTAAGTTGTATCATGTGCAATAACCTAAGCAAAGGGAGTTTCGATGGTACGTTTTGAGATAATGTGCGTTATGTTGAGCATGGGGGCGTATGCAGCTGAATCTACAGTGAGTAGCCACTATCCGTTTAATGATTTTGATAAAGAAATCTTTACCGATCAAACGACAGGTAAAGTTAGATTGATGTATTCAACCACATTTGTGGAGTCTATTCTGGATGGTGAATGTAAAATCTCAAAAGAGACATTTGAGATTTTAAGAGCCTCATATGTGCAGCGTATCGCAAGTGCAGTTGTGGCGCACCAAGCCGGTGTGGATACAGTTATGGACCGCTTAAAGAAAAAGCATGAAGAATGGACAGAAGAAGCTGAAGAATTTGGAAAAATGACTCAGCGCTTGCCGTGTGTGGGATCAAAGGAGATGGGGAAAAATTGTTGGTTCATACTTAAAGCATGTGAGGATTTTAAAAATGCATTTAATATTCCTAAAACATCCTTAGAGAAGCTTGTTTCCATGAAACAGGCAAATGACACGTATTTGCTTAAAGCTAATGTTCCTACAGATCAGAGCGATGTGTCGCTTGCCATTGCGCAGTTCATGAAATTATTGCAGTTTTCTGCACTTAAGTTAGAGCATTCTAATGAAAAAACAGAAATAATGTTTAACAAGGATCTTGACATTAAAACCTCTGTGGATGGAGAGATAGCACAATTTTTGCGAAAGCATAAGGATCAGGAGCACTTGTAACGCTTTTCATTACTTATTTTGAATGGTAAGAATTGGGCATCGTAGGCATTTGTTTGCGTACGGTGCCTTTTGTGTGTACAATTACACCACAGATAACTTCATATTGAAAGGTTTTGTATGTTTTTAAAGAATTTTTATGCGGCAGCTTGTGCGCTTACTTTTCTGGTGCCTGTAAGCACCTGTAATACGATTTCTGCCTATAATCCAAATATTCCACATAATTCTGCTCGTGATGCTGAAACTGCTATTGTAAAAGAGATTGATGCAATGATTGCTTCATTAGATCTTGAAGGATGGCGTGATTTTCATTTTAGGGTAAGTGCTGTAAGTGGCGTGGTTGCATTGTTGAGTGGTCTGTCTATGCAATCAAACAATGGTGCGGGTGGCTTGTTTGCGGTATCGTTATTGATTTCTGTGCTGACAGGTATTCAAGCAGGATGTGAATCTAAAGCGCTCTATCATGCTGAAAAAGCAAAACAAAAATTACGTGAACATATAGCAAATTTATATGGATATGTTCGATAAATGAGTTTATTGTAGTGAGGTTGCGCATGAAAAGAGTTCATACTTGTATGTGGGGTTTCATAGCGGTATGCTTAGCTGTCACTTTCATGCATGGCGCTGATCAAAGCCCTGCGGCATATAGAAACTATAAGGGAAAAATAAGACTTGTTAGATTGAAGCCATTATCAACAGAGACGAATAACTGGATTGAAGAACTTAAATCTCAGCAGCAGCGTGTTTCTTGCGATATAAAAAGAGGGGAGATTGGCGGTTTTATATGCAGAGCCATAACCCTAGACGAACTCAACATTGAACAGGAACGGCAAGATCTTGCTCGCGTGCTTGAACATAATTAGTTTTTTTAAAAAGCTCCGAATTTATCGGGGCTTTTTTTGATTCTTATTCGTCTAAAGCTCAACTTGATATGGCATAAAAAATTTTGTTGCATGACTGATCTCTTTTATGAAATGATGATCACCATAGATGTGTTATATACAGATATAATACGCAATAAAAAAATATAAAATCGAATTATATGTTTTTCTAAAAAGGAGCATTTCATATGCAAAAACATGTTGTAGAGTTTGTGGGTACATTCTTATTGGCTCTTGCTATTAGTATGAGCGCAAACCCAATCGCCATCGGTCTTATGTTGATGGCATTAATTTATGCAGGTGGCCATGTATCAGGCGGGCATTTCAACCCAGCAGTGAGCGTTGGTGCATTTATGCGCGGCAAACTTTCAGTAGAAGATTTAGTGTGGTATCTTGGCTCACAATTATTGGGCGCATTGCTTGGCCTGTGGGTGTTTGGCTTTATTACTGAAGCAATGTTCTCACCAGATTCTCCGGTTGAAATCATTCAAAGCGTGTTACCATTAGGTATTGAAGCGTTAATGTCAGCGCTCTTTGTGCTTGTTGCATTAACCGTATCGTATCATGAACGCTATCGCATGCATGCAATTCAAGGTGTGGCAATTGGCTTAACGTTAGTTGCAGCACTTTCAACTGCGCCATTCGGCATTCTTAACCCAGCAGTTGCAGGCGCAGCAGTAGTATGGAACATCGTGCAAGGCGGCACATTTGTGGGTATTGCACCAATCTTAGTATTCGTGTTAGGTCCAGTGCTTGGCGGTGCGGCAGCAGCGGCAGCATACGGCTACTTGAACGATAAATAAGTTCACTGTTAGATTTTGAACTAAAAGAGGGAGTATCAGAAATGATGCTCCCTCTTTTTTGATACTTGAATGTTTCAAGCATTATTTTAAAACCGCACTCAGTTTTTGTATGTAATCATCAAGGTTCGAATAGCCAACGATAATGGATACAATGATTCCATTTTGTACTACTACCGTCATAGGCGCGCTGCGAATAGTAATCCCCATTTTTTTTATAAGTGCTTGCGTATTTTGATTGTCTGCATCGATAGTATGCGTATAAATAGCAAGCTCAGAGAATGTATTTTGAATGACCGATATTTTTTTGCGCAATTGTTTGTACGGTGGACAGTCAGGGCAACCGCATGAAAAAATTATTTCATGACGAAACTTTCGATTAATTGCAGTAAGAAACTAAACGACATGCAGGCCTTGCGCTGCAAGCTCTTTATGGAAATTTTGTCTGTTTTGAACTTTGACAGAATATTAAGCGCCAATTTATTCATTGTATCGAGGTTTTGCGCAGCATTGTCATTGCGAACACAGCTTTTATCCTGATTACAAACAACATCAAGCCGCCAATGCAATTTGTTCTCGATGCCCCAGTGTGATCGGACGGCATTTCCTATGAATTTTGGATCAGCCGCAAGAGAAGAAATATAATAACGGGTTTCGGTTGACGTTTTGCCCTTGTACGTACGTTCAGCCACAACTTGTGATATTGAAGCAAGTCCGATCCAATCGGAATTTTCTTTGCTAAGCCAGGCAATATCATCGGTGGTAGTGCAAGTACGTTTTTCTATTCTTCCATGACCTTTATCATGTTCCGTATGTGTTGACATATCCTTTGTATCTTCAAAGTACGCTTTAACATCCTCGAGTAAGTTGCCTTGGTTACCTTTGACAGCAATAATATAATCGCCGCCCCGATTTACAATGTCCTTGACGATTTCTTTTTGACAGCCGATTGCATCGATGGTAATTACTTTGCCACATACATCGATCAATTCAAGCAAATGTGGAATAGCTGTTATCTCGTTGCTATGATCCCCCACTTTTACATATCCCAGCGTTACGCCGTTTTCTCCACACCATGCGGATACGATGTGGAGAAGGCCCTCTCCGCTATTTCTGATCCTTTTACCATCTATGGATATAATTTTTGTTACTTTTTCCAGAATTGTAACAGTGAATTCTCGAAAGCATTTTGCAAAGGTTTCTGTATTTAATTCGTTGAAAAATCGGCGCAATGTATCGCTTGACGGGGGACCGAAGGGCATTGGCATTATGCTGGCTAGATCAGCTTCTCGGAGCTCTGCAAAATCTGCTAATCCATCATAACTTGTTATACCAGATAAAGTTCCAAACAACCCTATTCCTACGAGGGTCATAAACTCATGCCGCTGGTTTCTCGGAGATCTTGGATCTTCCAATTCCTGAAAAACACTACGCCACTGCAATTCCATAATATCTCTCCTCAAATATTCAGAGAGATATTTTACACCTTTTTTAGGTTAAAAAACATTTTTCATGCGGTTGCCCTGGGTGGACAGTGTATTGAGCTGAAAATATATATACCATCAGCTATATTAGTAAGTGCAATGTAATTAGTATCATTGTTTGTGACTCCAGTTTTTACTAGTTCTTGATTTTCAGCTATGGTAGCTTGCGCTACACTTACCTTATGACACATAAACGTTGCTGCAACAAAGCATAGGCATTCAACAACTGACACTATTTTCCCAACCGTACTCTCTGCATATATAACTGATCCAATACTGTTAAAAGATAGAGCAGCACACGCCCATGCAGCGATATGTGTTGCTTTGCTTGCTTTTGCCATTCCTTGGGTAAAATCATTTGGATTATTATCGCCAATCCATTGTACGCGGTGCGGGTTTTCAGGGTATATAAGCTGCTGTTCGCGAGTAATTTCAGTTGTGCGTATTGGTGGATTAGATTGTGTTGACTTTTCAAGAATATAAAACGTAACAACAATGCTTATAATACTTATGTAACTTACGTAGTTCATAGTGAGGAGATTTTTCGGTAAAGTGAAAACGTTGCCATTATGATAATATGTTTTTCATGTATTGTCTTCTGTAACAACCAAACTGAAGCGATGTTCTTACCAGATTCTCCGGTTGAAATCATTTAAAGTGTGTTACCACTTGGCATAGAAGCGTTAATGTCAGCATTATTTGTGCTTGTGGTATTAACCATATCGTATCATGAACGGTATCGTACGCATGCAATTCAAGGTGTGGCAATTGGCTTAACGTTAGTTGCAGCACTTTCAACTGCGCCATTCGGCATTCTTAACCCAGCAGTTGCAGGCGCAGCAGTAGTATGGAACATCGTGCAAGGCGGCACATTTGTGGGTATTGCACCAATTCTAGTGTTCGTGCTTGGCCCTGTGCTTGGCGGTGCAGCAGCAGTATCATACGGCTACTTGAACGATAAATAAGTTCACCGTTAGATTTGTAACAAGAAAAGGAGCATCAGTAATGGTGCTCCTTCTTTTTTTGATATAAAAAGATGCTCGTCAAAAAATAAGAAGCTGCTAGGCTGAGGGTAATTTTTACACATTCATAAAAAAGGGATTCTTTATGAACAAGTTACTCAAAGTTGTGGCGATCTATAGTGCCTTTGCACTTGTGTCTGGTGATCGTGCACAGGCATCGTTTTCGGCATATCAGTGGATCGATCTTGGGCTTAAGTGTGCATCGCTGGTGACGGTAGCGTATGGTTTTTGTGCTCTCGGGCATATCTTGTGTGATATTCGCGATATGCAGTTTGAGCTGCTGATGAACAGTGCGCAACCTGCCCAGCTGCCATCAGATATGGTTGGTTTATGGTATACCCAAACGGTGGATGAGCATGCAGATCCAACGCAGCATGATGTGCATATGCATACCGATGTTGCATTCGTGGCACCAAGCACAAGCCAAGAGCTGAGCGATCTGTACTATGCGGTCAATGGTGACGGCGAAGATAATGATTGGGAAGATGAAGACGATTCTTTTGATGATATTGATTAAATAAATCAGCTTCGTTTGCTCATAGGGCACTTTTTGCGTATTCTGGTTTTATATAAAATTACTTATTACCGGATTGTCTATGAAAGTGTCAGTACGTTGGATTTTTGATCATATAGTGGGGTCGGTAGATGAGATCCATCTACCAGACCTCATTTCTCGTTTTAATGAATCGGTTGCAGAGATTGAAGGGTATTATACCTGGCAATGCGACCCTAAAATTTTTACTCTTGTGTCAATTACTGCAGTGCATGCTGATGGCATACAGGCAACAATGCCTGATGGCAAATCAGTAACGCTGCCATTTCGTGATGATCTCATCGTTGGTGATTCAGCATTAATTATAGCTCAAGCCACACGTTGGGCTCGCGTGAGCGATCTGGGCAGTTCTAAAGAATCATTGCTGCCAGCGATCGACTCTAAAACAATCAGTTGGCATGATTTCCCCCTGCAAGACACTATTCTTGAAATCGATAACAAATCGATTACCCATCGCCCTGATTTGTGGTCACACCGGGGGCTTGCGCGTGAAATTGCTGCACTCTTTAATCTTCCATTAACCAATCCCGATGCGCTCTTTGCTGATACGCAGGTTGAATCTGCAGTGCCCGGCAAAACTATTACGCATAAAAATGCGCCGACATTAACGATAGAAGCGCCACAGGCGTGCCGTCGATTAGCGGCAGGTTTTGTGGAAGCTGCATGGCGGCCGAGTACCTTGCCGATGGTGTTGCGGTTGTGCAGTGTTGATAGCCGGCCGATTGATGGGCTTGTTGATCTTACAAACTATGTGATGCTTGATTATGGCCAACCAATGCATGCCTTTGATGCGGCAGCGATTCATAATAACAGTATCGTTGTGCGTACGGCACGTGTTGGAGAAAAGCTTGCCGTGCTTGATGGCTCTGAGCTTGAGCTGCATTCACATGATCTTGTGCTTGCCGATGATCAAAAACCGCTTTCACTCGCCGGTGTTATGGGCGGATTAAAAACGGGCGTTTCGCGTACCACTAAAAAATTGTGTATTGAAGCGGGCAGTTTTGAACCTGCTACTATTCGCCATACGGTAACGCGTTACAATAAACGCACTGAAGCTGCCATGCGGTTTGAGAAAAATCTTGATCCAGAGATGCCAGTGCATGCCTTGCAGCGTTATCTGAAATTGATGCACCAGCTTCTTGGTATAGAATCTGCGCAGTCACTGTTGGTTACCTGCGGTGCGTCAACCAAACCGGTGATGATAACCATAACGCATGCCTTTATTGAAGAAAAGTTAGGCGTTACGCTGACGCAAAAACGCGTTCTTGCCATTTTGCAAGCACTCGATTTTCAGGTGTTTGCAGCAGCGGTTGATGGTGGGCAAGGGTATCAGATTACCGTGCCATCGTTTCGCGCAACCAAAGATATTGCCATACCTGAAGATATGGTAGAAGAGATTGGCAGATTTGTGGGTTATAAAAATATTCCCGTGTGCATGCCTGCAATACGGCGTCAGCCTTCGGTGGCATCAACAACCTATAAAATACGAGAGTTAAAACGTTTTTGTGCCACGGCATTACGCATGCATGAAATAAGCGCGTATGCCTTTTATGATGAATCATGGCTCAACCATCTACGATGGCAGCCCGCAGAAACGCTTGATGCGTTAAATCCGGTATCGGGCAACTGGCGTCGTTTGGTGACGTCGCTGATTCCCGCGCTGTTGAAAGCGGTGCATGAAAATGCGGAAGGTGTTTCAGATCTGCGGTATTTTGAGGTTGGCAGCCGTTGGGTGCAGCTTTCACCGGTGGTGGAACAAAAGCACCTTTCCGGTATTATCTATACCAGAAACAGCGCAACCGATTTTTATACGATAAAAGAATATGTAATGGAACTCTGTGCTCAAGTTGGCATACAAGTTACGTGGCGTAAACCAGCGGAAGGCTCTGTAGCGCCATGGTATGATCCGTATCGCGTGGCACAGTGTGTGTATAATGATGCGGTGATCGGTACCGTTGGCTTGCTTGCAGAAAGTTGGAAAGAACGCATTGTGCAAACGGGGTTCGTGGGAATCTTTGAACTTGATGTGCATCTGCTTACAGAGTTTTCCGTGCCGGTAAAACGCTATAAATCGCTCCCAAAATATCCTGAGATTGTGCGTGATGTGAGCGTGCTTATCACAACGCAGATTACGGCAGCATCAATTGCTGCCAACATTAAAGCAATTGACTCGCGCATTACGGCGGTTGATGTGGTCGATTTCTTCAAACGGCCAGAATGGCGGGATCGCATATCAATCAGTTTCCGCTACACGATTTACGATACCACGAAAACATTAACAACCCCTGAAGCGGATGCAATAAGCACCGCGATAGAAAATATGCTCATGGCGCACGGTGGAGAAGTGCGATGAACATACTGTTTATACTCTTACCATTGTGCGTGGTGCTTCTTGATCGGATTACTAAATGGTGGGCCTTGCAGTTTGTCTGCCAGGCGCCACTTTCTATGTTGGGTGATTATATCAGCTGTATGGTGACCTATAATAAAGGTGTATCATGGAGCCTGCTCAGTAACGATTCGTTTTATGGTTTTTGCATGATTACGGCACTTATTGTGTTCACCATAGGCATGTTGCTGTGGCATACCTACGGCCAGTATCAGCAGCGCCAGATGGTTATTGGTGAGCTTATGGTGCTTGGCGGTGCGGTGTCTAACCTCTATGATCGTTTCGTGCATGACGGCGTGGTTGATTTTATCTCGCTCCGGTATGGCGATTGGGCATTCCCTATTTTTAATGTGGCAGATATCGCTATTGTCTGTGGTGTATTGATTATGTTGTATGATGCTACCATTCGTCGCTAAATTGTGCAGCGCTGTACGCGTGAGTGCTGCGTATGTGCATGAGACTTTGCTTACTATTTTAGCACCACCAGCGTGTGTGCGTTGTAGCGCTGCTTTGTCGCGTGAATCGGTATTTTGTGCGCCGTGCTTTGCGCGCTTTCCAAAAGTGGCTTCGTACGCCTTACCTATCACTAAAAATTATGCGGTCACCGTATTTGCGGCATCCGCATATCAAGATAGTGTGCAAACATTAATCTGTGCCAAACTACAGCGTCGGATTGCAGCAGCACGTCAGTTGGGTATCTTGATCTGGGAGCAGACCGATATTGCCAATCAACCATTCGATTACATTGTGCCGGTGCCACTCCATTGGCGGCGGTATCTTGAGCGCGGCTATAATCAAGCAGATGAGATTGCGCGTGTGATTAGTAAGCGATCGGGAAAGCCGGTATTGCAGTGCTTGGAAAGAGTTCGTGCAACCGTCACACAGGCCGGCCTTTCGGCCGATGCACGTGCGGAAAACGTGGAAGATGCGTTTGAAGTAAAAAAGCGTTACGCACCATTGGTACGCAACGCTCGTATTCTAATTGTTGATGATGTATTCACCACGGGATCTACTATGCATGCCTGTGCGCGTGCTTTGCGCATCAAGCGCCCCGCATCCATTATTGCAGCAGTCGCAGGAAGAGTGGTCTGATGCAACTGTTATGTACACTGTTGCAGGATCTGCCCTTCGTAGCCTTGTGCGAAGTAGGGCAGCAGTTGCTGCACGAGTAGTGTAAATTACTCGCTATGAGCTTTTAATGTTTGGTTAGCTGCATGCTTAATAACTGTTTTTAACGTTGCGAGATTTTCTACTGTGCGTTTATTGACTTTACGCGTATTAAGAGCGGGGTACTCTAATCCTAATTTGCGCGCAATAAATTCTCGGTCGTATTTAGATTCGTTTTCTGAATCATATCCGTCATCGGGAAGATTGGGGTTCATGATTCGCGTCAATCGTTTAACGGTTGTTGCATCAATAATAACATTTTCATGTTGTTTGTATCGATTGCCTAGTTGGTCAGATGTTTCTTTATCAAGAGTGTCAAGTTTTTCTATTGTTGCATTGAATTGTTTTTCTAACTCTTCAAGAATGTTGGTGCGTTTTTTTTCAGTATTTTGTAAAATCTCTGTTACCTCGCTAACCAATTGCTTTTCTTCGTTAGTTCTTGCGTCTTGCGTAAATTTACGTAGTTTTTTTAATTCAACTGTTCTTTCGTCTTTATGTCCTTTGGTACGGCAATGATCAAGAATTTCTTGAGCGAGAACCAATCGTTGATGCGTGCTAGGTTTTTTAGATTTTACGTAAGCAGATGAATTATCTGCTATCTCACTAAACGACTCTATAAGTTGATTGCGTTCCGATGAATTGGAATGATTATAGGTACCGCTTGTAATCTTTTTTTGTACATGAACAGGTACGGTGTTATGCCACTTAGTGAGCCCATCCCACATGCCCAATTTTTGAGCCTGAAGCTCATCTTCTGAGCTTGTAGAGACATCGGCTATTTTGGTTTTATTAGACGTGCTTATTACGGTAGATTGTTCAGGAGTTATGACGATAGTGTTTGTTTGCGTAGGAAGATCAAGTTTTTTAGCATCTTTTTTTTCAGTTTCATTGTCCATGGCATAGATTGCGGTTGAAAGCAATAAGCTGAGCGGTAGATAAAAACGTATCCGGCTATTCATACAAAACTCCTTTGTGAGTAACGTGTAAATCAAGCCAAGGATACGCAGAAAAGATACGTAAAAGTAAAGAATTTTCTATGATTGCTCTTCTTGGCTTGTAGACACTTCTTCAAGCAGAGTGAGCGTTTTATTGATCAGATCAGTCTTTTTTTCTTTCAATGATTGTTGCTGATCAAAATAGCTGTTTAATAACGTAGTTAAATCGGGTACGGTATTTTTTGCACCAAGCCTGCGTTCGCGCTTTGCCACATGACGTATGGGTAAAATATTCACGAGCATATGTGCATGCTGGCAGGCATCCTGAATAGCTTTTATGTTCACCCGATCGGTGATGCCTGCAGGAATATGATAAATGATTTTGATTATCGCCTCATCAAGGGTATGTTTTGCAAGCTCTGCAAGAATCTGTTCTGTGTGCGGCTTCTGATCATGCAGCGTGAGTTCGATCTGTAGAAAGGGGCGGGTGGGCACTTTGATGAAGATGTGAGATGTTTTTTGTTTGTTGTGAATGGTTACCTCGCAAAACCCTTTTTCTTCTTTGCGTTCGCCAAAATCGATCCGTTCTATAGAACCAGAATATACCACGGCCGGGTGGCCGTTAGGATTTAAATTTTGGTATCGGTGCAGATGGCCAAGTGCAACGTAATCAAACGGTTGGATTGCAAGCTGTGAAGGAAGCAAGATCGGATCGGTGCCATAGATAGCCTGCTTTTCTGAACCGGAAAAGATGCCCGAGCTTACCGTAAGATGACCCACCAGGATTGCGGGAAGCTCTGGATTAAGTGCTTGTGCATTGCTTTCAATAATCTGTGCCATGGCAGATGCAATATAATCGCTCATAGAACGATGTGAATCAAGTTTATGATTCTGGCTCAGTGCGATACTGTTTCTGGTTGGCCATGGCATACCCACTATCTGCACCGGGCCACTTTTTGTTTGAATTGTTTTGGTATCTGGTTTTGCAAATACATGAAATGTATCAACGGGCAGTTGATTGAAAAGATCTAATGCGTGTGCTTTCCCAAAGCTGACTGGATGATCATGGTTGCCCACCACGATTACCACGGGAATTTGCGCATGATGTAAGCGCATAAAACAATCGATCAACAACTTCTGATGCGTTTGGCTTGGATGGTGTGTTTTGTAGGCATCGCCCGCAAACACAAAAAGATCAACCTGCTGTTCAATGGCATGGGTGATGCAATGATCGAGTGCCTTTTTAAAATCTAAAAGCCGTGTATGGATGCCGGTTTTTGCATCAATGCGGCCATAATTTTCCATGCCAAAATGAATATCTGCGGTGTGTACAAAACGTATCATAAAATCTGCTTTATCGTAATGTCTGTGTTTAAGCCAACGGTGTGTATGTTTGTATCATTATTAATCGCTGTCTCTGTACTCAGTATTGTTTCATGCGTACTATGTGAAAACGGTTTAATGGTGGCACGTGCATGGATGGTGCTGTGTTCAACGATGCTGTGTGCTTGTATTTGTACCATGTCATAAAGTGTTGCATTGTTGATAATGCAGTATTGTGCAATGGTGCATTGTTGCCCTACGGTGGTGTTGCCACGCAGATGCACGCCGCTTGCAATTTTGCTTCCTTCACCGATGATCACGGTAGCATCAATCCAGGTGGTGGATGGATCTTCAACGAGCACGCCGCAATTGAGCCACTGTTCGATAATCCGTAGGCGCATGATTTCGGTTGCTTTAGTAAATTCGCTGAGAGTATTAACGCCATGTACAGTGGCATAGTCAGCATGTATAACATTGCAGCCAAGTTTGTGTGTGCTTGCAATGCCAATAAGATCGGTGATATATAACTGTTTTTGAGCGTTATTTGGTTGAAGTTCAGTTGCATGCTGTTCTAAAAAGGTGCGCTTGAAGATATAAATACCTGCATTGATGGAATATGCAATCGTGCGATCGCCCTTAAAATCTTTTGCTTCAACAATCTCTACCGCGTTGTTCTCTATAATTACCCTGCCATATGCATGGTTTTGTGTATCGGGATATGCTACCACAAAGCTTACGGCAGCATTGGTGTTTGTGTGCGTTTGTATTAATTGCTCAACAAGCTCTTTAGTGATGAGCGGCATGTCACCATTCAATACTAAAATATGATCACTATCCCAATGTTCTTTACTGCATAGGAGTGCATGGCCTGTGCCAAGAGGCTCCTGTTGTGTTACAAAGGTGGCGTTTTTGGTATGGCTATTAATTGCTTCAATTACCTGCTCTTTGAGATGGCCTACAACAGTGGTCACTGGAATATGAAGTTGTTCTAACAAGGTGGCAATGTGCGCAACTAATGGGATACCACACAATGGTGTGAGTAATTTATTAAAATGATTGCCAAAACGGGTTGATTTTCCTGCTGCAAGCAGTACTCCGCGGATAGAATTCATAGGTTATTTTCCTTATTGCATATGTCGATAGTGTAGAGCAAATTATTTATCTTGAGTAGCATATAGGATCATGATAAGGTATAGATGTTTTAAAATATACAAAGAGGTTGTATGTCAGAAAAAAAATTTCCTACTGTTACGCTTGAGTTAGATCAAGAAACCTATGACGCGCTCACCGATCTTGCCGCGCGAGATGAGATCTCCGTAGAAGATTGTGCCTATAATTTACTCTACGAAGGGCTTGCATCAGAGCTTGAAGATGAATCATGGGATGATGAAGAATCTGATGACGAAGATGAAGAGCCAGAGCATCGTAATCCGTGGGGTAAAGGAACATAAAAGTATGGGCATTCAAAAGAGTGCCCAATAATAATTTTAGCAGTTCATTTTTTGAGCGTATTATTTCACTCTTGTATAAACATGCGCAATCTGTACACTGTTTTTCCAACATGTACATAATCATAAAACAGTTGTAGGATTCAGCATGGTTTACACTTCGCGCTCAAGAACATTTGCTTTTTTTAGTTTTATCTTTTGTATGGTGCCTCTTTATAGTGCTGATGCGCAAAGGCATGATCCAATAGATCCTTTTCTTGAAAATTTAACGTTGAGCTTGGGAGCGCGATATATAGATGATCCTGCTACGTTGGTATCGTTATCATGTGTTAACAAAGGCATGCGTGTGCTTATGTCTGAATTGAATCAGGCGCGAAGGAACGAGCTCAAAGACTATATCGCCAAGCATGGCACGGCTTCCGACCAAATGGTCTATATACCGAATAGATTACGTGCATATTATCTTGTTAATGGTGGTACAAAGAATGTTGGAAGCGTGACGCTCGTTTCTTTATCCCATTATGGGAATGAATGTAAAAAAGAAGTAATAACACATTTTAACAATCTTTCTTTTTATACGGCACAACTTGCTGAAAAATTTAAACCACGTGTGATTGGCGATGCGTGTTATATGTATGATGCGTATGTAGAAGAAGAAAAAAATCCGGGTACCTTTGTGCGTGTGTTGCATACGGGTAAGGTTGAATACGTGCATGCCTATTGCGCTTTTTATAACAAACATGCACCGAGCGGTTGGATTGCAGGTTTTTTACCAAAGCTCCATGATGAACTTATTAATAATGCTACATACACATACTATCCATGGGATGAGTGTACAAAAGGTGATCTTAAAAAAATTAAAAAAGAAGTGGATAAAATGGGTGGTCAAGGTGATGTGATATAGCACGATTCAGTAAGTTTTACCGCTTGAGCTTTTTATAAAATATGCTGTAATAATAGTCATCAAAATAAGGAGATAGTGATGGCTTCAGCATATAGCGTTGATTTGAGAAGTAGAGTTTTAACTGAATACGATAAAGGCGTGCTTCAAAAAAAAGAGATTGCCACGCTTTTTAACGTGAACGAAAAAACGATTTACAATTGGGTTAAGCGAAGAGCTCTGACGGGAAAAATAGAAGCAAAATCAGGGTATCAAAAAGGTCATAGTCATAAGATCATTGATCAAGAAAAATTCAAAGAATTTATAGCTAATAATCCCAACACAAATCTCAAAGAATTGGGCAAAAAATGGGGCGGCGTCTCGCATGCTACGATAGGGCGCATGCTCCATAAATTAAACTACACGTTTAAAAAAAACAGTTCGGATACAAAGAGCGTGATGAAACCAAGAGATCTCAATACGTGGATCAAATAAGCACAATAGAAAAAGCAAAAATTCATTTTATTGATGAAGCCGGTATAGATAATGATGAAAGCTATGAATATGGCTGGAGTTTACTTGGTGAACGTATTTATGCATTGAAACTCGGCGCTCGCACTCAAAGAATCAGCATTATTGGAGCTCTTAATGATAACAAGATACATTCTCCATTTGTTTTTGAAGGCTACACAACAAAAGAGGTGTTTGAAACATATCTTGAACAGGTACTTGTTCCAAATATAAAACCCGGCGATTACGTCGTTATAGACAATGCAAGCTTTCACAAAGGCGGACGCATTCAACAGATCATTGAACAAGCAGGTTGTACTCTCATCTACCTTCCTGCATATTCTCCTGATTTAAATCCCATAGAACACTTTTGGTTTTCGATTAAAAATGCAATCAAAAAGTCGTTGGAGCAAGCTGGACACTGCCTTATTCAGGCAGCAGAAATAGTCTTTGGGTCAACCGGCAAAGCCTAGTGTTTCATGCTATAATGCCCTATACTGGCGTGATAATATTTGATGGCAATTCTTTAGCATCGATTTCACAAAAAGATAAAGAGATGCTCTATTGCATGATACCGGAGATACGGGATAGTCTCGATGCGAACGGTCTTGTTGGTGTTAGTCCTTCTTCGAATAATTCTGGAAACTATTTGTTTTCACGATCATCTTTGATGCATATGCATATGTCATGGGGAAAGCATGATGCAGTCGTTAAATTTTTGCAAGATTGGAGGCCTGTTTGTCATACAGTGAAAAAATATGGTGAATTTACCGTGCAGCCATTTACGGAAAAGATACTCTTTAAGCCGTATGCAAAATTGGTTAAAAAAGTAAAAAATGGCGCTGCACAATTCTTTTTAAAAAAACAGAAACCAACGATTATTTTGCAAGCGACAGATAAAAAGTACACGCATGCGCTTGCGTATCTTGAAAAGAATAAGGCATTTATGCCTAAAGATTGGCTTGCAAATGGCAAAGCGCTCTCTGAAACGCTGCAAGCATTCCATGATTCACGGTACACTTTTAGCCATAATGACCATTTTTTATTGGTGTACGATACAATTAAATCGGGTTTATACATCGTAACACTTGCAAACAATAAAATTCCAACCATGCAAATGATTTCGAATATTAAAAAAGAGGATTATGCATTAACCTCTTCTGGCTATACGGTTGAGCATCAACCCGACGCTGTGCAGAATTGATGTTTTATGTGCTCTTGTTTTTATTATGCGTGCTTGAGTACGGTAATAAAAACGTATTGAGGGCATTATGAAGTTATATCTAGATACTGCTGATTATCTGTTGATTCAAGAATGTGCAAAAACAGGCCTTGTTGATGGGGTAACCACCAATCCTACCAATTTGGCAAAGCAGGGCGGTTCACCACGGGAAGCAGTGGAAAAGATTTTTGTGGTACTTCCTAACGGTATTATAAGCCTTGAAGTGACGGAAAAAGATCCTGAAAGGGTTTACGCGCAGGCTCATGCACTTGCAAAGCTCAAAGATAATGTGCTGGTAAAGATCCCTTGCCATATGCTTTATTATCCGGTGATTAAAAAATTGGTTGAAGATGGGATCAATTTGAACATTACCCTGGTCTTTTCAGTGGCGCAAGCGATGTGGATGGCAAAGCTCGGGGTGCATACGATTTCACCCTTTATAGGAAGACTCGAAGAGATAGGGCAAAGCGGTACCGACTTTTTGGCTGATGTATGTGCATTGCGTAACCAATATGGCTTTAAAACAGAAGTGCTGGCTGCTTCTTTGCGTACGGTAGCCCATGTTGAGCGGGCGTTGTTGCTTGGTGTTGATGCAATCACGATTTCTCCAAAATTATTCCAGGCCGTGACGCAGCATGAATTGACCGATAAGGGAATGGTGCACTTTGAGCATGATTGGCAGGCGCTTGGTAGCACCGTTAAATGGCCGTAAGTGCATATCATTGCAATTATAAGGCGGTTTTTACTATCATAAAAATAAAAACAGGGGGTTATATGAAGGTATTGGTAATCGGTCTATCGAGTCTTTTGTTGGTAGTATCTGCCCATGCGTATGAGCGTTTTACGTTAAAAGTAGATGAGACCAAAGAAGGGGCAACCTACTATACCGATGATGGCAAGATTGCGGTATTTTTAACACTCAAAGAACGGCGCATCATAGAACGTATATTAAAACCTCATATTTGGTCTGATTCAGATTATGATCAAAAGATTGATGATAAGTTCATAAAACGGTATACCGGTGGTTGTGGTCAGTGCAAAGATGATGCATGTGCGTATGAATGTAAAGATTGCAGTGATGATGCAAAGCTTTTTAAAAAAGTAACTAATGATTTTAAGGGTAAAATAGTACGTGATATGTTTACAAAATTGAATCTGCGCAACGATCTATAATTAAAAAGAGTTAAACAAAACAGAGAAGCTCGGCATTTGCCGGGCTTTTTTTATGTATTTACATTTTAATAGATAACGTTACAATTTATTGTCTGTCTATTTGATAATCACGCTTTATATTTTGTAGGTATTTATGCCGAAATCTATTGCAACCGTTCCCTTTTTATGTCTGTTTTTTGTCATATTTTGTTGTGCACAGGATCAGTTGAAAATGACAGGAGCAGATGGTTCAGAGGTCACTATTGGTACCAAAATTGATATAAATGAAATGCATAAAAAAGTTTTTGATGCATTGTGTGACCTTAAAGCCGATGAAAAGCCTTCAAGAGTTTATATAACGATTCCCTTTGCAACAAATGGATTGAAAAGGCTTGTGTCTCGCTTAACACAATGTGCACAATGCGGGCATCGTGTATCGGTAATTTTAAAAACGCCTATTTTAAGAAAAGCGAAAAGTAAAAAGGTTATTGATAAAGCAGTTTCAAAAGGCTTGCTTTCTGTATACAATTCAAATCAACTTCATGCCAAAGATTTTTTAGTAATACATAATCAATCTGGTGTAGAAGATAGTTACGAAGGTGTTTTTATTTCAGGCTCTGCAAATGCTGGTTCTGATGCGGGAGTGAATCGTAATCAAGAAGCGTGTGTGGTTTCAAAAAATTCGGAAATGCTAGCGTCTGCTGAAAAGAATTTTAAAAACTATATTGAGATGGCAAATGTATATGATGGGTCTGAAGTAGTGTATACGCCTGAGAAAAAGCAACAAGCACGTGAACAATTGCTCAAAGACCGTATGGCGCGTAGCGCATCTGACATGGTAAATCTTCACGTTACCTCAACGGTGGATACTGATGTTGCAAAGTCACGTGAGGCTATGGTTACGAGTTCAGATGTGACGAGGGTTATTGTAGAAACTATGACAGGGTATCCTGAATATGTAGAAAAAATTCCGGAAACAGTGCCGGTCTGTTTGTTTGTAGACAAGGAAGCTATAGTATCTCATGGTGATCAGTATGCAGCATTGGCACGAAAACCTAATGTTGAAATTTTAGTGCATATAGGGTCTGGTGCCAAACATGCAAAAACGATATGCGTAAAAAGTAAGAATAAAACAATTCTTGATATCTCAAGCACCAACAACTCATCAACAAGTTATATGCAATATAATACTCATTTTACGATGGAAGTTGTTGATCCAGATAGTCCGTACAAGTTGAGCCTAGACAGGCAAAAACAGCGAGCACAGAGTAATGTCGAATCGAGTCCTGTTGTGCTTTTCAATCCTGATAGTCCAGAGGGTGGCAAAAGAATACGTGAACTTAAGGAGCAACGGGCAGCAGCGTTGGAACGTAAAAATGCTAGGCGATCTGTTAAAAGAAAGCTTTTTGAGTCAGAAGACAGTCCAAGCAAAAAGAGAGCTATTGAAGCAATGTTTGGAACCATGGCATCAATTCCTTTGTATGTACCGCCTATTTTTGGGAGTTTGCCTGTTGAAGGTGTCTCTAGTTCTGCGTCAACCACAACTACCACCACAACTACAACGCAACAGATCACGCGCAAACTTGCTTTTGATTCGGAATAATTATGCATTTGCATGGGGTATAATAGCTATTTAAGCAAAATCCTGGCATCTTGGGGATAAGTGTTTTTAACTATTGGTAGGTTATCCTATGTCATCAGACTTAAAAAAAACTCCCTTTGAGCTCCATATACCGTTCCCGCCGGCAGGAAGCCAGCCTGAAGCTATCAAACAGCTCACGGCTCAGCGACCATGTAGATCAACCTTGCTCGGCGTTACCGGTTCGGGTAAAACATTCACGATGGCGCATGTGATTGCAAATCAATCAAAGCCGGTGCTCATTATGTGCCCCAATAAAACACTGGCGGCGCAGTTATATGAAGAGTTTTCGCTTTTTTTTCCGAAAAATAAAGTCTGCTATTTTGTGAGCTACTATGACTACTACCAGCCCGAATCATATTTGCCGGCGCAGGATATTTATATTCCCAAAGAAACCAAGGTAAATAGCGAAATTGAACGGCTTCGCGTTGAAGCAACCGCCTCTATTATTAATCGCAATGATACCATCGTAATCGCCTCTGTTTCTGCAATCTACTCACTTGGTAACCCGAATGATTATCGCACTGCGGCTTTTTCGCTGTCCGTTGGGCAAAAGATTACGCGTGATGAGCTTATTAAACAGTTAATTGGTGTGCAATACAAGCGCAATGATACTGAAAAGGCATCTGGCACCTTCCAAGTGCGTGGTAACACGATTGAAGTGCAACTGCCGTATTATAAAGATGTGCTTCGGCTCGAGCTTTTTGGTGCGGAAATTGATGGTATGCAATGGGTGCATAAGCAGAATAATACGGTACTCATGCCGCTTGATACCATGGTTATATTCCCCGCAAAGCATTTTGTTACACCGCAAGATCGTCAAGAGGGTGCAATAAAAGCGATGAAACAAGATCTTTCTGCCTGGGCACCACAACTGCCTAAAGAGATCTATCGTGAGCGCATTAAACAGCGTGTGATGCATGATATTGAAATGTTGCAAGAAACTGGCTATTGCACCGGTATTGAAAATTATTCCGTGTATTTTGATGGACGCAAGCCAAACGAAGCGCCATTCTGTTTGTTTGATTTCTTCCCCGAAGATTTTTTACTGATCATTGACGAATCCCACATTGCAATACCGCAGCTACGCGGTATGTATAATGGTGATAGGGCGCGTAAAAAATCATTGATTGAATACGGATTCCGGTTGCCCAGTGCCTATGATAACCGCCCGTTACAATTCCATGAAATAGAACGATTTTTTAACGATGTGCTTTTTGTATCAGCAACCCCCGGTGAGTATGAGCTAAAGCACACTGATCAAATAGTAGAACAAATTATCCGGCCCACTGGCTTGGTTGATCCGTTGATTGATATCGTGCCACGGGTTGGTCAGCTTGACCATCTCATTGCAGAAATTAAAAAAACGCGTGATGCAGGGTATCGCTCCCTCGTAATGGTGCTGACAAAAAAGGCGGCCGAAGAGCTAGCAACCTATCTTGAAGAAAAAGAGCTTAAAGTGTGTTACTTACACAGCGAGCTTAAAACGCCACAACGAACCGAGCTTTTACAAAAATTGCGCCTTGGCATTTTTGATTGCCTTGTGGGAGTTAACTTGCTCCGTGAAGGTATCGATCTTCCTGAAGTGGCTTTGGTTGCCATCATGGATGCCGATGTAGAAAGTTTCTTGCGTGATAAGCGTTCGCTCATTCAGATAGCAGGGCGTGCCGCGCGGAATGCAGATTCTAAAGTTATTTTATATGCTG
The DNA here is from genome assembly GCA_963704465.1 of uncultured bacterium. Classification (GTDB taxonomy): domain Bacteria; phylum Babelota; class Babeliae; order Babelales; family Vermiphilaceae; genus MFD02979-c4. The sequence goes on from OY969901.1 coordinate 229,545, forward strand.
ATCGCATCACCCAATCAATGGCAGGAGCGCTCGAAGAAACAGCCCGCCGCCGTACGATACAGCAAGCTTACAATACAGAACATGGCATTATCCCACAAACGGTCAAACGTGATGTGGTAAAAAGCATTGTCAATATTCAAGAAGCGATTGCAGAAGCCTCTAAGCGTAAGAAGAAGAAAAAAGCTACAGAAGAAGCACCAGCAAAGCCAACTGATGTTGGAGCACGCATACTCGAGATTGAAGCTGCAATGCGCGAAGCAGCAGAAGCATTTGATTTTGAAAAAGCGATTGCACTCCGCGAAGAATGGTATGCGTTGCAAAAGAAGTAACTAATTCTTTTAAAAAGTGATAGTTAAGCCTGATGATGCGCAGCGCTTGAGTACTGTTTGATTTTCATTGGTTATCTTATTGCTATCGAGCTTAAGAGCTTTGAGGGTTGTATTTTTGGTCAAAGCAACTGCAAGAGCTAGGGTGCTAGCATCGGTGATCTTGTTATAATCGAGCGCAAGGGTTGTGATGGTTGAATTTTGTATGATCATATCGGCAAGACTCGGTAAGCCTCTATCATCTATATTGTTATCAGTGAAATAAAGTGTTTCGAGGGTTGTATTTTTAGCCAAAGCATGTGCAAGATTTTGCACGTCATAATTGGTGATTTGGTTGGAAGCGAGGCCAAGAGTTTTGAGGGTTGTATTTTTGGCTAGCGCATCTGCAAGTCTTTTTGCGTCAACCTTGTAGGGTGGATGAAAGTTGAAACCAAGGGTTTGGAGAGTTGTATTTTTTTCGAGTATGTTACAAAACAAATCAAATCCTTTTTGATCTACATGGCTAAAAGAGAACTGCCCTATAGTAGCGATTTTGTTTTCAGCAAATAAGTCTAAAATTGCGAGTGATTTATTATATGTTGGCTCTGTGTCATTACCAGGTATTAAGTTGAGTCTAACGTGTCTTCGTGTGTCTATTGTAATATCACCGAACGTTACCTTACTATCAGCAGCGAAAAGGTTTGTTGTAATCACGCAGGTAGCAATTATGAATCGAAATTTAAACATAAAAATGTTCACTTTAGTTGGATGAATGTTTGTAAATTGAGCATAGTATAAATGCTGTATTATTCTATGCAAGATCTTTTTGCTCGTTATAATTAAAATTATTGATCTTTATGTTTTAAAGGGTTTGTATGCGCGTATTAATGCTTTTACCAGTTATTCTCATTGCAATAGCAGTTTTTTTGTATACATCACGTTCATCATCGAAAGAGCAAAAGCTCTATAATCGATTAACTTCTCTTGATGCGTTAAGCAAATCGTTGCCGCACAACGCTGAAGAACTCACAGCAATGTATCAAAAAGCAAAGTATCAGGCGCAGCTTGCTATCGCTCAAATTATCAATCTTCAGCATGATAAGCGTACCTATGTAAACACGGTGCAAGCCTTTGATGAGTTGAAGTCGATCAGTGATCTAGCTATTTTAGAACATATCACTGAAGTGTTAGAATATCTCAGCCCAAATGATCAACTGCGTGAAGCGGCGCATGTTCTTTCCCTTGAAATTAAAAACTTCTTGATTGAGCAGATCACCCAGAATGAAGCTCTTTTTAAGGCGTTCAAAGCATATGTTGACGGTAACGGTGCTGCGGCAACACTTACCGATGAGCAACGCTATTTTATGACGGAAACGATGCGTGATTTTGAGCGTGCCGGTCTTTTATTACCCGCTGATAAACGTGCTGAGCTGCTTAAGATCGATAAAGAAATTACTAAGCTTTCATCTGAGTTTGAAAAAAACATTGCGGAAGAAAAACGCACAATAACGGTTTCAAAAGAAGCACTTGCGGGGTTAGATGAGCAGTTTATTAATGCCCTCAAGCGCACTGAATCGGGTGAATATATTTTAGGTACCGATTATCCAACGGTGACGATGGTGCTTGGCCATTGTGCCGTTGAAGATACGCGCATGCAATTGCAGCAATTGTTTGTCAATTGTGCCTATCCAATCAATAAATCGGTGCTTGAGCAGATGCTTGCAAAGCGGCATGAGCGTGCGCTGCTTGTTGGCTTCCCTCATTATGCAGCGTATGATATTGCCGATCAAATGGCGCAAGATCCACAAAAAGTTGAGCAGTTTTTGCAAAACATGCTGATGCGGACTATAGAAAAAGAAGAGAAAGAGTTTGCAACGATTCTTGGTGAAGCAGCTTTGCAAGAACCAATTAAGTCGTGGAACCTTGGCTATTTAAAAGAACAGTATAAAAAAGAGCATCTTGCGCTTGATGAAAACAAGATACGTGAATACTTTCCGATGGAAAAAACGATCCAAGGTTTGATGCAAATTTACGAACAATTCTTTGGGCTTAAGTTTGTAAAAATACCGGCATTATGCTTGTGGCATGATGAGCTCTATGCGCTTGAAGCACGCGATGCAAAAACAGACCAGTTACTTGGTATTTTTGTGCTTGATTTGTATCCGCGCTCTAACAAGTTTACCCATGCTGCACATGTCACCATAGTTCCTGCCGTTGCAAATGATTTCAATGTACCAAAAATTTCCGTTATTATGGCGAATTTTTCGCCTTCAACGGCAGATGTACCAGCGCTTCTAAAACATTCTGAAGTAAAAACCTTTTTTCATGAGTTTGGGCATGCCATTCATGCACTCCTTGGAAGAACGTCTATTGCTTCTTTCTCTGGTACAAATGTGAAGCATGACTTTGTGGAGATGCCATCACAAATGCTTGAAGAGTGGCTTTGGAGCCCAGAGATTTTACGCATGGTAAGTTCACACTATAAAACGGGTGAATCATTGCCGGAAGAAACCATTCAAAAAATTTTGCAGTTAAAGCAGTTTGATGCAGCAATGACTGTGCGTACGCAGGCACGCTATGCATTGCTATCGTTACGCTTGTATCAAGAGCAAAAGCCTAATCTTGATGCGGTGCTCAAAGAAATCATGACAACCTATGCACCGCGCATTTGGTTTGATCCAGAAAACCATTTTTATGCAGCGTTTGGCCACTTGGCTGGTTACAGTGCCAAATATTATGGCTATCTCTGGTCTAAAGTTTTTGCACTTGATTTGTTCAATGAAATAGAAAAAACAGGGCTCCTTGATACCACCACCGGCCGCCGTTATGCTGACGCTATTTTGGTGCCGGGCGGTACCAAACCACCACACCTATTATTGCAGCAATTCTTAGGGCGTGAACCACGCATTGATGCATTTATTAAAGACATTGGGTTGTAAAAAATAAGAAGAGTAGGTGCATATGAAAATTGTTGTGGCATGGATGTCAGCGTTTGTTTTTTCAGTGCTGGCATCTGAACAAGAAGTGTACAAGGGTGATTTGGGAGAGCTTATTTTTGAGTTGGTGCTTAAAAATACACCAAAAAGCCTTAACTATCGAGATCTGTGTGTGTGCTCAGGTGCCAATAAAGTGGTAGCACGGTTATATGCAGCAAGCAAAGCTGAGCGTTTGAGATTGGTGCATGATGAACTAAAACAGCATGTGATGACGAAGCATGCAGACATTTCTGCAGATGACATTGTGGTGAGCCCTCAATTCCCTGCTGCTGGGTATGCATATAAAGTTAGTGATACACCTTACTTTGAGTGCCTAAGAATGAATAGTAAGGGTGTGTTTGAAACTAATACTGTTTTGTTAGCATACAAGGGCGGAAAAAATTATAAAAATTGTGCAAAAAAACCGCATTATATGAATGATACTTTTTGTTTTGCATATCAATGTCATGATACAATGTCAAGACTTGCATACATGGTGCCACGTGTTGCATGTATTAATAGATTAGGAAGGATGCGTACCCATCCCTTCCCGCAAGACATAACACTCAACAATGAAGAAATGCATGCGTTGAGTACCTATTTTTTAAGAGATGTGTGTAGAGTTGTATATTTTGCAGACGCTATTAAAAATCTAGAACCAGAAAGCCAATATAAGCTTGCCAATTTGTTTGCATGTTATGCATCACCCGAGGAAATGTTTGATTATGTTGATTATTGTTGTGATAAAAAAAGCAAACATTTTTGGTGGTTAGGCACTCTGAAAATGTCAGTTATTGATGAAAACTGGGAATTTGATAATAATCCTGAATTAGGATTTTGTGGTGAAGCTGGAGCGTCAAGTGTTTTTATGCAGGCTACTCTGAATAAAATAGAGCAGCTTAAGCAGGAAAAATGTTTTGTAAAGCCAGAGGAGCAAATGAAAGCATTTCCATGGAAGCATAGGGTGCAACAATGGAAAGCTTTTATTAACTACCTCAACAATAAACGCGTAACGCTTAAGCGTTGTGGTGATACTATTTTACGATATGACAATCTCAGCAGTACAGTGCGAGTGATATCATGTATATCCAAAAAGATTGAAGTCACAGATGGAAACGGTAAACAATCTACAAAATTTTCGCCCCATATAACCAATGTATCAAACCCTGTTGTGGTACCAAAGAACGTTGATGTTTCAACGCTAACGTATACCGATGATAATCGCTTAAAGTATGCTTTTTTGCCTTGCGCTGAAGGTGAAGCAGGGATGAGTAAAAGTGGTATTTTAGGCTGGGCTGCCTCACTTATGCAAGATAAGCATTGGATGTTTTCAGGAAAAATTACGTTTTTGAATCCTAAACATGATCTGTATAACGAAGAAAAAATATAAAAAATTGTGTTATAAATCTTCAGCCGGTGGTGATTTTGCGTTAAAGTTGATCCGTTCATTAAAGACATTGGGTTGTAAAAGATAAGAAGAGTAGGTGCATATGAAAATTGTTGTGGCATGGATGTCAGCGTTTGTTTTTTCAGTGCTGGCATCTGAACAAGAAGTGTACAAGGGTGATTTGGGAGAGCTTATTCTTGAGTTGGTGCTTAACAATACACTGAAAAGTTTAAATCAGCGAGATTTTTATGCGTGTTTATGTACAAGCAAAGCGATAGCGAAGTTATGTGCAGCAAAAAAAACTGAGCATTTGAAATTGGTTCATGATGAGTTAATCACGCATTTGAAAAAGAATGAAATATTGGTTTCCAACAATGACATTGTGGTGAGTCCAAAATTCCCTGCTATTGGTTATAGATATATATACAACGCAGGAGGAGACGTTGTATTCTACTGTGGATGTGTAAAAGTTAATAAAAAAAATGAATTCGTACATGATAGTTTCATTTTTAGACCAAATCAACGCAACGTAATGATACAAAAACCGAAGTATATAGATGGTGGTTTTATATATAATTATTATGATAGAGATGCGCAGAGAATATATAGTTCCTCGTATATTTCATGTATTAATAAGCGATAAGTATGTTTTTTGACTGAGATATCGAAGCTTATAAATCCTCAATGTATGGTGATGTTGCTGGTTTTCTGCATACGTTGCTGCATGAAGATACGGTTTTTTGTGCCTGAGTTTTTGCCGCAATATTGAGCTTTTCAAAATTGAGTTTTTCTTTTGCAGCAAATCTTTTGAGTCTCTCGTTAATTCGTTGCAGCACGGTATCTATAGATTCGCTGTGTGCAAAATCATTGCTGCTTATACCGTGATGGAATTGTTTTGTGCTTGCTTGCAAGAAAAGCGATACGCAGTGTTGTGTTAAGAGCAGATTATACACCGCTTTTGCGGTGTTCGGCCCTATAGAAGCGTGTAAATTCAAGAGGACATCGATATATTCAAGTATATCTCGTCGTTTGGCGTTCAAAAAATCTCTTTGTGTATATTCTTCGTTTTTTCCGTAGGCAGGAAAAAAGAGGTTGTATAGTTTGTCGGCAACCTCCTGAGAAGTTGGTGTGTTTTGTATGATTTTTTTTACTTCATCTACGTATAAATAATCTGCAAATGCTTTTTCTAAAATAGTTTTGCCGTCAAACAATGGTTTATCTAAATATTCCTGGGCGCTCGCTAAAAATCGTGGTGTTGTAGTTTTGTTATAATCCCAATTATTTTCTACAATGCCGGCAAGTAAGGTTGTGTTTATTCTATAGCGTAGATTTTCTTGTTGTGCAAATGTTTTGCCATTTTTAAAATACTCAATGGTACGCGATAAGATATTTCTTTTTGGTATTATCTGATGACCAGGTGAGGCTAATGATGGTGTGCGAGTGGTATATTCTTTTCCGCTCATATAATAATCCATTCTTCTCTGCATGTTTGCAGTGGGTTTTCGTATCGTGGCTTGAACTTTTGGGACTCTGCTTTTTGTGTTTATTTTTTTGAAATATTGCATGCCATACAGCGTACATACAAAAAAAGATGTGACGAAAAGAACGTAAGCAACCAGTTTTTTTTGCATGCTGAGCTTTCTTTACTTGTGAACGATACATAATCATACATAGCAAAGCATATTCTCAAGGTGCAATATTTTTAAAAGGTGTCTGCAAGTTCAAGAAGTTCTTTGGTGATTTTTGCTTGGCGCAATTTATTATATTTGAGCTTCGTTGCTTCCAGAATTTTTTCAGCGTTGCGGGTTGAACTATCCATGGAAACAAAGCGCGCAGCCTGTTCTGCAAGAAGCGATTCTATGAGTGCTTTATGAATACTGCTGGTGATCTGTTGGCGCGTTAAACTTTCAAGCATTTCTGTTGCATTTGCTTCACACAAATAATCGGATGGTATGGTGGCTGCATTGGTTGTGTGAGCGTTGACAGGAAGAAGCTGATGAATCTGTGGCGCCTGTACGAAAAAATTTTTGTGTGCCATGCCGAGCAAAAGCACTTTAGCAATAGTATGGTGCTTGTTGAAGATTTTTTCGCTGATATTTTGCGCTATAGCACTTGCCTGTATCGGGCTCAAATGGGGAAAAGAATAGATTTTTAAGGAAGGAAACGTGCTATCTACAAAATCAACCATTTTTTTGCCGATGGCAATGATTTTAAGTGACTGATTGTTTTTTTTACAGATCTGTTCCAGTTCATAGGTGATTGTGCTGTTAAACGTGCCACAAAGACCTTTTTGAGCACCGATAGCGATAAGAATGGTTAATCCGCCTTCTTTTTGTTCTATATCGGTATTATTTTTGCAAATACCCTGTACGAGGTGTAAAATCTTTGTTATTTCACTATGGTACGTGTTTATGGCATGGAACTGCTTTCCCAATTTTGCGTGGGTTGACATTGAAACAAGGCGCATTGCATGAGTTATTTTTTTGATAGTTTCAACGGTCTTGATACGCTGTCGTATATGGATAAGTTCTGCCATGCTCGTTCTCACTTGCCATAATAATACAATCTCTTCGTTACCATACGGTATTCCCGTATAATTAGCAATAGAGATAGCATAGAGGATCGTGTGAAATTAATTATTGATGGATATAATCTGATTCGTTCACTGACGCATACGCAAGCAACACAGCATGATTTGCAGCATATGCTAGGCAGGTTGTGCCGCTATCAGCGTGTAACCGGGCATGAGATAGTGTTTGTGCTTGATGGTGGAGATAGCGTGTATCGGTATCATGCTTCTTATCATGGCATAACGATCTGGTATTCGGGTGCCAAAGCAACGGCAGACGATCTTATTAAAGATTTTTTAAAAACAGCTCATGCCGACAATGTATTGCTCATCTCTGATGATAGGCAGCTCAATGAAGTGGCACAGGATCATGGTATTGTGTCGGTAAGCCCCCTTTTCTTTGTATCGCGCTTACGCGAGCGCGAGGGGATAAAGCCGGTCAAAGCAGGTATCCATGCAGTGATAAAAACAACAGAAGACTCTTCAGAAGAGCTCGATCTTATGATGCATGCATATAGCGCGTCGGTACCGCACAAAAAAGATAGAGAGCATGATCTTTTGCAGGGGCCAAGGCATAAAAAAGGCTCAAAGCTCGAGCGTAGGCTTGAAGCCTTGATTCGTAAACTATAAGCTATGAGTTTAGAAAGACTTAGAAAAGGCTTGCGCAAACATGGAAACAGTTCGGTTATTATATACCTTTGAAGAGGTTGGCAATATTGCACAGTTGCTGCATAATGCACTACGATATTGCAACGTTATAACCTTTTACGGACCAATAGGGGCAGGTAAAACAACTCTGATTCGGGATTTTTTGCGAGGGTTAGGAGTTACAGAGCCTATTGTGAGCCCAACGTTTACCTATGTATCATGCTATAAAACTAAAGCAGGACGGTCGGTCTATCATTTTGATCTCTATCGGATCGAAAGCGCTGCTCAGTTTGAATCTATGGGTTTTTCAGACTATCTCTACGAGCCTGATGCATTGGTTATTATCGAATGGCCAGAGGTTATAGCACCGCTTCTGACGGTGCCTGTGTGTAGCGTGACGTTGGATTATGCGTCAACCCCTGAAAAACGGTCACTTACGCTTGTATTACCCAAGGATTAATTGATGAGTTATAAAAGCCTCCTTGCACAAAAGCCAGATTATTTAGTATGCGTCTGCATGGGTATTATGTATTCCGATATTATTGCAGCAATAGAGCGTGGCGATCGAACTTTTAAGGACCTTCAAAACTCGCTTATGGTGGGCACGGGGTGTTCGAGTTGTCATGAAGAAGTGCGAGAAATCCTTGACAAAAGTCTTAATTCATGATGTCATATGCACTGTTCGGTCTTTGTTTTTGGTGAGGTTCCCGAGCGGTCAAAGGGGACGGACTGTAAATCCGTTGGCGCAGCCTTCGTAGGTTCAAATCCTACCCTCACCACCACTCGCCGTCGCTCTTTTAGGAGCTAAGGCGTAGTGCCACGCCGTAGCCTTGTGCGAAGGCGGGCTAACATTGCCATCACGTTATGGAATATTTTTTTTGACATTGTTGAATAGTATCGTACGCTCAGAGCATGCTTTTATTAAGGTTTCTCCTTAATAGCGGGCCTGTCCGCCGAAGCAAGCGAGCAGAGCGAGACGCGTAGGCGGGAGTAGCTCAATTGGCTAGAGCGACAGCCTTCCAAGCTGTAGGTTGCGGGTTCGAGCCCCGTTTCCCGCTCCACTTTAATAAGTTTTTTGAAATTTTGTCTTTTTTTGTAGACCAAATTTTAAAAATGTACTAACTTATGATGTGTGTTTAAAAATGGGTGGTTAAAAAATTGACATGTCCGCCGAAACTCTTAGAGTGAAGGGGATATTATTATGCTGGTGTAGCTCAGTTGGTAGAGCAACTGATTTGTAATCAGTAGGTCGCAGGTTCAAATCCTGTCACCAGCTCCATTCGCCGCTCGTTTAGGAGCTAAAGCGAAGATGTATGGCGATAGCCATTAAAAAACGTAAGCCCATTTGGGTAACGTTCTCAGTAAATGCGTCTAAAGGCATTTGCTTCAAAAAGAGTCCTCTCAAAGTTAGCACTAAAATTAAGATAGATTTTTGTATTGTTGGGGTTGTTTTTTTACGGAATTTACCGTATCCTCTAAAAGAGCTCTAGCAAAAAGTCAAGTGTGCAGTGCCCACGTAGCTCAGTTGGTAGAGCACTTCCATGGTAAGGAAGAGGTCACCGGTTCAAACCCGGTCGCGGGCTCCATAAAAAACTAGGCCTAGTGCTTAGTTTCTTTAATTAAGACCTGGTCGTATCATGGAAATGCATACAGTATGAGGATGTGCTGCGTTGACTTGTCCACCGACGGATCTGAAACATAGCCTTTAAGTCGTAAAAAACGTAAGGTTCTCTGTTTGAAGATTGCAACGAAGGTAGATGTGCGAATGAGCCGAATAGGCCAGTAGCTCCAACGGTAGAGCAGCAGACTCCAAATCTGCGTGTTGGGGGTTCGAATCCCTCCTGGCCTGCCATCTCACCCTATTTAAACGTTGTGGTGTGATAGCCGTGCCAATATTGTAAACAGAGCGTTAGCAACGTTTAACGAAGGCAAGGCAGCCGTAGCTGTTGATTGATTAGCAATTTTTTAAGAGCTTTCATTCGTTAACAGTAATGTGGGAAGCAGGATAATCATGGCAGTAAAACAAGCAGTTCAGTTTCTAAAAGAAGTTAAAAGTGAATTGGGCCGTGTAGTGTGGCCTCGTTTCGATGAGTTTGTAGGCGCCCTCATAGTTGTGCTTCTTGTGATGGCGTTCTTTGCACTATACCTTGGTCTTTTGGACCTCGGATTTACACGGTTGGCTCAATTTGTTTTTGCTTGGTATAACCCGCGTTAAGGGATTGTGGAGTTTGGTTCGATGAAACGATGGTACGTTATTCAAGTGTTTGCCGGTAGTGAAGAACGGATTAAGGCGGACATGGAAAAACGTATCCAAGAAGAACAGTTACATGACTTTTTTGGACAAGTTCTTGTCCCTTCGGCAAAAGCGAAACCGTTTTTTGCAGAAGTAGATGAAAAAGATCAGCAACTATTTCCTGGATATGTTCTTGTGGAGGCTGAAATGAGTCCAGAAGTGATGCGTCTGGTAACAGCAACTCCACGGGTGCTTCGTTTTCTGGGTGGTAAAGAGCCAATAGCTCTCAGCAAAAAAGAGATCGATCGTATGTTGTCGCAAGTTAAGGGAGAAATCACTATTGCGGCACCTAAGTCAGATTTCGTTGTTGGCAGTGAAGTAGAAATAAAAGAAGGTCCGTTCGCTGGTTTTGTTGGTATAATAGATAAAATACACGATGAAAGCGAAAAGTTAACTGTAATGGTGAGTATATTCGGTAGAATGACTCCCGTAGAGTTGAGCTTTCAGCAAGTAAGCCGCTAACAAGATGGATTAGCCCATGGCAAAAGAAGTAAAAGCACGTATTAAATTACAATTGCAGGGTGGCGCAGCAACGCCAGCTCCTCCAGTTGGTTCCTCCCTTGGTCAACATCAGGTAAACATTATGGAGTTCTGTAAGAGCTTCAATGCGAAAACTGCAGACCGCAAGGGACAAACAGTTCCGGTAGAAATAACCATATACAAAGACAAAACATTTGATATGGTTCTTAAGACTCCACCGGCGTCTGAATTGATCAAGAAAAAGGCAAAAATTGCTAAAGGTTCAGCTCGCCCACAAGAAATTATTGGGCGTATAACCTGGCATGATGTCGAAGAAATAGCAAAAATCAAAATGCCTGACTTAAATGCACATCAGCTCGAGCAAGCGAAAAAAACAATCGCTGGTAGCGCGCGCAGCATGGGCATAGAAGTCGTTGATTAAACGACTGGGAGTCTTATAATGGCAAATCATGGTAAAAAATATATAGCCGCATTGGAAAAAGCTGGCAACCGTCATAACCCAATCTCAATAGATCAAGCATTTGAAAAAGTGAAATCTATTGCGTATGCAAAGTTTAATGAATCGGTTGACGTAAGCATGAACCTCGGAATCAACGCCGTTAAAGGCGATCAGGTTGTTCGTGGTTCAGTTACTTTACCGCATAGCGCTGGTAAGAAGGTTCGTGTAATCGTTTTTGCAAAAGGCGATTATGCAGAGCAAGCTTCAAAAGCAGGTGCTGATGTGGTTGGTGCAGATGATCTTATTAAAAAGATCGAAGATGGCTGGCTTGATTTTGAATATGCAGTTGCAACACCAGATGTGATGGGTGCCGTTGGTCGTTTGGCTAAGATTCTAGGGCCTAAAGGCCTTCTGCCAAACAAAAAAGTAGGCACGGTTACCTTTGACGTTGCAGACGTTGTTGCTGATTTGAAGAAAGGTAAAGCCTTCTTTAAAAACGATAAACAAGGTATTGTGCATTTTTCAATCGGTAAAGTATCGTTTGATGTTGCTCAACTTCGCGATAACTTTAATGCATTGCTGAAAGCAGTATTCGCTGCAAAACCGGCAGCTGCAAAAGGTAAATACCTTAAACGAGTTTCTGTTTCATCAACTATGGGCGTTGGCATTTTCGTAAATGCAGACGAACTTGTACGTTCATAAGGATGCCGTATGAATAGACAGCAAAAAGCAGCAGTTATTGCTCAATTACAAGATCGAGTTGCTCAATCTTCAGCAACCTTCGTTGTAGGTTATCGTGGTCTTACGGTATCGCAACTTCATACACTTCGCACCGATTTACGTAAAGTTGGTGGTGAATTTAAAGTTGCAAAAGCTCGTTTGATTAAAAAAGCTATTGCGCAAATTGATAACAATAAAGCTTTCGATGGTTATCAAGAATATTTACATGATCAAATAGGTATTGTGTTTACTGATAAAGAAGCTCCTGCAGTTGCAAAAGCATTGCATGAATTCTCAAAAAACAATCCGTTGACCATTGTAGCAGGTACTCTTGATGCAGACCTTCTCAACAAAGACGCGGTAGTGCGTATTGCATCATTGCCAAGTCGCGAACAGCTTCTTGCGAAATTGTGTGGTACCTTACAAGCTTCAGCTGCTCAACTTGCACGAGTGCTTAATGCCATTGCAACGAAGCCAGCAACGGTTGAATAGGTTTGAAAGTCGAAGTAATAACGCATAGAAATATAATAGAAATAGTATACATTTTAAATGTTAGTGGAGTTTGCCATGCCAGCTAAAACGCATGAAATAATTGAACAAATTAAAGGTATGACCCTTCTTGAAGTTGCAGATTTAGTTAAAGGTCTAGAAGAAACTTTTGGTGTTTCAGCTGCAATGCCAGTTGCAGCAGCAGGTGTAGCGGAAGCGTCAGCACCAGCAGCGCAAGAAGAAAAGTCTCAATATAAAGTGACTTTGAAAGAAGGCGGTGCTAAAAAAATCGATGTGATTAAAGCGTTGCGTAAAGTTGTACCATCATTGAACTTGACTGATGCAAAAGCAGCAGTTGAAAATGCTCCAACGGTGATTGCAGACGCTGCATCAAAAGATGATGCTAAGAAGATCAAAGAAGAATTGGAAGCAGCGGGTGCAAAAGTTGAACTTTCATAATCAACTTCTTCTTGATTTTGTACGTAAATAAATATCGCGTGAGAATAACAAGCTATCGGAAACGATAGCTTGTTGTTTCACGAATGGGGGTTTCTCTTTGCCTTGTAGAAGGCGATAACAGGGAGCATCTTGATGGCAAACACAGGAATGAGTACGCAAGTCATCCGAAAAGCATTTGGTAAGATCAAAGATATCGTATCAGTGCCCAATCTTATAGAGGTTCAGTCAAAGTCATTTAATGATTTTGTGCAATTGGACTATCTTCCCGAAGATCGGCAACCTATCGGTTTAGAAAAGGTTTTGCGCGATCTTTTTCCTATTGATTATGAAGACAAGCTTTCGCTTGGCTATGTAAGCTATGAGCTTGGTAATTGGAGTTGCACATGTGGTCAGCTCAAAGGTATGGAAAATAGATACAACTGGTCTTGCAGTAGTTGCAAAAAATCAGGGTGTTCATACCTTGCAGATGGCGTAGTGTGTCCGCGTTGTAGCAAAAAAACAGCACGTTACAAGGCATGTGATAACTGCTTGTCTCGTGTAAAAGTTCAGCTTGATATGACGCTTGATGAGTGCAGAGCAAGTGGGCAAACATTTGCGATGCCACTAAAAATCAAAGTCCAACTAATCAATTGGAATAAAGACGAAAGCGGCAAGAAAACGATTAGGGATATTAAAGAACAAGATATCTTCTTTGCAGATTTGCCGGTGATGAGCGATCTATACGAAGATCAAGGTCGGTACCGTTTGGGAAGTCTTGGCACATTCCTCATTAATGGTGTTGATCGTGTTGTAGTAAGTCAGCTACACAGATCTCCTGGTGTCGTTTTCTCGCAAAGTAAAAAAGTTAAAGATTATCGTGGTAAGCCATATTTCCTTGCACGCATAATTCCTATGCGTGGTTCGTGGATGGATTTTGAGTTTGATAGCAATGATATCCTCTACGTACGTATTGATAAGAAGAAAAAAATTCTTCTTACCACATTCCTACAAGCGCTTGGCTACAGCCGTTCAACCATATTAAGTCTGTTTTATGATACAGAAACGGTGTATAGCAAGCGTGGTCTTATTTTCACGCCGCTTGATAATGGTATAATTGGCAATCGTATCGAAAAAGGTATGTTGCCAGAATCCCTAGAAAAAAAATATCTTGGTCAGCGTATTACTGCTGATTTGATTGGTATTTTAAAAGCGTCCAATGTTGATCATTTGGTAATCCGTGCACAAAATTTAATCAACCGTGTAGCAGCAGCAGACATCGTTAACCCATCAACGGGTGAAGTGTTGCTTGAACAAGGTGAGGTTATTACTGAAGATCACGTAGCGCTTTTATCATCATTTGCTGATCTTACCATGGCGCTGGTGAAATCGTCAGGGTATGTATTTAGACCAACAATTTCTGCAACTTTAGTACAAGATAAATGTTATAGCGAAGAAGATGCACTTCGTGAGCTTCATGCGAAAATATGGCCTGGAGACAGTGCATCGTTAAAAGAAATTCGTGAACGTCTTGCAAATCTTCTGTTTGATCAACGCTTATATGATTTAACGCGCGTTGGCCGTATTCGTATCAATAGAAAGCTCGGGCTTACTACTGAGAAAGATGTAACGGTGCTTACGAAAGAAGATATCGTTGCAACCATTAAGTATTTAGTGAATCTTCGTGAGCTTGGCGAAGGTGAACTTGATGATATCGATCATCTTGGAAACCGTCGTGTACGCTTGGTGGGTGAACTTTTAAATAACCAAATGTACCTTGGTTTTACCCGTATTGAGCGTATTGTGCGTGAACGATGCCGCATGCAAGAACAGCATAGCGCGTTAATGCCACAAGACTTCTTGAACGTAAAACCACTTGGTGCAGTAATTCGTGAATTCTTTGGCTTGGGACAATTGTCTCAGTTCATGGATCAAACGAATCCACTTTCTGAAATTGCACATAAACGCCGCCTATCAGCCCTCGGGCCCGGTGGTGTTATGAAAGATCGTGCTACGTTCGAAATTCGAGACGTACACATTTCTCACTACGGACGTATCTGTCCTATCGAAACTCCTGAAGGTCAAACCGTTGGTCTTATCTCTTCACTTGCAACCTATGCAGTGGTGAATGATCTTGGATTTATCGAAACGGTTTATCGTCCCGTAGAGAATGGTAAAATTAAAGATGGCGTAGTGTGTCTTGATGCATTTGATGAAGTAAATCATTACATCGCACAAGCCGACATTATGAAAAACGGTCCTGATGCATTGAAAAAGGGACCAATTCTTGTTCGTCATCAAGGTGACTTCGTTACCGTTGATGCGAAAAAAGTTGATTATGTTGATCTATCACCAAAGCAGCTTGTTTCCGTATCAACAGCGTTGATTCCATTCCTTGAGCATGATGACGCGGTACGTGCATTGATGGGTGCAAACATGCAACGCCAAGCAGTACCTCTTATTCGTACCGATACGCCAATTGTAGCAACTGGTATGGAAGCTGAAATTGCGCGCGCATCGGGTGCGGTTATTATTGCGCGTCGTGCGGGTACAGTTGAATATGTTTCAGCTGATAAAATTATTATCCGAGTGCCAGAAGAAGCTACTGCAGGCGGTGAAGATTGGTTTGCACATGGTGTTGATACCTATCATCTGCGCAAGTTCCAGCGCTCAAGCTATAGCACATGGATTCATCAACAACCAACCGTCAAACGTGGTGCATTTGTACAAGCGGGCGACATTTTGACCAGCGCGCAATCCATTAAAGATGGTGAGCTTGCATTGGGTGCTAACTTGCTTGTTGCATATATGCCATGGCATGGTTACAACTTTGAAGACGCTATTATTTTAAACCAACGTCTTGTATCAGAAGATGTGTTTACATCGGTTCATATTGATGAATACGTGGTAGATGCACGCGATACGAAGCTTGGACCTGAAGAAATTACGCGCGACGTGCCAAACGTAAGCGAATCAATGCTTGAAACACTCGATGAAGATGGTATTGTTCGCATTGGTACTCGTGTGAAACCTGGCGATATTCTGGTGGGTAAAGTAACGCTTAAGGGTGACGTACAATATTCTCCTGAAGAGAAATTGTTACGTGCGATCTTTGGTGAAAAATCACGTGAAGTGAGAGACACCTCATTGAGAGTACCACCTGGGGTTTCTGGTACCGTTATTGACGTAAAAATATTCTCTCGTGGTGGCGCTCGCAAAGACAAGCGTTACAAGAAAGAGGTAACACAGCAAGTAGCAATACTTGAACGTGATTTTAATCATCATGTTCAACTTTTACAACGTATGTTTGTGGAAAAAGTTGCTCATGTGTTAGATGGTCAAGAACACGGAGCAGGTTCTTTTGATGAGTTCCTTACTAAAGGTACTTTTGCAGCGGCGAAAATCATGGGATATACCTTTGATGAAGTGCAGCGCTTAAAAGCAAAAGATAAAAAACATAATGATGAATTGAAGAATCTGCGCATTGCGTATGAAAATCAAATACGTATTTTGAATGGCCTTAAAGAAGAGCGTACGAATCGCCTCAAAAAAGGTGATGTACTTCAGTCTGGCGTAATCAAAGTCGTAAAAGTATATATCGCAATGAAGCGTCCAGTACAGGTTGGTGATAAGGTTGCTGGTCGACATGGTAACAAAGGTGTGGTATCCAATATCGTTCGTCGTGAAGACATGCCATACATGGAAGATGGTACGCCGGTTGATATTATTCTAAACCCACTTGGTATTCCATCTCGTATGAACGTTGGCCAAATCTTAGAAACAGCGCTTGGTATTGCTGGTCGCACAATTGGTAATCGTTTAACATCTATGCTTGAACAACGTGGTATGAACGATGTCAGAGATTACTTAGCATCCTACTACGGTAAAGAGCTTATTGAATCATACGAAGAAATGCATGGTGCTGAAGGTTTGAAAGAGCTTGGCCGCCAAACAGCGTCTCAAGGTGTTCGCTTCAAGACACCAGTGTTCGACAGTGCTGACTTTGAAACTGACATTCGTCCACTCATGGAAGATGCTGGGTTAACAATAAATAGTACTTGTATATTACGCGATGGTAAAACCGATGACCTCTTTGAGCAGCCGGTTACCGTTGGGTATATCTATATGCTGAAACTCAACCACATGGTTGATGACAAGCTCCATGCTCGTTCTGTTGGGCCGTACTCCCTCGTGACGCAACAACCACTTGGTGGTAAAGCGCAGCAAGGTGGTCAGCGGCTTGGTGAAATGGAAGTATGGGCATTAGAGGCATATGGTGCAGCGTATACATTACAAGAAATGTTGACGGTCAAGTCAGATGACGTTACTGGTCGCCATAAAGCATATCAGGCGATTGTGCGTGGTGAGGATTTACCAGACGCGGGATTGCCAGAATCGTTTAATGTACTCATAAAAGAGCTTCAAAGCCTTGGCTTGCAAGTTGATCTTCTTAAACTGAGCAAGGAGAACGTCGTTGAATAACCAAATATTACAACGTTTTAAAGAATATATAAACGTTACCAAATTTAATGCAATTAAAATTGGGCTTGCATCAGCACAAAAAATACGTGCGCTCTCATATGGCGAAGTTAAAAAGATAGAGACTATTAACTATCGTACGCTGAAGCCAGAAAGAGATGGACTCTTTTGTGCACGCATTTTCGGACCCGTTAAAGACTGGGAATGTAACTGCGGTAAGTATAAGCGTATGAAACATCGCGGTGTTACCTGCGAAAAATGTGGTGTTGAAGTAATTCAGTCCCGTGTGCGTCGTGAGCGCATGGGACATATCAACCTTGTGGCACCTGTGTGCCATATTTGGTATCTCAAGGGTATTCCAAGTTATCTTGGCTTAATTCTTGATATGCCAATTAAGGATCTTGAACGCGTTATTTATTTTGATGCGTATCTTGTAACCAATCAAGGTAGATCTCCATATCCACGTGCTACTGTACTCAGTTCATCTGAATATGAAGATTATTATGATGCACATCCAGAAGATCTTGAGTTTGCGGCTGATATGGGTGCAGAAGCGGTGCGTACCGTTCTTACCACTATGGATTTAAGCGCAGAGTTGGTAAAATTGCATGATGATTATGCAAAGACCAATTCACTTGCTATACGACATAAGCTGATGCGTCGCATCCGTCTTATTAAAAATCTCATACAAGCAGAATTGCGTCCAGAATGGATGATCATGGATGTGCTTCCGGTGCTCCCACCAGATCTACGTCCATTGGTACCACTCGAAGGTGGTCGTTTTGCAAGTTCAGATCTTAACGAATTATATCGTCGCGTTTTAAATAGAAATATTCGTTTACAGCGCTTGATGGAAATTCAGGCCCCGTCAATTATCATTAAGAATGAAAAACGCATGTTGCAGGAATCTGTGGATGCGCTTATTGATAATGGTCGTCGTGGTCAGCCAGTACGCGGTACTAACCGTCGTCCGCTCAAATCGTTGAGTGAAATGCTTCGTGGTAAGCAAGGGCGTTTCCGTCAAAACTTGCTTGGTCGTCGTGTTGACTACTCAGGTCGTTCTGTGATTGTGGTAGACCCTGAGTTGAGATTAAATCAATGCGGTATTCCAAAGCTTATGGCACTTGAACTGTTTAAGCCATATGTGTATGCAGGTCTTTTAGAGCGTGAACTTGCTACGAATATGCGCGTTGCGCGTCGTATGGTTGCGGAAAGTGAGCCAGAAATTTGGGACGTACTTGAAGATGTAGTACGTAATCGTCCTGTGCTTCTAAACCGTGCACCTACGTTGCATCGTCTTGGTATTCAAGGGTTCTATCCTATACTCGTAGACGGTAAAGCGATTCGCATTCATCCATTGGTATGTAACGCATTTAACGCGGACTTTGACGGTGACCAAATGGCGGTACACGTGCCATTAAGTTCACGTGCTCGTCAAGAATCACAAGAGCTTATGCTTTCTACGCGTAATATCTTGTCTCCTGCAAATGGTAGACCGCTTACGGTTCCTTCACAGGAAATGGTTCTTGGTCTTTATTATCTCACTAAAGCGCGTGCGGGATTACGTGGCGAAGGTATTACCTTTGCATCACCATCTGAAGTGGTTATGGCATTCCAATGCAAACAGGTTGAATTGCATACGCGTATTAAGGTACGTCTCGCTGACAGTAAGTTAATGACTACAACTGTTGGGCGTGTACTTCTCTTTAACGCGCTTCCACTTGGTAGCGAATTTGCATGGATCAACAAGATTATGAAGAAGAGCGATCTTGCTCGTCTTGTTGAACAGGTATACTACCGTTTTGGTGAACAAGAAACCGTAACGAGTTTGGATAAGATTAAAAAGCTTGGCTATGGATATGCAACCATTGGTGGTATTTCTATGTCACTTTCTGATCTACGCATTCCACATGGTCGTGATGCCATTATTGAACGCGGTGAAAAAGAAGTTGAAAAAACAACTGATATGTACATGAATGGTGTTATTACCAATGGTGAACGTTATAACAAAGTCATTGGTATTTGGCGTCAAGCAACATCTGAAATTGCTGACATAATGTACAAGCAATTGGAAGAGCAAGATAAGCTGGCATTTGAAAATAGCAATCATGAAAACGAACCGTTTAACCCGGTGTTCATGATGCTTGAATCAGGTGCTCGTGGTAGTAAAGACCAGGTTAAGCAGCTTGTTGGTATGCGCGGGATCATGGTAAAACCAAATGGCGATATGATGGAAACCCCGGTTAAAACGAACTTTAAGCAGGGGTTGCGTGTGTATGAATACTTTATTTCAACACACGGTGCGCGTAAGGGTCAGGCCGATACTGCGTTGAAGACAGCGAACTCTGGTTACCTCACACGACGTCTCGTGGATGTTGCACAAGATGTAGTGATAACCATGGACGATTGCAAAACACTTGGCTATATCGAAATTGAAGCGCTCAAAGAATCTGGTGAAGTGATATATGCACTTGCAAATCGTGCATATGGGCGTGTGCTTGCAGCAGATATCAAAGACGCTATTTCAGGTAAAATGCTTTTCCCACAAGGTCACATAGTTGGTCGTGAAGATGTGCCCGTTATTGCAGATGCGGTAGTGCAAAAGATTGCAGTGCGATCAGTGCTTACGTGTCAGGCTATGCGTGGTGTGTGTGTACGCTGCTATGGCTTTGATCTTTCCAAAGGTCGCTATGTAGATGTTGGCGCAACGATAGGTATTGTTGCAGCGCAATCTATTGGTGAACCGGGAACACAGCTTACCATGAAAACGTTCCATATCGGGGGTGTTGCGGGTGGTTTAGCTGATCAATCATACGTAAAAACGCGTCATGCGGGTGTTATTGAATGGCGTGGCGTGCGTACAATTGTCAATAGAGAGGGCAAGCAGATTGTCATGAGTCGTAAGGCGCAAATGGCAATTATGGCAAAAGATGGCCGCGAGCTTGATATTTACGATATGCCGTATGGTGCTCAAGCACTTGTTACTGATGGACAAACCATTGAAATTGGCACTAAGATTGCAGAATGGGAT
This sequence comes from uncultured bacterium, assembly GCA_963704465.1. Taxonomy (GTDB): domain Bacteria; phylum Babelota; class Babeliae; order Babelales; family Vermiphilaceae; genus MFD02979-c4. Next base: position 249,795 of record OY969901.1, read on the forward strand.
CCAACAGGAAACGTACTCTTGACTGAAAAAGCAGGTACGGTGCGTTTTGTTGATATCGTTGATAACGTAACCATGCAAGAACGTTTTGATAAGGCGACAAACCAATCAAACCGTGTGATCCTTGAAACACGTGGTGAAAAATATCAGCCAGCAATCAGCATTATTGGTGAAAATGAAGAAGAACTAGCATATTACTTCTTACCGTCAGGTGCATATCTTAACGTAATTGATGGCGCGCATGTAGCGGTTGGTGACGTCTTAGTCAAAACGCCACGAGAAGCTTCAAAAACAAAAGATATTGCAACTGGTTTGCCGCGTATTGCAGAGCTCTTTGAAGCACGTACACCAAAAGATGTTGCGATTATTTCCGACATTGATGGTGAAGTGGTTATCGGCGGATTGCATCGTGGCTTACGTAAAGTAAGTGTTGTATCTGGTTCTGAAACGTTCGATTATTTCGTGCCGCGTGGTAAGCAATTAAACGTGGTGAATGGTGAAATTGTAAGCGCTGGTGACATGATTACTACTGGATCTCCAGTGTTGCAAGACATTCTCCGTATTCTTGGTACTGACGTGGTATTAAAATACCTGGTGGCGAAGATACAAGAAATTTATCGCTTGCAAGGTGTTGATATTAACGACCGTCATATTGAGCTTATTGTGCGTCAAATGATTCGCAAAGTACGGGTAACCGATGCAGGTGAAAGCGACTTCTTGGTGGGTGATCGTATAGATCGTCTTCATTTCAAGACAGTCAATGAAATGCTGAAATCACAAGGTAAGCGTGTTGCGAAAGCAAAACCAATCCTTATGGGTCTTACTCAAGCGTCATTGGGCACAGAAAGCTTCATATCGGCTGCTTCGTTCCAAGAAACAACACGTATTTTGGCAGACGCTGCAATATCCGGACAAATTGATTACTTGTACGGCTTAAAAGAAAACGTAATTGTTGGTAAACTAATACCTGCAGGTACTGGAATTAAATCATTCCGTGAAAAGTACTTGGCAAGTAAGCCACAGAATTGAAATAGAGTAAAAACGTAGGCGCGTAGCTCAGGGGTAGAGCATTGCTTTGACGTAGCAAGGGTCAGCGGTTCAAATCCGCTCGCGCCTACCATTCGTCATCAACTACGACGTAGCGTAAAGCGAAGTCGAGTTAAGGCGTAATGCCACGCTGGAGTTTAATAATACTGTGCATAATGCATAGGTAAATGAACGAAGGCGGGCTAAGATAAGAGTTAACATAAAAGCTGGCGCACAAAAGTGCAGCCTAAAGGATATTTACATGTCTTTACAAAAAGCACAAAAAGACGCGATCAAGCGCGATTTTGGCATACATGCACAAGATACTGGATCAACAGAGCTTCAAGTAGCTATATTGACACAACGTATCAATGAGCTTACTGGGCATTGCAAAACTCATCATAAAGACTATAGTTCAGAACGCGGCCTTTTGAAGATGGTAAGCGCTCGACGTAGCTTGTTGGGTTATCTTGCAAGAAAAGATGAAGCGAAGTATAAAGATTTAATTCAACGGCTCGGACTCCGTAAGTAACGGCAAGTTCTGTGCTTGATACATAGGTAAGGGTGCAATGACAAAAACGTTCCGCCTTAATGAATTTGGCTATGAAGTGGAGATTGGCAAAGTTGCCAAACAAGCTGACGGATCAGCGTGGTTTAAGCAGGGTGGAACCGTTATTTTAACAACGGTTACATCAGCTACATCCAAAGATTTTCCGGGCTTTTTTCCACTCAGTGTTGATTATCGTGAACAGTTTTCAGCAGCTGGCAAAATACCTGGTGGGTATTATAAACGTGAAGGTAAATCCTCTGATCATGAGGTGCTAACGGGTCGTCTGATTGATCGTGCTATTAGACCGTTGTTTCCTGAGCATTACTTTGATCAAGTACAGGTTATTGCTACGGTATATTCCGTTGATAAAGAACATGCTCCAAGCGTTATGGCGCTTACGGCAAGTTCAATAGCATTAGTAACGTCAAAGATTCCTCTCCTTGAACCAGTTGGTGCGGTTGAGGCATGTCGCGTGGATGGCAATTGGGTGATAAATCCATTGTACAAAGATGCGCAACGTGCTGATGCGCGTTTGGTTGTAGCGGGTACCGCTGATGGTATTTGCATGGTTGAAGGTAATGCAAACGAAATTTCTGAACATGAATTTGTAGAAGCTCTTTTCGTGGCACATGATGCAATTAAAAAGATTGTAGCATGGCAGCGTGAGATAGCGGCTGAACTTGCGGTTGCAAAACCGGAAGTTGCAGATCCATACAATTGGAAGCATTGGGAAGATACCGTGCTTCGTTATTTGAGTGGTGAGCATATCAAATCTCTGTATACCGATAAAAAAGCTGATCGTAACGCGTATATGCAAAAAATCAAAGAAGCTTTCTTTGAGATGCATAAACAAGAAATTGAAGAAACTAAAGTACCAGCAAGCGTGCTTGATTATATTTTTGATGCAGCACTTGAGCCATTGGTCACTGAACGTATCTTTGAGCTTAAAAAGCGTGTTGATGGTCGTTCATATGAACAGATTCGTCCTATTTCTGTAGAAGTTGGCGTGTTGCCATTTACCCATGGTTCTGCATTATTCACGCGCGGTGAAACGCAAGCATTAGTGAGTGCAACGCTGGGCAGTGGGCAAGACGAACAACGTACAGAATCGATTATGGAAGAAGGGGAGCAAACCTCAGCGTTTATGCTTCATTATAATTTTCCTCCATTTTCAGTGGGTGAAGTTCGTCCTCAGCGTGGTCCTGGTCGCCGCGAGGTTGGTCATGGTCATCTTGCAGCATCTGGCTTTAAACACTTGCTTCCATCTAAAGAAGCTTTCCCGTACACCATTCGTGTTATATCAGATATTTTAGAGTCTAATGGCTCTTCATCTATGGCAACGGTGTGTGGTACTACTATGGCATTAATGCATGCCGGTGTTCCCATTACTAAGATGGTTGGCGGGATTGCAATGGGTCTCCTGATGAATAAACAGGGTGACTTTGTGGTGCTTTCAGACATTAATGGCTTTGAAGATGCTTTTGGGCTTATGGACTTTAAAGTAGTGGGTACCGATACTGGTATCACTGCGATACAGATGGACATTAAGCATAAAGGTGGCTTATCAAAAGCGGTGTTTGAAAAAGCGCTTGCGCAAGCACGTGAGGGAAGAAAACACATTCTTGGTATTATGGCTCAAGTCATGGATAAACCAAGCGCATCGCTTTCAAGTCTTGTGCCAAAGGTTGTTACGTTCCTCATTAATACGGACAAAATTGGTGCAGTGATTGGTGGTGGTGGTAAGGTTATTCGTGAAATCGTAGAAAAAACAGGAACGCAAATCGATATTGAACCAGATGGTTTAGTGAAGATATTTGCAGCTCCTTCAGCTAACTTAGATCTTGCCGTGCGATGGGTTAAAACACTTGCCGGTCAGATTGAAATAGGCAGCTTCTACGATGGTATTATACGCCGTATTGCTGAATTTGGTCTTTTTGTTGAACTTGTGCCAGGCCTTGATGGTCTTGTGCATGTTTCAAATGTACCCCGTGAATTACAAAAGACTTTCGGCAAACATTATCAGCCGAATGATCAGGTGCGTGTAAAAGTGCTTGATTATGATGAAACAAACGGGCGTATTAGCCTTCGTATAGAAAATCAAACAGCAGAGTCACAAAAGTAATAAAGGCGTCTTGATATGATTCGTGAGTTGGGTCGTACTGTTGATCAAATGAGATCAATCAGTGTTTCGTATAATATGTATAGTCAGGCAGATAGCTCTGTATTATTTGCATTGGGAAGAACACAGGTCTTGTGTGCGGTAACGCTGCAACAGGGTGTGCCAAAATTCCTACGGGGCAAAGGTGCAGGCTGGCTGACGGCAGAATATGCGGTATTACCGACAGCAACTCATGAACGTTCAACACGTGAATCCTCAACGGGTCACCGTGATGGTAGGGCTGTTGAAATTTCACGTGTGATAGGGCGCACCTTACGAAGCTGTGTAAATTTACAGCACCTTGGTGAATGGACCATCGTAGTTGATTGTGATGTATTATGTGCAGATGGAGGCACTCGTGTTGCCTCCATTAATGCAGCGGCGCTTGCACTTGCCAAAGCGCAAGAGCTCTGGCTTTCTACCGGACGCATCAAAGGGCCATTTTTGCTTCAAAAACCAGCAGCAGTTGCCATTGGCGTAACGGCAGAAGGTGATCTACTCGTTGATCCTGATTATAAAGAAGATACAACGATTATTGCTGACTTTAACATTATCGCAACACAGCACGGGATCATTGAGGTGCAAGGTGGTGCGGAAAAAGAACCAATTCACTGGGATCTTTTCAATACGTTGTGTGCCAAAGCACGTAATGCGCTCACTATCTTTTTTAATGATGAAGAATCAGTAGCGCCAAGATCGGCGGCATCGATTTCATCTTCAGAAAAAGTTCCACTTTTTTCGCTTAAAAATAGATTGGCTCACGCGCAGAAGGGATAAGCGATGGCGCAGCATTATGCACAGTCGATTGCAAAATCCCCGCGTTTTGATGATGTAATACAATCGTTTCATGCTGAGTCATCCAAGCATGTTTTTTTGTTTGCTGCGCATTCATCTGAACTACTCATGCATGTATCGCTTTTATTTAATGCCCTGTGCAATGCAAAGCAGATACCACTTATTACGCTATCCGTACGAGAAAAATCGCTTCATGATATTAAAGAAATTTTGGAGAGCTCTTTTTTAGGGCAAAACAATTGGTATGCGATATATGACCTTGAGCAGCACGCAAAAAATAGTGCAACCACATTGCTCAATTATCTTTTGCAGTACACTGGTCCCCATCGCATTATTGTTTGTTATTCTGCTGAATCTGCGCATGCAGGCTTGTTGCAGAAACAGTCTATAGAGTTACCTGTTGAATTATCTGTGCAGCAGGTGGCCGATTTTGGTTTACCAACACGTGTTTGTAATATACAAACGATTCAGCTGCTGCTTGCGAAAAACAATTTGTTTTCACTGGCGTCTTTTCTTTCAGCGTTACCATATGTGCCTGTATTGGGCAAGCTCTTGGTGCCGAGCTTTCAAGAGCAATATCTTCCCCGTCTTGTAAAAACGGAAGTGGGTTCGCTGTTTACGTTTACCGATCTTTTTTGGCAAAGAAAAAGTACCGCTTTTTATGAGCAATGGGCACACTTAAAACAAATCTATGTGCCACAATTTTGGATTACGTTTTGGTCAGATCAATTGTTTAGAGCGAGCTGTTATGCCGTTTCTATGCGTGCCAAAGAAAATGCTGTTGCGCAACAGATAGCGGCGCGCAAACTTTCTTTTTGGTATATAAAATCGGGATGGCAGAACATTGATGCCAACTTATTGGCAACGTTGCATGATCTGTTGTACACGATAGACTATCGGTCCAAAACGGGTGGCGATACAGAAATGATCGAATATATATATCAACGTTGGTTTAACCGTTCTTAGTAAACCGTTCAGGTTGCAAAATACCACCTGATACAATCAGTGCCATCGCTTCTTGGCGCGTGAGATCCACAATTCTAAACTGATATTCTTCACAAATAATTAAAAAGCCGGTGGTTGGATTTGGTGTGGTGGGTACATACACACTATAAAATTTTTTCTCTTTTTCTTGAGATACTTCAGAGGGAAACTCACTCATAACAAATCCAAGAGAGTAGACGCCGTGTCGTGGAAATTCAACGAGCACTACGTGTTTAAAGCTAAAGCTATCTTGCGTGGTTAAAGAACTGATGAGTTGTCGTACGCCCATATGAAGGGTACGTATCAGTGGCACACTACTGAGTAGCTTATCGATTGCACTAAAAAATGATTTTATGATGAAAAGTCGGTATACCATGCCAAGTGCAAGTAAGAGCCCCAGGATGATAATAAATTCAGCATACGGAATAGTGCTTAATGAAGTGTTTTGAATAAAACAGCGTACGGGTGCAAAAAAACGATTGATAACGCGTATGGCAAACGCAATAATCATGAGCGTAACGGTCATGGGCAAAATAGTAATAATACCATTCAAAAAGAGCGAACGAAGATATGTCGCAAACTGTTTGGTTGCATTGATCAAGAACTGTATCATGAATACCTTTAAGTGATAGTGGGTGCGCAAGGATGATTGGTTTTTGTTATCAAAACTACTGATGGATAACAGTATACCATTTCTACCGAATAAGGCACGAGTAGGTTTCTGTGATCAATATGGTGGAGGTATGCGGTGTCGAGCGGGATCTGCTGCGCATCAATATGTATGATGGGTGTTATCATGTCAAGGGTTGCGCGAGGTGCTTTTAAAGCAAGTGAGACCGCTTCTGGAGCTTCAATAGTCAGCGCTTCAGGTAGATTAAAGAATGAAAGTTCAGCATTATACTGTTGCGTGATGGGAAGGTGCGCGTATAGCAGTAACCATATGCTATAACCAGTAATGACGGCTATACTATGGGGTATGATTATGCCTATTTTGCCGTTCGTGCCGTGCGCCATGATACGTTCCTTCTTTTAAATGTTCAGTATGTGCGGTACGCAGTGTTATATACTGTACTGTTTCGGTAATATTTTTTGGTGGTTGCACAATGCCATGGTCAATAATAGTGCAGTTTCGATTTAATTGATCAATCATACACACGAGAGCGGCATATTCTTTGGTATGTGCTTTATGTAGCGCATCTGAACTGTTATCTGTTTCTTGATTTGCCCACTGTACGTTTATCCCAAGGAGTGACCCGGTGGAAGAAAACCAGAGCATGCCATGAGAGATGTGTGGATCATATAATACGCTTGTAAAGAGAGTCTGATTCCACGGCATGTTGAGCGGCGCATCGTTGTGTATACTATCAGCAAGAGCATCTTTGCTCCCGATAAGTATGGTAATGATACGTTTTTCATGCGGATGGTTGAATACCGTTTTAAGGCAGCTTGTAAGCCATGGTTGTGCATCGGGGACGGTGGAAAGTTGTTGTGCTGATTTTTTAATACGCGTTAATGCTGCAGATGATGGTATTAATAGTTTCAGTACAAGTAAGAGTGTGGCGTAGGGAATTAAGGGTGTAAGCATATGTAATGATGTTGCATAAATCAGTGCAACGCCGGCTACATAAGCAAGTGCACCACATACCATACGGTTACCATAGTTACGTGCAGCATGTATAAGCAGCATGTGTGTTATGCAGATGATAGCGCAGAGTTCGACCCAGCTTTGGAATGTCTGTGGAATTATATTCATATATTTTTTGTTTGAGCGTTTTCTTATTCTTTGTAACGCATGCATACTCCCATGGACAAGAGTTATTTTTTTTTGTAGTTAGTTGTGCTAAAAAAACTAGCATTTTGTTTCTTTAATGGGATAGAACTACAGATATGTATTCTTATCATTAAAGGATGATTGTATGATGCGTCGTTATGTTTTATTCGTGCTGTTTTCGATGAACGCCCTATATGGAGCGTGTACGTTTGGGCCATCGGGTATTAATCAATGGGAATTATTAAATCAAGTAGCAAATTGCATAAATCAATGTAGTGGATCGTCTGGGGGGAGTTGTTCTTCGTTGGATTCTGTGAGCGATGTGTTGGGATCAAAACTTGATGCCTGTTGTTTTTCACTTAGTAATCTAGATAGGTTAATCCTCAGTGATGTTGATAGCGTATCAAGCAAGGTTGATCTACTCGCAAGCAAATCAGATTTTTGCTGCTCTGCACTAGATGTTGAAATTCGATCGGTAAGTGATGTCCTCAGTAACAAAATCAACCAAGTGGATACGGTCGTTACCGAGATCGATAATTGTTTAGTAGGAACGGCGATTACGCAGGCTGATATTCCTTTTACTATTACAACACCAGGGGTATATTTGGTATGCGAAGATATTTCTGCTGGATTCAATCTTATTGATATACAATCAGATAACGTAATATTAGATTTAAATGGACATATTTTAGAATCGCTGACGGGAAGGTGTGTTACGGTATCTGGTGTTTCAGAGGTTATGATTAAAAATGGTTTTTGTACGAGTCAGCAACAAACGATATATGTAAATACCGGAAGCAAAGATGTCACGATAAGTGATGTAAAAGTATATGATTCTGCAGAACCTTCAATTTTTGCAACAGGGACTCACGGCCTTACCATTTTGGATTGTACTATTGATGGTTTCAATAACATTAATTTGATTACCAATGGTGGCATGATTCGCGCGGATACCTGTTCGGGGATATTCATAGAAGGATGCAGGATCACCGGTAAAGGTACCGCGACAAATTCTCCTGGTGCGGCATGCAGAATTATTAATCAACAAGTGAGTGAAAGCCCAGCGACCATTAAAAACTGTGTAGCAGAAGTAGTTGGTAGATATGGATTTACTATTGAGAGTGGTTCGTTAGATGGATGCCTGATAGAAAACTGCGTTGTAGCGGGCGCTGTTGCTCCAGGTCTTAGTGAAGCATTTTATATATCAGGTACCGGTGGCTGTGAGTTAATTCGTTGTGCGGCAAGTGGATTGTTGATAGGTTTCTCAATGCTTACTTATGGTTATTTGGCATTACAGGATTGTATAGCACAGGCGTGTACAAGTACTGGTTTCATATTAAGCGATACGAATGCTGTATTAAACAACTGCATTGCCAGTGCAAATAGTGTTGGTGGGTTTAGCATAAGTGGTAATGATACAACGCTGTCATTTTGCAACGCAACAACAAATGGCCTTGGTTTTTCCATATTGGGAAGTCGTAATGTATTACAGCAGTGCGTGGCAAGTCGTAATGTAGGATCAGGTATAGATAATACTGCAGGAATTGACACGTTCATAATTGATACGCGATCATCAGCAATACTGCCGGCATGCCCATATCAATTGAATGGTGCAGCAGATATTTTTGGTACCGCAACCATTATTCCCGAGTCAAATTGTTGTTCACCTACACCAATTACGCAGACTGATATTCCATTAACTATTACCACACCAGGTACCTATATAGTGTGTGAAGATATTTCGGCAGCTTCTAATCTTATCGATATACAAGCAAGCAACGTTACCTTAGATTTAAATGGTCACACTCTCGAATCAACTACCGGTATATGTGTAACGGTTAATAATGTTGCTCATGTTGTGGTCACCAACGGTTTTTGTACAAGCGCATTGCAATCGATAAGCGTTGTAACGGGAAGCCAGGATGTTAGCATAAATGATGTACACATCTACAATTCTGCGGAGCCTTCAATACATGCGATAGGTACGCATGGTGTAACGGTGTCTGGTTGTTCTATTGATGGGCGCAATGGCAGTCTCCTTGCTTTGGGTATGATCCTGATTGATACCTGTTCTGAGGTCCTGATAGAAGATTCAACTATTATTGGCGGAAATGATTTTGCAAGTACTCCTATTGCGGCATGTATTGTTACCAATATTCAAACTTCTGAGGGGGGTGCAATTATTCGTCGTTGCACTGCAGAAGTTCTTAATGAAATTGGTTTTTCAATAGATACATCACTTAATTCATGTATTATAGAAGATTGCTTTGTTGGTGAATTTATTGGCACGGTAAAAGAAGGGTATAGAATAAATGGGAGTGGTAGCTGTCAGCTGATACGATGTAGCACAGAGAGAGCGGGTATTGGTTTCTCTTTGGTTAGTTACTCAGATATACTATTGCAAGATTGCATTGCACTTACATGTTCCAACACTGGTTTTAGATTCCAGAGCTCTAACGGCGTAGCAGAGGGATGTGTTGCAAGTAGCTGCCCAACAGGGTTTAGTATGCAGGGTACCAATGTATTGTTATCTGAGTGTAAAGCAACGGCAAATAGCATAGCTGGTTTTTCGATTATAGGAACTAATACGGTGCTTCAGCAATGTGTGGCAAGTGGCAATAGTGGTTCTGGTATTAATAATTCTACGGGTACCAATACATTCTTAATTGATACACGTTCATCGAGTGTAGCCCTTCCTGCATATCAACTCAACACTGCAGCCGATGCATTTGGTACGGCAACCATTATAACGTTCTAAGCATCATAGAGTGACCGGCGAAAGCCGGTCATTTTGTTACGAGCCAATTCATGTTAAGCTACATCCGTACCATTTTATATATGTGATGTAATCTATGAATAAAAAAATAATCTTAACGGGCGATCGGCCAACCGGGCCATTGCATCTTGGCCATTATGTTGGGTCTCTTAAACAGCGCGTACAGCTTCAGCATGAGTATACGCAATATGTGATGATTGCTGATGTGCAAGCATTAACCGATAATTTTGAAACACCAGAAAAGGTGCGCAACAATATTATAGAAGTGGCGCTTGATTATTGTGCGGTGGGCATTGACCCTGCGGTATCAACTATTTTTGTGCAATCCTATGTGCCAGAAATAGCAGAACTTTCAGTCTATTTCTTAAACTTGGTAACGGTTAATCGTTTAATGCGTAATCCAACGGTAAAAACGGAAATCGAGCAGAAAGAGTTTGGCGCAAGTGTGCCAGCTGGTTTTTTGGTCTATCCGGTGCATCAGTCTGCTGATATTGCGATTGTAAAAGGGCAAATTGTGCCAGTTGGTGCCGATCAGCTGCCGATGATTGAGCAATATAATGAAATTATTCGCTCTTTCAATCGTATTTATAACACACCGCTCTTTCCTGAAGCAGAAGCGTTAGTGCCAAAAATTGCATCGCGTCTTCCGGGTATTGATGGCAAAGCGAAAATGAGCAAATCACTGGGCAATGCGATCTATCTTTCTGATCCTGCAGACGTGGTGACTCAGAAAGTAATGAAGATGTATACAGATTCCAACCATCTACGGGTTTCAGATCCAGGCCAAGTTGAAGGTAACACCGTGTTTACCTATCTTGACGTGTTCGATCCGCGGCCGGATGAAGTTGCTGCATTAAAAGATCATTATCAAAAGGGTGGCCTTGGCGACGTGGTGTTGAAGCGGCGCCTTGCTGACGTACTCAACGCATTTTTAGATCCTATTCGTGCACGTCGTGCAGCCTATGCAGCAGATCACGATGCGGTCTATGCCATGCTTCAAAGTGGCACTGCCAAAGCGCGCGCCGTTGCCGCAGATACGATGAGATCCGTAAAAGAAGCGATGAAAATTTTGTATTGGTAGGAGTTAGATAATGTTTTTAAAAAAAAATGTAGGCTTGGTGGTTGTGTGTAGCTTCAATCTTATGTTTGCTGCTGACACGCAGATGCAGTATCGAAAAAAGTTAGAAGACTGGGCAAGCAATGCAAATCGGTTGCTTATTGAACGTGAAACATTCCGTAACAATATGGCAGATTCAATGGTTACGCCAAGCAGTCAAACAACAGCGTCATCATCGTGGTTTTCTTTGGTTTCATGGAAGAATTGGGCGTACAATAAGTTACCGTATACTAAGCCAACCACTCAAACAAGCATAGAAAATTTTGATAAGCATATTTTGCTTTTGTGTCTTACGTATGATGAAAATAATCTCCCGGTTATTAAAAAAGAGCTTGAAGCGCATCAAGAATTTAATATTAATAAAGGTCTTGATACGGATATATGCGGAGGCGTTACCTTAATGCATGCCAATCTATGGTTTTGGAGATCCTATTATGCAACGCCAGAAAATCGCCCAATATTTTTAAAAACAATGCAGCTTCTTTTGGATCATAATGCTGACCCTGATGTTGCACTTCCAGAATGCTTGATAAACGATACGCCAACCAAATTGATATCAGCGTATGTTATTAATAATGCATATCAACATGCACTGTTCTGCGGGGAGAATGAACTTGTGCAATCATTTGATATGCAACGTCAAAAGTTGGGGCATGTGTTAAAACCTCAGTGTATGGTGATTGGATTTGATCCTGCTGATGCGCTGATTATGACAGCTACCCAGAGAGATTTTGATGCAACAGCGTACGATAATCAGATGCAAGCTGTGAGTGAGCAACGTGGTGAACCAGATCCGGTTGCTCAAGAAGCATATGATCTTGCCATTCAATATAAAAAAGATAACGTGCCAACGATTCAGGCATTACTTAGCAAAGTTAAGGATCTTAACGCGCCATTTAAACCTGGTTTAACGCTCGCACATGCGCTTTTATGCCACTGGCGAAATGAAAACACCAATAAGGCCGATGATGCTCATGATGTATTTATTGAAACACAAAAACTATGTATGCAATCAGGGGCGCAACCGTATACAGAGCTGCCATCATGCATTGTAGAAGATAAGCCAACACGATCTCAGCATCAAGATGTGTTTAATTCTCTGTATAAACACGCGTTACTTGCGGGTGATAAAAAATTATATACTTTATTTCCAAAGAACGATGCTTTAAACAGCATCACCGTTTTATTAACCTGGCATGCAGATACGGATGCTATTCGCTGGAGTACGAAGAGAGTTGGGATTTAAAGAGTTAGAGCGCGAGCAATCCGCTTTTTTTTTAAGATAGGTTAAATTCTTGCTCAAATGAGGGTCAATTTGAACACCATTTTGATGTCATGCTGACATGTTCGTGACGCTTGTGATGTGTCAAAAAAACCATACACTAAGAGACGATTTTTATTTGCACATTAACCAAAAAAGTGGTTAATGTGCACAACTTTATAAAGTTCATCTCATTTTATGAGCACTGGCTTTGCCCCTGTTTTGCTCTGCTCAATTACGTCCACTATTTTTTGCCATCGATCTATATCTTTTTTAACATCTGTGGTATCTCTTGTTTTGTACTGTTCTAATAGTGTCTTTTTTAAATTAAGCTGTTCTTTAGCATGATCAATAGCGGCATTGCCCTTGTCGTTTTTATAGCTCAGATCTGCACCGTAATCGACCAGTAACTTAACAATGCCCGGAGAGTCTATCGCGATAGCATGGAATAAAAGAGGGTTCTCATCTTCCAAATCGTACACCATTGTCTTTGCTCCGTGGCTTAGAGCGGTTTCTACCACGTTTTCTAGCAATGCAAAGTCAACATTTTCATTAAAATAAGGCCCGCGTACCAGGAATCTTATAATAGCGTCAACTACTGTATCTTGGCCAAACTGATTTTTGTGTTTTAGTTGCAGAGAAAGGTTTGGGTTTGCACCTGCTTTGATTAGTTGGTCAATTTCTTTTAAAAACAACGGCTTGGTGAAATCCTCTTCAGACTCAATTGCATTAAGTTTTTCTTGGAGCTTCTGAGTTGCTTCATTGCTGTAGCTGGTTGTTATCGGTTTAAGCTTTTCTTTTGTTGGCTTAGAATCCAGTATGGTTATTATTTTTTGTAACCGTTCTATCTCTTTTTCTGTTCTGGGTATGTCTTTTTTATATCGTTCGAACTGGTCTTTTTTATGGTCTAATTGTTCCTTCGCATAGTTCGCTATGCCTACGCCGTGTTTATTTTTTCGGTATAAATCTGCGCCATGGTCAAGGAGCAGTTTTATCATACCAGGTGATCCATTAACGATAGTATAAAACAATGGCGTATTTCCTGATTCTGGGTCAACCACGTCCGCCTGTGCACCATTGCTGAGCGCAGTGTTGATCAAACTTTCCAAAACCGAAAAGTCTATATTGCTATCATACGATAGCTGCGCCAGTAAGATCATCAAGGGACCGCTAGTGGCACCTTCTTTGGTTTTTATGATCAAATTTGGATCTGCTCCATCCTTGATTAACTGTTCAAGCGATTTTAATGATGTTGCCTTTGAAAGGTCTTCAGATCCAAGCGTAAGTATCGTTTCTTGTAGCTTCTGTGTTGCTTCTGCATTGTACTGTCGAGGTATTAGTTTTTTTTGTTGTGGTGCTGATTCTGATATGCAGCATACACCCAATATAAAAATTATAGCTTTTTTCACCGTATTTTCTCCTTCTTGCTAATACGTCTATTTTTGCGGAAATATTATGTTTCGTGGTACCTTAAACTATTTCATTACTTTACAGCATGGAATTATAATTGAGAGTACCAATCGCTTTACTTAGTGCTTCATTCTGTTTCCTGAGAGTTGCATTTGGAATACCTTTGTTGAGTGCCATCCATTCTTTGTATGCGTTTTTATCAGTATCAAAAGAGGTTTTCCATTTACTCTGATTGGCAAGGGCCCAAATTCTTACTTTTTTTGCCTCTTCTTGTACCTCTAGATCGTTTTGTGTTTCTGTATCATCCGCAGGATTCGCTGCTATAAAGGCATGATATTGATAGTAATACTCAGTTTTTTCTTCGTCATATTCTAGCAGTGTCCCTATGATATATGCATTGTTTTTGGTGTTGAGTTTTTGTATTTCTTCAACCCTTTTTTCCGGCGATTTTATCGAAGTCATTATATGTATGTACTCAATATATAACGATATGTCATTTTCTAAGAAATATTTCTCAAGTAAGAGAGCATTTCGTTCATGTGTTTTACGGTATATAATTGCTCCACGTAGGTGACTCTCCGCAACTTCATTATAAAAGCCAAATGTATTATATTTAAGCGTGCTGAACGTGCTATTGTTCCATTCTTTTTCATTGATATGCCCTTCGAGACTTTGATCAAAACTGAGATCATATCCCCAAAAAATATTTTTTAATCCTTTTTTGAGACATAGTAATTCATGTTCATCACTGTACGGAATAAATTTTGTCGGATTTACTCGTGGTTGACAATCAGCAGCAGTTTTTGGTTCAAAGGCAGGCGCTGCCGCATATAAAATGTCGACAAACAAAGATAGTGATAGCAACAATATTGTTTTTTTCATATTTTTTCTCCTTCTTTACTAATATGTCTATTATCTTTTTTATAACGAAATTATAGCCAGAAAAGCCATTTCATTTTGTACAAAATACGTGTGCTCCATGGCATTGCAATAAGGCTTACTACTTCGGGAAAGTGTGTTTGCATAACCTGCAAAAGATCCATGAACTTAAATTGAGTTTTGAATGGTGCTTTTTTTATGTTAGCGTAGCTGGTGTTATGCTCAAAAAGTTTTGCGAGCGTGTTATATTCTTCAGCAGTTACCGTGCTTGTGAGTTCCAACAATCCAGCAATTTTTTCTGCTGCTCGAGGGAACAATCGTTGTGCGGCTTCGGTCAATGGGTTTGAGCAATTGCGCAGTATGAGTTTTAATGTGTTATTATCGGTTAACCTTAATTCTGCACTTTTATATTGAAGGCTCAAGTTGGTATTAATGTCTCCAACACTCGTTGCGCTTGTAACTCCAATACCTGATGAGCGCTCTATAATAACTTGTGAGTCTGTTATCACGTACTGTATATCGTTATTAGATTTTTTAACGCATAGACTGACTGCATCAATAGTACATGGTATAAGCAATGCCACAAGAGTAAAAATATGTATCATATATTTCCTTATTGTTGCCGCGCGTAATGGCCAACCTTGTGCGAAAGCCATAAGAGGCCAAAACCAAGCGTAAGGGTGATTGCTATCCATACCAGCATGCCGTTCATCTCAAATGGCGTAAACTGCTGATAGAGCATTGCAAAAGCGCCGATGCACGCAAGCCCTTCGATCACAGCCAAGCGACCAAAGCGTAACAATGCAGCAAAAAAGGCGGCAATTTTATGATGTGCATTCAAGATATATGAAACACGGCCGATCAATGCAAGCACCACGCCAAGTGGTAAAAGTAACACCGTCATCGGGTGTAGCATTTGTAGTTTTTCATAAAGAGCAAGAGGCATTTGTGCCATTTTAGGGTTTTGGCCCATAAATGCCCAGGTGCCAGCAACGATAAAAATATCACCAATTAAACTGATCATAAAAATCCTTTAGGGTT
The DNA here is from genome assembly GCA_963704465.1 of uncultured bacterium. GTDB lineage: Bacteria > Babelota > Babeliae > Babelales > Vermiphilaceae > MFD02979-c4. Next base: position 265,560 of record OY969901.1, read on the forward strand.
GAGCAACCATTTGAGTATACGGTGTTTTCAATTCAACATCACGGGTATGAATTGTATCGGCATAGTGTTCATACAAATTCTCAAAATTGCCATATTTTTTGAGTTCATGGCAGAACTGTATTAATGCATTTTTTTGTATTCCATGAAGCCCAATCACCGGTCGCTGGTGTTTCACGTACGCTTCGAGTGCGTCAATGAGGACTTGGTCAGAATGAAACATGTGCGCAAGCTCTTCTTGCGTATAGGGTTTATTTTTGAGATTTACCTTTTCTGCAATCGAATACACATACAGCAGATATGCTATCACTAATGCGGCGCTGCGTCCGCGGCCTGCTTTGCAATGTACCAGTGCTATTTTTTCATCACGATGATCTCGTTCTTTCAGATTATAGACCCCACGAATTAGATCGATCAACGATGGTGCACTGAAATCGGTGGTTGAGTAATTATATTGTATGACATGTTCGTCTTTTTCGATGCTATGCTGAAGATTTACCAATCGTTGCTCGAACCATCTGTTTAGGGTATGCAGTGCAATTAAGGCGTTATTATCGGAAAAGCCTGCGGCCACTCTAAGATTAATAAAATAATCAGCAGATTCTGGAATTTTACCTAAGTAGAGTGGTGCGTGTAATCCGTCGGCTATTAAAAGAATGGTGTTTTTAGGCCCTATGGTAACACGGGGCGTCGCTACAGCGTTGTATGGAGCAAGAATGCATTGAAAACTACAACTATCCTGCATAAGCCAATATTTTTTGTAGTACAGAGAAATATGAAATCTGAAAAGTGATTTAAGCCATGCGTATGATTCGCGGAGTGAAAAACTTTCAAGCGAAGTTGCATAGGCAATAATCAATATACTGAGCCCGAGAGCGATCTTTTTATATGATTTCATAAATACCTTTTCTTACCACTATGAGCCTATTTACCATACGATCATATGCTATGTAGTTGTCAATGATTTATGATTCGATACAAAAAGTATTATCTTTTACAACGGGATTAAAACACTGAAGATCATTGCACTCAAGTAATTCCTATAAAATAACCTTGAGATCTTTCCTTTTGATATCATAATGAAACTGATTACTCGTGCCATTGTCAGAAAGATCAAGTATTTTAAGGGTGCTGTTTTCAGTGTTTGCAGCGTGAGCGAGAGGGAGGCGACCATCAATATGACGGTCATCATTTATGTCATTTGCTGCAAGATACAGTTCTTCAAGCGTTGTATTTGTTTTTAAATATTCAGCCATCCAGGCTATTTGATGTTCGTAAAGATAACACCCATTCATATATAATTTCTTGAGTGTGCATAGTGCAGAGCCTAAAGGTTTTAGCTCCTCATTAGATGCTATTCGCGAATGGGTGAATATGCCTCCATTAACTTCTGTTTTGTTAACATACTCGCCAATAAAATTTTCGCTGACATCGAGTTCTTCAAGATGGGGAAGTTGTGAAAGGAGAGAAATAACGCCAGTGTATGTAATTGCATTTTTACGCAGGATTAAGGATTTTATGCAGGAGCTACATTGCATGGCTACACATGATGCTAATATACGTACACCTTCATCACTGAGGCCGTATTCAGAGATATTTAATTGAGTGATGGTGTTATTTGTTTTAAGGCTTTCAAAAAAAAGTTCCAACTGCTGGGGGTTATCACAATAAAAAGTAACAGCGCCACCTATTTTGTTCACCGCTATTTTTTTGCAAAATGATGCGCATTGAAGTTGTGTATCTTTACGATCTGGCATAAAGTAATTTTTAATTGCATTGATAAGGCCTCTTTCTTTATTGAAACGAACGGTGCTTCCATCACGAGCAAATACAGCAGGACTGTTAAAAATCGCATAAAGAGATTTGCACATCAATGCAAGCTTATATTGATCTTTTAAGGGTAGAAAGTTATAAACGTTAACCAATATGTCTTGAGGAAACTGAAGTATATGATTGGTATCTGCGCTGAAAAGCATTGAACTGTACAATGCAACAATTGAAACCAACCAACGAATAGAGCGATACATACGAGTTCCTTTTTGCGGTGTAAAAACCAGCATCAGTCTACTCTTGCAGCATTGCGTGTCAAGGCTACAAAGGTATCAAAAAATCACTGACGATTTTTTTGGTGCCATTTCTAAATTGTGCGGTAATAATCGTTTGCGGGCCTTTTTGTTCAATCTCTTTAATAATACCAATCCCAAAGCTTGCATGCTTTACCGGTTGATGTAATCGCCACGAACTTTTGGTTGCCGGCGTTACGGTATCGGGATCGATGCCTTGATTGAGCAGTGCTTTTGCGCGATGAATGTTGCTTGTGCTTGCAGGTGATGGTGTGTGTGTAACCTTTGTGAATGGTGTTTGCACAAACTGTGCAGGTGTTATGATTGGATTGGTGGTGGTAAAACCAAGCCATTGTGCAAGAAAAGCACGAATCATGGGTGTTCGCCACATACCTGCATCATGTGTGGTAACGAGTGTATCGGGCAGTTCTTTTGCAAATCGTGATGCAATCTGATCGGTCAAGCGGCCATAGGTATGGCGTGTGCGTGTGCGCGTAAAGAGCAATCGTTCTCGTGCACGGGTTATGCCAACATAGAGCAATCTGCGTTCTTCTTCGAGCGCTTCGGGATCATGGCTCGCGCGTGAGGTTGGCAATACCCCTTCTTCAAGCCCTGCAAGCACCACCGTATCAAACTCCAATCCTTTTGCAGCATGGAGGGTCATCAGCAACACGCAGTTTTTGTTTTCTTCCTGTTTGGTAAGCTGATCTTGCATCAACGCAACCGATTCTAAAAAGCCTGTAATGGTGTTCAACTCCATTGATTCAGCGTGTACCGCTGCGTTGATTAACTCATCAACGTTGGCGCACCGTTCTGCAGCTTCATCTTTATCATAACTATTTTTAAGATAGGTTAAGTAGCCCGTTTTTTGAATGATCTGTGTGAGCGCTTGTGATGGCAGCGATTGTGGGGTGAGCTCATTAAACACGTTTGCAAACTGTGTAAAGCCTTGTGCGCGTGCCGTAGCATTATGTTCCGTAATCATACTGAGTATTTCACGGAATGGGCGATCAGGATATGAATCCCATTGCGCAAAAAAATCTTCTTCCGCTTTTGCGCCGAGGCCGCGTGCCGGCGTGTTGAGTACGCGTGAGCATGAGACCCGATCAAATGGGTTAACGATCAACTTGAGGTATGCAAGCAGATCGCGTACTTCCATGCGTTCATAAAATTGGGTGCCGCCAACGATACGATAGGGTATCGCTTGTTTTACGAGCGCTTCTTCAATGGTACGAGATTGCGCATGGGTGCGGTATAAAAATGCCACCGTATCTGCTTTGTTACGGTCGGCAAGCATCTGTGCAAGCTGCGCAAGCACATCAGCCTCTTGATATTCAGAGTTACAGACTAGTTGGCATACGCGGTTGTTGCCTTTTTTTTCTGACCATAATTTTTTTGGTGTGCGCTGGGTATTGTTTTTAATCACGCTGTTTGCAACATCTAAAATCTGTTGTGCGGAGCGATAATTTTGTTCGATCTTTACAATCTGTGTCTGTGGAAAATCGATGGTAAAGTTACGCATATTGGTTACGGTAGCACCACGCCATGAATAGATCGATTGGTCTTCATCACCCACGGCACACACGGAATCTGCGCACAGTGCGCCGTTTTGCAAGCTCATCTTTTTTAAAAATTCATGCTGCACCAGGTTAGTATCTTGATACTCATCAATCAGTATGTGGCGTACGCGCGCATGCATTTGGCTCGTGAACACGGAGTTGTTAAACAGTGCGAGTGTTTCAAGTAAAAGGTCATCAAAATCAAGGCAATGGCTCAGCGCTTTTTCCTGTTCATATGCCTGGAATACTTGTGCAAGAAGGGGATTAGTATGCTCTTGCAATATGCGATTTCTATCACCCGGATTATTTTTAATCTGCGATATCTGGTGCGCAACGGCTGTAGCGCTTAACTGTTTGTGGAGCCCATGCTTCTGGAGAATGCTTTTAATAATTTTATGCTGATCATCGGTATCCATGATGCCACTGAAGGGTACCGCGCGAAGCTGCGCATACTGTTTTAGTAAGCGTACGCAGTATGCATGAAACGTACCGACAAAAGGCAACGCATGTTCATGGCCAATCAGATGCGCAATTCGCTCCTTCATCTCATTCGCCGCTTTGTTGGTGAAGGTGAGCGCAACAATGGCAGAGGCAGGCACGTTATGATCACGAAGCAGATGCGCAATGCGTGCGGTGATAACGCGCGTTTTGCCCGATCCTGCGCCCGCAATAATCAGTACAGAGCCTTTAACATGTGTTGCAGCTTCACGTTGCGCTGCGTTTAAGTGCGTAAGCAGATCCATGGAGATACCATTGTTTATGATTTTCTAAATAGTTAGAAAATCAGCATAAAACAAACTGCACAACAATGAAAGTGTGCTGTTACAATATTGTGCACCAATTTTTTTGTTTTTCTGGCTGTCCTAAAACAAAGGTCCGAGGAAAACGTTCGTTCGTACGTACATAATACCAGTATGCTGTTGTTAGCAGTAAATATGGTATCACAGAGGGAAAATCGAATGATTGTCCCATCATGTATGTTGATGCATATATAAACATTTCCATTGTTAAACGGGCTTGATAATAATGGTAGGCATCGTCCTTGCTTGATTCTGATAGCAAAGGAGAGGCTATATACATAGCTACTCGATCGAGTACTAAAGATGTTGCTATTCCGGTAATATTCTTATTATTCCAAAGATTGTATCCAAGGGAGCCTACGTCTATTGCGTGCTTGAGCATTATTACAGGATAATGGTGCATGCTTTTGTGTAGAGACTCCCCGAATATAATATCTGATTCAATAGAATCATGAGTATTATCAGCAATGCGCTTGCCATCTAATTGAAGCTTGTTGAAAACATAGGGTTTAATTTTTTTTAATGTATCGGTTACATCTTGACCGAAGTGAGTATGTTTTTTTTGTAGTGGATAGCGCATGAGTGCCGCAAGCGTCATGGCGGGTAGTGTTTTGTATCCGTCCTTATCATCCCATATAAAATTGCCATTTCTAACGGCGAGTATTGCAGAAATCTGATCTTCCTTTAATAAAAAGCGTTCATAAGGTTTTATTTTTTTAGAAAGCGTACTGCTATAATCATAGTTGATGAGGTGCTCTAAGGCTGTGGCGTAGGGCAACGATTCAAATATTTCAAACGCTGTGCCGTCATCATTAAAAATAGAGTGAGTTAAAACCTTGTAACGTATCTCTGATGGTAAACTTACGTATAAAAGTGTGCCTCGCATGTTGGAAGGATACTGCTTAACATAGTGAATAGAATATTTGTGCAGTACTCCATTATGTTCTTTGTTAATCCATTCATGTAATGCAGCAGCATTATAATAAGAGGCTTTATCTTGAAATTCTTTATACAATGTATGGAATTGTTCATGTGGTGCGCTACCAATTATCGATAAAGATAAAAAGAGAAAAAATGATACAATACGCATGAATCTTTGACTCCCCAGAATAAATAATTGTGGAGCAGTATATCATGTTATAACAAATTGCCCCAGCTTTTTATCTGTCTAAAGCGCGCACGGCGATATTCGGGTTTGTTCCAGGTTTTTGCCCAGTGATGCACGCCAAGTGATCCATGTGCAATCCAATGCTCTGGTGCGTAGTAATCTTCCGTTGCACCCATTGGGTAAAAGTAGCTTGCAGGGAGTGCGCAATCGCGTAAGCCATGCGTATTTGCATGAATAATAAATTGACGGGTAACATGCACGGGGCCTGTTTTGCGCGTGATGCAGTTCACCAATTCTGGATTTTTATAATTCTCTGGAATGCCATCAATCGCTGCTTTAATAATCGGATGGTTTGGAATTGCACCAATAATGCCAGATGCTATTTGTACCATGCCGGTATCGAGCGGATCAATGCCGATATAAAAATCATAACAGTAGTGTAAAAAATCGAGCGGTTGGAGTGGTTCAAAATCCATATCGATATAGACCCCTCCAAAGATGTTTAATAATTCAAGGCGCAGTAGATCTGCTTTTTCTGCAGGGTTTTGTGCGGCATTGATGATATCTCTGTTAATCAGGGGCAGATCTTGTATGTTGTCTTGCGTCCAGAGGTGATATTCCCAATCAGGGTGCATAAGTTGCCATAATTTTTGAAACGGTTTGAGTTCAGCCGGTACACCGTTGCCAATCCAGATTTGATGCATAATTTTGGGAATACGCAGCGTATTGCAACTTGGCAGGGCGTCATAGGAAAGTTGAGCCCATTGTTTTTTTAAAAATTGATACAACCATTCACCAGGCACACCAACTTCTTGCTGCGTGTTAGGACGCGCAACGATCCATGCATACTGTGATAAGCGCATGCTTTCGTCAAACGGTATCATCACGAGCGGAATAGCATCATCATACAAGGCACGCACTTCAGCAGGAAAGTCTGCAACGGTTACGGCGTACAGCGGTGCTGTTACGATAAGGGTTACGAGCGAATAAAAATTTTTACTGATCATGGTAGAGTTCTTTCAATGCATTAAAAAGTTCATCCAATACAGGATTCCAATCTTCATAGGGTTTTTGTCTGAAAATACGCATGGTTGGATACCACACTGAGTCAGTTCTTTCCGTGAACCACCGAAAATCGGAGCATTTTGGCAAAATAATCCAGACGGGTATACCCATGGCGCCCGCGATATGTGCAATAGAGGTGTCTACGGTAATTATCAAATCAAGATTATGCATTAATGCCATGGTATCCACAAAACGACCATGGGTAGTATCCATGCCATCAAATACAAGAGGTTTTTGGGTAACGGTATCAATTTGTTCGGTACCAAAGCCCTGTTGCAGGCTTATGCAGGTATAGGTAGGATCATTCAGCAGCGGTTCAAAGAGTGCGAGTGGAATGCTGCGTGGACTGTGCACTTTTTCACGGGTAATGGGATTGTATACCGGTGAACTGCACCAACACAAGCCGATTTTTATGCCAGGCATTGTTTTTACAGTTTCATGCCACGTTGCAATCAGTGCTGGATCTGCAAAGAGATATGGTACATCATGGATACACTCTTCAAGATTGTTACGCATGGTATACGTAAGTGTTGGGGTTGATAGGGTGAGTTTTATATCGTACTGTGCAGGTACCGCATTGTAGGGGATCAGTCTATCAAGATAAGAACAGGAGCGATAGATAGCTTCAAGTGCATAGGGTGTCTCGATCATTACGTAGGCGCCAGCATCATGCAGTTGCTTTGCATACCGTAAAAACTGTACGGCATCGCCAGCGCCGCCATCATGTTTAATAAATATTTTTTTGCCGGTGAGATCACCATTGTGCCACCAATACTCAGGAGCATAAAAAGCACTGGCAGATGCCCACTGCATCCTGCGCAGAGCATGATGATGTATTAAAGATAGGGAGCGTCCTCGTGGTGCAACCATCTGCATAAGGTGGACAGAAAGATCAAAATCACCTTCTTCGTGTGCGAGATTCCCCAAGGTATACAAATCATCAGGCGATAAGGTATTCAGATCAATGGCACCCGTGAGTGCAGCATGGGCACTCACGAGTATAAGAAGATACTGTTTAAGCAGCATATGACTTTACTTCTACAATAGGTGACTTAAGAAGGTATGAGATTTTTGTTTTGAGCTCAATGCGTGCATGGTTAAGCTTGTAGACGCTGCGCGCAAGATGTATGAACTCTGCATCAAATGATTGCTGTGCTTCTTTAACGCGAACTGCATCTTCCACTTGCCATAGTTTCCAGTTTACGTTACCAAGTTCTTCTTTGAGTGCCAAAAGTTCCTCTTTTATAGAACCGTTTTGCGCGAGGATGGCATCTACTGATTTATTCAGTATTTCAAGCTCATGTATAGCAAGAGATCGCTTTTGTTCATCCTTAATTTCACGTTTTTTTATTTCAAGGATTGTAGTTTTGTCAAAAAGTTCTCCGTAGGAAACTTCTACCACAGGATTTGTTGGTGTACAGCAGCATTCTGTTTTTACGCATGGGCAGTCAGCGGATACGGCGCCATCTTTGGCGTACGTTGCAGCGCAGTTGCATTCACCACCGCGTAGCGTACAGTTGCATTCACCACCTTCTTTGGTAACGCACGGGCATGCAGCACGACGATTGGTGCATTCACACGCAGCAGAAACTTTACTAGGGTTGCAGCAGCATGTTGCGTTTAATAATGATGGTGCAACAAGTATGCTACTTAAAAGCAGCGAGGCGGATAAAAAAAGATTTTTCATGAACGTTCCTTTTTTGAGTGATAATAAGATTCTAAAAATGCGGTTATTTCGGTCATAACGCTCGGCCAATCAAAAGGTGCAGGTTGTTTGAAAATGCGATGCATAGGATACCACGGAGAATCGGTTCTTCCTGTGATCCAGCGCCAATCGGTCATATACGGAAGCAATAAGAGTGTGGGAACGCCAAGTGCTCCTGCAATATTGGCAACCGCTGAATCAACCGCGATCACCAGATCAAGATTGGCAATGAGTGCTGCAGTATCCATGAATGCACCATGTGATTCATCAAAATCTTGATAGGTGATGAGTGTGCAATCGGGGGAAAGCTGTGCTATTTGCTCAGTGCCTTCAAAACATTGCAAGTTAAAGAAAGTAAATCGCGGATCTTTTAACAGTGGTTCAAAAAGCGTAAGTGGAATGCCCCGGCGTGCGATTGGCAAGCGAGATACATCGTTGTGTACATCCGATTGCCACGTAATGCCTATTTTAATACCATCATGGTGTGCAACCGTATCTTTCCACGTTTTTACCAATGCTGGATCTGGATATAAATATGGAATAGATACGGGAAACGTTTCTTCGGTATCCTCAAAAAGAGCAGGAAGGCTCATGAGTGTTGCAATAGCGTCATAGGTGGGTAGAGGAACTTGATAAGGCATGAGATGATCTATGTAAGAGCAGTTTTTCAACAGTGGGATAAGTGATTTTTGCACCAAACAGGTTACTTCAGCGCCAAGCAGTTTGAGTGTTTCCGCATAGCGAATAAAAAGCAGCGTATCCCCAAGGCCACCTTCATAATGCAATACTATTTTTTTTCCCGCAATTGTGTTTGTGCGTAAAAGCTCTCTGAGTGCATCACCATTTTTCCCTGCTTTTTTAAGGTAGCGGCTGTGCTGCTTCCATCCGCGTATAAAATCACCTTTTTGAATGTAAGCAAATCCAAGTGCAAGATGTGCATCATCATGCTCTGGTTTTTCGGTGATTAATGCTTCAAGGAGTGAAATAGCGGCATTCAAGTTGCCGTTTGCTTTATGGGCGTAGGCAATATTGTATCGCAACAAGGTGGGATCTTGTACGCAGGGAATAAGTTTTTCAAAAATAAAGACTGCTTCATCTATGTTGCCGATTTTCAGTGAACACAGTGCGCTGTTAAAAAGCGATTGAATATCAGAGGGATTTGCTTGATAGCACTCTTTATACAATTGTATAGCTTCTTCAAATTGTTCCGCGTTACCGCATTGTTCTGCACGATGTTTTAATAACGCGATATCACACAATGCATACGGTGTGTATATGCAGATCCATGCAACAATATACTTTAGATACATCGTTATTTATCCTGTGCAAGCATGATCATGCGTGCCATCTCTAGTTTTACAATGCTATCTTCAAGCAGGGCGCGCGCTGCATCATTATCGCTGTTATTGCGGTGTGTCATTAATTGGTGTGCTATGCGTGAAAGCTCTTCAGATGATGTATGCAATGATGAAGTAGCGTGAGTACCATCTAAAAGTTCTTTGAGCGCAAGTACTACCGTGTGCATGAGGCCATGCCAATCGCCTGGTTTTGGCTGGCGGAATAATCGCATATTGGGATACCACGGGGTTTCGGTGGTATCAAGCATCCAGCGCCAATCTGCAGGTGTTGGGAGCAAATTCCATACGGTTACGCCAAGTCCTGCAGCAAGATGGCAAATAGAGGTATCGATAGTAATAACCATATCAAGATTTTTCATAACAGCAGCCGTATCCATAAATCGGCCATGCGTATTGTCAAAAGTATCATCAAAGGTGATGAGCTTCATTGAAGTGGGGATGGTGGCGAGCTGATCAACGCCGGTAACGCGTTGCAGACTATAGACGCTTACACCAGGGATATGGGTAAGCGGTTCAAAAAGAGCGGCAGGTGCAGATTTACTTTTAACCGCTGCGCGTAAGAATGCGGTGCTGTATTCGCTGTTCCCTTGCCAACAGATACCAATTTTAAAATTGGTATCTGTTGCGAGTTTTTCACGCCAGTATGTTTCACGTTCAGGATCTGTATAAAGATAGGGAAGCTCGTGCGGTACATTAGTAAGGCGTGTATTGAGCACATACGGTAACGATACCAAAGGAATCCAATAATCAAATGATGCGGGACGATCGTGAAAACCAATAACATCATCAATATATGGACACAGTTTTAGCAAGGTTTGTAATGGCTTTTGTGGTGCAAAGGTAATATGTGCCCCTTGTTCTTTTAAGATCTTTAAGTAACGAATAAATTGGAAGGTGTCACCAAGGCCTTGCTCTGCATAGACAAAAATATGTTTGCTTGCAAGTGGTTCTCCGCGCCACATCGGTTCTTGATATGAGCGTAATCTTTGCTGGTCACTGCGATCCCAACGATGTTCGTAACCATCCCATCCTTTTTCCCAATCACCAAGCATGAGATGGGTAAGCCCAAGACTGAAGCGCGCTTCGGTGTGATGTGGATTTACGGTCAATGTTTTTTCGTAATAAGGGAGCGATTCTTGGAGCAATCCTAATTTTTTATAGGTATAGGCAATATTGTAATTGATGCTGCTATCGTTCGGGAGTTTTTCATGGAGTTTAAGATAAATATCAAGCGCTTCTTGCGTATGGTCTGCCATGTTAAGGCTATTTGCAAGATTAAAGGCAAGGTTCACGTTATCGGGGTTGCGGAGATATGCGGCTTTAAGGTAAATGAGTGCGTCTTCACATTCAAGCTTTTCTTTAAGGAGATCAGAAAGGGGTATGGCAGCATCAATAAGCCCTGGATCGTATGATAATGCTTGTTTAAACCATTGCTCAGCAGTATCCATCTGTTGACGTTCGTGTGCTATTTTGCCCAAATACATGGCAGCACGTGCATGTTTGCCATTTTTTGTCAGCGCTTTTTTGAGAGACTCTTCTGCGGCAACAAAATCCCGCAGTTCGAAATAGGTAACACCGATATTATAATGTATAGCAGCCTGTGAATCATCTATTTTGCGTGCTTCTTTGTATTGTGCAAGTGCTTGCGTAAAATGTTGTTGATAAAAAAGTTCATTCCCTTTATTAAAAACATCTTCGAATGGTCCTGCGCACAGTAGCGTGTGAATACATAGTGCGCTGACGAGTGTGAGTCGGTTATACATTTTTTAAATCCTTATTTTGCACTGTTTGAGCAAGTTCGAGAGTCACTTTTTTGATCAGGCTTTCCCAATCGCCCCGTTTCTGTTGCCTGAAAAGTCGGATGGAAGAATACCACGGAGTATCAACGCTGTTTTGCATCCAACGCCAGTCAGCAGGCTCAGGAAGCAGTATCCATGTTTCTATGCCAAGTGCTCCTGCAAGATGAGCAATAGAGGTATCCACCGTAATTACCAGATCAAGCTGCGTAATGATAGCTGCCGTATCCATAAACCGGCCATGGATGGTATCTATCGCGTTATCAAAGAGGTTCAAAAAACTTGCATCTTCGAGTGCATCAATTTCTTGGAGGCCACTTACTTTTTGAAGGCTGAACAACTGCACGCCAGGTACGGTGGCAAGGTGTGCAAACTGTTTGAGAGCACATGATTTTTGTTCTACGGTATGTTGCAAAGCGAGGTCTTTATACTGTGAGTTACCATGCCAGCAGATACCGATACGATAAGAATTTTCCGCAGCGGCATCGAGTATCGGTTTCCATAAGGCTATCAATTCAGGATCTGCTTTGAGATACGGAATATCAACGGGAATCGTATCGAGTGTAGTTTTGCACAGCCATGGGAGTGACATTAATGGCGCATAATAATCAGCATTGCATGCATCATGCAGTGTTTTGACCTCATCAATATACGGAAGCAATTTCATTAAAGGAATGAGTGCGCGCTGTGGTGCAAAAATGATGTAAGCACCATCTTTTTTTAATTGTTGTAGATAGCGCACAAATTGGAAGGTGTCTCCAAGGCCTTGTTCGGCATATACAAAAATCTTTTTGCCCACAAGCGATGAGCCATCCCATAGGGGCATTGGAAGTGTTGGCTTTTTTTCTTCACCGGCAAGCCAGCGCCATTCATATTCTGGCCAGCCAGCTTCAAAATTGCCCTGCGTAAGATAGGCGAGGCTGCGGCTAAAACGTGCGAGGGCATAATCAGGTTTTTGGTTTATGATTTGTGTATAGATTGCAATCGCTTCATCAAGGTAGCCTAATTTTTTGAGCGTAAAGCCGAAATTGTAAAAGGTTGTGATTGATGATGGGTCAAGGGTGAGTGCTTTGGTGTAGAGCTCGAGAGCTTCTTCGTATTGTTCGAGGGCAACGAATACGCTTGCAAGCTCTATGATCGCCAGATGATCATCAGGATAGTGATTGTATAAGGTTTTATAATACCAGGCCGCATCATCAAGTAGATTTAATTTTTTTGCGATGATACCGGCACTTAAAAGAGCTTCTCGCTGTGTTGGTTTTAGGGTCAAAAGGCGTTTAGCAGCAGCAAGCGCTTCATGATATTGTTCCTTGTGCTCACGTGCACCAATAAGATGCAAATGGGCATAAATGAGCTCGGGATTTGCGATAATTGCTTCTTCAAAACAACTAATTGCTTCATCGATGCGATTCTCTGTATAGGCTGTCACACCTTTATTAAAACAATGATCAGCATGAGATTGTTTTTTTGCACGATCGCACAGTGCATGCATGCTACGGTAGGTTGCTTCTTCTTCGGCGAATAGAGATATGCTTGCGCACGTGATTACTAAAACAATGCTGTTTTTACATAAACGATATACCACACGAGCTCCTTTTTTAGTAGCGGGTACATCGTTGGTATACTACAGCTTTTTAAATATGTAAATTGGCTTCATAATAAAAAAGGGGATCCGAAGATCCCCTGAATACGTTTTAGTCCGCAAATTTTATGATTTTCTAGAAAATAGGGAGAAAAGAGATGCAAAAAAACCTTGCTGCGGCTGCGCGTTGCTTGGCATTGCAATAACGGTATCATTTGACTGCGTAGAGGATTCCGTTGATGATGCAGATACAGCTGGCTCTATTGTAGAGTTTGTAGTAGATGATGGTTGTGGTAGAAGCTTGTTATAATGATTATGAATCTGTGATTGCATCATAAATTCGTACGCTTTTTTATCAGCCTCTCTGTTTTCTGGATCAAGAGATGTGATGTTCTGGTGTACTATTTTTGCGGCATGTACGATTTCGTGTGATTTCTTGAGAAGTTCTTGTCGTTCAGTTGCATCTAATTGATTATTGTTAAGTTTTTCCTGAACATCGGCATATTGTGTTAGTATTGCGGTTGCTTCAGTATTCAACTTTTGCAGCTGGATATTCTTGAAGCGATCATTCCAAGTATTTATTTGCTGTTCACGTAACTCTTTGTGTGGATCAGCAGGATTTTTTTGTAATGATTCAAAGGTGTTTTTCATTAATGCTGCAATATCAGCCATTCTTTGAAGATCTTCTGAATTTTTCTCTTTTTTTTCTAATTTTTGGTTGTACTCGGCTTCTAGTGTATCTCTTTGCTTACGATTCAATTGTTGCAGAGCCGATGGTGCAGTGCTATCTGCGCACGAAATATGCTGATGAAGACTGCAACATGCGGTTAACAATAGGGCAAGGGCAAGATTCGTTTTCGCTTTCATTGAATTCTCCTTTTTACAATAAAGCGTTTTTTAATATTCTTTTAAATTTTGCAACTCAAACCTAATGTCGTGTTTAAGTTGATTTAAAGCGGTAATAATGCGACTATCTTTTTCAGAATTTTTGCGTAAGCCATTGCTATGTTTTACCAGTAAGTGGCTGCAGAGTACGTTCGATTTCGTTAAATTTCGAATGCGCTCAGATATGTTTGTAAATGGCATATTATAGGTTTTGTACAGCTCTCGATGTAATTTTTTGATATTATCGCGCGGCATCATCGAATGTAAAGCCGAAGTGGCAAAAAAGAATGTAAAAAGGGCGAGAGCAGTTAATTTTTTATTCAGCATGATCAGTTCCTTTGTGTGTTGTACGTTCTTGAGACCATGTATAAATGAAATCTCTGAGTGGTTGCAAACCATCTTTATTGCGCGCATCGGTCAAAACGCGTGGATTAAAGCGGGCGAATGCAAGCTCTCGCTCTTGGCGTTCAGATTCTGGAATGCGATCAATTTTGTTGAATACATAGAGCATTTCTTTTGAAACGCCGAGCTCTTCAAGCACTTCGTGCACCACTTTAATATGCCGCTCCCAGTTTGCGTCAGAGGCATCAACCACTTGAATCAGAAGATCAGCATATTGCAGCTCTGAAAGGGTTGATTTGAATGATTCAATCAGAGAGTGTGGCAAGTTTTGAATAAAACCAACGGTGTCTGAAATTAAACCAACCTTAGCTTTATGAATGTAAAGCTCACGGGTAGTAGTATCAAGGGTGGCAAACAGCTTATCTTCTGCAAGCACATCGCTATGAGTGAGTGCATTTAAGATGGTTGATTTACCGGCGTTTGTGTAGCCGATCAAACACATTTGTGGCAAGCCAGAACGCTGACGTTGTTTGCGCTGTGTTTCACGTGATTTGGCAATACGCTCAAGTTCACGGCGATACTTGGTAATTTCATCATCAATAAGGCGAGATTCACGCTCTTTGAGCGTTTCACCAGGTCCACCACGTTGGCCGATCATGCCAGCTTGCTGTGCCATGAAGACACCTTTGCCTGCAAGTCGCGTACGTCGGTGTTGCAAGCGGGCAATTTTAACTTGAATTTTACCGTCGGCAGAGTGTGCACCTTTTTCGAAAATTTCTAAAATAATGGCGGTGCGATCAAATACGGTTACATTCAGAAAATCTTCAATATTGCGTTCTTGCTGCGGAGACAGTGCTTCTGAGATAATGACATGCTCAATTTCAAGCTCATCACACAGCTTTTTGAGTTCTTCGAGGCGCCCCTTGGTAAAAAAGTAAGAAGGGTCAACATCGCGGATTCTCATAAACTCTGCACGTTCGTAGATCACGCCATTTGTTTTCACTAAATTGAGAAATTCTTCAAAATAGGATTCAATGTGTTTTATGCGATTATACGGAGCTTGGACGCCTAATATAAGGGTCCGTGCATTAATGGTTGGATCGATGGATATTGATTTCATAGTATGAGTTGGTAGTATAAAGGCCCCAATATTATAGACATTATACTGTACGCAGGTATATATTGCAAAAGAATTTCATGAGGTTATTATTCTTATGCCCTATCAAAGGAGTTATGTATGATAAAGCGCAAACTTATGGTGGTAGGTTTTCTGTTATCTGCCGTAGCGTTACACGGTGCCGATACGCAATGCGATAATCCCGATAAGCTCCTTAATCACGAGGTGCGAACCTTTTTTGATAGACCGTATAAGCAAAAAATGCTTGAACATTTTGAGCATACCTATTCAAGTCGCAACCTGCTCTTTTTTGCGGCTAATGATCGCTTAGATCCGCAACTTTTCGGCTCACATATATCTGAAAATGCGCGCCTTTTTATACAAGAAATGCAAGAAAAAGTAGCGGAACGGCTTGGGGGGCTTAAGCAAAACAACTATGGTGACATTCAAAAGGTGTTGGGTCATATTAGTAAACATGCTGCGTACATCTGCCGTTTGTGTTGTGAACTTGATCTGAAAAAACGTGATGGTTCTTTCTTAGGGTCAGTAATCGTTGCGCATACACGTTTTTGGATTTGGCCATATCAATTCGTTGATGCAGAGAAGGTTCATGCATTTTGTTGCACCAAGTTTTACAAAGATATGTCATTGACTGAGATTCAAGCGCTTTTTGAAGCAGTAAAATAATCGCATAAAGCGTAAAAATATACGGGGGCTCCAATTGTGGGCTCCCTTTTTTATGTATACACTAAGAGAGATAAAAGCTTTTGTGTGTAAAGGATCTGCGTGTTTGATTTTCTTTCCAAAAAATTATCAGCATTATTCGAAGGCCTTCGTGATGCCACTATTCAGGAAAGCACCCTTGATACGGTGATGAACCAAGTGGGCGATGCGTTACTTGAATCGGACGTGCCATATGCGGTCGTGATCGCGTTTAAAGATGAACTGAAGCATAAACTTGCCCATGCACCGCGCGATAAGCGCTTAAAGCCTATTGAGCAAATCATGAAGGTAGTGTTTGATACGATGGTATCATTCATGGGTGGTGAAAAGCAGTATACCATGAAGATTGAATATCCAGATTCAATCATGGTTGTAGGGTTACAAGGTTCTGGTAAAACCACTACGGTGGGTAAACTTGCACGGCTGTATGCGCAAGAGGCGGCAAAGCAGGGCAAAAAACGTTCAATTTTATGTGCATCGGTTGATTTTTATCGCCCGGCAGCAATCGATCAGCTTGAAATTGTATCAAAACAGGCTGGTGTTGAATTTTATCGTGCGCAAGCAACCCATCCGATCGATGCAACGGTAGAAATTGTAGCATTTGCAAAAAAACAGGGCATTCAGGTGCTTCTGCTCGATACCGCGGGCCGTATGCATGTTGATCAAGAAATGATTCAAGAGGCCAAAGAGATTGCAGCGATAGCCAAGCCGCGTCATACACTTTTAGTGTTAGATGCGATGACCGGTCAGCAATCGTTGGCGGTAGCGCAGGCATTTGATGCAGCGGTGGGGTTTGAAGCGGCAATATTGACTAAAATGGATAGTGATACCCGTGGTGGTGCTGCATTTGCATTCCGCTATGCACTCAAAAAGCCGATTGCTTATATCGCAACCGGCGAAAAGATGGATGCGATAGCCCCTTTTTATGCCGATCGCGCCGTAAGCCGTATGCTTGGACAGGGTGATTTGAAAAGCTTTGCAGAGCATGCAGACACCGTAATTAAGCATGACGAGCAAGAAAAAGCGATTAAGGCATTAGCCTCTGGTCACTTTACCTTGGTTGATTTTGCAGATCAGATGGATATGGTTTCACGATTGGGATCTTTTGGCAGCATTGCCAAGATGATGCCAGGGTTGGGTTCATCGGTCTCTGAAGCGCAACTTGAAAAGGGTGAGCGTGAATTAAAACGTTTTAGGGCCATAATAAATTCTATGACTCCCAAAGAACGCATAATACCCGAACTGATCGATAGTTCTCGCAAAAAACGTATTGCTTTAGGAGCCGGTGTTGGCAAGCATGAGGTAGAAAACCTACTCGAGCGCTTCAAACAAGCTCAACAATATGCTAAACTGCTTAAAAAATCAGGTTTTTTCAAAGGTCTTTTCCGTTAAAGGCCTCTATACCGTAACGAAAGGTTATTTCATGGCAGTCAAAATTAGACTTGCTCGTATCGGCACAAAGCATAAGCCATTCTATCGCTTAATTGCTATCGACTCACGTCAAAAACGTGATGGTCAATTCCTTGATAACATCGGTACATACGATGCACTCAAAGGGAACATTGTTCGTTTTGAAGAAGAACTTTACAATAGCTGGGTATCCAAGGGCGCGCAAGTAACGCCATCTGCATACAAAATCTATCGTATGTTCAAGAAAAGTGGTGTAGCAGCTCAAGGTGCTACGGCTCAGTAAAGGGTTCTCATGATAGCAGCGCTTGTTGAATACGTTGTGCGTCAGCTTGTAGAAAATCAATCACCAAGCACTGTGCGCATCGAAGAAAAAGAAGATGCGCTTATTGTGCATATAATGGTTGATCAGAAAGAGCGTGGCAAAATTATTGGGCGTGATGGTCAAACTATTAAAGCCTTACGTGCGTTCTTAAGTGCATTGGTTTCTCCATCTATTCATGTTACCATTGAATTGACGCATCCTGCGTAACAATATAAAAACAAGTGAACTGGCATGAGCACAAAAATTTCTATTGTTACCGCGTTTCCGGCGCTTTATGAGCCGTTCATTGCCACCAGCTTGCTTAAAAAAGCAGATGAAAAGGGTTTGATATCTTGTGATATCCAATCCCTTTTTTCTTTTGTTGAGCCAAAAGAGCGTATTGACGCACAGCCGTATGGTCATGGCGCCGGTATGCTCATAAGGCCTGTGGTGATTGAGCGTGCGGTAGAAGCGCAGGAAGCAAAGTATGGCACAGCCTTTAAAGTGTTTTTCTCGCCTCATGGGCAAAAATTAACGCAACCATTGCTGACAAAACTTGCAGCACAGATAAGTCAAAAGGGTCACCTTATGCTCTTGCCTGCTCGCTATGAAGGCATGGATGCACGCGCAGAAGAGCAGTATGCGGATGCGATAGTATCAGTTGGTGATTATGTATTAATGGGTGGTGATTTGCCCGCAATGATCTTTTTGGAAGGTGTATTGCGCCTTATGCCAGGGATTGTGGGAAAAGAATCATCTGTTGAGCAGGATTCATTTTCTGATGCGTACGTTGACTATCCATCATACACAGAACCGGTGGAATGGCAGGGCAAAGAGGTGCCGGCGGTACTTCGCTCTGGCGATCATGGTGCAGTGGATGCATGGCGTCATGCGCAAGCATTAGAACGAACCGTATTTGAGCATTTTGCCTGGCTTCGCGGCTCTGATCTTTCTGATGCGCAAAAAGAAGAGGTTGAAGAGATTATGCCGCCTCACTATGCCGCATTAATGCATACAGATGTGTTAGTGAGTGCAGAAAAGGTGGTAGGGACCACATCAGTTACGTCGCTTGATATTCATGATATTGCACGGTCAGCGCGTACCTATGGCATCAAAGAGTATTACATTGTAACCCCGCTTACAGACCAACAAAAAGTGGTACAAAAATTATTAGATTTTTGGCATCATGGGCCGGGACGTCCCTATAATCCAAACAGATTTGAAGCGGTTAATCAGGTTTCTATACAAGCTTCGCTCGATGCGGCAGTAGCACGTATCAAAACGCAAACGGGTCAAGAGCCAATTATTGTGGCAACTTCAGCGGTGCAAATGGATCATAGAGGTAGCATTACCTATCATGATCAGAAAGAGGTCTGGAAGCATAAGCGTCCAGTGCTCTTTATTTTTGGTACGGGCCGCGGATTAGCGCCGCACATTGTGGAGCGTGCAGATTACTTATTAGTGCCATTGGATGGGGTTACACGATTTAATCATCTTTCGGTCAGATCAGCAGCAGCTATTATTTTTGACCGGTGGCTGGGACTCAATAAGAGATAAAAGTGGAATGGGGGTTGGCAGACTACCAAATTTCCGCTACAGTTATTAAGTATGTTAAAGTATTAAGATAAAAGGCATCTTGCATGAAAGCGCAAAACCTTACCCGTGAAACTATTCGTCATATTGGCGAAAAAGCATCACAATTGCCAACGTTTACCGTGGGTGACACGGTCGCAATTTCCCTCAAAGTAAAAGAGGGCGATAAAGAACGTACTCAATTATTCGAAGGCGATATTATTGCTCGTCACAAAAAAGGTGCATCAAGCTCCTTTATAGTGCGTAAAATAAGCAATGGTGTAGCAGTAGAACGTATTATTCCAGAAAATTCACCATTGATCCAAGATTTTAAAGTGCTTCGTCATGGCGTTGTGCGTCGTGCGAAACTTTACTACTTGCGTGATCGCGAAGGTAAAGCAGCGCGTCTTAAAGAACGTCGCGTGCAAAACGTTGTAGCGAAAAAAGCACAAGAGTAAGAATATTAAATGGGGGCTTGCAAAAGCTCCCGTTTTTTTTGATGAAGCAATGTTCGCTATGATTTTAGAGTAAAAAAAGGGTGTGTATGCGTAGTTTGTGGGTTGTTAGCTTAATCTGCATGATAATATCTGGTTGTGCCAAAAAGGGACTTGATACTACATCGGTAAGCAAAAAAAATACATCACCATCAACGATGCATAAGAAAACATCATTTGATCAAGCTGATATCGAGCGTCAAGAAGCAGCGCTTCTTGATATTGCTATTCCACCTTATCAACAAAGATTACCACTCTTTGCAGAAGATCAATTCTCTGGGCACGTAGTGCTTGGTTATCATAGTGATTGCACTACTGAAGACCAACGTACGTTTTTCCATCAACAGATGGAACGATACGGTTGGAACTTGCGCCGTGAATTTAAAGGGCCGGAACTGCTTTTAGAGTTTGAAAAGCCGACCCGTTCTTGCGCAGTTTCTATTCGTCCCCATGCCAAAGCATCATTTTTTGATAAAGCAATCGGTACGGATATTGTGATCTACGTTGAAGATAACAGTATTGTTTACTGATTGTCATCGGAATCATCAGATTCATCATCGTAGTCATCACTATTGCTTGCAGCGCTTCCTGCAACGGCTGCCGCGCCACCGATCATAAGGGGTGCTGCAATCCATGCGCCATCAGCACCATAATATCCACCACCATTATAGTTACCGTTGTAGTTGCTATGATGTCCATGGCCATGACCGCCGTGTGCGTTGTGCGAATGTCCACCACCATGAGCCCCGCCACCCATATGTCCACCGCCTCCATGGCCTCCGCCAAATCCGCCATGTGCATATATCGTGTTACTGTTCATGCTTGCAACGCATACTGCAATCGTTACGATTGCGCATAGTTTTTTCATCATCGCCTATCTCCCTAATTCGTAATTGATATCCCGTAAATCACGTTTTAATTCACGGATATCATGTTTTAAGTCTTTCATATCACGTTTGCTCATCTTAATGTCGCCACTTTCAGCTTCTTTAAGCTTTTCTTTTTTCTGATCTAGGTCACGTTCAATGTCGCGGCGTTGTTGTTTTAGGTTTCTGGTTGATCGTCGTTGGCTTGATCGTTTGGCAGAGCTTGAAATAAGCCCTGCGCCAAGGCCAACACCCGCACCAATTGCAGCACCTCTGCCGCCACCCGCAGCGCCGCCAATGGCAGTACCCAAAATGGTTGGGGTTAATACATCATCCGCATCGCCGCCCCCAAAAAAGCCGGCCTGTAGGTTTATCAGTGTGCCGCATGCTACGGCAATAGTTATTATACGCTTCATACTACTCCTATCCGCCAAGCCTCTTCAGAGGCTTAGGCGATAGCCCGCCGTAGTTTTTTAGACGAAAGCCTTTGCATTGTCAAAATTAACGTAGGCTGGGCATTTTCCTTATATTTTGATTTCATTGTAACAATTTCAAATAGAAAACATCAATAGATGGTGCTTGGTTGCGTGCGAGCGCTGATCAGATCGTATTGTGCGTTAAAATATGAAGCGTTACGTTAACTTTTATTGACATACCCCCCCCCTGGTGTGTCAAACTGAAATTATCTAAAGTGTGTTCGCGATTTTACCAAACAGGAGGAAAACCATGAAAAATCGTATAATAATGGCGGTGCTGATTGGATTATCAGCAGTAGGAATTTATGCGGGTGATGCGTATGATGTTATGAATCCGCGTGAAGTTATGAACCCATGGCAGTCAACCAAGGGAGAAGTGCGCATGCGCGAGAAGCGTATGCAGGCATACTACAATGATATGCAAAAAAAGTTGGCTCATTTAAATAGTGTTCAACAATATTATAAGCAGCAAGAGCTTATGCCAAAATTTAACCGATTGGAACAGAATTATCAGAATGCATTTGATTCATACTATAATTCTGAGTTTGGTCGTCCATCATTCCCAAGAATAGAACGTGCGAGAGCATCATTGGGATCATGGCTTTCATCTTGGTATAGATAATAACCAAAATATGGACTGATATAAAAAGGGCCGGCTTCATGCCGGCTCTTTTAGCGTCTATAATCCACGCGTGAGCGTTTCTAACCCCAATGCAGTGACCGTTTCTGAGAGTTGAAAGGTGCGATTGTGTGGATGCACCAGATATAAATGATCGAGCTTTAAATCTTCTTGTGCTACGTACATAGATTTGGTTGGTTTTGGTGAATCGGTGTATTTAAATTCAAAACCCAACCGTTTGCCTTCATGCATAAAAAAAAGATCCAGTTTGGCACCACTTTGGGTTGACCAGAAATAACATTCTTCTGACTGCTTATTATACTGTTTTATGATCTCTTCAAGCGCAAAACCTTCCCATGATGCGCCAAGGCGAGGGTAGGTTAGCAGCATTTCAAGGTTCGGAATATTCAATAACGTATGCAAAAGGCCACTATCGCGGATGTAAACTTTGGGCGATTTCACTTGCCGTTTACCGATATTTTCAAACCATGGTTGCAATTGGCGAATCATAAAGGTGCCGCTTAAAATATCAATATATTTGCGCACGGTATGGCTACTCACATCGAGAGAGTTTGCAATTTCTGCTGCATTTAAAATGTTGCCATGATAATGGGCCAGCATCATCCACAGCCGGCGCATGAGTGCGGGTGGAATGTTAAAGCCGAGTGCAGGAATGTCACGCTCCATGAAGGTTGAGATATAGGCCTGGCGCCATGCAAAACTTTCTGCATCGGTGTTTGCAAGGTATGAGCGAGGGAATCCACCACGGAGCCAGAGCTTGTGCAGTTCGGGTGCTTCTGCCAGTGAAAAGGGTGGTAACTCAATATAGCCAATCCGGCCAGCGAGTGTTTCTGATGATTGTTGTAGTAAATCGCGGGATGCGCTGCCCAGTATCAAAAACTTGCGTGGCCGTTCATCAACGAGCACGCGTAGCGTAGGAAACAGATCGGGCCGCAATTGTACTTCATCGATAATAATAAGCTCTTCTGGTGCATGCTGTAGGGTCAAAAGAGGATTTTCAAGCTGCGCAAGATCGTAGGCGTTTTCTAAATCAAAAAAGCGTACCGATTTGAACTGCTGGGCATACTGTTTTGCCAAGGTTGTTTTACCCACCTGGCGAGGCCCTAAAAGCCCGCACACCGAGTGTACGCGATAGTTGAAATTGATCTTATCGAGATAGTGTGAACGAAGCATGAGAGCCTTTGTTTTTAGAGGAGCTGTTTTTATAGTAACCAACCATTCTAAAGAATGCAATGGTTTTTAAAAATGCAAGGATAATTGCATCGATCTGATCAATATAAAAACGTCATCTTTGCATTTTTGCACACCGAGTTCAGATTTTCAAGGATGTCTTTAAAGCATTGATCGTATCGATGTTTTCATGCATGTAATTGATCACTATCAAAAAAAGCAGTTTTACATGGCATGATGATCGATTTAAAACCGATCTGGTGCATTAATCAGCGCTATTGATGCATAAAATTTCAATAATG
This sequence comes from uncultured bacterium, assembly GCA_963704465.1. GTDB lineage: Bacteria > Babelota > Babeliae > Babelales > Vermiphilaceae > MFD02979-c4. The sequence continues at coordinate 288,891 of OY969901.1, forward strand.
GCTTTAACTTTTTCTTGACCCATGAAGGTTGGTATGTCAAACTGAAAATATAATAAGTGATTGGTTGCAGTCGTGTTAAATGGAGAAGGTCATGAAAAATCGTATAAAGATGTTAACAGTATTGATGTTTGCGGTATCTTTTATCAATACTCAGTCATTTGATTTTGATCGAGATTATCGAGAAACGGTTATTGAGCCAAGACTTGCAGAGGTTTACCAAAATCGACGCAAAGCCGCTGCGTTACTAAAAAACCTTGAAAATAAGCGTATTTATTATGAAGATTTGCAGGATGCCGTCAGAGAGCTTGGTAGAAAAGAGTATCAAAAAGATGAGCCGATTCCTGTGTACGTTGAAGGAGAACGGTTTCCAACTTGGACATATCCAAAGATCTCTCGTAGAGAATATAGGTTAAAAGATAGAATTCAAAATGATTATGAGGGAATTCATTTCCCGGGTGTTTTACCCTATGTAGAAGAAGCGTTAAATGTTGAAAATATACATGAGCCGGTGCCCTATAGTCAAAAGGTGCCAGAAATTAAAGATCTCGTTAAAAACAGAATGAAACAGCAAAGTTTGCGTTATAAATTTAGTCGATGGATTTCTAAAAAATTGGGATATGCATCACCGGTTGAGCCACAAGTTTTTGGTAAATCGGGTCGCATAGTAAAAAGAAAGTATTAATAAAAGAAAGTATTAATACAGGGGCACTCAAAAATTGGGTGCCCTTTTTCATTTGCACAGTGTTTTTGCCAGGGTATAGATAGTGCCGGCACCCATGAGGAGCAAAAGATCGCTCTGGGTCAAATTTGGGGCTAAGGCGGCTATAAGCTTTTGATGGTCTGGTGCATAGGGTACATGCGTTACCGGTGTATTCGGGTATAACTTTTTAATATCAGCTACCAAGCGTCTGCTTTCTATGCCTGCTACGGGCGTTTCTCCCGCGCTATAAATATCGGTCACGATCAATTGATCAACGGGTAAGGTGCCCAGGGTGGTTATAAACTCATGCCACAGACCTTGTGTACGGGAATAGCGGTGAGGTTGAAACACCAATACGAGTTTGCCCTTCGTTTTTTGCCGAGCCATCTGTACGGTGGGAATAATCTCATTCGGGTGATGGCCATAATCATCATACACGTCGGCCCCTTGGAAGGTGCCATGATAACTAAATCTGCGTTCTACCCCCTTAAATGTTTTCATTGCATGTGCGATACCAGAAAAGGGAAGGCCAATCTCTAGCCCAACGGCCACTGCAGCGAGTGCATTTTGGAGCATGTGCCTACCCGGAATGCTGAGTGATAATCTACCAAGCTCTTGAATTCCCCGTTTTATCGTGCAGCTGTTTTCAGCATTGCTTGCAACGATATCAATGCCTCTAATGTCGGCATCCTCAGAAAAACCGTAGGTAATGATTCGTTTTTTTAATGCAGGAATTAAAGTGCGTACATGATCGTTATCAATACACATAACGGCACAGCCGTATGCAGGAAGTTGCGCAATAAATTGTGCAAAGGTGTTTTTAATATCCTCAAGATCGCGATAGGTTTCTAGATGTTCTTTATCAATATTGGTGACCACGGCAATGCTGGTTGGGAGTTGCAAGAGTGATCGGTCACTTTCATCCGCTTCTGCAACAAAAAATTGGCCCCTGCCTGCGTGTGCATTTGCATTAATGCTGTGCAAAAAGCCGCCTATAATCACCGAAGGGTCGCGATCATTCTCCAGCAACATATGTGCAACCATACCGGTGGTAGTTGTTTTACCGTGTGCGCCGCTGATAGATATACCAAACTTGCGCCGCATCAGTTCTGCAAGCATGGTAGCTCGATGCATAGTGGGAATGCCTCGCTCACGCGCGCGAATTAGTTCGGGATTGTTGTGTGCAATGGCTGTTGAATAAACAATGCAATCCGCCGTCGCGCTATGCGCTATGGCGTGATTTTCTTCATATATTTCCGCGCCAAGGGCTGCAAGTTGTAAGCAGCTTTTTTGTGTAATCTGTGCATCGCAACCGGAAACGGTATATCCAGCATGGAGCAATAATCGTGCGATGCCGCTCATGCCAATGCCGCCAATGCCAATGAAATGAATATGATACGGTTTTTTATACATGATACTTTTTTTATTGTTGTATTTCGTATCAGTATAATAAGCGCAATGAAGCGTGCCTAGATTGTTTCTATAAGATTACGTAAGATAACGAGCTCTTCGCGCAATTTTTTAAATGTTTTGGTGTGGTTATGCGATTGTGGTGCAATGTTTGTTTTTTGTAGTGTTGCAGTCTGTTTTGCATCTGCCATGCTTTGAGCAGTTAAAAGGCGGGCGCCCCTTAAATTGGGGAGTTCTTTCCGTGCGCCGGCAATCGTAAAGCCGCGGTTGTAGAGCAGATCTTTAATGATGGCAAAGGTGCGGGCATCATCCTCATTATAAAAACGTTGGCCTCCGGTAGAGCGCGTTGATTTAACGTTAAACTCTTTTTCCCAAAATCTGATTACAAACCGTTCAACGGCAAGATGCTCTGCAAGTTCGCCAATTCTAAATTTACGTTTTTCCATGCGCATGGGAGTGCTCCTTTTTTTTGCATACCATACTAATGCTTCATCGATTCTATGTAAGAACGGTACCGGAAATCTAGTATTATACAAAAGTGGGCTAGCTCGCTTAGTTTTCGTATGGTATTCTTAATCAAATTGTTCTCATAACTCATAACGTTTCAATCTACGGGGCTGTATTCATGAATATTCGCGAATGGGTAATACCGGTTCTTTTGGCCATTATCACTACCTGGTTTGTGCAAAAATATGTTATTGATCGATGGATCAAGCCGGTAGATCAGCAACAAACAAGCTCATTTATTGCACAGGCTGGCGAACGCTCGCTCAAGCCGCTGCACACAGCAATCGACTTTATCGATACTGAAAAGGCGCGCGCAGAAGAAGTAACAGACGTGCAAACGCAATGGGGCGCAGTGTCCCTATCGTCTCATGGTGCTACCGTAACCGCGCTCGATTTTAATCATACGATCAATGGCAACTCAACGCAGTTGCGCACTATCTATCCTCATGCACATACTGATCGTGAACAAGACGCTTTCATTGTGGGTCTTGACTGTCCCGCTCCCTATTATTATCAGTTAGTTTCACACGTTGCCACTGAGGCTGAAACAACAGTAACTTATCGTGCTCCGTATGCGCATGGTACGTTAACCAAAACATTTGCTATTCATCACGATACGTGTCAGATCGACCTTACGTGCGATATTACCTGTGATAAACAATGCCCAGAGAATGGCATAGCTCTCCGCATTAACTATCCAGCGCCCTATTTAATGGATATTGGCGCGCGTGAGCAGGTAAGTGCTTTAGTGGTAAATGCTGAAGGCGGCTTTGAAAAAATCGATCGTTCCAAAATTGTAGTTGATAAAGGCTGGTTTAACCCAACGCTGTTTGGTTCTGAAAGCACCTATTTTATCCATGCACTCGTAAAAGATGCGGATAATGCAGTGCAACGTGCATATTATAAACTGGTTGATCAGCATGGTTTAATCACCACACTCGAAACAAAGCCGGTGGTTGATGCAGCGCAATACCATTTTTCATTCTATTGTGGCCCGAAAACGGATGCTGCAGTCAGCGCGGTTGATACACGCCTAGAGCAAACCCTTGGTTATGCAGGCTATTTTGCTTTTGTTGCCCGTTTCTTCTTGGCGATACTTATTTTCTTATTCAGCATCTTCCATAATTATGGCATTGCTATTATCGTGCTTACTATCCTGCTTAAACTCGTGCTCTTGCCGTTGACTCTTAAGGGTGATGCAAAGATGAAGCAACAGCAAGTGCTTGCGCAAGAGTTAACCTACGTAAAACAAAAGTATGCAAATGATCCAGAGCGGCTTGCGCGTGAACAGGCATCATTAATTCGTAAGCATGGATTTCCGGGTGCGGGATGCTTACCATTATTGCTCCAAATTCCTATCTTTATTGCGATTCGTGGTGTATTGAGTAATGCGATTGAACTGTATCAGGCACCATTCTTATGGATTCCCGATCTTTCCGTGCGCGATCCATACTATATTCTGCCCTTAACGCTTGTGCTTGCGATGTTTGTGCAGGCTGCTTATGCAGAAAAAAATCAGCGGGTAACGATTATCGCCATGGCGCTTATGTTTGGTGCAGTTATGGCGCAATTCGCAGCCGGGTTAGTGCTTTACTTTGTAATGCATAGTGCGTTGACGATCTTGCAAACACGTGTTGTGAAGTGGATGCGCTGGGCATAGTTACGCACGCAAAGGGGTAGTTCATGGTAGAGAAGATACCGTCGCTTGATAAATTATTGAAAGCATTGCAACGGGTACCCTATTTGGCATCTAAGAATCTGTATCGCGTTGCAGCCCATTTTTTACATATGGATAAAGCGCAACTTCAGCTTTTTTGCGATCAGCTTTTAGCGGCGCATGAGCGGCTTGTGCAGTGTGAACGGTGTTGTGCATGGCAGGAAAAGACGGGAAACTGTCTTTTTTGTAGTGCCACCGATCGGGATCAGTCGATTGTCTGCGTGGTTGAAACGTGGCAGGAGTTGATGGTTGTTGAGCGTACGCAAGGCTATCATGGATCATACCATGTGTTGAATGGTGTAATAGCACCGTTGGAAGGGGTGGGCCCTGACGAGCTTAGCATTCAAAAGCTTGTTGGTCGGGTGCAGGCGGGCGGCATTAAAGAGGTTATTTTTGCCACAAGCCAAACACCAGAAGGTGAAGCAACGGCTGCCTATATTGCACATAAATTGAAACCTTTTTCTATTGCAATCAGTTGCCTTGCGCGTGGTTTACCGGTGGGTTCTTCTCTTGAGGGTACCGATCGCGTTACTATTTTTAAGGCAATCACCGAACGGCGTCCATTCTAACAAGAAAGGTTCCCATGCATCATCTTCAAGCGATCTATGCACAACGGCGTACTGCATTTTGGCAGGCGGTGCAACAACGTGCGCAAAAACCATCCGCTCTCGTAATCTTTGCGGCACTTGAGCCTTCATGTATTCCGTTCAGGCAAGACAATACATTTTACTACCTAACAGGCATTCAAGAGCCTGGTTGGGTGCTGGTGATTGATGAGCAAGGTGTTTCACACCTCTATGTACCGCAAACAACGATCGATCGTTCGGTATGGCTTATTGTTTCCAATCCTGATGCTATTGATCAATTGAGTGGGCCGTATCAATGGCATGAGCTTGGCGAGCCTTATGTGAGCTATAGCCTTTCTTGGTATGCGCCTGAAGAGTGTTATGCGCAATTAGTTTTAGATTTACGTGCTATGCATGATCGTGGCATTCAGCTTTGTGGTATAAATCGTGCAACGCAGTTGCACCAAAATCAGCGTGAATTTTTACAAAAAATAAGTGGGTATGGTCGAATTCCATTGACCTCTATCACCGATTGTAGTGACGTTATTGGCAAATTGCGGCGTCGTAAAGATGCACATGAGCTTGCGCAGATGAGGCAGGCAATTGCCATTACGGCCAAGGCGCAGAATGCTGCTCAAAGGGCTATGAAACCAGGCGTCTCTGAGGCAGCGGTGAAAGCGGTTCTTGAAGCGGTGATGATTGAACATGGTTCTGTGCCGGCGTTTCCGAGTATTGTGGCAACGGGAAGCAATGCAACCGTGCTTCACTATACCGGTTCTGCGGGCGTGCTTGGCAAAAATGATTTGGTAGTTATTGATATTGGCGCTTCCCATGAGCAGTATGCAGCCGATATTACCCGTACCTATGCGGTATCAGAGGTACGTTCGCCACGGCAAGATGAACTCTATCAGCGGGTGCTTGCAGTGCAACAAGAGATTGCAGCGCTTGCAAAGCCAGGGATGTGGCTTCGTAATAGCAGTCACCCTGAACAATCACTTCACCACCGTGCGGTGGCATTGTTTAAAAAGCATGGCTTAGATCAATATTTTGTACATGGCATTGGCCACTACCTTGGCCTTGATGTGCATGATGTGGGCAGTTACGAAGAACCGCTTATGCCGGGTGATGTGATCACCATTGAGCCGGGGCTTTATGTGCGCCAAGAAGCCATAGGTATCCGTATTGAGGACAACTACTTAATTACAGAACATGGTAATGAGTGCTTGAGCGAGGTTATAGGGGGCAAGTAAACCACTTGGTGCTAGCCAGATAGCACAGTGCAACGAATCCTGCAATCCCAGTACCGATAAAACCAAAGCCGAGCCAATCTTTTTTATCGGTTTCGAGTCTTTTAATCCCTTTGTAGAGTAGAAAAAGGGTACCCACGGCTCCTATACCTAAAAGCGCTGTTTTCCCGAAAGCGTTAGGGAGGGATGCTAGGTGGCGGGATGAGTTTTCTGTTGCCTCTGCAAGGCGCGCGGCAGCAGGTATGTCTATTTTAAACTCAAATATGCTTGGATTAGTAGTTTCAACTTTAATATGTATCTGTTTTGGTATGATAGGCTCTTGTCCCGCTCTGGATAATTGAGTTAGTAGTAATGCAATTATAGAGAGTTTTTTTATCTGCATGGATGCTCCTTAAGAGAATTTGAGCACCCAAAATACTATTTTTTTAGTATAAGATCCAGGATTCGTTTGACGAAAAGATCCTTTTTGCGTACAATCAAAATCATTACAGACAGTTTTACTGCCCATTTTGTCCGAGCAAAGCTTTGTATGCGGAGTCGGATGCCGGGCAAATTTTTCCAAAAGGTTCATTACAATGGTAACAAAAAAAACCGAAAAAGCAGGCGTTGCAGCTACTGCAGCTAATATGAATAGTGCCTTCTTTCTCCGCTCAGAAGATCGTGCCCCACAGTGGAAATTGATCGACGCAGAAGGTCAAATTCTTGGCCGTCTTGCTACGCAAATCGCTGATATGCTTCGTGGCAAAGATAAACCATATTATACCCCACACACCGATTGTGGTGACTATATCGTGGTAATCAATGCAGAAAAAGTAGCATTGACTGGCGATAAATGGGATCAAAAGCAATACGATCGCTACTCAGGATACATTGGTGGTTATAAGGTTGAAACGGCACGCGAAGTTCGCACTAAGCGTCCAACAGACTTACTCTACCTCGCGGTAAAGCGTATGTTGCCAAAAAACAGCTTAAGCGCAGCAATGATTAACAAGTTAAAGCTTTATGTTGGATCAGAGCATCCGCATGCAGCGCAGCTTGGTAAGTAAGCATTCAAGTTAAGATATAAAAAAAGCCACTCAAATCGAGTGGCTTTTTTTGTGTCCAAGATTAACGATTATGCATCGCCCATGGTAGCAAAGGGCATGCATTGTTTAATCGTTTGAAAGTATGGCTGTAAGAGCGCCGATAGATCATGGAATGAGAGCACCAAGATCAATCCTAAGAACAAGAGCCAGGTGCCGATAAAGATATATTCGCGCACTTTGGTTGGAAGTGGTCGGCCTATAAGGCTTTCGATAGTGGCAAGAAGCAACTGGCCGCCATCAAGGATTGGCACGGGGATCAGATTAAAGAGCGCCAAGTTAATGCTAATAATCGCCAAGAAAAGCAGGTAAATCAAAATGCCATCTTGAGCGCTTTGTGAAATCATAGAGATGATTTTTACCGGTCCGCCTGCAGAGCTCAAATCGGCTTTCTTAAGAATATGGATAAGGCCATAGCCAGTATCGCGAATCCAGCGCGCGGTTGTATGCCAGGCACTGGTCAATGATTTCGCGATGCCGAGTCTTTCTAACTTCTCTGTTTTGAGTATCACACCAAAAGGCTTGCCCGGTTCAATGATAATTGGTTGCGTGGTGTAGGTGTTGCCATCACGTTGATAGCTGAGGGTAACCGGTTCATGGGTTGATTTTAGGAATGTAATGAGCGGTTCAGCGTGATTTTCAAGTGCAACATCATTAAACATGGTGATCACATCACCTTCTTGGAGCCCTTCCTGTGCCGCCAAAGTATCTGGCATCACGCGCGCAATCGTAGTGGTTGCGGTTTCTGGGTAGAGCAGGTTTGAGCCCGGAGCGCCAAAAAGATAGACCAAAAATGCCATTTTGAAGGCGAATATAATATTAAAGAGAATGCCGCCCATCATAATGCAGAACTTTTGGTAGTAGGGCTTTTGTGAAAATGGTGCTTCGCCAGCGGCTGCATCTTTTGACTGTTCGTCGTTGCCATCCATGCCGGCAATTTCTACGTAGCCGCCCAGAGGAATGGCTGAGATGGTGAATTTAGTGGTGCCAAACATGCGAGACCAGATAACGGGCCCAAAACCAATAGAAAAGGTTGGGGTATGGACTTTAAACAATTTACAGAATAAAAAGTGGCCTAGTTCATGGAAAAAGATTAAAATGGCAATCCCGCCTACCCCGGCAGCGATAAAGAAGATGCGCTCAATCAGACTTAATAATGAAATCACAAAGGCTCCTTGCTAGAAAGTATATTGATGCAGAGTACCATAGGGAGTGGTATATGAGCAAGGTGTGGGTGGATTTTTTCAGATCTTTTTACTAGTCAGCTTGAAAAATCTCACAAATGCATTAAAATAACTAATAATTAAGTTTCGATGCATCGCTCACATGTTCCGTTTTAGCAGCGCTCATGTTCCGACTATGTGTAAAGCTTTGTCGGAAGAAGCAGCGTCGATGCGTATAATAAGACAAGCGTATTATTTATAACCATAACGGGAACCAACGGTTATGCCAACGATAAATCAGTTGTGCCGATCTGGCCGCAAAAGTGTTAAGGCAAAGTCCAAAAGTCCTGCTTTGAAGAGTGGCGCTCAAGTCCGCGGGGTATGCACTCGTGTATTTACAACCACTCCTAAGAAGCCTAACTCAGCATTACGTAAAGTAGCGCGTGTTAAGCTTTCAACAGGCATAGAAGTTACTGCATATATACCTGGTGAGGGACACTCACTCCAAGAACACTCCGTAGTGTTAGTGCGTGGTGGTCGTGTTAAAGACTTACCTGGTGTAAAATATCATATTGTGCGCGGAGCGCTCGATACCACTGGTGTTGAAGGCCGCAAGCAATCTCGTTCACTGTACGGCGCAAAACGCCCTAAAGCCACTAAATAACACGAGGTTAAAAGATGCCACGACGTAATAGAGTTCTAGAAAAGCGTGATATTGGCGTTGATCCACGCTTTAACTCATCCCTAGTGCAAAAATTTATCAACGTAACCATGCAGCGCGGTAAAAAGAACCTTGCTCGTTCTATTGTGTACGATGCAATGGACTATCTCGTGCGTAAAGCAGGCGGCGATGAAAAGAAAGGCCTTGAGCTTTTCTATAAAGCGTTCGAACAAGTTGCTCCGCACGTAGAAGTTCGCTCCCGCCGTGTTGGTGGTAGTGTATACCAAATTCCTGTTGAAGTACGCCAAGAGCGTCGTCAAGCCCTTGCATTGCGCTGGCTTTTAAAAGCAGCTGCAGCGCGTACGGGTAAAAGTATGGGACAGCGCCTCGGGCCTGAATTGCTTGAAGCAATTGAAGGACGTGGCGGTGCGGTTAAAAAACGTAGCGAAGTACAGCGTATGGCTGAAGCAAACCGTGCATTCTCGCACTACGCTTGGTAGCAGGAGCCATTATGAGTATCCCTCTACAAAAGTATCGCAACATTGGTATAGCTGCTCACATTGACGCTGGTAAAACAACGTTTACTGAGCGTATTTTGTTTTATACTGGTGTATCTCACAAAATTGGTGAGGTGCATGAGGGTGAAGCAACGATGGACTGGATGGAACAGGAACGTGAACGAGGTATTACTATTACCTCTGCAGCAACAACCTGCTCTTGGAAAGATCATCGTATTAATATTATCGATACCCCAGGGCACGTAGATTTTACCATTGAGGTAGAGCGTTCTTTACGGGTACTTGATGGTATGATTGGTGTTTTCGCGGGTGTTGAAGGCGTGCAGCCACAGTCAGAAACAGTCTGGCGTCAGGCGCAACGTTACAGCGTTCCGCGTATTGCCTTTGTAAATAAACTTGATCGTATTGGTGCGGACTATTTTGCAGTTGTTGAAGACATGAACGCCAAATTAGGTGCTAATGCAATCGCTATGCAAATCCCCGTTGGAGAGTCTGAAAACTTTCATGCTATCATTGATGTGTTGACTCGTAAGATGGCAACCTTCGGTGAAGAAGATCGTGGTATGACTGTTACGTGGCAGGATGTTCCTGAAGAATATGCAGATCAAGTTGAAGAATTGCGTACCCGCATTATTGAAGCGGCGTGTGATTTTGATACTGATCTTGAAGAAAAGTATTTGAATGGTGAAGAAGCGTCACTTGAACAAATCAAGAATGCGTTGCGTAAAGGTGTTATTGCATTGAAAATAACCCCAACGTTCTGTGGCACTGCGTTTAAAAACAAAGGTGTTCAGCTCGCTCTTGATGCGGTCATTGATTATCTTCCATCTCCACTTGATATTCCAGCGATAGAAGGACATGTAGTTGGTACTGATGAAATTATCAGTATTCCTGCGGATCCAAATGGTTCTTTCTATGCACTTGTATTTAAAATTATGACAGACCAGTACGTGGGTGTATTAAACTTCGTACGTGTCTATTCAGGCGAATTGAAAGCTGGTTCGTATGTGTATAACGTGCGAAGCGGTTCCAAGGAGCGTGTAAGCCGTTTGCTTCAAATGCATGCAAATAAGCGTGAAGAAATTAAGTCGGTGCGTGCAGGTGATATTGCGGCAGTCGTTGGTATCAAAGATGCAAATACTGGTGATACGTTGTGTGAAGAGGGCAAAAATGTTGTTCTTGAATCAATTAACGTACCAGATCCAGTGATCTCAGCATCTATTGAGCCTAAAAACAAAGCAGATTATGAAAAAATGGTCCTTTCCTTAAGGAAATTAGGGCAAGAAGATCCATCATTCAAGTTCTCATATAACGAAGAAACCGGTCAAACCGAAATTTCTGGTATGGGTGAGTTGCACCTTGAAATTATCGTTGATCGATTGAAGCGTGAGCATAAAGTAGAAGTTGTACAAGGCAAGTTGCAGGTTGCGTACAAAGAAACAGTACAAAAACTTGCAGACGCTGAAGGCAAATTTATTAAACAGTCCGGTGGTCGCGGTCAATATGGTCATGTATGGATCAAGATGGAACCGCTTGAACGTGGTACTGGGTATGAATTTGTAAATGGCGTTGTCGGTGGTACAATTCCCCGTGAATATATTCCAGGGGTAGAAAAAGGTCTTGATGAGGCAGTGAAGACTGGTGTGCTTGGGGGATATCCGGTAGTTGATTTGAAAGTCACTCTGTACGATGGTTCTTATCATGATGTTGACTCTTCTGAGATCGCCTTTAAAATCGCTGCAGGCATGGCTTTCAGAACTGCTATGACAAACGCATCTCCGGTGCTTTTAGAGCCGGTGATGAAGGTAGTGGTAGTAACGCCAGATAGCTGTATGGGTGATGTGATTGGTGACTTAAACTCCAGACGTGGTCGTATCATAAGCACAGGCACAGAAGGTGGTAAACAAGTAATTACTGCTGAAGCGCCGCTGGGTAACATGTTTGGATATGTAAGCTCATTACGTTCCATGTCAAGTGGTCAGGCTTCGTATACTATGGAGTTTGATTGCTATCGTGAAGTACCTAAGAACGTACAGGCTGAAATTTGTAAATCGAAATCGTAACAACTGATTAAATACTACATTGTGTAGGAGTAACGCATGGCTGCTAAAGGCGTATTTGAACGCAAAAAACCTCACTTAAACGTTGGTACCATTGGTCACGTTGACCATGGTAAAACCACATTAACCGCTGCAATTACCAACTGCTTGGCTAAAAAAGGCTTTGCAGAAGCACGCGCATTTGATCAAATTGATAACGCGCCAGAAGAAAAAGAACGCGGTATTACTATTGCAACGTCTCACGTTGAATATGAAACCGAAAAACGTCACTATGCGCATATCGACTGCCCAGGTCATGCCGACTATGTAAAAAACATGATCACTGGTGCTGCGCAGATGGATGGTGCAATTCTTGTTGTATCAGCTGCAGACGGTGCGATGCCACAAACTCGTGAACATATCGTTCTTGCGAAGAACGTTAACGTTCCAGCGCTTGTGGTCTTCTTGAACAAATGCGACATGGTTGATGATTCAGAAATGATCGACATGGTTGAAGAAGAAATTCGTGATCTTCTTAAAAAATATGATTTCCCAGGCGATGAAATTCCCGTGATTCGTGGTTCAGCAACAAAAGCGTTGAATGGCGATAACGATGAGCTTGGCACACAATCAATCGATCGTTTGATGAATGCATTGGATACGTATATTCCAGAGCCTAAACGTGAAGTCGATAAGCCGCTCTTGATGCCTGTTGAATCAGTATTCTCAATTTCAGGTCGTGGTACCGTAGCAACTGGTCGTATCGAAACTGGTATTGTACGCGTGAACGATGAAGTAGAAATTGTAGGATTTGGTTCTACACTTAAAACAATCGTTACCGGTATCGAAATGTTCCGTAAGAGCATGGATGAAGGCCGCGCGGGTGAAAACTGCGGCGTGTTGCTTCGTGGTGTTAAGAAAGAAGATATTGAACGTGGTATGGTACTTGCAAAACCAGGTACTTTAAAACCGCACAGCGAATTTACGTGCAAAGCGTACATCCTGAGCAAAGAAGAAGGTGGCCGTCATAGTCCATTCTTCAGTGGTTATAAACCGCAGTTCTATTTCCGTACAACCGATATCACTGGTATTGTAACCTTGCCTGAAGGCCGTGAAATGGTTATGCCGGGTGATACCGTTGAATTGACAGTTAAATTGATCGCGCCTATTGCATTAGCGAAAGATGATCGCTTTGCAATCCGTGAAGGCGGAAGAACAGTAGGATCCGGTGTTGTTACCGCGATTATTAAGTAACGAGTGAGCGATGGCAAAACAACGTATTCGCTTAAAATTAAGATCATATGATCATAGACTCCTTGAAAAAGCAGTAAAAATGATTGTTATGACTGCAAAAAGAACAGGCGCCCAGCTAATGGGCCCTGTTCCTATGCCAAATAAATGTCGTCGGTTTACGGTTCTCCGTTCTCCACACATTGATAAAAAATCGCGCGAGCAGTTTGAATTAACATGCCACGCGCGTGTATTAGACATCGTCTCTCCCTCTGACAAGACGATGAATGAGCTTATGAAGATTAACATATCGTCAGGGGTTGACGTAGAGATTAAGTAACGAGAGGTGCTCGATAATGATAACGGGCTTTTGGGGTCGCAAAATTGGCATGACCCAAATATATACTGATGACAGTGCTATTCCAGTGACTGCTGTTCAAGCGGGAAATTGGATTGTAACTGAAATCAAAGCGAAAGAACGCGACGGATACGACGCGGTCCAAGTCGGATTAATTAAACCTCGCTATCAAGATCAAGCCTTTTCAGCTGAATGGTTGAAAAAAGCTTCAACTTATTTTGCGTTACGTCGCGAAGTTAAATTGAGCGAACCAAACGCAGAATTAGTGGTTGGCTCTCCTTTTACACCAGCGCATGCGATTGCAGAAGGTGATCTTGTTGATGTAACAGGTACCAGCAAGGGTATGGGATTTGCAGGTGTTATTAAAAGACACCATTTTAATGGTCCTCGCGGAAGTCATGGTTGTACTATGGGACGCGGAACAGGTTCTATTAGCTTTTTCCGTGCACATGGACGCGTTATTAAAAACAAACGTATGCCTGGCCGTGCTGGTGGTGAACAGTGTACAGTGCGTAATCTTTCCGTAGTGAAAGCTGGTCTTGAAAATGGATCCGTCGTGCTGATAAAGGGATCAATTCCGGGCAAGACAGGTTCATTAGTCTTTGTTCGTAAAGCATAATAGTGAGTATTAATTATGAATAAAGTCAAAAAAGATCAAGTAAATCAAACACTTTCATCATCAGTGATGAAAGTAGCGGATTTGGGATTGCCAGAAGGCGTTGTATTCGCTCCAAATGCAATTTCAGAGTATGTACGTTCATTATTTCAAAACTGGCGTCAAGGGACCGTATGGTCTCGTGGTCGAGCAGATGTTAACTTTAGCAACAAGAAACCTTGGAAGCAAAAGGGTACTGGTCGTGCACGTGCGGGTTCACCAAAATCTCCACTTTGGAGAGGTGGCGGTGTTACCTTTGGTCCTCAAGAACGTACACGCTTTTTGAAAACGAATAAAAAATCACGTCAGTTGGCCTTATTAAGTTTGTTGAGTGATTATATCGATCGTGGCGCCATTACTGTCATGGATTGGAACGCTCAAAACGATAAGCCAAGTACTGCGTATGCACATACAGCATTAAGAAATAGTGGCCTTGCAGATAAAAAAGTAATTTTATTTGCAGCTCCTGGTGACATGCTGACCTATTCTTCATTTGTGAATATACCGTCAGTAGCTATTATGCATTTTGATCAACCAAACGCATGTGACCTTATGAAGGGTGCTCATTGGGTTGTGTTGAGCAAAGACCAGGATTTATTTAAAGAAATGGTGGCACAATGGCTATAACATTGTACGATATAATCCGTGGTCCGGTAACAGCTTCTTCTAAGGCATATATGCTGAACAAAAAGCTTCATAAGCTGATGGTTTATGTACATCCGGATGCAACAAAAGCACAGATAAAAGAAGCGGTTCAAAAGCTGTTCAACGTAGAAGTTGAAAAAGTTAACACCCTTTCTACCGGTCCTAAATCGCGTAGAATTGGGCAGCGACTTGTAGTTCGCCCTGGTAAGAGAAAAGCGATTATTACGCTTAAGGGTGACAAAGCGCTTGACCTTTTCAATCAAGGTGGAACGGGCGAAGTGGTAGTGCCTGAAGTGATACAATCTTCCACTAACCGTTCGTAGAAAGAAAGATAGAGCATGGCTATTTTAAGAAGAAAGCCGCGCAATGCTTCGTTGCGCTTTCAATCATTCATCAGTTCAGATGACATAACAAAGAAGAAGCCAGAAGCTTCCTTGGTTGTTCCTCTGAAACGCACTGGCGGCCGTAACGCATACGGTCGAATCACGTGCCGTCATCAAGGCGGCGGTGCTGCGCGTAAATATCGTATTATCGATTTTGAACGCGTAAACCGTGATGTGCCAGGTAAACTTACTGCAATTGAGTATGATCCAAACCGAAACGTGCGGATTGGTCTTATTGCATACGCGAATGGTAAAAAATCCTACATTTTATTACCACAAGGTCTTAAAATTGGGGATTCTATCATTGCAGCTGAACAAACTGACGCACAGGTTGGTAACTGCATGCCATTGGAAAGTATTCCAGTAGGTTTTGTGGTACACAACGTAGGTATCAAACCAGAAACTGCAGGTGTATTTGCACGAAGCGCAGGTATGTCGGTTGAAATCGTAAGTAAAGAAGGCAATAACGTTACATTGCGTATGCCTTCAAATGAAATACGTATGGTTTCAAAACGCTGCTGGGCGACAATAGGCGAACTTGGTAATGCAGATTACAAGAACATCGTTTGGGGTAAAGCAGGTCGTACGCGTAATCGCGGTATTCGTCCAACGGTTCGTGGTATGGCGATGAACCCTGTAGATCACCCACATGGTGGCGGTGAAGGTCGTTCCAAGTCTGGTGCGCATCCAACTACTCCATGGGGTAAGGGATGTAAAGGTACACGTACCCGACCTAAGCGTAAGAAGAGTTCAATGATATTAAAACGCCGAAAATAACGTAAGGTAATAGATTATGGCACGATCAGCCAAAAAAGGCCCTTATGTCCAGCCGTCACTGATGCAAAAAGTGACTGCTGCTAAATCAGGCAATAAACGTGATGCGATTAAAACTTGGTCGCGTCGCAGTATGGTAACCCCAGAATTTGTGGGTTTAACCGTAGCGGTTCATAATGGCCGTAAGTTTATTCCTATTTTTGTAACTGAAAATATGGTAGGGCATCTTCTCGGAGAATTCGCTCCTACACGTGTTTTCAGAGCACATAGTGGTAATAAATAGTGAATAATATGCAAAAAAGGTAGTTGTCAGCTGCGTATATATGCAGTACCATATATACAATGCTGACCCTTTTTACTAGCTTAATCGAGGTTTTTAGCGATGCGTTTTTCCGCAAAAGCTCTTTATATACCCGTTTCCCCATATAAACTACGTCCGGTTGCGGATGTAGTGAGGGGTAAAAACGTGGAACAGGCTCTGCTTTGGCTTGCAACCTGTGCGCTTAAAAAAGCGATCCCTGTGAGAAAAGCTATTGAATCTGCTGCAGCGAATGCAAAGCAGCAGGGTGGATTTGAATCGTCAGACCTCTTTATAGAAAAACTCTATATTGATCAAGGTCCAATTAGACGTTACTTCAAACCAGGCGCAATGGGACGTGCAAATATTCAACGTTCCCGTAAAAGTCATATAAATGTCGAACTAGCATCTATTGCAGACAGAAGCGAGGTGTAGTGTGGGACAGAAAGTACATCCAATAGGATTTAGACTTGGTGTTTATAGAACGTGGCCTTCACGATGGTTTACTCGTCGTGGATATGGTGATCTTGTAATT
This sequence comes from uncultured bacterium, assembly GCA_963704465.1. Lineage (GTDB taxonomy): Bacteria > Babelota > Babeliae > Babelales > Vermiphilaceae > MFD02979-c4. Next base: position 305,379 of record OY969901.1, read on the forward strand.
GAAGATATTAAAATCCGCAAATTCCTTGAAAATCACCTTGATAAGGCAGAGCTTTCTACCATTGAAATAGAAAAAGCAGGCGAAAATGTTCGCGTAATAATCCATTCTGGTCGTCCAGGTGCTATTATTGGTAAACGTGGACAGGAAATTGACACTCTAAAACAACAACTATCTAAATTTTTGAATAAAAATGTAGAAGTTGCGGTTCAAGAAGTTAAGAAGCCTGAGCTTGATGGCACCTTGATAGCGCGTAATATTGCTGCTCAGCTTGAAAAGCGCGGAAGCTTTAAACGTGCTATGAAACGTGCTGCTCAATCAGCTATTCGTGCTGGAGCTCGCGGTATTAAGATTTGCTGTGGTGGGCGTCTTGGTGGTGCAGAAATTGCACGTAAAGAATGGGTACGTGTGGGTTCAGTGCCATTACATACACTTCGTTCTGATATTGATTATGGGTTTGCGGAAGCGCTTACAACCTATGGTTTAATAGGCGTAAAAGTATGGGTTTGTCGCGGTGACTACCAAAACATTCGCTAAACTCAGATAGGAAAAAACTATGTTGATGCCCAAAAAAGTAAAATACAGAAAAGTTCAACGCGGTCGTATGACTGGGCGTTCAAAAGGTGCACGAACCGTTGACTTTGGCGAATTTGGATTACAGGCATTAGAGCCAGTGTTCCTTACCGCACAGCAAATTGAAGCTATGCGCGTTGCATTATCCCGTAGATTGAAAAAAGTAGGCAAATTTTATATGCGCGTTTTTCCAGATAAACCGTATACCAAAAAGCCTGCTGAAACTCGTATGGGTAAGGGTAAAGGTAACGTTGAAAGCTGGGTTGCTGTAGTAAAGCGTGAGCGCGTAATTTGTGAAATCGGTGGTATCGATATGAACGAAGCGCGGGAAATTCTTAAGCATGTTGCATATAAGCTTCCGATGAAAACTCGTTTTGTAACGAAAGCATCGGCTGCTGTACAGGATGAAGGGGTTTTACAGTGACAATGCAAGAAATTAATCAATTAACGGTACAGCAACTTACAGAAAAAATTGAAGAAGCGCGCAAAGGATTATTTGCGATGCGTCTCAATGTTGCTACCAACGCTGTTAAAGACTATTCGCAGTTCCGTAAGCTACGTGTTGAAATTGCACGTATGATGACGTCACTCAACCAGCGAGCATTGTCTAAGTAACGGTTTGATAAAGGATATCTCATGGAAGAGACGTTAAAAAATAAAAAACTTTTTGTTGGACATGTCGTGTCCGACAAAATGGATAAAACAATTACGGTTCGTGTCGACAGAACTGTGCGACACGCACGATATGCAAAAACGATGTGCCTTTCAAAAAAATATAAGGTACACGATGAGCAACAGATTGCAAAAGTAGGCGATGTTGTAGAATTTTATGTCTGCAAACCGCTCTCAAAAACTAAGCATATGATGTTACACCGTATTGTAAAAACAGATTTGCAATAAGATATATAGGTGATATATGATTCAAGAAAAAACACGCTTAGTTGTTGCAGATAATTCTGGTGCTAAAGAAGTAGAATGCATACGTATTAAAGGCGGCACCGGTAGACGATTTGCGTCGATTGGTGATCACATTAAATGTGCCGTTAAGTTTGCAGTTCCTGGCGGTACAGTAAAAAAGAGTGACGTGGTTGATGCAATTATCGTCCGCACTCGTAAAGAAATCCGCCGTGCAGATGGTAGTTATATACGATTTGGCGATAATGCAGTCGTGCTCATTAAAGATAATGAGCCAATAGGTACTCGTATTTTCGGTCCTATTGCACGTGAATTGAGAATTAAAGGTGCTTCACCAAAAATTCTTTCACTTGCGCCTGAAGTGTTATAGGGGTTATAGATATGGCACGTATTAAAAAAAATGATCTTGTTCAGATCATAACCGGCAAGGATAAGGGTAAGCGCGGTGCAGTTATTGAAGTATGCCCAACCAGTGGCAAAGTAAAGGTTCAAGGCCTTGCTCTTCAAACTCACCACGTAAAAGCGCGCAGACAAGGTGACGTAAGTGGTATCAAAAAAGTTGAATCTTTTATTGATGCATCAAACGTTATGCCAGTTTGCCCTTCAACGGATAAACCTTGTCGTGTAAATGTAAAAGTTCTCGACAACGGCACAAAACAGCGCGTGTCCAACCGTTCTCAAGAAGCGTTATAAGAAGATAGGACATAAGCTATGAGTAAGCCACGCCTTCAAGCATTATATCAAGATAAAATACGTTCTGAACTACAAGCACAACTTGGCGTTTCCAATATTATGGATGTGCCTCGTATTGTAAAAGTAGTGCTTAACGTTGGCGTTAAAGATGCTGTTTCAAACGGCAAAGCACTTAATGACGCAGTAGAAGCGTTAACCGCAATTGCTGGTCAAAAACCAGTTAAATGCGAAGCGCGTAAATCTATTGCAGGATTTAAGCTTCGTGAAGGAATGCCTATCGGTACTATGGTTACCCTTCGTGGTGCGCGTATGTATGAGTTCATTGATGGACTTATCAGTTTAGCGCTTCCAAAAGTACGCGATTTTCAAGGTGTTTCACGAAAATGCGATCGTCAAGGTAATTACAATTTAGGTATCAAGGAATGGACGATATTCCCTGAAATTGTAGATTTTGACGTAAATAAAAAAGTGTATGGTATGAATATTTCAATTCATACAACTGCTAAACAGGATGCACATGCTGTTGCATTACTTGAAAAGTTTGGCATGCCATTTAAATCTGTTTAAGCACAAAGTAGGATTCGCTAATGGCTAAAAAAGCATTAATAGAAAAATCGAAACGTACACCAAAATTTGCGGTACGCGCTTATAATCGTTGCGAGCTTTGTGGTCGTCCACGTGCATATATGCGCTTATTTAAAATGTGCCGAATTTGTTTTAGAAAAAATGCGCTCGCAGGTGTACTACCAGGCGTTAAAAAAACGAGCTGGTAAGCTAGTTGTAATAGGATTATAATGGATTCAATAGCAAATTTTCTAACGATTATCCGCAATGGTGCGCTTGCAAGCAAACCGTTCGTGACAGCGCCGTATTCAAATCAAAAAGCTGCAATAGCAGACATTTTGTTGAAAGAAGGTTTTATAAAAACCGTACAAACAGTACAAGAAGAAGGCCACTCGGCTCTTAAAGTTGTATTAAAGTATGTAGACGGCGAATCAGTTATTCATGAAATCGATCGTATAAGCAAGTCGAGCCGACGTGTGTATACCGGTGTTGATAACATTCGACCGGTTATTGGCGGTTTGGGTCTTTCTATATTATCTACAAATAAAGGCATTGTTTCCCATAAACAAGCAAAAAAATTGCGTGTTGGTGGTGAAGTAATGTGTACCGTTTGGTAGGGGGAATTTATGTCAAAAGTTGGCAGAAAGCCTATCAACATTGCAGGCATTCAAGTTGATGTAAAAGGCCAAGACGTACACTTTAAAGGTGCTAAGGCATCTGGCGTGTATACGTTGCCTGCTTCATTACGCGCAGAAAAAACAGATGGTTTATTGATGCTTATTGCAGATAAAGCAACAGCAGGCAGAGACCGTGATTTAAATCGTGTATGGGGTTTACATCGTTCATTGCTTGCAAACAAGATTGCTGGCGCACAAAAACCGTTCACTGAAGAAGTGCACATTATAGGACTTGGTTTTAAAGCTGTCGCAGCAGGCAAAAATCTTGTATTGTCTTTGGGTTATAGTCATAAAATAGACTTCCCATTGACTGAAGGTGTAACGGTAAACATCGATAAAACGGGCCAAAAGCTTGTTTTCGAATCAGCCGACCGTGTTGCTCTTGGTGGTGACGTAAGCCGATTAAAAGCTCAACGTCCAACAGAACCATATAAAGGGACCGGTATTAAAAAAGCTACGGAAGAAATTTTCCGTAAAGATAGCAAGAAGAAATAATATAAATTAGTGACTTGGAGTCTCTTGTGAGTGAGCATAAACGCAGTACAGTACGCGCTAAACGTAGAGCGTTTCGTGTACGCCAAAAATTAAAAACCGTGAGCAATGCGCCACGTGTTTCAGTGTTTAGAAGTCTTAATCAGACCTATGCTCAATTAATTGATGATGCAAAAGGTGTAACGCTGGCGAGCGCATCAACAGTATCACTGAAAGATGCAGAAGGCGATAAAAAGACTTGTGCACGTGCAGTTGGTAAAGAATTAGCTGCAATTGCAAAGAATTTACACATAGACACCGTTGTGTTTGACCGTGGATCATATAGATATCATGGGCGTATTCGTGAAGTAGCAGAAGGACTTCGTGAAGGTGGTCTTACCCTATAATTTGAGCCCTTTAGCTTGGATGTATTATGGCAGTTGAAAAAGAAAAAAATATAAAAGATGCGCAATCAAATTACGTTGATCACGTAGTTGATGTGCGTAGGGTTACCAAAGTTACTAAAGGTGGCAAACGGTTTCGTATTGCAGCCTTTGTAGTTACTGGTGATAAAAATGGTAATATAGGCATTGGCTTAGGTCATAGCAAAGAAGCTGCTCAAGCAATTGCAAAAGCTACTGCACGTGCGCGTAAGCGTATGATTGCAATTCCACGTCGTGGCCGCACTATTCCATACAGTGTAGAGGGTCGTCATGGCGCAAGTCGTGTTGTGATTCATCCAGCATCACATGGTACTGGTAATATTGCAGGTGGCGCAGCGCGTGCATTATGTAATGCAGCGGGAATTGAAGATATTCTTATTAAGCGTTTGGGATCATCCAACAGCATGAACGTTGCAAAAGCAACATTGAACGCGTTTGCAAAATTGAGAACAGCAGAGCATTTGGCGAAGCTTCGTGGTAAATCTGTTAAGCAAATGGTGAAGGAATCGTAATGATTAATCTGAACAATTTGACTTCAGCGGGCAAAGACAGAAAGCGTGTTGGACGTGGTGGTGCTCGCGGTGGTACATCTGGTCGTGGACATAAAGGTCAAAAAGCACGTACAAGTGGTACCGTAGGAATTGGATTTGAAGGCGGTCAAATGCCTTTATATCGTCGTGTTCCAAAGCGTGGCTTTAACAATAAGCCATTCCAAGACGTGGTTTATATCGTAGATGTAGCACGTTTAAATGCTGCATGTACTGATGGTCAAGAAGTAACCCGTGAATTTTTAGTAGAAAAAGGTTTGATTAGTGAGCGTAAATCAAGCGCGCGTGGTATTGTGAAACTACTCGGCAATGCTGATTTATCTAAAAAGCTCATTATTCATGTGGACGCGTGCAGTGAAGCAGCACGTGCGCTCGTAGAAAAGTGTGGTGGCGAGGTTCGGTTATCTAGGGAGAGTTAAGTAGTGGTATTGCTCAAGAACTTCATCAATATTTTCAATGTTCCGGAGCTCCGTAAAAAGTTTCTTTTTACACTAGGAGTTTTGATTGTCTATAGGCTGGGCAATCACATTCCGGTTATTGGTATTGATATCAGTCGATTAGAACAATTAATGTCTCAAACGACAAGCCTTCTTGGTGGTTTATTTTCGTATATAGACCTATTTTCAGGTGGTAGCTTACGGCAATGTACCATCTTTTCATTAGGGATTGCGCCGTATATTACCGCTTCTATTATGATGCAAATGCTCAGCATGTCTGTGCCATTTTTAGAGCAGTTATCTAAAGAAGGCGAATACGGGCGTAAAATAATCAATCAATATACGCGCTATTTAGCACTTGCAGTGAGCTTTTTACAGGGCATCATGTATGTTTCCGTGGTTGAGAGCCAGGGGCTTGTATTGACACCAGGTTGGATGTTTAGAACGGTATTTGTTTTATCGCTTGTTGTTGGCACCATGTTTGTTATGTGGTTAGGTGAGCAAATATCATTGCGAGGTCTTGGAAACGGAAGCTCTGTCATAATTTTTGCAGGTATTATTGCTCGATTCCCTGATGATATCGTCAAGGTTTTAGGTGCTGTGCAGGAAGGCTATATATCATCGTTTGTTGCTATTTTAATAGCTCTCTTGGTGGTTGCAATAGCTGGTTGTATCGTTTTCCTTGAAAAAGGTGAACGTAAAGTTCCGGTACAATACTCTCGTCGTATCGTTGGCAATAAGATTTATGGCGGTCAAAGTACGTATATTCCATTTAAGATTAATCCAGCGGGTGTAATGCCAGTTATTATGTCTAATGCTGTGCTGAACGTTCCGCTTTTTGTTCTTTCATGGTTGGCAAATCGATTTGATGCGTTAAAAGTAATTACTGAAAGCTTAATACGTGGTGGTCTTGTGTATAACGTGATCAATTTTGTATTAATCGTTTTCTTTACCTTCTTTTATACCGCGTTGATCTTTAACCCTGAAGAGCTTGCAGATAATATTAAAAAAAGCGGTGGTTTTATTCCGGGAATTCGTCCAGGACACAAAACTGCTGAGTTTTTCAATCATATTCTGACGCGCTTAGGGCTTGTGGGCGCACTGTATATAGCAGGGCTTGCCTTAGTGCCATCACTTTTACAGTATATGATCTCATTACCATTTTATTTGAGCGGTATTTTGAGTGGCACAGCACTTTTAATTGGTGTTGGTGTTGCACTAGAGTTAGCGGCTCAAATAGAAGCGTATTTGATTGAAAATCGTTATGAAGGTTTCCTCATGTCGGGCCGTATGCGAGGGCGGAGGCTGCGATAATGGTGGTTCGAAACCTCTATATATTTCTTGGAGCGCCAGGATCCGGTAAAGGATCCCTGGCTGCTCGATCAGTGCAGGATTTTGGCTGGTACCAGCTTTCGACCGGTAACTTGTGCAGATATCATATTAATGCACAGACTCCGCAAGGGAAAGAGATGGACCTTGCGATAAAATCTGGTAAACTGGTATCTGACGAGCTTATCACAGGGATGGTTCTTGATTGGTTAAGTCAGGATAAGTCTACTGAACCTTTGATTCTTGATGGATTTCCTCGAACGCTCGCGCAAGCGCATGTGTTTGATGATTATCTCAAAAATAAAGGACAGTATCGTTGTGCGGTGGTTTACTTTGATATAGATGATGCGACGGTGATAGATCGAATAGGCGCGCGCTGCATTTGTAGCAATAAGAGTTGTCAAGCGGTTTATTCCTGTTTGAAAGATTCAGCGTGTAAGCCAAAACGTGATATGACGTGTGACGCGTGCGATGCTCCATTGGTACGTCGTGTTGATGATACCAAAGAAGCTATTCAAGAACGTTTATTGGTGTATAAGCAGCATGCTAATGCGCTTCTTGCGTATTATAGAAAGCAAAATATACCGATTATTGAGCTTGATGCTAAAGAGCCAATTGCAGAGGTCTATAAAAATTTTAAAAAAATGGTGGGCATAGCTGCATGATATACATCAAAGATGCCGAGGCGATTAGTAAAATGAGCACAGCAGGCTATGAGCTTGCAACTATCTTTGAAGAACTTAAGGCATATGTAGTACCAGGTGTTTCAACGGGTGCCGTTGATCAGTATATTGCCGAACAGCTTAAAAAGCGTAATTTAGTTTCAATGACCAAAGGGTTCATGGGGTATAAGCACGTAAGTTGCATATCTCTGAATGACGAAGTGGTTCATGGAGTACCTTCTTTAGATCGTATCATCCAAGAAACTGATTTGGTAAAAGTTGATATCTGTGCTTCATGGCAAGGGTATGCGGCAGATATGGCACGTCCTTTTTGTATGCCGGGATTGAAAGATTCTCACGTATTAAAAATGGTTGAGGTTGCTCAAAACGCGCTTGATGCAGGTATTGCAGCAGCGCGGGACGGTGTTAGATTGAGTAATGTTTCAGCAACAGTACAAGAAGTTGTTGAGACTGCAGGGTTTGGCGTGGTGCGTGATTTTGCTGGTCATGGTATTGGCAAGCGCATGCACGAAGAGCCTGAAGTACTCAATTACGGTAAGCCTGGTCGAGGTCCGGTGTTACGTGCAGGTATGGCGCTTGCTATTGAACCAATGATTACCGTGGGTCATTATGATATCTTTGTTGATGATCATGATGGTTGGACGGCTAAAACAATGGATCAAAGCTGGGCTATGCATGTTGAAGACACGATAGTGATAACAGATGGTGAGCCGCTTATTATTACGCGTAAGGTTCGCTAATGGACAAAGTATCTATGAAAAAAAAAGAAGATGTGATACGCGTTGATGGCGTGGTAAAAGAAACGTTACCAAATGCTATGTTTCGTGTAGAAATTGAGGGTGGGCACGAGGTGCTCGGTCATGTGTCTGGTAAAATGCGTATGCATTATATTCGCATATTGCCGGGTGACAAGGTCGCTTTAGAACTTTCACCGTATGATCTAAAGCGCGGACGTATTGTATTACGGTATAAAACATAAAGGATTCACGTGAAAGTACGTACATCCGTAAAGAAAATGTGTAACGATTGCTCAGTGATACGTCGGGATGGCATCGTTCGCATAATTTGTAAAAAAAATCCACGACACAAACAACGTCAAGGATAATAACCATAGGGCTTATTGCATGGCAAGAATAGAAGGTGTTGTGCTACCGCATGACAAGCGTATTGAATATGCGCTTCCGTACATTTATGGGATCGGTTTAACGCGTTCTCGTGATATCTTAAACATAGTTGGTATCAATTTTGATATTCGTGTTAAAGAGTTGACCGATGCTCAAGTTGCATCGATTCAAAACGAGATTACTAAACGCTACCGTGTCGAAGGTGCATTGCGTAAAGAGGTTTCTTTAAACATCAAGCGCCTGCAAGAAATCGGCTCGTATCGTGGTGACCGCCATAAAAAGGGGCTACCAGTACACGGTCAGCGTACAAAAACAAATGCGCGCACAAAACGTGGCAAGGTTCGTGGAACTGTTGCTAACAAGAAAAAAGCGCCATCTAAGAAATAATTAATATAAGTACGTAGCCTGAAACAGCTAACAGCGAATGCAGGCGTATGACAAGAGGTATTTGGTAGCATGAGTTACAAAAAAAGATCTAAAAAAGTAAAAACCCGGGTAGATTCCGCGATAGCGCATGTCCGCTCGACATTCAATAATACGATAGTGTCTATCACTACACTTGATGGTGATGTGTTATTTAGAAGTAGCGCGGGAAGATTAGGTTTTAAGGGTGCACGTAAGAGTACTCCATTTGCAGCGTCGCAGATTGCAACAACGCTTGCAAAAGAGATGAGTGATTATGGTATTAAAGTGGTTGAAATAAACTTGCAAGGTCCTGGTTCTGGCCGCGATTCAGTGGTTCGTTCTTTCCAAGCTGCAGGTTTCAAGATTACAACACTCCGTGATGTAACACCACTACCACACAACGGTGTAAGACCGCCTAAGAAACGTCGCGTATAATAATTATTGAAATGATAGAGTGATTGTGACATGGAAAAAATGAATAATAGTGCACATCGTGAAAAAGATGTGCGTGATAAAGAAAAAACGACCAAGCAGCCTGTCCGTAAAATGTCGGAATATGGTAAGCAGCTTTTTGAAAAACAAAAAGTAAAGCACATGTATGGCATGCGTGAACGTCAATTCCGTAAATTTTTTGAAATAGCATTACGAGCAACAGGCGCACCTGGTGAAACGTTGCTTAGTATGCTTGAACGTCGTCTTGATAACGTTGTATACAGACTTAAACTGTCAACATCTCGTGCACAAGCACGTCAGATTATTGTACATGGTCATGTGTTTATCAACGGTCGTCGAGTATCTTCACCATCATGTATGGTTGCAGTAGGCGATGTTGTTTCTCTTGATCCATCGGTTATGAAGAAAGAGCAGTTCTTGGAAAACGTGATCGATAAAAAACTTAAGATCAGCGTTAAAGTTCCTGAATGGCTTGAACTTGATAAACAGAACCGTACTGGAAAAGTATTACGTGCTCCAGCGCGTACAGATATTCAAACTCCGATCGAAGAACATTTGATTGTTGAGTTGTATTCGAAATAATGCGTAATACAGAGGTAAGTATAGTATGGTGCGTGTGAATACGCAGGACTTAGAGTAGGAGGTTTATATGGAAAGACAAGAATACAGACCACTGACGCTTCCGCGTGTTGAGTGGAATAAAAAAACATTGACCGATTCGTTTGGTGAGATTGTTGCACAACCATTGGAACCAGGTCTTGGTACCACGTTCGGCAGCGCTTTGAGAAGAGCATTGCTTGGTACTATTGAAGGTTCTGCGGTTACTGCGGTAACTATTGTAGGCGTTAACAACGAATTTACGATTATTCCCGGCGTTGTTGAAGATGCGATGCAAGTGCTTCTTAATATCAAGCAGATTGTAGTGCGTAATAAAACTGGCAAAGTCGGTACTATGCGTCTTAAAGTTGCCGGCGAAGCGGTAGCTCGTGTTGCAGATATTAAGGCGGATGATCACCTTGAGTTGGTCAATCCAGATTTAGTGCTTGCACATGTAGCACCAGATGGACTTTTGGATATTGAATTCTTTGTTGGTACCGGCAGAGGCTATCAGGCTGCACAATGGCCAGAAGGCAAGCCGTATCAAGAAGATGGCAAAATTTACCTCGATGCTATGTTTGCGCCAGTACAAAACGTGATTTTTGATGTACAAAAAACGCGTGTTGGGAAAGATATCGATTACGATAAACTTACCCTCACTATTCAAACGAATGGTTCTGAAACACCGGTCGATGTATACAATTACGCGGTATCTGTACTTCGCACTCAATTAGAACATTTCTTGGTTAACACAGAGATCCCCTTTAATGAAATATCTGTAGTGATACCAGAAAAACAAAAAGAAGATCTCGTTGTTGATAAAACAAAAACGATGCCAGTTAAAGTACTTGAATTGTTGATGGAACCTATTCAGCAGCTCGAACTTTCAGTACGTGCACAAAACTGTCTTGTACAACATGGTGTAAAACGAGTGTTAGATCTTGTGAATATGCCAGAAGATGAAGTGCTTAAGATTAAAAACTTTGGCCGTAAATCGTTGACAGAAGTAAAAGAAGCAATTGAAGGACAAGGACTTTCATTCGGTATGGGAATCGATGAAGAAGATGTTCAAGAAATGCTTGAATCACACGAAGAAGAATAAAGAGATATTACCATGATACATCAAAGTGGTCATAAAAAACTGAATATGTCTGAGTCACATCGCCGCGCGATGTTGCGTAACCAGGTTATTCAATTGATCGAAAAAGGGCATTTGGTAACAACCAAGGCTCGTGCAAAAGAAGCACAAAAGCTTGCAGAACGCTGCGTAACGCTTGCACGTGAAGGAAATACCTTCAATGCGCGTCGCCGTGTACATGCAATGTTGCCATACAAGAGCGAAGCAGTCGTTAAGCTATTTAGCGAAATTGCGCCTCGTTATACACAACGTCCTGGTGGATACACCCGTGTGTTACCACTTGGTAAACGTGTAAGCGATACGGCAACCATCGCACGTCTTGAGTGGGTACTGTAACATGTCTGACGAAGATATTTTACAGCGCATTGCTGCAGTGCTCGATGAACTCAGACCCAATATCCAAATGGATGGCGGTGACATAGAGTTTGTTAGGTTTCAGGAAGGGGTTGTATATGTGCGGCTTCGAGGTGCCTGCGTAGGTTGCCCGATGTCAAACTATACGCTCAAAATGGGAATCGAAACAGCACTGAAAGATCGCATCACAGAAGTGCATGAAGTCATTGCACTCACTGATGATGAGTTCCCTGATTTGTAAGATGATAAGAAAGAAGGCAGTCTAAAAAGACTGCCTTCTTTTATGCTTTTAATGGAGCATTTATTATTCGTTATCACTTTCACCTGATGACGGGTTTTGATTTTTTAGCCAGTTGCCACTCTTCACAGAATAATGTCGCTGGATGATTTACTGTTACTCATGGACTTTACCGGACCTTTAACGGTAGAAAGAGCCGCTTTTACTCGCGGGCTCAATGACGCATATTTATCTTCTTTAGTAACCGTGCTTTGATTTTCTAATGTATCGCTGTCGCTCGATGATGAGCCATCTTCTTCAGCATCACTGTTATTCGTAGAAGCTACAGGGGTCAATGATACATCTTTATTTTGTTTTTCTAAATGCTCAAGAATAACGTTGGTATTTTCGATGCAGATGCGTGCCGCTTCATTCAGCGTCATAGTGCTTTTGTTATTTTTACCAATTATAGCGTTTACATCAGCATTGCCACGCAATAGAGCGTGTACTATGTTTGAATTATAGCGTTGTGCACAGGCAATCATTAAAGGTGTATATCCAGTTTTATCAGCTATATTGGGATTTGCACCAAGCTCTAAGAGCGTGTGAACAACTCTATATGCTTTATATTGAGCGGCAAGATAAAGCGCTGTTTTGCCCTTTTGATTTTGCATGTTGAGATCGTATTTGAGCGCGTGCAACTTTTCTATGCTATCTACAATATTATTTTCAGTTTTTGCTGCGTAGGATTGTATATCAGGCACTTCTGCTTCTGCAAGTAGTTTGCGATTTACAGCCTGACGCATGACATTTTTAAAAGGTTCTAATGCCAAGCTTTCCTTAAGATCATCAGAATCAGAGAAATTTTTCGCATCATCCAAACCTGGTATTGGATTAAGGTCTTTTTTGAGTTCGTCTACTGTTTTATAATGTTTGACAATAGTGTGGATAAGCGTATCCCCGTCTTTGTTTTTTTGATTGAAAGCAGTTTCAAGCGGAGATAGTTTTCCGGCTTCTGTTTTCTCTGCATCCATACCGTATATGTTTGCGATAGAGAGTAATATGCTGATCGACAAGACAGCGCGTTTCATAGAGTTCCTTTTTTTGAAGAGGTTACTGTTGCTACCATTATGAACTCTTTTATTTTCGCTGTCTATGCTCATGAACACGAGTTAACTACGCGAAGCGATACATCTATTTTTTTAAATCGTTTTGTGCTTTGCGTGCCGTAAGTGCAACGGTTAAAGAAAGTCGATGAAGCACGGCTACCACTTGTTCTTGTTCTTTAAGCATTTCTATTTTCAGATCAGAATCTTCTGCTTTGATGATGTTTTTCAGGTCATCCAATTCAGTTTTCAGTTCTTTGGTCAGTTCATTCATGCTGGTGTAGATGGCATCGAATTTTTTACTGAATCGTTCCATAATCCGTGCGTTTTTAGGTTCACCGGATTCAAAGAGTTCAATGTAGGCCGCTTGAATAGCGGTAACTAATTCATCGCTTGATTTTTTAATTTTGTTGAAATGTTTCATAAGCTCTTTGTTGCGTATCATCGTTGAAGATCGTGCTTGCATTATTCGACGTTTTAAGTTTTTGTTATGTAGTTGCGCCACTGTATCATGATGTTCTTTTACAAAATCATGTGTGCTTGCAATTACATCATCCCATTCTCGCGCTTCAAGATAATCTTTATACAGATTATCGGCGCCAAATAGTTTGGTATGTATGCCGGTAATAGTACGTTCTAAAATATGTTGTGATGGTGCTGCGCATAACGCGGTGCTTATTCCAAGTGCAATAATAAGACTTAATAGATTTTTCATTGAATGTTTCCTTTTTTATTTTTGAGATAGATTTTAATTGTTGATGTGTAGCATTTGTTTCTTAGCATGCGCCATTAATTCAGCTTTTTTCTCTGCAGACAAATCATTAATGTGGCCTATTATGGTTGCTGCATTATGGATAGATACTTTTTTGAGTAAATCAAAAAATAATTCATATGTATATTCACCATAATATTTTTTGGTGCATATGCATGTAAATACGCTTTTAATGTCGGCGCCATGACTTAATAAGAGATCAATTATAGGTTTATTGTCGTTATTTGTATGGCAAGCTTCCATAAGTGGAGTAATATATGAGGGTGGTACCGTTGCCATTCCAGCAGCTTTCAGCGAGAACAGTACTTTAGAATAACCCTTTTCTATTTGTGCGCCATGTTCTAATAATATTTTTATCATTGCTTCATTCCTATTTTCACAGGCAATCATTAATGGGTGGGGTGCTAGTTTATTGTCATAATTTACACGTGCTTTATGGGTGATTAATAAAAAAGTAACCAAAGGTAAAGCATTATATTGTGTTGCTATATGCAGCGGCGTATAGTGTGGTTCTTGCCGTTCTTGCGTATTTATATCAATGCCAAAGCGTCTGATATCGTTAATTTTATTTTTAGTATCTTCGGATAATTCCTGTGTAGCATGCTGTTTACAGTGGTAACGAATGAAATCGTGGAGAATCGTAGTTTTTCCGTCTTCTATAAGTTTTGCTAATGTTAAGTTTCCCTCTGTGTTTTCATCAGAGGCATGTATGCTCACCGTAAGTAGCGTTAAAAGTAAGAATTGTTTTTTCATGATTTTCTAAATTTCTTTTTATTATTTTGACCATCATTCTAAGAAGTGGACATTATCCGTGTCAACAAAAGAAAATGAGTGATTTGACATTGCTCTGAACATCAACAGTTTTTGCTCATTATGATCTTGCCAACGGCCAAGTTGATTAAAACCTGCTTTGTGATATACATGAATGGCGCGTCGGTTCGCATATGCTGGTTCTATGAGCACTGTTGCAACCTGCGGATGATTCTGATGAATCAGATTAAGGTAGCCTGCTATGATTGGTGTGCTTAATTTTTTCCCCAAGTATGTGGGTTCCCCAATAAAAAAATCTAATCCGACTGTTTCTTGTAATGATACCGGATATCCATGGCATTGCTGCGCCGTTAAGAAAAAGTGTTGTATGTACCCAATCGGTATGCCATCTATTTTTACAATATGGCCAAACCACGGTGTGTGATATGCGCTCAAGCTTTTTTCAATACGAGCTTTCCATTTTGCATGAAATAGTTCATACGGTGATGGTTCTGGCCACCAGTAAGCAACGTGTGGTTGCAAAAACCAATTATAAAGAATAGGCAATGTTGTCATTTCAGTATGTTGAAAGTTAATATGCATACAGAAAGTTCTGTTAAAGGGTATTATTTGGTATCTTAGCTGAGGCCTAGTGCTAAAATAAAGTTTTTAAAGGATAAAAAGTGTATATACAAAAGTATTTCATGTGCATGGCGCTGATGCCAGTAATATTGTTTACAGCAGATCAGCCAATAGATAATAGTGGAAAAGATGCGGTACCATCACCCAAACTTATAGCGGGAAAATTAGGGCCAGATATTCCCATTATTACCATCGAAAATAAACTTAGTGTTCCCATCGAAGTCAGAATGATTAGTAAAGGAAGACAGGCAATAATAGTAAAAACAGGGTCTAAAAAAAACGCGGCTGAGGCGATTGCTTGGGCAGATTGGAAGTATCGTACCAAATGGAAAACAATTCCTTCTTCAAGGACCATCGAGATTAAAGTGCCGATTTACTATGATTTGCAGGGAGCAAAAAGTGTGAAACAAGTGGGGTATCTCTATGAAGATAATTTTTTGCGTGTACGTATGTTTGATCAAGAAAAAAGGGCCGAAATTAAGAATGCTAAATTAGCAATAAAAAAGGGGCATGATGAAATTAGATACGGCCTCGCAAATCTTGCGGTAGACGTAGATAATAACGATTTTACCTTAATATCAGTACAAAAATGGTAAGGCCATTTTTTACGGCACACACGGTTGTTCAGCCATATACGTATCTTTTTTCGTCGCGCATAGATCTACCGGATTGAACAGATACGCAATGTTCATGAGCGTTACCGCAGCAAGTGATGTATCTAAGCTATTTTGGCTATAGATCGTTGGGAGCAATAAGTTGGTTGCCGTGTTGGTGAGTGTAATGCCGGTGGGCACCACGAGATCTTTTGGCTCTGCAATTAAAATCACCGCTTCAAGCTCTATCGGTTTTTGAGTATCGAGAGGTTCTTCTGCAACGTTCCAATAGGTAAGGCCCGTTTCGGGATCAGTTTCTCGGTTTATTTTAAAATAGGCATGTGGCTTGCCTGCTGCAACGTGCCAGTCTTTCACCGTGTGTGGGAATAAAAGCACCGGTTCAATTTCAGGGGTGATCAGTAAGAACAGTTTTTCATCGGTCTGCTTGCGGGGGAATATCATTTGGCCATCTTCATCAGAAGCCTGTACATACCCAGCATACGCACCGACGATGCCTGCAATGGGGGCTTGCTCAGTAATGCGCACCAGCGTATGATGTGCAAGCTTATCGGGCTTTTTCAAATTTTCGAGTGCCTGCTTTACGTTTGGATACGGTTTAAAGGTCAGCGTGAGCGTGGCGCCCTTGAGATGTGTGGTGATAAGGAATACACAACACATAATAATTTTTTTATTCATATAATCGCATTCTGTAATGGTATGGTATACTGCTACTGGTAGTATCACTCTCACCCGTAGCACAAGAGACTATGAAAAATCCAGAAATCAGTTCAACGTTGGCAGATGCCGACATAAAAAATCCATTATGGCAGATTTTTGCAGAGCAAGAACAGTTAACTGCCGCACAATTGGCACAGTTTCAAACATATTATGCATTATTAGTTGAGTGGAATCAGCGTATTAATCTCACGCGCATTATAACGTTGCCGGATGTATTGCATTATCACTTTAGCGATTCACTGCGTTTTGCAGATTGTGTGCCACAGGTCGATGCGCCGTTAAGCCTTGTAGATGTTGGCACCGGTGCCGGGTTCCCGGGTATTCCGCTTGCAATCAAATATCCCCATTTTTCCATAACGCTCATTGAAGTAACACAAAAAAGAGTAACCTTTTTGAAGGAGGTTATTGCGCAGCTTGGCCTTACACACGTAACGGTTGATACGCGTGATTGGCGTACGTTTGTGCATCACACGCGCACACCATTTGATTATGTATGTGCACGCGCCTCGCTACAAGTGCCAGAACTCCTCCTTATTTTTGAAGAAGGGCCTTTCTTTGCCCGTACAAAGGTAGTCTATTGGGCATCGCAACATTGGGAAATGTCCGCAGAGTGCGCAGTGGGATTGGTGCAGGATTATGCCTACGAAGTGGGCGACAAAAAAAGACGGCTTATAGTATTCAAGCAATCAGTGCGCACAGCGCGTAAAGGATAAGTAATGAAACAATCATTGCTCAAAAGTTTTATTGGTGGTCTGCAGGATGCTCGTGGTGAAAAATTAAGTACCCTTATTCGCTATTTTATTCCTGAGCTTGTCACCAACGTTTTGCTCTATTCACTGCCAGTGCTCGTTGATGCAAAGTTTATAGCTTTGCTCAAATCAACCCCTACCTATGCGGCGCTTGCCTCATCAAATACCTTTTTGCACCTTATTCTTAAAATTGCAGAAGCGATGAGCGTGGGTACGGTAGTGCTCGTTGGTGTGCATAATGGTGCAAAGGCTTATGAAAAAGCAGGCAACTCATTGCGTGATGCGTTCTGGACGACCTTAGCCAGCGGTCTTTGCATTGGAGGCTTGCTCTGGTATGGGGCACCGGCAATCTATACCTGGTTAGGATTAACCCCTGAAGTTATAGCCCTCAGCGTACCGTTCATGCGTTTGCGCGCCGTGGGCGTAGCGCTCATGTTTGTATACTTTGCGTGCGTTGGATTCTTACGTGGTATTAAAGATACCAAGACGCCGATGCGTTTATATATCATCGGCACCCTCGTATTTCTTGCGATAGACTATCCGCTCATTTTTGGTACCCCATGGACTAAAGGGCTTGGCCTTGATGGCTCTGCACTGGCAACGGTGATTCAGTATGCGGTGATGTTGATCTGTGCGTTATGGTATATTGTGCGTAGCCCGGCATTAAAACAGTATAAAATTAATTTGTTGAGTGGTGTTGCATCGGTTGCAGAGATTGTTCGGCTCATCAAGCTCACGATTCCCGTGGTTATTGATAAAGCAACTATGGCGGCATCCTATGTATGGCTCTGCAAAATGATGGGTTCAGTGGGCACCTGTGGTGTAGCGGCCCTGTATACGGTAAAAGAGATGGAACGGTTAGCCTTACTTCCTGCGCTCGCGGCTGCCCAGGTTATTACCTTTTTGGTGAGTAACAGTATTGGTGCACGCCAGTGGGATGTGGTGCGTGCAATCATTAAAAAGGTCCTTTTTATTACCATGGTTTCCGTCAGTGTGCTTATCGCCATTATTTTGGCATTCCCTCATCAGATTGTATCATTCTTTGATTCGAAGGGTGATTTCACCTGTCTTGCAGCGCAAGCGTTGCCAATTCTCAGCATGCTCGCCTTTTTTGATATTTTACAACTGGTGCTTGCAGGCGCGTTGCGCGGTGCTGGCGATATGAACGTGGTTATGATAACACGGCTGATTGTATGTATAGGGTTCTTTGGCCCGCTTTCTTGGTTTTGTTCCTATATACCAGTAGACAGCGATTTTCTTCGGTTTATGCTGATATATAGTTCATTTTATTTAGGTAGTGCCCTTATGAGCATGGTCTATATCTACCGCTTCCGTAGCGGAGGCTGGACTGGTGCATTGCGGCAAGAAGGATTGGTATGACAACTATTACCCGAGAAGAGCTACTCGCACTGGCGCGGGTATCCCATATAGAATTAACGGCTGAAGAGCTTGAAAGCATGCCCAAGCGCCTTGAAGAAGTGTTGCAGTATGCGGCAAAAGTAAAAGAGCTTGAGCAGATGGCGTTTGTTGATTCTGAAAAAAATAGCAATGTAATGCGTGCAGATGAACCGGTAGCCTCCAATAGTAAGGTTATTCTTTCTGCGGCACCAGAATGTGAATCTGATTATTTTGTAGTACCCCGTATTCTAGAATCTACTGACTCAAAGAAGAAAGGTTTAGAATGAGCACCCTAGCATATATGTCTATTGCTGAACTGCAAAAAAAATTAGCGTCGCGTGAAATTTCCGTAGACGAATTAGCAACCGATACCCTTGCGCGCGCTGCGAAATATGATCCAACACTTGGGGCTTTTCTTGAAATTTTTTCCAAAGAATCCCTTAATCTCAAGCAGCTTCCGCACGGAAAGCTTACGGGTATTCCGGGTGCGATAAAAGATAATATTTGCCAAGAAGGCAGAATTGCATCCTGTGCATCTCGTATGCTTGAACATTTCAAAGCACCCTATGATGCTACGGCGATTAAGCGTCTTAAAAATGAAGGCGCTGTACTTATTGGCCGAGCAAACCTCGATGAATTTGCCATGGGTTCTTCCAACGAAACATCTGCCTTTAAAAAATGTTTAAATCCATGGGATACGTCATGTGTTGCGGGTGGTTCGAGTGGTGGTCCGATAGCAGCAGTTGCTGCAGGGATTGTGCCTTGGGCCCTTGGTTCTGAAACTGGTGGATCGGTTCGGTTGCCTGCCGCATACTGTGGTGTTGTTGGATTAAAGCCAACCTATGGCAGCGTTTCTCGGTATGGGCTTATTGCGTATGCATCGTCACTCGATCAAATTGGGGTGGCAACGCGCACGGTCTATGATAATGCGATCGTCTATTCCACAATCGCCGGTCAAGATAGCAATGATTCTTCTACCTTAGCGCGTCCAGCGTATGATTATACCCAAGCGCTCGATGGCAAACTGCCACAGGGCTTACGCATTGGTGTGGTAGAAGATATGCTTCATGCAGATGGTATGAATGCTGAAGTGGTTGCTGCACTAGAAGATGCGTTAAAAGCATTTGAAAAAGCAGGCGCTCAGATTAAAAAAATTCGTATTCCAGCACTTTCTTATAGTGCCGCTGCCTATTTTATTATTAGTCGTGCAGAGGCAGCATCCAACCTTGCGCGTTTTGATGGTGTGCGCTATGGCTATCGTACCAAAGATGCACAATCACTTTCTGATATGTATCGTAAAACACGGCAAGAAGGTTTTGGATCTGAAGTTAAAAAGCGTATTCTGGTTGGTAACTATGTATTATCAGCGGGTAAAAGCGGCGAATTTTATGATAATGCCAAAAAGGCTCAAAGCTTAATTCGTCAGGATATGCTTGCACAGTTTAAAGACGTTGATCTGCTTTTCATGCCAACACATCCTGAGCAAGCGTTCAAGGTTGGTGCATTTAATGCGAATCCACTCCAAGCAGATTTGCTTGATTATTTTACCTGCGGTGTAAATTTAGCGGGTGTTCCTGCGATCTCGGTGCCCTGTGGTTTTACCAAAGATACATTGCCTATTGGGTATCAGTTGATAGCGCCACATAGTGGTGAGGAATTGCTCTTTAAAGTTGGCCATGCATACCAACAGATGACTGACTGGCACCTTCGTACCCCTCAGGGTTATCGTGCCGTTTAGTATTGCATAATTGAATAATGAACACGTGATATGGTACTCTTCATTCGAGAGAGCGTTTTACTGACGCTGGCATCGGGAGGGGAATATGGAGGGTACCAAGTCACGTCGTATGCTTGGCATGTTTACTGTTCTGTGCGTAAGCATAAACAGTATTATTGGCGCTAAGCATGAAAAAAAAGATCCCATCGGTCAATCAATATCACTTATTGGCTGTGAGATTGCAGGTATTTTTAAAAATCTGCTTGATTGGGATAGTTTAAAAATTGCCGCCCTTACCTTTCCGTTCTTTGTTGGTGCTCGCATTTTGGATGATAAGCTTCAACGATGCTTTTATGATTTTGATAAACACAAAAATATTAATAATCCGCCCGGATGGTGCCACGATTTTGCAGAATGGATTGTTGCGGTTCCCATGATTTTTTGTGGCATGGAAGCGGTCCTTGCACGTGATGATGAGTTTAGAGAGGCATGCCGAACCTATTTTGTCGGTATGCCTTTTGTTATTTCTGGAAAAGATTTAATAAAAAGTTTACAGTTTGATTCTTGTCTACGCCCCTGGAACCAAAAGTTTGGGTGCGAATGCCGTTCTTCTGGTGGGTTCCCATCGGGTCATGTGGCAGAAGCTACCTATGCGGCCGTTATTTTCGGCTTGCGCTATGGCCCTGTGGCTGCAATTCCGCTCGGTGCGCTGGCGGTGAGCGTTGGTGCAACCTTTATTGCCTGCAACAGACATTATCTTTCACAGTTGGTTGCGGGTGCTGGCCTTGGAGCTATGTTTGGGGTAGCGGCGCATAAATTCATTGATGAAAAAATGCGCCTTAAATACCACATGTCAGTCAGCATCAATAATCAAGGTGGCCCTTCATTTAATTTTGAGTATCGCTTCTGATCCTATCCTCGAGAAACACGCAACCAAGAAGCAATAGTACTACTAAATATATACGTTACCGAAGCACCGCCAGTTGTTGCGGTAGGGGCTACGGTGGAGTTGAGAGAGGTAATACCGTTTGCCACCGTACCACCACTATAGGCGAGCGTTACGCCACGGTTTGCTGCAGTATTGGTATTTATAATGGTAAGATACTGGCCATCTGTTGGGCTCGCAGGAAGTGCTATGGTAACGCTTGCGGTACCGTTGGTTACTACCAGAACAAGTATAGACGTTGTAGCATTGACCGTTATGGTACCAGTGTTTGCCGGGTTTACTACCTGTATTGCCTGATTACAGATTAAATTTTTAATAATCAATGGCAGAATTGTGTTGATTGCAGTAGTGCTAATATTCATACGTTCAACACCATTGGTATCGAATGAGAACGTGTTTGCCGTTGCAGCAGAAATACCGGTGTTGGTACTGCCAGTGAACTGAAGCGATGGTGCTGCAGCGGTGCCTGCTGGAAGTACCAGCGTGCCTGTCATGGTGCCACCAGCCAATGGCACAAATGAACCGGTAACTGCCGCATCAACATAAGCCTTGGTTGCAGCATCGGTTGGGTTTGTAACGGTGCCGCTAATGGTGATTTCATTGGTTGCAAAATTACCAGAGCCATCACGCAAAACAATCGTATTTATCGTGTTGCTACTCGTCGCGGTGGTTGCAGAGTTTGCTACTTTGCCGGCTGTTGCAATAACCGCAAGCTTAGTGTCTGAAATAGCTGCCGCAGGATCAATATCAGCGTTAACAATCAATGACGTTGAAAGTGCTCCTGATGCATTATTGTGTACAATACCGGTAGAGGTGAGGCCATTGATCGTGACTGTGCCGGTAGCATTAATATTCATGCGTTCTGCACCATTTGTGTCAAATGAAAGGGTGTTTGCCGTTGCAGCAGAAATGCCGGTGTTGGTGCTGCCGGTGAACTGAATTGATGGTGCGGCTGCAGAGCCTGCTGGATGCGTTAAGGTGCCTGTCATGGTATCACCCGATTTGAGCACGTTGAGTGATGCGCTGCCAGTAACGGTGCCGGTTAAATTTGCCGTAATAGTACCGGCATCAAAGTTGCCAGTAGCATCACGCAAAACAATCGTATTTATCGTGTTGCTACTCGTTGCAGTCGTTGCAGAGTTTGCAACTTTACCTGCAGTGGAGATTGTTGCAAGCTTTGTATCAACAATGGCGGCAGCGGGATCAACGTCAGCATTCACAATCAGTGATGTTGATAAGTTGCCGGTGGCATCATTATGTACCACGCCAGCAGTGGTGAAACCATTAATAGAAACGGTACCATCCGATGATATTTTCATGCGCTCTAAGCCGTTTGTATTTAATGAGAGTGCGCCAGCATTTGCAGAAAGGCCAGCAGTAGTGCTGCCCGTGAAAGTGAGTGATGGTAGCGCAGAAGTTCCGGCAGGTAGTTGTAGGGTGCCGGTCATGGTGTCGCCAGAGCGGGATACTTTATCGTTCAGTTGTGTTTGTATTGAAGAGGTAACGCCAGAGAGATAGCCAAGTTCAGTATTGGTAGTAACACTTGATATGAGTTCGTTGGTAACAGGATCGGTGGTGACTACACGATTTGGCGTGAGAGTATCTACAATAAAATTATCATCTGTTTTGAGTACATTGGCACTATCACGATATAAATTGGTATCACCTGCAAATATGATTTGTGTTCCTGTAGTTGGTAATTGTACTGTGTTGTTAAGGCCATCAAGTTGCAGGAGTGTGTATTGTGGCACTGCTACTTGACCAATCAAATCACTATTTTGATATTTGAATGCCAATTCAGCAGAAGAACCATTTTTATTAATTGTCCATCCGCGCAATGCGGACGTGCCACCAAATGAAACGCCCTCATCAGAGACTAACATAAGGCTCGAGGGTTGTGTTCTATCGGTGGTAATAGACGAGAATCCGGTGCTTGATGGTGATACCACAAACCATGATGTTGGGTTGATGGTATCATTTTCAAAACCGATAGCCTCTGTGCTATACACGTTTGTGTTGTATGCTATAGTTTGCCCTTCATCGATGCCGCTTGCAACTTGCAGCAACGATGTATTTACATTTGCCAGTGATCCGATGGTCAGTGTATTTTTGCTCGTTGAATCAAAGAAGGCAAGCGTTACATTGGTAGAATCGTTTATGATCATTTTTTCATCGGAGGCGCTACCTGCGCTAAAGTTAAGCGTAGATGAACCGTTCTGAATAAGATCATTCGTGCAATTTTGAATAGAGGTTGATGATGCGGATAAAACAGTTGAGGAGGTATCGGCGAGAGCACCCACTTCAAGAGCAGTAGTATAGCTACTTATACTGCAACTGTTTATGTTAGCATTTGCATTATTGGTTACTTGTATACAGATTGCTTCAGGAACTCCAAGGAGACTGTTACCATTAAATTCGCAGCCAATGATCTGGGCAAGTGTTCCTGCGCCGCTAATTTGCACATCGATATCCGATGCTCCAGCAGTAGTTTCAAAGGTGGAACCTTCTATGGTCATACGGGATCCGCCAGACTGTACAATATCGAATTCATTAAGTTTAAAGGCAACGGCACTTATCGTTACGGGTGCGTTACCGGTTATGTTCATGCAAGTGGTACACAGTGCATACGTACCGCCACTGAAGATGGCATTAGTATTTGCTCCCGTTACGGTAACACCTTGGTTTGCAGGGGGCCCTGTGAGTGACGTAGAGCCAAATACCGTGCAATTGTTGCACGTAACGGACGTATCATTAATAACCAAACCGGTACCATTAGCGATAAACACACAGTTATTGAGCCCATATGATTTTGATGATCCACTACAGATAAGGCCTGTTTGAAAGTTTATAATGCGAATTGTGTTCATGTTGGAGAAGGTGCCGCCGGTAAGGGTAATAGCAGTTGCCGTTGAAGGTCCTCCCGTTGTAGTAAAGGTCATCTGTGCGATTTGTGTTGATTGTGTTACAAGAATGAGATCATTGGAAAGGGTTGATGGCATTATCATAACGCTTGTTGAGGCTTCGCCAATAATTGAAATGCCATTTGCGGTGATAGTGAGTGGGCCTGCGCTATTATCTTCGATATATATGCCGGGATTTACCTGAATTGCAATAGGATTAATGCTTGAAGCCAGCGTATTGGCTACGCTGATTGCCTTCGCAAGAGAAGCATATGGTTTATCTAAAGAACCATCACCGGTGCTATCGTTGCCATATTTTGTTACATAAATAATTTTGCTTGCAGCGGGACTAACTGATCCGCCTTCAGAGACCCATTCAAGATTGGTTGCGGTCACCGATCCAGCTCTGAGTGTTTGACCGATTACTGGAACATTGTTTGGGAGCGCAAGGGTATAACTGGTTGGTACCGTAGCAGGTGCTTGAAAGCCAACATATTCTCCGCCTGCTGCATCTTGGAACCGTATTTCATTTTGTGTTAGCATGTTGAGGGTGCCGGTCATAGAATCGCCGGTTTTGAGCACGTTATTTGATGCGCTTCCGGTTAAGTTTGCGGTAATAGTTCCTGCTGAGAAATTGCCGGATCCATCTCGTGAAACAAGAGTATTTATCGTGTTGGTATCTGTTGCATCAGTTGCCAGGGTAATGTCATCGCTGTTATTGGTTACCGTCATATGTGTGCCGGCAGCAATGGTTCGCAGGTTTAGTGTGTTCCCTGTTTTATTTTTAAATACTTGCCCACTACCAGCGCCAACGTTTGCAGCAGTTGTTTGCCCAGGGAGTGAAAATTGCACAAACATAATCGGATCGGTATCAATAATGGCGGTTGGCGTATTACACAGCCAACTCGTGCCTGCATTGATTGAGCCTGAAGTTATGAGTACATATGCTTGTCCTGCTGCTGTGCCCGTTGCAAAATCTGCTGGCCGAGTCCATGCGCCTGCTTGCACAAGCCAGAGTCCATTTTCTACGGGATTCGTTTGACCCACCAGCAATACACGATTCGTGGCCACCAGTGAAACGCCATCGATTGTTTGCAATCCACTCAACGTTATGTCAGTGGTGCTTACAACAAGTGCCGGCGTTTTTGCAACGAGACCCAATGATACCGCAGCATCAACGTATGCTTTGGTTGCCACATCGGTTGGGTTAGTGGTGGTGCCATCGATGGTGATCATATTAGTTACAAAGTTGCCGAAGCCATCACGTACCACAATAGTACCAGAAGTATCACTGCTTGAGATGGTAGCCAACTTTGCATTGCTTATGGTTGCGTTGGTAATATCACCATCAACGATCAGCGACGTTGATAAATTGCCAGATGCATCATTGTGCACAACGCCTGCCGTAGCAAAGCCATCGATCGATACAATGCCAGCGGAGCTAATATGCATAGCTTGTGAACCATTGGTATCGAATGAAAGGGTATTTGCTGCAGGAGCAGAAATACCGGTGTTGGTGCTGCCGGAAAATTTAAGAGACGGCGCTGCAGCGGTGCCGGCAGGTATTGTGAGCGCGCCCGTCATAGTATCGCCAGCTTTGAGCACGTTGAGTGATGCGCTACCCGTTACGTTACCAACCAGTGAAGCGGTGATAATGCCAGCGCTAAAATCACCAGTGGCATCACGTTCAACAATTGTATTTATGTTATTTAAAGGAGTAGCGGTGGTTGCAGAGTTTGCCACTTTACCTGCGGTGGAAATGGTTGCAAGCTTTGTGTCAGCAATGGCAGCAGCGGGATCAACATCAGCATTCACAATCAGTGATGATGATAGATCACCTGAAGCATTGTTATGCACAACGCCAGCAGTTGTGAATCCATTTGCAGCGTCTTTAATTGCAACGGTGCCGCCCGATGAAATGTTAATGCGTTCTAAGCCGTTTGTGTTTAATGAAAGCGCGCCAGCGCTTGCCGAAAGGCCTGCAGTAGCGCTGCCGGTGAAGGTGAGCGATGGCGCTGCGGAGGTGCCAGCTGGTAGTTGTAGGGTGCCGGTCATGGTGTCGCCAGAGCGGGATACTTTATCGTTGAGCTGCGTTTGTATTGAGGAGGTGACGCCCGAAAGATAACCAAGTTCAGTATTAGTGGTAGTGCTTGAAATGAGTTCATTCGTAACGGGATCGGTGGTGACTACCCTGTTTGGCGTGAGAGTTCCGACTATGAGGTTGTCATCAGTTTTTAATACATTTGCGCTATCGCGATAAAGATTAGTATCGCCATCAAAAACGATCTGTGTTCCTGCAGTTGGTATTTGTATCAGATTATTGGTGCCATCAAGTTGCAAAATCGTATAGGGCAGAGTTGTGCTAAGCAGTAACGGATCACTATTCTGAAATGAAAAGGCAAGTTCTGCTGATGAGCCATTTTTGGTGAGCGTCCATCCGCGTAATGCAGAAGTTCCACCATACGGTATACCTGTATCAGAGACAAGCATCAGGCTCGCTGTTTTAGTACGGTCAACGGTAATCGCGGCAAAAGTAGCAGCGTCTTGCGATTCAACAAACCAGTTTGAAGGATCAGTGGTTGGATTATCAAATCCCATGCCATGAGCGCCATAAAGAGTAGCTATATGATTGATATTGATGTCTTGTGTTGGTCCAATAGGTACTTGGATTATGTTGGTATCAACATTGGCGAATGAGCCAATGGTTAACGCATCATTGTCATCTAAATCAAAAAAAGCAACGTGAACATTGGTTGGATCATTAATGGCGATTTTATTGCTTGATGCAGTGCTTGCATTGAAATCGAGCGTGGTTGAACCATTTTGTATAATATCATTGGTACAGTTTTGAATAGAAAGTCCTGAAGTGATTGCCACCGTTGAAGAGGTATCAGCGATAGTGCCCACTTCAAGAGCGGTGGTATAGTTGATGATGCTGCAACTATTTATTTTCGTATTTGCATTGTTGATTACTTGTATACAGGTTGCTTGTGGAACCCCGAGGTTACTGTTGCCATTAAATTCGCAGGCTATTATTTCAAGTGAAGTGCCTGCGCCGCTTGCTTGAATATTAACGTCAGAGCTATTGTTAGTTACGCTAAAAGTGCATGCATTTAAATTAAGTACGCTGGCGCTGTTTTGTGCAGTATCAGTATTGTTGCGTCTAAAATTTACGACATTGATGAAGGCTGTTGCATTATTGGCAAGCGATATTCCCGTTGCACAAATACCACAGGCTCCTCCAGAAATGAAAAGCGTGGTATTTGCACCAGTGGCACTAACACCCGTATTTGCGGGAGGTCCAGCAAGGGTAAGCGCGCCTGAAATATTACAATTGCTACATTCAGCTGCGCAATTATTAATACTGAGACCGGTACCGTTTCCGGCAAAAAGAGATGAGTTAAAGAAGTAACTTTGGCCACTGCCAGTACACGATACACCGGTTTGAAAATTGATAAAACGGCAATTGATACATGAGGTTAAAAAACCAGATGATAATGATAACCCAACAGCAGTAGAAGGAGCGAGTGCCATTAAGGTGATGTTTGATAATGTGGTGGTGGCAGTTGCAAGTAACAGATTGTTTGAGGGGGTTGAGGGTATAATTATTGTGGTTACTGAGGAAGCGCCAACAATCGCAATGCCTGCAGCTGTAATAGTGAGTGGTCCGGCACTATTATTTTCAATGTATCTGCCGGCTGCAATGCTAATAGTTATAGGATTTGCCATCGATGCAAGGGTATTTGCAACTGAGATTGCTTTTGCAAGAGATGCATATGGAGCTGAGAATGAACCATCCCCCGTTATATCGTTACCATACTTGGTAACATAGATCACCTCACTGGATGTTGGCGGTATAGAGCTGCCGCTCGTAAACCATTCAAGCTGTGTTGGCGTAGCACTGTTTGCGCGTATAATTTGGTTTGCGGTGGGTACGGTGCTTGGGAGTGCGAGTGTGTAGCTTGTTGGAACGGTAGCAGGTGCTTGGAGACCAATATATTCTCCCCCCGCTGTATCTTGAAATCGTATTTCATTTTGCGTCAGCATGTTGAGCGTGCCGGTCATAGAATCGCCCGCTTTGAGCACATTATTTGAAGCGCTGCCAGTGAGGTTACCAATAAATGTGGTTGCAGTTGCCGTGTTAATACCGGTGATATTGTTGCTGTCGTCAATGGTAATACCAGATTCTTGTATGTTTGTAGGGCCGCTGAGTGTGTCGGTTCGCACAAGCCTATTATCTGCGGTAAAAAATGCTGCGGTAGAAACGTTTCCGCCACCGCCGCCACCGCCATTAGTAAATATAAGGCTACCCATACCATCGCTTGTGAGCACTTGACCGAAAAGGCCAGATGTTGAAGGCCATGAAAGGAGGTTGTTATTTTTTATAATACCATTGAGCTGAACATTGCCATTATCGTCAATATATACCGAAGAATTTTTTATAACTTTGAGTGTGCCATTGGAAAAGCGTGGCACAGAATCAAAACCCCCTGATGGAGCAGGGACTTGCGTATTTTGTACAAAAAGCAACGTGTCTTGTGGAATAGGGTACGCTGGATTTACTTGGGCAGCACCATTTCTTGGTTGTCCCCATGTCATGCCAGATACTGATAATAACAGTGTACATACGAGTTTTATAATTTGCATACAAGTGTTCCTTGATTTAATCATTCCTGCAGACTACAAAAAAACGAAACGCTTTTGTAAATATATTTACAAAAAATTTAATGGATGCTTTGTGGAGCGTGTTTTATACGTTAAATTTTTTGTTTTGTTGCATGTAGCATCTTATTTATGGCTTTTTAAATAGTGTTTAAAGGTGGAAATGAAAGTATGTATATGAAAAAAAATGTATTGTTGATAGTGGCACTATCTTTGTCAGTGAGCATACATGCTGGGCAGTGTGCTACGATTCCTGAAGGTGTTAACATATGGCGTTTTTTGTATGGTGTTGGGGCATGTCTTGAAACGCAAGCTGAGTTGCTTAACACGAAATTAGATGCATGTTGTAGCACTATTGAAGCAACGCTCACTGCGCTTGATTTGGGTGCGTTGTCTAATCTTGATCCCATATTGTCTCGCTTAGAAGCGTGTGATATGTGCAGTAACTTTGATGTGTTAAATAGCAAAATCGATGTTCTTAATAGCGCATTGGATGTTTGTAGTGCAATTGTTACTTTATCGAGCACAGTAGATGCATGTTGTGAAACTTTGAGTACGTTAGATCGGTTGATACTGAGTGATGTTGATTCAGTGTCTACAAAAGTTGATAGTGTATCGAGCAAGATCGATCTGTTGGATAGTAAATCGGATCTGTGTTGCAGCACATTGAGCGTGCTTGAGACTATTAACAAGAGTTCAATTGATAGTGTTGGTAGCCAAGTATCACAAGTGAAAAGCGTGGTTGATAGCATCTCAGGCAAGGTTGATTCAGTCAGTGTGTTGGAAGTAATAAACAAAACAAGTATCGATAGCGTGGGCATCCAGGTGGCGGAACTTGGCAGCAGGTCTGATGCGTGCTGTGTAAGTTTGAGTACGCTTGATCGGTTGATACTCAGTGATGTTGATTCTGTGTCCACGAAAGTAGATAGTGTATCGAGCAAGATTGATCTGTTGGATAGTAAATCGGATCTGTGTTGCAGCACATTGAGCGTGCTTGAAACGATTAACAAAAGTTCAATTGATAGTGTTGGCAGCCAAGTATCACAAGTGAAAAGCGTTGTTGATAGCATCTCAGGTAAGGTTGATTCAGTCAGTGTGTTGGAAGTAATAAACAAAACAAGTATCGATAGTGTTGGCATCCAGGTGGCAGAACTTGGCAGCAGGTCTGATGCGTGCTGTGTAAGTTTGAGTACGTTGGATCGGTTGATACTCAGTGATGTTGATTCTGTGTCCACGAAAGTAGACAGTGTATCGAGTAAGATTGATCTGTTGGATAGTAAGTCGGATCTGTGTTGCAGCACATTGAGCGTGCTTGAAACGATAAACAAGAGCTCAATTGATAGTGTTGGCAGTCAAGTATCACGAGTGAAAAGCGTTGTTGATAGCATCTCAGGTAAGGTTGATTCAGTCAGTGTTCTGGAAGTAATAAACAAAACAAGTATCGATAGCGTGGGCATCCAGGTGGCAGAACTTGGCAGCAGATCGGATGCGTGCTGTGTAAGTTTGAGTACGTTGGATCGGTTGATACTCAGCGATGTTGATAGTGTTTCAACAAAAGTAGACAGTGTATCGAGCAAGATAGATAGGTGTTGTTCTGTCATTGATCAAGATGTGCTTTCTGTTGGAGATGTGTTAAGTGGCGAATTAAGTGCATGCTGTTCAACGTTGGAAAGCATTATAGATGTTCTGACTAACAAAACACTCATATTGGAGAGCATTTTAGATACAATTGCAAATCAAGCGCATGGATTTGTATCTTGCTTTGGTGATGCGCTGTCTGTGGGGCGCGATGAGTATATTAGCATTAATTTTCAATACGGTTTTGATGGTTATAATACACGATCAACTGTTGCAAATGGTGGTTCTTTAATTACCACCAGTAGCATGATGAGATTGTCAACGGGTACCAATGTTGCGGGATCGTCAATTTTAGAAAGTAAGCGAGCGCTACGATACAGACCTGGCCATGAGGGCTATGCGTTTTTTACTGCGGGATTTTTGAATGGAGGAGCAGCGCAATCGCGTCAATGGATAGGATTATTTGATGCAAATAATGGCATGGCAATTGGCTTTCAAAATATTGATTTTGCGGTTCTTTTTAGGCAAAATGCCGTTGATACCGTTGTTACCCAGGCAAATTTTAATGTTGATACGCTCGATGGATCTGGGCCAAGTGGCATTATACTTGACCCCACAAAAATTAATGTTTTTCGTATTTCGTATGGTTGGTTAGGCGTTGCAACTATCAGTTATCAAATATTCCGTGTTGACTGTACGTGGCATACGTTTCATGTTATTGAATGGGCCAATGAACAGGTCCAACCGCATTTAATGAATCCTGTTCTGCCCATTAGGGCAGAGGTAGTAAATACCGGCAATAATACTGATTTGCTTTTAGCAACAGTGAGTTGGAATGCTGGTATTTTAGGCGATCTTTCTCATGTTGGTCAAAGAGCTTTTTCAGCGTTAACTGATCCTCCGGTAGCGGTTAATACAACTGAAAGACCTATACTCAGCATTAGAAATAATACTACCTTTAATGGTGTAATTAATAAAATAGAGGGAAGAATATATGGGTATGGTGGGGGAGATTTTGGCAGTACAAGTTCACGACTAATTTTACGTTTGCGTTTAAATCCTACTACATTAACAGGGTCAAGTTTCACACCGGTAAGTTCAGGCAATTCAGTAATGTCATTTGATACCTCTGCAACGGCTCTTACAGGCGGCATTCTCCAGCTTGTGTTACCCTCTATTTCTGCTGCTTCAGGGCCGACTATTGAATATTTAGGAGATACTGATATTGACGTTATCATATTGCCAGGAGATACCTTAACCCTGACAGCACAAGCGGACGCGGGAGCGCTTGGTGTGGATGTTCGAGGCTTCTTGACGTGGGCAGAATTATTTTGAAGAAAATAATGTAGTGTTCGCTAAAAAAAATGTTGATTTAAGATGGTGCGTTATGGTTGCCTACGTTTATAGTGTAACCATAAGAGAATTCTTAAAGAGAAGTTAAGAAGTATGTACAAGTATATTTTGGCATTGGGATGTTCATCATTTATAGTCTCTACCCTTGCTCAAAGTTGTGCTTTGGGGCCGGAAGGCATTAATCTGTGGCGCTTGGTGTATCAAGTTGGCTCATGTGTGCAATCAGGCAACGATAAACTTGATGGGTGTTGTAGCTCTATTGAGGCTACCTTAACCGCCATAGATTTTGGTGCGCTAACCAAATTAGATCCTCTCATATCACAGTTAGAAGCGTGCGATATCTGTAGCCACTTTGATCTAATTGAAAGTCAACTCACTAAAATAGACAGTAAGCTTGACACGATATCAGTTTCTCTTTTTGATCAAATCTATTCCGTAACAAATCTTATAGAATCAGTGGTTGAAAAAATTTATGGCACGGTAACCATAATAGATTCTTTTACCGATGTGATTATAAGCAAAATAGATGAATTGAATAGTGCATTAGAAGTGTGCAGCACCATTAGCACTCTTATTTCAAGGGTTGATGAATGTTGCAGTGTGTTAGATACGGATATTCGTTCAGTGAGTGATGTGCTGGGGAGCAAGTCTGAGGCATGTTGTGTAACGTTAAGTACGTTAGATCGCTTGATATTAAGCGACGTTGATTCAGTTTCAACAAAAGTGGATAGTGTATCGAGTAAGATCGATGTGCTGGGAAGCAAGGCAGATGTGTGTTGTTCGTTATTGGATCGTGATTTGAAATCGATTAGCGATGTGCTTGGCAGCAAGATAGATTATGGCACCACCAGTGCATTGAATGAGTGCTGCAGCACCCTAAGCGTGCTTGAAGTGATCAATAAAACGAGCATCGATAGCGTGGGCAGCCAAGTATCACAACTTGGCAGCAGATCAGATGCATGCTGTGTGAGCTTGAGTACATTAGATCGCTTGATACTGAGTGATGTTGATTCAGTTTCAACAAAAGTAGATAGTGTATCGAGCAAGATTGATGCCTTGGATAGTAAGTCAGAAGCATGTTGCGCTCTGTTGAGCACCTTTGATCGGCTCATTCTCAGCGATATTGATTCCGTATCAAGTAAAATTGATATGATTAGCGCCTGTGATCAAACGGCGGTATTGAGTGAACTTGATGTCTTAACGTCGAAAGTGATGACCCTTGAGAGTGTTTTGGAAGCATTTCTTGATGTCCCACAGGCATTTGTATCATGTTTTGGTGATGGGGTAACCGCAGGTCGTGAGGAATATATAGCTATTGATTATCAGTATGGGCTTGATTTATACGATAATGTCTCAACGCTTGATAATTTGGGCTCTATTTTAACAACCAATAGCATGGTTACCTTGCAAACGGGCACTAATGCTGCAGGGGGGTCAAGTCTTCAGACCAGAAGGCAGTTGCGCTATAGGCCGGGTCACCAAGGATACTGCTTCTTCACGGCGGGCTTTCTCAATGGTGGTGCTGCTAATTCAACACAATGGATAGGGCTTTTTGATACTACTGATGGCATGGCGGTTGGCTATAGTGGCACGAGCTTTGCGGTATTGTATCGTAGCTTTAGCGTTGATACTATCACTACACAGGCAAACTTTAATGTTGATAAGCTTGATGGCACAGGCCCGAGTGGTATTATCATCGATCCAACGAAAATTAATATCTTTAGGCTTGCGTATGGCTGGCTCGGTGTAGCAACGCTTGAATATCAAATCTTCCGTACCGATTGCACCTGGCATACGTTCCATGAAGTTCTGTATGCAAATACAAATACGAGACCCCACATTTCTAATCCGGTGCTTCCAATGCGTGCACAGGTAGTAAATACGGGTAACACCAATAACCTTCAGCTTGCAACGGCGAGTTGGAATGCAGGAATTCTTGGTGATTTTTCTCATGTGGCGCAGCGTGTTTTTTCTGTTTCTAATGGGGGCAAGAATGTTGCAACAACAGAAATACCACTGGTAAGTATACGGGATAATACCACCTATCAGGGTGTTCTTAATCATATCGAGGCACGGCTATATGCATTTGGCGGTGGTGATTTTGGGAGTGCCAATGCACGGATTATTTTACGGCTTAGAAAAAATGCAACGTTAACAGGCGCAGCATTTGCTAACGTTGATGCAACAAACTCTATAATGTCGGTTGATACCTCTGCAACAGCGGTATCGGGAGGGCAGCTGATGCTCATATCCCCTTCCATGAATGGATCTGGTGGGCCTCAGATAAATTATTTAAGCGATATGGATGTAGATGTGTATATGATTCCGGGAGATGTTTTAACGATTACCGCACAAGCAGATACGGGTGCTGGTGGTACGAACGTACAAGGTATTTTTACATGGGCAGAGCTATTTTAGTTGAGTATTATATTTAAGGAGTGGCGATGAAAAAAATAATTATTTGTATAACGTTGTTGTTAGCGCAAGCTTCACTATATGCGGGAGGCACCTTAGATGCCAATTTTGGTAATGGTTTTGGCTACGTATCCTTACCCGTTGGTTTTTATGCGCGAGGGCTTACGATACAAGAGGATGGCAAAGTTGTTATCGCCGGTTCTAATTTGCTTAACAGATTTGAAGTAGTGCGTTACAACAGTGATGGTTCTTTAGATACTACGTTTAATAGCACGGGGATTGGCGAGGATGGCGGCGCAGGGGTGCCGTTTTCGGTGTTGGCATTGCCTGATGGCTCTTTGATATTGGTTGGGCAGGATCAATTTAGTAACTATTTTAAGTTAGCAAAATATACAACGGATGGTGTTTTAGATGTTACGTTTGGCACGGGTGGCATTGTTATAGGGCCCCAAGGCTTTGCGGTAGATTCTGCATTGCAGGCTGATGGTAAAATCATTGCAGCGGGTAATGATAATGCAGGCAACTGTTTAGTGGTGCGCTATGATACAACGGGTGCCGTTGATACCACTTTTACGTCAGGGCCGCTTGGCTTTTTTGAAAGCGTAAAAGTTCAGTATGATGGCAAAGTGCTTGCTGCAGGAACTGATGGTACCGGCAACATGCAGTTGGTGAGATATAACAGCAATGGGACCCTTGATAATACTTTTGGCACCGGTGGCGTAGTGGCAGGGCCCGCAGGGGTAGCAACGGGGCTTGTGATTCAACCAAATGGTTACTATGTGATTTGTGGGTATGATACAGTTCCCAATATGTTGTTGGCTCGTTATGATAATACCGGTACGCCCGATAATACCTTTGGTACTTTTGGCTTAGTAACAGGACCTTTAAATTTTCTTGCAAACGGTGTGGCGTTGCAAGAGAATGGATCCCTTGTAGTGGTTGGAAATGGAAGTAGCGGTATTAAATTAACGCGCTATGATTCAAGTGGTATTCTTGATCTATCATTTGGCATTGGTGGTACAGTCACTGATTCTTTAGGAAACATGTTTAATGTTGCGTTGCAACCAAATGGTTACATTGTGACCGTTGGCAACGACGTAGCGTCCAATAACTACCAAGTGGCGCGCTATACCAATAGCAATGCGCTGACGGCAACTACGATCACTTCAAGTACCATGCAGGCAGTTGGTACCATCAATTTTAGCGGTGCAGCACAGAATCCTTCGCAAGTATTCGTGTATCTTGATGGCCAAATCCTTGGAAGCACTGATACTGATTCTGGTGG
This sequence comes from uncultured bacterium, assembly GCA_963704465.1. Lineage (GTDB taxonomy): Bacteria > Babelota > Babeliae > Babelales > Vermiphilaceae > MFD02979-c4. The sequence goes on from OY969901.1 coordinate 340,601, forward strand.
CAATGATACATGGACCTACTCAACGAGTATTACCTATGAGGGTCTGTATTCATTGCGTGTAGTTTCGATTTATAAAGATGGCAACAGCCTCGGCTCTACGGGCGATATCCTTCGTGTGTATTAAAGACAACGTGTAAAAGTACGTTTTTCAGGAAAGGCAGGTGTGAACCTGCCTTTTTTCATGTATGATAATCCATAGAGATTATTTTTTTTAAGTATTATTTTTTATGAATATGCAGAATTACTGGCAAGAAACCGTTTCGATTGGGCCATACAAGTTCCCCCGTTTTATGGGTGCGCCCCTCGATAATATCACCGATTCGCCCTTTCGGCAGTTGGTACGGCAATTTTCTAAGGATGAGCTTTTGTATACGGAAATGCGCCATGTTGGCTCAGTAGCTGCCGATAAAGATGGTCAGCGTACCGTACGCTTTGAGCAATGGGAGCGTCCGCTCAACTATCAGGTTGCGGCCAACAGTATAGAATATATTGATGCTGCAATCGATCGTATTATTGAAGCAGGGGTTGATATTATAGACTTGAACGTTGGGTGCCCGGCACGCAACGTGATCGGTTCAGGCTCAGGATCAGCGCTCATGGCCGATCTGCCACGGCTGGAACTGATTCTAAAACACCTGCGTAAAAAGATTGCGATTCCATTCACGATTAAGATTCGAGCTGGCTTTAAAGAGTGCAATGCGCTGACGGTTGCAAAGCTTGCGCAAGATTGTGGCGTTGATGCGCTTGCTATTCACCCACGGTTGCAAACGCAAAAGTTTGAAGGAAGGCCCGATTATGCGTTAGCTGCTCAGGTTAAGCAGGCGGTGCAGGTTCCGGTGCTCCTTTCGGGCAACGTAGTTAACTGGCCAACCGCGCGTATGGCATATGAAACAACGGGCGTTGATGGGTTCCTGATAGGGCGCGGATTATGGGGCAGGCCATGGAAATTGAAAGAGATGATAGAACACTCGCAGGGGCGTCCCTATGCTATTACGCGTAAAGAGATGCTTGGATGTGCGTTGCATCATCTGCGCAGCATGCTTCATTATTATGGTCCGAAAGGGCTCTTTACATTCCGCAAGCATGTGCCGTTTTACATTGCAGGTATGCAGGGTGCTGGTGATTTGAGAACAAAATTAGTAACTCTCAATGCTCCCGAGCACGTAGAAGCCCTGTTATCTGAATTATATCTATCCATAGAGTAGAAGCAGTTATTACATATAAAAAGGAATGGTATGCGTTGGTATAGTATCAGTATTATAATAATGCTCTGTGTATGTGCGGGTGCATGGGTACAGTACCCACAGGCTCTCCACGATGTTACGGCACGGATTGGTTCATATTGTGTATATCCCTTTATATATGTGCATACATCACTCATTAAGCCCTATTATGATCTGCGTGGATCACTACACAGCTACGGTGAATTATTAAAAGAGCATCAAGCGTTGCAAATAGCCTATAACGATCTGCAGGGTTCCTATATTGCGCTCAAATCAACGGCGCAGTATGCGCAGGATGTTGAAAAAGAGCTTGCATGGTTTAAAAAAAGATTCAGCACGAGCGATGCGTTTGTGGTGCCGGTGATGGGTATTCATCAATCAGAAAGGCAACATACCATGCTCATTGAGGGTGGTAGTAACAAAGGTATCGAAAAAGATATGGTGGTGCTTGCCGACAACCTATTGGTGGGTAAAGTGGTGACGGTCTATCCATGGTATGCGGTAGTGCAGCTTATTACCGATCCCTCAAGTTATGTTTCGATTTATGGGGTAAGCTCTGGTGCACACGGCATTGTGCGTGGTACTGGATCACGGGATACGCTCTATCTAGAGCGGGTTGACCATCTTTCGCCGGTACAAGAAAAAGAGCTTTTATTGAGTAGTGGCGATGGGCTCGTGGTTCCGCGAGGGTATGGCGTTGGCGTGGTAGAAAGCTATAATTCAGATGGCTTATACTACAGCGGAATCGTTAAAATGGTGCACGATATTGGCCATCTAAAGACCTGTTTGGTGGTAAATCGTGCAAATTTGTTAAAAATAAGTTGAGTTCCACAATAATTAGGTTATACTAAGTCCCGTATCTTAAAAATACACGAATGAATTAGGGGCGGTTAGCTCAGCTGGTAGAGCATCAGTCTTACAAACTGGGGGTCGCAGGTTCGAATCCTGCACCGCCCACCAGTCTTCGCTGCTACGCCGCTTCGTCTGGCTTGCGCCACATGATGAAGCTGTAGCAAAAAATAATTACATAATAAGCACGAAGACCTAATGGGTACCATAATTCTTTCTCATTATTGACATAAATTTACTGTTCCTCGGTAGCTCAGTTGGTAGAGCAAACGACTGTTAATCGTTAGGTCGCAGGTTCGAGTCCTGCCCGAGGAGCCAGTCTCCGCCAGTCTGAGTGCAAAATGCACTCCGTCAGGCTTCGTCTGGCTGTCGCCATTAAAGACAACAAAATAAAGTTTGGGGTTGTAGCTCAGTTTGGTTAGAGCGTTCGCCTGTCACGCGAAAGGTCGCGAGTTCGAGTCTCGTCAACCCCGCCAGCCTTCGCCAAGGCTACGGCTGGCATGCCACTTTTTCTAAGGTAATTTAAAAATAAATAAGAGATATGTAAGCAAGATTAGAAGGCTGTCCGCCGAAGCTCAAAGAGCGAAGGAGGACGTGTTTAAATCAAAGAATAACATGCATTACGTATATCTCATCAGATCAATTCACTATCCCAATCAAACTTATGTTGGTTGTACAGAAAATCTTGAAGAAAGATTAGCTGCTCATAATTCCGGTAGTTCTCATCACACAAAACAGTACAAGCCCTGGCAAGTTATTGTTTCTCTTAGTTTTGAGGATACGCAAAGAGCAGTTGAATTTGAACGATATTTAAAATCTGGTTCTGGCCGAGCGTTCGCACAAAAGCGCTTGTGGTAAAGATTAACATCATCGATAGGATACAAATCATATGTTGTTACATTCAGTTTTGTTTTTAATATTCACCAGTTTTTCAATCTCCGCATCTTTTGAGCATAATGATCCCGATATTAAAAAGATTTTTGAACAAGCGCGGTTGCACACAAAGCCTGAGCTTGCGCAATGTGAAACTTTTGAATGCATTGAAAAGTTGCTTTATCGTGAAGAAGATGAAGCGTTAGAAAAAATTGCCAATCAATGTGATGACCAATGTTATATGTATCACGATGCAGCAAAAAGAGAATTTCATCGTCAAATGAAGCCGGTAGGAATACATGATGAAGCATGTGTTGGCGAGCGTTTGGTTCATTTTACCACAAAGTATCTTCGTCAAGCAGGGATAGATCCTCGAACGGTTTCAATTGGGTGTGATAAAGAATACTTTCAATTGAATCCTCATGCTATAGCATGTGAACAAACAATGCAAAAAATGCCATGTTCTAAAATAAGTTTCAATGTGGATCATCCAGATTTGCGTAATGCGCAGCATTATATAAGTGCGCATGAGGTAATGCATATTGTAGCAAATCATAAATCAAAGACATTCAGAACGAAAATGAGATACTTTCATTATGGGTCCGAGGCTTTTGCAGATGAAGTTTTTAAGAGTGATTTTGTGGCGTTTGAACGGGCGCATGAAAAGCAAGCGGATCTGTTGCCCTTGTTGCGCTTCAATGATCGCTGCATTCATAAAGAGATGCTAGACTTTCACATGCCTCAATGCATACGGCAGTTTAAAAATGCAACGCTCAATGAACAATGGAATGCATCACCGCTAGATGCAACCCATCCGGCATGCAGTGAATTGTTGCCCTATATCTTGCAGATTGAAAAAGTAAGAGCGAATAAGCAAAAGAAAGATATACGCGTTTAGTTTGAGTGGCTGCAACGTCTTTTGGACAACGATCAATTTCATGCTATTTACATTGTGTGGTATTTTATTCGACTTTTGATAGTAATTGGGGTACATTAGCAGCGTAATTTTGTGGAATATTTAATAAAAAAGGATTGATATGATACGATATGCTGCATTAATAATAGGTATGTGCTTTATGGCAGCACCAGCAAAGTGTAGTGATTTCACAAATGCTTTTAGCACCACAAAATATTGTACCGGTTTTTTTGTAGGAGCCACACCGTTTTTAGCTGCGCAAACGTTCAGAAAAGTTATACATCACGCATCTTCTCCTTATTATACCATGGCCTTTGCAGCAGGTAGCGTTGCGAGCGCTCTTCTATTCGAATTAATGGGTAGCACGTCTAGAATGAAAAATTCTAATGATAAAAACACAAAAAAATATGGCGAAAGTTTTATTGCGGGTGTAGTGTGTAGTTTTTTTGGAGCACCCATGACATTATGGTTAGTCAATAATATATAGCATTGCGTAAATGAATAGAACAAGGTCGGACTAATCTCCGGCCTTTTTTGTTGCCTCAAATCCAAAACACAGAGCTTCATATGCTGCTACAAATTGTGGATCTTTGGAAGCTTCTTTTTCGAATTCTTCGAAAGTTGTGCCCTTGCAATGTGCAGGTACTTTTAATGTTTTTTTGCGGGTCACATAAGCTCTGTCAGTTTTGAATACAGCTTACAAAATTACATTTACGGTTGAGGGCAAAACACGTTTTTATATGCTTCCCACGTGTCTTCCCAAAGGCCAATTACTATTGTGCGTAGCGAGGTGTTGGGGTGAGTGTTCAGGAAATCACATATTGCGCGATGCGCCTGAGTAGCCGCAACGTCTTTTGGACATTGAAAAATACCGGTGCTGATTGAGGGGAAAGTGATGGAATTGATTTTTTGTTTATCCGCAACAACAAGAGCATTATACCATGCGTTATATAAAAGTTGTTCCCCATTCTGTTTTTCGGAAGGATCTCTAAAATCAGGCCCCACGGTGTGAACAACGTACTTGATTTTTTTACTGCTCAGATCAAATGATGGAGAAATGATTGCCTTGCCAACAGCTACACGTGCACCTTTGTGTAACGGTTGTGCGTCAGACCATACCTGCAACTGAGGGCCCGCTGCGTTACTGATAGCACGTGCTATGCCGCCGCCATGCGCAAGCATGCTATTTGCGGGGTTGACTATAGCCTCCGTTGTAGCACAGGTAATATCGTATCTTGGTGCGGCACAAACTATGATCGTTGTCCGGTTGACTATCTGCTTGATTTGGTGAGACTCTGTATGTGTGTTTGCTGCATAGAGAAACGCTATGAGCCCAACAAAGAAAGGCTGTTTCATATAATGACCTCCAAAAAAGTTAACCTACGTTCAATATAGCAGATAACGGTATCTATTTATAGAATGTAATTCGGTAGGCGTTTTTCAAACTCACGAAACCCATCATCCCCACGGGAATAGATTATGCTTGGTCGCGAAATCGCTTCTGTAGGCGTGCAATACGCTTAGCTGCTGTTGGATGAGTTGCATAATATGGATTTTCTTCGTGCATCATAGAACTTATGTTCACGCCATTTTTCTTAAACTCTCGCATAGTAACATTTTCAGTCATTTGAGTCTTTTGAAGGAGAGATATTTGACCTGGGATTTGTTCTTTTTGTACATGGTCATCTGCTTTGTATTCTTCATACCGCAACGCAGCATAATAAGGTACTGGTGATACATATTGATGATACAAATAACCAAGCAGTGCGGAGGTTGAGAATTTAGTTGCAGATCTCATGAGAGGGTTGTTCAACTGTCCTATGTGTTTACCAATTTTTTTCATGAGTACACGGTCAAAACCTATTACAGATGATGCAATGACGGGGCTCAGAGCTGTCAAGCGTAAACCAAAGTTTCTTTCTCCATGTCCCTTTTCGTGTTGCAGTACCCCTTCTATTTCTTCTTTAGTAGCGCTTTTAATAAGCTCGGCGTAGAGACGTAAGGCACCATCTTGGTCTTTGACAGGATTCTTTTTGACTTTTTCTTCAAGAAGCTGTTGATACTCTGGTACCGTAAGGCCGCGGTTGTTTGGGTCATTATTTGTTAAGCGTTCAAGGGGCAATATAGTTGGCACAGTAATGGAATAGGGGTGTTCGCTCTGTCCTAAAAGGTGCGAGAGGGTGTGATCGCTGCATTCAGCAACTGTGGTAACCATACGTTTTCCAACAGGTATTTCTTTGCCGGCTACCTTGATTCGGTAGTCTTTCGGCCTGGATTTTTCATCGCCTGGCCCATTATCTGTAAGGTATGGTTCAGTAAAAGGCTTAAGAGTGCCCTTGATGTGTGTGTATGCTGAGGCAATCGGCAAATAAGAAGCGCCCAAATATCGCATCCCTGTACATAGAGCATTAAATGCCTTGGCCATGCCAAACGCAGGAGCAGAGAGCAGGCAAGTGCTTAAAATTATGATCTTTTTCATGTGGAACCCCCGTTTACATCATATTATTGCTCAATTATACATAAGGATACCAAAACTATTCAAATTGTCAAACTTGATCAAAATTGTTATCGTCTAAATATCGTGGTATTATATTCCATATGATCTATTTGTATTTGGAGACCGTATGTATTTAAAGAATATGCTCTGGATCGGAATTATCTTTAGTTCGTGTTCTGCAACGTATAACCCTGAAGGTTTTATGTGCACGATAGATAATGCATACAATAATATGTCGATACGTATGACCAATCCACCTCTTTATATATATGAATGGGATGGAATCAAAAGCGAGTTTACGGATACCAAAATATATCTGAAGAGCCTTGAATATTTCATTGAACGCAATGACGATAATACCATTAACTTTAAGTATATAATTGTGTCGGAATATGGAAGCTGTCATGCAGATCTCAAAAATATGCAGCCTCTCTGGGATGGTCCTACCAGCATGCAGCCTAATCCATATACAATTACGCTTTCAATATCAGACCTTTTTGAATCATCGGTATTTGCAGAATTTGAAACAGGATTTGGTCGAGCTCGTATACAATGGTATCCCTTTTTAAAGCTTGTTATTGAAAAGGCAATCAATCCTTTCGTAGGGCAAAAAATTTTTACAGATGAGTATCTTCAGCAATAAGGATCGTAATGTTCAGTAAGAAGTTGTCGAGTTTGATCGTATGCACCCTATTCTTCATGCAACCACAGCATGTTCAAGCTTTATCATGGTTTAACGTGTTTAGCGCTGCAATGACAGGCGCTCAATGGGTGTTGCCGCTGGTGCCAATCATAGGGCAGTTCCGCGTTGAGCGAGCAGTATCAGCTCTGGTAAATCAATATCCCGATGCTCCAGCAGAAACCTCTGCTTACGTGAAAGAAATCTTGAGGAAGCATCATTGCCCAGAACAGCTCGTGAGTACTGTGCAAATTAAGATGGGTAACAATTTTATGGCGTGGTACAACTTTTATGGCAACCCCATCATTACGATACCCAAAGATTTTGAAGAATGTTTTAAGGGAAAGTTGGCAGTTGAAGCTGTTATTCGTCACGAAGCTGCACATCTAGAGCATAAAGATAGACTTCGTATGTGGGCGACCTTATTAGGTACAACGGTCGCGGCACATTTTTTTGTTGCAGGAATTACATGTCCGATCAGCTACATATTGCAACCATATACCCCGGCCGCATTGGCAGCATTTATGAAACTGCCAGTGGGATTTGCAAAGATGATGATCGTAGCTATTGCGCAAGTTGTTTTTGCAAAATACAAAGAATACGATGCTGATAGAGAAGCAGCAGAAGCTATCAAAGATCCTACGGTGCTTGCAGCCACAGCAAAAATGCATCTGCAGGTATACGAGCAGTATGAAAGTGCGCAAAAATTAGACCCTAAAAATCGTGGATCATCGGAGCGTTTCCTGTTAGATGAGATGCGCACAGAAGATATGTATCATCCCAACTATCTTTTAAGATCACAGACATTTGCTGATGCAGCGGAAAAATTAGAACAAGATTCAAAAGAGGTGGTCGCATGAAAAGATTACTCAATATCAATAAAAACTTGTTTATAGCAGGGATGCTTGTGAGCTTCTCGCACGCCGCTTATTCTATTCCATCTTTGTCTGCAGTGATAACGGGATTATCACGGGCTTGCGCGTCTATCATCATGCCGCTTGCTGGTTTGGCACCTTACAATACCCCAAAATATATATTTTGTACTGCTATAGGGACCCTCGTTGAAGCGCCCATTAAAATAGATGACAAAACTCGAACAAAATTAAAAACAAAGTTGGCGCCTGAGATTGATCTTGATGCATACCACAAAGATATTTACCTTACTGCTGATGCACTTGGTTCAAGTGGTTATATAGTTGGTCGCGATAATACCGATGAACCAGAAGAAAAAAGACTCCTACGAGCGCGTATTATGGTGCCAGTTAATGCGTTCCAAAACCCTTCCGTACATCCCATCGATTTTTGTCATACCTGGGATCCTATTCGTAATGAGTCCCCAACGGGCAAGCTTACAGAAGCATCTGGAGCACTCCTTACAGACGAAGATTTTGATATGTGTTGTGCGTATATCAAACGTGACCTATATTTTGAGAAGAGCGGCGTAATAAACAGGGGACTTTCAAAATTACCTCTTACATTCGCATTGTTACCAACGGTATGCACACTGCCTCTTTATTATGCAGATAAAAAGTTAACCGCTGGATTTGCTGCAAGTATCACAAAATCTTTGATAGCAGCTCCTGCACGTATTGCTATCGCAGCTGGCCTTGGTGTTTCATTAGCAGGAATTGGTAATATTGCTGCGCATAGAGCGTACCATCACTTTGAAGAAGAGAAAGACAAGTATATTGACCAGAAAGATATTCCTCTTTTCAAGAAACACCTCGAAGCAACGCTAAAACATGTGCAATCTGGAAAACGAGTGGAATATAATCCTTGGTCAACATGGTTTGATACATATCCACGGTATCGAGCTCTTGGAAATGGCATGCAACAAAAGAGTCTTGAGCGGCGAGTCAAAGCGTTAGCTTCAAGGGTCTAAACTAGTAGATACCAATTAAATGTTTTATATCACAACATAAAGGTTATTTGATGCATACACAGATACTAAAAAATATAATTACAACTATGTCGATAATGATGAGCTTATTTGTTACTATTGCTCAGGCAGATGTCCGTATCGATGCGCAATTAAAAGTTAATCACTGGGACAGTAATCACCAAGAAAGTGTGATAGACGTTAATTTTGATAATATTTGGATTCCTGAAAACCACTATGCGGGTATTACAACATTTTATAATGAAACAGGTTATAATCTGAATACCAGAATTGTGAGTATTTCGGATACAACCGTAACGATGGAATTGACTGTTGAGGATATGAAAAGGGATGTTATTTTCAATCAATGTTTTACCTGTACATGGGATACATCGACATCTTTGAAAGCAGGTATTAAAGGCGATAACGAAGCAAACCTTGTATCGTTAACAGTGCTTGCTTCAAAAGTGCACGATGCGACGAGCGAAGAGATTGCCTTATGTAGCACAAAATTGGCGCTTGCATATGCGTTAAGAAATACACTGGTGACATTGCCTCCAATACCACTTCTTATAGCTGCTGGTATTACCAGTAATATGGTTTATCAGGCATTGTCAGGATCATCCGAAACTGTTGCATGTGGTGCATCACTCATAGCCGCTTTGCTGGCCATGCCAGTCACAGCGATTGCTGCTTCTACGCCTGCAGATTGGTTAAATAACAAATACGAAAAATGGTTTAATACATATTCCTATAAGCTTATCCAAGAAGAAGCGCGTATTAAGAGCCTGGGTTATGAAGCATATACTTCTTGTGGGATCGTAGTATCTCTTCTAGCGTATCTTGTCATGACGGCAAAGTAATATGACTTTTGAGGAATGTTCTTAATTGATTTATACTATAGCAAATAATCTTTTATATAAGGATCATCTATGTTCAAAAAAATATCTCTTTGCATGAGCTTACTGGTTGTAACTGCAGTGCAAGCGGAAGAATCTTTGCTTACGCAAGCGTGCCAGATTTCGCAGGATACTGCACAAACCAAAAAATTAGTAATACTTGATACTGCAAAAGCTTCTGAAGCAACTGCCGTCATAGTGACAATCGTAAGAAATGAAGCCGTATCAGATGAGGTATGGGGAAAGGCGCTTGAGTTTGGCAAAACAGTCTATGGGACACCAAAAATGCAAGACGATACTACCGTGAAATTCATTGTTGAGCGTGGTATTATGTCCGTTGACACATGGTTTAATGTGCTTTCGCAAGTAGAAGCTATCTTTGTAGCGGTGCGTTCAACGGTAGAAGGTTACACAGAGAATAACGCTCGTGTTACCATTGAGCTACAGTAAAAGATTGATACATGGCCTATAGAGGCATAGATATTATTGAAGGGGATCAGATTCAAAATTGATCCCCTTTTTTGTAAGTAGAATAAATAAACCGATAAACTTGAAAGGCTAGAAGCGATACCAGTATTGGCACCACCATATAGCCTATCCAGGGGTTTCTCAAATACCATGCAGGGTACCATGTATTTTCTCGCACTGAACCAAAGCCATGAATTGTAGTTATCAGATGTAAAGATTTTTTTAATCCTTCTTGAAGTTCATATGTTTTTATATAAAATTGAATGGCCATTAAGAGTAGTAAAAAGTATAAGCAGTACAAAGTTTTATACCACTAGCCATGCGGAGTATTTTTATGATGCAACACAGCTAATTATGGACGTAGTAGTAAAAAGCATTAGACAACAATTCTCATATAAACATCTGCAACTATACTGGAAATACTATGGTAAAGATTTACTGTTCACTCTTACTCGCGGTAACAGCTATTATCAGGCCTTCAGAATCTCTGTTTGATACACTGGATAAAAAGGGCATGTTAGAAATTAAGAATGAGACCTTTTTGAAAAAGAACTATAAAGAGATCTATGATAATTTTGATTGCTTTATAGAATACATTGAGAAAAACCCTTCGTTCGCCAAAGACATAGATACGCTCGAACATGAGTATCTTTCTCATAAAGATATAAAAAAGCGCTATTGCTCTGCACCCCCGAGTTTTCGCGACCCTAAAAAAAATTTCCAGAAGCGTTTTGATAAGGTATATTTTCAGTTCATCAGAGAGCATTATGACTTGGCTATGAAAAATCATAGTGACATATTCAGAGAAAAACCTGAAGTAGTCGCTTTTCTCAATGGCATGAAAAAACTTGATGAGCATGCAAAGGAACGGTTCAATACCATCATAGAGAGTATTGACAAAGAAAAGCCAGGCTTTAAAGCGCTTGTGTATGGCAAGCATAATGATTTAACCGTGATCTCTAAGATAGTGCGCTATAATCAAACTGAGTCATGGGGCACCACGCCACATCGTGATAAGTCAGCCCTTACGCTCATATGGGATTCTACTGATAAGAACGATGAAAGTTTGATCTTATGCCCAGATATTCATAATCCAGCAACTAAGGATCTTGTATTGCCAAAGCGACAGTTTTCTCAAAGGGATGATTGCACTTCAACGATTCTTATACCCGGTTTATCTCTTCAAAAAGTCGTATTTCCATTGCCAGCAACGGTGCATGGTGTTCAAGCTTTCACAACGCCATACAGGCATGCGGTTATATCTTTTCTTTTAGTGCCGGATATTGATATGTCATCGGTGATTGCTGATTTTAACGATTAAAAGGACGCAATGATTTACCCATCAGCCAAAGTAATATTACGTCATCCAGATAAACGCGATTCTATACTGCTTATCAAACGAAGCCTTCATGGCAAAACGTACTATGAACCGGCTGGTGGTAAATTGGAATATAATGTTGAAAATCGTATTGCTGAATCACTTGAACAATGCGCTATCAGAGAAGCTCAAGAGGAAGTGGGCGCTCTTATAGATATTGGTGATTATCTCGGGAGTTATTATTTTTTCTGGGAGATAGATCCTAAGAAATTGAGTGTATGTGTAGTTTTTGAGGGGATTATCAAAGATTTTGATCGTTCTTTTACCAAAAATGCTGATGTTTGGGAAGTGCCATTAGAGCCTGTGTGGGTATCAACTAAAGACATTTTATCTAACGTGGTACCTATTAATCCTGTGTATGTTGGCCTTGATAAGCTTATACGAGATTATTGTTACCGATCGGTTGAATAATTTTTTAGAGAATGAATTCTCAAGTTGTTTATTTGGTATGCATCAAGACACTGATAGTGAGTTTGTTACGCGTGTTCAAACAAAAGTGCGCAATGGGGCGCGTGATAGCCTCGTTATAAGTCCCGATCAGCAAAAAACCGCGTGGATAGTGTGTGATAATACTACCCAAAAAGATGTTCTGTCCTATAGCATTACGCACAATTATGCGCCACTTGAAATCGAGTTAACCAAAACTGGTCCATACATGCGTACTTTTTTCGTAGGTTTTAATAAGCAGTCAGACATCGTTTTTTATACGATTAATATGTACGATATTATTGAAGTAGAGTAATAGGCAAAGTTTTATTTGGCGTTATTATTTTTTTTCGCTTGAATGAGATCAAGAAGTTTTTTTGCTGCTTTTTTAATATCATGATGATGTTGTGATCCTGCTTCTCTTTCAATCGCAATCAATGCACTTTTATGCAATACCTTAAGGTCGCCAAATGGGTACATGTATTTTAATTTATCTTTCGGATCAGCATCGGTATTGATTCCCAAAAACCAATTGCCATATTCAGCAAGTGCGTGGTTATTCAGATATTTTATAACTTCATCTTCAGTTGGTTTTACGGCACTCCAATTATTGCTATCATGTTCAACTTCAAGTCCATTTTGAATTATCGTGTGAGCGTGCGTATATGCCGCTTGATTAAGTATTATTGCCATAGTCAAGGTTCCTTTTTTTAGATAGATTTAATCTTTTTTCTTGTCTGTAACTCAGTATCGCGATTGAGCATACATATTCTTTTATACCATTCAGAAGAACTATGCAGGGTGTATCAAAAAAATAGCTATAATCCAGCAACTTAATCAGACATTATGTATTAAAAATGCCCGTCTTGATAATGAGAGTGTTTCTTGATTGACTCTTTTAGAAAGAGCGTTACAATTTCTTAGTCAACAAAGCATCAATAATCAAATATTAAGGAGATGTATTATGACGCGTTATAATCTGTTGTTGGTGTTGTGTACACCGTTTTATCTTGCTGCAAGTGAGGATTCCCCAAAAAATGGCATCGAGCTTAAGCTGGTGATGAGTGTAGATAGCAACTCGGTAAAAATTCCACTCAGTGATAGATTTGAAACCATTTCAACGTTGATTGAACAGTATAAGCAGAATGATGCGCACCCATTTGCCAATGTTGTAATGTATGCATTGCGTGAGGGTAAGGTGTCTGCAGTAGGCAGAATCTCGACATTGCAAGCTATGAGTTTAGGCGCGTTGTCTCATCAGCAGATGCTGTTTGTGTCGTACATGCAAAACAAAAAACAAGTGAACGTATTGTGTGCGGGTACCAGTACGGTAAAAGATGTTAATCTCTTGAGAAAGTTCATAGAAGGTGATCAAACGCTTCCAAAAGAATCGCCACTTGGGTCTGATTCCGGTAAACTGATTGAACTAGAACTGCTAGAATTGCTAAAGCTGCAAAAAAAATCGCTTGAAGCCATGTTGAAATTGCTCTCTGATAATGACTGAAAAAAGTTAATGCATAAAAGTTGCGACAGAGCTTTTATGCTCTGTCGCTTACATTGTATTGTCTATTTAAAAACGCACGTTTCTATTATGCCCTGCCGCCGCATTTTATACGCAAAGGCGTGGGAGTTAGAGCTTTTTTTAGTGTATTATGCATTGTAGATTAGAAACACATGCTTAATAGGGTGAATTTCGTTTATAAACCTGGCTCATTCGCCCAATTTAATCTAAGCTCACTATGTGGGCACTCTGTTTATTATAGGTTTATCATCATGTCAATTAAATCAAATTGGAAGTCTGGTCTTACCGTTTCTCTTGTTTCTATACCACTTTCTATATCACTTGCGGTTGCATCCGGAACAACTCCCGTCACGGGTATTATTACCGCCATTTGGACAGGGTTAGTTGGCGCCTTATGTGGTGGTAGTAACTACAACATAATAGGGCCTACGGGAGCACTATCTGGTATTATTGCTTCGCATGCAATAGTTCATGGACCAGAAAGTATACCATCTCTGACATTGCTCTCCGGTTGTTTTATGTTAATTGCATATTTCTGTAAGTTGGAGCGCTACCTTGTATTAATACCGTCGAGCGTTATTCTTGGTTTTACTCTTGGCGTTGCCTGTATTATTGGACTCAATCAACTTAATTTTGCATTGGGATTATCAAATATTCCAAGGCACGAGACCCTTTTCGCTTCATTATATGAAGCGGCTAAGCATATCGGAGAAAGCTCTTTGAGTGCATGTATAGTATTTACATTCTTTTTTATAATTCTTTTCATACTACGCAAGCTCATTCCCCAAATTCCTGGCACTATTATAGTATCGCCTATAGGCATTATATTCGGATATTTAACAACGAAAAACATAGTACCGTGTGCGATTGAAACGCTTGGTAGCAAATTTGGAGCTATTACACCACAATACATTCCATTGCCTCAGTATGCATCGTTTGGAATCGATTTAATAATGCCGGCTCTTACGATATTTTTTGTTGCTTTTATTGAAACAATACTCTCGGCAAAAATAGCTGATGGCATGACAGGCACCAAACATAATACACGTAAAGAAATACGTGGACTTGCATGTGCAAATATTGTGTCAGGATTAGTCGGTGGTATGCCTGCAACGGCAGCCCTAGCACGGACTGCACTCAATATAAAATCAGGTGCCACAAGCCGTATGTCCGGTGTTCTGAGTAGCATCTTTATTGCACTGGGATCATTTTTCCTTTTATCATACTTTTATTACATGCCAATGCCGGTTATTGCGGCCATTCTTGTATATGTTGCATTCAATATGATTGAGCATCACCATTTCGAACGTCTTTGGCTTTATGATAAAGGCAATTTTTATATTGCACTTCTTGTTGCTACTATAACAATATATGCAGATCCCATTATTGGAATCATAGCAGGCATCATCATATCCCTTTTATTGTTAGTGAAAAAAATATCGGATAGTTTTTATGAAACAACAATATTTAAACAGGTACACACGCCAAAGGATGTTCTTGCCTATGCATTCAGGGGGAAATTGGTTTACCTTAATAGTCAAGCACATATTCTACGGCTTCAAGAAGAATATATTAACTATACTACTTTTGTCTTATGTTTGAATGAACTGTATTATATCGATCTTGATGGGGTAGATGCAGTTGAAGAAATTATTACGTATATGCACAATCAAAATAAAAAAGTATTAATCGTACAGCCAAATAATTCCGTTAAAAAAATGCTTCACAGTGGTAAAAATTTTAGGGCTTTGGAAAGTCAAGGACTTGTGGTAACAAATATACATGCAGCACTGGATATCATTAATAATGCACGGTAATACTGAAAAAATGATTTGCCTGTGTGGCGAATGCTAAGAATGTTGAAAAAGTTGCGACAGAGTTTTAATCCGACCTTTTTTGTTGTCAAAGTTTAGGATTGCAAGTACTCTTTTTATGTTTTTTACGCGTAAAGAAAGGATGATGAACTATGTATAAGCCGTTTCTGTTTTTATCATTTTCAAGTTGTTTGCTTGGTATGCACCAAGAAACTGATACTGAGTTTATTGCGCGTGTTCGACAAAAAGTAGAAAATGGCGCAGATGATAGGTTGGTTATTAGTCCCGGTAAACAAGTTGCATGGATACTATGTGATAAGGTTACCCAAAAAGATGTTCTGAGATATGATGATGCTATGAAACCTTTTGCACCACGCAAAATGATCTTATCAAAAACAAAAGATGGTTACCGTGCCTTTTTCTTAGACTTTAATAGGCAACTAACCAAACTCATCGTTTTTTATAGGGTCGATGAATACGATATTATTGATGTGAATAAAATAGAATACGATATATAAAGCAATAGAAAAGCTCTGTAGGCCGTTGTATTGACTCTTTCAGAAAGAGCATCTACAATTTTCTAGTCAACAAAACGTCAATAATCAACTAATTATTGTATTCTGCTCTATTACTTTTTTCTTGGTTGAATGAGATCAAGAAGTTTTTTTGCTGCTTTTTTAATATCATGATGATGTTGTGATCCTGCTTCTCTTTCAATCGCAATCAATGCACTTTTATGCAATACCTTAAGGTCGCCAAATGGGTACATGTATTTTAATTTATCTTTCGGATCAGCATCGGTATTGATTCCCAAAAACCAATTGCCATATTCAGCAAGTGCGTGGTTATTCAGATATTTTATAACTTCATCTTCAGTTGGTTTTACGGCACTCCAATTATTGCTATCATGTTCAACTTCAAGTCCATTTTGAATTATCGTGTGAGCGTGCGTATATGCCGCTTGATTAAGTATTATTGCCATAGTCAAGGTTCCTTTTTTTAGATAGATTTAATCTTTTTTCTTGTCTGTAACTCAGTATCGCGATTGAGCATACATATTCTTTTATACCATTCAGAAGAACTATGCAGGGTGTATCAAAAAAATAGCTATAATCCAGCAACTTAATCAGACATTATGTATTAAAAATGCCCGTCTTGATAATGAGAGTGTTTCTTGATTGACTCTTTTAGAAAGAGCGTTACAATTTCTTAGTCAACAAAGCATCAATAATCAAATATTAAGGAGATGTATTATGACGCGTTATAATCTGTTGTTGGTGTTGTGTACACCGTTTTATCTTGCTGCAAGTGAGGATTCCCCAAAAAATGGCATCGAGCTTAAGCTGGTGATGAGTGTAGATAGCAACTCGGTAAAAATTCCACTCAGTGATAGATTTGAAACCATTTCAACGTTGATTGAACAGTATAAGCAGAATGATGCGCACCCATTTGCCAATGTTGTAATGTATGCATTGCGTGAGGGTAAGGTGTCTGCAGTAGGCAGAATCTCGACATTGCAAGCTATGAGTTTAGGCGCGTTGTCTCATCAGCAGATGCTGTTTGTATCGTACACACAAAATAAAAAAACAGTGAACGTATTGTGTGCGGGTACCAGTACGGTAAAAGATGTTAATCTGTTGAGAAAATTTATAGAAAGTGATCAAACACCTACAAAAGAAACATCCGTTAAATCTGCTTTTGATGCAGAACTAGACAAGCTTTTTGCGCAAGCTAAGCCATTTGAGGAATTTTTAAATTTTTTGGGTAGCCAAGATCGTAAAAGTTAATACATAAAAATTGCAACAGAGTATAAAAACTCTGTCGCTTATGTATACGAGACGTTTGTTACTTATTCACATGTGCAGTTAATTGTGTCGTCAATTGTTGCATAGGTAAGTTGTGCGCCGCGTTTGCCATCTTTATCCAGAAAGATGATTGTTGTCACTGGCTTTTCAAGCTTTATTGCTTTGTGTATGCCGCTTGATGAATTGTGCCGATGAAACTGTTTATATTCAGTTCCCGAGTATGGCTCAGAGGTAATGTTGCTCGTGTGCTTGCATGCAAGAACATGCTTCTCGATTGTTTCGGCATTATTGGGTGAGATGGTGCCAAGATTGATGCGTATGGCGCTTGGGAATGTTGCAAAAGCGCTGAGTGCTTGCGGTGCAACATACACTTCGCGGTTCTCGCCGCTCAAATCATAATAAAGGCATGAAGTTTTTTTGAGCTTGATTATTTCTTGGAGTAAAACTGCATCAAAATGAGTGAAAAAAACAGGTTGCTTATTTCCGGGCGCTATAGTTTGCATCTGTTTAAAGTGTAGGCTATCGGAGTAGGGATTCTTGACGTGGCGCGTGGTAATCTCATATGGCATCAGAGGTTTTCCGGCATGATCATATTCATAGCGTGATTCTTGTGTATTATCATGTAACGCTAGGTGATAATGACATGTTGGAAAAAGAAGATTGGTATCTCCATATAAAAGTGCATCATATTCTTCCGATTTAAAAATGCCGTGTAGTGCAGCATAGCAGTGCCAAGCTCCTGATTTAAAGAGGGCATCTCGCACTGATGTTACGTATTCATGTGAACGGATATCGCATGTTGTTTTTTGCAGGGGGCGTTGTTTCAGTATGGGTGCTAGTCTTCCGTACATATACGTGTAGAGCGTGTGCATGAATCCTGTGTTATATGCGGTTTCATGTATCAGAGTGCCGAGCTCCATTCCATCGCTGTGCAGTGCTACTTCCATGAGCAGAAGCACTTTATTAAGCGGACTGTGTTCGTAAGAGGTGGGTATTTTTTTTGTTTCTATAAGTTTGCTGCGGGCTTGTGCGCACCAGTTTTTTACCGCATCTTCACGAATGATGGCTTGTAAAAAGGCTTTGTGAAACGGTGCAAGGGTTGCATCTGCACGTCTATTTTTTTGTATACGAATATCTAACATGTGCATGGCATCAAAAAGTGTGTCAGAATAGTTTCCGCGTTTGTTAAATGCGGCAACTTCTGTGCTTGATTTGGTAATAAGCGTTTGTAAAACAATGCCCAATTCTGGGGTCATCTGTTTATCGAATGCAACGGTCAAAGGTTTGGGGGATTTGTTTTGCGAAGCGAGCGTACGCAATGTATTGAATCTGTGTAAAAATGGTTTTTCAAACGTGAGTTCAAGCTCGTTTGAAAATTGTAAAACGAGTTGTGTTGATGAAGCTTCTTCGGCTGTCTGTGTTATGAGTGAACTGATGATAAGCGTAATGAATAGTATACGTTGCATAGTCAATCCTTGGTGTTAAAAATGAGAAAATCAGTGTACGGCTTTTGCATATTCTTGTCTATGCCAGCTTGAGCTTCTATTGCAGTATGTTTGAGATCCCAATTGAGTTGTTAGAGCCTTCTGATACACTGATGTAATAAGAGTTTTTAATTGGTGGTTTCATGCTGCGCATATCAGGTCTTTCCATTTCAGTTTCTGAAAAACAGGTGCTCAATAGGCTTTCGCTTACCATTGAACCAGGCACTATCCATGCCCTTATGGGGCCCAATGGATCGGGCAAGAGCACGTTGGCCGCAACGCTTATGGGCCATCCAGCCTATGCTATAACGGACGGCACAGTGGCATGGAACGGTGCTGATATCACGCATGCAGCGCCTCATGAACGTGCCCTAAAGGGCATTTTCCTGGCTGTGCAGTATCCACCCGCAATTCCTGGGGTACGGATTAAGCAATTTCTATTGCAAGCGTGCCGTGCTGTGCAAAAAGATCAGTTTTGCTCCAAACCATTTGAGCATGAGTTTGTAGAAGCATGCCAGATGCTTGGGTTAGAGCCAGCGGCTTTTGCTGAACGAGGCTTGCACGAGGGCTTTTCCGGCGGTGAAAAAAAGAAGCTTGAACTTCTCCAGATGCTTATGCTGAAGCCATCGCTCATTATCCTTGATGAGATCGATTCGGGCCTTGATATTGATGCGATACGGCTTGTGGGCTCGGTGATTACACACGTCAAAAAATCACAGCCTGCGGTTGCCATACTCATTATTACCCACTATCAAAGAATTTTAGAGTATATTACCCCCGATTTTGTGCACATTATGCGCAATGGTCAGATTATAAAAACGGGTGATGCTGCATTAGTGTCTGAGCTTGAACGTAAGGGTTACGATGGCTACTAATCCGGGGCTTTCTGAAGCGGTGGTGCGCGATATCTCAGCGCGTAAGGGTGAACCTGAATGGATGATGGCATTTCGACTTAAGGCGCTTTCTGTGTTTGAACAAAAACCAATGCCAACCTGGGGCGCCGATCTTTCTGAGCTTGCATTTCATGATATTCATTATTACGTTAAACCACACAGCGATCAGCAACATTCCTGGGATGAGGTGCCTTCCGATATTAAAGATACATTTACGGCGCTTGGCATTCCGCAAGCAGAACAAAAATATTTAGCCGGCGTGGGTGCGCAATACGAATCCGAAGTAATTTATAAGCAACTTAAAAAAGAGTGGCGTGATCAGGGCGTGCTTTTTATGGATACCAGCACAGCGCTCCGTGAGCATCCTGAACTTTTTAAGCGTTATTTTGCTACCGTTATTCCACCACACGATAATAAGTTTGCAGCTCTTAATTCAGCCGTCTGGAGCGGCGGTAGCTTTGTGTATGTTCCCAAGGGAGTGCACATTAAGATGCCGTTACAGGCCTATTTTAGAATCAATCAAGAGAGTATGGGGCAGTTTGAGCGGACGCTCATTGTTGCCGATGAAGGAAGCTTTGTGCATTATGTGGAAGGCTGTTCTGCGCCGATCTATCAAAAAAGTTCGCTGCATAGTGCCGTGGTGGAGCTTATTGCGTTGCCTGGCTCTCATATTAGATATACTACCATCCAAAATTGGTCAACGAACGTCTATAATTTGGTAACCAAACGGGCGATTGCGCATGAAGGTGCCACCGTGGAATGGGTTGATGGCAACTTTGGCAGCAAAGTGACCATGAAGTATCCGTGCATTATCCTCAAGGGCGCCCATGCAAAAGGGAGCATTCTTTCTCTCGCGGTAGCGGGTAATGGCCAACTGCATGATGCGGGGGGCAAGATCATTCATATCGGGCGTAACACTACCTCACATATTAGTGCAAAATCGATCACCAAAGAGGGTGGCCGTTCATCCTACCGTGGCTTAGTGAAGATAGTGCGTGGTGCTAAAAATGCTCGCGCGCAGGTGCAATGCGATGCATTATTGTTAGATGCGCATTCACGTACCGATACGTATCCAACGAACATATTGTTAGAGCCAGAAGCAGAGTTATCCCATGAAGCATCGGTAAGTAAAATTAGTGAAGAACAGCTTTTTTATCTCCAATCACGCGGGCTTTCTGAGCAAGAGGCCTCAGCCATGATCGTGAATGGGTTTATTGATAGTTTTGTGGATCAGTTGCCCATGGAATATGCGGTTGAAATTAATCGGCTCATCAACCATGAGATGGAAGGGTCGGTGGGATGAGTACGCAAGAGTATACCATACATACGCATGCAGGGGTTGCACTCGTTGAACGCATTCTGTTGCCGGCTGAGATTGCAGCAATGGTTACCATTACTGCAGCAGCACATGCAACGGTGCGCGTGTTGATTGAATCAGAAGTATCATGCAACGGTTCGGTTGAGATTCACACGCATACCGCACCAGGAGCACAGATTTTAGTTGGCATGTGTGTGCGCGTTACGGGTACTGATAGCCTTCTTATTAAAAGTTTCCAACACCATGAAAAATCTCATGGCACAAGTCGGCTATGGGTGCGTAAAATACTCTCAGATCAAGCTGTTGCTACCTATCAGGGGTTTGTGCATGTTGCCAAAGAAGCTACGGGAACCATCGTTTCGCAAGATGATAAAACATTGCTTGATGGGCTGCAGGTGCGTGCAGAATCAACACCCATTCTTGAAGTATTAACCAATGATGTCTCATGTTCACATGGTAGTGCTCTTGGCAGAGTGGATCCTCACATGGTATGGTATATGCAAACCCGTGGCTTTGCTGCTGAGGAAGCCCGTGCGTTGCTCTATAAAGCTTTTTTTGATGAACTGTGCCACATGCTATTACCAAAGGGATAGTGATGCTTTCTCGTTCTGATTTTCCACTGCTGACCCATAGATCAGATCTATGCTACCTCGATAATGCAAGTACGGCGCAAAAGCCACAGGCGGTGCTTGATGCATTGAACCATTTTTATACGTATGAAAATGCAAACACCTATCGCGGTATTTATGAATTGGGCGAGCTTGCAACGGAGCGTTATGAAACAGCACGTGCAACGGTAGCACAATTTTTGAACGCAGCACATGCATCCGAAATTATTTTTACCCGTGGCACCACAGAAGGTATTAATGCGGTAGCCGATGGCTGGGCTCGCAGAAATTTGAAATCAGGTGATGAAGTGGTGATTACCGAGCTTGAACATCATGCAAACTGGCTACCATGGCAACGGCTTGCGCATGAGCAGGGTATCGTCGTCAAGGTAATTCCCGTGCATCCTGATGGCACCTTAGATATGCAGAAAGCGGCGCAGCTGATTGGAAGCAACACAAAATTGGTATCTTTCACGTGGATTTCAAATGCCATTGGCACCCATATGCCGGTTGCAGATCTTATCACATTAGCGCGTAAAGTTGGTGCGCGTGTGTTAATCGATGCAGCACAAGCAGTGGCTCATATACCCATTGATCTGCAAGCAGTAGATGCAGACTTTTTAGTTTTTTCTGGCCACAAAATTGGTGGGCCAACCGGTGTTGGAGTACTTTACATAAAAAAAGAGCTCCATGATTCTTTTGAGCCATATCAAGTGGGTGGTGGCATGGTGTTAACCTTGCAGCCATTAAAATATCTCCCGGCACCCCACAAATTTGAAGCAGGAACGCCACCGATTGCACAAGCAATTGGGCTTGCTGCGGCCATTAAATATATGCGTAAAAATATTCATTACGCTGCATTGCAAAAACATGAAGCCGCATTATGTGCGAAACTTATCGATCGTTTATCGCACCATAAAATTATTCGTATTCTGGGCCCTCAACAAGAACTTAAAACCCAAGGCCATCTCGTGAGTTTTGTGATCGATGGTATGCATGCACATGATGTGGCAGCGTACTGCGCACAAAATCAGATTTGCGTTCGTGCTGGCCACCATTGTGCACAACCGATTGCACAAGCTTTAAAGTATGATGCTTCAGTACGGGCAAGTTTTTATGGATATAATACGTTTGATGAGGTAGATCGATTAGCAAATTCAATCGATGTACTTATTGCAGAATTCAAATAGAATCTTGTTTTTTACGCAACTTTTATGTACAGTATGAGCAGTATCGGGAGGTAATTATAGTACCATCTAGGTGAGATCATGTTGCATAAAATAAAAAATAAGATGTTGTTAGTAGTAGTGCTTGCGTTAAGTCCTGTTTTTATGACGTTACCGTCAGGTTCATTCTTGAGTCGTTTGCTTGCTCCTCCAAGCAGTTTATTAACAAGTGCTTCCGTTTCTGTTTTTAAATCAGTTGTTTTTTCTCAAAATAGTACCTTTAGAGATGTTATGGTTCTTTCAGCGTTAGGTTTTGGTTTTGCACCAATTGCCGCTGCAGCTCCACTACTTCCAGTTATGGCTGCGGCACCGTTTATAAAATGGGTATGCTTATTTAGTGCTGTTGGGCGTGTAGCATGGAGTGTTGATGGAAATGGTAAAGATATCAGGGCAACGCTAAAAAATACTGAGCAGCTTAAAGAAACAACAAGTCAAATTGGTCAAAAAACTGATAAAATACAGAAGACTGTAAGTGCAACTGATGATACTGTAAATGATTTATCAACAAGATTCGATGCACATGCAGAGGGAACCAAAGAAAATTTTGCGACCTTACAACAAAACATTGCACATAATCAGACTATGGTAGATAAACATTTTGTTAAAACAGCAACTGAATTAGATGCGCTTAAAACTGGTCTGAAAACTCTTAATATTGAAGCGAAACAGACAAGTAAAGAAATTGTTGTTGTATCTGGTTCTGTAAAAGAATTAGGGCAAAAGTCTGAACGAGCAAATAGTGATGCAAAAAGACGTGATGATGAAACTCAACAAAAAATAAGTGCGTTACAAAAACAAACACAGAATCTTAATGAAGGGGTTTCTAATCTGAGGACTGAGTTTGTGGTGCTCAATACTACTGTGATGCAGAATGATCAAAAATTGCATGGTAAAATAGGCAATCTGGAAAAGAAAGCGGACGAGCGTCATCAAGAAATAACGAAAAAACTGGTTGAAAAAACAGCGGTTATGAACAAGTTGTTGGATAGAAATCAAGAGATACAAGATGAGCAATTGGCAATTCAAGAACAGCTCAAAGAGCTTTCTAAAGGACAAGAACAAACACAAGAAGGTGTTAGATACTTGGTGAGTCATACGCAAAAACAAGAACAGGAAAGAGCAAATGCTGTAAACAAACGCGGAAGTAGCGCTTTAATAGCATTTGATCTTATAAATAAGAACAATTGAAGTTGTTTTTAATATAAACATTATGTACAACACAACGGAGCATGAGCATATATGTGTTTTAGATATCTTTTAATAGTATTTTGCGTATTTAATTGTTACGCATCAGATAAATCAATATCCGATCTAGAGCATGATCGTGGTTTTCAAACTTTCATAATGGGTGCATTAACCCTTGGCGGATTGTATCAAGATTGGCAGCTTCAATCACATGTGCAAAATGATCTCATTATAGAAACGCACAATGCCAGTACTGATGAAAAATGCATAGCACGTTTTGCGCATTCACGTTCACAGCGTATGGTTGCGGTTGATCGCCAAAAAGCAATTCTCTGGGGAGTGGCAAATTTTACAAAGTTTATTATTCGTCCCGATTTGCCTTTTACTATACGCTCTGAAATTAATCCAATATCGGCCGTTGAATCGGCCTTGCTTCCCATTACAGTGTATCTTGCAACCAAACCCACTGTTGATGCTGTAGCTTTTAAATGTTCAGAACAAATACGATTTCTTATAGCTGCATCTTTAGCATTATCGTTGCCTCATGCTATTGTAGCTACTGGTACTGCACCCCATCGTATTTTGTATAATTCTTTAATGCATTATGCTGCATCTAATTCACATTTATTTGGGAATGTTGCGGGTATTAAGCATGCTGCTGCATCGCTTTCATATGGTTCAAAGGTTATGCCTCTTGTGCAAATGGGAATCAGTACGGTGTATAAAAAGCCCAGCCTGCTGACGGTGCACCCTGTTATACTCAATGGCGAATTACATAAATGGAAAGATCTGCAAAACGGTCTACTACCGGGCTTAATACTTGCTGGTGTTGACCTGAGTTTTACCATCGTAGCGGCAACCCCAGTGGGTGCGGCAATTGAATCAGTGGTTGATGCGGGTATTGATCGTGCGATAAAGCCATTGCCTGAAAAAACACGTCCATATGTGCGCCGCAGTGTCAAAAAAGCCATAGCAGAAGGTACTAAAATAGGCATTACGGTGGGGGCTTGCGCCGTGGCAGAATCCCAGGGCTGCGTTATGCAATGAGTATGCAACTTCTAAAAAGTAGGGTATATTGAGGTTATCTTGATGCCGCGCCATAGCCACGACGAAACGTATTCGCGCAGGTGGGTGACGGCGTATAAGCGTAGAATTAAAGAAGTCCGCCTACGTTAAAACTACGGCGTGACACTACGCCATAGCTCGTCAACGAGCAGCGGCGAGTGGAGGTATCTATACAATGCAAAGCCTTTATAAAGATTATTTACTTGATCATTATCGTTACCCGCGCAATGCGGGTATTTTGGTTGATGCTAATTGCCAAGCGCAGCAAGAAAACCCTGCCTGTGGCGATGCGGTTTCTATGACCGGCAGGCTCGAGCATGGTATTATGCGTGAGGTTCGTTTTGCAGCCCGCGGATGTGTGATTTGCGTGGCAGGATCATCACTTTTGAGTGATCAAATCATAGGGCTTACCCTGCAAGAAATGATAACCCTTGATGCGCAAATGATGATAACCCTCATTGGCATTCCTCTCGGGCCAACACGCCTTAAATGTGCGCTCCTTCCCCTCTATACCCTCCATGATGCACTCAAGCACTATCAAAAAACCCATGAATCACCGTAAGCTGACTATAACCCTCTGCATAAAAAGGTTATTTCATGCTTGATATGGCCAAAGTTGCCGCTGCTATTGCCCAATCGCAGGATCAGCTCTGGGCTACTGAAGATGGTGCCTACCAACTTTTGATTGATGCGTGGGAAACGATTCTTAAAGATCCACTCTTTGCCTACCGTGTTGCTGCCACTTCTGGCGCACCCTGGCCACTTCCTTCCTGGCGCGATCCTCTAAGCCAGGTGACCGCTATAGTAGCGTTTCAAGAGCCGTATACGATCATTAGCAGCGATGGCTCTCAAGTCTATCCCGACAGGCACGAAGGTGTTTCCTGCGGGTTGATTAACATTGGAACCGTGGTGATTCCGTATCGCAATCAGGGCAACGGTGTATCGCTTACTAATGAGCCAATTTTGGTGCTCCCTGAATCTTTTTCTGAATCGATTTCTTCTCATGAGCTGATTTCTATCCAGCGGCAAGGCTATGAACTTAAACATGCGGTAAAAACTGCACTTGGTGTGTCTGGTGTGAGAGCATTGCTTTTTGATGGCTCCTATATTTTTTGGCATCTCCAATCGATCTTTGGATTCGAAGCGATTGTGCATGATTATTGTGCATCGTTGGCAGCACTTGAGCGAGAGCGTATTCCCTATGGCTTTTATATTAGTGCACCAAATAGCAAAGATATTCTCAACTTAGTGCGCTTGCAGCTGTGTAACTTTAATCCTGCCCATGAATCTGCCTATGCACCGATTCGGAGCTTTACCGATGCTACCATCATGGCGCATCAGCTTGGGGTTAATCAGCGTTCAATTTTTTTCAAAAGCAGTGCACCGGTAACGCTCTTATATCCAGTTTCCCAGCAACCCTATTTTTGCTACGTGCGTACTGCATCTGAAATCGGTCGGCTTGAACTGCCCGCATGGCTTGTGCAAGATGCCGCATTGTGTGAACAATTTATGGCGTCTGTTATTGATCAGTGTGAAAAAGGAAACGGCTATCCGATTGCACTTGCAGAAGCCCATGAGCAAGCGGTGGTCAAAGGCCCCGACCGCGAGCTATTTTTTACCCTTCTTGAACAGGGTGGCATTCGCAAAAATAAACTTTCTTTAAAGCAGCAGCATAAAAAACGCCCGACGGTGTGAGCATATTTTGTTGGGGCTTTTTCATTTTAGTGCAATGGATGATGGTTTTTTGTTATACTCTTCATACTGTTTAATTTTAGATTTAAAATCATTTTGTGAGGGCGCAGCCAGAAGAAGCTGCGCAGCCTGAGAAAGCCGGAGGCGAAAACAGGCGTAGCAAGCGAAGACTGGAGGTTATTATGAAGCAGATTCCGATACGTATTATAGCAGTTGCAGCAATTGTTCTCATCAGTGCAGCGTTCATTTGGTATTTTGAGCTCTTGCACTATTTTTCATTATCTACGATTAAATCGCATCTCGTTTCACTGCGCGCCTCTGCACAAGCGTGTTATCTGTGTGCATTAGCAATCTATGTTTCGGTGTTTACGCTGCTTGCAGCATGTATGCTTCCAGTCGTAGGGCCTTTAACATTGGTTGGTGGCTATCTTTTTGGTGCTTATGTTGGCTTTTGTGCGGCAATGGGATCACTGCTTGCGGGTATTGGCATTTCATTTGCGATTATTCGGTATATGAGCGATGCATGGTTACCACAAAAGTGGCATGCGCGGCGTGAAAAGTTCGTGGCACGGGTGCGTGAGCATGGTGCGTGGTATATTTTTATTTTGAACATAGTTACCGTGGTGCCATTTGTGGTGATTACCACGCTTGCAGCATTGAGTGAAATTAGTTTTTGGAAATTCATTGGTGCGAGTTTGCTTGGTTCTGCGCCGATGATTATTATGTATGCATTTGCAGGGCGCCAGCTTGCTGATATTAGTTCAATAGGAGAGCTTTTTTCGCCGTGGTTTATCGGTATACTATTGTTGCTCGGCAGCTTATCGTTTGTGCCGTTATTAGTGAAGCGTTTTACCCAGTTGAGTATTGATGATGTATAAATCAAAGCCCTTTCTGTTGAGTGTGTTACTTGTTGCTTTTGTTGGCACTATTGTGTGGTTGTATGGAAGCCAACTGTTTACCTTTTTCTCACTTGAAACGCTTCAATGTTATGCCGGTTATTTACGTGCTTTTTCCAATACGCATTATTATCTTACCGTTGCATTCTATATTGTGTTTGGTATTGGTGCGGTTGTGTTATTTCTACCGGTGGTAACGCTTTACATGCTCACCGCAGGATTTTTATTTGGGCCTTTTGAGGGTGCAAGTTATGCGGTGCTTGGTGTAACCATTGGCGCCATTTGTGCTTTTTTACTCGTGCGTTCAACGGTGGGCCCCTGGGTTGAGAAGTATGAGCGGAGGTTGGTAACGATCAATCGCTTTATTGAGGCATATGGTTTTTATGCTTTAACGCTTTTGCGCATGTCTCACCTGGTGCCTTTTTTTCTGCTTAATATCGCAGCCTCATTAATGCCGATATCGCTCCATTCTTTTGCGGCAGCAACGTTCATTGGGGCTATTCCCGGTGCGCTGCTGTTTTCGTGGACCGGGCAATATCTCTGTACCATACGTTCTGTGTGGGATTTAATAAGTGTCAATACGATCATCATAATACTCTTGTGCGCATGTACTTTGCTTGCTATTATCGCAATCGGTTCATATCTTATGCGTCGGCGTCATGCAGATTGATCTGATCGTGCGCGTACTATAAACTTTCTAATCTCTTCTATGATCAAAATTGGTGCTGATACTGAGAGCACGAGAAGCCAATCATTAATGGTCAGGCTTGTGGTGTTGAAAAGTTTTTGCATGAATGGCACATAGACCACGGCGATCTGCAGCAACAGCACAAAACCGGTTGCAACAATGAGCCATCGGTTACTGAAAAATCCAATCGATACAAAAAGCTTACTGCTTGAGCGGCAGTTCCATGCGTTAAACCATTGATACATAGCCATGGTAATAAGCGTCATCGTTTGTGCATAGCGGATGTTTATGCCGTATGTGTGTAAAAAGATCCATAATGATCCCACGCTCATAAGCGTAGCGTAAAAAAGCATGAGCCATACCATGGAGCGGTCAATCAGCTGTGGTTTTTTCGCAAGCCAGTCTTTACTCAAAAGGCCTTGCTCTTCTGGCTCCATGGAAAGGGCAATATCAAGAAAACCATCGGTCACCAGGTTGAGCCACAAAATTTGCGCAGCGGTGATAGGGAGTGGGAGCGTAGCATGAGTAAACATTTCATACAAAAGCGCATAGAGAATGATCATTATTTCGCCAAGGTTCGTGGCAAAAAAATAGAGGATCACCCGTTTGAGGGTGTATAAAATATGGCGGCCCTGTTTAATAGCAGTAATAATGCTTGCAAGTGAATCATCAAGCAGAATAATATCGGATGCCTCTTTTGCAACCTCAGTACCGATATGCCCCATGCCTATGCCAAGATCTGCAGCAACGAGTGATGGCGCATCGTTCGTGCCATCTCCCGTCATAGCAACGATATGGCCATTGTTGTGGAATGCTTGTATGATACGCATTTTATATAAAGGAGTAACGCGTGAAAATACCGTTACGCGATCAATGCAGGTGGCAAGTTCAGCATCACTCATAGATGCAAGTTGCGAGCCATCAATGGCAAGGTCACCTTCATGAAAGATATCAGCACGGTGTGCGATATACGTTGCAGTGGTTTGATGATCGCCGGTGGCCATCACTATTTTGAGCCCTGCATAGCGTGCCTGTGCTATGATGGTAGAAATTCCCTCGCGCATCGCATCTTCTATGCCCAATATGGCGGTCAGCGTAAGGTTGTGTAGTTTTTTAACATTTTCTGCATCGGTTTCATTATTTTCAACAAGGATGCGATACCCGCAGCACACAACGCGAAATCCTTGGTTTAAAAGTTCATCTACCGATTTTTTAGCATCTGATGGAATGTGTGCAGATGCAGCGATGATACTTTCAGGTGAGCCAATAGCATACAGTATTTTTTGGTTATCGGGTGTTTTAAAGATACCGGTGTGCGATCGTGTTTGTGCATTAAATGGTTCTTCCAGAATTTTTGTATAACTGGCTACGTCAAGAGATTTTATAGCGGAAATTTTGTTGCCAAAAATGCCAAGTGCCGCTTCGGTAGGATCTCCTTTAACGGTAAAAAGATCCTGCGCTGTATCATAAGATAGTTCCGCACCATTGAGCAGGATGGTAGCACGCGCAGCATGCAGTATGCCATCTGCAAGTTCTTCTGCATGAGGTCGGTGTCCGGTATGATCTAAAGAACCCTCTGTGTGATATCCTTCTCCGGTTACGTCATATGCTTTATCATCAGACCATACGCGAGAAACCATCATTTCATTACGGGTGAGCGTGCCTGTTTTATCCACCACTAAAATATCGGTGCGGCCCAGTGTTTCCACCGCTTGCATATTTTTCACCAGCACGTTACTCCGCGCCATACGATAAACGCCCGATACTAAAATCAGCGTGAGTACCACGGGCAACCCCTCGGGTACCACGCAGATAAAGAGCGCCGTAAGCATGGTAATAAGGCTTTGAATTGGTTTGCCGAGTGCGATACCAATTGCAAAAAGCACACTGCAGATACCCAAGATAACGAGCAAAATGGTATACGCGAGCTTTTCAATATCCTTGCGCAAAGGAATATCGGTTTCAATGCCTTGAATTGCCGTATGTATTTTGCCAATCTCAGTGTTTAAGCCGGTGGCAACAACAATGCCTTTACCGGCACCGGTTAAAATGAACGTGCCCTTAAAGAGCATGTTTTGTTGCTGCATAAGTGCGCATTCTGTATCGATGCGATCAGCATCTTTACGTACCGGTTTTGATTCACCGGTGAGCACCGCTTGATCAACCTGTAAGCCGTGTGACTCTATAATACGAATGTCGGCAGGGACTCGTTGGCCTTCGCTGAGTATTATGAGGTCACCAGCTACGAGTTCAGTATCGGGTATCGTTTGCTTAATACCATCACGAATGGCCATCGTTGTTGTTTGAATATATTGTTTTAATGCAAGTACAATGTTTGCGGTGCGACCTTCTTGGATGGTGCCAATAATCGCGTTAAACAGCAATACTACGCTAATAATAAATGCATCGTGTGGGGTATCCCCTACAAAAAAGATCACAATAGCGGCGCATACCAACACGTAAATGAGAGGGGATTTAAATTGATCAATAAAAATGCCCAGCCACCCGCGGCGTTTACCCTCTGGAAGAGCATTGAGCCCTTGTGCACGCAATCTTTCTGCTGCCTCTTGTTTTGAGAGGCCCGTTATTTGGTTGGTATTAATCAGTGTTGCCAACGCAGCGATATCCATACTATATGATTTCATGTAATACTCCTTGGGCAGAGCATAATACGAATGGCGTCTGGTTGCAATCATTGACCTTTATATGTGCTAAAATAAAAGCTTCTAGGCTTTTATGATAGAGACAGGAATTAGTCATATAAACAGATTGAATTTTTTACGATTAGGCAAAAGTGTTAGGGTGTGGTATATTGAAGGTATCTCTTTCATGTATATCTTAGAAAGGTTTCAGCATGAAAAATCTTCGTTTTATTGCCTCAGCATGCGTTCTTACGCTTCTTTCGGTTGCAATGGTTGTTGCTGTTGGGTTACTATACAATCCGATCTTAAAAGCAACGTTTCAAAAGAATACGTCAATGACAATAAAACCAACTACCGATACGGTCTATGATTTTACCCTTACCAAGCTCGACGGGTCTCCCCTTGATCTTGCTGATTTTAAAGGTAAGGCTCTGTTGATCGTCAATACCGCTGCACAGTGTGGTCTTGCAAATCAATATAAAGAGCTTGAAGAGCTCTATCAAAAGTATAAAGACAAGGGACTTGTGGTACTTGGCGTATCTTCCAACGATTTTCATCAAGAAATCGCCGATCACGAGGAACGTGTTTGCTCCATTGCAGATCGCGTGGTGACTACGTTTCCTGCCGCTGATACGGTACATGTAACGGATAGCACAAAAGATGGCTATGAAGCGGTGCCGCTGTATAAATGGCTTAATAAGCACGGCGCGCAAAAGAATAGTCTGTTTGGTTCGGTAAAATGGAACTTTCATAAGTTCTTGATTGGCAAAGATGGCAAGTTTATCGATTACTTTGCCGCGACCACAAAGCCGACCTCGAAAAAAGTTATTAAAGCGATCGAAAAAGCGCTCGCTGCATAATACATACGCAAAACAAAAGGGATCAGTTAATCGTGTTTTGATTGACTGATCCCTTTTTTATCGTACGTTCGTACCGTTATTTGTAGGTATCAAAAATCTGTTCGAGTTCACGAACAATCGTGCGATTCCCTTTTTTCACCAGATCCTTCAATTTGCGTGTTATTGCATCGAATTCTGCTTCAAGAGCATGGGCATCTATTATCTTTGGATCTATTTTGGGCATAGTACTCATTGTAGCTGCATCTTCACCCATTTCTGCTGCAGCGATTGCTTTATCAAGATTGCTGTCTAGCTGTTTCATGCGTGCGGTATATGCTTTGCCTGCAGGCTTGTTTGGTGATGCCTTTTTATTTACGGAATCTATTGTGCTGAGTATGGCATCAAAAAAGCCATATGATGTTACCTGAATCGTTTCACTTTTTGAAGGTTTATAGGTGCCAATTATTGGTTCATCAATGGTTGCTTTATCGGTGGCATAATAGCGATTTGCTTTGCTTTGTCCGTAGGTGTGTTGCATATATGCCATCATGCGAAGCGTATTGGGATCAGTAAGCAATTCAAAAAATGATTCCAGATTTTTAAAGTTATCATTTGTGCCAAGCATTATTTCTCTACATTGTTCCATGAGCCCGGTTTTATGTGCTTGCGTGAACATATTTTCTAATTCTTTCTTATATCCCTTAAACACTTGCGTATACAATTGTGAGGCGACAGCGCCGGGTTTCTCTTGGCTTAGCGAAACAAGTTGATTAAATTTTTCGATAAAATGCCGTGTAGACGGAACATCTACCATTCCCTCTATAATACCATTCTCCGAACCAATCACGGTATGTGCTGCAGTGAGTGTAGCGATTGTCAGCATTAATACGATAGAACGTTTCATACAACCTCCGTTATTACTATGAGCACCGAGCGGTGCATATACTTGAGTAGAGTACCATAATGTGTTTTTATTCTTCAATATTACATTTTGTAACAAGCGAGAGACTTGTGCCTTTAAATATATTCAAAAGTGTTTCCTTATTTTCGAAAAGTGCACTTTTCGAAAATAAGGCGATTTCTTATTAGCGGAAGTGAAAATAAGGGAAGGTGGTTATTTTCGAAATTGGCATAAAACGAAAATAAGGTTCTTGTAAAAGATGAATTGTTTTTCGTTTCAACGTGTGGCTAATCTTCTTTTTTAGAATACCAAGTACCTTTGCCGATGCCATGTTTATTGATGTTGCCTTGTTGTGTCAGTTGCGTAAGGTGTTGCTTTAGAGTGCTTCGCTTTGCATGAGTGAGTGATTCTAAAGATCCTATGGTGAGTTGTTTGTGTTGTTCTAAAAGCGAAACAATCTGCATAGAAAGAGGCGGTAGCTCATGAACGATGGAATGAACATTCTTTTCAATCTTATGAAGTAGATGATTTTTTTGTTTTTGCAGGCAAAGCAAAAAGAATAGGAGCCAAGGATGAAAATCTACCGTTTCACCAAGTAAAGTTTTTTGCGTGCGTTGCAGGGCTAGATAATAACTTTTTTTGCTCCGTTCAATAAAACTTTCAAGCGAGCTATAGGGCACATATGAATAGCCGCTTTTGAGGAGCAATAGGGTAGTTAATAACCGTGATAAACGCCCATTTCCATCTTG
Source organism: uncultured bacterium (assembly GCA_963704465.1). Taxonomy (GTDB): domain Bacteria; phylum Babelota; class Babeliae; order Babelales; family Vermiphilaceae; genus MFD02979-c4. Next base: position 374,015 of record OY969901.1, read on the forward strand.
AAATGGATGAATAGCAAGAAATACCACAATAAAAACACCAATAACCAATAATGGATGCAAAATGCGTTTTTCTAACTGTTCTTGTGTCCATGAAACCAGTTCTTCCATATCATATGGTGTTTGAAATGGTGAAGAGGTTTCAAATACAATGCCGAGTGATTTGCCACTGGGATCAAATGCTTCAACGTTATTTGATAATTTTTTATAATGGCCGCGATGCCGCGCGTCTTTATGAGAAAATTGAAGGAGCCATTGGTGCAGTTGCTTAATAGTATTTTCCGTGAATGGCATAGCATCGAAGTTATGATAGATTTCTTCACAAACATACGCATAGCCCGCAACTTCTTCTTCGTCACGTGTGGTAAATGAATGGCTTTTTATATGGGTGAGAAGTTGCTCAACTTCTTTATCGGTAAGCTTGGATCCTTCTATGCGCGTTGAAGAACCTACGCTTTCTATAGTTGCCACGGTGCGTAGAGCTTTGAGCTTTTCAGGTTGTTGGTTACCCAAAAAGCGCCACGATGCATTAAAGCTATCTAAATCAGTAATCAAATTGAGTAAATCTGGTGTTATGGTGATGATATCGAGTTTAAAAGTTGCCACAAAGGACCCTTACTAAAAAGTTCTATTTACTATAAAGCATAGCTATAAATGTCCATAAATGTCCATAAATGTCCATAAATAGCCATAAATAGCCATAAATAGCCATAAAATAGTTGTTTAGAAAATAAATAATATGGCGGAATAGTGGATTTTTTACGCTTATGCGTAAAAAAGGGGGCCTTTTAAAGCCCCCGATAGTTAGCCTAAGAATTTCTTGAAAAAGCTGCTAATCGAGCCTTCGGTTGATTTGGCATCGGTGCCGATAGCATCAGAGTAAGTATTCAGTGCTTGTTTTGCGGTAGTATCGAGCTTTGTTGGGATATGGCATTGGGTTACAATCACCAGGTTGCCCCGTGAGTTGCCGCGCAGTTTATAAAAGCCTTCACCTTTGATGATAATTCGCTCACCAACCGGACAGCCTTTTGGAATTTTAACCGTATGGCGCGTTCCATCAATACTTTCAATATCAATCTGGCAACCAAATACCAGTTGTGGGTAGGTCAATGAAAGAGAGCAGATCAAATCTTCATCTACGCGTGAGAAAGTCTTATCAGGTTTGATTTTTACGTGAACCAATAAATCTCCCGATGGGCCGCCGTACACACCTGCATCACCTTTGCCGCCAACTCTGAGCTCGGCGTTATCAAAGATGCCACGAGGAATGGTAACGGTGAATTTATCATACACTTGGGTGCGTGATTGTCCGCCACAAGCAGCACATGGTGAAGGAATCTGATAGCCAAGGCCACGGCAGGTGCCACAATGCTGTGTATAGATGTAAAAACCTTGCTGATAGTTAACTTGGCCTACCCCTTTACACTGTGCGCAAATAGCAGGCTTTGTGCCTTTTGCGCATCCGGTTGCGCTACAGGTTTCGCATGGTGCAAAATGATAGTATGCAACATCATGTTTAACGCCCAAGAAGGCATCTTTGAGTGATATTTCTATTGAATGGCGCAGATCATGACCCTGTTTCGGTTCAGGGCCGGAGCGGCGCTTAGCCTGCTTTTGGCCAAATACATCACCAAAGATATCACCAAAGCCCTTGAGAATATCATCCATGTTCATATCATTGCCATGGAATCCACCACCCCCAAAGCCTTGCTGTGCACCGGCTTCGCCAAACTGATCGTATTGGCGCCTTTTTTGTTCATCCCCAAGCACTTCGTATGCCTGGTTTATTTCTTTAAATTTCGCTTCTGCCTCTTTATTATCCGGATTGCGGTCAGGATGATATTTCATGGCAAGTTTACGGTATGCCTTTTTAACATCATCGTGGGAAGCATCACGTGCAACGCCAAGCGTGGTATAAAAATCTTTGTGCTCCATAAAAAATCTCAGGTAATAGGTAAAAGTTTTTGAATGTATACTTCTAGTATAGCATCGAATGAAGGCAGCGTCATTATCGTATTTATGGTCGAATGCCTTTTGAGCCTTCTTTAAAGTACATTTCTGCAAATGGTAGCTTTAACCCGTCGGGGATTTGGGGGAATGATGCTGATGCGCGGACAACGGCATCAATATACCAGGCATCACGGGATGGATTGCCCGATGAGCGCACTACGGTAGGCCGTTGCGCAAGTCTGCCGGTGCGCACAATAATTAAACGAATAACAATTGGCTGAATACCCGGCGTGAATGGTGGGGTTCCTTCTTTAATTGCGGCATACAGAGAGGTATTGACCGCTTTGATAAACGTATGGAATAAACTATCTCGTTCGCTCAGTTGGGTGGTATGCACCCCTTCAAACGCCATGGGAATATCATCGGTGGCCACATCAACGGGCGCTTTGGCCACTTTTTTCGGTGCAATAGTGTTTGGCGTCAGTGGCTTTTCTTTCTTTTCTTCTTCGCGGACCAATGTTAAGGGATCGGTAATGGGGGATTCCGTTTTTTCTGGTTCTGGCTCTGGCAGATCTTGATCAGATGCATCGATGGTTTCTGTTTCTTCTGGCTCGGTTGCTTTTTGATAGAGCGACGCAAAAAGCATCTCATCTTTTGGGGGCTTCTCAGGTTGTTGCTGTGGTTCTGGGTTGGGTTGATCGTGTTGATTCTGTGGTGGTTCATCTTGAGCTACGGTCATAGGCTGTTGTGGCTGTGTAGCTGCCGTTTGCGTGTTGGGCATAAAGTAAACGGGTGCGCTTTCAATAATACGTTCTTGAGGTGTGCCAGATCTGCGTTCGCCCGTAAGTTCTACGAGCAAAAGATACATTAACAAGCCATGCATCATAAGCACGATAATCAGAATAGACCATGATCTCACCGTGTTACGGATTCGATACCACACCACAAAGCTCCTTACTTTTTTATCGCAGCGTAACATGGTTACGTATTGCTGTTATTATACTGAGCGCTTTTCTTGGTTTGGTCAACTGAACGTATGCTATTGAACCTTCAAACTTAGATCGTTGCCCTTTTTGCTCAATCCCCAGGCATGGTGAATTTGGTGAGTGCCACCTTGCGGTGATGCAATAAACTTAACCATTTCACGCAAGAAGCCATACGCCGGTGGGAAGGGTACTCGTTCGGCGCACAGCCAATAGACTAAAATGCGTTCTTGGATTGCCGGGTGCAGTGATAAAAACTTTTCTTTATCGATAATAAACTGGTTATCTTTGTTAACGGCGAGTTCTCTGAAGATTGCATAGGTTAGGTGACGGAGGTAATCTTCCGTTTCTTGGAGTCTCTCAAGGGTATGTTGGAACGAATGGTCAAACCGTTCGTCAGCTTCTTTGCAGGCAGGGATTACATTCATGCGAATGCGGTTGCGTAAAAAATCGGGCTCGCTATTGGAGCTATCGGTGCGGTATGCAATGCCTTGCTCATCGAGGAATGCGAGAATTTCACGCTTGTGCGTTTGTAGCAAAGGGCGAATATACTGTTCAGCGCGCGGAGCCATGCCCACAAGTCCCGCCAGCGAAGCACCACGAATGAGGCGAATAAAAAAGGTCTCTTGTTGATCGTCAGCATGGTGCGCTAGGGCAATGAGTGTTGCGTTGGTCTTTTGTTGCACCTGGGTCAAAAATTGACGGCGTGCGAGCCTGCCCTGCGCTTCCTTGGAGCCTTCATAGGTTGGTTTTTCTTCAAGTTCCGTCATGCGTGCTTGCACGTAAGGAACTTCAAGCTTTGCCGCAAGTTCTTTGCAAAAAGCAGCGTCATCATCTGCTTCTTGGCCGCGCCATTCATGGTTGAGGTGTGCGGCATAGAGAGTAAGATTGCGCTCAGCCTGCAGTGATTTTAAAAGATAGAGTAAAAATACCGAATCGGGGCCGCCAGAAAGGCCCACAACGATTGCACTATCTTGGAGTATAAGATTGTGTGCATCAGCAAATGCGCACACTTTTTTAACTAATTTATGATCGGTGATATTTAATGCGTTCATGTTCATCTTTTATATGTTCGTTCAGTTCACGTATTTCGCTTTTATTGGAAATGCGTAACGAACGGCCCATTGGTTCATACCCTTTTCTTGGTGTATGCATGTTTATAGTTGCATGATATTCTCGTAACATAAGCGCGTTCAGTTCCCGTGCTTTTCTTTCGAGTGTTTTATCCATGCCCACCATAGTCAATGATACTGCAAATGCTGTTGCATGCAAGAGGTAGGAAATATTCTTCACAGGGTTGATCCTTAAGATGGTGACGGCGGGGCTTGTGGGCCCCGCCGTATATGATTTTGTAATTATTCAAGGCTTTAGCTACGCCGAAGCACAGAAAGTGCGTAGGTGTGCGGCGGCGGGCTATATATCCAGATTCTTTGCAAATTGGCCATACGTCGCAATAAAGCTACGGCGGCCTTCCACGTCGTCACCCATCAGGGTAGAGAACCAGGTGTCTGCTTCAAGCGCATCTTCAATGGTCACTTGCAACATTGAACGGAGCTTCGGATCCATTGCGGTTTCGCCAAGCTGGTCAGGGTTCATTTCACCAAGACCTTTATACCGCTGGATATACATGTATGGTTTGCCAATTTCTTTGATAGCATTGAGGAGTGGAAGCAGGCCAGAGCCGCTGATAATGTTATCTTTCGCTTCGGCTTGCAAGCTCCAGGTATCTGTTTCTGCTTGTGTTGTTGCAAGATAGAGCTTGATCAAGTTCTGCAACTCTTTCGAGCTGAAGAACGAAAGAGGCACACTCCACTTGGTGTTCAGTTTGGTAAATTGAATTGCCGTTTCAACGGTAGCGGGTGCCACTGTTTCATCAATTGCATCTGGCATGGTGTGTTCCAATACCGTGATACCGTACTGTGGCAGATGTTTTTTGAGCTGCGTTACGAGCTCTTGTGTATTGTTTGGCACTTCCGGTGTATGGGATAAACCAACAACCAGTTGATGGCAGTAGTGTGCAGCAATAATAGCATGGGTGCTGACTAGGCTTAATTCACGATCATAGGCAAGTAATGCATCAAGCGATGTTTGCCAGGTTGCTTTTTCTAATGCAGCACCATTGCGCGTGTATGCCGTGTGTTCACGAGCCCAATCGAATAAAAACTGAACCAATGCTTTATCATCGCGAAGGTATTGTTCGGTTTTACCAATCTTTGCTTTATAAAGGGGTGGCTGCGCAATGTATAAATGGCCTTGCTCAATGAGTGGACGCATGTAGCGGAAGAAGAAGGTCAAAAGCAGGGTGCAAATGTGTGAACCGTCTACGTCGGCGTCTGTCATAAGAATAATTTTATGATAACGGAGTTTTGCCGTATCAAACTCTTTATCGATACCGCAGCCAATAGCCGATATCAATGCTTTGATTTCTTCGTTGCCCAGGATTTTATCAAGCCGTGCTTTTTCTACGTTTAAAATTTTACCACGGAGTGGCAAGATCGCTTGGTTGCTTCTATCACGTGCACTTTTTGCAGAACCGCCTGCAGAATCACCCTCAACGATGAAAAGTTCACACTCTGAAGGGTTTTCGCTTGAACAGTCAGCAAGTTTGCCGGGTAAAATAACCGATTCTAGAACTGTTTTGCGGCGGGTTAATTCGCGTGCTTTTTTTGCTGCTTCGCGAGCTCGGCGAGCAACTTCAGCCTTTTGGAGTAAAATTTTGGTTACGGCCGGATGCTCTTCAAAGTAGGTGTCTAAGAATGAAGAGATTAATGAATCTACAATTCCTTTAACGTCGTTATTGCCTAATTTTGTTTTGGTTTGGCCTTCAAATTGTGGCTCAGGCACTTTCATGCTCAATACGCACACAAGCCCTTCACGCACGTCTTCACTGGAGAAGACATCCTCACCCTTGATTACACCCATCGCAATAGCACGTTTGTTGCAAATTTTCGTAAGCGCTGAGCGGAAGCCAGAAACGTGAGTGCCGCCTTCTACGGTGTTGATGTTATTGACGAATGAAAACATCTGCTCGCCATAGCCATCATTATATTGCATGGCAAGTTCAAGCGCGTAGGTATCGTCTTCGTATGAACAGTGGATTATCTCAGGGAATACCGGTGTTTTCTTTTTGTTAATATAATCAACAAACGATACGATGCCACCTTCAAAATAGAAGGTATGTTTTTTGGCAGAGCGTTCGTCTGAGATAGTAATCGTGAGCTTTTTATTCAGGAATGCAAGTTCACGGAGCCGTGCCGATAGGGTTTCAAAGTTTAAATCAACCGTTTCGGTGAATATAGAAGCATCTGGCTTAAAGCGTACTAAGGTGCCTCGTTTGTCTGATGCTTTTACCATCTTAAGAGGAGCTACCGTTTTGCCTTTTTCAAAGCGCATATAATATTCTGCGCCATCACGCCATATCGTAAGATCGAGCCATTCAGAAAGCGCGTTTACGACTGAAACACCAACCCCATGAAGACCGCCAGAGAATTTATAAGAGTCTTTATCAAATTTACCGCCCGCATGAAGCTTGGTGAGCACCACTTCAGCAGCAGATACTTTTTCGGTTGGGTGAATATCGGTTGGGATACCCCGCCCATTATCTTCAACGGAACAGGAGCCATCTTCGTGAAGCAATACCACAATGTTGGTACAATAACCTGCAAGAGATTCATCAACGGAGTTATCTACGATTTCGTAGACCAGGTGATGAAGACCTTGTGGGCCGGTTGAACCGATGTACATGGCTGGGCGTTTGCGGACCGCCTCAAGCCCTTCCATGACACGTATAGACTGTGCTTTATATTCATTTTTTTTTGTAGAATCATGGGAAGACATGCGTATCTCCTGCATAAAAATAGAGCGGTACTCTGTACCATATCTATAATCTGGTATACTAGGGCATATAATAAGACAGAAATAGTCTAAAGATAAACCGATAGATTTGCTACTGTTATGAATAGATCACAGAAAAAAATATCTCCAATCGTGCTTTCTAGTCCATTTGGTCCAGAACAGGATCGATTTTTTATGGCGGAGGCGCTCACGCTTGCAAAACAGGCAGGGCTTTCCGGTGAGGTGCCGATTGGTGCGGTGGTGGTCAATGAGCAGGGTATTATAATCGGTTCAGGATTCAACGAGACGGAGAGGGCATGTACTCAGTCTGCGCATGCGGAGATGCACGCACTTGCAGCAGCGGGTTCAAAAAGTAATGATTGGCGGTTGACGGGTTGCTGGCTTTATGTCACCCTAGAGCCCTGTTTTATGTGTATGGGGCTTGTGTATTTAAGTCGTCTTTCAGGGGTGGTGTATGGCGCCCAATCACCATTATTTGGAGGGCAACTTGACAGTTCCCGTATGGTATCGGTATACAAGGTAAACACACTGACGGTGATCGGTGGTGTTTACGAACAAGAAGCATCAGATATGTTAAAAGCTTTTTTTAAGAGAAAAAGGAGTGGTAATGGTTATGCAGGATAAAAAATTAGAGCTTATACGTCAGGAATTACTTGAGCGAAAGCGCGAGCTGGATGCATTACTTGCACAGCGCACGCATGAAACGACAGATCAGGAAGCCGCAGGTAAAGATGCGGGAGATCAGGCACTGTCATCGACCCTGGAGATTTTAAATAAGTCGCTCCAGGACAATGAATATGATGAATATAATCGTATTGTGCAGGCGCTTTCAAAAATTGACGACGGCACGTATGGTATTTGTATCGATTGTAACGAGCCTATTCAAGAAAAACGGCTCAAATATTATCCAAATGCTGCCCGCTGCTTGGTATGCCAAGAGATGTATGAAGATAGCCTGAATACTACTACGGGAGAATAAAAATCCTTAAAAAGGGGCGCAGCTACGCCGAAGCACGACTACGCCGGAGGCTACGTCGTGGCGTAGGCGAGTTGACGAATGCCCTTGTATCATGTACCCTTAATTATCATAAAAAAGATCTATTTTACGGAAGGTTGGCAAAAATAACTTATGGCAAAAGAAAAACGCACATTGTCTGAGGCAGCGCGTTCTACTGTATCAAAACCGATTGCTCATGCAGTTGGCCGTCGTAAATCAGCAGTTGCGCGTGGATTTTTACGTCACGGGACAGGTTTGATCACGGTTAACAATAAAGAATATACAACTTATTTTGATACGGGATCAGCACGTCTTGCAGCATATGAGTCATTCCGTGTATGCCCAACCAGCGGTAGCTTCGATGTTACCGTAAACGTACAAGGTGGCGGTAAGCAAGCACAAGCGGATGCGGTAAAGCTCTGCATTGCACGCGCATTTGTTGAGTTTGATGCAACATTGAAGCCAGTATTCAAAAAAGAAAGCCTTTTGACGGTAGATTCACGTATTAAAGAACGTAAGAAGCCAGGTCAAAAAGCTGCGCGTAAGAAATTCCAGTTCGTTAAACGATAGTCGATACGAACAATTTTTGGAAAATTGGAAAAGCTCCACCATTGTGTGGGGCTTTTTTATTGTCATTTTTTTTGCTTTTTTCACGTATCAATTTAATCTATGATGCATGCATTAATAATAAGAGGGTTCTGTATGCATAAAGTCATTCTCGGTGTACTTCTCCTAGGTACAAATCTTGCCGCTATGTTGAATGATGCGGATACATGGACTGTTGTATCTGAGCGTCTTTGCGCTCCCTTTTTAGAGCATGGATCTACTGATGATCAGCTGGCACGTACGCTCAGAAGCCTTACCAAGGTAGTGTGTACAAAACTTGATGCACATCGTGAGCAAAAAAGAACTCTTTTCAATAATTGGGTGGCACAATTATGCACTGATAAACGTCCGCTTGAGGGTGAAGAATTTCACAATCAAGAACAAATTGCCCATAAACTATGGATTGATACAGACGGAACAGTTTCATGTAGTTGGGGCTATAGTAGGGTAATGTTTGCTAATCAGGGGTCAAGTTTCCACCAATATCAGACTTGGAATTCTTTTATTATACCCCTTTCGTTACGCGTAGGGCCATCTGGTAATACGGTGTATGCTCTTTTGGCAAGAAGTGCATATAACTATGACCATGCGGTACCCAACATTCAGTACATTGATTCAGTGAAGTTTTTTCTTGACGATATGGGGCGTATACATAAATCTGATATGCGCATTATGCCAGGCTTTTTTGATAAAAATCTTAAGCTTGTGACTGGTGAGTATGGCCAGTTAAATTGTTTTACCGATACAGATCAACGCCGTTTCTGCGCGCTCGCGTTACCCTATAATTCTAACGAGAACCGTGAATCCGTAGGTTGTGTTATAACGGGTAATGCCATGGGCACCTATTATGCGCATCAACGATCAATGTTTCCTTTTCACGCTTATGTAAACGTGCATAGACAGCCGCGGCTTGTTTTTAATGATGATAGTATGAGCATCATAATTGACTGTATGTTGGGAGGATCACAATCACGATACCTTGATTATGCGTGCACAAAAAAGGGAAAAGAGCTTGCGTGCAAAGAACATTGTGTGCAACTTTCTGATGGTACAGTATTAAATATGGCTGAACTGAGTGTTAACAGTTTTACTAATCTTACAGCGTATCTTCATAATTGCCCTATGGTAAGTGAAGCAGACTTGTCTGTTCCTCTATCGCCCTATGCTGATTGCAGTGTAGTGCATACCTTTGTTCCTTCTGAGCACTGTCCGCAGAAATTTTTTGATACTATTATTGATGCGAAACGCTGTTTTGATCAAAATAAAAACACACAATCTTCTGATGCAATAATTCGCAGCTGGGATACCCAAAAAATTACTGATTATACGTGTGCAGCAATACTAGCGGGTGGGATTGTTGAATACCATCTACCCATGCTGGCGAAACGGTTTCAAGAAAAAAGATTTTCATCTTCAAAGCTTTGTTTTAATGCTGCAGGAACGGTGTACTATGATGCGGGCGCAGAAGGCTCTATTTTTCTACGTCGTCGTAAGAATCTTGGTATCTATTATATGCATATACTTCATGATTGGGCCAAGCAGATTGAGCCAAATGTGCGTTTTGAAGAAACGTTAGAGTATCTGTATGCTCATGCATCCAAAATGTTTACATTGCATACAGCACAGTTGATTACGAGTTTAGAGCGCCAAGCAGGACAATGTGCGCAACATTCATGGGATAATGGCTCAATTGGTATTGCGTGGTCATATACGGCTAAAAAAGATATGCGACTTATTCTGTTTGATTTTACGCGCCCAGGGAAGAAAAAAGTTGGAAAGTATACTATTCCAGGTCATGTATTAATACAAGGTATTAATAGTGATGTTACGGATGTTGCGTATATTCCGCAACAAAAGCCAACCGTGTGGATCGATGGAAAATCGTTTGCAGTTTAAAAGCTTTTTTTGTTTTTTTAGATATTAACTTGATACTCCCCCATACCTGTGTATAATATTCTGTCTGTCGGTTTTAAAGTTTTTTTATTTTATATATTTTTTCAAAACTTAAGAAAAGAGTTATTATGCAACGATTGTTTTGGATCTGTTTTTTGATGGTTAATTATATGTCTGCGAGTGATGCGAGTAGCGTTGCAAATAGTGATGCCCCTGTTCAAGCGCGAGGTATTTTTGTGGTCAATGAAACGCCAGACACGGTTCTTACATGTGCCTATACCAAGTTTTTTTATCGTCGCTATAATCAAGAACTGCCACGCTTCTATGTCTATACGCGTCAAGATACACAATCCGTTCCTGCTGGAGCAACACTATTTTATCCTGTCTCTTGGCAAAAAAAGCGTCACCGTGTGCAAAAAGTTTATTTGCATATTGAAAATGTGGGCACTGCAAAAAAGATTAAAAGTATAGCCTCAATCAAAAGAAAAGATTGCCGTGAGCATAATGAACTTGTAGTTAGATATAATTCAAATAATTGTGTTCGTACTCCTAAACCCGATACAATAGAAAAAACATAACCTAACAAAAGGAGTCGGTATGTTTATGGAGCTGTATCATCAATCACTCGATTATTTTTCAAAGCATCCTATGGCAAATAGCCTTGCACACTCCGCGGGCGGCTTTGGCTTGGCCGTGGTTTTGCAAGAATATATGGGTGGCGGTAGCTTTGTGCCTGTTTGGATCGGTTTTATATTAATTGTTTTCAGTGCATTAGTGCATTTTAGATCGTTCTATCGATGATCCGCCTACGCTCCTCAGAGAGCTATGGCGTGATTTTTTTATAATTGTTAGGGGCCTTCAAAGGCCCCTGTTTTTATGCGGCATCTTCAATGGTAATAGCATTATTATCAAGATAAATATCTTTTAAGTATTTTACCGCATCGGCACGTGAGCTTACTTTTTGTGGGCAACATTCTTGTGCAAAATGAAGCATGTTGATCAGCGTGATGGTAGCACGGAGCTGATTATCCTTTTGTAGCATATCTTTGGCACGTTCTTGCCAGCGTTTTGGTTTATCTTCATCATCACCTTTTTTATCATCTTTTGTATCTGTTTCAGGCTTGTTGTGGACTTTGATGCTATTTTTATGGCTGCTTTCACGGCCATAATATTTGGTGAGCCATTCAAGCTGCTTGCTTGGTGGGAACTCTTTTTCGATGAAGAAATCTGGCTTGATGCCAATGCCTTGAATCGTTTCTCCATTTGGCAAATAATAAAGATAGGTAGTGAGCTTCACCGCTGAGTTGTTACCCACTGGGATAATCTCTTGCACTGAGCCTTTGCCATAGGTGTCGGTACCTACTAAAAATACTTGCAGTGAGTGTTTGTTTTTGTGGGTAGGGGTTGCTTTCTCTGAATGCATTTGCAGACACCCAGCAAGAATTTCTGCTGCTGAGGCGGTGTAGTTATTAATAAGCACAAAAATCGGTATGTTGTGGGTGATAATCGGCGGTTGAGCGGTTTGATATTCTTCGATCGTGTTGCCATCTTTATCTTTCGTGAATGCAACGAGTGAGCCCTTTGGTACAAAAAAGCTTGATATATCAACCACCGCATCAAGCAGTCCGCCTGAGTTGTTGCGCAGATCAATAATTAAGCCACGATAATCATGATTTTTTGCTTTTTGGAGAAGCTTTTTCACTTGATCGATAGCGCTTTTGCTAAACATACTGAGTGAAACGTAATAAATATCGTGTGGTTTAATATGAAAGCTCAGCGTATTTTGATCTTGCACCTTATCCCGTTTGATGTTGAAATCAAGCAGATCTGCATGTCCCTCACGCATGATCTTGAGATTCACTTTCGTGTTTCGTTCGCCCTTTATTTTTGCAATAATTTCTTCGGTGGCCATGCCTTCAAGTGGATCGCCTTGCACTTCTACAATCTTATCACCCGGTTCCACACCCGCTTTATCTGCCGGGCCGTCAGAGATAACATCAACCACCACCAGCTGTTTATCTTTTGTTTTACGTGTATTATCAATCACGATGCCCACGCCAAAAAATTCACCGCTCGTGCTTTCGATCATTTTGGTATACGTTTCAGGATCTAAAAAAGCGGAGTGGGGATCAAGATGGTTTAAAAATTCATTAAGACCTTTGATCATGCCTTTTTTAGGGTCTTCCACTTTATAATGTTTTTCTTTAACCAGTTGCATAACTTCAGCCCACGTGCGAGACCAATCAAACACGATGGCGTCAAAGTTTTCTTTTTGTGTAGGGTCGGACTGTTTTTTTGCACCGATGCAGCACAGTGCAATAATAACTACCAAAAGGGTGCGTGTGATACCTAAATTTTTCATATTCGTTTCCTTATTCTTTTCTCTCCAAAAACTACTGTTTTAGAATGCAGATATGCAAGAACTCGGAAAGTAATACCCTCAGAGAGTATAAAAAAAAGGATTTTATGCGTTTACAATGGTTCTATAGAGTGGCGTTAGGTGTGTATCTATGTACATTAACCTACCTCTTTTTTTACGGTCCTCGTGGCTGGCACGATGTGCATGTACTTCAAGCACAGATAGATGCTGCACGCGTAACCTGTGCAAAGGAAAAGAGCATTGTTGCACAGTTGAGTGCAGAAGAGCTGGAATGGCACAATAATAGTTTTTTAAAAGAAAAGGTAGCCCGTGAAGAGTTGCAAATGGCCCGTGCTGGTGATACTGTGTTCTATCGTTAGTTCAGTAAGTTTACTATTATATTCGAAAGAGTTTCGCATGCCATATACATTACCCCCGTTACCCTATGCCTATGATGCCCTAGAGCCGTATATTGATCGTCAAACGATGGAGCTCCATCATACCAAACATCATCAGGCTTACATTAATAACCTGAATACAGCGCTGGAAAAATATCCTGCATTGCAAGAAAAAACACTCGATGAACTCTTAATGAACATTCATACGCTACCGGAAGATATTCAAACAACGGTACGCAACAATGGTGGTGGCCACTTAAACCATACGTTATTTTGGGAATGGATGAAGCCACAAGCGCCAAAAGAGCCCACCGGTAAGGTGGCGGATGCTATCAAGCAAACGTTCGGTGATTTTGCCAAATTCCAAGAGTTGTTTAATGCAGCAGCAAAAACAGTGTTTGGCAGTGGCTGGGCATGGTTGGTGGTGGATAAAGATGGTAAGATGCAAATCACTACCACCTCAAACCAAGATGCACCAATTATGAAGGGCATGCAACCAATCTTAGGCCTTGACGTATGGGAACATGCATACTACCTCAAATACCAAAATCGCCGGCCTGATTATATTACTGCCTGGTGGCATGTGATCAATTGGGATAAAGTAGAGCAGATGTATCGCGAGATTGTGGGATAAAGAAAGAGCGGCACTTTGTCAGGTGCCGCTTTTATAGAAATATATTATTGGTGCTTTTACAGTATTTTTACCAGGACTGCACATCTTTACGTGTGATTGCTCTTGGATCTTCAAAATCGTTCTTTGTTCCACGGCTTCGCGCTTGTTTGTAGGTTTCTGTTTTCATAAATGCATTCATGGTGGTATTGTTTTCACTCATTTGCTTTTCTATACCTATAAGTTTTGTCAGTTTTTCTTGAGATATAAGCTGAGCAATATCTGGTTTTACTACAACAGTTGGCGCGATATCTTCAAAACAGTCAATATCTTTTTCAAAATCTTGAGTAAATGCATAATCAGGAGTTCTACGAACCAGGGGACCACATTCAACTGATGGATTTTCCATTCTTATTTTATATTCCAATTCTCTGTGCATTGCATCATTGATTGCATCGTGAGCTTTGCTAAGGGCCCTTTGCTTGCGGCGGCGATCTTTAAAATTAAATATTTCAATAAATTCATCATCAATAGTGAATTCTCTGATTGCCAAAACGTCTCCTGGCTTGAATACAGGTTCGTATGGAGCTAATTCTTTCAGAAGTTCATTTGGATCACTAAAAGAAATTTTCAGAGTGCTACTCTTTGGTGGCTTATTGAACCGTATGTTTTCTAAAGCATTAGGATTAGCAAACATATAACCAACAATAGGATCTTTTTCTGGTTCGCCAGCGACCATTGATAACGGTGCCATGAGCGCGAAAAAAAGTGCTTTTTTATACATGTTTATAACTCCAGTTTAAAATATGCCCACGATTGAGCGTTACTAATAGTAATTATACCATGGTATGGCTTTTTTGCAAGGTGGCATAATAGATTCATAATACTTTGGCCTCTTCGCGAAATAATCTATTCGGGTATACTCAGCATATAACGCTTTTTAGAGCCAAAGGATATGCATGGATACACCGAATCAAACGTCAGTACACAGCAGCGATGAATCTGCTATTCGCCGATCAAAAGTTGAAGCGCTCAGGGCGCAAGGGATAGAGCCGTGGCCGAATGGGTTGCCGGTTGATACCCAAGTTGCTGATATTATCGCCGCATTCAAAGATGGGCAGGAATATGGCCCCCAATCAATTGCTGGCCGCATTATGAGCATGCGTGGGCATGGCAAAGCGGTGTTTGCGCACTTGCAAGATGGCTCGGGCAAAATGCAGCTTTATATTAAGCAAGATCTGGTGGGCGAAGAGCAATTTAAATTATGGCAGCATTTTATCGATATTGGTGATATTGTGTGGTGTAAGGGTGCGCCGTTTAGAACCAAAACGGGTGAAGTTACCATCCAGGTATCCGAATTTGTGCTTGAAAGTAAAGCGCTCCATCCGTTGCCCGATAAGTTCCACGGTATTGCCGATGTTGAGATGAAATATCGCCAACGCTATCTTGATCTGATCAGTGATCCGGCAAGCCGTCAGCGTTTTTATGATCGCTCTAAGGTTGTGCGTACGTTGCGTTCAACGTTTGATTCCTATGGCTTCATGGAAGTAGAAACCCCCATGTTGCATCCAATTCCTGGTGGTGCAGCAGCGCGGCCGTTTGTAACCCATCATAATGCCCTTGATATGCAGCTTTATCTCCGCATTGCGCCAGAGCTCTATTTAAAACGGCTGGTGGTTGGCGGATTTGAGCGTGTGTATGAAATTAACCGTAACTTCCGTAATGAAGGGGTTTCAACACGCCATAATCCAGAATTTACGATGGTTGAATGTTACGTTGCCCATAAAGATTATGTATGGATGATGGATTTTCTGGAAACACTCATTCGTGCCGCAGCACTTGCAATACGCGGCGGTGTTGAAGTTATGTTCCGTGATAAAATGCTTGATTTGAGTGCGCCCTTTGCACGTATGAGCATGCAACATGCCATTGCACAGTATGCAGGGTGTTCAGAAGCAGATTTAACCGATGCCACCATCGATGCTATTGCCACAAAACATGGCATTACGCGCTCAGAGCAGCTTCCAACCTGGGGCCATATACTCTATGCACTGTTTGAAAAATTAGTTGAGCCACACCTCTGGCAGCCGACCTTTATTACTGATTTTCCAAGCGTGGTATCACCCCTTGCAAAACGTAAGCCTGGCAACCCAGAGTTGACCGATCGCTTTGAACTTTTTGTGGCAAATATGGAGCTTGCGAACGGATTTAATGAATTGAATGATCCGGATGATCAAGCAGCGCGCTTTAAAGAGCAGGTTGCAGCACGTGATTCAGGTGATGCAGAAGCACATCATTACGATGGCGATTATATCCGTGCCCTTGAATATGCGTTACCACCAACAGTGGGAGCTGGTATTGGTATTGATCGGTTGACGATGATTTTGACTGATGCGCATTCGATAAAGGATGTTATTTTGTTTCCAACAATGAGGCAACAGTAGAGCGATGCTCTGCGCTAAATTACGCTACCGCTGAGCTTTTTCTTGTTCTCATCTTTTTATATCTTTCTTTTTCTTTTTTCAAAATCATTTGGCTTTTTTTCGCGAAGGTATTGCACGATACCTTCGCCTTCCCGTGCAAACCTGCGGTTTGATCGCTTAAGCAATTTAAACGCTGCACTACAGCGCATAGGAATGCGCTCGATGCAGGCTATAAATTGCGTTACGGTACTCATTAAAGTAATTATTCTTGTTCTAAGGCCTTATTGACCTGTTTCTTGAGTGTTAGTGATTGATCCTTAACAGCTTTGTTTTGTTGTTGTAGTAGCTGAATGCTTTTTTTAGCATCTTGTACATCTCGTATAGCCATTTCACGGCGACGTTTTTGTAATGAAGGGAACCATTTATCGAATACTGAGATTTTTTCATATCGATTTTCCGCATTGGCTATAATTCGCTCTTGGTTGGCATATTCCCTATCTAATGCAAATCGCTTAGCTTTAAGCGCAGCATCTTTATTTTCTAGCGAAGCCAAACCACCTTCTACGGATACATCTTTTCCTAAAGCAGTGTTAATTTGCTTTTTAAATGTTGATGCTTGGTCCTTAACTACTTGTCCTTGTTTCCGTAGTAGCTGCATGCTATTTTTGGCGTTTTGCATATCTCGCATGGCTATTTCACGACGACGTTTTTGCAATGATGGAAACAATCTATCAAACACTGAAATTTTATCATATCGATATTCTGCATTCGCTAAAATTCTTTCTTGATTAACATATTCTTTTTCTAACGCTGCCCATTTAGACCTAAGCGCATTATCTTTATTCTCTAACTTTAGTATGCCCCGCTCTGCAGAGATTGGTGCGGTGGAAGATCCTTGAGACTTTGGGTAAAATTTACTTAATGCATTGCTGATATATTGGCTTAAAGAGCGGCTGCCTTGTTGAGACACGCGTGCCATACCAAAACAAAGGTTTGAGACGCACAAAAATGCGAATGCTATTGAGATTTTTTTAAACATACAAGCTTCCTTTTTTATGCTAGCTATTTTAAGTTTAATTGAAGACAATAATAAAAATCAACAATATTCTATTTGGCAAACCAACTCAATTAAAAGGCAGCATGTTTACCAGGCTTAAAAGTTTTTTACAAAATTAATTAAATGGATACTTTGGCGCAGGCAGCCAGCCCAATGGGCACCGGTACGGTGCTGTAAGCAGGGCTTGCTGGCCGCCGGAAGGGATCAAACGGAACTGTTTGCGCATGGGGTTTGGGGAGGTGGGCGATCACCTCCCCATAAAAAAAGCCTATTGATATGCTAAAAAAAGGTAAAAATCGATGAAAAAAGAAAAAGTAATGAAAAATGAGCGGTTGCTTTCTAATGGTGGGCTTTTAAAGGGTACTCATACCCATTGAGCCACAGCGGCAGCGATTATTTCTATCTGAATTTGACATTTTTTAAAAAAACGGCATACTTAACGATACCAACTTAATACTGTAATAAATGAGGTTAAATCATGAATTTATTCAAAAAAATAGCACTCGGTATCGCTCTGGCAGCTTGTTTTCAAGCTTCTGCAGGGGTTATTAACCTTGATTCGCTGCTCAATGGTAAACGTGATGAAGCAACGGTACGCAAAGCTCTTTTAGAGCAAGTGCAAAAATATGGCAAAGTAGTGCTGTATTCCGGTGCAGACTGGTGTAAATTTTGTCGTTCAACGAAGGCTGCTATTTTAGCGCTTATGTCACAATTTCCTGATGTGATGTTTATCATTGCAGATACTGATCTCTATCGTTTTCTTAAAAATGGCACTATTCCTAAAGTAAGATTCCATAAAAATGGTGTTTTATTGCAAGAAACTGGCTCACTCGATAAAGCGCGTCTTAAAGCGTTGCTTAATCAGTACTATCGCTAAAATAAATAGCATATAAATATCTTGCCTTCTTTGCATAAGCAGCTACCATAGATCCATGAATACAAAACTTCAGGGATCATATGGACCGCGCAATACTCCAAGGCACTAAATATCGTTGGCTTTTGCCACATATTACCGATCGCACATTGTTGCCATCGCTTGCAAGTAGTTACAATATAGCAATGCCGATTGCAGAGATTTTAATCTCTCGTGGGTTAGTAACGCGTGAGCAGATCGATGAGTTTTTGTTCACTACCTATGATAAAGATGTGCATGATCCGCGGATGCTCAAAGATGCCCTTAAAGCAGTTGAGCGTATTGAACTAGCCATTGAGCGTGGCGAAAAGATTTTAGTATTTGGTGATTATGATGTTGATGGTATTACTTCCTCCGCATTAATGATGAATTGCCTGTTGCCTTTAGGGGCGCAGGCAAATTTTTTTCTGCCCCATCGCGTACGTGATGGGTATGGCCTTTCTACTAAAATCGTTGATCGTGCTGCCGATAATGGCTACACCCTTATTATTACCGTTGATAATGGCATTACCGCCTTTGAGCCTGCAGCGCGTGCCAAAGAGCGTGCTATTGATTTAATTATTACCGATCATCACCGCCCTCACGATCATCTGCCCGATGCCTATGCGATCGTAAATCCCAATCAAGTTGATTGCACCTATCCCTTTAAAGCGTTCGCGGGTGTTGGCGTTGCATTTAAAATTCTTTCTCTTGTATATGAACGGCGCGGGTTAGCACTGCCACATAAAGCGTATGAACTGTTGTTGCTTGGTACGGTTGCTGACGTAGTGCCGCTGCGGGGTGAAAACAGATTCTGGGTTCGCTATGGGCTTTCGTACGTGAATAATGCGGCGGATAGCATTTCACTCGTAGCACTCAAAAAAAATGGTAAAGTTTCTGATAAGCCGCTATCGTCTCTTGATATCGGTTTTTCTATCACGCCACAAATTAATGCATTAGGTCGGCTCGAAGATCCGCGCCAGGGCGTTAAATTTTTAATCGGATCGCGGCAAGAAGAGGTGGATGAAGTTGCGCGCATTTTATATCAGCTTAATGAAGCGCGTAAAGCAATCGAAAAAGATATTGTAAAAGATATAATCAGCCGCATTGAATCAGGCATGATCGATGTGGCACGTGAAAATATTATTGTTGCCACGAGTAATCAATGGCCGCCAGGGGTGATAGGGCTTGTGGCATCACGCATTGTAGGTGAGTATGGAAAGCCCGTTATCTTACTCCACGAAACATCACAGGGATTACTCAAAGGTTCATGCCGTTCGATTCCTGCGTTGAGCATGTTTGATGCATTGCATGAAGCAAAAGATCTACTTGAACAGTTTGGCGGGCATACGGTTGCGGCAGGTTTATCCTTAAAAAAAGAAAACTTACCTGCATTTAAAGAGCGGCTTGAGCAGTATATTGGTGCGCGCTTAACGGCCGATGATTTTGTGCAAAAGATTTTGGTTGATGCTCATTTACCATTGCCTGATCTGACGAGCAAGTTAGTGCATGATCTTGAACATTTAGAACCATTTGGTAACGAAAATCCGGTTCCCGTATTTTGTGTGAAAAATGTGGTGCTCGTGCAAAAACCGATTTTACTCAAAGAACTGCATATTAAATGTATGATTTTTGCTGATGGGGTTATCAAGCCGATTATTTTCTTTAATCGCCCGGAATTATATACTGAGTTTTTAGCAAAAGGGTTTGAACCGTTTTCTGTGGTTGCACAGGTGAGCAAAAACTATTGGAATGGCAAAACATCCCTTGAGTTGATTGGTGTTGATGTAGCGTTTTCTAGTAATGGTGAGGCAGTATGATTATTACGATCGATGGCCCTGCAGCAAGCGGTAAATCATCAGCAGCGCGGTGTTTGGCGCAAAAATTAGGTTTTTATTATCTCTATTCCGGACTTTTATACCGTGCGTGTGCGTATGTACTGTTGAAACAGGGTTATACCAAAGAACAGCTTGCGCATATCGAGCCCGGTGTTGTGAGCACATTCTACAATATACAACGTATTCGCTATACCTACACATCGCGTGATGGTGAAAAAATATTCTTTGATGACGTTGATATCACGCCATTTTTAAAAACACACAAAATCGACGATGCATCTTCATTATTAAGTGCGAATCCGTTTATTCGCCAAGCAGTTGCCACGGTGCAACATGCCATTGGTGCACAGAGCAATATCGTTGCCGATGGGCGGGATATGGGTACGGTTGTGTTTCCGCAGGCAGAAGTCAAATTTTTTCTGACGGCATCGGTGGCTGCGCGTGCCGCACGTTGGCAGCAGGATCAAGAAAAGCGTGGACATGTTTTTACCGTAGAAGAAGCACAAGCTATTTTGAATGAACGTGATCAGCGTGATACGATACGCAATAGTTCACCACTCGCTGTGGCACCAGATGCGATTATGATTGATAATAGTATGGTATCGCAACAGGAGACCTGTGAGAAGATGGAGCATGAAATAAAAAGGTTTTTTGCTGAAGGCTCAAAATAGAAGCCCATTTATCTTTTTCTTGTTTATCCATTTTTTTCTCATCGATGCTTTTTCTTTTTTCAAAATTAATAGGCTTTTTTTCGAGAAGGTGCTGCGCGGCACCTCCTCCCACCCGCGTAAACTTGCAGTTTAATCGCCAAGACCCAGGCTTCGCAGTAAAGCTTCGCCGGGCGCAGACGGTCTTAACTCGGCGCAGCCCGCCATAGTTTTAACGACGGCGGGGGCGCTCCCCGCCACCGAAGACTGTGGCGGGTCAACCCACTCAAACAGTGCGACCTACATAAGACTTTTTATTAAATTATTTAATAAGTACTTTAGTGCAATTCGAAAGCTAAGCGGGCGCATTTGTATGCGCTGTAGCGACGCGTTTCGAGTTGCTGAGAGGTCCAGGACGCAGTCTTGGCACGGGAAGGCGAAGGTATCGTGCAATACCTTCGCGAAAAAAGCCTAATGATAAGTTATAAGAAGGTAAAAATCGATGAAAAAGAAAAACAAAGATTCTAAAAAAATGTATTTTTATTGTGGAATTTTAAGGGGTAAGCTTACCCCTTAAGCCTCGCGGCAGCGTATCTTAGCGGTAGCGTTATTGTAGTCAAAAAGGATATTGTTAATATCTTTTTGCCCAGCGGAGCATTATACTACTACCAATTTTCATAATTTATATACAAAGGATTTTTGATGAACATTACCTTTTTTTTTACGATATTGTTGTTGTGTATAACCTTACGTAGCGCAGAACCCTTTAGGAATTTTGGTTTTCAAGCTTTCATTGCTGCAGCAGATACTTTTCCATGGCATAATGATACAACCTTTTTTTGCTGGTGTGGTGATTTAACCTATAAAGAGTATGATCGTGTACGGGTTGGCAATAGAATTACTATAAAACCATATCTTAATCGTGTGTACAAATATAGAAATAAAATTGGTCATGAGCTATTTGAGCGTTGGTATAGTTCATTTATGAAGCTCAAAATGGGTGATTTGACCGAACAGGAACTGATAGAGACCAAGACAGAAATGCGTGCAGTAGTGGATGTATGTGATAAAAATGTGGTATAGTAGAGCAATCATTTCATACATATCTTAAAGAGGAGTATTCATGAAGAAGATATTTATTGGTTTGTTAATCAGTTGTTCAGCGTTTATCTCAGGTGCCGATTTTAGCTTGAAACCATTATTATCGAGCGTAACTACCGATACGCAAGAGCTACAGTGGCAGAGTAAAAATCTCACCGTTGATGATTTTAAAGACGACGGTACAACGTATCCTCACGTAACATCACTTGATCTGAGCAACAATAGTTTTCGCGGTGAGTTTCCATTGAGCAGCTGTTTGAAAATGTTTCCCAAACTAAAAACGTTGGTGCTTAATGATAATCCGAATATGACTGGTTTTGAAATTGAAAAAGCGTATAAAAATAGCACGCTTGCATGTATCTCTGCAGAGAATAGTGGGATTGCAACAATAAAATTAGGCTCGTTGTATACAAATTTTGATGTAACAACACTTGATCTTTCTCGATCAGCGCAGCTTGCAGATTTTGATTTGGAATTTGCATCTCCTCGCAGTTCGCGTGGAACGTTGCAACTGCATTTGCGTGATGTGATAATACCGGAAGAAAAGATTGGTAATAAAAAAATCACGGGCGATTCTCTTACGAAAGATCGTATAGTTGCAGCAGGTGGGATGTTAATGCCCATAATAAGCACTGCCGCCTTAAGCGGTGGTATTTATGCAAACGAAGCAAACCTTTATCCACTCTGGACGTATCCTTTCTACAAAGATCATGGTTCACCAGATGAAATAAATGCCAATCACGTGACTAATTCGATTATAAATTTTGCACTTATAGATTTCTTGAGTGCTGGCGTTGGCATTGCTTTGGGTAAATTTATTGCACGAAAATTCTTGCCGAATCAGGGTAAAGTTACCATGGTGCAATTTATCATGAATTCTTCAACCGATGATGTGGTGTAATACTTTTTCTTTTTTTCCATCGATGCTTTTTCTTTTCTTTGCATATCATTAGTTTTTTTCGAGAAGGTGCTGCGCGGCACCTCCTCCCACCCGCGCCAGCAGTTCCGCTGGACCCCTAAGCAATTTATACGCTGCATTACAGCACATAAGAATGTGCCCAACGCAGGCTGATAAATTGCATCAAAGTACTCATTAAATAATTTTTTTAAAATACCTACGCGCAGGCGACTGAGCGTCTGAGCGCTATAAGCGCGGTAAAAGCGAACTCGCCGCTTGTACCCGGCGTAGCTTCATGCGAAGCCTGGGCGGAAGCGATCAAACCGCAGGTTTGCACGGGAAGGCGAAGGTATCGTGCAATACCTTCGCGAAAAAAGCCTAATGATAAGCTATAAAAAGGTAAAAAACGATGAAAAAAGAAAAACAAAGATTCTAAAAAATGTATTTCTATTGTGGAATTTTAAAGGGTAACCATACCCTTTAAGCCTCGCGGCAGCGTATTTTAGCGGCAGCTAGAATTTCCATTCAAAATTAAAGTTCACTAACGCTGTTAATTTTGGTTGATGTCCATTCCAACTTTGATAGATTACGGGGAGCACACCAGTTTGAAAAATAAATTTTTGCGTAGAAAACCATAAGGTGGGGCCCACGGCGATGACATTACCACCGGTATTTGAATCAAAGATGCTATGGTTTTTGTTTTTTTGTGTGTAAATACCATTCATTTCAAGAAGGAGCATACAGGTCCACTTATCTGATTCGTACCCTAGATTTTTGCCAAAACCCGTTTGATATAAAAAAGTATCGCCTATGCGTGTGTGATGATCTGATGTGGTGAAAAGGCCTCCCGTTGAGACGTACCAATACCATTCGGTGGCAAGGTAGCGAGTAATAATGCCGGCAAAAAATGAAGGCGATCCAAATCCTGTTGCGGGTTTTTTATGTACATTCCCAAACGGTAAAAAGAGCGTTCCAACAAGAGAAACTTCCCAGCTTGAAGTTTCAGTAAGGTATTCATATGCTACAAACTCAAATTCTATGCTTGCATCAGAAAGACTCGATGATGATTCGCATCCAACATGCCATTCGGCTGCTATGGGGAGTGACACTATTACTACCATGTCATCACGAATACCGTACGTAAGATAGGGTACTATCGTGCTTGTATTAAAGTTATTATGTCCGCTGATAAAATTGGTGGCACAGGCGGCAAGGAGATCTCCTTGATCGACTATATATTGCCCAAAACCGTAGAGAGTACTCGGTTGTTGTGAAGGGGGCAGTGCAAGATTGCCGATGCGTAACTGTTCTGGTTCTAGGTTTATACCACCGCTGTGTATATACGGTGTTATGCAAAATAAAGTGAATATTATTTGTCTCTGTGTTAACACATAATTCCTTTTTTCTAATACATGTACAGGGTAGCATGCATATAAAGTGTGATTAAAGAGATCATGTAAATCGCTTGTAATTATGTAACCGGTATGACTAGAGTGATATGCATCTGAGGTGTATAGGTGAGGGTAGAAATGATACATACCATTATTGTCAGTATGCTCATACTATTACCGATTCCTCTGCATGGAGTGAGGTATGCTATGCGCAAAAAGAAATCAACGCTGACCACCTATAGTGAACGACGCACTACCCGAAAATCGGGTGAGCCAAAGGGCACGGTATCGAAAAAGACAAAAGCCATTTTTGTGGTGCAAAAACATAAAGCTTCCCATCTTCATTATGATTTTAGACTTGCGATAGATGGCGCTTTGGTTTCATGGGCTATTCCAAAGGGGCCACCACGACGCGCAGGTATCAAACGTCTTGCGGTGCATACCGATGACCATCCTATGGCATACGCAGATTTCGAGGGAACTATTCCTGAAGGTAATTATGGTGCAGGCACCGTAACCATATGGGATCGTGGTAGCTATAGCAACACAACAGAAAAATCGATGCAAGAGCAGCTTAAATCGGGGCAGCTTGAATTTGAATTGTACGGAGATCTATTACGAGGTGTTTATGTGCTCGTACATACCCAAGCGGCAACATCCAAATGGCTGCTTATTAAGAAGCGCAAAAAAGCTCGTCTATGAATGATGGCTTAATTTCTTCATCAATAGGGATATACGTTGTATCGTATTGTATGCATGAAAAAAAGAGAGCTGCTCTTTCTATAAGGGGTTCGATAGCGGTGCGGTAGTAGTGCACGCGCTTAATTGCATTTTCTACCGAGTCTCCTATACGAACTTCAAGGGGACTCTCACAATGATCGCATATGGCGGGGGTGAATGATTTTTTTGTGATTGTGTTATAAATACGACAGCATCCAAAACAAACTTCTCTGTGTGCTATGCGGTGTATGCATTCTTCGTCGGTGATTATAAAGTGAACTATTTTTGTGTTTATATCCAAATCTAATTTTTGTAGTAATGTAATCAAAAAATCAAGCCCGTCATCGTTACGTGGAAAACCATCAATAATAAATGGTGTTTGAGTAGATGCCGCTTTTTCTACTGCACACTGTATCATTTCAAAAATGACTGTATCATCTATATAGCCTGCTTTTTCTACAATGGGCTTAATTTTTATACCAAGTTCTGTTTCGTTTTTTATTTCCGCTCGTACCATATCACCAGGGCAAATGTGCATATACCCATAATCTTCAACAAGCATAGTTGAAAGTGAGCCTTTACCTGATCCGGGTGGTCCTATTAAAATGAGATTATAGTATGATGCAAAACTGGTGCCAAACGAGAGTAATACACACAGGAAAACTATCATATAAGATCCTTAATAACGGTTAGAATAGGCAAAAGGTCGCTTTTGGCAGTATCGCCAGCGTGTAAACGATTTAACAAATCTTCGTACGAAAGCCAGTATGAATCTACAAAATCATCAGTATTGTACTGAGGTATGGTATTGGATGGTATTCCATAGATCCACATAAAGGCCGAAGTGCCATGAGTGTATGGTGTTATGTAGGCTAATTTGTTGTATGTGTTTTTTCGCATGTCGACATTTAATTCTTCGTATGTCTCGCGCATAAAGGCTTCGTCATAGGTTTCACCCGCCTGCACATGCCCTCCCACGCTTGCATCAAGGCTCAAAGGAAATAATTTTTTACGTGGATGGCGCCGAGGTATCCAAAATTCTTTTTTATCATTATATATGATGCCATTTATAACTCTGAAATGTAGTTTTTTTTCATATACCGTTGTGCGTTTTTCTTGCCCCAGAACAATGTCTTGTTCTGAAACGATATCTATGATTTCATCGCAGCTCATGAGTAACCCATTCTGTTAAAAGAGGAAAGTGATTTGTGTGTATTATTGAATCGTATACTATTTTTGCCGTATCTATCGGCATTAATTGAAAATGAATAATATTTTTATCAAAAATAATATCTTGTTGATTACCATCAATATCGAGCACAGACATATGGGAGTTAATTACTTGTTTGTAGAGATCTCTGGACACTGTTTTTATATATGCAGGGCTTATAGGGCACAAGATATAACCATTTTTTTCTGTATCTTTCAAGACATGTCGTGTAATTTTCCCTATATAGGTAATGAGCTCGTCAGTTGTTTTATAAAAATAAAATTCTTCACCTTCTCGTTTAATCCATTCAAGTACTTGTTGTGGTAAGCAAGGAGTTTCAAGATAGGTAAAAAGTCCTGTATGACTGCCAAAAAAAAGTAACGTTGCAATTTTTGCATCCATCCATAAATAATCATCTTGAATGAAAAAAAGGTTATTACTGATTCCTTGAGCTTGCAAGTGAGCACTGTAATGAGCAATAAGGTTTTTGTCTGTAATACGTGCATGTAAACCATTATGGATAAAATTATGCAGATTTCTTTTTTCGCGTGCAATACGTTGAAAAAGCTCCGATTCTATTTCTACTTTATTACTATATATGCCATTGTTCATCAAAAATTGTTTCAAAATAACCTGTGCTTGATCAGAAAGATCTTCAATAAAACATACTTCTTGATCAAAAAAATGATTGTCAACTAGTTCTGTTATGAAAATGTTTTTTAAAAATAGAATGTAGTGGCGTTGTATTTCACTAATCAAACCGCGTGGAGCTTCTATAGAGATATTTCTATTAAAATCAATCATCGAGAGGGGAGTTTGTATAAAATGGTCAAGTTTAGCTTTTTTTGTGTAATTAAATCCTTTTAAAAAGTAATTAATACGAATGTGTTTATTTTCATAAAGCGTTGGTTTGATACACAGATTTTGATAGTTTCTGAGCTGTGAAAAGACACGATCTAAAAAGCGGGGCAAAAAAAGTGTTACAAAAAATTTTGCTAAATCATCCTTAAGAATAAGCAAGCAGTCCTGTTCCGGATTGTCGTCCCATTTTGGATCTCGATATACAAATATACCGTCCTTTTTTAAAATGCGTGCAATTTCGGTAAACAGTTGATCAAGACCTGTTTTTGTTGGGACATACGAAAAAATTTCATGCGTCAGTGCAGAAGCATTCACGCCATCAACGCCACTTTCGGGGATATGGACCATATTGGTCGCATCCATGCGCATTAATGAGCATTGAACGGCACTATTTTCTTTATGCATGAAATGTTGAATTTCGGGGTTGCGTTCGGGTATTGATTTTAAAATTGCGGGATCGATATCGGATCCAATAATAGTAACAGGGGCGTTGTGAGGGATGCTTTTCAGTACATAGTGTAATGAATCACCACCGGTGCCAATATCTATGTACGTACCAAATCCTTTTTGGAGAATGTGTTCAAGGATTTGCGTTTTTTCCTCTAACTCTGCGCTGATTTCGTTAAGGTAATTGCCGAGATGTGCATTTTTATGGTCTAAAGAGGCATTATCGGTAACAGTATGCGACTGTATAAAAAATAATGTTGTTAAACAAAAACTAACTACATGTATGCGCTTCATATTTAAATATTTATGTATGGTATGTAAATGTAGTTATTGTACATAAAGCAACGATTAGATCAACTATCCCTGTTCGATAACACGCACCATGCTGCCACGCGCACCCTTTTCAACCACAAAATGCACCGGGAACTGATCTTTCATCATCGGTAAGTGAGACACCACGATTATTTTTGCAAATTCCGATTGAAGTGTATGTAACACATCAATCATTGCGCTCAGGCCATCTTCATCTTGTGAGCCAAATCCTTCATCAATAATGAGCGTTTGGAGCGCTGTTCCTGCACGATGGGCGAGCAATTTTGAAATTGCAATCCGCAGTGCGATATCAATTCTAAATGCTTCTCCGCCCGAAAACATCTCATACGGCCGCACGCCCTGTGCGTCTGATATTTTAATATCGAGCGTTTCTTTCGTGCCGCCACTTTTTAAATCACGGAGCGATTCAATCATGATGTGTGCGGTGTTGTTGGTTAATTTTGCAAGTAAACCATTCGCGTATTCTTCAATTTCGGGAATCGCTTCTTCTATCAACAGCGCTTGAATGCCATCTTTACCAACGGCCATTGCGATTGCTTGATAATCATGCACAATAGCCTCGGATGCATACAATGTTGCTTCGAGCGTGGTAATTGTTTTTTCTGCAGCGCTGCGCCGCGTTTGTGCTGCATCATATTTACCCTGTTCAATAAGGAGTGCTTGGTGTTGCATGCGTGCATGGTGTTCTTGTGCAGCAATGATACTGATTTTTTGGGTAAGTTCTGCAACATCATTATTATATGAGGCGATCTTTTTTTGCGTTAACGGCAACTGTTTTAACGCTTTTTTTTCTTTTTTAAGTGATGCAACAAGCAGCGCAATGGTACCGGCACGGTCTTGTTGCAGCATGAGCGATTGCGCATGCTTTTCATAGAGCTCAAGTTCTTTGTTAAGACTGGCGATCTGTCTATCGAGTGCTATGTCTGCATTTGGATCATATGAAAGTGATGCAAGAACTGTTTTTCCCTCTATAATTGCCTGCTCAAGTGCTTTTTCTTTGTGCTGTAATGCAACTAACTCTGGTGTTGAGGGTTCTTGTATTTGTAGCTGCATAAGTTCTGTGCGCTGGCGCGTAAGCTCTGTTTTTTGTGCATCAAACACCAGTTTTTTTGTGGCAATTTCTGTGATGGTGCCATGCAACTGCTGCAGATTTTTTTCTTCTTGTGCGCGTGTATGTTCTAATTTCTGTATGGTTGCTTTTTGCTCTGTAATGTTCTGAAGCAGTGCATGGTCTGCAACAAGGATTGTTTTAAGCTGAGGAACAATGCGTTTCAACCGCTCAAGCTGATGCGTGTGACGGTGTGCGGTTACGGTTATTTTTGCTTCTAAAAATCGTTTGCGCGATCCCGAAAGCGTTTGTTCGCACAATGGGCAGCTTGGATTTTGTATGTCTTGGGTTAATTGAAGGCGCTTGAGTTCTGCGTGTTGTTCAGATCGCAACATGTTGCCTATTGCTGTCCATCGTTGATAGGTTTCTTTTCGTTTATCAAACTTTTTTTGGAGCAGTTCAGCGTTGGTGTGTTGCGCTGCAAGTTCACTGATCATGCGGATCGTGTCTTGCAGGGTTCGCTCACCAATATGCACCTTTTCGGTGATTGTTTTTTCTTCTTGGAACATCTGTAACAGTTGATCTTCTACTTGTTTATAGGTGTATGAAAGGCGCTCTCCAATACGTGCGTGTTCATTTTTGATCTGCGTTATGAGCGTAGTGCGTGCATGAGTAACTTCTGTGTACTGCTGGATTTTTTGTTGTAGCTGTTCTTTTGTGGTGTGATATTGAGCTGCCTGAGTGCGCATGGTTGTTTGTTGTGTGCGCGCTTCCTGTAACTCTTTTTGGAGTGCCGTATAGCGTCCTGCATCAGCGATATGTGCACGGGTAGTTCGCCACTGGTGTGTGAGCGTTTTTAGTTCCAGTAGCGCATCGGCATACCGCTTTTTTTGCAGTTCTAATGTATGCAGTTCCACGAGGCAGTGTTGTTTTTCTGTTTCTTGCGTAGCATATTCTTTTTGCATGGTTGCGCGCGTGGCTTCATATTCAGCAATGGTGCGTGTTATCTGCTGCATTGATTCTTGGAATTGTTGATGCGTGCTTAAAAGTGTATCAAGTTCGGTGATTTCATTATGTGTATGCGTAATGAGCGTGTGCGTTGCTGCACATTCTTGCGCTGCAATTTTTGCTTTTTCGAGTGCAGCGCGCTTGAGCGCATCGTAGAGATTGAGTCCTAATATAGTGCTGATAATTTCCTTGCGTTCTTTTGGTGAACGTTTTGAAAATTCATTTGCATTTCCTTGACGCAAGAAGGATGAGTTTACAAATGTCTCGTAATCAAGGCCGATGGTGTTATTAATTTTTGCTTGCGTATCACGAATTGTTTTTTCGCTGAGTGCTTGCACGGTACCATCGCTCGCTACGATGCCAAAATCAAGCGTTGTTTTTGGCTTTCCGTATACAAGTTCGAATTCTCGTTTGATGCGATAGGTGCAATTATCGATGATGCAATCAAAAATTACCATCATCTGATCTTGGCCGAGGCGCAATAATCCTTGATCGGCACGAGCACTGTTTTGTATTTTACGCGCACAACCCCAGATTGCCCACGTGATTGCATCAAGCAATGCAGATTTTCCGTGCCCATTGTTTCCGGAAAGACATATTAAACTATATCCTTCAAATGAAATGGGTGGACAATCAGTTCCGTAACTTAAAAAGTTTTTTATTTCTAATGTGCGTGGTATCATACAGTATGTTTTTTGATGTTTAGTATTCAGACTCATGTCTAATATAGAATATATGATTGATAAAGGTTTTGAAATGAATTCAGTTATTTTTCGTGCCTATGATATTCGTGGCATTGTAGGTGTGGATCTTTTTATAGAAACAACCTACGATCTTGCCTGTGCCATTGCTGCATATTTTAAGCAGCATAATCCTCTCAATAAAAAAGTGATTGTTGGCATGGATGTGCGCACGCATTCACCTGCATTACATGCGGAAGTAGTAAAGGGTTTGCGTGAAAGTGGCTATGATGTAATCGATCTTGGTGTGTGTGCAACGCCGATGCTTTATTTTGCCACTCATACTATGCCGTGTGTTGGTGGTGTGATGATTACTGCATCACATAATCCTAAAGAATATAATGGTTTTAAGATTGTGTTAGGCACGGAGGCAATTTGGGGTGCTGCCGTACAAGAGATCAAAAAATTATATGAGGTGCGTGCGCGCGTTGCGCGTGATATCATCGGTACTTATGATATGCATGATATCAGCGCCGCGTATTGTGCGTGGCTGCTGCAGCAATTTCCTTTATTGCATGGCATGACGTTACCGGTTGCGTTTGATTGTGCAAATGGTGCAACGAGTGTGATCTTACCTACGGTTGCACACGCATTTGGGTGGCAAAATGCGCATCTGTTGTATGCAGAGCCCGATGGCAATTTTCCCAATCATCCGGCAGATCCTATTGAAATGCATAACATGCAAGATTTATGGCATTACATGCAGCAGCACCGTATCGCCCTCGGCATCGGTTTTGATGGTGATGGTGATCGTATGGATGCGCTTGATGAACAGGGAAATCTGATTCCTGGTGATAAACTCCTTGCGTTGTTTACGCGCTTTGTGGCGCAAGAACATAAAAATTTAACCATGGTGTGCGATATTACGGCATCAGCAGGTGTGATGAACTATGCGCAGCGCTATGGTGCTGCAACGGTGATGGCGCCGTGTGGCGCCGGTATTATCAAACAATATATGAAAGATAATCATGCGCTCATTGGTGGCGAATTAAGTTGCCATTTCTTTTTTAAGGATCGTGGCTTTGGCTTCGATGATGGACTTTATGCTGCGTTACGCTTACTTGAAATTATCGTCAAGACAGGATCTTCTTTACATGCACTATGTGCAGAGTTGCCAACGTTAAGCAGTTCACCACAATATCGCGTTGCATGCAAAGAAGAAGTAAAAAAAGAGCTCGTGGCAAAAGTAACCGATGCATTAAAAGGGCGTTCTGACGTTAATATTATCACCGTTGATGGCGCACGCGTTATCTTTCCGCATGGCTGGGGTTTAGTGCGTGCATCAAATACGGTGCCGGTGATGGTATTTCGTTTTGAGGCGATTGATGAACATCATTTATCGCGTGTAAAAAAAGAGTTTGCTGATTTGTTATCGGTGGAGTTAGGCTCAGATCTGCATACGCTTTTTGGCGTGTAAAGGAGTGCGAGCGTGTCACGTATAGGGTTACATTTGCGGCTTGAAGATTCTCTGGTTGCCGTTGCAAAGCAGGCAATCCAATTAGAGATTCCATTTTTTCAATCATTTCTTACGGTGCGCACCGAAAATGGTTCATTATTTGTGCCCTCAGATCGTGAAATTACGCAGTTTCGCAAGCTTTGCGATCGTCGTTTTACGCAGATGTATGCCCATGCACCGTTTTGGTTAAATTTAGCAGATCCTGCACGGTCGTCCGTTGATGGTTTGTGGAATCACGTTATGCTTGCGCAACGGCTTGGTTTTACTCATATGATTATACACCCCGGTTCCAGTGTGCGTGCTACCAAACAGCAAGGGATTGAAATGGTTGCGCGTACCTTGAATCAAATTTTCAAAAAAGAATCTTCGGTCACTATAGTGCTTGAAAATACGGCACATGGTGTGCGTGCAGTGGGCAGTGATATTGATGATTTGTGTATGATACGTTCGCTGCTTGATAAACCGGAAAAGTTGCAATTTTGTATTGATACGGCACATGCGCATGTGTATGGATATGCATTACATACGATTGAAACGATGCACGCTTTTCTTGATACGGTGATGATGCGTTTTGGTAAAGATGCTATTGGTTTATTACATTTGAACGATGCCTCCGATGATCAAGGTTCTTTTAAGGATAGACACGCATTACTTGGCGCAGGAACGCTCGGTGAAGAGGCATTAAGGTCGACACTGCTGCATGCGATGCTGCAACAGGTGCCGGTTATTGTAGAGCCGCCGGTGCTTACGCATGAAGCGCTTGGAGATTTATATGGTACGGTGCAAGGGTGGCAATAAAAATAAGGGGAATAGATAATGATAACGATAGCAATCAATGGATTTGGCCGAATTGGAAGAACCTTTTTGCGCGTACTGCTGGCAGATGCAAATGCGTTAGCACACATACGCATTGCGGTGATTAACAGTGGGCCTGCAAAACCAGAATCGGTGCTTCATAGTTTTAAGTATGATACGGTGATGGGAACGTTTCATGGTGACGTAAATTATAAAGATGGTCTTCTTCACGTCGGTGATCAGAATATCGTCATTCTCCATGAAACTGATATCGCTAAAGTGCCATGGAGTGCATTTGGGGTTGATTGGGTGGTTGATTGTTCAGGCAAAGCAACACACCGTGAAAAAGCTGATTTGCACCTCAAATCTGGCGCACGCAAAGTGCTTATTTCTGCACCTGCACATAATGAAGATATCGCTCTTATTCCCGGTGTAAATGATGCACTCTATGACGCGTCAAAACATCATATTGTATCCCTTGGCAGTTGCACAACCAATGCCTTAATGCCGGTTCTACAATTGCTTGATGATGCCTATACTATCACGTCCGCTATGGTGTCTACGGTGCATGCGTATACCAATACGCAAGTACTTTTAGACGTAGATTCTGATGATCCGCGCAGAGGGCGCGCTGCAGCATTAAATATCGTGCCAACCACTACTGGCGCCACGGAGATGGTTGCAAAAGTGTTGCCGAATCTTGCCGGCAAAGTGAACGGCTATGCGGTGCGTGTGCCGGTGGCAAAAGTATCATGGCTTGAAGTGATTGCGCAGGTTGCGCGTACCCCTGATCGCGAAGCGGTGATTGCGCTCTGCGAGCGTGCAGCGCGTGGTGAAAAAAAAGGTATTCTTGCAATAACCAAAGAACCGTTAGTATCAAGTGATTTTGCGGGCGATCCTCATTCCGTGATTGTTGATGCACAATTATGTAGCGTAACGGGATCATTGGTTCGCGTCTGTGGGTGGTATGATAACGAGTGGGGCTATAGCTGCCGCATGAAAGATTTTCTTTTAAAACACGGGTGATATACTGATGCGCGTACCGATTTTTACACCAGGAGTTTGGTATGTACGCGTCATGTTATTTTCTCTGTTTTTTTCTGAATGTTGGTATTGCGTTGGGGATGGATGTTGAAGAGAAGCCAACATTCAATGTGCTTGATGGTATTAGATTAGCGCATCAGTTTTATGCCAAGCGAGATATCTATAAAAAACAAGAACCCTGCTTTAGTTCATTGCCAGACGAGATACAGGGGCGTATTACCGCACAAGCGCACCCGCGGCAAACGGTAGATGCATACTTTTCAGATGATTTAATCTGCGTTGGCGAAAAAAAGCTGCCGCATAAAATATATAATTTTGCTGTGCAAGATGATTCTTTGGCGTATGCAAGTGAACTTTCTGATTCTGAATACAGTTTGAAGCATATGAGTTTGGAAACGTTTTTACATAGTGCTGTTGTTTACGAGCTTTCTAATGCCAATGCAAAAATACTGCCGCTTGCCTTATGTGGTGGTAATATACTTTATCAATCCGTTTTTATAGGGACGAATAATCAGGTTTTTATTTTGAATAAAAACTTTTTAACTTCGTGGCGTCTCTTCAATGTTGCAGGTGCGCCCATTAGCTGTTTAGCTTTTGCATGTCATGCTCATCTTCCCCTGTGTGTTTCGATTGGTGAAGATCGTGTACTGCGTGTGCATAATGTTGAGACACAGGAATTAATGTATGAACGTGATGTACGTAATTTCTTTGGAAATTCGCATGATGATTTGTATGCTATCGCATTGCATCCCACAAAACCAATATGCGCTGTTTCTAAAAATGATTGGATCTTTGTGCATGGATTGAATTCTCTGCGCTGTGACGCTGAAAATCATTTTGGTGGGAAGCCATGTTTTTCGTATGACGGTAATAAAATTTGGGGACAGTCGAATTCAAAGCTAAAATGGGTTGGTTCAACATATGAATATTTAAGTAAGTCAAGAGCAGGAATAGATAAGAAGGACATCACTGTTAATAATGCAGCGATTGAAAGTTTTGGTGATGACTATGTGTTAATTCGCGATAATGCTACGCATGTATTTTCATTGCAATCATTGCATGATGATACAAACAAAGTAATAACAAGCTTGAGTGGCTTCAATGGCAAGCTACATAAATTGCCCGATAATCATGATTATCGCCTGTTTATTATTGATGAGGTAATTGATCCCAAGGATACGTCTTCTGTGCAGAGCATTATAAAAATCTTTGTGCCCAATTCAAGGGCGCGAATGGAACATTATTGTTTGTTTAATGCGGCACTTGAGGCAGAAAAAACGAATCGTGCTATCGATTGGAATTTGTTTAAAAAAGCCGATCAGCAGTTAGTGCAGCAAACCGTACTGCATTATCCCTATTTTAAAAAATTGATGCTCAAGAATAAGCTACTGTAAAAAAAGGAACGTTTATGTCGCGCGTTTTTTTTCTTCTTTCGCTGTTGCAGACTTTAACATTTGTTGCTGCTGACACCCAAAAAAATTCAATGGTTGCAGAATGGATCGTGTTGGCACATAATCTGCACAGAGGGAATAGTGGCTATTTTCACACGTTACCTCTTGATATACAAACAAATATCTTTTCTCGTATTCATCCCGCGCCATCATTAGATGATTGGCAATCAAACAATATGCTGTGTGTTAAATCGATTGTAGTGCCGTATTGCATTAAAAATTTTGATATTAATGGCGATCGCTTGGCTTTTATAACACCAAAAAAGGATAAAGATAACCAATTCCAACCTGGTTGGATTGATCTTAATACCAATAGATGTCGAATGCTGTGCGAAGAAGCGATAGGATTTTATGATCCTAATGATGCAAAGATACATTTGAGTGATGATACTCTATTTTTTGATGATTATTTGTATGAAAAACCATCTAAAGAATCTCATAAAAAAGTGGCTTTTGCAGCACACAAGAAAAAACCTTTGTGTGCAATAATTGATGTAAATATGCAAGGAGGTATCGAAGTTGATATCTATGATAATGGTAAGATATGTAATACCTATACCATTCCTGGTGTACCAGGACATGCAGAACAATCTGTTTTTAGATGGCATAACAAGTTGAATTATTTGTATAAGTATGATCCCAGCATGTCGAGTATACACCTATTGGATCTCAATAAAAAATCCGAGAGGCCATGCATTAAAGCGTTTCACATTGAATGCCCGCCTCATTTTTCACCAGATGGGGATTTTTTCTATGCAAAGCATCCAGATGGACTTCTTGTTCATAACATTGATTCAGCAAGAAATACTTTTCACATAATCTCCGATGAGAAAAAGAATTTTCTATTACGTGGTGTTGGGCATAGTACGTATCTGGCAGAAATAACTGAGATAACTGACACCCAGGGTACAGAAAAAAAATCGTATGTATTGCGTAAGTTCGATGACCATGCAGGTATTCCACTTACTGAATTGAATTATGCGCCTGCATTGCACAAGTTGCCATCCGGAGATGATTACCGTTACGTAACTATTGCGTCTGATGAAACTAAAGGCTCGTCTAAAATTGAGATTTTTGTGCCCAAGACCATGGTAATGTTTCAGCATTATTGCATGCTCCAGGCAGCACTTGCCGCACAAAAAAGTGGCGATACAAAAGATCGTGCACTGTTTACCGCACCGCAACAAGCAACACTGGTGCAAGAAACAAAAACTGGCTATCCTGTGTTTGATCATTTGATGGCTAAAAAGGTTTCTAAAGAGTAAAAAGGGATATACATGAAGCGTGTAGTATGTTTTGTTTATTTAGCATTCCAAGCCTCAAACCTCTTTTCTGCAGATCAGTTTGAGCATAGACGATTTTTTTTGCAATTTCAAAAGGTAACAGGGCTGCCAAGCGAAATATTGCACCATATCGCAACATTCATTGCTTTTGATGACCGTGAGACTGATGAAGAGTTTGTTGCTCGTGCAGCAGCATTGAAAACTATCAAGCAAGAGCATAAAGAAAAAACAGTTGATCTTGAAATGCCCGGTCATATTATTTTTAATCAAAAAGAAGCGCGCTTGAGTTATGCCATTGATGGTAAAAAGATCTATCGCTTCCGTGAAGTAACGAGTGTTGGTGCACATGGTGATTCGCGTGATATGAAAACCGCTCATTTGGTTTCCATTAGGCTTGAACCATTGTTTCCTTTAGTGGTTCAACTGCCTCCATGGAATAGCTTTTTTGCTTTTTCACCGCAGGTGCAATGTTTTGCGCTTTCGCGTGATGAAAAAGTATGTGCGCAATTAATACAAACAAAAAATCCTGATGAGCAGGCAGTGCCTCATCTTATGCAGCGTAACGATATGGTATATCAGTTAAGATATAAGTGGAGTGAATCAGAGGGTGAGCGTCAGATTGTTGTTACCAAAAATTATAGTCTTTTCCAATCGATAGCGTTTAATAAACAAGGTACTAAAATTATTATGTTTGCGGTGCATAATGCGGAGCCAGATGGAGCGTTAAAGTGTGTCGATGGAACCTTTTATCATATATTTCCGATACATGGGGGACCTGAAGCTGAAAAACAAAATCAAAAAACGCTGTTGGGTTATTTAAAGCAGCTTATTGCAAAGTCTCCAAATAACTGATTTACATATCCATCAAATTCCTTTATAGTATCTACAGTTATCCTTGAAAGGGCCCATAGCTCAGTTGGTCAGAGCAATCGGCTCATAACCGAGAGGTCCCAGGTTCAAGTCCTGGTGGGCCCACCAGGCATTTCTTGCAGAAATGACTGGCAGGCCACCCTTCGCTTATAAAGAAGACTTATTAATAAAATTAAAATTGTAAGCGTAGTGTGGTACTATTTGAAGCCTTAAGAGGCTAAAATAGGGCAGCCTGCTCTTCGTCTTGACCTTCGAAGCCGTGAGGCGTAGTAGGTAGCTCTCGCCCGGCGTAGCCTGGGTTAGCGAAGTAGAGGCCACCTTTACAAGGAAACTATTAAGCCTTGCTGTATCTAGTTTCAAAAAAGGCGAATAAACAATGAATACAAGTCCATTTCAAAAATTACTGGCACTCGTAGCATTCGATGCGCGTATCGCTTCACTCAGAACAGAGCGCGATACTATTCAAAAATCCATAGATCAAGCGTATGTTGAGCTTGATGAGCTCGATGATCTCCAAGAAAAGCATACAAAAGCGGTGCATGATGCGCGTAAAGCGGTTGATGCTATTGAACTTGAAATGAAAACGCTCCAGCAGCGCGAATCTAAAAAGAAGCTGCTTATCGATACAGCCAACAATCTCAAAGAGTTTAATTCCGCAAAAACGGAGCTTGCCTCGGTGCAAGAAGAGCTGGTAGCGCTTGAAGAATCTTTACTGGCGGCATGGAATACCCTCGAAGCAGCACAAAAAACGGTTGCTGCATTTGAGTCTACGGCACATGCACGTCAAGAGCTTATTCAAAAAACAATAGCAGAACAAAGTCAGAAGATTGCAGCCATAGAAGCCGATATTCTAAAGATAGAAGCAGATCGGCCTGCGTGTGCTACCCAGGTGCCAGAAGAGTGGCTTTCCCAATATAATATGATGCACGCAAAGGTGTTAGACCCTGTGGTTCCCTTTATTGATGATGCGTGTAGTGCTTGCTTTAATCCGTCACCCTCACAACTAGCGGGGCGTATTAATAAAGGCGCTATTTTGCCATGCAAGGGATGTTTTAGGCTACTGTATTCTCCTGAATTTCATAACGTTCGCGGTGCGTAAATAAGGATCTATGATGCAACAACAGGGCCAACTTTCGTTATTTACTGCAGCGCATAATGATGAGCATCATACGCGCGAAGAGCAGCCGGTGCGTACCGTCACAAAGCCTGTCATTTGGCAGTTATTTATCGATGGTGCAGCGCGGCGCAATCCGGGTCCGGCGGGTGCGGGTATTTATATCATCAAAGATGGTATGCCATTCTTTCAGGAAGGGTATTACCTCGGTGAACAGACAAACAATCAGGCTGAATATAATGCATTGTTGCTTGGCCTTTATCACATTGAGCAGTGGAAACAACCACACGATCAATTAATCATTTTCTCAGATTCTCAGCTTTTGGTGCGTCAGGTGCAAGGTATCTATAGGGTCCGCAATACTGAGCTTATTCCCAAGCATAAGGTTGCCGTTCAGTGGGTAAAAGCTCTCGGCGCTTCTATTCATCATATTCCGCGCGAAGACAATAGCCATGCTGATGCGATGGCAAATAAAGGTATCGATTTAAAAAAAGCAGTTCCAGCACAGTTTAATCAGCGGTTGCGTTCTTATGAAACTACACGCATTTAGTTTTCTTTTTTTAATGGTATCTTTTACCGCAGCGCCACTGTTACAAAAACAATCATTAAAAGATGCATGTATACTCTTGCTTGAATCGTCAGAACGTATTTCGATTAAAAAAGAGTTGCCCAAAAGATGGGGCGTTGCAAAAAAATTAGAACGCTGGCACAAAGTAGTTGAATCGATTGAACGGGTGACCACCTACTCCTTATATTCATGTGCTCAAGAATGTGAACGGTATACCGTACGTGTGCTCATTGATGAGCGGACGCCGCAGAAGGATGGCTGTGCATGGGAGCTTTTAATGCCCAGTGGGTGTATTGTGCTCGATGAAAAAGCACACAAAACGATATTTGTAGCAAAGCCGATGATATTGGTAACGTATAAAAAAAGTGGGCTTTATATTGATGGTAAACGAGCCAACGGTGATACGATACGCATAATACCAGAAGAGGGTACAGTAACGCTCCACGGCACAACCTATCATGGTGAATTTTTATTTATGCCGTATAAAGATCGTATTGTGTGTATTAATAGTGTTGAGCTTGAATCGTATGTTGGTTCTGTGCTTCATTCAGAAAGCTGGCCAGGCTGGCCCGTTGAGGTGAATAAAGTATTTGCGGTTATGTGTAGAAGCTATGTGCTTTCTCACATGATCTCTGCAGAAAAAGCGGGGCGGCCGTATCACGTGCGTAATACCAATGCGCATCAAAATTATCATGGCGTGCATACCAATACGATTATCGAAGAAGCGGTATCGCAAACAGCGGGATTGTGCATGGTGTATAATAATAGGCCGGTGCTTGCGATGTTTGATGCCTGTTGTGGTGGGGTTATTCCCGGCCATATTGCGCATGGTATTGATTTTGAAAAGGAGCCTTATCTTGCGCGTCCGTATGCATGCACCTACTGCAAAAAATATAAGCATTATTCTTGGGAAAAAACCTTAACCATGGCGCAACTTGAGCGGCATTTACATGATGCGCGTTTGTGCAGTGATCCTGTGCATGAAGTGCGCGTGGTATCGCGCGATAAGGCTGGCCTTGCAAAAACGGTGCACATTAAAACAAAACGTGGTGTGGTGACCTGCAAAGGTAAGCAAATCTATTCTGCGATTCCCGATGTAAAAAGTTATGCGTTTGATATTGCAAAGCATGGCAAAAATACGGTAACGGTCAGTGGCTATGGCCATGGGCACCACCTGGGCGTTTGCCAATGGGGTGCGCGTGAAATGGTGCGCCTTGGCTATTCCTATCAACAGATCCTTTCCTTTTATTATCCTGGTACACAGCTGCGTTCTGTGGCGTAATGTAAAGCAATATTTTGATTTACTTTGCGCTGCGTGGGGAGTAAGCTGGTTGCAATTTCAGAGTTGAAGCATGTGTAAAAAGGAGTTTTAATGAAGCAATTGAGTTATTTTGTATCGTGCGTGGTCGTTGCATGCGGAATCAGTGCAGCTGATGACAGTTCCTCTCGCAGTTCAGCAATGACATCTGAGCAGTTTATTAAGTTTGCAAGCAAGTATAAATCTGATCTAGAAAAAACAGAAAAGCAAGCGCAACAGCTTGAAAAATTTAAGTCTGTTTCTATCAACAATCATAAAATGACCTATATACCGGATTCCGGAATTTTATTTAGCTTAGTGCGATCTATAGATTTGAGTAATGGGAAACTTGCATCGTGTGATACGATTCCTGCCCTTTTAAAATGTGCACCGAGTCTTCGCATTCTCAAACTATCACATAATCAAATTCCTGCATTGTGTGAGGGTGAGATAAACACTTATTTTCCGACGCACGATGATTTGGCTCAGCTTGATTGTAGCCACAATGCTATCAAAAGTGTTGATTTTACGGTACTGTGCAAAAAATTACCCAATCTTATATATCTCAACGTATCTGATTGCCCGGTAACAGAGTTTAATGTTATCGATGTAAAACGTACGACCTTTGCCCCTACTATTGATTTAAGAAATACCAATCTTTCTGATGCACAAAAAAAGGAAATCTTAAAAAATGCATCGGTGCCCTGTGTACACAAAGGGGTAGGTACTTTGGCAGTGTTATCAACAGTTTTTCCTACAACAGTATATGCGGTTGCTTTTTTTCCACTTACATTGCGTATCCCATTATCAGCAGGGTTAGGTGTAGTAGTTGCATCAGTTTGTGCTGACGTAGTTTGGTCAGCACTCTTGGGTGCTGGAACTGTATATCTCGGCGTTCTTGGTTTTACAGAACCAGAAGCCAGATTTCAACCTATTTATAATCCACTTCTTGATAATGCAAACTATCCTGAAGAAGAAATCACTAGCTGTTATAGTAGATTTGTAAAAAGGTTCCCCTATTTTTGCTGTTGTGACAAAAATGGTGG
Source organism: uncultured bacterium (assembly GCA_963704465.1). Taxonomy (GTDB): domain Bacteria; phylum Babelota; class Babeliae; order Babelales; family Vermiphilaceae; genus MFD02979-c4. The sequence continues at coordinate 415,201 of OY969901.1, forward strand.
AGATGAAGAGCTTAATGAAGTAGAAGAAGTGTAGTATGCCAGGTTATCGTGCGCACATGGTGTGTGCGGCCATTTTGTATGTTTTATTAGCGCTCTGCATGTATACCTATGTGCAGAGCGGTTTGATGCTATGCGGTGGCTTTATCGCAATGTTGGTGGGGGCATTGTTTCCCGATATTGATACCAAAAGCAAGGGGCAGCATTATTTATACTGGGTCTATGCCGCTTTGTTTGCAAGCTTTTTGATGCTTTATTGGCGCGATCACAAGCCGCTCTGGCTTGAGTTGATCGTGTGCCTTTCGGTGATAACGATTGCGCCTATGCTCGGGCGGCATCGCGGCATTACTCATGCGCCTCCCTTTATTCTGCTCTTGGGCCTTTCGATGTGGATTATCACGGCAGGCTTTTACCCGCTGTACACGGCGCAGCTCTTCTTTTTTAGTGCTTTCTTTGTGTTTGGGGCGCTTTCTCATGTGTGGCTCGATAAACGCCGTATCTTTTTTTTCCGGTGAGGGTGTGGTATCATCATACCTATCAGATTGTTTTTAATAATAAGTATTATGATGCATTCTACGTTATCTCTCTTGGTATCTTTTCAAAGCCCCCGCGAGGGGAACTCCTTGTTTCTACGTTCGTAGATTAATGTGCTCATAATTCTTAAATTTTGCATTACTTTTTTGTAGAGTGGATTTTTATGATAGATGGTTTATTAATAGCCTTTATTGGGTATTTGGTGTTTGTGGCCGCGGTTGGCGTTGCAGGGTCATGGTATCGCAGTGCAGCGGATAACGCTGATGCACATAACGATTTTATGCTTGGTGGGCGCTCAACGCACTGGTTTTTAACGGCGCTTTCTGCACATGCGGCAGATATGAGTGATTGGCTTTTCATGGGTTTACCAGCTGCGGTCTTTTTACAAGGCGGCACGCAGATGTGGATTCCAATCGGGCTTCTGTGCGGCATGTTTGGTGCGTGGCAGTTTGTAGCCCGGCCTTTGCGCATTATGAGTGCTGAGTATGGTGCAACCACCCTTGCTTCCTTTTTTCAAAAACGGTATAACGATACACACGGTTTTATTGGTGCGGTCACCGCGCTTATCTCCTTTTTCTTTTTTGCAATCTATATTTCTGTGGGGCTCAAAGGGATCGGCTACGTGCTTGAAACAGCCTTTGGCATCAACTATCATCTGGGCATAGCTATCGCGCTTGCCGTGATTTTGACCTATCTTTTGCTTGGTGGCTTTGCATCAGTTGCATTGCTAGATATGTTCCAAGGAATTTTCTTGCTTGCCATGTTGTTACTCGTGCCGATCGTGGCCTATGTTAAAGTTGGTGGGCTTTCTAGAATTCTGGAAGCTGCCGCATTTCAACAGGTCTCTCTTGCACTGTTGCCCGAGTTCACACTTTGGAGTTTGCTTGCAGTGCTACTCAATCCATTTGCATGGGCATTGGGCTATTTTGGTATGCCTCATATTCTTACGAAGTTTATGGGCTCTGCGAATGCCACCGATCTGCACAAAGCAAAATATGTGGGTGTTGCATGGCAACTGCTTGCAACAGGGGCTGCGGTGGCAGTGGGTGTTGTAGCGATTGCTTATTTCCAGGGCATACCGTTAGAAAAGCCTGAACTTATTTTTGTATTGATGGCAAAGCAGTTATTTACCCCATTCTGGGCGGGCATTGTATTGTGTGCCATTGTGGCGGCAACGATATCTACCGTTGATTCACAACTGTTGGTGCTTGCAGGCATTATTACCGAAGATTTTTATAAAAATATGTTGCGCCCCTCAGCATCAGCACAAGAGTTAAAGCGTGTGTATGCAGCATCATTGGTGATTGCGGCCACTATTGGCTTTGCCATCGCATGGCATGAATCAAGCACCATCATGGGCTTGGTGCGGTATGCATGGGCAGGGCTTGGCGCATCTTTTGGTCCGCTCATGCTCGTGGCGCTTTATAGCAAGCGTATTAATAAATATGGCGCCCTTGCCGGTATCATCACCGGCGCAGTGGTTGCAGCTACCTGGGATATGATCAATCCAATGCTTTTCAGCATGCAGATCTATGCCATCATGCCGGCGTATGTAGCGAGCTTTATTGCAATATATAGTGTAAGTTGGATGACTCACAAATCTTTGTAAAGTTGTGTGGTTGATAGGTGTGTATCTATCAACCATTAATTTTTACGGTTGTGCAACGTTTACGTTTTTTGTTCCTCGATCAATTTTTCTTGAGCTCGTTGTTTGAGCTTTTGAATGATTGGTGGATATTGTGCAATAGCCTTGAGAATTGTTTTTTGCATGCGCCGCTCATCAGGTGTTAAGATGCAACAGCATGCACGCGTCAAGCCAATAAGTGAGCCAGCAACAATTCCGGCTCCAGCGGGTACACACATAATTATTGGTAATAAGTTAAACCCTAAAGATGATTTTTCAATGACATTCCAACGACATGTATCTATACAGATGCACGGTAGCCAAAATAGCATGCTACCAACAAAACCTACACAAAATCCTGACATGGTTCCTATGAAGGTGCTTCCTCCGCACTTTAAAAGACAGATTTTACGAAATTTCATCTCAGTATGAGCATCTTGCACGGTGGTATCATGTTCGCACATTTCTGCCACCAGGTTTGGGCAGCGTGATGCGATCATTTTTTTGGTCCATGAAGGTGCGGTGTTATCTATCCAAAGCTCTTCGATTGAGGTGTGATTTGAGGATAGCGTGCCATAATTGGTAATCTGATTGCCATCGAGCGTGAGTTGTTTTACCGGCACGTTTGTTAAAAATTGCTCCAGAGGAAAAGTGGTTAATTTATTATTGTGCAACAGCGCCGTTTTTAAATTTTGATGCGGGGGTATGGGATTGCAGCCTACGCTGATCTGATTGTCTGAAAGATCGATGTGCACAAGGTTGGGCATTTCACTCAAAAATTCTGCATGGAATTCGGTAAGTTTGTTACGTTTTAAATCAAGGTGTGTCAGAGTATCTAAATGGAGTTTATCTTTGTAGAGGCGTAATCCTGCGCATGAGATGAGATTTCTATCGGTGTAGATTAAATATCCCTGTGTGTTTGCACGTAAGCCATTTTTATACGCTTGCTCAAGCGTGATGCCATCGTCGAGGATAACGGTTACCAATTCGTGATGATCAACGTTGACCAATGGGGTTTTTTCCGTGTCCATAGCATGTAAATAACCTATGGACGCTATTATTATTCCATACGCAAGGGTAGTGCGCATCATGAGCTCTCCTTTTTTTGAGCATGTTCAATGAGGCAATGATGTTAATTGTTTGTTTTTTTAAACGATTCAATTGCGGCAAGTAATGTACGAGTTTGTTCTTGTTGTTGTTTTGCTTTTTCTTTGCATGAAAACAGTGTTCTGCAAATATCGTTGCATACTTGAATTGGTTTCTTATGTGAAACATCGCGTAAATCTTCCCAATGATCGTTAGCGCATTTTGTGGTGCAATTAACAATTTTTTGTATGCTTTTTTCGTCAAGCACTATTTCTTTATCCATCACATACAGCGCTTGATACGTGGTGATTAAAAGTGATGCGTATATAAGTTTTTTCATATTATTCCTAATTGATTGAGTAATTGTTTATATGAGCTTAGAGTTTTAGCTGCTTTTTGTCTAACCCAAAGATTGTTGTTGTTATTTAATGATGCTATCACATTATAAACCGTCCTTTATTGATGGATACTGTGCAATTGGTTTTATAATAACCTCTTCGATAAACTCATCTCTCCTTCTGAGGCATAAACTTATGCTGGCCATAGGAGATATTATGCATCCCATGAATACGCCAAAGCACATTAATGGCGTATATCTGACTATGAATTTAACAAAATCATTGAGTTTTTCTTGCTGTACTTCAAATTGCAGAGGAAGCGGTGCTTTAACTGTTGTACAAAGTAACTCGAACATTACGGGCAATACTACAGTACCGAGAGCCATAAAAAGGGCAGTGGTTTTTAAATGTAGCTGGATATATTTTTTTATGTTTAGTTTTTGTATAGCGTGTTTTTTTTGCACAGAATGATCATGTTCATATATTTCTGCCGTGAGATTTGGCATGTGTTTTAAGATCATTTTTTTTACAGAATCCGATGCGGTTAAATCTATCCAAAGTTCTTCGAGTGGTAATTGTTGATTTTGTAGTATGCCATAATTTGTAATCTTATTGTGATGCAAAGCAAGGCCTTTTAAAGAAGGGAGCGCATTACATACAGATTCAAGATCAATCGATGTTATATTGTTGTTGTTCAATCGTAGCTTTTGTAAAGTGTGTTTTGGCAATTCTGTTGGTATAGAGGATATTTGATTACCCGAAAGATCTAGGAACATAAGATTTTTAGCACCAGAAAGAAATTCGGTTGAAAAGTCTGTAATCTTGTTATGGGATAATATAATTTTTGTGAGTTGCGATAACGCAAATAATTGCTCGCTTTTTTCAGTTGGCCTGCATGTGGTGATACCAAGATATGCTGCATCGAGTGAATAATTTTTCTTATGAACTTTGGCTCCTTTATTATATGCATCATCAAAATTTACTATTGCATCAGTGGCGTTTTCTGTATCGTCTATAAGAATATCGCTTAACTCAGCGAGGTCTGCATCCATACTAAAAAGCGGCGCTTGCTGCAGACATAGGAAGAATAAAGCTATCAATGCCTGTACATGGAACATAGCAAATCCTTTTTTAAGCGTACTTTAAAATTTTTTGTTTAACCCAAAAAGTTTCAGTGCATTATCGGTGGTGCGGTTTGCAATCTCTTCAAGGGGTAGCTTGCGGAGTTCTGCAATGTACTCAGCAATGAGCGCAATATTTTGTGGATGATTTTTTTGCCCACGCATCGATTGTGGTGGTAAGAATGGCGCATCAGTTTCTAACACTAAATTATTCAGGGGCATGGTGCTTACAATTTCACGGAGGGCATTATTTTTTGGATAGGTAATAGTGCCACCAATGCCAAGATAAAAATTACGTGCAAAACAATAGTGTGCGAACGCAGCATCGTAAGAAAAGCAATGCATCACCGCACGTTTGAGATCATGCTTATATTCTTCAAGGATTTTTAATGTTTCATCATAGGCATCACGTGAGTGTATAACGAGGCCAAGATTATGTTCGAGGGCAAGCTCAATATGGGCTCTGAATGCATCGTATTGACGGTTAAGGTTGTAATCGGGATAATGCCGATCTATGCCACACTCGCCGATACCAACAATTTTATTTTTTTCTTTCTCTTTAACTAACGATTTAATTTTTTTAAAGTCGTCATGCCAGAATTCGGTGCAATCATTGGGGTGAATGCCAACCACCGCATAACAGGATGAAAATTTTTTTGCTAATGCAACACAGTTTTCACTTTCCACTAAACTGGTACCGACGTTAATTAAAAGATTTACCTTTTTTTCTTGTGATGCGGTAATAATGATCTGAGAATTTTCAATTTCTTCTGATGTTAAAAAACGGTCAAAAGGCTCTTTGATAAGGCAGTTTATATGCGCGTGTGTATCGACTAAAAAATAATTTTTCATAGTTTTCTTGATTTTTATGGTGTATATTCACTACATTCTTCACAAGCATAGTGTTACATCAATAGTTGATCATCGTTTAGTGTGTCAGATTTTGATGTAATTGCTATATCTTACGGTAAACTATCGTAAGAGCATTTGAAGACGCAGTGTTTGAATAAATATACTAACCACATTCAAGGAGTTTCCATGAATAAAAGCGAACTCATAAATGAGTTGAGCGAATCAACCGGTTTCAGCAAAAAAGATATTGCACATGTGCTTGATCTTTTTTTCAAAACGGTTGTACGTACACTTAAAAAAGGTGAACGTGTAGCGATTACTGGTTTTGGTAGTTTCTGGACTTCATTCCGTCCAGAACGCATGGGCATCAATCCTGCAACAAAACAACGCATTAAGCTACCAAAAGTAAGCATCCCTCGTTTCAAAGCGGGCAAGAGCTTACGCGAAGGTGTTAAAGCAGTTAAATTGGGTTAATGAAGCTCATTTCGCTGAAAAAAATATACCTTATAAAGGGGCGGAATCTATCCGCCCCTTTTGCTATTTTTATAGGTCTACAGTAGTATAAATATCGTTTATTGGATATAAATAGGTATTACTATGATAGATCGCAACCTTTTACGTGATAATGAAGCACTTATTCGTGCAAAAATAGCCATTAAAGATCCTGATTTTGACGTAGATGGGCTTATCGCCGCAGATCGGCACGTGCGTGAAATACAGGCATCGGTGGAAAACCTTCGCCATACTAAAAATGAATATGCCAAGGCGGCGCAAAAGGGGATTACCCCTGAGGTACGTGCTGCATCTATAGAGGTAGGCAAGCAGCTGAAAGCCCAAGAAGAGGCTTTAGTAGAAGCAGAAAAAAACTATACCTATCGCGCATTACGATGCCCCAATATTCCCCTTGATGATGTACCGGTTGGCAATAAAGAATCCAATAAAGTAGTGCGCATGTTTGGGGAAAAGCCGGCCTTTTCTTTCACGCCGCGTAATCACGTTGAGCTTGCGCTCCACAATAAGTGGCTTGATTTTGAAACGGCAAACCGCATGGCAGGGGCAGGGTTTCCTTTCTATCGTAAAGATGGCATGGCCATGATCTATGCGCTCTCCATGTATATGCTTAAGCATAATCTGCGCCATGGCTTTGAACCGATGTTGCCGCCCTATGTGGTGAATGAAGAAGCGCTCATGGTTTCAGGTAACTTTCCTAAATTTGCAGAACAAGCGTATTCAATTCCTGAAGATGGGCTCTATTTGACCCCAACGGCAGAAGTAAATCTTACCAATATTTATAAAGATACGATTATTCAGGAAGAGCAGCTGCCAATTCGTATGACTTCATGGACTCCCTGTTTCCGCCGTGAGGCGGGTAGCTATGGTGCGCATGAACGTGGCTTAATTCGCATTCATCAGTTCGATAAAGTTGAATTGGTAACGATTTGCAAACCGGAAGAAAGCCCCGCTGAGCTTGACCGTATCGTGACCACTGCAGAAACGATTTTACAATCGTTAGGTCTCCACTATCGCGTATCGCTTCTTGCGGGCCAAGATACCGGTTTTCAATCTGCAAAAACGTATGATATTGAAGTCTGGTTGCCTGGCCAAAATGAATACCGAGAAGTTTCATCATGCAGCAGCTGTACCGATTTTCAAGCGCGTCGTGGCGGTATTCGGTATAAATCTACGACTACGCAGAAAAATCAGTTAGTGCATACGCTGAACGGTTCCTCTCTTGCATTGCCGCGCTTAATAGTGGCATTACTAGAAACGTATCAAAAAGAAGATGGCAGCATAGAAATACCAGAGGTATTAAAACCGTACTTGCCATTCTAAAGGGTGAGCGCTATGGATCCAAAAGATAGTATCAATGAAACGGTTCGTAAAATAGAGCTCTATACAAAGCGGCTTTTGAGTGGTGCGCTTGTAGGGAGTAGTCGCTCAGCGCAAAAAGGGGTGGGGCTTGATTTCGATCAATTGCGTGAATATGCCGTTGGCGATGATCCTCGTATCATTGATTGGCTTGGATCTGCACGGTCACAAAAATTATTGGTAAAACAGTATCAAGAAGAGCGTAACCGCACGATTTTTCTTGTTGTTGATGGCTCTCAATCGATGTCATTTGGCCTTGAGAATAAATTTGAACGTGCTGCGTGGATCGCGGGATTGATTGCCATGGTTGGTGGTTACGGTGCCGATAAGGTAGGGCTCATTATCTATACCGATCAGGTAGAATACCACGTGCCACCACGGTCGGGCATAGCGCATGTGCGTAAGCTTACGCATGATTTGTATGCCTATACGCCTAAAAAGGTAACGACTGACGTACGCCCAGCACTCAAGATGCTTGGCGCGCTCAAAGAGCGTGCGATGGTGTTTTTGATCTCTGATTGTATTGATGATCATTTGGTGCAGGCACTGCGGCGTACCAGGCGCCATGATATGCTCGTTACCTGTTGCATGGACGAGCGTGAGCAGATGATTCCTGCAACTGGTGTGTGCGTGGTGCAAGATGCAGAATCGGGCCAGCACTATCCAATTTACTTGAGTAAAAAAAATGCATTAGAGCTTCAGGCGCAGTTTGCGCTACGCCATGAACTCCAAAATAAAGCATTGCAGTCAGCGGGTGTAACCGTGCTTAATAGTATGAAAAAAGAAACATTTGTGCGCGATCTGTTACTGATTATGCGCAGACGCATGCGGTATTAGGGTGAAAAGATTATGGATTCTTTAGGTCTCTACGATATTTACGGTTACTATCACCAGCCTTTTTGGCATACCTGGATGTTTAAGTTCGGTATTGCAAGCATTGTTGTGATCGTTCTTGCAGGGTTACTTTGGTATGTTTTTCGGTCTATGCAGGCACGTAAGAAAATAGACCTTTGGAAGCTGTGGTTTTCAAAGCTCGAAGCGCTGGAAGCGCAGAAAATCTCTGACATGCGTTTTTATACGGCCGTTGCGGATATCATTAAAGAGGTGGCGCTCAAAAAACTTGATATTTCAAAAAGCTTGACTGATCTTGAATTAGCGTTATTGTTAAAAACTCATACTTCTGTAGTGGTGCAGCCACTGGGTGAAGTGATGGAACGCGCGGCGGTCTATAAATATGATCCGCTCCATGCGCAAGAGGCACAGCAAAAAAAAGAGTTAGTGTTAGTACGTGAAGCAGTGCGTAGCATACAGCAAATGGAACAAAAACAATAATTTAACGACTGGTTTCAGCGTGCAGTATAGTCCCAAAACTCTCACAGAATCGCTGTATATTCATTGGCCATTCTGTCCCTATAAGTGCCATTTTTGTCCATTCGTTGCATTGGCGTCACATGACCAATTCATGGAGCGCTACCATAAAGCCTTGGTAACAGAAATAGAAGATTTTGCGCGAGCGCGTGAGCTACCAATGCCAATTCAGACTATTCATTTTGGAGGCGGAACGCCAAGTACCTACCCCCCAGAACTCTTGCTTGACATGTTTGGTATACTGAATAAGAACTTTATTATTGATCCGAACGCAGAGATTGCGCTTGAGGTGAATCCTGGTACGGTATCCGATGCAAAAATTGCCGCATGGCGCCAGGTTGGTATCAATCGGTTAAGTATCGGTGTACAGGCGCTCAATGATAAAGTACTGCATGCACTGAACCGGCATCAGACCGCTTCGCAAGTTGTTGGGTTGCTTGAAAAAACGGCTCCATTCTTTGATAACCTTTCGATTGATTTGATTCTTGGTTTGCCAGGAATATCGGGTGATGAGTGGCGTGCATTGCTTGATACGGTAATGCAATGGCCCATAAACCATATTTCTATCTATTTTTTAACGATCCATGAAAATACGCCACTTTATTTTAAAGTGCAGGCAAATCAGATCACAATTCCGGCGGACGAAGATATTGTTGCATTGTATCTCTATACATGCGATATCTTAGCGCAACATGGCTTTGAGCAGTATGAACTTTCTAACTTTGCAAAGCCGGGCTATGCATCCCGCCATAATACCGCTTATTGGAATCGTAATCCTTATAAGGGTTTCGGGATAGGGGCATGCTCGTTCGATGGCAAAGTACGTAGCCAGAATGAAAAAAATATTATGCGATACATGGATCTTGCTGAACAATATCAGCCGGTTACCATCTTTGCAGAAGAATTGACTGAAGCGCAAGTATGGCTTGAAAAACTTATGCTTGGATTGAGACGTCCGCAAGGCGTTGAGAGTACACTTTTCAAAGAAGGTGTATCCGCTGAGGAAGCAGTGCGACGTGAAGCGGTGCTGCAAAGGCTTGTGGATGATAAGTATATAGAGTATCATGGTGCTCGCGTGCGCTTAACACGGCAGGGATTGGCGTTGGAAAACGAGATTCTTGCACAGCTTGCACAAAAATAGTATTAAAGAAGAATCAAACAATTTTATGAAAATGCACGGAGTATAAACAATGGCTAAACATGTTGGTATACAATTACCGGATGAATTATACGCAATATTGCAAAAAGGTACGGTAGCGGTATTGGCTACCTTTTCAGAAAAAGGATCACCATACGCGGTTCCGGTACAATGGATCTATCCAAAGGGACGTGAGAGTATTTTAATGTCTTTGCATAAAGATACGGTGAGTTACCATAACATGGTATGGCAAAAGAAGCTTACACTCTGCATTATGGATCAAGGCAACGTGGTATATACCATTCTTGGCAGATCCGGTGTGGTCCGTGCGCCATCGATGGTAAATCCACTCATGAATGTGGTCAGAATTGATATTATTGAGATACAAAATGAGAAATCTCTGTTGACCAGCATCGATGCTGGTATACAATGGAAGTATACGTCACCGGATGCCCAAGAGCTAGGGGATGCGTTGATGGATGAATTGAAAGAGTTGTCGACTGTTTTATAACTTTTTGCTCACAAAGGGGCTGTGCAAATGCGTTATCTTCGCACCTATATAGTTATAAATGCTCTCATGGCTGGTGTTGTTCATGCATCTGAAATGACATCAGTGGAGGGAGTGCCTGCGGCTGAAGGGATCGCTGCAGGGGAAGAACCTCCGCAACAGGCGCAAGAACCGGCTGCAGAACTCGATTCTGCATTAACGGTTTCTGGGCAAAACAATGCATCAGTTGATGCAGTGCCGACTGAAGAATTTTCGGTTAAACCTGCATTAACACCTGAACAGGGTATGTCTCAGGCTGGTGATCAGCCTTTGAATGAAGAGCAGGCTTTGCCAGAACCAACTATAGAAGACGCAGAACGTGAGCAAGAGCAGGTTTCGCGGCAGGAGCAGGTAGAAATACCAGGCATGCCGGGCAAGCCGCTGTTTTCGCCCGTTATGGCAGCACCGATGGTGTCGCAAGAATCTGAATTTTCCCAGGCAGAGGAAGCCCCTACTATTCCACAAGAAGATGAACCAGTGGGCGGTCTTGATACCGTTGACTTGCAAAATCCCCAGGGCAATTGGCTTTTCAAGAAGTACTGGTGGAACAGTGCACAAGAACGATATCTTCAAATTAGAGAACTGAATCAAAAAATACAGGATATGCAAATCAAGTTTTTTGCCAAGCGCACAGAGCTTGATAAGCAAATTTTGGATCCTTTCTATGCTGAAATTGGCATTTCGCAATCAGATTTGCAGCGCTCTATGCAGTCGCTGATGTCGCAGCTTGAACAAGAACGTGAAAAGCAGGGCATGCTTACCGAAGAAGAGCGTGAGCTGGTTGATACAGTTGCCAAAGATAGAGAGCGTCTGCAGCGTCTTGAAAAAGATGTTGCCGCAGTGGGCACCTTGCGTGATGAGGCTGATCGTGCGATCGACCGTTTCATGGGGCAAAAAAACAGGGTAACTGATCTTGATAAAAATGCGTGGGAGCATGTTCGTGAAATTGGCCGTATCGTAAACGATCAACAAGCGAGTGGGCTTTATTATAAAGTTGATAGCATACGCAAAACGGTTAAAGATATTAATGCGCATGTTGAACAAGATCTGAATCGTTTTTTTGAACAATTATTTACCAACGCGCGTGAACAAACGGAGCGCATAAAAGGCACTCTACAAGCGCTTAAAGAACAGGGAATTGACCTGAAAGCGCGTGTGCAGTCTGCGCAAGAGCATGATGCTTCAAAGGAAATAGCACCCGTGGACGAAGATAAAGAAAAGAAAGCAACGCCACCACAAAAAACCGGTTGGTTGAGTTCAGGATCGCGCCTGTTTCAAGCAGCGATAGATGTTGCATTGTGGCAGTTCCTGCAATCGATTTGGGATGCCATTATGTGGTTGCCGCGAAGAATGTATAGCACCATAAGTTCGATATTTAGATAGTATCAGAATAGAGAAAAATCAAAGAGGCTCGGAATTTTCCGGGCCTTTTTTATGCCAGAGCATTTTTTATAGGAAATCATATTGTCAAGATCCTCTATCTATGGTACATTTTTCTCACGTCTTTGAATGCCGAAGTGGTGGAATTGGTAGACACGCAGCTTTGAGGGGGCTGTGGGAGTTTCTCCTGTAGGGGTTCGAGTCCCCTCTTCGGCACCAGTCTTCGCCAGTTCGCCTTATGGCGAACATTGGCTTCGTCTGGCTTCGCCTGAAGAAACTATGGGCGAAAACAGGCGGCGCCACTAAATTAAAATTAAAGCGACGCAAGCCTGACGTAGTTGAAAACGAAGACAGGAGGCGGGCAGGCAAGCATCATGTTAAGCATAATCTGTTTATTTAAAATCAAAAAATAAAGAGTGAAAAAGTAGTAAGAAAGAAGCGTAAAACGTATTTTTCCTGTGCGTGAAAACAGTAGAAAAATAACTATCCAAGGAGTATTGCATGGATTTTGTAGCCCGCAGGGCATTGTTATCCCCCCTAATGTTCTGGATTGCCGCAGCAGCGGTAGGATTGTATATGGTAACGCCACTCCGCAAAACTATTCGTTTTGGTATGGATTTGGTTGGTGGAACCTATATCACCCTCGAAGTGCAAGTTGATAAAGCAGTAGAGGCAGAACTTGTTGGCGAAATGCAGGCATTTGAAAGCAGATTAAAACAGGCGCGCAAAAAGCTTCCTAAGGAACGCAGAATCGTTAATGACGCAATACAATCAACCTTCAGCTCAATCCAAGATGCGCAAGAAGCATACCAAGTTGCCAACAGCAGCATGCCTGATATGAAGCACACGGTTGATGGTGCGGTGTTGAGCTCAAAGTTTTCTGATGCGCGTACCGTTGCTATTAAGAATGACGCAGTGCTACGCAATATTCAAGTGCTTAAAACGCGTCTTGATCGATTCAGCGTTGCAGAAATTCCTATAGCACGCCAAGGCGATCGCAATATTATTATTGAACTTCCGGATGTTTCTAATCCACAACAAGCAAAAGAGATGATTGGCCGTGCGGCATTGCTTGAATTTAGATTGGTTGATAAAGAAGCGCCAACTGAAGCAGATCTTCTGTATGAAGTTGATGGTGTGGTTCCTCATGATAAAGAAATTTTGGTCCAATTAGATGATGATGGCCGTGAACACTACTATCTTGTGCAAAAATATGCAACGGTCACTGGGCGTCATGTACGTGATGCAAAACCAGCCTTTGGTGGTGCCAATGGTATTGAGCCAATTGTGGCATTCACGTTGACTCGTGAAGGCGGCGATCTGTTCTATGATCTCACTTCCAAAAATTTTAATCGTCCGCTTGCTATTGTACTTGATAATCAAATTATTTCCGTGGCACAAATTAAAGCAGCGATCCGTGATAGCGGTACTATTACCGGTAACTTTACCTCAGAACGTGCACGCACGCTTGCGATGCTTCTAAAATCGGGTGCATTTGTAGCGCCAGTAACCTTTGAACAAGAGCGTCAAATTGGGCCTTCTCTGGGTGCAGAATCGATTCAAAAAGGCTTATATTCTTGCATAGCAGGGCTTGCGTTGCTCCTTATCTTCAGCATTGCATTGTATAGAGTTGCAGGCTTATTTGCATTCCTAGCATTGCTCTTCAACCTGGTTTTGGTGCTTATCGGCATGGCTTTATTGCAAGCGACCTTGACGTTGCCTGGAATTGCAGGTATGATTTTGACCGTTGGTATGGCAATCGACGCCTCAATTTTGATCTTTGAACATATTCGTGAACGCCTCCGTGTTGGAGTGCCGTTCCGTAAAGCGGTTGACGAAGGTTTCTCTGGTGCCCTCCGTGTGATTTTAGATGCAAACATTACCACCTTTATTGTTGGTGTGGTGCTCTATCACTTTGGTACCGGTCCAATCCAAGGCTTTGCCGTAACTATGATGCTTGGCATTGTGGCTACGCTTATTGCGGGATTATTCTTCCTTCGTGCACTCTTTAACTTTGCGACAAATGTTTTTGCTGTGCAACAGATAAAAATATAGTATACTAACTTTGATATTTGTGGCGGTGTAGCTTCCTCCTCCGTTAAAACTACGGCGGACGGGCAGGTGCACCAAACTTCTTTTGACATATGGCGGTGTAGCTCAGGTGGTTAGAGCGGCGGAATCATAATCCGTAGGTCCGGGGTTCAAGTCCCTGCACCGCTACCAGTCTTTGCCAATCCACCTACGGTGGATGTTGGCTTCGTCTGGCTACGCCATATATAGTGGCGTAATAAAAAGATTTTGACATGGTAAGTTTAATCTATTAGTTTGAACTTACTATGTTTTTTTGTCGGTTCTTCAGTAAAAAGCTTGTAGAGTAACCCATAACATAGAATATATGAATACTCATAATACGCTCATTACCTTTCCAACGTATCTCACGCTTGCACGGCTTTGTGCAGCGCCTCTCTTGTTACCCCCCTTGTTTGTATTGTTGTTACCATTTAATTACGCGTGGGTTAACTATCTTCTTGCGGTTTTATTTTTGCTTTTTAGTCTGACCGATTTTTTTGATGGGTTTATTGCCCGCCGTTATAAGCAAGAAAGTTCACTTGGTAGTCTTCTTGATCCGATAGCAGATAAATTTTTGCTCCACGCATCCTTCATAGGGTTGCTTGCTGCGGGTAAAATATCATTTTTCTGGGTACTTCTATTCCTGTGCCGTGATCTTTGTATGATGGGATTGCGCCAAATCGCTGCAGAAAAGCGTTTTTCGATTCCGGTATCACGCTGGGGCAAAGTCCGCACCGTATTTGTGATGATCTATATTGCAATTGTTATTGCAAACCCCGTTAAATTTGTTGCATCTATCTTTGAGCTCCCATCCTATTGGTATCTTGCTGAATATAGCGCTCTATTCTTAGCACTCTTTTTGAATGTATGGTCGCTTAAACGCTACTATAACTATTTTATCGAACGATACTTACACATCCAGCAGCCTCATTCGCAGCACCCTTCATAATGAGTAAGAGTATATGAAGCTTATCGATATTGGTGTATTGGTTGGTTGTTGTGTCGGGGCATATCTGATCGGCTCCATTCCCGTAGCCTATATCGTAGCTCGTTTGGCTGGTGTTGAAGATATCAGTAAGCATGGCTCTGGCAACGTAGGTGCCACCAACACGGCACGTACGCTGGGCGCACACTATTTTCTTCCCGTCTTTGCGCTTGATTTTGCAAAAGCGTATGGCACCGTCGCAATCGTGCAGCATTTTTTTCCGTCACCATTGTTTTTCTATGCAGCTTCATTAGCCTATTTGGTGGGCAATGGCTATTCGCTTTTCCTTGCCGGTAAGGGTGGCAAAGGTGTTGCGGCAACAGCAGGTATTCTGACCTTCTATAATCCCATGCTTACTGCACTTACGTTTGCCTCATGGGCAGGTGCATTTGCGCTTACGCGCACCGTAGGGGTATCATCGGTTGTCGGCGCATTAGCAGCACCAGTCTTCGCATGCTATCTCAATCTTCCATGGCATGGCATCCTTTTTATCAGTGCTATCAGCACGTGGATTATGGTACGTCATTATGAAAATATTAAGAATTATTTTTGTGTTTAGTTTGGCATACTTTGCGCGGGTTGTTTAGATATTTTTGACGTGCTGTGTAAAATATGTCAAAATTGTTACGATTTTAGTTGATTATATTTCTCAAACAAAAGGTTTCATTAATGAATACAATATATACACTAACCATATCAATGATCTTTTCAGTAGGGATTACTTATTCCGCTGATAATAACAAACCAAATCGTTATAGCCATTTAAGTGAAGTAGATCGTAGCAAGCTGGAAGATTGTATTAAGCAGATTGATTTTATATATCGGGTGGGGAACAGTTACTTTGTTGGATCCGGAATGGGGTCTGTATTAAATGCTGTAAGATCGCAAATTTATTCAATGGAAACTATTCTTGATTCTAATGGTATTCCCCATTCTGGGACGAAAACGCCTGCATGGGTTGAAGGTATGAGAAAAGATCTAATAGCGTTAAGAAAAAGCGATGTTGCCGTAAAAAGCGATACGCAAGCTGAAAGTACGATTTGTGATATTGCTGGACTGGATAAAGCATCTGTATTAAAAGCGCTTGTGGATCGAGCTGTATGTAATCTAGATGATTCAAAAAGGCATTCTTTTTCAAATAAAGATGTCTCATTAGATGAGTGTAAAAAGGCTGTAGCAGATGCGACTGATTTTGATTATTTCAATGGTAAGCCTCTTAAGGTTAATTTGAGTGGCGACCAATTCGATGCTTATCTTTATAATAGAGACAATGGTTCTAATGCTGCGCAAAAAGCGATAGCGCAACTAAAAAAGAGTTTGGGCAATAATTAGCTTTTTTTGCAATTGTATAATGTGCATTAGCTCAGATATGATCTGACACAT
Organism: uncultured bacterium; assembly: GCA_963704465.1. GTDB lineage: Bacteria > Babelota > Babeliae > Babelales > Vermiphilaceae > MFD02979-c4. Next base: position 431,493 of record OY969901.1, read on the forward strand.
CACTTGAAGAGGAGGCAATGATTGTAAAAATCATGTTTCCTCTTACTTTTTATTTTCTATGGTTACATTGCATCATTATGAGAATATTAAGAATTATTTTGCTCTTCATCAGTGAATTTCAAATCATCACAAGGTTCAGTGTTTGCTATTAATTGATATTTCCATTTCCACTTAAAGTGCACCCCTTCGTCAAGACCAATTTTAAACAAAGTTAAGATCCAATTGCTCCCGTTGTTGATATCTGTTTTATGTCAAATAGACCTCAGCAGGGGTCTTGTAACCCAGGCTTTGGTGCAACCGTTTATGATTGTATAAGTCGATAAATCGACCAATTGAATCACGGGCCGCCTTAAGCGTTTCAAAGCAGTAAAGCAAAACATGCTCATGCTTTAGCGTGCGCCAAAAGCGCTCTATAAAAATGTTATCGGCCCATCGACCAATGCCATCCATGCTCACTTGTATCAAGCCTTTTTCGACGCATTCAATCCATGCAATTGATGTAAATTGCACCCCCTGATCGGTGTTTAAAATTACAGGCTTTTTACCCTTTTGCAAGGCTACTTTCAATGTTTCTACGCAAAAGTCTGCTTCAAGTGTATTTGAAAGACCCCATGCAACTATGAAGCGACTAAATATGTCAATGATAGCGATTAGATAAACGTATCCAGACGACAACTTGATATACGTTATATCGGTTGCCCATACATGATTTGGGTGGTTAATCGTAAGATTACGAAGCAGGTATGGATATTTTTTATGCTCACGGTTGGAGATTGAAGTCTTTGGCCGTGGATACATCGCCTGAATTCGCATATCACGCATCATACGTAAAACACGCTTGTGATTGATTATACACCCGCGTCGTTGCAACTCTTCTGTTATTTTTCGATACCCATAGGCCGGCATAGACAACCATAATTCATGTATTTCGTTGGATAACTCTGATTCATCTGGCGCCTGGATCGTGCGATAATAGAGATTGGATCGATTGAGACCCAACGCGCTACATTGCTTGCGCACACTCAGCTCAGGATGTTCAGGATCAACCATTGCTAGCCGATCTTCTTTTGGTATGCAGCATAATTTTTTTTTAGAAAGTCGAGCTCTACCGCTTGTTGTCCCGCTTTACGCTCCAGCGCCTCTATATACTCAGATTTGTCCTCCTGGACAGCGTTTTTACGTGTGAACAGGCTTTCCGATTGTCCTACAAGTGTGGTTTTCCAATCCTTCACTTGCGATGGATGAACCCCATACTTATTTGCCACTTCAGCCAAAGTACTCTCATTTTTCAAAAGCTCCAAAGCTACCTGTGCCTTGAAACTTGCTGTAAACTTTTTTCGTGCCATTTTGGACCCCTAACATATTCTTAATATGGAGGTAAAAATGGATCTTAGCTAGTGGTCTGAATTTCGGGGTTCAGTATAACTGATGACTGCTTGGGTCCATATATATTATTGGCCTGACGATTATCTTTAGTTCAAGTGTCGAAAGATTAGCCAGTTTTTCCATTTGTCTGATGTTACGTATTGCAAACATGTGTAGATCGTTATTCATTTTTTGTTCCCAGGGATTTGGGTCTGAGATCCAACGCTTTTGCTTTTCAAAATCTTTTTGATCTTTTCTGGTGTTGGATATGGCAAGATACGTTTTACAGGTTAAGGCAAAAGCTATTTGATCCTTTTTGGTGCCTATGTTTTCAAATATCAGTTCAATAAAAGGGGAATGTAATGCAGCAAGTGTGTTATTATGAATATCCATAGAATAAGCGCTACTTTGATTTAATAGAACGCCTACAAGATACCAATATATGGCACTTGATGATATATGCTTCATGATTATCTACTCCTAACATTATGATTTGTACTTATCTTATATTCTGCCTAGGTAGGCATATATAGTCAGGAAAATATCAAGAATTATTTTCTTCTGTATAGGTTGAGTTTTCATTTTCGGAGCGAGTTGTTTTTGGTATTTTAACCTCTATCCATTTTAAGGTGCATGGTATTGGATCATCAGAATACAATCGAGGGCATATTATCGGCCTCATTATAAGCTCAAACTCTTCGGGTGAATGGCATGCCAAATTTCTCCGTACCGGTGTTCCTGAGTTATAATCTATATCAAAGAATTGATGATCTACTTCTGTTTTCCAAGTTTCTGTTGAAGGGCGGGCTGTCTTTTTTCGTAATTGTCTAATATCACGTATTCCAACGTTGTTTATCGATTTTTCTACTTTCCAATAGCTTGTTATTAGATGCGTGAGATTGAGATTTTCTCTTTCTCTTTTCATACCATATGCTGCATAATATTGCTTGCAGGTTAAAGCAAGTGGTAATTGATCTGTGTGGTTATCGAATTTGGCAAAAATTAATTGAATGTTTATGGATAGGGTTGTAGGTGCGTCATTATTATCCATGGTGAAAATGCCATTCTGGTTTAATAAAGCGCTTAAAAAAAACCAGTATATGGAACCTGATGATATATGCTTCATATGATTCTCTATTCTCAAATTACGAACTAAGCAACAGGCAAATCATAGCAGAATACAAGGGCAAGAGCAAAGCCCTTGAAGATATTCATTAAAGAGTACATCAAATAAAAAAGCCCGGTGTTACCCGAGCTTTGGCAGCATGTATTAGGCTTATTTTCTATTGCTAATGCTGTATGAATAGATCTAATTGGGATCGGACAAATAAAAACGTTGCAGCTTGAGTATTTCGTGGTTATGGTAATAAGTAAAACAATATTAAATTGTAACATGGTGGGGGTTTCGATGAAACGTTTTATGATATCAGTGCTGACAGCTATTATCGCGGTAAATCTGCATGCTGGTGATATACAAAAAGGTAAATTTAGATCGAAATGGGACGAAGAAGAGGCTATGGAAAAAGAACGATCTAGGCAAATTAATTTGAGGGAGCGTTTAGAGATGATTCCTGAGCAGGTAGATAAAAACAGAAGATTGAGAAGGCTTATGGGAGAATCTGAACGGAAAGAACGTTTTCCTGAAACTCCATCTTTAGAAACATCCCCTGGTCGTTACATTGAATATTCTGTAGCGCGTGAACTTGAAGAAAAACCATATCCATATCACCCTCGGGCATGGGCGAAGAGAGATTTCGATACCCGCAGAGCTAAAAAGCTTGAAGCGTATGAAAAGTTAGAATTGAATGCGCCAGTGCCAACGGTATCGCTTGAACCAATTGGTATAAAAAATATGCCATTCGTTATGGAGCAAACGACGGCACAACAACAAGCAAATGAAAAAGGTATGGCAAAACTTGAAAGGCTTTATAGGGCCCAAAAACATGAAGCATATAAAAAGCTAGAACCGAACGCGCCAGTGCCAAAGGTTGATCTAACACCAATAGAAGAAAGAGCTCGTTATGCGTTGCCGAATGCATTGCCGAAACTAGTCGCACAAAAACCAGGATATCTTGAATATTTCATAAAAGGGAAAAGAGTTCGTAATCCCGATGATGAATTGGCATATAAAAAACTAGAATTGAATCCGCCAGTGCCATGGGTTGATTTGACGCCAATAGAAGATAGGTCATATTATTATCAACAATATGGGCCTCGTTACTCGCTTTCACAACCGGTTACGCAACCAGCTGTACAAAAACAAGGTTATTTTGAACGTTTCAGCAATTGGTTAAAGAAGTAACGAAATAATCGAGTTTTTCGGATAAGCGCTCAATAAAAGAGCTCGGTGTTACCCGAGCTTTGACAGCATAGTCAAGCTAAAAATTATGAGCTTTTCGTTTAAAATGAAGATGACATGATTCCTATTGTGCAATAAACCAATGTTCACTGTCTTCCTCTGCACATTTTTTTTCAGCTTTGGGAGAATCGAAAAAGCCCTGTTTTTTTAAACGGGTATAGAGCTCTTTGCATTGTTTATCACCTTGTACACAATAATGCTCTCTACGATAACGTGATTTTTCATTGTTTAATTTTTCAATCGGGGGTGTATCACCAATTGTTTTAGTCAACTGAAATTCGGTAAGGTTTCCACTATCGCATTGAGCAAAGTATGACGGAATGTTTCCGATAGATCCTGTATATTCTAAGGGTAGACCTAAGGGTTTTTTATTGTTACGTTCCAAAAGAAACTGGTCCATAGAGCGTGCAAGATCATATTCACAAAAAAGAGTGCTTGCATTGCTGTTGGTTAGAATGTGTGGATGGTCATTTGGGAAAGCTATGTGTGTTTCAGATGTGTCCAGTTTAAAGAAAAAACCGTTTGACGCAAGTTTGCCACCAGCAGGATTTAAGAGCCCATACAATCTGTCCACGGTGCCAAGAGGATCCACCATATGGCGCAAGGCCCAGCGGGAAACGATGATATCGAACTTATTTTTGAGATCGAAATTTCGTTTTACAAGTTCTTCATCAATGTTTTCAATTTTTAACTGATTTAGTTGATAGAGTGTGACGTTTCCAGTTTTTATCGTTTCTTCTTGGCATTCTTCACCGCCAGTAATGCTAAAAATATGGAATCGTACTTTACTATTTTTATGGTTCTTTTCTAAAATTTCTTTGATATTGTGGCCCCAATGACCCCTTCCACACCCTGCGTCCATCACATATATATCTTTTTTGCCAGAGGCAATAAGCTTTTTTACCAGTACTTCTTCGTCTATACCGAGAGGTTCATAACATTCTTGGCCGTTAAACAGTCCCCAATATCTTTCATCTTTAATACCCTCAAAATTTTCATCAATTCTTTTTTGTACGTTTTGCGGCCGTTTCATGTGGGTATTAGAATGCAGGTTGCGCTCTTCTTCTTTATGTGTGTGAGCATTGTAATAATGGTGCCATAATAATGATGTGGGCACCAATGTTGCAATAACTTTTGTAATGGATTTGTAGAGGTGCATACTATAGAGGGGAGGCATAAAAAACAGCAATCCTAAGATACCTATTTTATTGACTATATGCATGGCTGTGGAAGCTCCATATGCGGATGGTACAAACAGGTTATGCAATTTTTGCATATAATCTTTCATAATACGTAGTAAAAAAAGCCCGGTGTTCCCGAGCTCTTTCACAAATGTTGTTTCTTTATTTATGATCATCTAATTTTCTTGGTACATAGTCGTTTGTAAAATTGTGAAATCTCCCCGTACCAATGAGATCTTCCATAGCGTCATCTGTTGATGCCGGTGCAATCCAAGAACACGTACAATTTTCAAGGATGTCTTTGATTATTTTTTCATCATCATGAGGATTTAGTTTACAATATTGACTAAGAGTTTCAGCAGTTCTGAGTTTTCTCATATAATCTGTATGAGCATTGGTAACCATATTCAAAATAGCAAGCGGGCACCATGAATCACGACGTGTTAACGTTTTTGGTAAGTTGGTTGTTTCACAGAAGTTCTCTCTTCCATGGCAAATAATTTTTTTGAGAGCATCTTCAGATGGTAAAGTGCATTCAATGAACACATGGATAGGCGGCCTGCTTTGATCGCTTCCCAATACAATAGCAAAAAAACTGAGCAATGGAATGGGTATTAGTTTTTTCATAAAAGCGTCCTTATTAACTACAAATTAAGATCGATGTCTTTAAAATGATGAACCTTACTCAGAATCCAATATTTTTTTAAGGAATTCCGATGATAATGTATTTGTAGCGTTACCTCCGTATCTCATTGGATTTTTTCTGTAAAAAGGAGCTACGTTTGCTCTGATATTACCAGTTATTTCTTCATCAATATGACCAATATCTATTTCGCATTGCGCTTCAGCATCAATATGTGCACGTTGTGATTTAACCCCCAAAGTTCCTGGATACGCAAAAGCTGCATACCATCCTCTTTTATCTTCTTGTGAAGCATTTATCTTGATATTTTGTTGACGAACATTACCTTTTACAAAAGTTGTTCCTATGTCTTGTTTTACATTCAATGTATCAACATCAAGGTTATGAACACTTATAAAAGAATCTCCCGTGGATTCAATAGAATTTAAATCTTTAAAAGATACACCAGGAGCTGTTATAGCCTGAACATTGCCTGCACCCATCACTTTAATGCTTTTTAGTGTGGGATCATTAACCACAATGTGAGGGCCACTCTTCTCTTCATTCCAACGTGATTGTCTACTTTTTAAAGACGGAGAATCAAGAACGGTTAATTGTTTACTTTTTGCCAGTTGCGTAAATATTGTACAAAGAGGCTCCATAGGATTTTTATTATAGGTTATAAAGCGACGGGTTGTTTTTGGGGGAAGGTTGTATTCTAGCCTGCCATTTTTAGCAGTAATAGTAAGTCCAGAATTAAATACTTCTTTGTCGCAAACCATTTCATTTTTTCTCGCGTCAAGTATCACGTGCGCAATTTCACGGGGTATCATGACCGTATCAACAGGTTCATTAAAAGGAACTTGCTTCTTTTTACCTTTAAGTAGCACGAATTGGTCATCCCCATCTGTCTTTTCCCAAAAGGCTTGTGCCATAGGGTCATTTGACACTGTGCAGATAGGATATATGTGATCTTTTGTATAGAGCTTGTTAAATTCATGACTAAGCACAATAGCATCCAGGTTTGTTTTTTTAGTGGGTGTTGATTGAGGTGTATTATCCATGCCAAAGGTCAACGCAGAATAGCTGAAAAATACGATAGACATAAGTTTTTTCATAAAAAGCGCCTCTTTTAAAGAATGTTATCTGTAATAAGGATAGCATAATTGGGTTTTTTGGCAATCTGAAAAGGTTTGCAGCCGTAAATAAGGGCCTTTTATGAGGCGTGGATGATTTCTTATGCGACTGATTGAATCGATTGTTTATGGCTATAGATAGGCCTCAATCAGTCCTTATTGATGCTTTAACGACTTTGCTTTAAGCGTACTGACAGCAATAGTATAGGTTTATTGATTTCTTTTGTAGATACGTGCGGTATATTTATTAAACAATGATGACCAACTGTTACGTTGTAAATCAGCTTGCATTTGTTGCAATTCGCAATGCGTTTTTTGAGCTTCTGATTGTAAGTTATGTAGTAATTTGTTCTGTTCTCGTAATAAGCTTTCTCTTTTTGCTATTTTTCTTTTTATGTTTTCTTTAAGATCGCGTTCTGCAGAATTAATTTCTAAGTGAGGTCGATTAGAGCGAAATCCTATGCTGATTTTATTTTCTACATTTTTAGGCCAAGAAAGGCTCCAATTTTGATATTTTGTATCATAGAGTTCTTCTTGGTCTGCCGCATACGCATTTTTAAGTTTTCTATTAGAACGATCTATGTAACGATGTTCTTTTGCAACACAATTTAAATTGCTGCAATCAAGGTAGGCATGATTGTATGCAAAGGTATCATCCATGTGTATTTTACCCATTTCCGGTGCATTATCTACGAGCCTATTTAAGGTCGCGCTGTATTTTGCGTAGTCTTCAGGTCTTTGCTCAAAATTGTCTGATACTCCCTTTAATCTTGCAAACTTATCAAGATGTCTTTGATTTTGGGTTTTTTGCTTTTTTATGGAATCTAAACGTTCTTGGTAGAGACTTGCTTGCTCATCGATGCGTTTGGCAAGCTCTTTTTGTTCTGTTTTTATATCCTCATAGCGAGGTTCGATGCAAGAATCGTAAAAGGATTGATCCCAGTCAAATGTTTGTACAAGTTGGCAAGTCGCGCCGATAAAGGCAATTAATAGAAATTTTTTCATAAAGAGTTTTTCGTATGTTTTTAAAGATTGCAGCCCGATACTTATTCAAATAGTAGCAATTGTTATTGATTAAGTCAATAGAGCTCTTCCGAATCTCTTAAAAAAATGATACCTTAATGGCCTATCTTAAAAAGGAAAAGTGGCCATGAAGTGGAAAAATTTGCAACTAGCAAGTGATGATGATTTTCGAAGAATAGTAGGCGTTAAGCGTAAGACATTCAATAGAATGGTTGAGATTTTAACCGAAGCGCAAATCAAAAAGAAATCTCGTGGTGGCCGCCCCAATAAATTAAGCATCCCAGAAATGTTGTTAATGACTATGGAATACTTAAGAGAATATCGTACCTATGCGCATATTGGTATGAGCTACGGAATTAGCGAAAGTAATACATACTATGCGATACGTTGGGTTGAAGATACGCTTATCAAGGCCAATGAATTTAAACTCCCTGGAAGAAAAGCGCTTCTCAAAACAGAAAATACATTTGAGGTTATTTTGATCGATGCAACCGAATCGCCTATTGAGCGCCCTAAAAAAAACAACGCAAGTTTTATTCCGGAAAAAAGAAACGACATACAGTCAAAACACAAGTCATAGTCGATAAAAAAACAACGAAAATTATTTGCACCAATTTCGCCAATGGTAAACGTCATGATTTTCGTCTTTTCAAAGAGTCGAATGTTCACATCGCCCCAAATATAAAAGCACTCACTGATACAGGCTATCTAGGGCTCCAAAAAATTCACTCAAATACCTCAACGCCTAAAAAATCATCCAAGAAAAGCCCTTTGAGTCAAGATGACAAAAAGAAAAATAAAGAACTTTCATGTGAACGCGTTACAAATGAAAATGTCATTGGCATGATAAAACGCTTCAAAATAGTGGCTGATCGCTATAGAAATCGCAGAAAACGTTTTGGTCTTCGCTTCAACTTAATCTCTGGTATATGCAATTTTGAACTGTAACTATGAGATTCGGAAGAGCTCTAATGATTTTACTAATTTTGTTGTAAAACATTCATCAGAAGAGCTTTTTACGTATGTTAGGCTGCAATAAACAGGATTTTACGTACCTTGTGCCATAAAAATACACATCAATAAGGTATATCGAGCGCTTGCTCCATGGTATACTTTGCATGGAATAAAAACACCAAGGATATTCATGTATAAAGCTTCGCTATTCTTTTGTATCACCTTTTTTGTATCTGCATATAGCCTTGATGAGCAGGTGCTGCCTGATGATGTACTGCATCAAATTGTTGCATATGCAGATTATGAGACGTTGGCGCAATTAAGTCTTACAAGTAAACAATGGTATCAATCTACACAAGAAAAGAAAGCACGTCATAAAAATAAGCAACTTGCTTTGTTGGAACCATTACAAGAGCCGTATAGCGAAGCTTATAATCAAAAGGTGTATTGGAACGGCAACTATGGAGTGGCTCTTTTGTGGCGATCAAAAAGGTTACCACCCCACCCAGGCTCTCCTTATCATCATGCATGTAGCTGTGGGATTAGAGATCATGATGGGTGTTATGAGAAGAAGCATACTTTGAAGGCGGTAAAAGATGGCATAACCGCAAAAATAAAGTTTGATGTTTTGCACAGCAACTTTGATCCGGAAGAAGATAGATTTTTTTGGAAGGCTGTGTATAGTAACTTTTCACACAATGCTCAATTTGATGTGGCCTATCAAGGTTATAAGGGTAAATCTGGTTACACTCATCGGGTTATTCATCGGGTTTCTTACCTACCTCAAACCCATCAGTTTCTGCAGCATGAAGTCGCTATATATCTTGAAGCTAATGCGAAGTATAATTTTGCATCTGAGCTTTTTTGGTATCCACGCTTTTTTTTCGAAATTATTCAAACTATGCCGTGTCAAATTATGCAGCATAGGAACGATGAGAAGATAGAAAATGCATATCATGTTGATTCATGGTCTGCGGGCGTAAAAGAAAAAGTTATGGCTATTGGTCTCTACGTATCAGGCGATTATATTTGTGAGGCAGAAGGTTGGGGTACGTATGAACAGATCATGCGGTGGCTCCACGCAAAGCATCAAGGCGGTACTTCGTATATAAGAAGATCAAAATTTTCAGTTAAAGTTACAAAACTCTATAATATGCACTGGTCATTTTTTGATCGTCTGAACCCTTTTTTATGTTCTGCTCAGGAATATGAAGAGCGCGTATTCAATCGTTTTTTTAAAGATGATTTTCAGCATCGTAATTATATTGATAATATTACGGAATTTAAAAAAGAGTTGTTTAATATAGGGTGTATACAATCAAAAAGAGAATGTGCGGCGATGACGGTTCGCCGTTGGTGTAAGTATGTATATGCGCTACCGGAGATAATTAAATGCAAAATTCCTCATATCATAGCATCCGCGGTTCTTGGGCTTCGTTATTATGCTTTATATAAGTGTGCAACGGCAGTCAACTCACTGTATGTATGATGCTTATCTATAAAACATATGTACGTAAATAGGCAGATTGTGCGTTACATTGGTATTTTCATCGCACCACTGTATCGACTCTTCTAACGTGCACATACGCAGTTTAGCAAAATCATGAGCAAGGCTTTGATGTGGCAATCTATAAATTGTTAGCTTTGCACTATGTTTTTCTATATACTTTCTAAAATTATATACCTCACAGCGATAACAAGGCTACTCATGAATTATCAAAAATCATATTTCTTTTTTTTAATCGCAACGAGTGTCATTGCATATGGCATGGATCAGTCTAATAGGCATGTGACTATGATTTCAGAACTACCATTAGAATTAGAACAGGCAATTGTTATAGGCGCATTGTATCAAGATGATCAGAAAAAAACAAGCGCTATCCCGTGCGTATGTACAAGATGGAATGCTTTTGTTAATAGCTCTCAGGTTATCAAAAGCTTGCCATTACCATTAGTTAATAAGCTAAAAATTACGGGCGCTAAACAATTGAAAATTAATAAAGAGTTTGGTAACGCATGCCATGACTATCATGCTTCTTTAGAATGCAATCTTGCTATATACAATGAAAATATTCCTTCTCATCCAGCTCAAGAGCAAATTGCTCGTAAAGAGGCAGATTTTGAATCCATAAAAATAATGTTCGGGAGCCCATACTTTGATATTAGTGCTCCTATAGTACAAGAAGCTTTGAAGGATGTGGCATTCAATGGTATTCCGGAAATTTTACATCTTTTTTTGACGCATGGAGCAAATTTTAATATTCCAAATAAGTCTTCTGGGTATTTATTAAGAGCGGTAATAAGCGGCATTGAAGATTCTAATAGTTATTATCCATCAAGGTTTAAGAGTCTTTTCACCTTGTTTTTAGGTGGAGCGCAAGATGCTGAGTGTGCTGCGCTTAATTGGACATTACAAAGGATGAATAATCATCATGCTAAATTTGAATCTGCTTATTATAACATGCTTCCTATGCTCATTAGGATGGTGCCAAATATCAACAAGCAAGATGAAAAAGGTAATGCGCCACTGCATTATCTTTTAGGTCATGCAAGTGTATTCACAGCTCAAGTACTTACATTATTAGTTAAAGATAATAATGCTAATCCTCACATCAAAAATAAAAAGAATCAAACGGCATACGATCTAGCACGTGAATTAGACAGTGAAAATAACAATATGGTACTTTTAGACATCCTTCGTACTCATGATAAGGGTGTTACGTGGTACGAATAATTTAGTTGACTCTTTTTTAGTAAAATTTTTTCATATAAATAGGCAGATTGTGCGTTACATCGGTATTTTCATCGCAAAGCTGTGTTAATCCTTCTAACGTGCACACCCGCAATTCTGCAAAGTCATCAGCCGTATATTGTATCGGTTCTGAGGTGATAATTTCGTACACAGCGGTATGGCCAATGGTATTATTTGCAGTTGGTGTGGTATGGCCCAATAGTTTCCACTGCGATGTTGCTACATCAATACCCGTTTCTTCAAACAGTTCTCTGAATAAGGCTTCTTGATAGGATTCTTCAGCACCCACACAGCCACCAACGGTGCCAAATTTGCCCCCATAGCGAGATTTATGATAGGCCCGCCGCAGCATAATAAAATCACCATTGTGGTTGCGTATAAATGCGGATACCAGCTTGAAATTCACAAAGCCATTATGCATAACGCGAGAGCGATAATCGGTATGGGTTACGTCCCCCGCATCATTCAATATTTCTATAATTTCGTCCATTATGGATCCAATGTTAAAATGCATTTTTTACTGAGTAATTTTTCACAATGGTTCTTTCATGAAAAAACAAAAATATGATACTATCCTAGTGTAAAGTGTGTATATAGTATGTCTACAGCATTTTTTTAAATCATTAAGATCGGAGGCTCATACTATGAGCAGATTTTTTTCTTTATCTATGGTACCCATATGGTTATCGGTTATTACTCTTTTGCCTTCTGAGCCCCCCTTTTTTTCAAAAAATACACCAGATGAAATTGTGTCTGAAATCATAGAACATGCATATGTATCTTATGATGATCCGATTGAATTTACTTATTTGGCATCGGTTAGTAAGCGTTGGTATGCACTGATAAAAATTTCTTCTTTTATCAATAAATGCAAGAGAAAGGGATTTGCTGAACCAGTAATGATGTTTTTTGAACTCCCTGTAAATAAACAGAAAGATCCTAACCTGTTTAAGCAGGATATTGTGCCAATTCAACCTGATAAAAACATTACATTGTATTATATTGACCCACAAAATATGCACATTGATCCCATGCAAAAAGGATTGTTTTTTGATCCCATGCAAAAAGGATTGTTTTGGAATGCTACTGCATCGTATGTAGCAGTATGGGTGAATCCGAGTAAAATTGAAGTTTATAATGCTAAATTGCTTAAAACATCAGATTTTGTTAACTCAAAAATAATGCTTACACACTATATCTCTTGTGATGAGAAGGCGAAACAATTAGAGCAAAATAATGGGCGTTATCGTACCATAGCAAAAGATTGTATAACGGCAGAACCATTCTATTGGAATGAAGCAGATGGTAAGAACATAGTTTTTCATTATGATAAGCCTGTAACAGAAGTTCCCAGTCCTATCCCGGCAGAGCGGTTGGTAAGAACGTGGCCCGCATCGTATATCTTTCGTGCTTTTAAAATATATACAGAGACGTCTTTGCATAACATGAATAGGCGTAATTGGTATACATGGGAAATGTAGACAAAAGGTTTATAATTTTTTTTGAGAATTTTTGTGATAAAGAACAATTTAATGCTACTTGTGCTCGTAGGCGTTTCTTCAGTATGTATACTGAGTGCAAGTGATGAGCAAGGCAAAATAAAGGTCAATGGATCTATTTACTCTGCTCAGTTTGGTGCCATTTTGGTAACGCAGAATGAAGCCTGCGATTTTATTTATGTGTATGATGAATATAAGAAAAAGACTTGGTATGAAGACAAAAAAACTCGTTCTTGCACGCTCGAAGATGGTAACTGTCGCTTTTTCTATTTACCCGAAAGCTCTGGCGAATACCTTATACCCTATATTGCTCTGTTTTTGAAGAAGAAAAAGGAATATTTAGCGCAACAAGCAGCCGCAAAAGACCAAAGAAACTAGTTTTTGATTGCTAATTATACAAAAAATCCTATACTTACAGCGAAAAATATATATTTGTGTATTATTTGCAAACAACAACGCCGCTGCTTTCAGCTTTGGCACAAAAAAACGAAGGATGTTTCATGGTTCACACAGTATTCAATCGCAAATCAACATTCTCTGCAGGGTATGTATTCCTTTTGTTAGGATCGTTGCATATGCCGTTTATAGCGGCGATGGATTCACAAAGCGACGAAAAATCATCAGCGAGCAGTGATCAATGGTGGGATGATGAAGACGGTACAAGCAAATCTTCGCGTTCGCGTTCGGGATCACAACTGCGTGTGTTAAATTTGGCACAGCATAATGAGCTACCAACGAATACAAGTTCAACATCTTCTATTGCTATCACTACGCATGCAAAAGCAGAAAATGAAATTCAAAAAAATCTCCTTTCATTGAAAATAAACGGTGGATTTATACGAGATATTGTTGCATTGAACACATTATCATTTCAAAACCTTGAAGCATTAAGCATAACGCACACAAAAGATCTCAACGCTTTTGCAACCGTGCAAACTGCGATCTTAGACGGTGCACCCAATTTACGGGTACTCATATTAAATCGTAATCCGCTACAAGGCACTTGTGCGCTTTCGCATAAAAATCTTGAAAAGCTGCAAGTGAATTATACAGATACTGCGTCAATTGGTGCCCTTAATCTGCCAAAAGCAACATTGCTTGATTTTGATAATAATTTGATACAAAAAGTAGATATGCATACTATTATCTGTCAAGATGGTGCTCATATTTCTTTTGCCGGGAATCATGCGTTGAAAGAGGTAATTGATATGGAAGATATTAAGCAGCGAAAATTACATCTTGATTTGTTAGATACTCCAATAAGAATAGATTCATTACCACAGCAGCTTTCTATGTTTTCGAAAATGAAAACTTCTGCCATTGGGTTAATCGTTCGAAGCGATGCTATGTTTATAGGGAGTGCTCTGGGGTTACTCTGTAAATATTTTACCATCAGGCGTATGTATGATCCCTTCGACCGTGGTTGTTTTAGGATCGCTGCTACAATGTTGATTGGTATTCAATTATTTAAAATATATGCGCCTCATATGTGCGAAAAAAAATCTGAGGTGCTTATTGCCTGTGATGACGGTTGTTTTTATGCGGATAATCGTATAGAAAAGAAACGCAACGTGCTAGGGCATAATGCTACCATGCCATGGTATGTGACTGATAAAAAAGAATAATACGAACATCGTGTTCTGTAATTAACAGGATACTTTTTAAGGGAAGCGTATCAATTGGTATGCTTCCCTTTTTTCTTGATCTCCTTTTTGTGGTGCATTATTCTTGAGCATAGCAGAGGAGGATCTATTCATGAAGCAAAAAACTATTTCCCTATCTATTGCTTTCTTTTTTACTCTTTTCACGTCAATATTTTCAAACGACTTTGATATATCTTTTGCAGATCCTTCCTTTACTTTAAAACCACTTTCAGAGCGGGGGCAGGTTTACTTTAAAAAGCAAGATACTGTTGCGCAAGCGGCGCTCCATGGGTTTGTTGGTAATCGGCATGGTAATGCCACTCATCTTGCACAGTATGGCAACGTTGCCATGGGCATTGAGCAGGGAAACGTTGTATCGTCTACCACGTGCGGTGATTATAATGTATCGGCGACTATTGATCCAATAAGCATGCTGCAGCTTTTAAAAGCCGGTTCACAAGCGGTATCGCGGTTGGTTGATATAAATGGTCATTATTATCGCGATGATATGCATACGATTCGTGAAGATATTTTGTATGCATTGGACAAAGAGCGTTACCAAATCTATCAATCAACTGGCTTACTTTCTTATGCATATGAAGCTGATTTTACCTATCTGACGATCAAGTGGTATGAGCTTGAAGTTGCCATCGCCGCATGTGGCTCAAAAAAATCGGCAATGCGTTCCGCGGCGTTAGAGGCAAAAGAAATAGTAGAATCGCTGTTGCGTTCGGTTGCATCAAAAACCACGCTATCACCAGAAACAAGACACGAGGCAACCATTAAAGCATTAGAGGATGCAATACAGGTGATACGCGATACCAAATTTAAGCATAAAAAAGATAAAAAAAGACTGTTGCATGAATATGAACATTTACTTGCGCGGGAAGAATCGCAATATCGTGCTTTGTTGGCACAGCACGCAACCGAGCGTGCACAACAACAAGCGATTCAGTTGCAACGATCTGCTCTGCAACAGCGATGCCTGCAATCATTTCGTATACTTGAAGAGAGCAGCGATGATCAGTTGATTTGGCAAACCTGGTGTGGTGATTCTTGCCCCACCATAGCTTCACTGCTTGATGCGCGTGCGGCATCGTTGCAAGCGATTAAAAAGCAGGGGCCGACTTATCAAAGTCAAAGCTATGCATTGTCACAGGATGCGAATGCATTACTTGCAGAAGCTTCGTGCGATAGCGCACTATTTTTCGAATGTTATGGTAATCAGTATCAACAAAGTCTGCAAAACGAGGCAATTGCCATTGTAGAAGAAGCAGCGCAGCTGCATGCAACATCGGTGTTGTATTCGCATCGTGCAGCGATTGTGCAATGCGCAGAGGCAGCCTGTGCATACAATAGCCATGGTGATCTGCACCATGCATCAACGATTATTGATTTTTGTTGGAGCCTTCTTTCATGGGGTGCAACGATAACAGAAGCGGTGATTGAAGGTGCAGTAGCAGGGGTTGTGGGTGCGGTGGTTGATATCTATGAGCATCCCGTGCATGCAACGGTATCGCTCCTTGTTGGCAGCAGAGTAATGCTTGCGTATCAATTGAGCAAAGTAATCTACACCGTTGCTGATCTTGGTATTACCGCAATGATTGATTATGAGGCAGCCTGTGAAAAATGGGACTCTTATCTTGAACCTGTGAACAATGTGATAGATGCCATACGCAATAAGCAGCTCAGTGTTGCTGATGCAGTAAGAGGTGCAACCCAGTGCGGCGTGCAGATTTATGCACAAACAAAACTGCTCAACGGGTTACAAAGTCTCTATGATGGTGTTAAAACACAGGCCGTTACGTATGTGCGTGATAATGTTACTGCATCGCCTGAACGTTATTTTGCAACGCCAGACGGGCAACTATGCAAAGCTTCTTTGGATTCATTAGACCCTTCAATACGTGAATGTCCGCCTTCATGTATAAACCAGTATGAGCAATTTAAGCAAAGTTTAAAAATTGAAGAGTTTACGAGTATTATAAAAACCACAAAGCATGGTGTTCAAAGATTAATAGAACGTAAATTTACACCTGGCGAAGTTAAGGTTCTTTATCATACGCCTGATATAACACGGGTACAAAGTGATGGAGCTGAGGTCTTTATAAAATTGATAGCTCCTGATAGATACAATATTATGATATATAATCCATTAGACCAAAAATTAATAACAGCAATGAAGAGTATAGATTTGAGAAATTTAAATAATTTGGGGAAGAATTATGGATGGACAATTTGAAAAATCTGGTGTTGCATGCTGTTTTTGTAATGAAAATATTATCATAAGCGATATCGATCCATGTGATATAAATATCATGGCAAACTGGGATAAGCCAGAGCATACAAAAAAAAGAGATCAAGCATTCTGGTGCCACTATGAATGCTTTCGTAATAAAATGCATAAGAATGTAGCACCATACCTAATGCTTGAGTTTCTTTCGTCTGATGATGAAAAAACTATAGACAACTAAAATGAGTGATACAGTAGGTAAGAAAGAACAGTATCAAGGGTCGCATTGTTGTTGGGAAACTGCCGTTGCAGTGGAAAAATATCCTGAGAATGTATCCCCTTGTTCATACTATCCAATATTTCGAGAATATTTTTTGGATGCAACAAGAGGGTATGGTGGAGAGGTTATAACATATTGTCCTCGATGTGGAAAAAAATATCCTAAGCCGCTCAGAAATGAGTGGTTTGATATTTTAGAGCAGGAATATGGTCTTGATAATCCTCCTAGTTCTGAACAGCGAGATAAAATTCCTGCAGAATTTTTGACCGATGAATGGTGGAAAAAGAGGGGCCTTTAAAGGCGTAAAACAATGCTAGCTTCTATAGTCGCAGATCTGCTAAAGTCCATACAAAAGATGTTTAAATTTTTTGATGAGGATTTTGTATGAAACGTATCAATCTTTTTTCTGCTTTCGCATTGCTTATCATTCCATCAATGGCATGCGCAAACGTTGGTATTCCAAGTATAGCCATTATATGGCCTTTCTTTTGGCTTGCTTTCATCCCTGTTGTTTTTATAGAAGCTTTTTCTATGCGCCGTGCATTGCCAAGCTATTCATTTGGCAAGCTGCTTTTTTACAACACTGCAAGTAATGCAGCATCAACGTTTGTTGGTATACCTATAGCATATACAATTATGTTTGTGCTTACTTTCTATGGTTTTAATTATCTATTTCCCTTGCAAGAAGGTGTGCTGTTGGATCAAATATTAGTTTCAATGTTTATGTTTACTGCATATCCCTACCAAAAACTTGGTATAGTATTACTACTAGGTATCTTTTTTTTAATATCGGTTTTGGTTGAACGATGGGTATTTGCAAAAATGGTTGGTGAAGAATATAGTAAGCCTCTTATTGCTCAAGAGGTTTTCAAGGCAAATCTAGCGTCATATGCTTTTTTAGTTATAATAACGATCAGTGTTCTCATGTTATTTAAAATATAAGAAAATAGTATTATTATGAATTTTAGCCATTGTGCTGCATTATTTAACACCATAGAATCTACTTCATCCCGTACCGAAATTACCCAACAGCTTGCATCATTTTTCAAAGAGCTGAATGCCGATGAGATTGCCATTATCTGTAATCTTTGTCTCGGGCAGCTGCATCCGGTGTATGTTGGCACACAGTTTGCCATTGCCGATAAAATGATGGTGCGGGCGATTGCAAAGCATACGGGCCATACGGAGGCCACTATTCAGCAGGATTTAAATAGGCTCGGCGATCTTGGTGCGGTGGTTGCCAGTTATGCGTGGCATACCAAGCATGCCCTTTCTATCGAAGCGGTGTATGAAAAGCTGTGTGAGCTTGAAGAGCTTTCAGGCTCCGGTTCGCAAGAAAAAAAGATTGATGCGCTGGTAGAGCTGTTACAAACCTTATCACCCGATGAAGCAAAGTTTGTGGTCCGTATTATTTTGGGCAAACTGCGGCTTGGTTTTTCTGATATGACCTTGATTGATGCGCTATCCTGGATGCTTGCGGGCAATAAATCACTGCGCAGTGCTATTGAAGATGCCTATAATCGGTGTGCAGATTTGGCTCATATTGCAGCACTGGTGAAAGAAAAGGGTGCAGATGCGCTCGCATCCGTTGATATCGTGGTGGGCATTCCTATACGCCCCTCAGCAGCAGAACGTTTGCCAACGGCAGCAGAGATTGTGGCAAAGCTTGGCCATTGTGTGGCACAGCCAAAGCTTGATGGATTCAGGCTTCAAATTCATGTGGATAAAACGGTGCATCCTCACAAGATTCATTTTTATTCCCGTAATCTGCAAGACATGTCTGCCATGTTTCCCGATCTGATTAAAGCGCTTGATACCGTTGATATTAAAAACCTTATTTGTGAAGGTGAAGCGATCAGTTACGATCAAAACACCGGTGCGTTTTTGCCCTTTCAAGAAACAGTAAAACGTAAGCGTAAACATGGGGTTGAAGAAGCGGCGCAAGAGATGCCATTGAAAGTGTTTTTATTTGATCTGCTCTACTACAATAATGAAAGCTATCTTGATAAAACCCACGAAGAGCGGCGTGCAACGATGGCAAAGATCATGCATCATGCGCACAGTGGCACCGTGCAACTGATCGATGAAAAGCCGATTAAGAATGCACACGAGCTGCAACTCTATTTTGATGAAATGATAGAATCTGGCCTTGAAGGTCTTGTGGTAAAACGGCCTGATGCAATCTATCAGCCGGGTAAGCGTAACTTTAACTGGATTAAGCTCAAACGGCACGCAGAAGGCAATTTAGAAGATACTCTCGATTGTGTGATCCTTGGGTACTATGCGGGGCAGGGCAAACGGGCCGATTTTGGCATTGGTGCCTTGCTTGTGGGGGTTTACAACAAAAAAGAGGATCGGTTTGAAACGGTTGCCAAAATAGGCACCGGCTTTACTGATGAGCAGTGGCGTGAGGTTAAGCAAAAGTGTGATGCGCTTGCGCGTGAGCATAAGCCAGCATCGGTAGTGTGCGCTAAAACGCTCACGCCGGATGTGTGGGTATTTCCTGAAATTGTCTGTTCCGTGTTTGCTGATGAAATTACCGTATCCCCAACCCATACCGCAGCAAAAACGGATGATACGCTCGGCTATGCGCTCCGATTCCCCCGCTTTATGAGCTATCGCCCCGATAAATCAGCCACGGATGCCACTACCACAGATGAACTGATCGCGATGTTTAAGGATCAATACCATCAGAGATAATCAAAAATTTATCCCCCAGGTGAGCCATACCGTTGTGGTGTAGCCACTATTCAGTGGTGCGGGAACGTTCAAGATGCCGCCGGAAGCGCCAACGATGATTGCACTTAAACATTCTTTGATCGGGAATGCGTAGCGATAGGTAGCAAAAAAGGTGTTTTGTGTGGCGTGCAGGGTACGAATGCCGTGTGGATCGGTGGGGTCATCGGTGCCAAAGGTAAAGTTTGGGTTATAGCCGATGCTTGCCATGTGGCGATGATTGCCAAATGAGTGTTGATAAGAAATAAGAAAGTCTACAACATTGCCGAGCCTGAAGTGAGGTATGCACATTTTTTGTTCGTTTCGTATTAGGGTAGCATTACGCGGGATAAAATAGATTGCGCGGAGCGCTAAAAGCAGTGCATCCTTTTCGCTGAACGAATAAAGACCATCAAGCTGCAAGCCGCCGCCAACATGACCGGTACCGAGTTCTACCGGATCACCAAGATAATTTCTGTGCGTTGGGAGTCCCAGGTGTGCGGATGCCGTAAGGCGTGTTTTTTCTGCTGCTTGCCAGCTGTAGCCCGCGGTAAAGAGAATGTCGTCAAACTCTGTGGCACCAAATTCTTCAATGTTACAACCATCAGCGTGTACGCGCCCAACTGCAACGTTGACCCGTGTATACCAAGAATCTTCAGCATAAATATAGTTGCCCAACACGCCACCAGCCGATTGGTGAAAATGATTTTCAAAACCGCGAAATTGTGCGAGTGGTGTTAATGCTACAACGGAAGGTTTAAGTTCACCGAATGCGGTATTGCGGGTTCGCGTTGTTTCGCCAATGCGCAAGTTATACACAAAGGTAACGCCATGAAGTGATGAAGCACATAATACAAAAAAAACAACACGATACAAAACCCATGTGCATGACATAAGACAACGCCTTTATTGGTTAACGTACATTTGTGCATGCTTAGCATAGATAAACCATCAAAAAAATATGAAGGTTTATCTATAAAGGTATGGTGATATGTAGTGCAATAGCGAATGCTTTATGCTCTTTTGGCAATCCGTGTTCGTTGTATAAGTTTGTTGAGTGCCGCTTCTACATCGTGTTGCGTTACTGATTTTCTTTTATGTTTTAAGGCGATAAGTGCAGATTCGTTGATGATATAGGCAAGATGAGCCCCTGCAAAACTTTCTGTTCTTTCTGCAATTGAACGGAGGTTTATAATTGGCGAATGCTTAATATGTTGAGCATGAAGTTGTAATATTTTTTCTCGATCATCAACGTTCGGCAATCCTACTTCTACGATACGATCAAATCTACCAGGGCGCAATGCTGCTTCATCAAGCGCTTCGATTCTATTTGTAGCACCAATGATAATGATTGGATGTTTATGTGCAGTGAAGCCATCTACTTGGTTTAAAAATTCATTAATCGTCTGAGCTTTATTATAACCGGCCGAATCTCCACCTATACCACATCTACTTGGTATTAATGCATCAATTTCATCAATAAAAATAATGCAAGGACCGTTGATTGCGCGTGCTGCAGTAAAAAGCTCTCGAATGCGCAAAGAGCCAACGCCAACATACATTTCATCAAATGAAGATCCTGAAACGGCAATAAATGAGCAGTTTGCTTGCCCCGCTAGCGCACGTGCCAGGAGTGTTTTACCCGTACCCGATGGCCCCGTTAATAGAACCCCTTTTGGAACGTTTGCACCAATATTTTTAAACTCAGTAGGATCTTGCAGATACGTTACAATGTCCATCAGCTCGGCTTTTGCTTCTTCATTACCTGCAACGGATGCAAATGATTCAGAAATGCTGCCAGGTTTGAAAGTTTGCGATCTGTTATTGTTAGCGGACTTTACTACTGCTTGGTAAATGAAATATGCAGCTATACTCCAAAAACACATTTGAAAACCTAGCTTGAGGGTATCGTTTGTTATATATGCGTTTAACCCATTCCCTTGATTGGTGAGTTCGCTTGATTTCACGGGTGTATAGTTACCGCATACTAATGCGCTACAGAGTGCAAATGATAAAAATTTTTTCATTGTTTTGATACTCCAAAATTTAATAGATCTGTATTTTTATTGCATGCCAATAAGTGTGTATATCTCTTCTGCAGAAAGTTCTTCTTTTTCAAGAAGTGTTTGTGCAATTATATCAAGCTTATTTTTATGTTCTGTCAGCAGTCGCATTACTTTTTGATACGATGTTTCCAGAATTTCTTTTACTTCTTGATCTATCGCAGCAAGTGTGGCTGGTGCGTGTGCGCTCAAAGATCTATCGGGATTATAGGTATAGGCAATAGGGCCAAGTTTTTCAGACATGCCGTAGTGGCAAATCATTGCACGTGCAAGAGCCGTTGCCATAGCGATATCGCCAGAAGGTCCTGTGGTTACCGTATTATAGATGATCTGTTCCGCAGCTTTGCCCCCAAAGCTAACCATGATAGCATGTATAAATCCTGGTTTGGTTAACAATAATTGCTCTGAGCTGAGGAATGCTGTATGCCCACCGGTTACTCCGCGTGAGATTATGGAAACTTTGTGTAATCCATCTTTACCGTTTAAGAGAATATGTACCAGTGCGTGACCCGCTTCGTGGTAGGCAATCATTCTTTTTTCTTCAGGTGAAATGCGTAAGCTTTTATTCGGATGGCCCATAACTATCGTGTCTAGTGCGGTCTCTAAATCGGATTGATCAACACCATCTTTTTGTTTATGAATAGCTCTAATAGCCGCTTCATTGATTAAGTTTGCAAGGTCAGCACCAGAAAAGCCGGTGGTTTTTTGTGCTATTATTTTTAAATTGAGATCAGGCTTGCAACACACTTTGTTTGCATGTATTGCAAGGATCGATTCACGATCATGCAGTGTAGGAAGTTCAACTTTTACGATACGATCAAAGCGACCTGGGCGTATTGCGGCAGGGTCTGCCATATCAGCGCGGTTAGTGGCGCCAACGATAATAATTGGGTACGGATGTTTATCAAAGCCATCGAGCTGCTTTAAAAATTCGTTGATCGTTTGGTTGTATTCTTGCGCACCGCCCATGGGATCATGCGTACGTTTTTGTATGAGTGTATCGATTTCATCAATAAAAATTATACATGGGGCATTCAGTTTGCGTGCAGTATCAAAAAGCTCACGCACTCGTGCGGCACCCGTGCCAACATATTTATCCACAAATTCTGAACCAGAAACGGATATAAATGCGCATTGTGCTTGCCCAGCTAGCGCGCGAGCCATTAATGTTTTACCGGTCCCCGGTGCGCCCTCAAGGAGTACCCCCTTAGGAATTCTTGCTCCCATCAGGTAAAATGGGCGAGGGTTTTGAAGGTAGCTTACAATATCGTTGAGTGCTTCTTTGGCATTTTCATTCCCTGCAACGGTGTTAAATGAGTCTTGTATTGAACCGGCAGGTAGTATAGTAAATTGTGCGGATTGATTTTTTTTATAGCAATATTCAACTGTTTTATAGAGGATGTAGGTGCATACAGCGGTAGCACCGATGGTAATACATGCGTT
This sequence comes from uncultured bacterium, assembly GCA_963704465.1. Taxonomy (GTDB): domain Bacteria; phylum Babelota; class Babeliae; order Babelales; family Vermiphilaceae; genus MFD02979-c4. The sequence continues at coordinate 454,761 of OY969901.1, forward strand.
GATAGATTTATTGATGAGATTGTTAAGAATATCGGTTTTTTGGATTTGTGTAACCGTTTCTCGTTCAATTGCTTTCACGGGTACGTAATTATTGCATAAAAGAGCTGCGCACAGCGCAAAAGATAGAAACTTTTTCATAAAACCCTCACATTATAGGTATATAGCGCTTATAATGACAGATTTGAAAGATTTGTCAATTGCCATAACAAGCATGATTGACAAATTGATAATTTATGATACGCTATTCATACTAATAAGAAGTGGAGGATTCCTATGTTTTTCATACGAAAAAGCCTATCAGATCGTATCATTAAGTTTTTTGCAGCAGTTATGCTGTTGGGTGGATTTATTAATGCCGATGATTCTGGCAAAATCCGTCTGAATGGGATTATGCATAATGAAACAAATGGATTCGTACGATCAGTGCAAGATATTGGCATTGCGCGTACCGAAAATATCGCAAAAGATCTCAACATCAGTGCTATTGCAGACTATTTCCCAACCAAAACCCTTTTTGGCCGCATCTTTTTAGATGAAGCCCTTAGCAAGCCTCGTGTGGGTTATGCGTTAAATACGGTGGTCTTACCACGACAACAAGCAATTAAAACATTAGTTGAAAATCCTACATTGATGGCAGAAGTAGGCGCATTGTTAGAAGTTATACACCAAGAAGAAGAGTATATTTTAACATTGCTTTCAGACAGTTGTATGCATAGCAAATGTTCTGAATATATGAGATTAAAAAATGGTAAAGGTACATCATGGCTTTATCCAATTGATAAGTTTTGCACACTCAATAAGCCATTTAATGTTGCAACTTTCATAGCAACTACCTGTGCTACGGCAGTGGGCACGGTAAAAATGGGCAGTTGGATAACACAATGGCTTGGCTATGCGCGCATTCCTATGCCTGAAATGAAATACGGTAATGTATCGGATGAAGAGTATGAAGTGGCGAGCAACATGTATAAAGAAGCTCTTAACGATCATGAAAGCATGCTTCATGAATGGTCTGCTGTTACATCAAAAATAAAAACCTGGGGTACTCAAACATCCACTCTTGTGTACAATTATTTTAATTCTTATGCGGCGACACTTTCAAAACAACGATTACTGTGCTCCGTGAATACAATCATTGAATCTGCAGAAAAACTTAATGCGCTATGCACTGACTATGGTTTAACGCCGCACTATTCACTTTCACAGATTACTGATCAATCGGGTAAGGACCTTATTGAATCGCTCAAGCATAGCCGTTACAAAGATAAAAAAAGCTACTTTATTATGAAGCCGCTTGTGGATATTTTGCTGCATGATTTTTATGATCGTCAGGATCAGCTTGCACAACTCTTTATTACCATTGGCGAGATGGATACTTATCATGCAATTGCGCAAAAGTTTGTTGATAATCAGCATGCGCATAACAAGTTTTGTTTTGTAAAGTTTCTTTCTGATGTACAGCGACCAACTATTAAAACAGAAGGTTTCTGGAATATATTAGTCAAAACACCAGTGATAAATACAATCCATGAATCGCGTAACATTATGCTCACGGGGCCGAATGCGGGCGGTAAAACAACCTCTATTCGCGCTCTATTGCAAAACATTATCTTGGCGCAGACCTTTGGTATTGCTGCAGCAGAGCATTGCACGTTAACACCGTTTGATGTGATTCATTCATATCTTAACATTAGCGATGATATTCAGAAGGGCTTATCACTATTTGCATCAGAAATTAAACGTGCACAAGAGATTGTGCAGACCGCCCAATCATTGCAGCCACATGAACGCTACTTCTTTGCACTTGATGAGCTCTTTACGAGTACGGTAGCAGAAGACGGTGAGCAGTGCGCCTATGAATTTATTAAAGGATTAGAAGCGCATAACAATCTGTTCTGTATCTATGCAACTCACTTTAATAAAGTAAAAGAGCTTGAGCTTGAATCTGCAGCATTTGTGAACTATAAGATTGATGATCCTGCAATTTTAGACGATGGCACTTTAAAGTATCCATTTACGATCAGCAAGGGTGCAAGCCGTGCGCGATTTGCACTGCATATTGCACGCCGTGCAGGGCTTATAAAATAAAAACTGTGGAGGTTTTATGTTTCGTATAGGTAAGTATATTTGTAGTATTGCCATTTTTAGCTGCATGGCTCTCTGTGCGCAAGAATCGTTTTTCTGGTTTGATGATGTTAATCTTAATGCAGTTAAGATAGAAAGTGACCCGCTTTTTGATGGGAATAATATTGATTTAGACGATATCGTCAATTCAATGAGAGACTCAACCTTGAGCGATGATGATTACGAGAGATATGAGACTATAACTAATGCGGTAAGAGATTATTATCGTCAGCACGGCTCATTGAGCCAAACTGAAAGTGATATCGCATATTGCCTTAGTTCGCAGGAATTTTGGGAAGATGTTCTTCCTGTATTGCATGAAAATCCAGGATACAAAAACGCAATCAGAAATGCGATAGCGCATGAGCGTCAGGTTAATAAGGATGGGGGACTGGTGCTTTATCATGTAACTAATCCATTGAATTACGCATTTCATTATATTGATACTGCTTTGTACAGGGCGTATCAACAGCTTAAAGGACAAGAGCTAAGCACGGCTTTAAAAAACTCGATGCTTTTGTTGCGCCAAGGACTCGTGCATGATGCTAACCCTGTTGAAATATTGCGAAAATACAAGAATCCACCACTATTGTGCGATGAAACTAATGGATATGAAACCGCTTTTTCTTTGGGGTATGACCAAGATAGGCAGAATCGACAATACCTATTATCCTGTACAGGCTCAATCTTTGGGTGCTTTACCGATAATGGTTCTTCTACTTTTAATTATTGGCAATCAGTTGATCTTCCGTGTTATGAGAATCAATTATTATTTGATTCTTTTGCAAAAAAATATGATATTATTGGGCAGCTTTTATATGAAAAACAAGAAATGCTTGCAGACATAATGCGTACATTTGTGGAATCAAATCCACGTGGTGTTTTGTTGCAGCTTTGTTTTACTGACAAAGAGCTTCTTGATCAAGTCAGTTACGTAGCACGTGCAGGTGGTTTTGGCTATGGACCAGTAACGATTGAAGGAAATACGTATCATGAGACGAGCGAAGTATTAGCTCGTATGGTACAGGGTAATTTTAATTCGTTAGACGCTTCTGACAAAATGATTGAAGTTGAACCAGGAGTTCTAAGAATTCCTGAAGCTTCAGAGGAAGCAGAGCGTATCAATGATTTACAATATCGCTTGATTCTTACCGAAGATCTTTTGCTGAATCCTTGTAATTCTCGTATAGCTAAACATTTTTCAGTAAAAGCATATGTTGAAAATCAAAAGGCGCTCGACGCATTCCATGCAGAAATTGATGCCTGTATTGCTGATATTGTACATGCTGCTCAGCATAGATTAAACTGTTTCAAGGTTCTTATCAATTAATTTTGTAGAAATCCTCAGCACGTTTCGCAGCAAAGCGGGCGCGTTAAGCGCTGTAGCGCAGCGTGTCGAAGCGATTAAGGGGTCCAGCGGAATTGCTGGTGCGCGAGTGCAGAGTGGGCGCAATCCCACTTTGCAAAAAGAATCCAATGATTTTTGCTAAAAGATGAAAAATGATGAAAAGTTTAAGCAATCAATCTATTAAATCTTACCCAACAGGGGTTGTTTCAAAAAGTAGGGCACTAGACCCTACTTTTTATTGCATAGCCTATTCTACTTATTTATTAGCGCCAAATATGTTGGTGACGGCTTTTAGAGGGTTTAGCGATTTTCCAACCCCATCTTGTACCCCTTCAGAAACACCGGCACGAATTTTTGTGGTTGCATCAGCAACTGCCACCAGATACAGTTGATACGCACCGTAGCCAAGAACTGCAAGGCCTAATACTATTGCGATTACCTTTACAATTTGATTGGTATTATTTTGTTCCATAAGAATCTCCTTTTGGTTACCAAATAGTTTTTTTCATATCAATGACCGAGCGATATTTAACGTTTCGTTGTAGCATGCGTTCGAAGGCATCGTTTATCTGCTGTAAGCCTATGATTTCAACATCTGCAGTGATAGCGTGTGTGCCACAAAATTCTAAAAATTCTTTCATCTCTGCGGTTCCGCCAACGAGAGAGCCAATAACGTGACGTCGCCCTCTTATGAGCTGCTCAACGCTTATAGCGGGTAGCGGAGTGCCGGGAATGCCCACTAAACATACAATGCCGTCTCGTTTGAGTAGTTGAATGTAGGGATCAATAGTGCTGGTGACGGGAAGCGTCCAAAGAATGCAGTCAAAGCTGCCGGCCTGTTTTTGTAGGTTGTAGGTGTCGAACGTAAAGATTGCATCCGCAGCACCGAGTCGTTTTGCATCTTCTGCTTTCCATGGTGTGGTAGTAAAGGCAATGACCTCAGCGCCCAACGCCTTTGCTGATTTAATGGCAAGATGACCAAGTCCGCCAATCCCAACAATGCCAACGCGACTTTTACGATTAACGTTGCAGTATTTGAGTGGTGAATAGGTGGTTATGCCGGCACAAAAAAGCGGTGCTAACGATGCATGATTAGTTTCTTGGAGTGATGCAGGAATTTTGAATACAAAACGGCTTGAAACAACCAGGTTGTTTGCGTAGCCCCCTTTTGTTACTTCACCATAGGTATCAACACTATTAAAAAGTTCCGTAAAGCCTTTGAGGCAATATTGCTCAAGATGTTGCGTGCAATTTTCACAGAGCCCGCAGGAATCTGCAATCGGGCCTACTCCTACTAAATCGCCCACGGTAAACTGCGTAACGGTATCGCCAATTTGTGTAATGCGCCCAATGATTTCGTGTCCAGGAACGATAGGATAGCGTGTACGAAGCCATTCATTCCGGGTATCATGGAGATCGCTATGACATACACCACAAAAAAGAGTTTCTATAGCAACGTCATTGTCTTTTGGCTCGTGTCTTTCAAAATCATAGAGAGCTAAGGGCAATCCTGGACCATGAGTGGCGTATCCTTTTGTTTTAATCATAGCACGTTTCCATCATAAGGGGTTTTGCCGATAGCATGGAAAGATGCGCGCTCATTTGTAAAGAATTTCAGTGATCAGGCAAAATTATTATTTGTTGGTGCTTTTAGTGCTTGTCATATACGCATACACTGCGGCTGCGCCAGCAGCAAAAGTGGCAATATAGCCACCGTGTTTTTTCCACCATGAAGGCTGTGATTGACTTGTTGTGGTTGTTTTAAAATCTGTGTGTAATACATTTTTATCTGATTGGGGAAAGTTAAGTAATAAAATGGCATCATTCAAAGCTTTATTTTGGTGTGCAAGTGCATCATCGCTGATATTTTGGTTGAGATTAATCCAAGCTTGGTAAGCATTTTTATCTGTTGAAAGCGTTGTTTGCCAAGAATCGTTTTGATTGGCCCAATTATTAACCAATTGAGCTTTCTCTAAAGCGGGCATCGCGTCAAATTGGTTTAGTGCCGTTTCTCTTTTCATTTTGTTCAAATCTTTGCCTTTATTGTGTCGGTATGCTTGATATCGATAGTAATACGTACTATGAGCATCGCCATAGAGTAAAAACGCACCTAAGGCATAAATGTTTTCTTCTCTTGTTGCGCTGATAAAAGAAGTGTCGTCAGCGGTTTGTTGTGATTTGATCCATCTGATATAAAGATATATTTCTTGCTCTAAAAGATATTTTTGAAATAAGAGTGCGTTTCGTTTTACGTCAGGTGCAAAAATAATAACGAATTGTTCTTTTTTGGGTGCTACATGGTCACGAATAGTCTTATTGCAGGTCAAAATGCCAAAATTTAATTTTTCCCATTCTGCTGTATCTACGGTATGATCGCCCCACCATATTTTTTTATGGCCAGCTTTAAGACATGCGAGTTCTTGTTTTTGACTGGCGTTTATGTCTTTAAATTCATTGATTTCTGGTAGGCAATCATTTTTAGTTGGATTGCCAGTGAAAAATTTTTGTATGCGAGCAAAAGCATCCGAAGCGAAACTGTTTGTATGGTGAATAAAAATTAAAACCGCCACTATGCAAAGTGTGTAGTGAGTAATTTTATGCTTTACCATTCTACTGACCTCGCAGCAAGTTTTGTGCCCAACTGATCGGATTAACCACTGAGCCAACCCCTTCTTGGATGCCTTCAATAATCGCTTGTTTTATGCGCGCTGCAACATCGGTCATAACGATATCATAGAGCACATAAAGGCCATACCCAACAATAAGAGTTGACGTTATGGTCAGCAGGATTAAAAGTATTTTTTTAGTCATGATTATTCTTTCATGGTGATATTACTCACACGCATGGTTAATGGCTTTATTACATGCTTTCATGCACTCATGAGCCGTGCGGATGCATTCTTGGCAGGCATGAGAGCAGTCGGTACCCGTTGTTTTGCAGATGGTAGCGCAGTTTTGGCATGCTTTTATGCAGTCTCTGCAGGCTTTAATTGCTTCATGGCATGAGGCAAGGCACTCGGTGTTGGTGCAATCGGTTGCGTGGGTTTCAAGCTCTTGAAGGCATTCGGTAGCCCCTTCAACAAACTTTTTGCATGAGGTGATGCAATGTTGGTGCATAGTGCTCGTTGTTTTGTTTTTATAATCGCATTCTTTGCATGCTTCGATAAGGTTTTTGCAGAGTTCTACGCATTCACCGCATAGTTTTACGTGATTTAACATACTATTCTCCATTTTGGAATATACCATTATAGCTATAGCATAACCTATTTATACAAATAGAAACAATAGTCTCGCGATTGAAGCAGGGGCTTAATGATCAACCACCCCTTATAGAGCGGCTTATGCGACAATGTTTACGGTAAAAAGAATGACAATAAAGTTCAAAAATGGCTACTCTATGAAAAAGAGTACATTCTAAACAATAAGGATTGAGTATGAAGTGCATGCTTTTGATAGGTTTCGCCCTGTTTGCGTCAAGCTACGTATATAGCGCAGAATTGCTTGAAATAAAGGTTTCCCTGCCGGCAAAAGAGATCATTGCGGCTCGCATTGAAAAACTTGCATTACCGCCATGTTTTGATGAAATTACGGGTTTTCAGAAGCAATTGTCAGAGGTCCACAATTTTGATGACCTTTTAACAAAGGTTGTTTTTTCGATGAATATGTATTATCTACAGGTTAACCAAGTAAAAAAAGTATCTAAGAATGATCAAAAAAGAATTGCTGTTTTGATGCACTCTAAAGGAGTTCCGCTTTTAAAGGCATTACTACAGGATGATCAAGGACTTTTGGATAAAATTCAACAGCACCCAGATTTTTTAAAAAAGATGTCATGATTTTTGCCCTTGATATAAGTACGTGCTATAGTGGCATAGGTATTTTAGAAAGTACACGTATATTGTATACAAAAGGAGCTCGTATGAAGCGTATACTAATGGGAGTAGCGGGGCTATTTTTTACCATACATGCAGCCCATGGCATGAATCTTTTAGAACAAAAAGTTTCATTGGCAAAAGCAGAGCTACTTAAGCAGCGCATTGATAGCTTAAGTCTAGCGCCAACATTATTGCCACCAATGTTTTATGAAGAGAGTGAAATTTCCCATAATTTGGCCCAGGTTACCTGTGTAGGGGATCTCATTTCAGCTATTTTTTTATCTATTGGAACCTACAATGGTCATATAAGCGCGATAAAAATCATGTCGGAAAGCGATAAAGAAACAGTAAAACTGTTTGTAAGTACGAAAAGGCGTCAGATTTTACAGGCTGTATTGCAAGATCAACCAGATCTTATCGAAAAAATTAAAAAAGATCCTGTTTTTAAAGCTTGGCACTAAAAGGGTAATGATCCTTTACAAATAGGCTAATATAGGGTACTTTTTATCTATAATTCATAAGTTAAGCAGGATATAGTCTGCTTAGCGTTATTCCAGGAGTTTTTATGAAATTAGAGATCCATCCAGCATTACATGAAGTAACTGCTGAGTGTGCGTGTGGCAATAGATTTGAAACACGTACTACCGCAAAATCACTGAAAGTAACGATCTGCTCAGCGTGCCATCCATTCTATACTGGCGCACAAAAGTATGTTGATACTGCAGGACGCATCGATCGTTTCAATAGCAGATATGGTAAACGTAACGGATAAAGGCATCCGGTATGACCCCAGCATGGGAATTATTAAAACAGCGGCATGAGCATCTAACAGCTCGTGCCGCTGATTCTTTACTGAGCTCTCAGGAACGTCGTTCCATTCAAAAAGAGCTTTCGGTGTTAGATGGTATTCTGACAAAGCATACTGAGCTTGAGGCTATCGAATCTGAACAAAAAGAGATAGCATCTCAGCTTTCAGCGGCTGACGCGGACATGCGTGAGCTCTATGAGCATGAGCTTGAACTTTTAAAAGAGAGACACGCGCAGGGTGCTCAAGAATTAGAAGAGTTGCTTGCACCTCCCGCAGAACTCGATGATCGCGACGTCTATCTTGAAGTGCGTGCTGGTACGGGCGGTCAGGAAGCGGCACTTTTTGCCGGTGATCTGATGCGCGTATATAGCGTGTATGCCCAATCTAAAGGTTGGAAAGTGACCTTAGAAAGCGAAAGTACCACCGATCTTGGTGGGTATCGCGAGGTTGTGCTCCATATCAAGGGGCATGGCGCCTATGGACACTTTAAGTTTGAATCAGGGGTCCATCGCGTGCAGCGAGTACCCGCAACGGAAACAGCAGGCCGTGTGCATACTTCAACGGTAACCGTGGCAGTAATGCCAGAGGCAGATGAAGTTGACGTACAGATTAACCCATCGGATTTACGTGTCGACGTGTATCGCTCAAGTGGCGCAGGCGGGCAGCACGTAAATACTACTGACTCTGCGGTGCGTATTACCCATATTCCAACCGGGGTAGCGGTAGCGTGCCAAGAAGAGCGTTCCCAGCATAAAAATAAAGCCAAAGCGATGAAGTTGCTTCAATCCCGTATCTTGGCTGCGCAGGTTGAAAAACAGCGCGCTGAAATGAGTAAGATGCGTAAAGAGCAGGTTGGTACTGGTGAGCGTGCTGAAAAGGTGCGCACCTATAACTTCCCGCAAAACCGCATTACTGATCACCAGATCGATTTAACGTTGAAAAACCTCGATGTGGTCATGACCGGTGCGATTGATCCGATTATTGATGGCTTGATTGCAAAAGAACGTGAAGATAGAAAACAGGCATTTTTAAGCCAGTTTACAAAGTAAAGCACTCAGAGATTTTCTCAAAAGAGCAGGAATCTTGCTATGATTCATCTGGAGCCACGGCACAAAAAGATGGTGCTTACGATTGTAAAGCCATACATTCAGTATGATTTCGTGCCTATGGCTCTCGGGTGAAGGGCACGCAGCGTGAGCTTTCCGATTTTGATCTGTGTGTGATGAAGCCGATTCCTTTCACCGATTGGGATGCCATGGTTGAAGCATTCGAAGAATCAGATCTGCCTTTTTTTGTCAGCGTTGCCGAATGGCCTAAGTTGAGCCAATCATTTAAAGATCGCATCGAAAAAGATTTACTCCCCTTTGATCAGTGGTGAAACGATGAGTTTGCATAAAAATTTAACTTTAGAGCATTGGTCTACATTTTCTTTGATGGAACAGCTTGCTAACGTGGGTACCGATATAGAACGCACTATTAATTGGCGTAAAAGAGGGAATAAAGAGGCAAGCAATGCAGCGTTTGATCGTGCCATTGAGCTTCTTGATCTTACCATAGCAGATGTAAAACATCGTAGGCACAGAGGAAGGTTGCGAGAACTATTGCGTGTGCGTGAAGCATTAGCCGATTATTTTTTATTCGATAATGAATACAAAAGTAGCGATAAGCTTTGGTCAGATTACTTTTATTGTTTCAACTATGCTGCGGCTCTTCAAAAAGGTAAATAATCTTCTAATAAAATCTAATCTTCTTATTCTTTCCCACCTGATATGCATCGTTTCTAAACAATGGCTTTAAGCAACGTATAACAATCGGCCGCAGGGTGATCATGCAGCGGAATGGTTTATGGGTTTGCGGGTCATATACATCGGCACAGATCTGATTTTTATTCTGCACGATCGCTTGCTTCAGATCATGCCATGCTACTACCGCTATGCGATCCTTTTCTTTGTATTTATGATCATTGCTTTTGTTGAGCGTAGGATAAAAGCTGCGAAGAAATTGATTTATATGTTTATCAAATCGGGTTATATACAATACATATTTAAATGATGGGTATGCAAGCACCATGGTGGTATTCTTTTTGCTTTGGTCAATATATCGTTGCATCTGCGCTTCTGAAATATGCAGGGTGATATGGCTTATCATTTCCTCAACACATTCCCGTGCAGCAGTGATGGTTGGATCTGTTTCATGGGGATCGCGAGAGCCGGCAAATGAATCATACATGCCTTTATCGGGTCCATACGCTTCGCGAGATAACACTGCATATTGTGTGCCTTTTTTTACAAAAATCGGCAACACCCCTGCAGCAGCATAGGGGATCCTGTTGAGCGATGGTGTTGAGTGAGCAAAGACACCGTGTGCAAAAATTAACGTGAGAAGACATGGCAATGCAAAACGAGAACGCAGCATATGAAACCTCAAGACTATTCTTTTATATCAGGATAAACAGTTTTAGATATGTAACACAATGGGAGCGATAAAGAGCATTGAAAAATTTAATTTAATAAAAAGTCTTAGCTAGGTCGCACTGTTTGAGGGGTTGACCCGGCATAGCCTTTGGCGACGACGGGGAGCGCCCCGAGTTTGACCGTTCTGGGCGATTAAACTGCAAGTTTACGCGGGAAGGCGAAGGTATCGCGCAATACCTTCGCGAAAAAGTTAAAGTGATATTAGAGAAGTTATAAACTATCATGGTCACAAATTTTATTTCTATCTACTTGATGTAATAATCACACTCGAAGTAAATTATGATGGTTCTCTCTTGCACATTGTGGTACCTTTATGTGCATTGTGATTAACGATATATCTTAATAGGGATTGATGCACAATGCATATAAAACAGGAGCTTAATGGCACCCGGTTTGTGGTAGTTGCCGGCGGTGTCATTTCTGGTGTGGGAAAAGGGGTTGCTACCGCCTCGATCGGTAAAATTTTTAAAGAATACGGATTCAAAACAACGATTATTAAAATCGATCCGTATATCAATTTTGATGCCGGTACGCTGCGGCCGACCGAGCATGGTGAAGTGTGGGTTACTGCCGATGGTGGGGAAATCGATCAGGATCTGGGCACGTATGAGCGTTTTTTGGATGAAGATATCCTGAAGACAAACAATATTACCACGGGCCAGATCTATAAAAACGTAATCGATCGTGAGCGACGCGGTGACTATTTAGGCCAAACGGTGCAGTTTATTCCCCATATCATCGACGAAGTGATTGACCGCATAAAGTGTGCGGCACAAGGGCATGATATTGTGGTGGTTGAAATTGGTGGCACGGTGGGCGATTATGAAAACACACCATTTCTGTATGCCCTGAAATCGTTAGAGCGTGATTTGGGTCATCAACGTATTTTGTATACACTCGTGACCTATCTACCAGTGCCTGATCATATTGGTGAAATGAAAACAAAGCCAACGCAGCAAGCGATCAGACTCTTGAATGAACATGGCATATCGCCCGATTTTGTAATTTGCCGTTCTGAATTCCCGCTTGATGATGCGCGGCGTAAAAAAATTGTAGAATTTTCACACATTGATCCTACCCATGTTATTGCAGCGCCCAATGTGAAATCGGTGTATGAAATACCGTTGGCATTCGAAGAACAGAATCTTGGTGCAAAAATGCTTGCGCAGTTGGGGCTAACGGCAGTAAAGCAGGCATCATGGGATGCGTGGCGTGCGCGAGTGAACACTATTATTACGCCACTCAAAAAGGTTAAAATTGGCATTGTGGGTAAATATCTGAATGCCGGTGCACAAAGTTTAACGGATAGTTATTTGAGCGTGTGCCATGCAATTGTGCATGCAGGCGCGGCGCACGGCTATGGTATTGATATTGCCTGGATTGATGCGCGTGATTTTGAAAAAGATCCATCAAAAGTAGCAACGCTTGCGTTGTGCGATGGCATTGTGGTTCCTGGTGGCTTTGGCGATCAGGGGGTAGAAGGTAAAATGGCAGCGATTGCCTATGCGCGCAACACTGGTATACCATTCTTGGGGCTTTGTTATGGATTTCAGCTTGCGGTGGTTGAATATGCCCGCGCGCTGTGTGGCATGCATGATGCACACACTACTGAAGTGGCTCCACAGACAACCCATCCGGTGGTTACCTTGCTTCCGTTGCAACAGCAATTACTCTCAGATCATAAAATGGGCGGCACGATGCGTTTAGGTTCGTATGGTGCAACGATCAAGCCTCATACCGTAGTTGCATCGCTGTATCACGCAATGGGTATTGAAGATGAGCGTGTGTTTGAGCGGCATCGCCATCGGTATGAAGTGAATCCAACCTATATTGCAGAACTTGAATCAGCAGGCTTATTCTTTTCAGGGTTTACTGATCGTGAAGATGGCACCCGTTTGATGGAATATCTTGAACTGTCACACCATCCATTCTTTGTGGCAACCCAAGCACATCCTGAATTTACGAGTACCTTTATGCAGCCGAATGCATTATTTTATGGCTTAGTAGAAGCAGCAATTAAAAAACAAGAACAGATGCAGTTGCTTAACGCGCAACGCACGGGATTGTTGAAACAACAGTAATAAAAAAGGCGGCATTAATTGCCGCCTTTTTAGTAATCCAATGAATTTATTTTGTTAATCCAAGAGATTTTGCAGGATCAGCGATGAAGAGATTAAATTCTTTGATATTTTTAACAAAATCAACAACATCTTTAAGCTTGCTGAGAATCATAGCATCAAGCACGCCAATAACGCCGTATGCTTTTGTTATCGTTTCTTTGTCTTTAACTGTTTTTACTTTTTTACCGGCTTCATTTCTTTCTATGCGATCGATTTCATTCTTTTTCTCAAAGTTGCCAATAATTACTTTATCAAGATAGCCTTCTTCGCCAAGCATAGATATTATATCTGACCATGCCCATTCTTTACCACCAACGTCAATTGTTTTACGTTTTTTTAATACAAGAATGTAATAAAAAATAGCGCTTATAAGGGCCAATTTTTGCGCATTTTCAGATAACAGCGCATTTTTGGTTGAAGAGAGTGCAGCTGAGATATCAACGGCCTTGCTGTTTTGTGGTGCTACAACGGCAAGTAAACAAAGAGACAAGAGAACTTTTTTCATACCTATCCTTTTGGTAATGAAGATTAAAATGTAAGGATAGGATACTGAATTTTTTTATGAATGCGAGAAATTTTAAAAAAGGCGTATCAAAAGATACGCCTTTGAGTAATCAATTATGCAAAATAATAACTGAATGCTGCTGCAATGAAGGTAAGCACTATCGGTATTTTTACATACGCAAATCCGCATGTTTTATACATGATATTGCATACGGTCAGGGTAATGAGCACCGGATAGCCAACGTATACTAAGGGGCCTGCCGTCCATTTGAGTACGGTGGAAAGTCCGCATACCGTTAAAGGTATGGATGATACGATGGTCAGTATCAATGCATGCACATAGGCGATACGATTACGGAACAGCGTATATTGTACGTAGCGAGCAACCGTTGCGCATAATGCAATTGCTGTTGAAAGGCATGCCATTAATACGGCCGTTGCAATCACTGCAGCGCCATAGGTGCCTAAAATTTTGAATGATATGTAGCTAAACAGTTCACCGGCATTCATATATTCGGTGCCGTATGCATGGAACACGCCCAAGAAATGCATAGCAGTATACACGAGTGCAAGTAAGCCAACCCCAATCGCACCAGCACGCATACAAAGCGTAGTGAGTGTGCGCATTTTATTGTCACCCGGTACGCTGTTTTTAAGCATGTTGATTACGGTTGATGCAAAGAAGATGCCGGCCAATAAATCGAGCGTTTCATACCCACGGATCAGGTTGGTGCTAAAAATAGTCCACCAATCAGAAACGGTTGGTATTGGCGCTTCGGTATGCAAGAGTCCCACGGTGATGATAAGGCCAAGGGATGCAAGTAATGCTGGAGTAATGATGTTACCAATCACATCAACCACTTTGCCTGGTCTATAGGTTGCAATAAAGGTGATGCCCAAAAAGAAGAGGCTAAACACAAAGGATGAAAGCGGTGTTATCTCTTGCAAAAAAGGAAGCGGTATAAATGGCGCCGTCATAACATGTGAAAGGGTAACGATGCGCGGTATAGCAATTACCGGCCCGATAACCATCAAACATGCCCACAGCAAAGTTTGCCCCGGGAATATGCCAAGTCTGTTGAAAAATTCATTATAATTACCATCAAAAAGGATCATCGCCAAAAGGCCTAAGAATGGTAAAAGTACTGCGGTAAGCAAGAAGCCCACCAAACCTACGATGCCATCAATACCGGATGTTAAGCCTACCTGCAAAGGGTAAATTAAATTTCCTGCGCCAAAAAACATGGAAAACACGGCGAACGCTACGGTTAAAAGCCGTACGGGATTCTGGTTCATGTAAAAACCTTTGTATAAAACAATAGTATGAAAGTTACTATAACTAATAATCAGAAACTAGTATATGGACCCGGTTTAAAAACCGGTGGTGGTAATTCGTGGGGCGAGCCCACTGATCGTATATGAAAGCAGCGTACAGGCTGCTGAAAGAGAGCAGGCGGCGCAAGAAGAAGATGAGCGCTGGTTGATATAAAAACTCGGGACACTTACGGCGTAACCCGGGTAGTAAAACATAAAGCCTCCTTGGGAGGTGTGTAAAAGGTTATTGAGCACACGGTGCTCCATATATTAAAATTTAGTATAGCATAAGCTGATCTAGGCGCAATAAATAGTTTTAAAGGAGCTTTTTTTATGCAGTATATACGCTGGTTTCATGAAATTTCTCGGGCTGATGTGAGTATCGTTGGCGGCAAGAATGCATCACTCGGGGAAATGATTCAGAATCTTGCAGAGCTTGGCATTCGTGTGCCGAATGGCTTTGCGCTTACCGCTGATGCCTATTGGTATTATCTGAAGCACAATAATCTCAGAGCATCGATTGAACAGGAGCTTTCGCAGCTCTCGCTTGATGACATCAATTCAGTACGAATGCATGCAGAACGCATACAGGATTTGATACGTAAGGGCACTTTGCCCGATGATTTGAAGGCGGAAATTATAGCATCGTACCAAACCTTGTGTGATCAATCGGGTGAGCGGGATCTTTTTGTGGCAGTGCGTTCCTCGGCAACGGCAGAAGATTTGCCTACGGCTTCATTTGCGGGGCAACAGGAAACGTTTTTATATATTTCTGGTGAGCAAGCGCTTTATGCAGCGATCGTCGATTGTATGGCATCCTTGTTTACTGAGCGTGCGATTCTCTATCGCGCTGAGCATGGCTTTGATCACATGAAGGTTGCGCTCTCGGTTGGGGTGCAACAGATGATCAGGGCTGATACCGGTTCTGCAGGTGTTGCATTTTCGCTCGATACGGAAACAGGGCATCAAGGCTTTGTGCTTATCAATGGTGCATGGGGTTTGGGAGAGCTTGTGGTGCAAGGGTCCGTAGTGCCCGATGAATATCTGGTGCATAAAGATCGTTTGATGCAGGGACATGCTACCGGCATCGTCAAAAAGACGTGCGGTTCTAAAAACCAGAAGCTGATCTATGATCGTTCTGCAAAGACGTTAAAAAAAGAAACCGTTTTACCCGAAGATCAAAAGCGCTTTGTGCTTAATGATGCGCAGATAGATGAGCTTGCTCGTGCGGTGATTGCGATTGAAAAACATTACGGTTTTCCCATGGATGTTGAATGGGCAGTGGATGGAGGAGATCAGAAGCTGTATATACTCCAAGCACGGCCAGAAACGGTGCATGCGCATGATGCGCAGAAGCATCTGCTCATTTCATACAAGCGGACCGATTCAAAACCAGTTTCGATACTCGTTGAAGGCATGAGTATTGGGAGTGGTATTGCAACGGGAAGGGTGCGCATTTTGCAGTCAGCAACAGAGGCCGTATCGGTGATGCCGGGAGATGTGATTGTAACCAAGATGACCGATCCTGATTGGATGCCGGTGCTCAAAAAAGCATCAGCGGTGATTACGCAAGAGGGTGGCCGCACCTGCCATGCAGCAATTGTAAGCCGTGAGCTTGGCATTACCGCGCTCGTCAGCGCTGACAATTGCATGACGTTGCTCCGTGATGGGCAAACGGTTACGCTTGATTGTTCCCAAGGATCCCGTGGCTTTGTGTATGATGGGCGCGTTGCATTTGAGAAAATTGAAACGGTGATTGATACCCTGCCAAAATCTCCAGTAGCGGTGCACGTTATTATGAGTGATCCTGATACGGCGTTGCGCATTTCATTATTGCCAGTGTCTGGCGTGGGGCTTGCGCGCCTTGAATTTATTATTACCCATGCAGTGGGTATTCATCCCATGGCATTGGTGCATCCAGAAAGGGTTACGGATGCCGCGGTGCGTACAAAAATAGATGTATTAACGAGCGGTTTTAGTTCGGGGTCAGCATTTTTTATTGATACGGTGGGGCGTGCAGTGGCACTCATTGCAGCAGCCTTTTATCCGCGGCCTGTGTTGGTCCGCTTATCTGATTTTAAAACGAATGAGTATCGCAATCTTTTGGGTGGGGAATTCTTTGAGCAAGAAGAAGAAAATCCAATGCTTGGGTTCCGTGGCGCATCGCGCTACATCGATCCGCGCTATGCGGATGCCTTTGCGTTGGAATGTGCGGCGTTGCGCTGGGCACGTGAAACGGCAGGCTTTGATAACATTAAGATCATGGTGCCATTTGTGCGTACTCTTGCAGAAGCAAAGAACGTGGTTGAAGCATTAAAAAAACAGGGGCTTGAGCGTGGCAAGGATGGCTTAGAGCTTTACATGATGTGTGAAATTCCTTCGAATGTATTGTTGATTGAGCAGTTTGCCGCATACTTTGATGGGTTTTCGATCGGCTCGAATGATTTAACGCAATTGACCTTGGGCGTAGATCGTGATTCTGGTGTGCTGAGCACCACCGCAAACGAAACTGATCCCGCGGTTATGCAGATGATGGCGTTAGCGATTGTCGGTGCGCACAAAGCGGGTAAGCCGATCGGCATTTGTGGCCAAGCACCATCAGATTATCCAGCCGTTGCTGAATTTTTAATCGCACATAAGATTGATTCAATCTCGCTGAATGCTGATAGCGTGATTTCTTATTTACTGCGGCAAAAATAAATGAGGGAGCGTAATGCTCCCTTTAGAATGTCACCGCTTCACCATCAACATAAAAAATTGGATTTTGGTTATCTTCATACGTAACGTCAGTGATTGATCCAATCATTTTATTTTGTATCAAATAATCACCGATGATATAGTTATTAGCTTCTGTTTTTAGATTATATAAACGAACTCTCATGCCTTGATCATCAAACTTCCATGCTGCAGCGATGGTGCCATTATCCCATGTCTGCTGAGTACACATGAGCGTTTCTTCTTTAATTAACGCGATAAATTCTTGTGCGCTGCATTGCAATGCAAAGGCGGGATTTTTGCTGAGAGACGATGCACAATGACTGGGAAGGGGGCCTATGGGCACAAGATGCCTTAGCCACAGATCCGTTGAATACGTAGGTTCAAAAAAACAACCATCGATTCTAGTACGGTTGTCACCCGTTTGAGGAATGTGATGCAGCCATCCATACATATCGCAATATATGGTAGCGGCTTCACTCCGTTTTGTAGCCAATCGATGAGCAAAGCTATCACCGCAATGGTTAGCATATATTAATCGATCAATTTGATAATAACGTGCATGGTCTTCAACTAAAAGATTGTTCAAATATTCATCTCCGTATTGGGATTCATATTTTTTTTCTTGGGCGTTTTCAACCTTCTTTTTATGCAGAATGTGTAAGGTAACCGCTTTCCATCGTTCAAAAATTTCCGCTGGATATATTTCGTTTGGTTCAAACGTATGCACTAACCGTTGAGGCGATGGCGTGATCTTTGTATTTTCAATATAAACTTTTTTTGATGGGCACTGTAGGAGGTAACTCTTTAATGGCGCTTTTGCAATTGAAAGAGTAGTGGCATCATCGAGCGCAACGAAATGTTCATAACATGTAATGGTAGCACCACCGTTTTCACAGTGGTATGCAAAGTAAGAAGGATGTGCTGAATGATCAATGGATATATTTATTGCAATCGAGCTCGGCGTAAAAACGGGTATGCTATAGGAGCAGAAGTCGGTTGGGTTTGTATGGGCATAGGAAGTGCTATGTGCACGCGCACTTGCACATATAACGGTTGATTTTTTGGTCTTTTCTTTATCAGGATTTGTTAGTTCAACAGCAAGGAGCTGGGTATGCTCTGCATTAGTGTAACAATAAAAAACAGATGGAGTGTTATGATGAGTGTTTACATTAAAATTACGGTCATTCAGTTTTTCTTTATCTTTAAGCGCAATGGTGCCATTCTTGTGTATTGTAAAGCGATACCGTTCCCAAAACTGGATGTTTTGCGTCTCGGTACCATCTTTTCGTGCAATGGCACAATAATATGCCGTATTGCCCGATGGCCCAATAATTAATGAAGCTGGTAACAACGTGCAATGTTGCGAAGGGTCAAATTTGCTTTTTATTCCTTCTAAAAAACAATACGAATGCGTAACGCACCATTGGGAAGACAGTATATTATCTTGGATAATAAGAGCTGGTTTAAAATTACGAGCATCATGATGTTGTTTGTACGTATATGGATCGGTAGCAGTTTCATTGATCCATTGTTTGTGTGCAGCAATCTTGGCATTGCGATGTTCATTGATGGTTGAATACAATTTTTTTGTGATCGTGCGTAAGGTGATGGCGGTTTGGTCATCAAGGCTGTTACAGTTGAAATGGCTGCTGCACAGATAGTCTACGAATATATCACCGGTCAATGTTCTGATGAATTCGGGAACCTTGCGCATTACCGTTTTTAAGTTCATGCCGTATGCAGAAATGCTTATCAAAAGTGCAGTTATTATACTGAGGTGCTTCACGGAAAATCCTTTTGGGTAAAATGGTACGCGCATTAGTATAATAAAGCCATGTAAGAAGGCGAGATTTTGATTGCTTTATATTCTTCCATGAAAAATCGGAATGGCAATCCGAGATTTCCTGGAAGAGAAAAAATACACGATCTGATCGTGCTATTCGTCCATGAAATTTCGCAGGATGTGCTTAAAACGAGCAAGAAATGGGCAATTTTCGCTGCTTTTCCGCCTGTTTTTTAGATCAAAAGCGTTGGGAAAAATAACCGTTTTAATGATTACGGTTGTGCTTTCGTTTGCGCATTGTTGGTGGAATCTTTTTTAGCATCCTGTGGCTGTTGTTTTTTTCCTGGTTGCTGTAGTGCAGCTAAGAATGATTTGCGTTCAAAGAACGGGCGCTCGTTAAGGCGTGGGAGGCCAATGCAGGTGGGGCATGCGGCGGTGAAAGTTGGGATTAAAAGGAGCAGTAAAAGATTTTTATGCATAATGGTTATCCTTATGGATTTGCATCAATCATACGCAAAAAAATTATTTGTCCGCAAGATTTTCGTATTTGGCATCAGCCAAATAAAAAGCCACTTCTAAATTGCAGGTTCCACTGGCAGAGTGTGTTGTTATCCACATCCCAGATTGGTGCCTCAGATTCATTGCCACCTTGGAACTCTACCTCAAAACCAAGGCCAATATAAGGCTGAATAGATTTGCCACGGTGTAAGCAATCCCACTGGTAGCCAAGATAGGTAAACAGTTTCTGCGTTAAGATTTGTGGGGATAAGCCTGACTTAAGATTCAATTGACTGGTGTTTACAAAGCGTGGTGATGGATTGTCTGCTGCCATAGCTTGCTGATCATATGATGGGCCAAAGATGGTTGCATCGTGCTGTGTAATATTGGAAGGTAGGTTGGTGGTCATATCATACGTATCTTGCACACCTTTAATGCCTAATTTTCTATCAGGGATGCCGCCGCACAAGAGTTCCGCTTTTTCTTGCGTACGCAAATAAACCTCATAACCAAAATCAAAGTGCAAGCCGTGATCAAGGTAGGTTGCCATGAACACGCCATCGAGTTGTAGGTTTGCCGATACTTTACACGGTAGGGTGCTATAGTTAATGAGTGGTGCTAGATTGCCGGTTGCATTGCCATCCTCATTGAATGTTTTCACCAAAAGATAGCGGCTGAAAAAACCATTTGCGCATAAATCAAAGGAACGGTTTTGGCGTCCACCAAAAAGGTGGGTCAGCGCAAGCATGAGATACACAGAAAATTCGTTATCATCACCATTGTGCCAAATGCGCTGGTGGCCTTTGATACCGCCGCCGAGTTCCCACTGATGGGCGTTGCCGACAAACGGTTCAAAAAGATTGATTGCTTTAGGTCTGCGTGCGTTGGGTGTAACGCCGCGAATAAAAATACCGAGTGAATGTTCATCGTCAAAGATAGGATTGATACCAAAATCAAAGGTCATGTTTGCAAGTTGGCCATCAGACTGCTCACAGGTGATGCGGCCATATTTGAGGGGTTCAGTGAGTGCGCCAACCGATTTGGTACGCATCAATGCTTCAGTAAATGAGCTGAGTGGCGTTACAGAACCTACGCCAAAATAATCGGGTGGGAATGCTGGATTATCTCCTGGTGTGGCGATCTCTTCGTTAACGTGCAGATTGGTGGATGACCATACAAACGGTACCGTGACGCGGAAGTATGCGTGCAATCCAAGCCAGCAATCAAGATCAAAGATTGCAGACACGGGAATCACCACGCTGCGATAGAGCGGGGTAAAGGTGGTGGTGCTTGCAAAGAAGGGTGAGAGCCCAAACTGATCTGCCATCAGATCCATATCGCCACGATTGGGGAGCATGCTGCCCGAAACACTGATTTGTGAATCGCCAAAAATAATTGCAGCGAGTTCTTCTGGTTGGAATGATTGTGCAAAGTTTACGGATACGTCAAAAAGATGAGATGATTTTACCTGATTTTGATAGATCCACTGATAATCATTACGTGCTTCCCACACGCCGTTGGTTGTTTGCGGCCGTGGGCTTACCATACTGTAGCCATATGAAGGAAACCCATGCATTGGTATTATCGATCCAAGCAACAGTGTGCTTGCCACTATCCGAGTACCCTTCATGTGAACCTCCCTGTTTTCGCTTTCAGCTTCCTCAGGCTATGCCTGTCTTCGCCTTCCGACTTCGCGAGAACTATGTCGGACGAGTCGGCTTCGTCAGGCTTCGCCTGTCTTCACGTGCTATGCAGTTACGTCAGGCTTTGCCCTTTATACGGCGACTCTAAGTTAACCTCATTTTGAGATGAGGATACCGAAGTGAAGAGGGTTATCACAAGAGTTAGCTGATTTGCATGATTCTATGCAGCGGTGTACACAAAAAAAGAGGAAGGCCTTGTGAGCCTTCCTCATAATCTTACATTGTGATGGTGTATTTAACTTTTTTTAGTATCAGTTTGTTGCAAACACTTAATACGTTCTTCAACTGGTGGGTGAAATGTATCTAGAAATACATGAGTAACTTTTCTTGCAAGCATTTTAGTTTTGGGGTCGTTTATTTTTTGACGTTCAAGGGCGTTTTTAATTTCACTTTCATTGTATTCGTCAGCTTTTTTTAAGAAAGTTACCATGGCGTCTCGGTTTTTTGGTGATATATTCTGATCAGCAGAGTACTCAAGGGTGTGTGAAATATGTTTAAGTACGAAATAGCTGCCTATAAGATTGGCAACCGTTAAGGTTGATCCGCCAAGAATTTTGGCGCCAAATCTTCCGCAATGTCGCAATAAAGATCCATTTTTTTTCACAGGAAATATTTTTTTGAAACCTACCGCAACGGTTCCAGTGGTGATACAAGGAAATAACATCATTGCCATATTACGTTTCAAAACATCATGTGTTTTTGCATGTTTGAATTCATGCTCTGCGGTAGCATGATATAAAGACTGAACTTCTAAAGCTTCTGCAGTGTTGCTATTCAGCGCTTCGGCTAATGTCATATCAGACAATACTGTTTTATTAGGCAATTTTATAGCTTTATTAAGTACTGTATGACCAGCATCTTTAAGAGGATCTGGACCAATACGTATGGCTATGTTTTTATCAGTAATAACTTGTCTTAAGAATTTTTCTTCTTCTTCGGATGGAGCACGCGATTCTCCAAGTGCAGCTATAGGATCTTTATATGATTGGAATAAACCATAACCAGGTTGACCTACAAATGGTACTGTCGGTAATCCCACACCAATTGCCGTACCAGCGCCACGAATGCATGCTTTCACACCATTTAAGAGTGCTGCTTGCATGCAATATGCCGATCCTGTTGCAATGAGGCCCATTAATGTTGCTATTTTTACGATATTTTTGATTTTCATAATAACTCCTGTTTTACGATTTTTTTGTTTTCTTTACCCATTCAGGTTGATCAGTTTTTAAATCTACCGAGTACGTAAAGCCTAAGTAGTTGTGTGCAAGCCATAACATGGGGATGGAAATAAGCATTGCGCCAGCGGTGGGTGCTGCTTTTTTTGCCATTCCACATGCTACTTTTTTAATCTGACCAAGTCGAGATGGTTTTGTTTGCGCTGATAAAGGAGCGATGATGCACAGCGATGCGCATACGCTTAATGTAATCTTTTTAACCATTGAAATATCCTTTTTATGATTTTTTGGTTGGGTACAATGCTGCTGCTCGATCCCACGGTGCTGGATGCGTAGCAAGTGGTGATTGATAATACTGTTCTTGTATTTTTCGAGCTACAACATTTCGTTGCGCTTCAGTAAGGTCAGGATACTGTTCTTGCACGGCCGCTCTAAAACCATTATTATCTGATGTTGTTAAAAAATTAATAAAATCTTCTCTATGTTCGTGGCTGACACCTTGATCGGCAGCATATTCTTTCTTGCGTCTTCTATGCGCAACTACGCGCTCTGTTATTTCTTTATTAACACCAGATGCTGCACTGCCAGCGCCTATTTTAGCGGTGGAGCGTACTATTTGTTCTGCTAACCTGTTCGTTTGAGACATTGGTAGTGTTTTCTTGAGTATTATTGCAGCAGCAGTGGTTGCTATAATAGGAGTAGCAACATATTCAGCTGCGATGGCATAATTGTCGCCATTTCTATTATGTTGACGTTCATGTTCGCAAACACCTTTGAATGTATCCAGAGCACGCGTATCATTTTTTGCTATTGCATCACGAAGAGCAATAATTCCTTGCGGTGTTGTAATAGTCTCAGGCATTACAATAACATCTCCACAAGCATACGCATTATCCGTTACTTCTGTTGTTCTTAACCGTATCTTTGGATTGTCGATCACTGTTTCTTTATAAAACTTTTGATCTTCTGCTGACATAACTTCTGTGTTAACACATGCTGACTCTGGATCTGTGTGGACAGCGTATCCTGCTTCAAGACCACCTTTTACAATAGGTCCTGCAGCTAAACCAACGCCTACCATTGTGCCAACTTTTTGTATAGTCTTATTGACTAAACTCATCATACACTGGCTTTGCGCAGTAGCAAGTAAACCGCTTAAAAGAGCGAATGACATGATATTTCTAACGTTCATAAGAACCTCCATTTAGGTATAATCATAGGTATATTGTATCAAATGTATTCAAATTGTCAATCGCGCTACGAGGCTCCTAGGGCTGGTTTTAACAAAAAGAACGGCGGGATCGGTATTTCTACCTACCCGCCCTTTATACTATTTGATCAAATAAGCGTTTTTACACTGAAAGAATTTCTTTTTCTTTCTTAGTGCGCAGCTGTTCAGCTTTATCAACAAACGTATCAGTTACTTTTTGGAGTACATCGTTCAGTCTGTTGAAGAAGTTTTCTGAGATAACCTTATCTTTTTTTGCATCACGGACGAGATTTTGGAAATCTTTGCGCACGTTGCGGATTGCCACTTTTGCTTCTTCCGCTTTTTTGCCCAAGATTTTTACGAGTTCATCACGGCGTGAAGAGCTCATTTCTGGCAAGCGTAAGCGTATCAAGTTACCATCGTTTGCAGGGGTAATGCCAATATCAGATTCGCTGATGGCACGTTCAATTTCGCCAATTACGTTGCTATCCCACGGCTGAATAGTAATCATGCGTGGATCTGGTGCTGCAAGGGCTGCAAGGCCTTTGAGCGCTACTGCTGGTTGGCCATAAATCGATATCGGTAGATCTTCAACCAATGCAGTGTGTGCACGGCCGGTGCGAATTTTAACCAATTCACGTTCAAGATGCTTGATCGATTTATCCATTTCAGCTTCCATCGGTTGTTGGAAGCTTTTTACGTCATTTTCTATTAAGGTGATCTTTAAAGACATACGAGTATCCTTTGTTATGCACCAATTTCAAAGCGTGCAAAGCGACGAATTCTGATACTTTCACCCGTTTTTGCAATCAATGCTTTGAGTGCTTCATCAACGGTAAGTTGATCATCTTTTACAAATGCTTGGTTAAGAAGGCAGATTTCAGACATTAATTTTTGTACTTTACCTTCAATAATCTGCGCTACGATTTTTTCTGGTTTGCCAGAGTCTGCCATTTGTTCTTTGAAGATAGAACGTTCATGCTCAAGGAACTTTTCATCAATTTGGTCTGGAGAAAGGTAGAGTGGCTTGAGTGCTGCAATATGGAGGCATAAATCATTTGCAAATTTTTTAACACTTTCAGTACGCGCTACGAAGTCTGTTTCGCAGTTCAATTCGATTAACACGCCAACACGGTCGCCCGGGTGGATATAGCTTGCAACAACGCCTTCGCTTGTTTGCTTATCGGAGCGCTTTGCTGCAACTGATGCGCCTTTTTTGCGTAAAAGCTCAAGCGCTGCATCAAGATCGCCATTGGTTTCTTCGAGTGCTTTGCGGCAGTCCATGAGACCAAGGCCAGTATGTGCACGTAATTCTTGTATTAATTTTAAATCGATTGCCATAATTTTACCTTACTTGTCCGGCATAGCTTGGAAAGCGTAGCGGGATCTTACCATATTATACGTTGTTCAGTTTGCCAGAATAACTCATTTAATCAATAGGTTACATTCTTTGGGGTGCGCTAATGCCAATAAGCTCAAATGCCATGCGGAAGGTGTGTTGCACCAACTTAACCATCTGGATGCGCCCTTTGCTCAGGTTCACATTCGATGCGTCAAGCACGCGGTTTGCGGCATAATATTTATGAAACAGGTTTGCCAATTCAACCACATAATGGGTCAGCAGGTGTGTTTGATAATTGGTTCCAATAGCTTCAAGCAATGTGCCTAAAGAGGCTATTTTTTTCAAAAGTAATGCCTCAGCGTTCCCTAGGTATTTACAATCTTCTGCTGTGGTATGCGCAAAGAGTGGCTCTTGTTCAGCTTTATCAAGGATGCTATTGGTACGCACATAGGCATATTGCACGTAATAAACGGGATTTTCATCGCTTTGTGTGCGTGCTAAATCAAGGTCAAACTCAAGCTGTGCATCTGCTTTACGATGTAGGTAAAAGAATCGTGCCACATCAGGGCCCACCGTTTCAATTACGTCTTTTAGGGTAATAATATTGCCGGCACGTTTAGACATTCTGACCGGCATATTACCCGCTTTGATCTGTACCAGCTGATAGAGTACCACTTCAAGCTTTGTGGTATCCAGACCAAGCCCTTGGCGGACCGCTTCAAGACGGGTTGCATAGCTGTGATGATCGTGCCCAAGGATCATAATCAAATGATTATTACCCCGTTCAACCTTATTCAAAAGATACGCGATATCGGCTGCAATATAGGTGAGTGAACCATCGCTTTTTTTGACCACGCGATCTTTATCATCCCCAAATTGGGTTGCTTTAAACCAGGTTGCACTCTCTTGATCATAGAGCATATGCTGCTTATCAAGCACGGTAAGCGCATGCTCAATAGCGCCGCTGGTGTGTAATGTTTTTTCTGAGAACCATACATCATAGGTAATGCCGTAGCTTGCAAGCGTTTCTTTGATGGCTGCAAGCATATGATCTTGCGCATACTGCTCAAAGAAGCGCATGTCCCGTTCAAGGATAGCTTCACCATGTTCACTGAGGCATTGGGTTGCAAGCTCAACGAGGTAATCGCCATGGTATGCATCTTCAGGGAGTTCAACGGCAACGCCTGTTTGCTGTTGGCAGCGAATTTTGAATGATATACCAAGTTTTTGAATCTGAGCGCCTGCATCGTTAATATAAAACTCTTTGTGTACCGTGTGGCCAAGGAAGGTGAGTACGCGGGCAATCACATCACCCAAGATGCCGCCACGGCCGTGGCCAAAGTGGAGGGGGCCGGTTGGGTTTGCACTGACAAATTCAATATTAATAGATTCTGGTTTCAAGGCAGCCGGTTTGAACGCATCGGCGCCATGGGCAACATACTCCTGCGCAATAATACTCCATGCAGATTCAGCCAAGAAGAAGTTAATAAAGCCAGGGCCTGCAATCTCCATACGTGCGATCAGTGGATGGCTAAAGCTTTGTATGATTGTGGTTGCCACATCGCGGGGTGATTTTTTAAGCTCTTTGGCAAGCACCATGGCGGCGTTGGTAGTTAGGTCGCCAAAGGCCTGTTTATGTTCATCAAGATTTAATTCCAGCGTCAATCGGGCTGCAGTTTCTGATGCAAGGCCGAATTGGGATGCGAGAGCAGTGCTAAAGCTGTGTTGAATCTGTTGTATCGTATTCATAAAATCTGCTTTGTAAAAAAACGGTATATAAGGTAAAATGTATATACATTGTGAATGTTTGTCACGTGCAGGTTCAATATTCCCTAGTAGGCAAGGTTTTGTTGTGTCAAATAATCTTAAAACAGCAGTATTAGTTTCTGGTGGCGTTGATAGCGCAGTTGCGTTGCATATGCTTGCCTCGAGCGGTCGTCCCGTTACTGCTTTTTATATTAAAATTTGGCTTGAAGATGAATTGGCACACTTAGGTAGCTGCCCGTGGGAAGAAGACCTGAAGTATGTGCGTGCAGTCTGTGAACAACTTAAAGTTCCTCTTGAAGTTATATCCTTGCAACGGGAATACTGGGATCAGGTGGTTGCCTATACCATTGCTGAAGTAAAAGCGGGGCGAACGCCAAATCCTGATGTGCTCTGCAATAGTCGCATCAAGTTTGGTGCGTTTTTGAACCATATTGATAGTTCCTATGAACGTATAGCCTCAGGCCATTATGCGCGTGTTGAACGCAATGGCGATGAAGTATCGCTGTGCGTAACCCCCGATGCGATTAAAGACCAAACCTATTTTTTATCCCACCTGACGCCTGAACAGCTTGCACGGCTTGAGTTTCCGCTGGGTAATCTAACCAAGCCCGCAGTGCGTGCCTATGCGCATGCACACAATCTAGCCAATAAAGATCGCAAAGATAGCCAAGGGATCTGTTTTCTAGGGACATTCAAGTTTAAAGATTTTATTGCGCATCACGTGGGCACTCAAAAAGGGCTACTTGTTGAGTGGGAAACGGGCAAGAAAATGGGCGAGCATGAAGGTTTCTGGTTTTATACTATTGGGCAGCGGCAAGGCTTAGGTCTTGGCGGTGGGCCGTGGTATGTGGTTCATAAAGAGCCAAAAACGAATACCGTGTTTATTTCCCGCAACTATTATAGTGACGATAAGATTCGTGATCAATTTAGTATAAAAACAACCGCATGGCTTGCCGAAAAGCCTCATGATGG
Source organism: uncultured bacterium (assembly GCA_963704465.1). Classification (GTDB taxonomy): domain Bacteria; phylum Babelota; class Babeliae; order Babelales; family Vermiphilaceae; genus MFD02979-c4. The sequence goes on from OY969901.1 coordinate 482,499, forward strand.
TGAACAACTCAAAGTAAAATTGCGCCATGGGCCGTTGTATCACGATGCGCAACTGTTTGTGCAGCCTGAAGGATATTTGGTTAAACTTGCATCCCGAGATCAGGGTATTGCAGCAGGGCAATTTGCGGCATTCTATCGCGGTGATCAGTGTATTGGGAGTGGGGTTATTGAACTATGATCATACCGCGCATCAAGGCTTTGTTTGATTCCATTCCGGCCCCTGAAAAACGCATGACCATTTCTACTATGCTTACCATAGCGCGCATGCTCATGACGCCCGTTATTGTGGCGGCACGGGTGCAAGGTGCATGGGCAGCGGCATTTGTGCTTTTTGTGGTTGCAGCAGTGACCGATTTTTTTGATGGGTGGCTTGCGCGGGTGCGCAATGAACAAACGCTCCTTGGTGCCTGTCTTGATCCCGTGGCAGATAAATTGCTCGTGATCTCCTGCTTTGCGGTTTTTGCGTTGCACGATACCACTGCATTGGCGGTGCCAGGCTGGTTTGTAATGACAATGCTTATTAAAGAGTTGATTCTTTGTATTGGTGCAGTGTGCGTATACATTCATACCGGGCATATTGAAGTGAAACCAACACTGCTGGGTAAAACAACCACGGCAATACAGCTTATGGTTATCGCATGGCTTTTTGCATGCCATTTTTTTATCTGGATGCCGATTAAAACTTATACCTTTATTATTGGTCTGCTTTTTTGTTTAGTAGGCATCACCTTGGTGCAGTATGGCCGCATTGGATTGCGCCTTTGGTATGGAGCTGAATATGAATAAAAGAGTGATATTATCGACTGTTTTAGTGGGTATACTGTGTGTGAGTGCAAACGAATTTACTAAAAAACCGAATCGCAAAGATAAGGCTCAGCAAGAAACTGCATATGCAGACTGTGTGCAAACGATCGATATTGTGATTGAATCAGCGTTCAGAGTGCAACAAAAGCTTGCAAGTATCACCGGCCATTTATATAAAAAACTCCGTGCCTGTGCGGTTGATGATAAGCCGGAAATGGTCCAAAAACAGACTGCCGAGTTACGGGAAATGCAGCAAGTGCTGCAAAATCTCGAAAAGAAGCTCCAGGAGCTAGAAAAGGCAATGTCGTCCGCTGAAAAACATGCCTTAAATTTGACAATCTGAAATCTTTGTGTATCATAATAATGATAATCACATAGACGGAGGATTGTTATGTACAATTTTTGTAAAAAAGTATTATTGATTCTTTCTTTTATGACTGGCGCACTCTCTGCGCAGATTCCTACGCAATATGATTTTTTCAAAGAAAGCTCAGTTCGCATTCATGAAGCATCTAAGCAGGTTAAAAATGCTTTTGGTTCCAATGATGGTAGTTTTTATGCGGTGCAAAACGCCGCACAATCAGGTGCATTGCAAGAGCTTGCGGCGCTCTATCCTAAGCTTATAAGTGCGGCTCAAACAAAAGTCCCGCAGGGTATTTCTGCTGAAGCAGAAGCGGCCTATATGGTGCTGTTTTTAGAAAAGATGCGCGATTGCTATTATACTCATTTAGACTGTATCGAAGCGGCGCTTCCTTACTGGGAATGGGCAAAGCATCATCCTCATCGCTATACTGCGTCTCAGTTGCCACAGAAATGGTTAAAGCATGAGGCAAATCAGATTGAAGTTGATCATATCTATACCATGATCATGGGCTTGCGTGACGTCTGCTCTAAAGAATTTGGCGTGATTGTACGCTTGCTTGGTGCATGGCATGAAGGGCATATTGATGCTGCTACGTGGCTTGCAACAGTGCGCACTACGATGATATCCATGATTCCTGGCACTCAAATCGATGCATTACAAACAATAGAGAAGTTGATTCAAACGCTTTCTATACATGAAGCAGATGTAGTAAAAATGGTTGCATCGGTGCAAAAACCACAATGGCTCAAGCGAAATTGGATTCCTGCGCTGACCGCTACAGTACTTGCAGGGGCTGCAGCCTATTATTATGTGAATAATCAGCAATCTGTGCATGACACTATTACAACAACGCAGTCGTCACTAATTAATTTTTGGGAAGGGCAGATAGCCAAAAAAATTGGTGAATGTAAAGATGCGTTGCTTGCAGCAATGAAACCGGTAGAACCTGTTGATAATAAACAGGAAAATGGCATAGCAACTAAGTTTGATAGTGCTGATAAGGCGTTGAAAGAATTAAAATCGGCATCTGACAAAAGCTATATAACTGGTAATTGGATTTCAAAGGAATACACGAAGCCAATATTTGATGTTCTTACTGCGTTATTAGGCGTTGTGCGTGATATATCGGTTAAAGTAGATAAAAATCTTGATGCGGTTAACCATAATATTGAATCGTATCAAGTTAATTTTGCACTTGGAGCTACATTTCCAGCATGTCTTCTTATGTATGGTGTGGGGAAAGGTGCTAAAAAAACGTATAACTGGTTCACCAAACGAGATCGCAGTACGTTAATTCGCAGGCTCCGTCAATCGCAGCGTGTGGTGGTGCGTACCGATCATGCTCGTGAGCTTTCTGATGCTGAATATGGCCAGATGCTGTATCTGCTTTCTAAAGCATATGATCAAGTTGACGCAAATGTATTCTCCGATGAACGTATAGAATTTTTAAATGATCTTACCTATGTTGCGGATGCGCAATCGTCAACAGAACAGAAACGTGAGACGTTGAAAATTATGTTCGATCGATTCCGTTCCCTTGAAAAACCTGCATAACGGGAGTTTTCAGGAATTTAAATTCTGGTAGGCTCAGATAAACATAATTTTATTAATTTCTACTGAGGTATACCAGAATGGCTTCATACAATCGTATTATTTTAATGGGTAACTTAACGCGTGATCCTGAATACCGTCAATTGCCATCGGGGCAAGGGGTATGCCGTTTGAGTTTAGCAACCAACCGCCAATTTAAAAACCGTCAATCAGATCAATTAGTGCAAGAAGTGTGCTATATCGATATTGATGTGTGGGGCGCACAAGCAGAAAGCTGCAAGCAATACCTGCAAAAAGGACGTCCGATTTTAGTTGATGGTCGTTTGAAGTATGATACCTGGCAAGATCAAGCGGGCCAAAATCGCAGCAAGCATTCAATTGTAGCAGAACGCGTAACCTTCTTGGGTGGCCAAGGTGCTGCTGATGTTGATGAAGCGGGTAAAGAAGCTTCAGAACCAGAGGCTGCTGAAAATTTTCAATTGAATCCCAACAATCCCGTTGAACGAGATTTAATGCAACAGCTTGAAAAAGCGAAGGCAAAAATTCAAGGTGCTAAAAAAGAGACGCCAAAAGTGGATGCACCAGCTCCGAAAGCAACCGAATTTGTGGATCAGCCGCCATTTAGCGATGATTTGCCATTTTAACCTAATCCAGTAGGTGAAGATTTAAGCCCCTGTACAGTGTACGGGGGCTTTGTATTTCAGGCCTTTTTTTACAGACAAACCACATCCTGGTTGACAAATAGAAAAGTTTTGTGTGAAGATGAAAGTGTGAAATTGACGGTTAAAGGGGAGATGGAGTTATGAAAAAAATGGTATTACTTATTGCGTGTATATCAAGTAACGTCTGCTTTTTCTCAGCGCATGCAAACACAAAAACAACGTTCATGCAACTTTCTCGCTCTTGCGTAAAAATATGGTCTGTGATGCGTGATTTGGTGGATAATAGTGATGCGCAAAGTAAAGAGATAACTGTTGGGGAAGATTCTCCGATAGAGCATCTTGATGATCTGTTATGTAAAACAGTACGTGTGCGCGATATGATCAAATCGCTCGATTTTACCTCATCTGCTGATAGTAATGCTACGGCATATTATATCGATAGTGTGCTTGATTGTGTGGGGCAATATACCTATGATTTGGTGAAGCAATACCCAGGAAGTTGGAGTAGTGTGATTCAAGAACAGGTTTTTCGCGCACAAGAAGCGTATGCACAGTCTATGACAGAGCATATTACCAACTAATATCAAGTCCAACGGTAAGGCCGAAGTTGGATCGGTGCATGGCATGTTCTCCGCCTACATACTGGTTAAAATAAAAACCCAAACGAGGATGCAGTGGGAAATATGATTGGATAAATTCATACTCCAAACCATAGTGGAGTGTATGCATATGCCACGTATCTTTGTTGGTAAACAAGAGCTTTGATCCGGTATCGTGCTGAGCGCCGCTGTAAGAATACCCAAACCATGCAGAAAGCCCTGCCAAAAAATGATCTATTTTGCAAAAGGGGGCAAGCTCCCATACGAGTGCTGCATCAATAAACTGACATAAGCTTGCATGAAATCCAAAGGTCATCCAATTGCAACAGCCAATTGCAATATCCCATGACACGGGAATGCCCCAGTGTGGATAGCCATAGACGGTTTCGAGTGCACGCTCGCTGAATGGAGAAAGATGTGCCGGAGTAGCAACGCCGCACCGTATCATAAGATCAATAAAATCGATTATAGGCAACGCATCATGATTTAAGCCCCATCCGGCAAGGAGGGAGCAATTTTGATAGCACAACCCGTTTTTGAGGGGTGCAAGGGGGTTTGCGTCAGCATCGCATGGGTGTATGCTCGTGAGGGGCATGGTAACTTCTATAAAAAACCCTGTTGCTATTGTTTGATACCAGGCCACTATGAAATCTGTGGTGATATACTGGGGCAACTCTGAATCGCCATACGAAGATCCGAGATAAAGATCCCATGAATCAATAAAATGATTAGTTATGTGGGTGTCGCCAGACCAATAGGGTGCGGTGTAGCGATTAGGCACCCAAAAAAAGCCGTACATTGTGCTATATATGCTCATCAGAGCGCATAAAATTAATATTTTAATTGGTTGCATAATAATGATTCCTTTTTATCAGTATTGCAATAATACCGGATCTTTTGCCGATGGGCTATCTTGAGGTCTCAAGGTTATCTGATAGACTAATAACTGTTGTTGCAATTAGTCTTTTTAAACTATTGAGAATTAAAGTATGGAAACAGAAAACGGCACGCCGGTTGCGGATACTACGCAATTACAAAGCTGTCAGCAAGAGCTTGATCGCTGCAAAGAATCATATCTTCGTCTGCAAGCTGATGTTGAAAATATGAAGCGTAGAATGTATAGAGAGCAGGAACAGCAGGTTAATCGCACCATGGCAGATCTTTTTACCGATCTGTTGCCAGTGGTAGATAATTTTGATCGCGCATTGCATGCCTCCAAAGAAACGCATGCGCAGGATGCGCTGCTGCAAGGTTTACTGCTGATACGTAAAGAATTTGCCCAAGTTCTTGAGCGGTATGGCGTGCGTGAAATGACGGAAGTGAAAACGTTTGATCCGGAACTGCATGAAGCAGTATCGCAAATTACGGTAGAAAACAGTGAATCAGGTGCTATCATAACGGTGCTTGAAAAAGGGTATTGGTATAAAGATCAGGTGCTCCGCTACGCCAAAGTGGTTGTTGCACAGTAAAATATAAAAAAGAAAGGGGAGCATCAAGCTCCCCTTTCTTAAGCTATCTTTATCATTTATTCTACGGTTGAATCCCAACCAGCCCATGTATCGCTCATGCGGCTTGTATCGATTGGTCTGAAAACGCCAGATTGTTGTCTTTGTGACTGTTGTTTAATAAATGCAGCATCACTATCTTCCATCAAATATGAACCTTTTTTCTGAGGCATATCGGTGAGTGCAGGTGTTACCATATATGCATCAGTTAATTCATCATCTATATTGGTAGGCATAATAATGTTCTCTACATCAGTTGGTGGCGTAACAATAGTACTCATAGGTCTTGCTACAGCAATATTCTGAGTGGGTGGGGTTACTGGTTTTACCGTTGCCATTTTTTCTTTTTTAAAGAGTGCCGCATCGATTGTGGCAAAATCGTTGATTGCTTTTTGTGCAACAACAATAAACGTTTGTGCGTAATCGATCAGCATGTCAGCAATGTCAGCCTTGGCGTCTTTTTTTGTGCTTGATCGTAACAATGCTTTTTCGTTTTGTTTTTTAAATGTTTCAAGCTTTGCGATTTCTTGTTTGAGTTTATCGCGATCTTGTGAGAAGTGTTGTGCATCTTTTCTCAATTTATCCAATACCATCGAATCTGTTTTGATCATTGGTAGGTTAGAGTTGAATAACGATAATTCGCTCATGATGCGATTGCCGGCACTTTTTATCTGCAGGTAAGATTTTTTGAGCGTGTCGCTTCTATTTTCTTTTAATCCCATGTCAATCGATTTGTTAGTCTCATTCATAGCGTTTTTAAGTGCTTTAGCAATATTTTGATCTTCAAAGATATTCGGAATGCTTTTGATATATTCAAAATTGTCCGGTTTTACCATGGTGGCACCATACATAAAGGCGCTTGACAACGATGTAATAACACATAACTGTTTCATCTTCATACTATCCTCTTATTTTGTTAGGTATTGAAAATCTTGTACTGCTTTATCAACAAGCTCTTTCATATTTTGTACGAATATAATTATCAGTGCTGCGAGCTTTTCTTTATCACTGAGTATCGCTTTTTCTTGAATTTCTGTAGCCTGCATCATCATGCCATCGATTGCGTTATTTGTTTGCCAGATTTTAAGCAGATTTCCCGCTTCATTATTGGCAGATCCGGCTAAGCGTACTGTTTTGATCGTGTTTATGAGTTGTGTAAAAAGGCTATATACTTGCAAATCCCAAAGGTCAAACACGTTGCCATATTCACCACCCGGTTTTTTGCCTACGCCTTTTCTTTTGCTCAGTGTGCCAAGCAGAATGCCTTGTTTTTTCATAATATGCTTATTGAGATTATCCCCAAGTGCAACAAGCTCATTGAATGATACGTTTTTATCATAGATATTTGGTTGTTGCAGTACTTCATTATACGTGTTAAAAATGGCGTCTCGTGCATCACGGGTTGATTTAAATGATTGTGCTGCGTTGATAGATGCTATCGATAGTATCGCAAACCCTAGCATTAGCTTTTTCATAAAGCCTCCACATTACGAATCATACGTTGAGCAACCATAAGATTTTTTGCAGCAAGCAGTGCAAGGAGATTAATAAGATCTTTTTGAACAGCGCTTAATGGTAATAACTGTTTTTTCTTAATGCCAGCGATTTCACCTTCAAGCTGTTTTAAATTCATTTCTACGTTCCACAATGCTCTCAGCACCGTTTCACGCTTTGTTTTATTACCCTTGATTGTTTCCGCTTCTTGGATGAGCTTGAGAAGGCTAATAACGGTTGCTTGTAAGCTTTGCGCATGCTTGGTGATATATTTATTTTTTCTGCCGAGTGGGCTGTTTTTGCTGATATCATTTTCAACCGTAACAAAGTTAAGTGCCTGCAGTGCAACGGACGTCATATTTTCTGGGTCCATAAAACCCGGTTGCGCATCATATTCATTGGCAATATGTTGCGTAATGCGTACCAATCGATCGTTATATGCATCAGCGAGCATAGGAGCTGCTACGCATACCATTACCAGTGCAATGAGCACTCTTTTTTGATGAACCATAAACCCCTCCATCTTTACTAATAGAATAACTAGCAAAAAGATGAAAAAGCAATGGTTTTTTGTTTTTTGCCTTTAAAAAAGGGCAAAAATGTGGGTTGATCGGCTTATTGAAGATAGTTTAAAAGACCAATCACAAGCTCGATGAAGATCAAAATAATAACCAAAAGGCTCAGCGTATCTTCCCGTGTAGCGTCAGTTTTATGCTGATACATCATCTGGATATCTTCGATAATATCAAGTTTACGTTCAATCGCTGTGCGCCACGTGGTAATGTCGAGTTTTTCTATGAGTAGGTTATAGAGCTCAGCAAAATAGGGTTCACCCGAAAGTTTAATCGTATTCTCAAGTCGTTCGGTAATAACCGAGATATCAACCTTCAGTTGGCCTAAGATTTCGATTGGGTTTGGCAGCAGTGCGCTCAAAAGGGGAATGTAGGCGGTCAGTGGCAGTTTTTTTATTTGCCGTTCGTAGAACTTATTCAGCTGCTGATCAAGGATGCGATCAAAATATTGCAGCTCAAGGCGCTGGATATTGGCAAACTCTAAAAGATCGAGTATTTCTTCGTACCCTTCTTCGTAGGCAAATGCTACGTCGGTATCAATAATAATGCGCTCATCTTTAAAGTACCCAACGGCGGATTCTAGAATTTCTTTGGTTTGTTCTTCAGAAAGCACTTCAGTTTCAAAGCGTAGGGTTGAAGCAATAATGTGGCTGTAACGTGCTTGAAACTCTTTAAGATCGATGCGATCTGGTTCAGGGTTTACCTGAATAAGTACATAAGATGCCCGTGTTTCGAAAAATTTAGGTTTGGAGATAGCGGGTTCTATCTGTTTGAAGATCGATTTTGCATCCAACACGCTTTGTTCTTCAAACGTATCCACGAGCTCATTAAACTCTTTGCGCAGGTTGTGCAAGCTATTGGTATAGGAAACTTTATACACCAATGAAAGGGCGCCAAAGCTGTGGAGCTTTGCACTGACGCAACGGGGGCTTGTGTGTGGTTGCGGTAATGCTACGCCGAGTGGTGTGTGATAGTTTTTAAAATATTTCGGTATTTGCAGTGGCGTAATGGTGACATCTTCAAAGTTACGTAATTTCGTAAAATTAATATCTTCACCAATATCAAACGAATGAAAAAGGTAGATGGTACCGGTAAACTGTTCCGTCTGTATAGTACTATTCATAGTAAATTCTCACAAAAAGCTTTTTATTCACGGTAGCATACTGAGACAATAAGGTAAATAATCTCCGCATGCTACCATCGATTATTTCTTTAAAATACTCAAAAATGCTTCTTGTGGCACTTCCACGGTTCCTACCTGTTTCATCTTTTTCTTACCCTCTTTTTGTTTTTCAAGAAGTTTACGTTTACGGGTTATATCACCACCATAACATTTTGCCGTAACGTCCTTGCGGAGTGGTGCAATGCGCTCACGGGCGATGATTTTAGCACCGATAGCAGCCTGAATAACCACCTCATAGAGTTGACGCGGGATTGCTTTGCGAAGCCGTTCGGCAAGTTCACGCCCTAGATAATAGGCTTTATCAACGTGTACAATGCATGAAAGTGCATCAACGGCATTGCCGTTGAGAAGAATATCCATTTTTACCAATTTGCCTGGCTCATAGCCTGCTTCTTCATAATCAAAGCTTGCGTAGCCGGAAGAACGGGATTTGAGTTCATCATAAAAATCGGTGGCGATTTCAGTGAGTGGGAGCTTATATTTCAGAATAACCCGCTGGCCATCCATAAAGTTCATATCTTTTTGTACACCACGGCGTTCTTCGCAGAGTGAAAGAATTGCGCCTAAGTACTGCGTTGGCAAAATAATAGTGCCATCAATCATTGGCTCAAGCACTTCATCAATAGAGCCTGCATCTGGAAATTCAGAGGGATTTTCAACATCAAGCAGCGCATCTTTATGTTTAACTTTTATTTTGTAGAGCACGCTTGGGGCGGTAGCAATAATGGAGACCCCATATTCTTGTTCAAGCCGTTGGCGGAATACATCCATATGCAGAAGGCCTAAAAAGCCACAGCGGAAACCAAGTCCTAAAGCTGCCGATGATTTTTTTTCAAGGGTAACGCTTGCATCGTTCAGTGTTAACTTTTCAATCGCTTCTTGGAGCTGTTCGAATTGATCGCTATCAACGGGATATAAACCCGCGAACACCACCGGTTTTGCCGGTTTAAAGCCAGGGAACGGCTCAACGGGATTTTTATGATGGAACAGCGTATCACCAACGCGTGCCTCTTTAACTGTTTTCATGCCAGGAATAATGTAGCCTACCTGGCCTGCATAGAGTGCGTTTTGAGCCGTTGGTTCTGGATACATGAGCCCAAGTTCAAGTATTTCGTATGAAAGGCCTGTTTGTGCCAGGGTGATCATATCACCTTTTTTGAGTACGCCGTTATTGAGAGCTACCAAACAGATAACGCCACGGTATTCATCATACCAAGAGTCAAACAGTAGGGCTTTGAGTGCTTTTTCGCGTATACCGCTTGGTGCCGGAATTTTTTCGATAATGCGTTGTAAAATATCGCTAATACCAATACCCGCTTTTGCCGATGCTTTTACGATGTCTTCCGGCATAAAATCGAACAGATTATGAAGCTCGTTTGTGACCCGTTCAGGATCTGCGGTGGGTAGATCGATCTTGTTCATAACCGGAATAATGGTGAGATCTTGCTCAAAAGCCAGGTAAAAGTTTGCCATGGTTTGCGCTTGTACCCCTTGGCCTGCATCAACCAAGAGCAAAGCCCCTTGGCATGCATAGAGTGAGCGGGATACTTCATAACTAAAATCAACGTGGCCTGGGGTATCGATCAGGTTCAAGAGGTATTCTTGGCCATTGTAGGTATAGAGCATCGATGCGGTCTGTGCTTTAACAGTAATGCCCCGTTCACGCTCTACTTGGAGTTTATCAAGAAATTGTTCTTTCTTTTCCCGGTCACTAATGGTGCCGGTAAATTCCAAAAGTCGGTCAGAAAGGGTTGATTTACCATGATCAATATGGGCGATAATAGAAAAATTACGCACATTGCTTGGTGCAATACGGTCTAAATGGATCGATTTTGTACTCATATATTTTTGCCAATGTAAAAGCTTTAATTGATCTTAGTGTAAAGAGATATAGGCCATTTGTACATCAAAGAGTAAGAGGTTTATGTCTTTTCAGCGTCTTTTTTGGTATTACTTTGATAGCACAGTGGTCGTGCTCCAACCATAATAATAGCATTCGGTTGAAGCGGGTTTTTGCGTAGGTCAATCCAAAGCGGCTTGAGCCATTCAGGTTGTTGGGTTATCACTCTTTTCATATATCCATTATCACCGAAACTGAGTTCAAACGATTTTGAACCAACAGCATGCGTATCAAAGCTATCGATTTCATTGTGAGTCAGCAGTAACGTATGAAGTCGTGGTGTATCGAGTAACTGCACATTTTTTAGGTTGCTTTCAGTGATTTCGCAATGCTGTAATTCACGGTGTTGTAAGGTTAAATCAGTGTCATCAAATGTTGTTTTTTCGATGTACAAGCTTTGTAGGATTGGAAGCTTGGTGCATAAATGCCATAACGCAAGAACGCCTACAAGACGCGTTGCGGATAAGCTCAGTGAGTGTATAAAGGTGAATGTTTGATTATCAAAGTAACATGAAGCGTTGAGTGGCATTGCGCATGCAATACTGCATTCACGACGTATCGTTTTATTGGGATGTACTATGCAATGTATAATCAATTGTGATGCATTATCTGCATTGAAAGATTCAATCTGGTAATCAACCGCATCGTGTGTTGGCGTATCAATAAAAACATTCGTGAATAGGTGTGAATCGGTTTCACGATGCATCAGTTTTGGCATGAGAGAATTTTTTTGGGGGTCGCTTGCCCAGATTGCTTTTCGTGGAACACTGGTTATGGTGTATGCATCTGATTCTTTCGTTAGATATTCTATGCACGTGAAAGGAGCGTTTTTTGCATACGCAACACTCATGGTAAGGCCAACTATTGGAATAGTGATACCATTTTGATGCATCCGTATGTGTTTGATAGGTTTAATGATCGTACTGAGCGAAACAATTTTTTCTGTATCGTTCTGAGTAAGAGTAGTTGGTGTTGAATCTGCAGAAAAAAGTGGCGTGCAGAAAACGCAAAGCGAAAAAAGGTATGGCATTTTATGCATAGGAGTCCTTGTTTTTATAGCCATACCATAAATTATTTATGTATAAAGAATCAAGACATGTATAATTTTGGTTTATTGATAATCTACACTCGTTGTACCATTTTCCAATAGAGTGATGATACATTTCGTCCAATTTTTGTTTGTAGAATGTGTGCCAAGGCATGTAATGGTATCATCGCCAGTTGTTACTGTATTGATGGTAAAGCTGCTTATCTCTTGATGTGATTGCCATGCTTGTGCTATAGGATTGCACTGATTTTTACGTTCAGATTGTGCAGAAGTATCATTGGTGCCAGATGTGGGTATCAACAAAGCAAGCGTTCTGTTTTTGTTGAAAAAAGCTTGCTTTACAATGAGTGATAATTGAGGGTGCGATGGTTCTGATATCAGCGTATCAAGGTTGAAAAAATGAAAGTTATTTTCACCTTTAATACCTTTTTGTGCATGCGTACTGCCAAATCCTAGGCATTGTTTCCCTGTTGAATCGACTATTACCGCTCTGAGATTTATCTGTGTGGTAAGGTTAAGTGTATCTGTAACGGTTAAATATTCTGTTCCTTGATTTAACAAATCATCGAGCTTTGCGATTGTTTCTGTTCTTTTTGAATCGTGGTCTGCTGATAGAAGTGGTAAAGATACGCATGTGAAAGCGATTAATAAAAAAACGTTCATTTTTATCCTTTTGTGTTATGAAATATGCGCTATAAAATATGTTCAAAAAGCCAGTGAAAGTCAAGTATATATTAATTGCACGTGATACGTGTAACATATCCTTGTGTTCTTCTGTATGCACCTGTATTCTTATCTGTATCTAAAAGCTAGAATGGTACGCAAGAGGATTGATGCATGGAATCGGCAAATACTAAAAAAGAACGAATAGTGCGAGTTAAACCAGTATTAATTGAAGAAGAGCTGAAGGGTGCGTTTCTTGACTATGCCATGTCGGTGGTGGTCAGTCGTGCAATTCCCGATGTGCGAGATGGCTTAAAGCCGGTGCATCGCCGGGTATTATATGCTATGCATATCCTTGGATTTCAGCATACCAAACCATACCGTAAATCAGTACGCGTAGTGGGTGATGTGCTCGGTAAATTCCATCCCCATGGTGACCAATCGGTGTATCAAACCATGGTTGGTATGGTGCAAGATTTCTCCAAACGGTATCCACTCTTGGATGGCCAAGGAAACTGGGGTTCGGTAGACGGTGATAATGCAGCGGCTATGCGTTATACCGAAGTCCGCATGGAAAAAATAACCCAAGAACTGCTTGCTGATATCGATAGAGAAACGGTACATTTTGTGCCAAACTTTGATGGTTCAACCACTGAGCCCGCAGTGCTGCCAAGCCGTATCCCCAATCTTTTAATTAACGGTACGTCTGGTATTGCGGTTGGTATGGCAACTTCTATTCCACCCCACAATCTTCCTGAAGTTATTAACGCATGCCTTGCGCTACTTAAAAATCCAAATATCGATGAAGAAGAGCTTTTCAAGTTGATACCAGCACCTGATTTTCCAACAGGCGGTATTATTTGTGGGCGTGCGGGTATTGTAAAAGCATATCGCACTGGCCGTGGTAAAGTGATTGTGCGTGGCGTGATTGATGTTGAAGAAACAAAACGTGGTTCTGCGCTTATTATTACCGAGCTTCCGTACCAAGTAAATAAAGCGGCGCTCGCTATAAAAATTGCAGAGCTGGTTAAAGAAAAAGTTATCGACGGCATTTCCAATATCCGTGATGAATCGGATAAAAGAGGTATGCGTTTAGTGATTGAGCTTAAACGGGGTGAAATACCGCAAGTAGTGCTTAATCAACTGTACAAACATACGCCGCTTGAAACATCAATCTCTATTTTAATGCTTGCATTGCTTGATAATCGTCCCGTAATTTTCTCCTTGCGCGAAATGCTTTACGAGTATCTCTATCATCGTCGTCAGGTTATTTATCGCCGCACGGAGTTTGAACTTGATAAAGCGCGTGCACGTGAACATCTTTTAGCCGGTTTTATTATTGGGCTTAAAAACATTGATGAGATCGTTGCCCTTATTAAGCGTTCAAAAGAGGCGCAAGAGGCAGTTGATCAGCTCAATAAACGCTTCCAGCTTACGGAACGGCAAGCAAAAGCAATTCTTGAAATGCGTTTGCAACGTTTGACTGGTCTTGAACAGCAAAAAATTCATGATGAAATAGTAGAGATTAAAAAACAGATTGTGCATTTTGAATCTATCTTAGCCGATCAATCAGTATTGAATGCTGAGCTTGAAGCTGAATTGCATGAAATCAAAGAAACCTATGGCGACACGCGCCGTACACGCATTGAAGATGCCATAGATATCTTAACGGAAGCAGATTTGATTCCTGATGAAGAAGTGGTGGTTACACTCACCCTTAAGGGTTACGTTAAACGTGTGCCGCTCGTGCTCTATGATGTGCAACATCGTGGTGGCAAGGGCAAAATGGGTATGGCTGCATTGGAAGATGATGTGGTGCAAGATATGTTTGTGGCAAAAAACCATGATACGTTACTTTTCTTCACCTCGCTTGGCCGTGTGTATAGCTTGCAGGGCTTTGAAGTGCCTGAAGCATCTCGTATGGCAAAAGGCCGTGCAATTGTAAATCTTTTACCGCTCCAGCCAAATGAAAAAGTGGTGAAACTACTCTGCACGCGCGATATGAGCAATAAATTTGTGGTGATGGTTACCAAAGAAGGTACTATCAAGCGTACTGATGCGGAAAGCTTCAGTAATATCCGTTCAACCGGGATTCGTGCGCTTACGCTTAATGAAAGCGACGAGCTGGTATCCTGCGGCCTGAGTAGTGGCGATTGTTCGATTATTCTGGCAACCTACCAAGGTCAAGGTATTCACTTCAAAGAAACTGAAGTGCGTTCCATGGGCCGTCAAGCAGCGGGTGTGATTGGTATTCGCCTCAAATCAGATGATGCTGTGGTTGGCATGGAAATTGTGGGCGAACATGGTGAAGTACTCTTTGCAACGGAACGTGGATACGGTAAAAAAGTTGCCGTGGCAGATTTCCGTGTGGCGCATCGTGGTGGTGTTGGTGTACGCACCATTCCAACCGATAAACGCAACGGTTTTGTAATCGGCCTTGCAACGGTAACTGAACATTCGAATATATTGTTGATCGATCAGGCAGGTAAGTTAATTCGCTTGCCAGCATCGGAAGTGCGTACGATGGGACGTCAAGCAAAAGGGGTACGCCTCATTAAGCTTGAACCAGATCAACTGCTTTCAACGATGGTAGCGTTTGAAGAAGCACATGATGAAGAAACGCCATCAGGTACGCCAGCATCGTCAAACAGTGGTGCGGGGCATCGTGCGTCAGAAGCAGAAGGTGAAGTAGTGCATGAAATAGAGGCAGCAGATGTGCAACATTCACTTTTCAGCATGGATCTTGATGATATGCCGCGTATGCGCTCACAGGGTTCTGATGATGAGTATATTTTTTAGGTATTATGATAACTTCGCAGCAAACGCTCTTACATCTTTCATTATGTGATGGTATAGGACCGATATTTACCCAGCGTCTTTTGGCGCTGGGTCTTTCTGATTTGAATGAAATTTATAGCTGGACTGCTCATGACTGGGTCCAGCGTTTGCAGAGTGAATCTGAAAAGTGTGCACAATTAGTGGCGCACCTCAGCTCGTTTAAAACGCTTGAAGAAGAAGTTTCGAGAATGGATCGTGTAGATGCACGTTATAGTACCCTTCTTGATGAAACCTATCCTGCAGCACTTCGTGCAATTCATGCACCGCCTTCGGTGCTCTATTATCGCGGCTCTCTTGCTGCATTAAACAATCCACAATCAGTGGCGATCATTGGTTCTCGTGCGGCCAATAGTTATGGCGTGCGTATTATTAAAGATTTTGTGCCCGATTTGGTGGAAGCCGGTTTTGTGATTGTCAGTGGTGGTGCGCTTGGTGCCGATAGTATTACACACAAAGAGGCATTGGTTGCTGGCGGCACAACCGTTGCGGTGCTTGGTTCAGGCCTTGCTACACTCTATCCCAAAACGAACGTACGCATCTTTGAAGATATGATAGATAATGGTGGTGCTGTGGTGAGTTCATACCCCATGCTTATGGAGCCATTCCCAAGCAATTTTCCTGCGCGAAATCGGATCATTTCTGGTTTATCTCGCGGATGCCTTGTGGTGCAAGCAGCAGAAAAAAGTGGCACCCGTATTACAGCCAACTATGCTCTGCAACAAGGGCGTGATGTGTTTGTGGTGCCGGGACAATTTGATGATCCACTCAGTGCAGGATGCCATGCATTAGCAAAAGAGGGCGCAACCTTGGTCACAAGTGCGGCTGATATTCTGCGTGAGTTTGGCATCGCCGTAGCACCGCAAGAAACACAGCAAACGCTTTTTGCAAAAGATGTTTCAAAAACGGTTGAACCTCAAAAGCCTGCGGATAATTCACCCGCAGGGCGTATTAAAGCGGCGTTGCGTGCTCCAATCTCAGCAGAAGAGTTGGCGGCACAGCTTGGCCTTGAGCATGATCTGGTGCAGAAAGAGCTCTGGGACCTGCAGTGGCAAGGAATTGTGCAACAAGATTTTACGGGCCGCTGGCATCGATAATTGTTGGCCAAATTTTTTATGGCTGCTTGAGCTACAGCATAGAATAACCTGCATTTCTGCTATAGAATGAAAGAATATTTTTAGCAGGTGAGATTGTATGCGTAAACTTTGGTATCTGTTGCTTGGTATTATTTTTGTGCTTTGTATGTATGGTGTTTATCGCATGCATACCTTCAATACGCATAAAGCCCGATTTACGATTGTCTGCACTACCACCATTCTTGCCGATACCATTTCTAACATTGTAGGTGATCAGGCAGAGGTAATCTCGCTCATGGGGCCTGGTATTGATCCTCATCTCTATCGCCCGCGTGAAGGAGATGTACACCGGCTTGCAGATGCTGATGTGGTGTTTTACCATGGGCTGCATCTTGAAGGGAAACTCGCTTCACTATTAGAATCTCTTGATCGCTATGCACCAACCTATGCGGTGAGTGATGCAATTCCCGATGCATTATTGCGACGTGGTCACGCCGTAGCCTCGCATGAGGCGGTGGCGGATCCCCATATTTGGCATGCTATTCCCTTGTGGGTTCGTGTGGTTGGCTATAGTGCAGATAAATGCATAGAACATGATCCAGAGCATGCGAAAACCTATCGCGAGCGTGCTGATGCATACATTAAACAGCTTCTTGCCTTACATGAGCATTTGTTAGATCGTGTAGCCACCATTGCTCCTGAGCGGCGCATACTTGTCACGGCCCATGATGCATTCGCCTATTTTGGGCAAACCTATGGCCTGGAAGTAGTTGCGTTACAAGGCATCAGCACCGAAGCAGAAATTGGTTCATGGGATGTGATGCATTTGGTGGATTTTATCTGTGAGCGCCATGTGCCGGCCTTGTTTGTGGAAACGGCAATTCCACATCGCACCTTGCAAGCAGTAATTGATGCGGTGCATGTGCGCGGTTGTTCCGTGCAACTGGGCGATGAACTTTATGCCGATGCGTTGGGTGATGCTCACTCAGATGCTGCAACCTATGTGGATATGATTATGCATAACCTTAATGCTATTGTGCAGGGTTTGCATTGATTTAAAATTATGCAGTGTTGCAAAGCACCACAAATCATACTATTCTCATGGACATAATTAAGAAGCGATGAGAGGTAGTATGAGTGGTCTTTTCTTTTTTATATCTATTATGCTGCATATAGCATGCAATGCTGACGATGTTAGGCGTAGCTGCATAGTAGCGAAGACTGACAGTGTAACGCTTGTGGCACCTGAAGTATCGTTAAATCCAATTGTATCAGATATCTGTGCCAACATTGGCAATCAAGGTGTTAATTCTACGCATACTATTTCTGTTCCTAATCCCATAGCCTTCTCTACTCAACATAAATCCTTTCGCCATCATACCACTGCGCCACAGTATGATTTGAATCGCATGAGTACCGAGCAACTTGCCTGGTATTTTGCATCACAGAACTATACGGAAGCAGATATATTAAGCCACCCAATGCTGTATATGAATCCGGCCTATCTTGCTCTGGTTAAGCAGCTTCCACGGTATCCTGAATTTGTGAAAAAATATTACGAAGATTATCGTAAGTATAAAGGGCTGCGTTCTCTTTTGGGCAAAATGAATTTTTGCTATCGACATGGTATGCGGGATCAGTTTGCGTTTCTGTATCAAGAATGTGAGAAGGAGCGCATTGCGCAAGAGATACGTGTGCAAAAAGAAAAAGAGCGTGAAGCGGCGCATAAAAAAGAAGAACAGGCAAAAAAAGAAGCGGCAGAGCGGGAAGCATATATTCAAGAACTGAAGCGTGTAGAAAATATAGTAAGCGATTCGCCATGCAAGCGATTAGTGACATACAACCACCAAAAAAGGATCGATACTATTAGGTATGCACAGCAGCATCCTGAACGCACAAAACGTCAGCTCAAAACGAGTGCAGAGATTTTTGATTTTGTAGGTCAACACGGTATCACTGAAAAGCAGATAACCGAACCTCTGATGAATGCATACGAATATCAGGTGCACAAAGAGTTTATTTCTCATATACACAGTGCGCTTGCGTTGCGAAGAAAGCATGCCATAGATGGTGAGAATATTTTTATTGACGCATTGCGTGATGGTATTGCCATAGGCATAAAATCAAATTACATCCACAATCCTGAGTGGGCAACGCGATGGTCTGATTTTTGTTATGAAGCAACAGAGATTGTGAAGGGTATTGGTGAAGGTGTTTTGCTTGGTTCATGCAACGCCATTGATATGGTTATGCATCCCGTGCGTACATTGGTGCGTATAGCAGATGGCGTCCGCATGCTTGGATCGCTGACTGCCCGCACCATCGGTACCCTTGCGCATTGGAACTATCTCATTGAGCGTGGTGAATACCTGCAATGTGCAACAGAAATATACGCAGTTGGTGAGCAATTGATCGATATGGCAACCGCTATCCATGAGCATACATCACAGATGTCGAATAGAGAAATAGCAAAGCATGTTACGGTATTTGGTACTGAATGGGTACTTACGGGGCAAATGTTTGCCATGGGACATAGGCTTTGTTCGAAGATCGGTGGCACCATTAAAAACGTAATACGTTTTTTAAAAGATGAAGGTGCTGCCGGTGAATTTGCTCTCGCCACAACAGACGGAGTGTTATTAAAAGCGTCTGAAAATGTAAATAAAGGTATTGGTGGCGGTGTAAATAATCTTGTCCGTAATTCAAATGCTATTCTTGAAGCTGCGCATAAGCAATACATGATTATGTTAGAAGCAGAATTAGAAAGTCTCCGAACGTTGTGTGACAATAAAGTTTTGGATACAGCAAATTTTGGCAATAAATATCTCAAACCTCAGTACAAACACATTTTGGGTATGGAATTGGAATTTAGCCGTAGAGGGATTCCCCAAATAGGTGGATTTCATCATGACTTTATGCAAACGATAGAAAAAAGCGGAGTGTTTCGGTTTGCAGATAAAATTGTACATGAATCTGGTTTTTATTCAGCGGAACTCTATTGCGGTGAGAATTTTGTTAAAAATATAACTTTCTTTCCTGCAAATTGGTCGAGAAAACAAGTGATAGAAACAATCTACGAAACGTATACCAATTTCATTAAAAATGGCATGAAACCTATATTGGAATCAAATGGAAAATATAGGATTGATGCTGTACTCAATGAACAAGTTAACATTCGTATGCATATCACTAAAGACGCAATCATAAAAACCGCGTATCCAATATTAAAATAGGAAAGAAGCAATGGATTCAGTAAAGTTTATTTTAGATCAAAAATATGGTTATTATTCGTATCTAGAGGCATCAAATATAGAAATGAACGTATTGGGTATGTTTTTAAATGATGTTGGGTGTCCTAAAAATGGGTGTTCAATATTTTTGGATTGGGCCAAAGCTGATAAAAGTGATCCACATAGTGGGTTTACACATACTTGTGGTAGCAATACTATTCTTTTAGACGAAGATGACAATGGTAAAGATATTTACTTAATAGAAAGTATCGGTGGTGATCCAGATGATCCGCATTATATTCCGCCGCGTATAAAAATAGAACGTAAGCTCTTCATACAACTGCTTGAGCAATGGCAAGAAAAAGTATGTAAGCACAAGCCAAAAGAAGTTCTCATTAAACAGGTAGATGATCAATTTTTTATCGAAACAACAGATTGATTTTCATTGTTATGATTATGCACAACCTGAATGCGATTCTGCAGGGGTTGTTGAGTAGTTTTTGAGCCAAACTTGTGCTATTGTTATTCTCTGCAACACATGTTTTATCCAATTATTTCAACAGGAACTGTTATCATGGTTTATACAATGCTATCTCATGCAATCTTAGCCTTTTTTTGCACAACGATTACACATTTTCAGCCATTGCGTGCAGCAGATACTGATATGAAATCGCTCAGGGAAGATTGGTGTGATGAAATAAAAATACGTTCATCGAAAGAATCAGTATGTGTATTATATGGATTAGTTGGCAGGTCGTTTTTACTAAACATTTCTAATGAGCAGCTTACACCCATTAAAAATCCTGCAATGGAGTTAAAACAATTGTTTGCAGATAATAACATAATTATTACTACTACTCTGATTGATAGAACTCCATCGCTGTGGAATGTAAGTGAATGGGAGCAAGCATTTTCGAATCTAAAAATGCGTGCTTCTGAGTCTGTAGAAAAAAAAGATCCAGCATTTACTATTTATCGAAGAAAGATTTCATATGATACATTAAAAATTTTGTTATATGATGTAAAAGGTATTTTGAAATCATTCTTGCCAAATGACGGTATGCTATTGGTCGAAGACGATTATGTAATAAAACCTTTCACATTCAATCGTCTTTTTACCTATGCAATGTTAAAACAGGTTATTGATGAAGATGGTATGAGCCATGTTCATTTGCCAAGAAAGATGATTATTGTTAAAAATGTAGAAACCAGAGAGGTTTTAAATAATAATGAAGCATGCAAGGTTTTGAATAATATCATCAATGCGTATGTAAGCTCGGAATCGCTTGTTGATATCAGTATTGGTTACTATTCTAAAGAATATACGCTCTCAATTTGGGCTGAGGAACAGGCAAGGCATAACATCTCTTTTAACGCAGGAGCTTCAAAAGAGCTTGTGCAACTTACCAAAAAAGTACCCTTTGATGTTGGGCGCACTAATATTTTTTCCGGTGAAAAAGGGGATGCAATCATTATTGATACTGAAAATAAAGATGATGACATGCGTGATTCAGTGTCAAAGTTAGCACGCTATGGTGTGCCGAAAGAGTATATTGAATCAGCGTTAACAGATATGTAGTTGATAATGGATGCTATTGATTTTTATCGTTATGATATAATGTGCGCTTATCACAGATTTTTTTACCGGTTATTTCTCTATGGCGTAACTTTTTATGTATTTCGGGAATGGGTGGGTAAAAAAGCATGTATGGAAGCAAATTTATTTGCTTGATTAAATACAATCCAATCATGATCACTAAGTTTTTTATTTAATGACCCATCGAAGAGCTTTCCCCAATGAGGGTCTACTCCTACAAAAACTATTTTTACATCTCGATGCATAATTTTTATAAGTTCATTGTGTACATCTGCAAATGTAGAGTGTTCTTCTTTTACTGGTACAGAATATATCCATGCTGGTGGCCAAGAGCTTGGTGGCCATTCATTTGTGTCCCATAAAGCAACATTGATCCAATTTTTCTTTTCTGGAGCTACGTGCTCTTCCTTATCTGATGTTCTTGTTGATATGTGTATGCACAGAAAAAATAGAATGAAAATATTTTTTAACATGACCTATTCCTAATAAAAAAGGGGAACTTTTAGTTCCCCTTTTTGTATTCTTATCGGTTCGAGCTGTTTTCACGTGCTGCCGAATCTTTGCGATAGCCGCCAGTGCTGCCACCACGATCACGGTCACCACCACGGTAGCCGCCGCTTGAGCGACGTTGTCCGCCTTGGCCGCTGCCTCTGTCGAAGCGTCTGCCGCCATTGCTGCCACCACGGTATCCACCGGAACGACGTTGGCCATAATCACCACCACGGCGTTCTGAGCCACCTTGGTAGCCGCCTTGGTAATTTTGCTGAGCATCTGGGTTATAATTTTCATTCAAGTTTTGGTTATCGCCATGAACACTCATGATGCGGTGTGCATGTTGATCGATAATACGTGCAATAAGCTCTTCTTTGCTCAAGCCATCAAGCAATGCATGTGCTGCATTCTTTTCTTGTGCCACTGAAGAGATATCTTTTGCAACAAATCCTTTTATCGCTTCTGCGATAAATAGTGAACGCACCGTTGAGCTGTCTGGAATTGTCATATATTCGATTTGTGTGCCGATGATACGCTCAATTGTTTTGATTGAACGAAGATCGCGGCCACCAATCAAGGAAATAGACATACCCGATTTACCCGCACGGGCTGTACGGCCTGAACGGTGAGTATAATTTTCAATCTTCTCAGGAATGCTGTAATGAATAACGTGTGTTAAATCACTTACGTCAATACCGCGTGCTGCAACGTCAGTTGCCACAATAATGCGGATCATACGGTTACGTAATTTACGCATCACGGTATCACGTTGTGCTTGTGAAAGGTCACCATGAAGTGCATCTGCTAAGTAGCCATCTTTAATAAGAGCTGCAGCTACTTCTTGCGTGTCATTTTTTGTACGGCAGAAGACGATACCAAAGAAATCAGGATGCATATCAATAATGCGGCGTAATGCTGGGTAGCGGTTGCTACGGTTTACCACGCAGTATTTATGTGAAATGTTACGTGCTGAGCTGTTTTTGCTGCCCACGGTAACGCGTTCTGGTTCTTGCATGTATCGTTTAGTGATACGTTCAACTTCGCTTGGCATCGTTGCAGAGAACAACCACGTTTTTTTATCAGCTGGTGTATCTTGCAAAATAGTATCGATATCTTCTTGGAAGCCCATAGAAAGCATTTCATCTGCTTCATCAAGAACGGCAATACGGATAGTTTCAAGTTTTAAGGTTCCACGGTTCAAGTGATCAATCACACGGCCGGGAGTACCCACAACCACATGAACGCCACGTTTTAGTGCATTGATCTGTTTGCCCATATCAGCGCCGCCATAAACAGCCAATACTGAAAGGCCTGGTATTTGTGCGCCATATTTTTTAAGTTCACGTTCAATTTGGATACAAAGTTCACGTGTTGGACACAATACAATTGCTTGTACGGTGCGATTGTTCAAATCAAGCATATGAAGGAGAGGGATACCAAAAGCAGCTGTTTTACCCGTACCTGTTTGTGCAAGACCAATAAGGTCTTTAGTGCCTGCAAGCAAGGTTGGGATCGCTTTTTGTTGGATTTCGGTTGGCTCAGTGAAGCCAAGTGCGGTTAACGCATTAGTTATGAGAGGGTTAATACCCAGTTCGTTAAATTGCATACGGTCCTATCGATTAGGTTAAGGTGTGCCATGCGGCACATACCCTTTGTACGCACCGCATTGAATAAATTCGTTTCTAGATTAGGCTCATTCTACCATCAATTTGCCAAATAGTCAAATGGGGTCTATACTATCTTATAATCGATTATAAATGTGAGGAAAGCACCATGTATAGCGTAATAATAGCCATCTTAAGCCTCTTTTATGGCACAACTTTTTGTGAAACCGCAGATAAACAGTCTCTGATGCGTGATTTGATCATCATTTTGGATGATCGTCAAGAAGATAACCCGAGCAAGGCTGGATTCACAATAGACCATATTAGCCATGCTCTTATGGCCGAGACGGCACCCCTTCTTGTGAGCGCAACGTTATGGCGCACCCTTGTTGATTTTAGGCAGGAATGGCTTTTGTTATCTCAGATCCAAGGTAGCTATGAATACAATATTGCACATTGGCTAGATGATATTAATGCTGCTATTAATTATTGGTATGGAATCTTGGATGATACCGGCGATGAATCGCATGTAAAATCGATTATAGCAGATAAAATTAATGAACAATTTTTTACCCAAGAACAATATGATGCTTTGTCCAAAGAAGGCAAGTTACCATATGGCAATGGCTTTTTATTGTCGTGTGCCCGGTTTGCATCTAAATGTAATCTTAATGCATGGTATTGGTTTTATCTTGATGAAGGTTATTATTTGGCAATACCAAAAGCATATGCAAATCAGTACACTAAGTCATTGAAGCCTAAAGATATTCTTAACGCTGTTGGTTTTTCATCAAAATTAGCAGATTCATGTGCGGATCCATTGTGTATAGACCCCATACGGTTTATGCAATTAAAACCTATTGAAAATACTATTTTACAAACACTTAAGAAATTGTTTGTATCAACAAAAAAGCATACGTGGTCACTTTTTATTGCTGGTCATGGACAAGCGTATAAATCAGTGTATGGCAAAGTAAAAACAATAGCAGGAATTACGATCGAAACATTTAAGCAGATGTGTTGTTTTTTGAACGATAAATTATCAGTTCATCTTTTGTGGATTAATTCATGCTTTGCTGGTGGTGCAAATAAACTTGAACTTACCGGAAATGGGTATCATTATGCGATTGTTACTGAATCGTTAGGAGATTTTCCATCATATGCACAGTTGAATATGCCCCATATCAATGATAAAAGCTTGTTTCATTGTAAAAAAGAGTTTGTCAGAAAGAATTTAGATGGCAAATGGGAACTTTGGTATCAGTATTCAAAACAATTCACCAATTTTTTTGAAAAAGTACACACATTGCATAATGATAACAAAAATAAAAATAAAGATTTGCAAGATGTGGTGTATGCGATTTTTGCAGAAATATCCCCAAGGCGTTTTATAGAAAATAGTCCGCATATTTTACCAGCTCATAGTAATCGTTGGTTGCTCTGTTATCCTTCTGATTGGGCATATCTAAGCGTACAGGCAGGATTGTTGGCCGACATGTGTGGTATGCCACATACATTGCATACGCATACAGTTTTAATTGATGCGCCTGTGCTCAAATCGGGGTTCAACATAGTTCCTAACTCTATTAAATTTATCGTTGTTATCACGCCAGGAGAATCTGCTCATTACATAGGTCCCGTTAATGCGGTAAAGGTGGGGATTAATGAATTTATGAGCTATTTTTGGCCTGCTTTTGAGCAAATATGTAGTAAGCAGATACTATTTGAAGGCATCACCTGCCAATGCGATCCTACAGATCCCATGACGCAGATGCTTGGCGTTACGGAAAATAAGGTTACGTTCAGCAATGTGCTTATGCGAATTGTAAAAAACGAGCAGATTGAACTCATCTTTACCATGCCGAATGGCGATGTGTTTTATGCAACCATGCGCTCCATTGATGGTAAGCCGATGTTTAGAAATCTGCAAAAGCTTTCGCACAAGGCGGTTGATTCATATCGTGCCTATTACGAGAAAACAAAAACAGAATTAATTACTCAATATGATCAGGTAAACGCAACGCTCCGCAATCATTACGTGCAAGCAATGGAAAAGGCGAAAGCTCAAACGCCTGTAGCGCACGAGCAATCTACGCCTTCAGCGGGCGCTTCTGCTGCGGCATAAGCCATCTGTTGATAGAGATTCTCCAAAGATCCTGCTTCATGCAACGCGTTATAAAATTGTTCTAATGCGGCCTTTTGCTCCCTGTTTGGGTGTGCAACGGGCCGTTTTACTTTGATGTAGTGTATAATCTGTTTCACCAGTTTTTGAGCATCTGTTTCTTTGACTGCCGGTGAGCCGTCAGCGGAGTGTATCTCCGCAATCGTATACACGTAAAGCAGGTATGCTGCTGCCATGGTAATGCTGCGGCCTATGCCCGCCTTGCAGTGAATACAGGCGATTGTTTCTTCACGTTCGTTTCGTGTGCTCAAATCATGCACGCCGCGAGCCATATCAGCAATCGTTGGAGGCTTAAAATCGATCGTAGGATAGGCATGATTAATCACGTGCCCATCATCGGCAAGGGTTGCTGCAAGGCAAAATTTCTCTTTTTCTTCTTCTGTATTCAGCGTATAGAGCCCAATGAATGCATCGGTCTCTTGATGTGCATCGGTACGTAATTGATCAAGGCTCTCTTTTGAGCGGGGAAAGCTACTCACGTAAACGGGTGACTGTATGCCATCGCTGATAGAAAGAATCGTGCCATCAGCATCAATGATAATGCGTGGCATATCGGCAGTGGTATCGGTTATTTGGTTGAAGTTATACGCGCGCAAGCTGTTGATTAAATGTCGGAATACAACGCTCAGAGGAATTCTATCTCCCTCGTAGGGGATTGCAAAAAGATCATCAAATTGGCGCACTATGTAGGCGCAGAGGCTACTTACATTCTCCGTAAAAAATGATTCAGCGTGTGTGTTGTGCGGCGAAAGTGCCGCTATGCAGAACGTGGTTATAATAATGGCGCGTTTAAACATATGTATCCTTTTTGTAACCCTACCAGTGTATTTCTTTATGCTTGCACAAGCATACAAAAAAAGAGGCCCCATGCGTGGGGCCTCATATTGTCTAACTTATTTTGGCTCAAATTTAAACGATTGAATATTTGAGTTTTGAAATATAGTCGCGTAATTTAGAGATTTTGTTTTCGATTCTTAAATTTGCACACGTATTGAATATGCTATATCCAGCTGCTAAGGTCAAAGGTATATTAAGTTTGTTGTTGTTTACAGAGTTAATAATGGTAGTGCCTGTTAATACCAGTGCCACTATGTAATTACATAGTGCTAGGCCATCTGTTGTGCGAAATGTTTTATACGCTAAATTCTCAGCTTTTTCACACATTTCTTTATTTTTAGCTTTTTGTATAGCGGCGTCAATTTCTGCGCTATTATGAGCAGATACTGATGAGCCAACAAAGCTAGCGCAGGTAAGCGCTAATACTAGTTTTTTGAACATAGATAAACTCCATTTATGGGTTTTAATATAGTTTTAATTGTATACAAAAATAGAAAATTGTCAACTCCTAGACTTTTTAATCATTTCAGATAGAATAAGCTCGTATAGAGGTTTTAAAATGGAGCTCTTATGAAACGGTTGTTTTTTATAGGTATTGCGCTCAGCGCGGTATTTTCCGCTAGTGCTCAGGATAGTTTAGAAGTTGGTTTTGATGCTGCGTTACGGAGCCTGAAGGCTGCTTTGCATATCAAATCGCTGCGGCGTGAGCTTGAGCAGCTAAAAGAGAGCGTTATCGCCAAAACAGAGGCTCCAGATCGTTTCCGTGCGTTACTGCAAGAAATCGGCACTAATCATGCTATGGTAGATTATATTATGCGCCCCGCGGACGCAGTAACCTTTTCTGATCAATACAACCCCGTGATTACCAATAAAAAAGAACTGTTTTTATATGAGTATATGGGTTCATATGCAGCCTATAGAAGCTTTATCAAAGAGGGTTCCTTTTTCAGACGGTATAGCGGCAGCGTAAACGGTGTGCAGCCATACACTAAATCAGTGGTAGCTGCTTTGCATGAGCAGGGGAAACATACTGCACGTAATACGGTTATGTTTGAGGTTGAAGGTGGCAATTGTTATTATCTGAGCCAAAAAATTGCTGCAACACAAACAACTATACAGGGCGCTGAATGGCATGTAGCTATGCATAACCAAGGCGGACACCACATTCTTTCAATCACGGCATATGATCCAGCACACGCACCCCTCATTTTCATAATCGATACACACAACGGCGGCACCTATTCCGTTACCGGGGATTATGTTGCCATTGATGCGCACTTTGATCTGCAAAATCTGGGCTTAGTGATGGAGCCAAGCATGGTGAGCGATTATAACTGTTATCTCTATACGTTTGGTTTAACCAAAGCAGCAATGCAGTATTTGCAAAATCATGATCTTGCTGATTTAAAACAGGCATGCGAATCTGCTGATTACAAGCGCGCTACAAAAATTCTCCATTGCGGTATGCAGCAGTATCTGTCATACTACCAGCTTTCAAACGGCCAGTATGTGCGTAAATCGCGCGTAGAGATAGATACCTATAATCGCAATCTGCGCTGGCAGCTGAGTGGTGAAATCCTGCTGAGCGAGCTTAAAAAGTTGGCGCAACAGAAAAAAGCATAATAAAGAGAGCTTCACAATAAATTGAGGCTCTCTTCTTTTTCTACAATACATGCCCGTCTTTGGTACGCAGTATAAGGAACCCTTCATTTCTGCTATACTTCTTTCTACAAGATATACCCTTTTATAGCGTTGTTTATTATGAACCATACTCATGCCATTATTGCCGACCAGCTCACCGTTACCTACGGATCCCATATTGCGCTTAATAACGTATGTGTGGCTATTCCCGCGGGTGTGTTGTGTGCGGTGATTGGGGCAAATGGCGCGGGGAAAAGTACCTTTTTAAAGGCGTTGCTTGGTTTAATCACGCCAGAGAAAGGCACCGTGCAGGTGTGCGGTATGCCGGCATCTGAGGCGTATCAGCAGATTGCCTATGTGCCACAGCGGATAACCGTTGATTGGCATTTTCCCATTTCTGTGTTCGATCTGGTGCTGATGGGCCGCTATAAAGGTGGCTTTTTTGGTGGGCGCTACACGGCACAGGATTATGCCATAGTAAACGATGCGCTTGCATCGGTGGGCATGGCAGGCTATGCACACAACTTGATTGGTGAGCTTTCTGGTGGTCAGCAGCAGCGGGTGTTTTTAGCCCGTGCGCTGGCACAGCAGCGGAAGATTCTGATTCTTGATGAACCCTTTAATGGGGTTGATGAAGAAACAGAAAAAATCTGCATTAAGCTCTTAAAACAGCTCCAAAAACAGGGCGTTACGATTATGGTTGTGCATCATGATCTTACTGCAGTGCAACAATATGCAGATTGGCTCGTAGTGCTTAAAACAACGTTACTGTACGCAGGTCCTGCCACTGACATTCAATCACCGTTGCACGGGATGACGCAGAATCGTTTCGTTACCACTTCTTGTGCAGAGCAGAGTTCATTATGATGCTTGCAGTCTGGTATTCGTTTCTGGTTCCGCTGTGCGGGGTTGTGATTATTGGTTTTTTATCCGGTATATTGGGCACTTTTGCATTTTTAAAAAAGCAAACCATGCTTGGTGATGTGATAGCCCATGCAGCGTTGCCCGGCATTGTCGGCGCGTTTATTCTGACTCATAATAGTTCACTTGCGGTGCTTATGAGTGGGGGGCTCTGTGCAGGGCTGTGTGCGGTGTTTACTATTACTGTGTTATCGCGCTATACCACGCTGCCCGTTGATGCATTATTTGGTATTATATTGTCCGTTTTTTTTGGTGCGGGGCTTGTGCTTTTAACCTATGTGCAAAAGCTTCCTCTTGCTTCACAATCGGTGCTCAATAAATTTTTGTTTGGATCTGCCGCAACCTTAGTGTTGAGCGATCTTATTTTTTTAGTGTTTCTGTGCATGTTCATATGCATGCTTTTGTATGTGGTATGGAAGCCCTGTGTGATGGTGATAGCCGATTCGCTCTTTGCACGTAATGTGGGCATTTCCGTTCCCACCGTGCAACTGATTCTACAAATAATGATGGTGACGGTGATTGTAGCAGGCCTTTATGCGGTTGGTGTGGTTTTGATGAGTAGCTTACTGGTGGCGCCGGCAGTGATGGCGCGGCAAATAACCCGATCGGTGAGCGCCATGGCCTTGGTTGCTGCAATCTGGGGCGTTATTTCCTGTGTAATGGGCATGACAATCAGTATAGCTATACCCCATATGCCAACTGGCGCGGTGATTGTGGTGGTAGCAACCGTTGGCGCATGGATTGCGTTGTGTGTGCGTCGCCTTAAAGAGGTGAGTATCATATGAATATGCTGACCCTTGAGCTTCTGACCATCGCGGTATTAACCGGATTAGTCTGTGTGATACCCGGTGTTTTTTTGGTTTTGCGTGGGGTTTCTTTGATGAGTGATGCTATGAGCCATGCATTATTGCTGGGCATTGTGGTGGCATTTTTAGCAGTTCGTTCATTGACGTCACCCTTATTACTGCTTGGTGCTGCAGCGGCAGGCTTTGCGGTGGTTATTTTAACCGAGTATGCCATGCATCAGTTCAAGCTACACAAAGATGCTGCGATTGGCCTTTTTTTCCCCGCCTTTTTTTCTATTGCCGTGATTTTGATTTCTCTGTTTACCCGTGATGCGCATTTAGATACCGATATGGTATTGCTTGGCGATATGGTGTTTGCGCCATTTTCGCGGTGTGTGATTATGGGTATCGATTGTGGCCCTCATGCAGTGATCGTGATACTTGGTATGTTGCTTTTGAGCATGCTATTTTTTATTGCGTTCTATCGCCCTCTGGTGATCTCTATTTTTGATCCGCTCTGTGCACGTTCAATGGGCATTTCTGCACCACGTTTATATTATAGTATGATGTTTTTGACGAGCATGGTTGCCGTATCGGTGTTTTCCGTAGTTGGTTCTGTTGTAGTGGTGGCGCTTATGATTGCACCGGCAGCAACGGCCTATTGTATGGCTAGATCAGTGCCAGCGATGATAGGGTATGCAAGTGCTATCAGCGTGATAGCATCAGTGAGCGGTTATTATGGCGCCGCATGTGCTGATGTTTCTATTGCAGGATCTATTGCGGTAGCAACGGGCATTATATTTGGGATTGTAGTGATGTATAAAAAAGTAGCGCGATCAGCTTTTTAATCTACCATTGATCCATGGGTAGAAGATCTTTATTGCAAGCTTTATCGATTACTACTCTTTTCTATGGTAATAATACCAA
Source organism: uncultured bacterium (assembly GCA_963704465.1). Classification (GTDB taxonomy): domain Bacteria; phylum Babelota; class Babeliae; order Babelales; family Vermiphilaceae; genus MFD02979-c4. The sequence goes on from OY969901.1 coordinate 512,971, forward strand.
TTTTTTTTGCAGGTGCAGTATGTTTTGGATACGCTCTATCACCTTGGCGTGGTAACCCTAAAATCTGTTTGCGTTCAAAAGATTCCGGATCTATTGTTTTATAATCACTATTCCCTATGCCCACGAAAAAGAGCCAGTGCATCTGTTCGGCGATAGTTCGTTTTATTGCAGAGTCTTTATACTGAATACGTTCACTATAGCGCGGCCAATATCCCACTGGTATGGTGAGCTTTGCTTCTTTGAGGGTTATGTATAATGAACGAGCAACATCTTCAACCTGTGGCGCTGTGGCATTATCTTTAAACACAATAATAATGCGTGGCAAGGTTTGATGAGCATTGTTATGCATAGAAGGTGTTGGGCGTAGGGCCATGAAAGCAATGGTGTGCTTATGAGTGCTTTGCTGCAGGGCACATGCAATAAGATCAAATGCTGCCACAAGTTGCGGCGTGCTTGGCATTATATAAAGTTCATACTGGTTTTTGTTAGTACGATCATTAGTCATATAGGTTGCAGGAATAGTGAGCTTTTTTTCTTGATATCCGGTGCCCTCAAGATTATGAAAGGCATGATGAATCATATATTCTTTGCCACCGATTATGACTGTTTTTGATTGATCAATAATATCATTGAATGCCATAAGGTCATCGGCAAACGGATTTGATAGACCTATATCTTGGTGCATTTGATAACTGTTGTATGCTGTTTCGGGTACGTTTATTGCAGCACTTTGTAAAAAAGCGCGCGATCTCGACGGGCGATTTTTACGCGTTTTTCGTGCAGCCTTTGCATCATCGTGGGTACGGCTTAGTGCCTGATCCCAAAAACTACTCCAGAACGCACCACCCAGCGCAGATTTATCTTTCTGAGCACGATCAATATATTTTTGCAATGCCGGTGAACGCTTGCACGCAGTGGGTGTTTTAAGGCGGCATTCGGAACTTATGAGGAGCTGTGTAATTCCTATTGTGGTACAGAATATGTATATATATTGCTTCATAATCTTCATGTTATTTATCTATAATGATAGTATTAATTTTTTCTGACTTCGGTGTATTTACTGGATACACCATATCACCATTTCGAGTGATACCTAAGAATTTTTTACGTTCAAATTGTTCATGGTGCAATCCTTTAAAATCAGTGTTACCTATGCCAACGAAGAACATATTTTGAAGTTTTTCACTTACAGGATTCCATGCATTATCGTGAAAGGTTACATGTTCGCTATATCGGGGCCAGTATCCAGAAGCTTTAATGTATTTTATGTCGTTTTCTTTTTTGAGTGATAGGTATGCAATTTTTAAGATATTATCCATTGATTGTTTTGAACTATTTTCTTTGAGTACGATCGCAATACGAGGAAGTATTTGTTTTGCATTATTGGTAAGGACTGGTGTTGGGCGCAGTGCTATGAAAGCTATATTTTTTGATTCTGCACTATTGTGAAGTGCCTGGGTTATTTTTGTGAATGTATCTGCAAGAATACCATCATCAGGCATTGCGTAAATTTCATATTGTTTTTTGCTGATTAACTGGTGAATGTGTTGATTTTCTGCAGAACAAGTTTCATCAAAATTTGTTCTGTTACTAATATATCCGGTATTTTTTATGTCATTAAACTTTTTATCGAGCAGATATTCTTTGCCGCCTATAAAGACTGTTTTATCATTAAGAGTACGCTCTTCTAATCCTTTTAACATATATGCAAATCCATATGGGGAGCTTGCAGTATACCATTTATATTGCCATTGAGCGTGTAATGCTGCATACAAACCAAAAGAAGTTTTTGCGGCGGCAGGGGATATTGCGGGATTTGACATTGCTGCAGCTGTTAAAACCATCGTTGAAGCCATTGCAAGCATTACAGGATCATAACCTTCACAGATAAGTGAGTGTCGTCGGTTTTCTTTGTCTTTAGCTATTTCATGATATTTTTTCAATGTTGGATGTCCCCATACGTAGTCATACGGGACTGTTATGTGCGTAAAAAAGAGTCCCATAAATAATGGCAAATAAAATCGTAACTTCATATTTAAACCTCCCTTATATAAAGCTGCTTTATAATACCATAATAAAGCTTATTTAATTCAGAAAGCAATAATTGGGCTTAATTGTTCAAAATGGATTACACGATACTACACGCTTTATAATGAGCCATAATGCTCTTCCCAAATGCTTAGTTTTCAACATTTCGACCGCATACTTGGTGCAGCCAATCGGATAACGGCATGTGGCGGGGCCTAGGAGTGGCCTCAGGCCAACAATTAAAAAACGGAGCAAAGCTTTTATGGCTTTGGTAACCGAGTGATAAAGCCAGTGCATAGTGATTTGAGCTGTTGAAAGGTGTAGCGCGTTGCGGCTGTGCGCATAATAAATACAAAATCATAGGGTAGGGTATACCACTGTTCTTCATGGAAGAGCGCTTTAAGGCGCCTACGGACGAGGTTGCGCTCCGGCGATGAGCCGACTTTTCGGGATGTGACCACCAAAATACGGCCATATTCTTTGACCCGTGGTGCATAGAGCACCGTCATGCCGGCATTTTTAAAAGCAGAACGCCCTGTTTCAAATAGGTGGCGTACCTCAGCGGTACTCCATTGACTCAGGGCGCGTACAGTGTGTGACATCAGGGTTGCTTAGTATCCGCTTACGGCAATACGTTTGCGGCCATGTGCACGGCGGCGAGCAAGTATCTTACGACCATCATGAGTTGCCATGCGAGCACGGAAACCATGTTTACGGTTACGTTTTTTCACACTTTTGCGAAATAATGTTACTGACATGCTGTTCCTAAGGGATTATAAAACCATATACATAGCTAGTATAGGCATAATTTCATTCTGTTGCAAACCCTAGGGCATAAATTATTGGTACGTAACCGATTCGTTGACCCAGTAGGCATAAGATTGTGGCTATTGGTGGTGTGGATGGCCTGCCAGGCGAAGCTCTTTGGTATAATCGGTATTAATGCTTAAAAGCTCACGGAGCGTGATGGTTTTACGCTCTTCACGGCCAAGGGGGGTTTTACCAAGAAGCGAAATGCAGGCATCATTGATTCCGAGGCCAATATAATGAAGCTTATCCTTTATTTCTTCTTCTTTTACCACAATCGATGCGGTGCCCAAGGGCCCCACAAGAGCAAGGCTTGGGGCGTTACGGCTATATTTTTGTTCAAGTTCATGAAGCTGATTGCTTAATGAGCGGATATTTTTTGCCAGTTTTGCATGGGAATCGGTAATGCCAAGCATGCTGACCGTCTGTTTAACGATGCCCAAGTGACGCTGGGTTTTGGTGATGCTTTCTGCAATATCTTCATCGATCTGTTGGATCACCGTGTGTTTATTCTGATGCACATATTTTTTAACACGATTGACAATAATAGAAAGCAAAAAAATAAGAATTGCTGCAATAAGCACATCATGTGCGAGAGAATGTTGTTTTTTATGTGACATCTGCCACTCCTTAGAACTTGTAGCTTGAGCATACCTGGATAGACGAAATACAGCAACAGATTTTTATAGTTATACAATAATTCGATACTCTGCTTATCTTTAATATCAATGGGTTCTTTTTTGCAAAGGATGATTGCGCATCCTCTGCACTCACGCACCAGCTTTCCACTGGACCCCTCCAGCGGCCGTACGCTTGGCCTACAGCACCTTTCAGGTGCCCGTTGAGCTGACTGCCTGCGCCAAAGACTTTTACACAATTATTTTAATGAGTACTTTAGCGCAATTTATCAGCCTGCTTTGGGCACATTCTTATGTGCTGTAATGCAGCGTTTAAATTGCTTAAGCGATCAAGCGGCACGCTTGTGTGGGGTGCAGGGTGCTCACATCGGTACCCTGCAAAAAAAACCATTTATATTGAAAAAAAAGAAAGTATCGAATCTATTGTATGACAAACAAATCGCGCTGCCCCGCAACAAGAAGTATTGAAAACAGTGAAGCGTATTTTTATGCGCCAAGCAGGATATTTTTCTACTTCAGCGCCAACAGATACGAGTGCACCATTGCCAACTCATTCAACAAGCAATCAGTAGTTGAAGTATTACATTGTATTAAAAAGATAGCCCTGTTTTCACCCAAATGCCCCACACGGTTGCGGTGGCAGTGCCACAACTTGAGCAGCTGCCCCAACTGGTGTTTGTGCCGTTTTCATCATTGTAGCCAAATTCTATACGTGCGCCGAGGCCAACGTAGGGAACCCATCCGCAATGCTCAGTCCAGGTGTAATTCAGTTCCGTGAATAGTTCATTGGAAAGTCCGCGGGTAATATTGTTCGTATCAATATCACTCTCGGTTATAAATACTGGTATTCGTGAGCCGTTAATCTGTGTGCCGCCACCTTGCGTGGTCATTACGGTATTCACGCCATTCGTCACTAAGCCCGGTGTGTTTACGCCACCGTTTGCATCTGCGGGCGTACCTGATTCAAATGCGGTGCCGATATCGTATGGTGTGGTGGCATTATAGGTTGCAGGAATGGCAATGGGATTGCCGGAAACATTATCAAAGCCATACACGTGCGCATCGCCGCGGAGTGCCCAGGTATTTTCGGTAAAGTTGGTGCAGGCATCGGTGCAATCCCGTTCAACATGCGGGCATGCTTGTGCCCAGAAATCATAGCCAAGTGCCCAGCTGAAGCCGCCATAGGTATAGATAAATTTCGCCATCACGTCTGCTTGCACCGGATAGCTGATCGTTATAGCGCGGGTGGTGAGGTTTGCTACGGGTGAGTATGCACCGCCAAATTGATAGGTTGCAGCAGTGCCGCCCACGGCAAGGCCTGCGTTCGCGGTGGTTAGTTTTTGTGCAAAGAGATATCTGCTGAGTGGTTTGCCTTTCAAATCAAAGGTGCGGCGTTCGGTGTGCGCAAACATATGGTTGATGGTGGCATCCACAAAAAGATCAAAGCGTTGAACCTGATCTTCTGAGCGCCAGAAGGTGTAGTGGCCGGTCAATCCCCCGCCAAGTTCCCAGTGCTTACCGTTGCCCGCTTTTGCACCCCAGAGTAATGTATTGCAATCTTGTTCACAATCATTGGCGGTTGGTGCTGCTGCTGCAATATAGAGGCCAAGATGATAATCGGTATCAAGCACAACATTATACCCAAGCTCCATGCGCAGATCGGCAAGTTGTGCCGTGTTATCGATATCGCAACCACCAAAGCGAGTGTATTTCAGTTCTGCTACCGTTGGCCCTGCAATCGTTGGATTGGTTGAGCCGGGCAGTTGGCCATTATTCGGCAGTGAGCTGCCTTGCGTGTAGGTCAAAAAGCTATCAAAAAGTGCCGTGGTTGGTATGGTGGTTGCCGTTGGTGCAATTTCACCTTCTGCATAGCCCAGAGTGCCTGCGTTGCTTATATATTCATCTGTCTCTAACTCCCAGTGTGAGAATGCAACCGGCGCATACACTCTCAGGTAAAGTCCGGGAAGCCATTGATCAAAGCTGAAATATGCTTGCAAGTGAATGTTGGTATTTTGAATGGTTGGTTTTATCACCAGTCTGCTTACAAAATCTTTGGGCAGGAAAAAGTTATCTGCAACTAAATCGGTGATGCCGTTGGGTCCATAGAGCGCTTCCGTGCCCACTACATTCAACACTGCTGCATCATCTGCCTCTGCGCTGCGGCATGCAGCGGCCATGCCAAAAAGCCATTGGCCGAGTTTGTTGCTGTTGAACGTATCATTATATTCAAGCATTATGTTAAGTGAGAAATTAAAATCATCGCTGTATAAAAATTGATGGTAGGGATCCATAACCGCATTTTTAAGTTCGTTGTGGAAGCTTTGTGAACGGGGCACAAAACAGGTGACTGGTTTGAGTGGTGAGGTGCAATCATTTGAACAGGGATCGCATGCCATACAGCTACCGCTGATCACAAGAAGTATACTGATTAAACCAATGCGTACTTGTTTCATAACACCACCTCTTTGCAAACGTGTATATCATTGTTCTACATCGGTGGTGCATCAAAAAACAAGAGGACGCTTTTTACGGCGTCCTCTCTCTGCGCAGAGCGCAACTTGTGTAGCGAAATTAATTATATAATTAATTAAACGATACGCCACCTTTAACCCAAACACCCCATACGGTTGCTGTGCAGGTGCCGCAGCTTTCGCAGTCTGAGTTTGTGGTTGCGGTGAAGTTTGTGCCGCCTTCGCTGTTGCTACCAAATTCTACGCGTGCACCAATGCCAAGGTATGGAACCCAGCATTCGTTATCGAGCCATGTGTAGTTCAATTCAGTAAAGATTGAGTTAGACATGCCGCGGGTAACGTTGTTGTAATCGATATCAGATGCGGTGATGAATATTGGGCCGTTTGAGCCGAAGATCGAAGGTCCAACTTCTGAACCCGCGCTGAAGTTAGCATCGCCAGTTGTTGCAACAGGATTGCCAGGTTTATCCACGTTTGCATTGTTGCTGTTTGTGCCAAATGCATTTCCAATATCAAAAGCAGTTGTTGCATTATATGTAGCTGGAATTGGTTGTATGAGACTATTTAAGTTAGCGTCTGTACCAAATCCATAAACATTTGCATTGCCACGAAGTGCCCAGGTATTTTCTTTGAACGGTGTTACGTTGCTGTTATTGCAGCTGTTGTTACAACTGTTATTGCAATCATCATTGCATGCTACATCAACATTCGGACATGCTTGTGCCCAGAAATCATAGCCAAGCGCCCAGCTGAAGCCTTTGCAGGTATACACGAATTTCGCCATCACGTCTGCTTGCACCGGGAAGCTCACGCTTACATCTTGCGTAGTGAAGTTTGCAACGGGAGCGTATGCGCCTGCAAATTGGTAGGTAGCTGCAGTGCCACCAACAGTTAAACCATTAGTTATTGTTGATGTTAACTGCTCTGCTAGAATGTAGCGACTGAGTGGTTTGCCTTTCAAGTCAAACGTACGTTGTTCGGTATGTTTGAACATATGGTTGATGGTTAAATCAACGAAGAAATCGAACTGTTGTTCGCAATCTTCTGAGCGCCACATAGTGTAGTGACTCGTTAAACCACCACCAAGTTCCCAATGTTGTCCGTTACCTGCTTTTGCACCCCAAAGTAATTGGTCGCAATCGCCTTCACAATCATTTGCCGTTGGTGCTGCTGCAGCGATATATAAGCCTAAATGGTAATCTTCATCAAGCAAGAAGTTCCAGCCAAGTTCCATACGTAAATCTGCAAGTTGTGTTGTGTTATCTGAATCACAACCGCCAAATTTGCTGTATTTCAATGCAGCTACGGTTGGGCCTGCAACAACGGGGTCTGTTGAGCCTGGTAATGCAAGCGCTTTACCTTGTGTGTATTGCAAGAAGCTGGTGTAAAGGTTTGCGTTTGTTACCGTTACTGGTGCTATTTCGCCGGCAGTATAATTCCCGCCTGGTGTGGTGCCTTTGCTGCCGTTGGTGTAGCTTTCTGTTGTTTCTAATTTCCAGCTTGATACGGTGATTGGCGCATAGATACGTGCATAAAGGCCTGTGCACCATTCATCGAATCCAAAATATGCTTGAAGGTGTACGTTATAGTTGTGGATCGATGGTTTTACCGTTACCACGCTGCGATAATCTTTTGGTAAGAAGAAGTTATCCGCTACCAAATCAGTTTTACCATTCGGTGGTGTGTCTGCTAATGTGCCAACAATGTTAAGCGCTACCGCATCATCACCACAGCTGTTTACGCACACGGCTGCTTGGCCAAAGAGGCATTCGCCAAGATGTTTGCTGTTGAAGGTGCTATCATATTCAAACATAACGTTGAATGTGCCGTTAAAGCCATCAACGTCATACAAGAATTGGTTATCGGGATCCATAACCGCATTTTTAAGTTCGTTATGGAAGCTTTGTGAACGGGGTACAAAGCAGGTTACTGGTTTTGCTGGTGCATCGCAATCGTTTGTGCACTCGTTGCAATTTGCAGCAAAGATGCCGCTGGTGCTTGCAAGAAGCGAGAGAGAAAGAAATTTTTTGAACATGTGTTCCATATGAATACAACTCCTACTATTTTTTTATATATGCAAAATCTGCTGTATAGCTATTTCTGTAAAGATCTGCTCCTTTCTTTTTTTGGTAATCTATGCCGTCTTATTATTCCAGGTATAGATCAATATGATGCACTCTGTCAACATCATGATAGAAATTTTGTTGCATAAAAAATATCACCAAAAAAACAAGAGAGCGTTGTTACACGCTCTCTTGAAGTACTCTGTTGGGTATCAGATAGGATATCTATCGTTTGATATTCAACAAAATGATGGATGGCATACGCCACCCATCAAGAAATGATTAGTTAAAAGATACGCCACCTTTAATCCAGATGCCCCATACTGTTGCTGTGCAAGTGTCGCAATTGTCGCAGCTGTTGTCGCAACTGTTATTGCAGCTATTGGTGTTTGCTACTACAGGAGTAGTGCTCACAGTGTTGTTTGAATTATGGCTACCAAATTCTACGCGTGCACCAATACCAAGGTATGGAACCCAGCATTCACGATCGATCCAAGTGTAGTTCAATTCTGTGAAGATCGAGTTTGAAAGGCCACGAGTGATGTTGCCCATATCAAGATCTGATTCTTTGATGAACACAGGTGTTACAGAAGCATTGATAGCATTGCTTGCAGAGTTATTATTCAGAGTACGAAGGCTTGCTGAAGCTGAAGTTGGACCAGTTACTGATACGGGAGTTCCTGCAGCGTCAACGCCACCGTTGCTGTTTGCTATTGTGCCAGATTCAAATGGAGTTCCTATGTTAAATGCAGTAGTTGCATTGTATGTTGCAGGTATTTCTTGTATTTGTAATAACGATGTGCCTGTGCCGTAACCAAAGCCGTATACATGTGCATCACCGCGGAGTGCCCAAGTGTTTTCTGGGAATGGTGTTGAGTTGCAATCATCATTGCAGTTATCAACATCTATGCTCGGACAAGCTTGTGCCCAGAAATCATAACCCAATGCCCAGCTAAAGCCACGGCAGGTGTATACGAACTTAGCCATTAAGTCTGCTTGCACCGGGAAGCTTACGCTTACATCACGAGTAGAGAAGTTTGCAACTGGCGCATATGAACCTGCAAATTGATATTTTGCAGCAACGTTGTTAATTGCTAAGCCATTGGTGATTGTTGATGTTAATTTTTCAGCGATGATGTAACGGCTTAATGCTTTGTTGTTGCCGTTTGCATCTTTAAGATCAAACGTACGTTTTTCAGTATGTGCAAACATATGGTTGATGGTTAAATCAACGAAGAAATCGAACTGTTGTTCGCAATCTTCTGAGCGCCACATAGTGTAGTGACCTGTTAAACCACCACCAAGTTCCCAGTGTGCGCCGTTACCAGCTTTTGCACCCCAAAGAAGTGTGTTGCAATCATCTTCGCAATCATTGGCAGTTGGTGCTGCAGCCGCGATATACAAGCCTAAATGGTAATCTTCATCAAGCAAGAAGTTCCAGCCAAGTTCTGCGCGAAGATCAGCTAATTGAGTTGTAGTATCAGTATCACATGAACCAAAGCGAGTATATTTTAAGCCTTCTACGGTTGGGCCTGCTACGGTTACCGGTGTTGTAGCACCTGGTAATTGATAGTTAGCTTGACCTTTAGTGTATGCCAAGAAGCTATCATTTAAATCAGCAACGCCAACTGCTACTGGAGCAATTTCACCAGCTGCGTAACCTTCAATAGGAGTGCCCGTTACAACTTCATTTGCTTCTAATTTCCAGCGAGAAACGGTGATTGGCGCATAGATGCGTGCATAAAGGCCGGTGCACCATTCGTCAAATCCAAAGTATGCTTGCAAGTGTACGTTGAAGTTTTCTATTGATGGCTTGATAGTGACTACGCTGCTAAAGTCTTTTGGTAAGAAGAAGTTATCAGCTATCAAGTCTTTGCCATCATTGATTACATCAGCTGCAGTACCTCTTATGGCGATTGCTACTGCATCGTCACCACAGCTGGTTGAGCAGTATGCTGCTTGACCGAACAAGCATTTGCCGAGTTTATCAGTGTTGAATGTGCTATCATATTCAAACATGATGTTGAATGAGCCATTGAAGCCATCAACGTCATATAAGAATTGGTTATCTGGATCCATAACTGCATTTTTAAGTTCGTTATGGAAGCTTTGTGAACGTGGTACAAAGCAGGTTATTGGTCTGCCTGGGGTGTCGCAATCATTGTTGCAGCTATTATTAGTGCTGCAGCAATCGTTAGCTAGTACAGCGCCTGCGCTGACAAGCAAGGAAAGGGAAAGAAATTTTTTGAAATTAGGTAACATTACAGCTCCTTTGAGATGTTTGTATTCGTTGGTAATGCAGGTTGTTACTTCATTGTTATAACTGCATCACGCGTTGAAAAGATAACATTGATATATATATTTTTTCTTGCGCCCTCCTTTCGCTTCATAAAAGAGTGTGTGATATCTTTCGCATGCATACAGGCATGCTGATATATCAATATATAGATCGACTCGTATGATTCTGTCAACCAAGTTTAGAAAATTTTTCTAAACCTGTTCCCACTATAGTACGACCAGTGTTCGTTTGTAAAGAGAAAATATATCGGGAGCTCTGAGTGGCTCATGCTATTGTGGCAAAAAGTGCGCTAAAATACTTGCAGAATCGTGGTTGATACCAGTTCGCTATTTTTTCTTTGTACGATCACTTACACTAACAGATGAAGCAAGGAGTTGGTATGAAAAAAATAATCTCATATCTGATGACACAGTATCAGGGCATACTGTTTGTGTGTGGATCATTAATTAGTGCATACAGCATTCAATCAAGCGCATCAGCCGCGTGTGTGTTTTTAACCTATAGCACGGGCGCTGTATTAAACATTGGTTTTTTTGGCAGGTTATATATTTATCTGTGGCATATGATGGGCAGTGGTGTTTGGTTGTTACCTGTTACGCTTTTTTCTTTTGGTATTACCAAGCTGCGTGGCGTGACGTTGCATTATGAACATCTCTGTGCGGCATTGCTATGGATGGCAAGTGGTGCGCTTATGTTGGGCCTCTATCATGTTGATAGCTTTACTGCCGGTGCAGGCGGATTGATTGGCGTGTATGGTGCATTGTGGTTGCGCACTATTTTGGGTGGGCTCGGTGCAAAAATGCTTGCATGGTTTGCATTAATGAGCTGTGGCTTTGTGGTGATGTTTGATCTGTTATTGCTTGCAGCGCGTGGCGTGCTCAGTGTAGCGCATCGTGTATACGCCGTGTATCTGCATCAAAAATCTAAGCGTGCGGTGTTTCAAACGCGCCATGCACTTACAGTGCCACCAGTGCCAGAGCCATCTCCCGTTGTTGTTTCATCCCTTGATGAGCAGTTGGCGGTGAGCACGGTGGAAGATCTTTTGCATCATGATGATGATTTAGATGATGTAGAAGATGATGCTGGCACACTGTCTGTTCACGATCAGTATCAAAAACCGAATCTTGGTATTTTTGTTGCCGCAAAAGATAATGCAGCGCACGAAAAATTAAGCCGCGAATTGCAAGATAAAGCACAACTGCTGACCGAAAAATTGGAACGATTTGGCGTCAGTGGCACGGTGACTGCTATTAAGCGTGGCCCGGTGGTAACACTCTATGAATATCAGCCACACATGGATACCAAAATTAGTAAAATTATTGCGCTTGAAGATGATCTTGCGCTCGCGTTGCAGGCGCTGAGCATTCGCATTATTGCGCCAATTCCTGGCCGCTCTGTGGTTGGCTTTGAGGTTGCAAACAGTGAGCGGCAAGCGGTCACCATGGCTGCCATTGTGCACAGTGATGCGTTTATGAAAAGTAGTGCGCAACTGCCGTGTGTACTCGGCGTTGATACCACGGGTGATCCGATGGTTGCCGATCTTGCACGCATGCCTCATCTTTTAATTGCAGGGTCAACCGGTTCAGGTAAATCGGTGGCGCTCAATACGTTGTTGACGAGCTTGCTCTGTAGCCGCACGCCTGATGAATGCCGTTTAATTTTGATTGATCCGAAGCGCATTGAATTTGCCGTGTATGCAGATGTTCCGCATCTGCTCTTTCCGATTGTAACCGATGCGCGTACGGCATCACTGGTGCTTAAATGGGTGGTAAAACATATGGAAGAGCGGTATACGCTTCTCGCGCAGCATGGTGTGCGCAGCAGTAAAGAATTTAATCAACGGGTGCATGCGGGTACCATAACCGAATCTTCACTTCCATCACTCGTGGTGGTGATTGATGAACTTGCCGATCTTATGATCACGGCAGGGCGCGATGTGGAAGAATCCATTGCGCGTATTGCGCAAATGGCGCGTGCCGCGGGCATACATTTGGTGGTTGCAACGCAACGGCCATCGGTCGACGTGATTACCGGGCTTATTAAGGTAAACTTCCCAAGCCGTATGGCATTTAGAGTTGCATCACGCATCGATTCGCGCACCATTCTTGATACCGGTGGCGCTGATAAATTACTCGGCAAGGGTGACATGTTGTTCCTTGATGGTGCGAGTGCACAGTTGCAGCGTTTACATGGTGCCTATGTCTCTGACGATGAGATCCATGCGGTGGTTACGCAGGTGAAGCGTGCGCGAAAACCAGATTACAAAGATCTGCAAACAGAACTTGCAACGATTCCGAATGATACCGCTCCCGTGGAAGATGGTTTGTATCATGATGTGGTTTCTTATCTCAAAGAAGTGGATGAAATTTCTATTTCGTTGTTGCAGCGTAAATTTAGAATCGGATACAATCGATCTGCGCGTTTAATTGATCTTTTAGAACAACAAGGATTGATCATGCCACCCGATGGTGCGCGCCCACGAAAAGTTATTCGTTAGTGATTTTGTTTACAAGAACCTTGACAATTATGCAAAAACGGGAGAGTATTGTTGCCGTCGTAATTAATGTATTGGAGCCACCTGTGGTGAAAAGGACGGTATATATATGCAGTTAGATGTACAGTTTTTACAGTCAGTTCTTGGTAAAGAAGCACTCGTTTCTCAGGTGATGCCTGATGAGCTTGTATTTGCAATCGATTCACGCACGGTACAGCCGGGTGAAATTTTTGTTGCCTTAAAAGGTCAGTATGTTGATGGGCATGATTTTGTGCTCGATGCGGTGCGCAATGGTGCAGCGGGTATTATGATTAAGCATACCCATAAATCGTTGATAGCACAGATTCCAGAGGCGCAGCGTAAAGCGTTGCTTATTCTCGTGGTTCCAGAGCCGTATGAAGCGTTACTTTCGCTTGCACGTGCATGGCGTGCGCAATGGACAAAGCCTGTGGTTGGTATCACCGGTTCGGTGGGTAAAACCTCAACAAAAGAGTTGGTAGCGCTTATTACGCAAGAAGCGGGATTACACTATTTTGTATCCCGTGCAAATCAAAATGTTTTGGTGAGTGCTGCAATTAATATGTTGCAAGTGCGCGAAAACCATGACGGTGCGATTTTTGAGATTGCAACCGGCAAACCGGGCGATATTCGTGGAATTACCGAATTAGTAAAACCGACTATTGCGGCTATTACTAATGTTGGGCATCAGCATATGGATGAGTTTGGATCACTGCAAGACATTGCGGTAGAAAAACGTGCTATCTTTAGCGCATTTGAAGAAACCAATATTGGGGTGATTCATGGTGATCAAACGTTGCTTACGCACGTATCATATAAACATCCCGTGATGCGTGTAGGGTTAAAAACAATTAATCAGATTCAAGCGCGTAAAATTCGCACACAGGGTGATGAGATTCATTTTGTGCTCAAAATGTATAATCACAAATACCCGGTGACCTTAACACAAGCGCATGAAGGCCGTGTGATGAACGTGCTCACGGCAGCAGGTGTAGCCCATCTGTTGGGCATTGATGATGCGGTTATTGTGCGTGCGGTGCAACAACCGTTCCATGTACCGGGTCGCTTTGAGCATTGTATGATGAAGCAGGGCAATGGCACGATTATTAATGATACCTATAATGCAAATCCAGAAAGCGTGAAGGCGGCATTGCTTGCATTTGAGAAAATTGCCGTAACATCGGGCACGCGTAAAATTGCCGTGTTGGGTGATATGCGGGGGCTTGGGCAGAATGCACCATTTTGGCATCGTCAGATTGGCCGATTCTTGCGCAAGATACCATCACTCAATCAGCTTATTCTTGTAGGTTCAGATGTTGAGTGGACCAAAAAAACGGCGCCCATGAATTTACCGGTAGAACTGGTTTCAACGTGGCAAGATGCTGTTGCGGTGCTTGAGAAATTAACGAAAGATCCGGTGCTGGTACTTGTCAAAGGCTCAAGATCACTGCATCTTGAGAATGTAGTCAATAATTTTGTACATCATGAAAAGGCTGCAGAACGCAGTAGAGTATGGCATCAATAACAGCACAAACCGGGGCAGTGCCCCACAAAACGGTACTGAAGCAAGAAGCGATTGATTATTTGAACCTCAAAGATGGTGGCGTCTACATTGACGCCACATTTGGTGCAGGTGGCCATACCCGTGCCATCCTTGATGCCCATCCTAACGTACGGGTTATCGCCTTTGATTGGGATGATTCTTCCATCGAAAAGTATGGCGCTGAACTGAAAGAACAGTATGGCGATCGGTTGACCATGGTCTGGAGCAACTTTTCCCAATTGTATCAGCAGGTTAAAAAACTTAAAATTAAAACGGTTGACGGCATTCTTGCTGATTTTGGCACATCGCAAATGCAGCTGAGCGGAAAAGCAGGTTTTTCTTTTAATACTGATACACCCCTTGATATGCGTATGTCACCCGCTCATCAGGCGGTGACGGCAGCCCAGGTGGTGAATACCTCAGCAGAAGAAAAACTCGTAGAGATATTTTGGCAGCTTGGGGAAGAACGTTTTTCCCGTCAAATCGCGCGGGTAATTGTAGAAAAGCGCTCTGAGCGTAAAATAACAACCACTAAGGCGCTAGCAGAGATTGTGTCGAAAGTGGTGCCTAGATTGGGCTATAAGCGCATTCATCCGGCAACGAAGGTGTTTCAGGCTTTGCGCATTTATGTGAATCATGAGCTGGATAACATCACCGCGTTGCTTTCCTCAGCGTATCGTACGGTAAGTCCAGGCGGACGGATCGTATGCATCAGCTTCCACTCACTTGAAGATCGCATGGTCAAGGAATCGTTCCGTGATCATGAAGGGCTCCAAGAGGGCGTGGTGATCACGAAAAAAGTGATCGTGCCGTCAGAAGAGGAAGTGCGCGTGAACCCATCATCAAGGTCTGCTAAAATGCGTGTTTTTGAGCGATCTGCCATGCCGGTGATAGAGTAAGTGTAAAAAAAAGTGATAGAAATATTGTAAAACTATTTGACAAAAGTAATGAGCTCGATACACTTTATGGCGAATGAGATACTGATATTGAGAGCGTCCAGAGAGAGTATGACAGCTTAAGGATGTAGAATGAAAATAACAGAAGTGAAAGTATTTCCCGCACGTGAAGGCGGACGTTTGAAAGCATATGCAACGATCGTCTTTGATAATTGTTTCATAGTACGTGATCTTAAGATCATTGAAGGGCACAAAGGATTATTTGTATCCATGCCTTCTCGCAAACGCAAAGACGGCACGTTTAAAGACGTGGTACATCCGCTCAATGCAGAAATGCGTGAAATGATTGAAAAAGAGGTTATCGTAGCATTTGACCATGCAGAAAAAACAGGTCAAATGAGCTCACCTGAAGAATACTAAAAATTAGTTGGGGCGTGGCCAAGCGGTAAGGCAACGGGTTTTGGTCCCGTGATGCGGAGGTTCGAATCCTCCCGCCCCAACCAGTCATTTCCGCAGGAAATGCCTGGCGGGGCCATATATTTTATGGAATCCCATTAAAATAAAAAGAGTTAGTATGAGCAAATCAATTCTAAAAATTTCCCTTTTACTCGGCTTATATTGCGGCAACTCTCAAGCGATGGACTTACATGTTGGGTCAGATCGAGCAAAAAATTTTATTGTAGCGGGCGTTGTTGCAGGTCTTACTATTCAAACGGTTAAATGGACGTTTGAGCAAGAGCGTTACAAACAAATCATACCTTTTGTTAAGAATTATCCGGGCTTTGCATTAGCTGGGCTTTCATCGGTGATTGGCATTGGTATGCTTTATCTTCGTCCGGTTGCATCATTTTTTAACGGCTATTCGATAGTGAAGAGCAATTAATTTTTGTGATAAAAATAGAAGGTCCTCGGATTTTTCCGAGGACTTTTTTTTGGATAAAAAAGTATCGAGATGGCACTGGCAGATTTGGAATCTAAGAGTGAGCTCAGTGATCTGTACGCGCGACTTAAGAATTAAAAATTCATGGCTCACAGAGTGAGGGCATGGTTTTTTTTCAACGCATTCACTGAGAACGTCTACCTTAAATATTTTTATAATCCGCGCTTCTTCCACCATTCATCGGTTTGCATTTCAGCAGGGGCATCCTTTATGAATATCTTACTCGGGTCTAGGTTGTATTCGTTTTCTACAACGCTATCCCATTCATCATAAAGGCTTGGTGGAAACTTAGTTCCGCACCAAGGACAATAGTCTATGATATGGCACATCGTTCCGCCATGTGGATTAAGCCATGCGTGTGACCTATACATTTTGTTATACGTTAGGCCAAACTTGCAATCGTTTAGCGCAATATAAATATCATTGCAACATCCCTTGTAATCACTGTGCTGATTACAGGTGCATTTACTTTTTTTTGCCATATCATCTCTTTTAATCGCCACGTTAATTAGTGGTACTTCTTCCCTATTTTGGTCCTTTATGCGTTATTCAGTCCATGGCACAGACCATTCAGCGATTTCGTATCCCTCTTCTGTATGAGTCCGTCGGGGCGGAATAAAATCGTAACAGGTTTCTGGAGTAAATGATGACTTTCCAACTATTTTTTTATAAGTCTTTTTAGAGAGATTTCCATTTTGTATGAAAACCATATTATCTATGCGATACAAACGCCACCATTCAACAACGGCATTATCTTCTGGTTTTCCAATACTCACAACAAGGCAAGAACGATTATGGTTTTTTAAGCGGTCTAAACCTTCTTTCCATTGCCTTTCATAATCTTTTTTTGTCCATGGATTTAAGTGAATGCAAATAGTCTCCTCAAAATCAGCTATTGTGATTAGACCTTTTAGAGCTTGTCTGCCTTCGCATTGTATAGGTTTACTCCCTATTATCTTGATTGATATATCCATAAGTTTTAACTCTTTATTCTTTTGGTTAGAAGATCATTGAAAGTACCCAATCTTTCATCTCCAGACCGATTAAACATTTTCCAAACACCACCATTATGACCATCCTGATCAGGGCTGATCCATGTTTTTGTTTTTTTATTATAAAAAGCTATACCACCGTGTGTATCAAATGGAGAATTTGGTTTTTCTTCATATCCTTTCAAATGCTCTTTTACCAATTCCCGCGCATCTTTATTTGTAAGACGTCGTGTTTCTTCAAGTGTTTGCTTGCGTGACCTTTCCGCAATATCATCAGCAAGCTCCTTCGCACCCTTTATAGCCTCTGGAAGTTTCCTTTTATCGTCATCGTCTTTTTTTGGTGGTTTATTCTTTTTATCTCTCTTCCATTGCTCCCATTCTTCTGCGTTTTTCTTTTCTCTTTCTTTTTCACGCTTTTTTTCTTCTTCGGCGTATTTTCTATTTTGCTCCTTTTCAAACTCCCTCAATTCTTCTGGGGTATAGAATACTTTATCTTTTCCCTGAGAATTATCATTAGCAGATGGTTGATATGACGATTGATCATTTACCTTTGATGTGCTTCCCCCTGTATTAGATGGTCTACCGTAACAGGGGGTGGTTTTTACTCTTATATCTCCATTAAAACCCGTAGCAGGATCACCTACAAAGTTCTTCTTGCCGAGCTGTTTTCCAAGACCATAAGCTGCTCCTCCACAGACAATGCCGCCGCCGATCCATTCTACAATTCCTATTCCAGCTGGTATTAGGGTCTCTGCTAGCGCTACGCCTTTGATTCTCTTTATTTTTTTAATATTTATATTCAAGTCCCTTGTATTTTGGAGATCAGGACTAGATTCGGAATGAAGTATCTCTATCTCAGGATAAATTATTTTAGGAAGGGGTATATTTGTTTCAGGAGATGCTATTTGGGGCAGCTTACTCTGATTGTTAATAAGAGTCGTAGCATTCGTTTTTTTAGGAAAAAAATACGCAGTGGCTGCCGCCGCTGCTGCAGCCGCAATCATTGCGGCTGAGAGAGGATCCGCAGCGCGCGATTCTTTTGGTGGTGATATGAGGATCAATAAAGAGAGAGCGCGAATTATACTCGTGCGGATATAAAGTATCATAAGGATACTCCTTGGTTATTGGTGTTAAAATCAGTGCGACTTGCTCGCACCATCAACTGCTTGCCTCACTACGCGTCTTTTCCTAGGGTGCTTCAGGCTTACGCCAAACCAATTGCGAAAATTGTACGCTTAAAAAAAGCAATTTCAAGCAAAAATGCAAAACGCAACAACTTTTGGCCAAATTTGTGGAAAGCAACAACTTTGCAACAACTCAAAAGTTTTCTCCCTGTAAAAACGCAACAAAAAGTGTTGCGTTTTGTATAACGGTGTTGCGTTTTTTAAAAGAGGATTTCCAGTTTTTTACATGGTATTCTTTGTGAGTAAGTCATTTTTGCTCAAATAGGGATTGCGTGTATGAATAATGTTACGACATATATTTGTTGTATGTTCATGGTGGGTGTGTTTTCGAGCGTTGCGTCCGCTTCAGAGGAACTTTCTTTAAATAGCTGCAATGCTGATCGGTGTGATATTTGAATGCAAATGCCTGCTAACAGCACAAAATCATATTCTGCGCCGTGTCTAACCCACAGACACTAACCGCGAAGGATCTAGAGTTCTTTAAATTTGCATTTATCGCAGCAATCACATGGTTTTAGGTACGTGGAGCCATCTTCTTCCTGTAAAGGCAAGAGATAGTCTCTGAACTCTTCTCGCTCTTCTATAACAGTTTTGATAGCTCTAAGGTATTCCTCATGGCAACCACCATTAGACCACATGCACATAGCAAGCCATTCTAAGAATGTATCCTTCTCATTTGACTGCTTATACCATAGATCCATACAGAGCCAAAAGGCACGATATGCTTCTGCCGCTGTAAGCACCTTCTTGAAATAGATATCTCTGGTTGCGTTATCAAACACTTTATCTTTTTCTGGTATCATATTCGTCCTTTAAAAGCGTATGGTTACGCCGCCTTTATCTTTTTTTTATTTCACATGCATGCGTATTGTACGCAAAGCTTCTTGATACAGATCCTCATACAAACGGTTGAAGATATATGCGCCCAATTTTAATCCGGCAATGGCTTTATCGCGTTGGTCAGCATTATGTATCATAGGCTCAATAATTTCAAAAAACTCCTCTGCGTGTTGCTTATCAATGTCTGCATGAAGGTTATAATGCACGAGCTCATCTTCTGTGACCCAACCTTGGTTAACCACATGCTGAGCGATACACGCGGAGATATCTGCAAATGCATATTCAATGATACCCAAGCATGCTAGCGCAACAATTGGATCATCCTGCATTGCTGCACCCATCAAAGTAGTGTTAAACATAGTAACAACGGCAGAGGGTTGGTTTGTATTAATGGTTTCAACTCCAATAGTTTTGAGAAACTGTTTAAAGGTGTTTGAATGGTAACGCTCGCGCGCAAAATTGCCATGTTCTTCCACAATATTATGAATAATGTTAATTCTATCTTTATGGTGTGGTAACCGCGCTACCAATGCAGCCATAGGCCGAGAAAAGTAATCAACGGCAAAGAAAAATTGCACTTGTACATGCTGGAATATCTCTGTATCCATGGTGGCTAAATGTTTAAAAAATGCGCCTTTAATAATAGGTGTTTCTTGCAATATTTCATCAGCCCATTGTGTAACCCGAGATGCTAATGACTGCGCAGCCGTAGAGCTTTCGGCATATAAAGATGTGCACATAAGTAACGATAGTGCATGCAATAATTTCATGATAAAGCCTCACCTAAATTTGGTTTGATGTTAAGCAATTAAAATCAATGTCTTTCATTCCGTAACTGAGTATCTGAGCGGTGGATGACGGTGCACCTAAGAGTGTTTTAAAATGAGTATCTAAAGGGGTTCCTTCAACGGCACATATCATATAGGTCGCATCATCTTCCAAAGGAGCTTGCATATCGTCACCTGCTTGTATATGGAGTAAGTGCCATGGTCGCTTTTGTTGAGAAATAGTATCGGTGATCTCATAATCTTTGGCGCCATGCGTGGATACATATAAAAGTTCTTGATGGTCTTTCATATATCCATGATCAATTAATATTTTTTTGAGCATATCTCTGTGTTGTTCCATTTGATGTGCCGATAGGTTATAAAGATTAAGCACTTGAGTATCAACATTCCATGGACCATGTTTTTTAAAAATTGACGCAGCTTTCGGATCCCCCGTTGCTGGATTCATGCAAATGGCAAATCCCCGAGAACATTGCATATAGCGCCAGAAAGCGATTTTTTTGACCATAAAAAGAGGAAGATGTTGGCCTTGATAGCTCTGATGTACCTTTAAATCACAGATATACCAAGCCGATTTAGTTTTTCCATTGAACGTAGGCATTTTTCGCAAAACACAGCATACAACTGCAGCGATTTCATCTGCTTTTTGATCCACTTCAATATCTTGATCGTTAATGTGTTTTATAACGCGCTTATCCTTTTTGGATCGAGCAATATAGTAATACGGTTTTCCGAGGCTTTTAAAAAAAGCTAAATAATCACCATGAATACCATGTTTAATAGTAAAATCTTCAGTATTGCTAAAGGGATATGCAAATTGCTCTTCAAACTGTTGTAATTCATGGAGCAAGCTTTTTTGAGGATCATTTCTATCCATCAGATAAACTTTGAAATCAGATTTTGCACATATTCCAGTAGCTAATGCAAAAAGGATCAAAGCGATACCTTTGTTCATACAACATCTCCGCATTTTTTTGAATAAGTTATACTTTATCACTATATGGTGTTTGAAAACACGCGTCAAAATGGTAACTTACATTAAAGTTAGATTAAAACGGTGCATCGTTTTATAAAAATAAGTAAGCTGGCTTGTATCTGTATAACCCATATTCTAAAAAAGGAATGTGTATGTTTTGTCGTTTTAATTGGCACATGGTCCACGTATTTGTAGCATCGTATATCGCGTATGTGGCATTAAATGTCGCGTGGTTTAGTTTTCTTATGAAAGAGTTTTACTTAGAAAAATTTGCTGATGTTCTTAATGCATCTGATGTTGAACTTGGTACCTATTTCAAAATATTTTCCAATCCTCACCTTCTGATTCTCTTAGCATGGGTTTTAGTTGTTCAAGGTATGATCTGGTACGCATTGCCATACAGCAAGGGCAACTATCAATGGGCGTTTATTTCCGGAGCAGTGTATGGGCTTATCGTTTCAGGTTCACACCAAATACTCAGTTTTGCTTTTATAGCTAATTGGCCGGTAGAGGCTCTGTATGTAGGCATACCTTGGATGATGTTTGCGTGTGCAGTGGTAACTGTTATTGCATTGTATATCGCTGAAAAATGTGGATATGTGTATAACTTTTAATACATCGATCGCAGCGCAGACTTAGCGGCTCATTTTAAGTTCTTGATAATCAATACGTTTCATACTATCCTCATGCACAATAGAATGTAATGAGAGTATAATATGAAGCGTATTTTTTTTATACCTATTTTGTTGCATGTGCTTTGCAGTGCTGACAGTGTCAGGCCTAGCTGCATAGGAGCGAAGACTGACAGTGTAACGTTTGTAGCACCTGAAACATCATTAAATCCTATTGTATCAGATGTTCGAGTTTGTGGTTATTATCAAGGCAGTAATTCTGCGCAGACTATTCATATTTCCAATCTCATAATCTTTTCCACGCAACACACATCGTTGCGTCATCATACTGCTGCGCCACAATATGATCTAAATCGTATGAGTACCGAGCAACTGGCGTGGTATTTTGCAGCGCAGAACTACACAGAAGCGGATATTTTAAGCCATCCCATGCTGTATATGAATCCGGCCTATCTTGCACTCGTAAAGCAGCTTCCGCGGTATCCAGAATTCGTTGAAAAATATTATGATGATTATCGAAAGTATAAAGGTTTACGATCTCTGCTTGGCAAAATGACCTTTTGCTATCGACATGGTATGCGTAAACAGTTTGCATTTCTGTATCAAGAATGTGAAAAAGAACGTGTTGCTCAGGAAGTGCTCGTGCAACAGGAAAAAGAGTGTGAAGCGGCGCAAAGAAAAGAAGAACAGGTAAAAAAAGAAGCTGCGGAGCGCGAAGCATACATACATGAACTGAAACGTGTAGAGAATATAGCGAGCGATTCACCCTGCAAGCGGCTAGCGGTATACAACCACCAAAAAAGAATTGATACGATTAGGTATGCGCAGCAGCATCCTGAGCGTGCAAAACGTCATCTAAAAACGGGCACAGAGGTTTTTGATTTTGTTGTTCAGTATGGCATCACTGAAAAGCAGATAACCGAACCTCTTATGAATGCATATGAGTATCAAATGCACCAGGAGTTTATTTCACATATACACAGCACGCTTGCAGTGCAAAGAAAGCATGCCATTGATGGTGAGAATATTTTTATTGATGCCTTGCGTGATGGCATTGTACTTGGCATGAAATCAAATTATCTCCATAATCCTGTGTGGGCAACGCGATGGTCTGATTTTTGTTATGAAGCAACAGAAATTATCAAAGGTATTGGTGAAGGCATTCTCCTTGGTTCGTACAACACCGTTGATATGGTTATGCATCCCGTACGTACATTGGTGCGGTTGGTAGATGGGGCACGTATGCTTGGATTCCTTACCGCGCGCATTATTGGTACCCTCGCACACTGGAGTCACTTGATTGATAGAGGTGAATACTTGGAATGTGCTACAGAAATGTATGCCATTGGCGAGCAATTGATTGATATGGCTGGAGTTATCCATGAGCATACAGCACAGATGTCGAATAGAGAAATAGCAAAGCATGTTACTGCTTTTGGGACTGAATGGGTACTTACCGGCCAGATGTTTGCCATGGGACATACGCTTTGTTCGAAGCTCGGTGGTACCATTAAAAATGTAATACGTTTTTTTAAAGATGAAGGTGCAGCTGGTGAATTTGCTCTGGCCACAACAGACGGAGTGTTATTAAAAGCGTCTGAAAATGTAAATAAGCGTAGCGGCGGTGTAAATAATCTTGTCTGTAGTTCAAATGCTATTCTTGAAGCTGCGCACGCAGAATATATGGCTATGCTTGAAAAAGAGTTAGAACCTCTGCGACTGCTATGTGATAACAAAGTGCTCGATACAGCACGTTTTGGTAATAAATACCTGAAGCCTGAATATGAACACATTTTAGGTATGGACCTCTATTTTTCTCGTAGAGGAGTTCCTCAAATAAATGGATTTCATCATGATTTTATGGCTGCTATTGAAAAAGCCGATGTGTTTAAATTTGTGGATAAGGTTGTGTATGAAAATGGATTTTATCAAGCAAGGATTTTTTACGGTGAGGAATTTGTTAAGCATATAACATTTTTTCCGTCTGATTGGTCAAGAAGGCAAGTAATAGAAAAAATCTATGAAGCATATAGTAATGCTGTCAAAAGTGGAGTCTCATTCAAAGAACAAGGGGGCAAATATATTGTAGAAGCTCTTACTGGTGAAGGAGTAAAAATACGCATGTATATCACAAAAAATGGCACGCTGAAAACAGCATATCCCGTTTTTGACTAGGAGGTTTTAATGAATTTTGTAACATTATCGCTTGATACGAACTATGGCAACTATGGTTATTGTAATGCCTCTGACGAAAGAATGGGGATCTTGGGTGTTTTTTTGTCTGATATGGGTTGTTCAAAAAATAGCAGTTCAATATTTCGAGATTGGGGAGCTGCGGATAAAAATGATCCACATAGCGGCTTTAGCCATACTTGTAGTACTAATGCGGTTCTTCTAGATGAAGATGATGATGGCATTATACATGTTATTGATTTTATTGGTGGTGATCCAGATGACGTGCATTATGTTCCCCCCCGTATAACAATGACCCGGGACCAATTCGTTCAGTTGCTCGATGATTGGCAAGAAAAAGTATGTAAACATAAGCCCAAAGAAGTTATTATAAAACATATTAATGATCAGTTCGTTATAGAAACAAAAAATTAAAAAGGTACTCATATGAAGCGTTTGATTATATCACTGTTGCTTATAGGTTCTTTTGCTGTTGCATCCAATTCCGTTGATGAGTCTGCATATTTTAAGGAACTTATTCATCAGGCGATAACAGGCGAAATGTACAAGTTTGTTGATGCATTAACGTTTGATGAGCTTATTGGTATTTTGGAACTTGCAAAAGGGAAATGTATACTGCCGTATTCTTCGTTAGACATAAAGCTACAGCTATTTGTGTTACGTTTAGAAAAATTGCCATGGTGGGATGAGCTTGAAGATGAAGATGATACCGAAGTCGATTATCTTTTTTATGAGTTGCATGAAGCCGCGTATCAACGTGCGTGGGAATTGATTGAAAAAATGCCCAATAATGATGGCTATCGTGCTGCGTTGATGCAACAAATACCACCACAAAAATATATGGAATTAAAAAGGATATAGTAAAAACGGGAGGTATATGCATTCTCAACATGCTGCTTTTTATCAAGACTCATCGTTGAAAGGTCTATTTGACCTTAGATATCATATCAAGTATCATTGTTTTGTGTCTATTATACCCTATTTTCAACCGAGTCCAACGTATGAAGATTATATACAATTTTTTCATGGGATTGATTATGAGCATTGCATTACAAAGTCACGCATCCTTTGATGTGGTGGGTATTTCTGCGCGTACCACTAATAAAGCAGAATTTGAAGGTAATGGGGTGATTGCCGGTTTGTGGCAGCGTTTTTTTGCTGAACAAATTTACGCTAAAGTGCCTCATCGTGCCGATAATAATATTATGGCATTATATTGCGAATATGCATCTGATAAAGATGGTGCGTATACCATTCTGCTTGGCGTTCGTGTTACACGTGTAGATGAGGTTCCAGCTGGTATGGTGGTGCATCATGTGCCGGCACAGCAGTATGCAGTATTTACCACAGAAAAAGGGCAGATGCCTGGCATCGTGGTTGATGCATGGCAAAAAATTTGGGCGCAAGAAACTGCGGGTGATTTAAAACGTGCCTATCATACCGATTATGAACTGTATGATGAACGCAGCAGCGATCCACAGAATGCGCAAGTGGCCATTTACATCGGTATAAAAGAGTAAAAAAGTAAAGCAGTTCTTCTATACCTGTACGTTATTAAAACAAAGAGGGCACGTATCGTAGTGATACATGCCCTCTTCTAATGTACTGTGGTGAGAAATGCTTAGTTGAGTTGTAGAATGGTCAATTGTGCATTTACTCCAACTCAAACGATTCTGCATAGGTTGGCATAATCACATTCCAACCAAACCGTTCTTCTATTTTGTGTTGCAATGCGGTGGCCGCTTTTATTTCCCCATGGGTGAGAAACACTCTTTTTGGTGCATGGGTGAAATGGCTGAGCCATTCTAAAATTTCTTCATAATCAGCATGTGCAGAGAGGGTGTCGAGCGCTTTTATGTCTGCTTTTACGGGATAACGTTTGTTGTTTATGGTGATGTTATCAGCGCCGTGTACGAGCGTATGTCCGAGAGTGCCTTTTGCCTGGTATCCCACAAAAAGAATGGTGTTTTTTGGATCGGAAATAAATTGTTGAAAGTGGAATAATACGCGGCCACCATCTGCCATGCCACTGCCTGCAATAATAATGGCAGGTGGGTTGATATACTCAAGCTGCATCGATTCTTCTGGCGTTGGGGTATAGGTGGCGATGCTGCGCATGTCTCTACAGAGTGCCGATGAAAACTTATATTCTTCTTTAAAATCACAGAGGAGTTCCGCAACACGGATAGCGAGCGGGCTGTTTAAGAAAATAGGAATATCAGGAATTGCTTTCTTTTCTCGCAGTTGATACAAGCAATACAAAATTGTTTCGGTCCGCTCTACCGCAAATGAAGGTATGATCAGCATTCCATTCTTTGCTACGGTGGCATGCACCACATCGCTGATCACCTTGAGCGTGTCTTCATCTTTATGCATTCTATCGCCATAGGTTGATTCGAGCACTAAATAGTCTGTCTGCGTGAGTGGTGGTGGCGATTTCAGAATCAGCTGTTGCGGGCGGCCAAGATCCCCAGAAAAGGTGAGCGTTTGTGAACCGTCTGAGATAATCACAAAGGATGAACCAAGAATATGCCCAGATCGCACGAGTTTTACGGTTAGTGAGCCAATGGTGAGTGGGGCATCATACTCAATAGGCTTAAAGTAACGCAGTGCAACTTCTGCATCATGTTTGGTATACAATAATACTGATGGGGGATGGTTGGGCCCACCACGTTGATCGCGTTTTTGCGCATTATATTCTTGTATGGCACCGCTATCTATCAAGAGCAGGGAACAGAGGGCATAGGTGCCTTTTGAGCAATAGATGGGGCCGGAAAAACCATTTTTAACGAGTGCGGGTATATAGCCAGTATGATCTATGTGGGCGTGGGTTAAAATAATGGCATTTATGCTGCGTGGATCTACGGGAAAGGGGTTATAATTGCGCTGTGTGATTTCACGGGTGCCCTGAAACATGCCACAATCAACTAAAATGGTTTGATTGTTATGGGTAACCAGATAGCGCGATCCAGTTACTTCTTCTACTGCCCCAAAAAACGTTATTTTCATATCTTATTTCTGTAACGATAGTGCGGTATTACTTTCGTAAGATAGTGATTTGGCAGAAGAAAAGTCAATAACGGGGCATGCGTGGCTAGATAGATTGTATATATGTGGCAATAGTGCCATGAGTTTTTATGTTCATGGCACCTGTGTAAAGCTTAAAAAGCGTTGGTATCAGGCATTGTTACGTCAAAGGCGATTTCAGTAGCGTCAGGCTTTGCGCAGCGTACCATAAATTGTTCTTTGTATTTATGGCTGCGTACTACCATGAGCCAGCTTTGTGTATCGTGTGGCTGTATTTCATGTAGTGCATCAGAGAGCATGGTATCACGGGTAAAATATTTGAGATTTTTTTCTTTTTCTACTTCTTGCGCACCAATCCAAAATCCTAATACGGCAAGCTCTACGCCCAGCACCGTCAGTAATGTGTAGGTAAAGCTACTTGATCCAGCTGCAAAGACTACAACGCCTCCTCCAACAGCGCAAAATCCAGCGCCTGCTTGTGGACCCGCAAAAAGCAATGTGAGGCCCCATGCGGTGTAGGCAATGCCAAAAGTCCCACATAAAAAACCCCAAATCATCAGGCTATTGGAAAAACGATATGATTTATGCAGTGGCAATAGGGGTAGCGATATTGATTTTCTGTTGAATGTTATGGGTTGAGCCCCTTCATTGATCAAAGTACCGTATAATACTCGCACATATTTGCCACGGTTATGGCGATTGTTTTTCTTGTTGAGTGGTATGCGGCCTATTTTATAGGAGCCAAGTCCCTTGGTATTAATCTCTTTGAGCTCTTGCTCGTTCAGTTCTCTGACTTTAAGGGTCACACCCTCTTTTTGTGCCTCAAAATGCGGTTTTTTGAGTGGGGGCAACACCATTTTGGTACGTTTTGCGCACCCTGTGCATAAAAGTATGATGCTCACTAGAGCAAGAGATAGACTGGATCGATTAAAAGTATGCATAGAGCCTCCATTTATAGGCTTTTAATTTAAATTTCTGATGTGAAATAGATGCCTTTTCAATAAACACTAGATTCGTGCTTTTGTCAAAATTTATATGCATTTGAGTGGCTAAAAATGCCTATTCGTGGCATAGTAATTGATAATTCAACAAAACTTTTTTTGGTAACAATGGCAAAGCGATATCTCATTATTGGTGCTTCAGCAGCAGGCATAGGCTGCGCGTTGCGGCTACGGATGCTTGATCCGGAGGCATCTATTACGGTGCTTACTTCAGAAGCTGCGTGGCCGTATAATAAGTGCCATATGGCTGATGTGCTGCTCGGTGAAAAGCAGCTTGAAGAGATAATCTTTTGCAATGAAGCGCTTCTTGCGCAGAAGCGTATAGAACTTGTATGCAACAGTCTGGTGGCCGCAATAGATTCTACGCAAAAAGTAGTCCAGACGGTTGATGGTGGTATGTTCACCTATGATGCGCTCTGCATCGCCACCGGGCGTTCACCGCGCATGCTTCCATTGTTTAAGGGTCAAAATTTTACCAATCTGTTTAATTTTTATTACAAAAGCGATCTTGAACAGATCGTTTCTTACATTAATAACCATGCGCCACGTACCGCGGTGGTTATTGGCGGTGGGTTAACGGGGCTCGAGGCTGCCGATGGGCTTAGGGCACGTGGTCTTGAGGTAACCATCGTTGAAGCCGCTGCACATCTGCTGCCATCTTTGATTACGCACGAAGCATCTGCATGTATCGCTCGAAAAGTAAGCGAAGCGGGCGCCGCGGTGATTACCGGCCAAACGATTGTTGGTTATGAACAAAAAGACGCTCACATTGCTGCGCTACAACTGCAGAGCGGGCCTTTGCTACCGGCAGATCTGGTTGTTTGTGCAATCGGCGCAACACCAAATACCTCTTTTTTACCCGATTTGATAGCAACGCAAAACGGATTTTGCCTTGTTGATGCGCTTATGCAAACATCTGTGCACGGTATTTATGCGGCGGGTGATTGCTGCATGGTCTATGACCAACTCAGCAAGCAGCTACAGCCAAGCTCTTTATGGCCCGATGCAATGCAGCAGGGTATGCATGCGGCGTATGGTATGGTTGGCACGCCAAAGCCGTATGCTGGCTCCGTTTCGATTGCAGCTTCCGGTTTTTTTGGACTTAAAGTGGCAATCGCAGGGCCTTCTTCTATCAGTGCATCGCACCGTAGTGAAGAGGCAATGGGTGATGGGTGGTATCATCGCTTTGTGTATGAAGAAGAAAAGCTCGTGGGCTTTATGCTGATCGGCAATACCGGCGAGTTGAGTACCTATCGTCGTGAGCTGTTGCGTTCATAATCCTTGTAAAAAGTTCTGTATTTGCAGTATTTTGTAAGAAATTGAAGGCCTTATATGGAGGAATATCATGGCATCATTTCTTATGCGTACCGTTGTAACGTGTACGTTTACCCTTTCTTGTGTACCCATTCAATCATTAGATTACGTGAAAGAGCGCTATCATCGTTTTATGTTGGGTAACCAGTTATATCAAGTATTGCAAGATAAAGTTGAAGAAAAAAAGTGTGATTTGTTAAAAACAAATGCTGCGGTACGGGTGGTGTTGGCTGAAAATGCATACCAAATGCCATTTTGGGTATCGATGTTAAACAACGTGTCGCCCCATGAGTCACTCTTTTCCTATGCTTTTCATCTCTATACCGTTATGCAGAATGTACTTGATGTGGTAGAAAGTCGGTTAAAAACTCAGTTTTCTACTATTGCCATAGCATCTCTTGATATGCGCCGTAATATGGATTTTGTGTTGATCTCTCGTGATGAAACGGTTGCTGCAACGCAGATAGCAGATAACGTTAAGGCGGTAAAAAACATACTGAATGACTACAAAGCAGCGGTTAAAAAATCAAAAGCTACTCCGGACGATATAACGCGTATGGAAAATGCAATCGATGCGGGATTAGAGCGTATTGCAAAAGCCGAACCAAGGTTAACACGTATTGAGCGATGGCATCGTACAATGAAGCGGGAGCAGTTTGAACGGTATATTGCACAGTATTGTAAATAATGAGGTGCTGTATGCGTTTATTATTCATGCTATCCGCGTGCATAGCAACAAACATAATTGGTGGGTTTACTGATCGTATCTATCAACGGTTGGTGCTTGGGCGTGACATGCTTACTGAGGTGCAAAAAGTGTGTATCCAAAAGGGTGACTCGCAGCCATTGTATGCACAGTTACTGGCAGAGCCAGTACCGTTGTATGTGAAGATTGCGGATGCACTGTTGAGTGAATCAAAACAGGCACGTCTTGCTACGTTGTATCGCAGTACTGGTGAGCAGCTGCATGAAGTGCTGCATGGGCTTATAGCATTTAGGCCTGGTGGCTTTGCGGTATGGAAAGATGCCGACGTGCAACAACATTTGCAGATAGTCTATGGGAACGATAATCACACATCATTTAATGAGATTATGCGAAAGCTCAAAAGTTTACATAGCAGGGTGACCACGCCTCATTGGTGGCGGCTGAGTTTGGAGCATCGTACGCTTAAAGATCCTGAGGAAGAGCTCGATGCTATTCTTGCCAAATCACTCGAAAATCTTTTGAGCTTGCGCTTGCTCATTAATAACCTTGACCCCAATGTAACTCAATCGCCATTTGCATTGTTTCTGCCACGGCTGTTGCATGCGATCGAAGTTCTCAACGTAAGTAATAAACTTCTTGAATCTATCGATATCTCTTCGATCAAGAGACGTTATTATGCATGGCGCACACGCGTACTTGAAAATGCAATCAAGGGCTGCACGCCACCGCTTATGCCAATGGCTCAAAAATCTTAACATAGTTTCAGCAATTTATAACGGGGAATCGTTGCGATAACGGTTCCCTTTTTGTCTAATCGTTTTAACGCTTTCTTGGCATGCATATGTTCCGTGAGTTGTTTAATCGTTTTTATCCCTTCAAATTCTTTCGCTATTGCAATTTCCTGAAGCTTTCCATATCCATGAGGGTATCCGCGCGCTTCGATGATTGTATTCGATTCTAGGTCAGCGATTAGCATAACATGGCCTGGTATCCAGAGTATGTCTCCCACTTCAATATCTTCATAGCGGTGTATTTCTTTTAATACCGTTGCGGCGGTGTAGCTGTTTTTACAGAAGAAGGGGAGGCCCGCGCATTGCGCTGCACGAATAATGAGCCCTGCGCAATCAAAACCGGTTTGCATATCATGTCTGCTGCGGGGATAGGCATAGAAGGTATATGCATCGTGGCGTGCATGTTTTTCTTTAAAGCTACCGGTGTAGCGGTGTATATAGCTGCAGCCGCCCCACACATACGGAATAACCGGTTGGTAATGTGTGCCGATCCAGCTGCGTATTAAACAGATCATATTGGCGCGTGCGTGCGCGTGCGATAACGCATCGTTTTCAATACGGCATTCTGAGCTATGAATACCAGTCATTACCTCTTTTTGTTTAATAAAATCATAGAGTATGACCGTTTTCACATCGTCATCTGATTGTTGTGGGCAGTAGATGAATCGAGTTCCTACCGAATAGCTAGAGCCGGTACGTGCATCGTGCCAAGGTTTTGTGAGTATTAACGTTGGGCGATTGTGTGAGTTTTCTTTTTTGTAGGAGATAGGGTTAGGGATATATTTTTTAAGGTCATCATCAAGGAGTGTACAGTTTTTTTTGAGGGTCCAGTAGCGTGTGTGCGGGTGTTTATCTTTTTCTGTTACGAAATAGGCGTTGCTGATTTCAACACAATATTCACAAGGTGTTTCATCAATGATTTTTACTACTTCATTAAACAGTGCTTGGTGAATCCGCAGGCATCGATTGCTATCCGCATAGAGGGGTATTTTTGTATACGCGTTGATATTAAGCGCTGCTTTGCCAATTAAATCCGCGACGGGGCAGTTAATAACCGCAAGGCGTGGCGCATACGCTAACGTTATACTTGAAGTTAGCAGGGCTATAACTATTTTTAGTACGTTACTTTTCATATGTTTGGTTCCTTTTCATACTTTTTTATTTTAGTATGCCGCTCTTTGTGCAAAAATCGCTACAATTATTTCATACGTCACCATTGTTTGAAAATTGACAAATAGAAATGTTATGATGGTGATGATAAGAGATAGGGTAGGATGAATATGAAACTTTTTATACGGTACATAATGAGCATGTGTTTGTGGATTGGAGCTGCGATCCATGCGGGAGAACAATGGAGCTGGGTCTACACCAAAGAGTTCTCTAAGGATGAACAGCATGCATTTGGCAAACAAAAAGAGGTAATGCTTGAGAAAAAGCAGGTATCACCCTTTACGCAGCTTGTGATCTCGTGGAATGCTTATCGCCCAACCCGCGGTGAATATATTTTTTGGGTACAGGGTAAAGATGCGCAAACCGGTTCATGGAGCGGCTGGCATAAAATGATGTCGTGGGGTTCGGCAGCGCAACGTTCCTATTTAAGCGATGCAGATGGGATTGCGCAGCATCATCATGTGCGCTTTGAGGCATGTCCTGGAAGAAAATTGAGTGGTTTTAAACTGAAGGTTACGGCGCACAATGGTGCGCAGCTTAAAACGTTGCATGCGGTGAGTGTGGCCTATGCGGATTTTACCAAATTTAAAGCGGAAGATGCTGTGCTCTATAACGGGCTTGCATCGGTGCGTATAAAAAAGGTGCCGCGTAAATCTCAGTTTGCACTCAAACATCCTGAAAAGCATCGACTTTGTTCACCAACCTCCTGTGCCATTTTGATAGAATATTTCTCAGAACAAAACTGCGATATGAATACCGTGGCCCACAATGTGTTTGATCAAGGGCTTGATACGTATGGCAGCTGGCCATTCAACATGGCCCATGCATTTGAGCTCTGCCAAGGAAACTACTGGTGGCGCGCTATACGCATGAACTCATTTATGGGTATCTATAAGATGCTGCACAATGGTTTTCCTGTGGCTGTCAGTGTGCGCGGTTCATTGAAAGGTGCCCCAAAATCATATGACAATGGCCATCTCGTTGTGATTATTGGGTACGATGCGGCAACGAAAAAAGTAATCTGCCATGATCCTGCTTGCAGTAGTGATAAAGGTTCAGTCAGAAAGTATGCGCTCGATGATTTTATGCGTGCGTGGGAAAAATCACATCGGCTGACTTATTGTGTGTATGAGCGTTGCTCTTAAATAAATTTCTCTATTTTACATATTTCGAAGCGACACGCCCACGCTTCAATTGACAATTTGATAATTGATAGCGTACGCTAAGAATGCATAACAAATGGAGGCGTTATGAACAATGTTCTTGAGCGATCGATTGTTTGGGGGGTCGTGTTGCTCAGTTTTCTCTGCGCGTGGCGTGCAAGCGCAAAAAATCCCATAACGGTACATAAAATATTTCATCATACGGCAGCGGATGATAACAACGTTGAGCTTGGCAGCTTTGTGTTGTATGGTAACGGTTTTACCAAAGATCAGTTAAAGCCAGAGGTGATTGAACGGGATGATGTGGTGACGCATCGCTTTTTTATTCCGCGCCTTACGGTGACCGATGCTGAAAGTCGCCGTGCTTTGGAGCGTATCAATAAGCAGGGTGCAGCCAAGGGGTATACGCTGCAGGTTGAAGAGCTTAAAAGGCCAGATGTTGGCTTAGCAGTTTCTTTCACCTTTCCTAAAAATCGCTGTGCAGTTTCCTGTGCATACATAGATTCGATACAACGTGAAAAGGGTATTGTGTTTCATGTGTATAACCAAGCGTTGATCCAGAACATGAAAAAGCAAGATGCTCCTATTATTCGTACCGCGGCGTTGCATAATCCGCCGCGGATTTTTATTGATCCCGGCCATGGTGGCGATGATAGTGGTGCAGTAGCGCAATCGGGCATCACCGAAAAAGAGGTATGCTTGGCGATCAGCAAGCAGGTGCAAGCGCAGCTCCGTGATCTTGGCTATGCGGTATTGCTCTCGCGTAATGCGGATAAAACGGTTGCTTTGGATATGCGCACCCATGAAGCAAGTAGGTATAATGCCGATCTGGTGGTATCTATCCACGCGAACGCCGCACCATCAAAAACTGCCTCTGGAATTGAGATTTTTTTTTTAGACCCATCACTCATTACGCATGAGTATAATCTTTCACCCACACTCAAAAGTTCTTTAGAACGTTATTATGCACTGCGCGCCGCATCGAATCAAAAACTTGCCCGTGCATTGCATGCTGAAATACAAGAAAAAGTTCCTGCACACAATCCTGTTTTTAAAGACCGCGGTATCAAAACAGCGGTATCCCAAATCCTACTCGGCGCTGCACGCCCTGCAGCACTCATAGAAATCGGTTTTCTCACCCATCCAACAGAATCCTGCCTACTGGCAGCCTCTTCGTATCAATCAATCCTGGCCCGCGCTATCGCGCTTGGTATCCATACGTATTGTACGCATTGAATAACTACATGATTGTGTAACGCAAGCGGTTTTTGATATTTTAGAGTGTATAGAGCATATACATTTTTGGGGGTTGTTATGTGTGTTTGGTTTTTAAACATTTTTGTTTTTTGTCTGTCATCACATGCTATTTTCATTTATTCGGATCAGCGCATAGATCCGGTGCAGCAAGCTCCGGTGAGTGCTCAGACTTCTTATGCACCTAATGCACAAGATCTTTATCTATTCAAGGCTATAGAGGCTGGGTCGCTTGAAAAATTAAAGCAAGCGATAGCTGCTGGAGCCGATGTTAATCATGCTAACGCTGAGGGCAAAACTCCCTTGTTGCTTGCATTCAAAAATAATAGAATCGATATAGTGCTTGAGCTTCTTGAGTGGGGGGCGAAAGTTGTGGATTTTGAGTTTCCTCAGTTGTTATTAGACGCGGTAGATCCTGAAATGGGTTTTGGCTCTTTATCAAGTAACGATTTTCCTCTTGCCATAAAATGTCTGGCGTTGCTTGTTGCCAATGGGGTTGATTTTTCTGGTATAAAAATTAACCGTGCGACAGGTGGCTTTTCTCCGCAGAAGAAAATTAAAACAAATGATGATATTGTTACTTTCACGCTTAACACCTGCAAAAGAGCGTTTAATGTTTCTTTTGCGGCGCAACCTGGGTTGCAGAAAAATCTTTTAGAGTTAGTACAACAGTTAGAAAGCCATGGGTATGCCATTATAGATAAGCTTTGGAATGTAGGCGGTGAGATGCCATCCTTATATGAGCATAAAGAGTTCGTTGATTTGTGCATTAAACACGGCATTGATCTCAATAAAAATGTAGAATATCGCTTAAATCAGTCAGGATCGTCTTCTGCAAATAATAAAACTTTTGCTTCGATGCCGCCATTGTTTATTGCAATTAAAGGTTCACCTGATTCCTCGGCATACAACAATAATAGCTATAAGAATGCGGTAAAAACATTACTTGATGCTGGTGCCAATATCAATCAATTGGCAGATCCTGATGGCAAGGGCATGAGGACTCCACTTGATCTGGCGTTTGAATTAGAAAAAACGCATGAAATAGATTTTTTAATACAGCATGGGGCAAAGACAGCACGTCAACTGAGATAATGCATCAATTGCCTGACAGGCGACATGCCGCTGAATCATCATTCTTATTGTGTGCAGTTTTTTTGAGCAGCGAGATTGCGTAAGAACTTTGCTCGGGCAATACCAGTAAGATGGCCTCTCGCGAATACAGACGGTAAGAATGATAGAAGATTGGTTTCATCCTTGAACGTCGTATCTTTGATCTTTTGGTGTTGTTCAAAAAAGGTTGCAGCAGCTTCTATTTCTTGGCATGAGCTATATTCTACTGCAAAACGATCAGCCGCTTTTTCTTCAGGAAGCTTAAAGAGTGCATTAGAAAGGTATGTGAATGCAAGATCTGCTACGCAGCCAACCATGATACCAACGCATGCTGCCAAGATACCATTGATATGCAGTATGCTCATCGCGGCCATAATGCCTACGTATGCGGCTAAGGTGCCAACAAATCCGATAACAAAGAGCTTTTTCGTTGAAAAATGATGGTATACATGCGCCAATTGCCGTCTGAAAAAGAAGGCTTCTACGTCTGGCGTGCATATCTTTTTTATCTCTGCAAGCCGTTGTTTTTGCATTTCAGATAGGTTTGGCAGTGTATATTGCTCAAAAATAGCGGTAACCACTCCAGCCTCAGTATCTGAGGCAATAGATGCCCATACGATGGGATCCATGATAATCGTATTGAATGCGGTCAGTATTGTTTGTTCATTGGTATAGGCATACACTATAGCTACATCGTGAGGATCAATGTTGCATTGCCGTATCATCGCATCGAACCGTTCTCTGTATTCGTCTGATGGTTTATATTTCAGTGCGTTGATCATAGTGTCAGTTGCGCGTTTATTGAGAAAGTACGTGCTTACGCCTACCATAAGCGCACTTATAAACATTCCCCAATAGCTTTGGAATAGCGCAGGGTAGAACTGATAAGAGATGATAACGGGTAACGATAGATTTATAGCACCAATGATTTGTTGCATCATGAACATTCCATTTAATTATGAACGATCTACATAAGCAAAATTAACACAAAGCAAGGTATCATAATGGGCTCAAAAGCGCAATAATGGCCTGCATGCAATTGTCTTTACGCCAGATTTTCATGATGTGTCGTTTTTTCTATAGTGGCTAGTATAGATTGTGCTTTTTGTATCCACTGTTTTGCAATATCTAGGGGTATTTTTTTAGTTTCTACCGTTTTATAGTTTTTGATCCAAGTATCATATGGTATATAACTTTTTTCGTCAGGATCGTTGATAGGGAATGTGTATACCGGTGTTAATTCTAGGAATATGTTGCCTTTTAAATCATTGTAAAGCCACGCAGTCAATCCTTTACCTGACCATATTCGATTATTGTCACCAACCCACTGTTTGTTGCTATCAATAATGCAAGGCTTGTCTTGAAAAAATTCGTTTTCCGAATAACCGAGATTCACTATTGATGGATGCACACGCAGTTGATTTACTACTGCTTTTTCTAATCTGTCTATTAGGTTGAGTAACATATATTGTATTGACTCTGAAGGAAAGGTGTATTGTTTCTTACCAATACAAAGCACTAAGGGTGCTTGGTAGCAACAATGAACTACAGTTAACGGTTCCTCAAGTTTTATAACTATGCTATCGGATTCGTTTAAAAAAAATGTGATGTGGTATTTATTCATAATGACATTGCGTCTCTGAGCGCATAGATTTTATAATTTTCTTTTTTTCCACCATTCATCAGTCAGAAATTCTGTGGGTATTTTTTTCTTTCTGTAGGCATCCATGGGGTTTTTGATACCGAACTCTGTTTTGAGTGCTTCTTCCCACGCATCGGTGAGGGATGGTGGTAATTTGGTTCCACACCAAGGACAAAATTTTATGTTGTTGGCCATCACACCAGTAGTATCAGCATGGAGTTCTTTTATGGCGTAGCGCCTAATGACTGATTCATAAAAAAGAGCACTGTATCCGCGATCAAGTACACGTTCCATTGTGGGACAACAGTGATTGTTAACGGGGTTTGTATGTTCTTCCATCTTGTATTGCTTTCTTTAACTTATCTGGTAAGGATCTTCCATCAACACTTAATACGTTTCGCGGAGATCCTTCAAAATTATCTTTGAATGCCTCAATATGGTCGCCATGATAGGTATCGAGATAAAACACATCACCTTCATAGAGCCCAAACTCAGGCATATCCTTTTTTACACGATATACTTGCGCGCCTTTAAACTTCTCCCCTTTTATGCGTTCAGAACACTCCTGTAGGCGTTTCCCAATTTTTTCTTTTC
Source organism: uncultured bacterium (assembly GCA_963704465.1). Taxonomy (GTDB): domain Bacteria; phylum Babelota; class Babeliae; order Babelales; family Vermiphilaceae; genus MFD02979-c4. Next base: position 550,548 of record OY969901.1, read on the forward strand.
TGAACACTTCATTCATATTGCTATATTTAGGACCATTATACCGTTCCTTTTCATCTTTATCACGCGGATCTTTGCCGCCAGGGCTGGTGCAACTAATATCAGCATATGATGATTGCTTATTTTGAGCACTGTTTTTTTGATTGCGCGCATCTTTTTCTTTCTGAATCGCATCAAGTTCTGCATCAAATGTTTCTATTGATTGTTCGGCGCTTCTTTTTGCATCGGTGAGTTGCTCTATGTGTTCAGCTGTTGTGGCTATTGCAAGGTGTGCATTGTATGTGCGTATAGCTTTGAGTTGAATGCATTTGCAACTCTGTAAAGCTTCTGTGCGCTGTTGGAGCCATGCATCTCTCCGTTGGGGTATTTTTTGCGCAAGATCAGCCTTGAAGCGTTGTAAACACCACCGATGTATTGCTTCTTTCTGTTCAGGTGTTTTTTTGATAGGTGTATCATAGCTATTATATATGCCTGCGCTTGCGTCATCATGATCTGAGTCGCAGAGCCAATCACCAAGAGCGCGTATAAAATTAAAGATACTTGCTGCATTGGTGCCTACCTTTACGTTCGTAGTGCCTATCTGTGTTTGCAATCCATAATCACCACGATCATTACGATAAATTTGAATTCTCGTGCCAGTATCAGCATCAAAAATCTCTCCAGGCTTTAGAAATTGATCGGCAACATTCGTGCCTCCAAGAGTAAAATTTGTTTTGGGGTATGATGGTGCATGGGGAATACATATGGTGTCATGCGTATCGGTAGCTTGTGGGCAAGAGGAGTTATGGGTTATAACTGCTTCAGGAGGTGCAATGTCTGTTGTGACTGGATGGTTTTCATCGTGTGGGGTTACTCTTTCACTCGCATCAGTGCTCTCTATTGTTGCTGTAGTATGTGCTGCTTCAAAACGTGCGATAATATCACGGAGCAGCGCATCATACCTTTGACGTTCTTGTATCTTGTTATTGAGATCAGAGGCGAAGCCGCTCGACCAGAGTTTTAAAATAGTATCAACCGTATACCAGCAAACATTGCCTACCACAACCTCAGCAGCGGGTGATAATGGTGGCGTATGAATGGATAATAGAAAACATAAAAAGCGAATGGAACGTGATATTTGATAATGCATGTGCTTCATGTGTATAACAGATGCGTAAAAAAGAAAAGGCGCAAGAATTACCTTACGCCTTCAAAAATCTTGCTTATGCAACTTAATATGAGTTTTGGTATCCGCGATATTTTTTAAGAAGTTCGTTAGTTGCATCATCATATGAGAAGCATTTGAAGCGTCCTTCACTGTCTGTAACTACGGCAGGGGAGATACCATCTAATTCTGTTTTTCGAGCAGCAAATTGTATTAAAAACATAAGATCATTTGCGGTGATTGTTACTTGAAGCGCTTCACTTTCTGCAAGAGCTTCTAGCCCTTTCGCCCTTGCGAATATCCTTTGCAATTGTAGAGAGTGGTTGCCTTCTTTTTCCCAATATTTCTTTACTTGTTCTTTTTGCTCTTGCGTTTCAGCAAATCCATCGGGGTTATTACAATGACGTAGTGTCATATCTCTTCGTTTATAGACTATGCGTGTTAAGGCAGGGTATACGAGCATGCGTAAGTCTGATTTATCAATTGTTATTGGATCATGAGGTACTGATTCAACAAACGGTGTTGGATAAAAAAGTTCAACGTTACGTGTTACGTGGTTTTTGAAGACATTGTTGTCAAAATCACTAAAATGATATTCTTTAGCACTCGCATCACTTGCATATGAGGCATTATTTATGCCGACTACACTGATAGAGAATGCAACTTTAAACATACTGCTTTTCATAGAGAAATCCTTTTTTTTATGTGTATTATAATCGGTAACAATATTGCACAGTTTCTATATAAGCGCAACCAAAAGCGCGACATTTTTTCTTGAATTCACCATGCATAGAGAGGTACAACAACAGGTGTGTAATCTTTGTATTGCAAGGACTTGGTGTGAAAAAAATTTTGGGATCTGTACTGTTCTTTGTTACCGTTTGTGCCGATATTTATAAGCCTCAACAGACGCGGCCGCACACGCATGTGGTACTGTTTTTTGATCTTGATAAAGTGGTGCTCAATGAAAGCAGTGGAATTGGTAAGGTGTGGGCTGCCGTTCGTTCAGTGCCGCTGACCAAATCGATTCCCATTTTAGTGCGTCAGCGCAAACGGCTGACCCAGCTGGTGAAAGATGCACGGTATGATGGCCAAAAACTGAAGGGGCTTAAAGCAAACCTCGATTGCATTCTTAAGGCGGAGCCATCACTCAAACCGTATCGCGCAAAGTTGATTAGTCGGCTTAATAAGGTTTCCCCGCGGCCCGATATGATTCGCTTTTTGAATGAGATTCGATTGCAATGGGTGCCACTGGTGATTGCCACGAACAATGATTATGAATCACTCATGCTTAAGATGAGCAGATTAGATACAAAGTTGCGTAAAAAAAGAATAGAGCCATTTATCTATGATGCGGCCTTTTGTGCAGGCTCGTGCCCAGAACTTATTGACCGTACAGCACCGCATGGGATACCTGCTTCATTTGTGTATGGTGGCAAAGATACGGATGCCTATTTCAGTGATTTTTTTGATTTTATTGCGCAATCGTTTGGGTATGATACGTATGAAACGCTCTTTATTTATATTGATGATCTCTATAAAAACATAGAACGTGCTGCGCGCGTGGCCGCAGAAGAAGGGGTGCAGCTTTATGCGGTGCACCGGAACAAGCCAGATAAAGAGATTGTGGAAGAAATGCGCAACCTGTTTTATGAAATACCCATTTATACATTAGCCTGTGTTTGATCACGGGGCTTTTCTTGATTTGCTTCTATCGTGCTATACCGAAATACCGGGATGAGTATTTTTTTGTTATGTGCGCAGCATCCGGTATCCACCATGCGAGCACCCATTTTGAGATAAAACCCCTGTGCATGGGGATCGCTTGCCCAGGTGATGGTGTTAAACTTACGCTGTGCGGCAACTGCAACCATGCGTGCAAAAAGCGTGCGTCCATATCCTTTCGATTGTTCATTCTTTTTGATAAAAAAGTGGCTCAATGTTGGCGTATCTTTGGTGAGATCAAGTGCATAAAAACCAATAATGTGTTGATTATGCAAAAGTTTTTCAATAATGCCGGTGTTGAATAGTTCTGGGCTTATGTGCGCTGATCTTTGTACGACTTGCGTCTGATAATTGCTGTGTGATGTTAACGCCAACTGCAGGAGCGTGGGAGCGTCATCCGGTTTTGCGGATACAAAAGAATGGGCATCCATCATATCGGCAGAAAAACAAGGCATGGCTGCACACACCACAACGATAAACATGAAACGCATAGAACCCCCTCCATTTATTAAGGTTCAGTCTACCTGTTTAGGGTGAGCGAAGGCCATAAAATGGTGGTTTTTCTAAAAAGATCCTTGAAAATTTTAAATCGATTTACAAATTTCAAGGATCTTTTATTGTGTTTAGCGCTGAAAATTGATACAATGAGAATATAAACGAGTCAGAAAGCAAGGATTAATCGATGGATAGGCTTCATTATTTAACGTTGATCGAAACACAGCTACGTGTGCAGCCTATTTGTGCCATTCTTGGGCCTCGGCAGGTGGGCAAAACAACCCTAGCCCATGCCTATGCGGAAAAACATGATCCTGAAAAAGCCTACTTTTTTGACCTTGAAGACCCTATAGATGTTGCGCGGCTTGAAAATCCTATGACGGCGCTCAGTGCACTATCGCATACTTTGATTGTTATTGATGAGATTCAACGCATGCCGGAACTGTTTCAGGTTTTGCGGGTGTTGGTGGATCGGGAAAAGGGTAAGCGTAAATATTTAATTCTTGGCAGCGCGTCGAGAGATCTCATTAGGCAATCATCAGAAACATTAGCGGGGCGTATTGGATACATTGAATTGCCACCATTCACGCTTGCAGAAAAAACGGACAGCAAAAAATTATGGGTGCGTGGCGGTTTTCCACTCTCGTATCTTGCGCAATCAGATGCCGATAGCATGATTTGGCGGCAAAACTATGTAACCACTTTTTTAGAACGTGATATTCCGATGCTCGGGTTTAATGTGCCAGCAGAACAGATGCGTCGTTTTTGGATGATGCTTGCGCACTATCATGGCCAGATTTTTAATGCGAGTGAACTGAGCCGGTCGTTGAGTATTTCGAGCCATCAAGTTCGTAAATATCGGGATATTCTTGCCGGTACGTTCATGATTCGTGTTTTGTTGCCGTGGTTTGAAAATATTCAAAAGCGGCAAGTGAAAATGCCAAAGGTTTACTTCCGTGATAGCGGTATCTTGCATACCCTGAGTGGCATTGAAAATTATGATCAGCTTCTACGTTTCCCGAAGCTTGGTGCCTATTGGGAGGGCTTTGCGCTTGAAGAGGTAATTCGTGCCCTTGAGCTTGCATCAGAAGAATGTTTCTTTTGGGGCACTCATGGTGAAGCAGAGCTTGATTTATTGGTAGTCAAGCAGGGCAAGCGCATAGGCTTTGAATTTAAATATATGGATGCGCCACGCGTAACCAAATCGATACACAGTGCACTCGAAGACTTGAAGCTTGATCATGTTGTGATTATCTATCCGGGTAATAAACAGTTCCCCTTTGCAGATAAAGTATCCGTGTGCGGCCTTGAATTGATCGCAACCGGCGAGTTCAAACGGGTGATTGAAGAGATTTTAAAAGGATAAACTTCTTTTTGCATAACTATTTTTTTGTGATTAAACTGTGTGGTGAATGTTTTTATATTTTCTACATAAGAGGTCACAATGTTTTTCCATCTCCGGTTTTCGCTGTTGATTTTAGTTGTATCTTCAGTTTTTGCCTATTCCAATGATTCTCATAAAGATAACGGATTGATGCAGCGTTTATACAATAAGGTTACGACTCTTTTTAAAAAACCTGCTGATAGAGTAGTAGAAGGAGATTTGTTCATAATCCCTAATGGTATATACAAAGGCAGTGAATTTGATACCGATGAATCGCAAGAAAATGCTGGTTTAATGAGACGCTTAGTGAGCAAGATTACTCCAGGATTTTTAAAAAAACCTGATTCGTATGAGCTAAAAATTGGTAAGCGTGAGCCAAGTGTGCAAGTATGGGCGACATCAAAAGACTATAAGGACACGCTTATTATACATTTAAGCAAAGAAGAGCGTGAAGATAAAGAAGGTTCATGTAATTGGAGAAATCATGGACATCCACGATTAGAGCAATTTCCATACGTCTTACCACTCAATTTATTTGTTGATAACAAGGGTGAACTTAAAAAAGAAGGTGATACGGTAACTATATTCCATAATAATCAAAAGACACGTGAACGAGTAAAGGTTTTATTGACATTACGTCAAGGTAATTATCGCTATAAGTACTGTGGTGGCGGTGAGTTTGATGGGTGTATTAGAGCTATGTCACGTGATTATAAGCGTGTTGCGGAACCATACCTTAAATCTTTTAAAGAAAAATCGTCTCCACTCTATGCATATGATAATCAATATCGTTTGTTTATGGGTCTATAAGTTTTAAAAATACATATAATAGAAAACCCAAGATATTTAGGTATCTTGGGTTTTCTTATTGTTCATACATTGATCGCCGCGGGCGAATTCAAACGGGTGATTGAAGAGGTTATAAAAGGATAGATTTTGTATGCTTATTGCAGCGAGCACTCACCAGTTTCTTTGTTAGTATATTTGTTTGTTGCATATAAATGTTCAATACTCAGTTGATTTGCAACATCTTCTTCAGTGAAAAGATCAAGATTTTCTAAAACGTCACCCGCTATTTGGTTTTCACTATTTTCAATGTCGGCATTTGCACCGTTTTCCAATAAAAGTTTAGTCATATCGTAGGATACGTTTTCTGCTGCAAAGTGAAGTGCTGTATTACCTCTAAAACCTTTTTTATTTACATTGGCGTTATGTGATATAAGATAGGCAACCATGTCTGTAGCGTTTGCTCTGACTGCATGGTGAAATGCGCTGTGCCCATTCTTTTTTCGTAAGTTTACATTTGCTCCGTGGTGCATAAGAGCAATCAATACTTTTTTGATTTCATCGGTGCACGCAAATTTGCTATTAATCAGCAATAAACTCGTAGAGGTATATGATTTCCCATCTATCGCATTCATATAATTGGGGTTTGCGCCTGCAAGTAAAAATAGTTCTGGCTCTTTTGAAGAAAGGGGAATCTGTTCTGGTGTTGTAAAATTCACAAGGGTAGCTGCAAGAGCCACATTATAGATTTTTTGATTTATACGTGATAAATCTTCGAAGTTTCGTATCGTGGCAATCTGTTTTTTTGCCTTGCTGTTTAATGTGCAATACCATAATTGGCATGTTTGTTGAAGGTTGAGTATAGTGCGTGCATTGGTATGCGATGCTACTATGATATGTATATCTAACGGTAACTGTGAAAACCCAGAATCTATTTGAGGGCTTGCAGGGCCAGAAAAATCCATACCACTTAACGATGAACTGATGGTGATAAGCGTTACATAAAAACTATGATGGAGTGATAATTTCATGATTATTAACCAATAGTGTGATGTTTGTTGTTGTTTTCATAATCTGTGCACATTTATGCGCAAACAGTTCCGGATCTTTGGTGCAGTAGTAGTGTGTTATGCCAGTATCTCTGTTTGTAGTGTATAATTTTTTTTCTTTTAAAATAGTTTCAACAGCTTCTGCTATTGCATAGGCAGGATTAATATAGTGCATGGTGGGTGGTAGTAATGATTCTATAAGATGCCGATGTAATCAATATATTCGAGCATCTGCAATATTATTGATTACATTTACATGTTCTGCGGCCTTGAGTTGATCGCAACCGGCGAGTTCAAACGGGTGATTGAAGAGATTCTAAAAGGGTAGATTTTGTATTGTTATTGTTGAGAACATTCTATGGTTTGTACTGTAGGGATATTCTTTTTTGAAGGATCGAAGAGGGATTCTATTGTGAAAAATGTTTGCACATCATCAGCATCATAGAGTTCAACATCACCTAACTCTTGTTGTGCTGTTTTTCCGTTATTATTTTTGAGGTTTGCTTCGGCCTTATTGTCTAATAATAGCTTAACCATATCGTAGGATAAGTTAGTGGCCGCATGGTGCAGCGCAGTGTTACCTTCAAAATCTTTTTGATTAAGGTCAGTCTTTTGAGTTATAAGATAAGCCACCATTTCTGTAGCATCTGCTCTTACGGCGCGGTGTAAAGCGCTGTACTCTTTGCCTTTCCACAGATTTACATCAGCTCCATGGTGCATGAGCGCTTTTAATACTTTTTTGATCTCAGCGGTGCATGCAAATTTGCTATTATTGAGAAATAAGGTTGTAGAGGTCAATGACTTTTCATCTATTTCATGTATATAATTGGGATTTGCGCCTGCAAGCAAAAATAGTTCCGGTTCTTTGCAAAGAACAGGTATTTTCTCTGGTGTTGTAAAATTTGAAAGGGTAGCTGCAAGAGCAATGTCATAAAACTCTTGGTCTATATTGAATGGCTCCTGAAAAGTATTATTCACAATCTTTTTTTTTGCTTCACTGTTTAATCTGCTGTACCATAAACGGCATGTTTGCTGAAGATTCAGTATAGTGCGTGTATTGGTATACGATGCTACTTTGATATGTATATCCAAAGGTAGCTGAGAAAACCCAGAATCTATTTGATGGTTTATAGGCCCAGAGAAGTCCATACCGCCCAATGATAAACTAATAGTGATAAGAGTTACATAAAAACTATGGTGCAGTGATAATTTCATGATTATTAACCAATAGTGTGATGTTTGTTGTTGTTTTCATAATCTGTGTACACTTCTGTGCAAACAGTTCCGGATCTTTGGTGCAATAGTACTGTGTTATACCAGTATCTCTGTTTGTAGTGTATAATTTTTTTTCTTTTAAAATAGCTCCAACCGCATCTGTTATCGCATAGGCAGGATCAATATAGTGCATCGTTGGTGGCAGCAACGGTTCTATAACATCAGCAATCAACGGATAATGGGTGCAGCCATAGATGAGTGTATCAAGCTGTTTCGTGTAGAACGGTTCTAAATATATTTGTGCTGCTTTTTGTATAGCTGCAGTATCGCGTTCTGGTGCTTCAATGAGTGGCACAAAATCGGGGCAGGGGATTGTTTCTATGATGCCGGTAAAACCATGATCTTTTAAAACTGTTGCGTGCATTTTGCTTTGTGCTGCAGCGGGTGTGGCGATAATGCCTATATTTTTATAGCTATGATTGGTCAATAGAGTGTGTATCAGTGGATAGATAGTGCCTACAAGAGGTACTGAAAATTCATCCTCAATTGCATCAAGTGCGAGCGCAGAGCTAGTGTTGCAGGCAACCACAATCATTTTTACTTGGGCAACGGTGTGGAGCCATTGGCATGCAGCGCGGGTAAAGGCAATAATTTCTGCCGGTGATTTGGTGCCGTATGGAAGATTAGCGGTATCTGCATAATATACGAAACTTTCATGGGGAAACTGTTTTTGCAGCACGCGCAATACGGTCAGGCCACCAGAGCCACTATCAAACACGCCAATAGGTGCGTTGGAGTTGATCATAGTTGTGTCCATAAAAATTGTACGCGGTTTTGCACGCTGGTGAGTATTTCCCAGGGGATTGTATGCGTATGGGATACAAGCTCTTCGAGTGGCAATCCTTCCCCCCACAAGATAACTTGGCTGCCCACGGTAGCATCAGGACAGTTGCGCAAATCAACCATGAGCATATCCATAGAAACCCGGCCTATCACAGAGCACCGTTTATTATTAATCATAATCGGCGCACCATCCTGTGCCGTGACGGGGTATCCATCACCATATCCAAAGGCAACAACGCCCACCGGCATTGCTTCGGGGCAGATGTACCGAGCGCCATAGCCAATAGAAGCCCCTTTTGCCATTGTGTGTACCGCAATGAGTGTTGAGCGCACCGTCATAACTGGTTTTAACCCGAGTGATGCGGCATCGCGATCTGCAAAGGGTGATACGCCATAGAGCGTAATACCCGGGCGCACATAGTCATACTGTATATCGGGCATGGTAAAGAGTGCGGCAGAGTTGCACATACTGTAGGTGCCTGGCATGGTTGCAATCAGGGCATTAAATTTTTGTTTTTGTGTTGTATTGAGAGCGTGTTTTGGTATATCGGCACACGCAAAGTGAGACATAATGGTAATTGGTTTTCTTATCAAGGGATGTGCATCTAATGCGTGGTAAAACGATAGTGCATCGTGTGTTGGAAAACCAAGTCTGCCGAGTCCGGTATCTATTTTAAGCCATGTATCGATTGGCCTTGGAAGCAGCGTTGTTTTAAGCCATTCGATTTGAATAGGGGTATGAAATGCAACGGTAAATTTTTCTGCGGCCGCAATCACAAGTTCCCGTGGTTCAAATACCCCTTCTGCAAGCAGAATAGGAATCTTAACACCTGCTTTGCGTAACGCGAGTGCTTCATCAATACAAGAAACCCCGAGCATATCAACCGCGTGCTGTATGCGCAAACTGACCGAACGCAATCCATGCCCATACGCATTTGCTTTCACCATCGCCACTATTTTGGAGCGTGGTGCTTGGGTGTGAATAATCGTTACGTTATGCAACAAGTTTTCGGTGGAAAGAATAGCAAATGCGGTGCGGCTCATGGTTTTTTTTATTTTTGTGGATCAATGCGACAAAAACGATGATAGCAACCTTTATAATGACTGTAAAGGTTAGCTGCTGAAGCAAAATAAAAAATTTCTGTGTAATGATTTGACGTAGTTTGCAATAATGTCTATCATAACTACGTTTCATAGGCATAAAAAGCCTAAAAAATTAACTTAGAAATCTAAAATAGGAGTAACGCGCTCATGATGCAAAATTTTTATCCCATATCACACGCAATCGCAATAGTATCAATTGTTTTGAGCAATAACATTTTTGGTATGCATTTGGTGGAGAAGCGTATTATAAGCAAAAAACATCACCGTCAAGCCACTAAGCCACGAAACACACATCGTCGTTCTGCTTGCTTTGATTTGTATCATTGTTATCGATGCACAGATGTAACTTTGCAACGCACAAGCCCAAGTGATTTTGATAAGGAATTGTCAATCTGTTGTGCTCCTGCGAGTAAGATTTTTGATGTTTTACCACATCTTATCAAACAGGGAGATAGCGAGAGAGTGGCAATAGCATTAAAATATGACAATAAAAGCGCATGGGCATACCCGGAGAGTAGAAACGCAATACTGGATCAGCTTGAAAAAGCGGCTCAAGCACAATATGAAAAATTAAAAAATACTCGCGATCTCGATATTCTGACTCAATTAAAAAACCATAAAATTAAAAATAACAGTATTGACTTATAAGAATGAGCATAGAAGTAGATATGTTATCTTTTTTATTGAAACAAATTGGTTACAAAGGTTTTAAAACCGCCCGCTTTTTCCACAACACGCTGAGTGATGACAGCAAGCACCGGTTGTGTTACCAGGGGTATCATATCGGTCATTGCGGCGCTTGGGCCACCCGTTAAAAATCCTTGTATCGTTGATGCTATAATACCATTTTCTACCCGTTCTAAAATGCCCGCTCGGCCACTACGTCTATCTGACACATGTTGAATAAGGCTTTCAAGCGCGCCACGCGTCATGCCTGCAACAAGTGCGGCTTCGGTGGTGCTCCCATACGCACCGAGTCCAACAACATTTAATGCTGCCGCAAGCAGTGCACCTTCTACTGCATATGAAAGAGCATTTTTAACAGCGGTTTTTATGACAGGCTTGTTGATGCTTACGTTGATAGAATTTTGTATATAACCAATCAATGATTTTGTTTTTTCAGGTTCTATGGTAACCATTTGTTGTTCGCCGAGTACGATATCTTTCCAATCAAGGTTAGTGACTATGTTTTGTATGGCGTTCATATTCAGGTTGTTTTTTACCAATACAATAGTTGCCGCTTGAATTGATGCAAGCTGTGGGGTGGTGATTGTGGCTCCTAAAATATTTAGATCAGTTGGCGCAATGCCTGAAAAGTTAATAAAGTTTTGTATCGCGGTGCTAAACCCTGCTGCTACGGTTGCTTGGGTGAGTTCTGGTTGGCTTTGGAGTCCGTAACGAATAATGCTATCAAGTGCACAGAGAATGCTCAGATCAGTCAGTTGTGTAGTAGCCAGATCTATGGGGATATTGCCTATGGTGGCACTCAAACCCTTGAGTACCATCCCTGGCAAAACGCCAAGAAGCGTATTGACCGCGATGAATTTTAGCATATCCTTTACGTCAAGATTGAGTTGGAGGCTATTAATAAGTTTTTTGCAATGCTGGATAATCAGTTCTTTGTGTGAGCCAATAAAATCGTTCAGCTTTGCTTTTTCTTCTGGCGTGCCATTGGCATCTATACTTAAGAATGTTCCCATAACATTGTGCTGCCAAACATCAGGAGTAACGATGTCACTGTTGAGAATTTCTGCTGCAGTATTTAACTCGCTATTAACATCTTTTTTTATCGTTTTTTGATTGTTATCCAAAATTGTGGTCAAATTTCTACGTTGATCAATTGACCCATTATCAACAATCTGTTCTGCGTAATGCATGAACTGTTTATAATCTTCCCCGGTAGCAGAAGCGAGGTCCGTTTTATTGATAAAAGCTATTATCGTATCAAATTGCGCTGGTGCAATATCGGCGCGTAGTGCTGGATTCAAAAAAATGCTTATAAAAAATAATAGTAGGTATAACATAGTTTCTTCTTTTTTTATTTTCATAATAGAATATTGGCAAGATAAAAGACAAGTAGACATCAAATCAAGAGGAGATTAGTGTTTGTTATAGCTTGCCGGGTGAATAATGTCCCCGCGATATTCATTAATTTTTTTTCGGCAGCGGGGGGTGCTGCAATAGCAATCAAAGCTCCATTGTTGTTGCCACGGCAGGTAGGGGATATAGGCATCATAGGCAAGGGTGATTTCTTCATGGCGCTGGAGTGGCTTTTGGGTTTTTATCAAAAACTCTTTGGTGACGATGCAATTGGGCTCACAGGAGTGGTTGCAGAATGCATATTTGCCTATCACGCGTCCATACACTGGTTGCTTGCTTTTGAATCCAATAATGCTCACGTGGCGATAGGTAATATTGGGATGATCATGAATATAGGGCGCCGGGCTGCTGACCATGTGAGCGGTCCCCACAATGGTGTTGGGCTCTAGAGCTTTACGGGCACGTAGACAGAGACCATATTTGTTTCGTGCAACATAGGAAGGGTATTCGGGCTCAAAATCGAGATATAAGAGTGGATTGGTATCGTTATAGGTGCCATACATACATGCATGATTTGCGGTGGCTATGGCGTAAAAAAAGAGTGTTTTCAATTTCATGATAGATTCTCCATTTGTTCTTAGAATAATGGATTATCCGTGCTGAAATCAATGGAATCGTGGGATATAAAAAGGCGTAAGCGGTGTGCTTACGCCTTTGTTTTAGTTCATCAATTGTGAGTTGTTAGGATGCCATTGTTTAAGCAGTTCGCTAAACAACTGCTCTTTGGCTGATTTTTCTGGATTGAGCGCCGTGTTTGTGGTGGCTACTTCAAGACTCGATTGAACGGTGTTTGCGTCACACAGTGAGCCGTCAATCTGATCAAGTGTCTGTTGCAGGTGTGTTTGCTGAGCCTTGCTTTGCGCAAACTCTTCAAACGCTTCATGCAAAGAGACCTCCAGCGTGGTAAAAAAATCTATGATGGTTGCGTGTGTTTCTTCATCATCCATCGCATCAACGCCCGCTTGCATTTCTGCCATCACACCGGAATTAAGGGCCTTCTTGGCAAGCTCTTGCAATTCTTTTGGATGATTTTCGGTAAGCCAGCGTAAAAAGGCTATTAATTCATGAGACATACTGAACTGAATTCCCCCGTTGAAGTTTTCGTTATTGTCGAACATGCAACCCCCTCCGCATATGAATGAATACCATACCATTCGTAGTGTGGCACGAAATGGGGTTAAATGGAAACTGTTTCACTCTTCCTCTTCATATTCGACTTCCCATTTATCAAGGTCGATGGGCTGATTTTCATCGCTTGCAGCACTGTTTTCTTCGTTAAGTTCGGCGTTTTGTTGCTTCATTTGTATCAACTTTAAAGCGCTTGCGCGGGCAATGTTTTTGGAAACATCAGATTCCATTTCAAGCTCTTTTTGGGTTGCTTCAAACATATCATTCATGTTTCTTTGCATTTTTCCGATCTGTTTTTTGAGCTTCAGGATCATCTCAACCCCCGCAATATTAATCTTCAGTTGGTGCGTAAGGTATATAATCTCTTCGAGCCTATCCACATCTTCTTCTGCAAAAAGGCGCGTGTTCCCCGTAGAGCGCTTGGGAGTCAAGAGCCCCTGTTTTTCATATAAACGGATCGTCTGCTGATGGACAGAAAACATCTTGGCCACCGCAGATATCGAATAAAAAGCTTTTTTTCTACGTACTTTCATACCTATTCCAGAATATGCTTGCATACATAACCTTCAAGCATCAGTATACCAGCTTTATCGATTATGACCTATAGAAAATAAGAGCTTAGGCTGGAGTCTCTCCTAAAGTGGGTGATTTGTAGTATGCTGCCCTTACAATAGATGACCTATAAAAAAGGAACGTATAATGAATACGATTGTTTTAACGATGGTTGTGACGCTTTTTTCAGCTTGGTGTGCGTATGGCTCGAATCCTGCAGCCTATACTATTGTACAGGGCCAAGGGCCGGTATTCATTGATCCAGCTTCTGAAATGATAGGCCATACGTGGACCCGTGGCGTGGGGGTATGGGAGCAGCATCTGATACAGAAATTTTATGAGTTACTACCGCAGAATGAGCCTTTTGTGGTATTCGATCTCGGTGCCCAAACGGGGGCGTTTTCATTGTTGGCGCGATACTTCTCGCTCTCAAGCTGGTATGCCTTTGAACCGATTGCTGAGGCTGCCGAGCAGCTCAAGCAAAACTGTATGCTAAATGGCATCGAGAATGTGATTATCAACCAGGTTGCCGTTGCTCATTTTAATGGAACGGCGCTGTTGAGCATGCCGAATCAGGAAAATTGGGGTCTTTCAACCATAGGTTCCAATCCTTTGCGATTTAATCCAGAAGCTGGGCGTACCGTGCCGGTTATACGGTTGGATGATTTTGTGAAAGCGCACGACATTAAAAGGGTTCACTTTATGAAGCTTGATACGGAAGGTTCAGAATATTATATTCTCCGAGGTGCGCAAAAGCTTATTGAGCGTGACCATCCCATTATTCTCATGGAATATAACGAAACGAATATGCGCCAATGTGGGGTATCTAAAGATGATCTTGATGCACTGCTACGCATTCTTGGCTATAGCTGGCAGCTGGTAAGCGCCGAAGATATTTTGTGTGTTCCTATAGCGTGATGGGTAAGGCGCCCTGTAGCATCAGTGTTCCGCGCATGACTTTTTGTGCCGTAATGTGGGTATACGGAGTATCTTCATACAATACGAGTGTTGGCAAGGCATTGGGGATATCCATTAAGCAGTAGGGTGAGCCGAAAAGAAGTACGATGCTTCCAGGATAGTGCGTGGCGATTTGTGTGAGCGTATCTTTTTGTTCAACGGTCAGCCTATGGGTTTTATAACTGCCAGGATATAGATGAATGAGTAGAGGTTTTGTATAGTGCTGACTTGGATTATAGAATGGTGCGTGCATTGTAACAGGGGCGCCAAGGGTGACAGGTTCAAGCAGTTGCGTGTGCCTTGGCTCAAATCCATTCCATCGGGTTGCTGCTGCATCATAGGCATCTTGAATCAGATCTTCATATTGTTCTAATGGTGGTAAGGCCGGTTTATTGTGCCCATGCAAGCCAAGCGATTCTTTAACCTGCAAAATTTTAAGCACATGCTTATCAAGTTCTGCGTCACTATATTCGCCCGATTCAAGGGCTTGGGTAATGCGATTGATTACTGCATCAGTATCAGGTGGGCAGAGTAATATATCAATGCCAGCTTTCAGTGCTTGGAGTGCAATCTCACCGGGATCATTATAGGCTTCAAGTGCTCCCATGTTGAGCGCATCGGAGATGATTAAGCTTTGTGGCTGCATCCGTGGTGCCAAAAGTTTAGAGACCAAATGATGGGAGGTGATTGCGGGCCTTGCAGCGTTGTCTGGCTCTAGTGAGGGGTATGCAATGTGGCCCACCAGCACGGAGCAGGGGAGTGCGTTGATAAGATCAAAAAATGGGCAGAACAGTTCTTGCTTTCCCGCTTCATCAACGGGTGCCATCATGATAGGAAGGGTCAGGTGCGGATCGGTATGGGTGTGGCCGTGGCCGGGAAAATGTTTTAAGCAGGGCACTATGCCGGCATCTAATAATCCTTGTGTGTACGCTCCGGCATATCGGGTAACCGGTTCAGTGTTATCGCCAAATGCACGCATACCAATAACGGGATTTGCGGCATCGCTATTAACGTCAACCACCGGGGCAAGGTTTATATGTATGCCAAGCGCGGCACATTGCATGCCAATGGCAGAGCCAACGGCATAGATTAAATCCGTATCATGAGTTGCAGTGAGCGTCATTGCTTTGGGGAATGCGGGCATTTCGGGTAGATGCATGTTAATACCCCATTCAGCATCTTCTATAATAAGAAGGGGAATATCTGGGTGCGTATCGTTTAGCGAGGTGTATCTATCGTGTTCTTCGAGGGTCCAGTATTGAAGAGGAATGAGTGCACCAACCTTGTAATGGTTTATAAGCTGTTCGAGTTCTGCCTGCGTGTAGGTTGATTCGATGCGCGCTGCAATCAGTTGACCAATCTTTTCAACTCGTGAGAGTCTGCTGAGCACTTCTTCTGCCCATGAAGCAGTAAGTGATAGATTGAAAATACCGATAGTTAGACTAAAGAGAATGCGATACGTGTTCATAATGCCTTTCAATATCAGCATCATGAACACAATGGCATATTTTAACGTACCTGCGCAATATTCTTTATGATATCTTTCGCCAGCCACTTTTACACAGCTCTACGGAGCCATCAGCAATAGCTTTCAGCAAAATTTGCACTACTGCGCGTACGGCAACACCGCTTACAGCGCCGGTTATGCTGCCGAGAGAAAAGCTTAATGCGATAATGAGCCATTTTTGATCAACGGCACCTTTTTTGTATTTGCTGTATAAGTAGGTATACAATGGTGCGCTGCTTAGTGCATGAGCAGGTATATGATTGTATCCGCTATATGATGTGGGATCTATGCAAATACCATATGCCAACCCACTGACAAGGCCATGCCCGATAGCTTCAGCAGCGATTGTGAGATTGCGCGCTTCTTCTTCGGTCAGCGATTGTTTTTCAGCAGGCGCGTTCTGCTCTTCTGCACAGGCTGGCATTACATTGCCTGCTGCTATGCAGAGCGTGATTATGGCAAGTATTTTTTTCATAATCATCCTATTTTTATCTACTCAACAGAAAATTTCATCCCGTTGGTGTACATATTTTTGAGTTCTTGGTCACTATATAAAAAGCGCATAAGTGCTCGGCGTTCAGGTTGTTCTTGTTGTTCAAAAATAGAACGTACTTTTTGGTTGAGCGTGAATATATCTGTTTCTGAGGGAGCGCCATTGCTAAAAATATCGCGATTATACTTTTCTTGTATGCATACACTTTGCCATATGAGGCATGTCATGAGTTCATCGAATGTAAGTTGCTTTACAAAAGTTATAACTTTTTCCCGTATTGAACACGGTAAGTATATAAGATCTTTTTTGCTGCGGTTAATGCGTATCCAATGGTGCGCTTTATCGTATTCATTCTGGGTGAGTATATTTTTAAATAAAAGCACCTCTTCGGCATTTGGATCACGTTGGTAGGCTTGCATGAAAGCAGTTTTATAGATAAAACGGTATAGCGCTATATTAAACATATCTCGCGCTGCATGATAGCGTATAGATTCGTCAAGTCGAGCAGGATGGCAGTATTCACGTTCTTTATAATATTCAGCAACCAAAGAAAGATTCGGTTCTGAAGATTTGATAATAGCAGCTTGTTCTTCGTGCAGAAGATCCCAGATAAGAGACCATTCTTCTTTGTAATGACCATCTAAGATATTAAATCTCATGTAGCTGACCAGGTATATTGCATCATCAAAGGTAAGATTATCAAAAGATTGTGCTTGTGTAGCTTGTTGTTCAGTGTGAGCTTCGTTTTGTGCATACACTGGCAATAATACCGATAGGCTACAAAGAGATAAGAGTAGAAATTTTGATTTCATAGTGTTCCCTGTGTTCTTTGATTGATTTGTGAGCATTACTCAATATATGAATCCACGGCGCCTGGCTTGTTTTGTTCATACCATGCTACCGATACGGTGCGTGTATTATTGCCGCTGCCAATAGTGATTTGTGCATCATCAGCATTATTGCTACCATTTTGGCCTGTTGTCGTAGATTGCTTTGTGTACAGTTGCTGCTGTGCCGCAAATGCCTTTTGCTGAGCTGCCATTGCTTGTTGTGTTGCCGCTCGCGCCATCTGCTCTTGGGCTTCAACTTTACGTCGCGTGAGTTCTAACAAAACGCGTTGTGCATCATCTTCGTTTTTACGTTTGTACTCTTCTTTAAATACATGATCATCGGCGATGATGTCGCGAATAATTGAAAATTGATGCCATAATTTTTTTGCTGCGTGAATTTTCGAGTATTGATGGGTAAGTGAACGTATGCAATAATCTAACGTTGCAATGTCGTTGCATAATTGTAGATAATACTGAACCAAAGGATAATTGCTGTGTGTGTTATGCATTTTTGCGATATGTAATAATTGTGTTTCTTTAGTAACCACTTTTTCAGGGTCATATATTGATACTACAAACGGCTCCCAAACTATTGAATCTAAATTAGTACCTACAATAGCGTCTTTATATTTCTCAAGTAATTTTGCCTCGCATGCAGCAAGTCTAAAATAGGCCCGGTGCTCTGTAAAGCGCTGGTAGTAGTCTTTGAGATATGCCAGTTCCGCCTCGCTTTTCAGCATTATGGTTACCAGGTGATCATAGATGGGCAGATAGGTATCATCGTCAAGTAGCAGATCGTCCACCAACTCTTCGACTTCTTTCAATGTTTTCTCAAGCGAAATTAGAGAGCTATGCACTGCATCAATATGTTGTTCAACATCAATGTGAACATTTGGATCTTGCGCGTGGCGTATTACTGCTTCAAGAAAGTTACGCTCTATTTCATTGAGCGTTGGCTCTTCATAGCAGGCTTGTTGAAACGTACCCATATATTCGGCATGAAAACATTGCCCATACATGTGCGCGGTATCAAGCGCTTCTTGTGCATCTTTTGCAATTTGTTCGGGTGATTTTTTGTATGATTGCATGATGCCGTAGATAAGGCCACATATGCCAATAATACCTGCAGCGATTGCAGAGCCTATGAGCAGGGTATTGGCATTGTTATCATCTGCTTTGGTTGGGGTAGCTGATGAACACAATACCATCAATGCTAATGTTGTGAGCAGTCGTTTTGATAAGAATTTCATATGTTTCCTTAAACATTATTTACAATGCCTCAAACAACTGCAGCCTATTAGTGTGCGCATTGATGATCTCTTCATAGCTACGTAAAAAGCGTGTAAGCGCTCTGCGTTCCGGTAATTCTTGTTGTTCAATTATGGTGCGAAGTTGTTGATTGAGCGATAACATATCTTCTTTTGAAGAAAAATCTACTGGTGATGTGGCCTTTTCAAAACCAGCTACTTTAAGCTTAGTGTACTCATCTTGGAAGCGGAACCCATAAAACATTAACCAGAGAAAAGCTTCGTCAAAAGAAGCCTGATTTACAATCTCATATACTTTGTCTTTAATCAAAACAAGCGCTTTTTTTGGACTTGAAACTGAAAAGGAGTAAAGGTCTGCTGTATTGCCCTCTGCTTGTATCCAATGGCGCGTTTCGGCAAATTCACGAGGTGTAAGTATATTTTTAAAAAGCAGGATCTCTTCTGAATTCGAGTCGTAATGTATGACTTTTTCAAAGGTTATGGTATAGATATGGCGATAGAGCTCGATATCTAAAAAGTCTTTTACTGCATGATAACGGACGCAACGATCAAAACGTTTCGGATCTTCTACTTTTGCTTTCGCAAATCCACAATGAGGCCGTGCAATGAGATGCTCGGCTACACGTTGAAGATCAATATTATTTTGCTGTATAATATCTTCTCCAAGCTCCCTCGTGATATCTGTATCCGTGTCCGGTATTGTACTCAATACAGTACCTTTGCTTAACCCCATACATACAAGCGCAAGAGCTGCCTGGTAAAAAGCAGCTTCCCCCTCAATTACTGGCGCGCATTTGGATTTCGTATCAGATATTGCTGAATCTTGAGCATTTATAGAAAGGTTTGAAGCTAATAAAACACCGATACAAAGCAAGTTTCTAGTATTCATAGGACCCCCATATTAAAAACATTATATATAAAATATAATACCACAACCTGTAATAATCGCAATCAGGAGCTTAGGGGGCGTTTTGGGCAGAGCTACCATGGGTTATGATAGCTCTGAATAATGATTTTGATAGTTTTTACATGCCTAGGTCAATGATCTTCTTGAGCATGGCAACATATTCCCTAAAAGCCTGTTTGCAGAGGGGGGCAATGCTTTGGTTATGGCTATGAAATGAGTGTTCTTGAATTCATGAAAAAAGCCACAAGAGTATTTGCTCTTATGGCCACATTGATTTTCTAACGAATGTTATACGTTAAAGCGTACGTGAATGATATCCCCATCTTGTACGATATAATCCTTACCTTCACGGCGCATGCGGCCGGTTTCTTTAATCTGTGCTTCGCTTTTCAGGTCAACAAGATCTTTGTATGAGAAGGTCTCGGCGCAGATGAATCCTTTTTGCAAGTCTGAATGAATTTCGCCAGCTGCTGCGGTTGCGGGAGTGTTCTTTTTAATGGGCCATGCATGAATTTCGCGTGGGCCACAGGTAAAGAAGGTGATCAAGCCGAGTTCTTTATACGTCTTTTGAATGATTAGTTCAAGGCCTGATTCTGCAAGGCCAAGCATGCTCATCATCTCTTCACGTTCATCATCGCTCAGTTGTGAAAGCTCGTATTCAAGCCGTGCCGATACGGGGATCACGCGATCGGTGCCAAAGGTTGTAACCAGTGTTTGGTAATGCTTATTGTTTTTATATTCTTCGTTACCAATTTCACCTTCTGCCAAGTTTGCAAGAATGAGGAAGTTTTTAGCGGTTAGCAGGGGGATCGTTTCTGTTGATGCCTGTGCAATAATAGTGCGCACCTTTTCCGCATCAGCAACGTCGATAGCCTTACGTACTTCTTGCAGCAATGCGAGCTCTTGCTCTGCCGCTTTTTTTTCTTGCGGTGTGCCATATTTGAGCGGCTTTTCAAGGCGTGGGATGCGTTTGTCTACCGATTCAAGATCTTTTAGCAAGAGTTCGCTGATGATAATCTCATAATCGGCTATTGGATCGATCGTATCGCCACTGTGGGTTATGTTTGGATCTTCAAAGCAGCGTACCACGTGGAGGATAAGGTTAACCTCTCTGATATGGCTTAAAAATTGGTTACCAAGCCCTTCGCCAGAAGCAGCCCCTTTTACCAAGCCTGCGATATCCACAAAGTGTACGCTCGCGGGGATAATCTTTTCTGATTTATAGAGCTCTTTGAGTACGTGTAGCCGTTTATCGGGCACCGCGGTGATTGCCATATGCGGATCAATCGTGCAGAAAGGGTAGTTTTCTGCCGGTACCTGCGATTTGGTCAGTGCGTTAAAGAGGGTAGATTTGCCTACGTTTGGAAGTCCAACGAGTCCTGCTTGTATGCTCATATATAAAATCTCAGTGTTAAAAAGTTGTTTTACTTACTAGTGTGCGTGAAAAAGGGGATAAATTCAAATCGTGGATGAGAAACCTTTTTTTGGACCCTACCTCTATGGTAGGGTGGCGGAACCTAAGTATGAGTATAGCTATACGTTCTGTAAAAAGTCTTTTTTTTTATTAAGGAGTTACCATGACCGAAATCATTTGTTACGTTTCAAAAGCGATTTGGCTTGTGGCCATCGTTGCATTGATTAACATGGGTCTTATGCCATTCGGCTACAATATGTTCCAGACGGAACTTTTTGAAACATCATTGAACTGGCTAGTCAATCCGATTCATTACATCGCAGGTATTGCGGGTCTTTTAGGCGTATATAAAATAGTAATGCAGTTACAAGGCAAAGGTGGCATGTGTTCATGTCCATGTGGCCGTCCAAACTGTAACTGTAAATAAGAAAAAAGGGCGAGATTTTTTTAGGTCTCGCCCTTAGTTTTTACTGATTAATTTCAGCGTCTATCGGCTCTTCTTGCTGCTTTTCCGACGCATCTTTAGCGAAGTCGGAAGCTTCAGCGGAGGAGGCTGATTGTTTTTGCGCATACAGCTTTTCTGCCATGCCATGTGATGCACGCATTAGTTCATCATACGCGGTATCAAGGGCAGCTTTTTCTTGCGTGGTATCTTTAAGAACGCCACGTGCTTTTTCAAGCGCCGCTTCTACCGTTTGCAGATCTGCTGCTTCGATCTTTTCTTTATTTTCGCGGATCGTTTTTTCAATCTGCAGAATCATGCTATCAAGTTTATTGCGTGATTCTACCATTTCCACCGCTTTTTTATCTTCGGCTTCGTGTGATGCCGCTTCGTTCACCATGCGGCTTATTTCATCTTTTGAAAGGCCGCTATTGTTGCTGAGGGTAATGCGTTGTTCTTTATTGGTAGCTTTATCTTTTGCAGATACGTGCACAATACCGTTTGCATCGATATCGAACGTTACTTCAACCTGTGGAACGCCACGTGGTGCGGCAGGTATGCCATCAAGCCTGAATTGGCCAAGCAAGTTGTTATCTTTTGCAAACTTGCGTTCACCTTGCACTACACGAATGTCTACGGCTGTTTGATTGTCTTCGGCTGTTGAGAACACTTGCGATTTTTTCGTTGGAATCGTGGTGTTACGTTCAATCAATGGCGTTGCAATACCGCCCATGGTTTCGATACCAAGGGTAAGTGGTGTTACGTCAAGCAAGAGAACGTCTGTAACGTCGCCCGCAAGTACGCCACCTTGAATACCCGCACCAACCGCTACCACTTCATCAGGGTTCACGGAACGGTTTGGCTCTTTGCCGAAGAACTCTTTTACCAGTTCTTGCACTTTTGGAATACGTGTTGAACCACCAACCAAGATTACTTCATCAATTTCGCTTGTTTTCATGCCTGCATCAGCTAAAGCTTTTTTGCATGGCTCCATCAAACGTCTGAAGATATCGCTACAGAGGCTTTCAAGTTTTGCACGGGTAATAGGCATAACTAAATGCTTAGGGCCCGATGCATCTGCTGTTAGGTATGGTAAGTTGATTTCTGTTTCTGCAAGGCCGGAAAGCTCTTTTTTCGCTTTTTCAGCAGCTTCTTTAATACGTTGGAGTGCTGCTTTATCTTTTGATACATCAAGACCATGTTCTTTTTTGAACTCAGCCATGATGTAATCCATCAAGATATTATCGATATCATCACCACCAAGATGTGTATCACCATTGGTTGATTTTACTTCGATAACGCCATCGCTCACATCAAGGACTGATACGTCGAATGTACCGCCACCAAAATCGAATACAGCGATTTTTTCATTTCTTTTTTTATCGGCGCCATATGCTAATGCTGCGGCGGTTGGTTCGTTGATAATACGTTTTACGTCCAGACCTGCAATTTTGCCGGCATCTTTGGTTGCTTGGCGTTGTGCATCGTTAAAGTATGCGGGAACGGTAATAACCGCTTCGGTTACTTTTTCACCAAGATAGTCTTCAGCAACTTGTTTAAGATGACTTAATACCGCTGCTGCGATTTCTGCCGGCGTGTATTCTTTATCCTGTGCCACGATAGCAGCGTCGCCATTTGCGCGTTTTGCAACTTTGTATGGCATTTTTGACGCTTCATTGGTTACTTCATCATAACGCATACCGATGAAACGTTTTGCGGAGAAAATTGTGTTTTCTGGGTTAGTGATTGCCTGACGCTTTGCAGTTAAGCCCACAAGGCGTTTGCCATCTTTCGTGAAAGCCACGATAGAAGGGGTGGTGTTGTTACCCTCTTTGTTAGGGATAACTTTTGCCGTTGCGCCTTCCATAACGGTGACAACTGAGTTCGTGGTACCTAAGTCGATACCGATTATTTTTTTAGCCATCAGTGTTCCTTTTTGATACATTTTTTACTATCAATATCTACCCCTGATTATAGGCCATATCGGCCAATGTGTCAATAATCATTGAAGAAAATCTTAGCGAAGCGCACTCACATCTTTTTAATGCGCGCACGTAGCCCCAAAAGCACGCATCGATCGTGTTATTTATCGCGTCGCATAACACACCTTGGGTGGGGCGCAGGATGTGGCTTTTCCCCGTGTTACGATAGTTTGGAAAAGAAGCTTGGCGGCGCGAGCGTTCATCACTCCGTCTCCCCCTTTCACCGACGCTCCGAGGTTCGAGACGGCGGTTTCAAGGGGTCGCCTCCGTGGTTCAAGAAGGGGGGTTAAGGAGATGGAGAGAAGGGGAGATGAGGAGATAAGAAAGGAGATAAGGGATATTAAGATATATAGAAAGATTAAGATATTAACTTCTTATTAGGAAAGTATAAATAGATATAGGGATACATACATAGATAATAGGAGAATATAAACAAGTAAGAGGTGTTATAGATAGATATAATGAATACACCTAACCACCTACACGTATACACATATATCATACCCACTGATCACGCCATCCGTACGCGATAGTCACCATACGCCCCCGCATACACGCGCGCGTATCATCCTCATATCTTATCGCTCTTATATTCTTAGAGAAAATCACAACCACCAAAAGGGGAACGCAGGGGGCCCCGTGAGTATATGCTCGACTCTTTTGGTTGTAGCGAGTTATGTATACATTAAAAGTTTGATACGTACAATTTTGCGGGTCTTCGTGGTGTTGCATAAATGTCTATGATCGCATCGTCGGTTAAAACGGGACTTTTGATTTTGAGTGATGAAAGATTGCTGCTATTGCATATGTGTATGATTGTATCACGATCAATACCAGTATCGTGATTAGTGAAATAACTCATTGAAAGTGAAGAAAGTGTTTTGTTTTTGGTAAGCACTTGAAAATCGTACTGAGATCTTTTGGTGGCGCAGCCATTGAGTGTTATATTTTGGAGTGATCTATTTTTAAAGATAGCATTGAGCATTGAATGGGTTAGATCCAGATATGCGAGTGTTAGGTGCGTAAGGTGGGCACCGTTTTTGATGGTTGTTGTGAAATCATTGGGTTGTATGATACAAGAAGCATCTGCATATGATCCATTAAGTTCTATAGAAAGATTAGTGAGATGATCATTGTCGCGGAGTAGTGAAGAGAGTAGGAATGGCTTTTTAGCGCTTGCGTGAAGAGTCAATGAGATGGTGGGTATTGTGTGCGTGCGTGCTACCTCAAGAAGCGGTTTGATTTGCTTTGTATCGTAATAGTCGATATGCAGTGCATCTGTGGTTATGTATTGCGAAGCCATTCGTTGTGCGATGTTTTTGTAGACTTGAGTTGCATGTAAAAGGCTTGCAACTTTTTCGTCATCTTCTTCGGGTAGTATGCCGCGCTGTGCATTGGCAAGCTGCATTTTCAGATTTTTCTCTGCTTTAACAAGCGTGTAAGCAGAAATTGCTGAAGCTGCAAGGCTGCTGATTCCTAAAAACCAAGCAACAACCTTTTCATGCCCTAAAATACCAATGCCACACATGGTAGAAAATCCGGCCACCATACCGATAGAAAGGTGAAAATCAGTAATTATGGGATCTTTGGCTTTTAGTGTAACGATTGGGTGCAGAATTTTTGTGTGCGTTGTAAAATTTCTCAGGAATGTGCAGGTGCTCGTTAGTGCTTGCTGGTCTTTAAAAGGAAGCTGCTGTAGGATATGTGCTATAGCTTCTGGTGGGTACGTAAGATTGGAGATAGGCTCGTATAGTACTTTCATAGGCAACTCGATTTCATCGCGATCCATAGCAAAAATAGATGGTGCGAGAAAAAGCATAACGATTAAGAGAAACTTCATACACGCTTCCTTGTACTGAATAGATCTTGCTATAGTCTATGAACTTGCCCCTAAAATGCAATAGTTTAGCAGAGCACTGATGCATTTATTTGCACAAATTGAAATATTTGGCATTTATGATATGCTACATGGTGTATAGTTCTTAATAAAAGGCATGCTATGATATATCCATATTATTTGATTCTTTTTCTTTCATGTATTATCCCTCTTACTGGATCAGAATCGGTAGTGACCGTATTTTATCAGGGTATGAATAATACACAGGCACAAGCGGCTCGTTTGGTGGGCAAAAAGGGTTTTGAATGCCCGTATACCAATGAAAAGGTAACCAATAAATATGCGCTTGAATGTATTCTTAATTTAACGGTGCATCCTGAGATAGAAGAGATTGAATTGTTGGATACCACCGTTCCTCGCTGGCACTATCTGTTGAGGCCGTATACATCTCTTTGGCTTGGGCTTACGACGCTGTCTCATCGCTATAATGGCACTCAGTTTGAGCCCCTCAGCGATGCCATAAGAACATCTACACAGTCACTCGGTTCTTATGCGGTGCGTGTTTGGGATATAAATCTTGGCCAAACAAAAGATCTTGCAGAACATAAAAAGCGCTTTGAATCAGCGCATGCGACGCATCCTGATGCAGGAATCATATTATACGGTGTTTCTCGTGGTGCATTGACTACGTTCAATGCCTATGCAACCGAACAGTATAAAGGGGTAAAGGCGGTAGTCCTTGAAGGATGTCCGAGCGCAATATCCGAAGTCATTCAAGTATCAAAGGGCTTTGCGGCCCATTGGCTCTATGAACAGTGCGCCAACTATTTCTGCGCGCATGATCCTAAAGGTATCTCTGCGCTTGCATGTGTTGATAACTTCCCCAAGCAAACTCCCGTGCTCTTTATAACCTCAAAAAAAGACAAAGTAGTTCCCGCATCGTGCACCGTTGGTCTTGCGCAAAAATTGGCAAACAGTGGTCACGAGCACGTCTATTGCTTAGTGCTTGAAGAGTGTTCTCATATCGGCTATTGCTGGGATGACCAGGATGATGCAAAAAATTATCAAAACGTTGTGCATGCATTCTATAAAAAATCTGACATAGCGGGTTATAACGAAGCATATGCCAAAGAAGGCGTGGCGTTATTAGAACAAAGCCATTTAAAATTTGAACGTGTATAGATAACAACAAGTCTTGTGCTCATACCTTTCTCTCTGCTATCCTCAAAATAGGGAAATAAAAAGGGTTGGGGGGTTATGAGCGCAGGACGTATCATTCTCTTGTGCATGGTTGCGCGAGTATTTTTTGTGGTTTGTTGCGTAGTGCTTGTCTTTAGCCGTTTTGGGCGCAGCGAACTGAAAGATCCTATTGTACCTATTCCCAAATCTTACAATCAAACATATCCGCCTGTCGTTGAAGCTGCATTTAAAGGTGAACTGACTACGTTAAAGAAACTTTTGAAAGACGATGCCGATCCCAATGTGCGCTCTTTTGATAATACGACGGCAATCGAATTTGCATGCCGCAATGGCGACGATACCAATTCCATGGATGTGGTCCGGGAACTGTTAAAGTATGGCGCGCGCGCGCGTGTGACTGATAATGTTGGCCTTGCACCTATCCATCAAGTTCCAGCGGTCGCTCGTCTTAATAATCGTAATGAACTTATCCACATGCTCTTTTTGCATGGTGCCGATCTGAATGTGCGTACCTATAAACAGGAGGGTGGGCTTTCGCTAAGCCTTAATGCGTATGACAGTAATAAAAAAGTAACGCGGCTCAATTATGGCAAGACTCCCAAAGTTAGTTACAATCTCCTTGAAATGATGGCGGGGAACTTTGACCGCACGGGTATCATCGATCTACTGCAAAACTGGGGCGGGCTTTTCCCCAAAGAAGATCGCAAGCAGGCGCGCGACTGGACCTATGATATTGGGTTTCGCGATATTGCCGATGTGTTTGATAAGTATGATGAAACCAAAGGTGCATGGCGCAAAAACCTTGAGAAACGTGGTTTGAATAATCTTATGATTGGTGCGTTGACCAATGATGCAGACCTGGTAAAAAAAGAACTCAAGAATATAAATAAAGTGTCAGAAGATGTATACAAGCGTACCTCGCTCCACATGGCTATTATGCGGCAGTATTCGGAAATCGCGGAGATGCTTTTAAAAGCGGGAGCCAATGTGGAGGTAAAAGATTACCGGGGCAATACCCCGCTCCATCAAGTTGCCTGGCTTGGGGATATCATGATGCAGAAAAAGTTTACCGAAATGTTGCTGCAGTATAAAGCATCATTCACCGAACATAATGATCGCCGCGAAAATATTATGCACCATGCAATTAGGCTGCACGACTTACCGTATATTGAATATCTCATGACTACCTATAAACCCGAACAGCTTGGCCTTGATCGGAAAAATGTCGAAGAGCTCACGCCCTATTACTTGGCAGAAAAATTGAACTTCAAAGAAGCAATGAAGCTCCTACCAAAACGGTAAGGCTATGAGTTCATACGTAAAAACCCTGATTTTTTCATTCTTGAGCAAAATAAGGCAACAGTGTACCACGCCAAGCGAAAATTAAAACATGTAACATTGTGGCATTTTTGCAACGCTAACAAATCATAACAGTGTATTTGGATGGGGCAAATTACAAAACAAATATAAAGTTCCATTACGCTGACCCCTCACTGAGCATCAACCCAATGATCGATTAGCTATCCGTTTGTGTAACCATGGGCAAATGTATTCGTGTAAAAAAATCTCATGCGCGCCATTCTCACATTGAAATATAAACCATATTTAGTTGCGCATTCTGTTTCACACATGATCAATTTACGTGCAGGTTTATTTAGTGCGGCATAGTCAGGCCTTGGATCGTCAAATGCGTTCGACGATCCAAGGCCCGTTTTGTTTCAAAATCTTTTGACAGTGCTTAAGTATATGCGTGTTAAAATTTTCACATAGAAATGATGTGCAGTGATAAACAATAAAACTTGCTCGGACTAAAGTTATTAGCTTTTCCTATTCATTGTAGGCTTCGCGGTGTAATTAGGAATCATTTTCGCATTTTTAACATAAAAAGCAATTTTTCGCGTGCAATGATTTATATCATTGTGGGTGGGTCTTATAAAAAATTAGGATGCTGGTACACTAATAGATAGGTATATCTGCTTTTCAGCGATATAAGAGCGTGTCTTGGTGAAAGGAATTTTCATGTACGCGCTAAATGAAAAAGTTGTATATCCGGGTCATGGTGTTGCCCAAGTGAATCGCATTGTTAAAAAAACTATTGCGGGCGCCCCGACCTATTTTTATGAACTTGTCTTTTTACATCAAGATATGACTATCCTTGTGCCCGTTGATACGGCAACGACCATTGGATTGCGGCCACTCAGCAGCGGTGCCCACATAGATTCGGTCTTTAGTTTCTTATCAGAACCGCAGCCACCGATGATACCCGAAACGTTAATCATCAACTGGAATAAACGCAACAAAGAGTATAAAGAAAAGTTGCAAACCGGTGATATCACTAAAATCAGTGCTATCTACCGCTATCTTATGCATCTGAGCACGCAAAAAGATCTTTCTTTTGGTGAAAAAGAACTTTTAAAACAAACCGAACTGCTGCTTGCAGAAGAGATAGCAGAAGTGCGTGGTATTCAGGAGGATGTTGCATTGCTTTCTATGAGAAAAGCTGTACTTCCTTATTCACCGTACTACACTAAATAGGTAAACCCCAGGGCAGTGCGCTCTGGGGATAATATGTAAGGTAAAACAAGGTACAGTTCGGTATGGCTTTTGCATATATTATCTATGGTCCAACCGCCGTTGGCAAATCAGATTTTGCTCATATGCTCGCAGAGCGTATTGGGGGCGAAATTATTAATGCTGATGCTGCCCAATTATATACGCCGTTCACCATTGGCACGGCAAAACCAGATTGGAAGCATGCATCGGTGCCATACCATATGTATGATGTATGTGATCAGCCGATTAACTATTCGGTAGCGCGATACCGAGAAGAGGCCGAGCGCTTGGTTGCCAAAATTACTGCGCGGGGTAAAATACCTATTTTTGTGGGTGGGTCTGGTTTTTACATACATTCACTTTTTTTCCCCGTTGCTACCTATCAAAATGAAGCACCGCTCAAAGAGCCTTCTGAGGTAAGTTGGGAATCCTTGCACGCCATAGACCCGGTACGTGCGGCGGCAATACACCCACGCGATACCTATCGGATTGCGCGCGCGCTTGCATTATATCAACAATCAGGCGAGCTTCCATCAGCGCTTCAGCCAGTTTACTGTCCGATAACTCAACTTTTTTTGATTGAGCTTTCGCTTCCCACGGAGCTGCTCAAAGAGCGTATACAGGCTCGGGTTGGGCAGATGCTTAAACAGGGGTGGATTCCTGAAACAGGAAGATTGCTCAATACCTCCTGGGAAGCCTTTGTGTTACAAAAAAAATGGATCGGGTACCCAGAATTAATATCCTATTGCAAAGCGGGTGACTCGGTAGATGATTTGCCGCAGGTAAAAGAGGCTATTATACGCAATACCTGGCGCTATGCGCGCAGGCAGTTGGCATATGGACGTATGCTTACGCAAAAGATACAGCGTGCTAACCCGCATGCACTTTCTGTGAAAATAGATTTGACTTCTCATGATCTTGAGTTATATATAAAAAAACTTTTGGATTATAAGACTCTCTTACAAAAAGGATTCAGTAATGAATGATCAGATACGAACCACAAATCCACCGCACGGAGAAACGGTGGTTGCCATCTCAAGGCGACTCATTCCGGGTATGCTTGCGGGAGCTATGTTTCTTATATTTGTTGCATTTATGATTGGCTATTTTTTGGGTGTTAAGTATACCACCGATGAATTTGTAACGCAGATACGGCAAGAAACGTTTGCTGATCAGCTGCTTGCTGGTTCAGCATTGTCTGGCTCGGCACCTGTATCAGAGCCCGCAATATCCGCGGCAAACGCACCAGAAGAGCAACCGGTTGAAACAAGTGCAACACAACCAGATGCAACACAAGTTTCAGCGGTAGAACCAACTCAACCAGACGGAGCAAAACGGTATGGCGCAGAGCTTATAGGCTTTGGCACTAAGGGTGCGGCGAATGATTTTATAAAGCGTGTTGCGCAGTATAGCCCGATCCCATTGGAGTTGAAGGAACGGCACAGTAAAACATCACGTGGCAAAGTCATTACATGGTATCAGGTAGTAACCAGTAAGTATGAACAAAAACAGGAGTTGCAAAAATTGTTAGATACTCTTATAAAAAAAGAACATCTTCATGATATTAAAATTGTAGCGTATGCTCCAAATACAAAGGATCTCGCATGATAACATTACTTCGAAATTCTCTCAAAGATGGCGGTATGACAACCATAGTATGGGTTGCCGTCGGCTCAATGATTATTGGTTCCGCTTTGCCTCTTGTGATGAAAAAAGGCTCTGAAGACTGGGCCTTAAAGGTCAATGGCACAGAAGTGCCCTATAGTGTGTATGCATCAGAACTTGCTATGGTACGTCAGTACATCAGCATGTTGCGTGCGCAATATGGTCAGTTTTCAGAATATCTGTTGCAAAGTATGGGCATTTCAGACCCGCAAACAACTACGATGCAACAGCTTATTAATCAACAGCTTATGGTATATGGCTATAAAGCTCAGGGTATAGCGGTTGGCCAAGAAACGGTTAATCAAAAAGTAAGTGATAAAAAATTTGTGGAGGATGCGTGCAGTGATTTGCTGCCAGCATTTATCTACAGAGATGGTGTTGTTGATAACAATCTCCTTAAAAACTATTTGCAACAACGTGGCATGACTATTGATCAGCTTCAGGAACGTATTCATGAACGCGTAGCAACGCAGTTTATGCAACAATCACTGGAGCAGATTTCTTATATACCGGCAGCAACTATACACGATGTAGTTGCAACGCATAATGCAAATAAAGAGCTTGCATTAGTTCGTATGCCACTTGCGCAGTATAAAAAAGTGGTATCGGCAGATCTTACCGCTGAACAAGTAAAAGCCTTTTATGAGCAAGAAAATATGCGCGCACAGCGTTACTACACCCCAGAAAAACGCTCTGGTTCAATCTGGGAATTTGATGCTGCGGGATATGGCATTACCGTTGATAATGATACAATTGAGCGTTATTACGAAGAACATAAAATGACGCGCTACCTCAAGGAGCAAGCAAAAGTAGAAGTGCGTGCTGCAGCATTTGCAAATCGTGCCGATGCAGAAGCGGCTCGCAATGCGCTCACGCTGGGCAGCTCTTCATTCAAAACTCTTGCAAAAGAGCATGCCTTTAATGATGAAGCAGCGCAAAATAGCGGGCTTTTAAAGCCAATCGTTCGTGGTACTGGCGATCGTGTTATTGAGCGCGCCGCATTTGTGCTTGCAGCCGATGGTGATATTTCTCCGGTTATTGCGCACAACGATCGCTTTATTCTCTTAGAACGTGTCAGCAAGGCAGCGCCCGTTATTACGCCACTTTCAAAAGTACGTGATGAAATAAAAGAGCAGCTGCAAAAGGCCTCTTTTACAGAGCGTTGTGTTGGTGAGTTGAACGATCTTATTCGCGCACAAGATACTGATCATGTAGAAGCATTTATTAAAGACCGCAAGGGCAAAGCAAGTGTATTAAGCAAAATTACCCTTGATGACGCTAAAAACGAAGCGCAAAAGAGCCTTTTTGCGTTGGATGCGGGTGCTTATACTGCTGTAGGAGCAGCTAACAAATGTTACCTCGTACATCTCGATACAGTCGTTGAAGCGGTCGTGCAGCCTTATGACGTGGTTTCTGATACGGTGCGCACTGACTTCATTACCTATAAGGCCCAGCAGGCTCTTTCTCAAGCAGCATTAGACTTTAACCATGCCATTGCAGCTGAAGGAATCCGTGAATCGGCACGTAAACAAGGGCTTTCGGTGGTTGAACAGACCTATACGGGTGGCTCTGATAATGAATTGCGTACAAAATATGGCCTGGATTCTCGCGCATTACATGCACTTGAAAAAGTTGGCACCGTAACTATGGTTGAACATGATGGCGATGTAGTAATAGCAGCATTGGAAGCGATTAAACCCACTTCTGAAGGGCTTGAAAATCAAGCAAGTAAAGACCTGATTGAGGGCCTTGTGAAGCGTGATCATCAAATGATTGTTGCTGGCTACATTGCGTCTTTGTACAGAGATGCTACAATAGAAAAAAACGATATATTAGCGCTTTTAGATAAAGAAAATACAATATGAAAGAAAAAGACTCAGCGCGTACGACGGTAACAGGAGCAACACAGGATACTGCGTTTAAGCAAAAGGCCCTTGAGGTTACCTTTGCTCAAATCGATAAGCAGTATGGTGCCGGTTCTGTAATGCTTCTTGGTCAAACGAACGCAGCGAATATTAGCGTAATTTCGACTGGATCATTGATTATTGATGATGCAATCGGGGTTGGTGGTTTGCCACGGGGTCGTATCATTGAAATTTATGGGCCTGAAGCATCCGGTAAAACAACCCTTGCTTTGCAGGTTATTGCTGAATCTCAGCGTAATGGTGGCATTTGTGCGTTTATAGACGCAGAACATGCGCTTGATCCTTCTTATGCTTCGGCATTGGGGATCAAAACCAATGATCTTATTATCTCTCAGCCCGATTATGGTGAACAGGCCCTCGATATTGCAGAAATGCTTATTCGTTCAGGTGCGGTTGATATTATCGTGGTTGACTCGGTAGCAGCGTTGGTGCCAAAGGCTGAGCTTGAAGGTGAAATGGGCGATGCTCATGTTGGCTTGCAAGCACGTCTTATGTCACAAGCATTGCGTAAACTAACGCCGGTAGTGCATAAATCAAAGACAGTACTTATTTTTATAAACCAGGTACGTCAAACGATTAATGCAATGCCGTATGCTGAAAAAGAAACAACAACTGGTGGCAAGGCGCTTAAATTCTATGCATCCGTTCGCATAGAGGTAAAGCGTATTGGCAGCATTAAAAAAGGCGATATGAACATCGGTAACCGCGTTTCGGTAACGATGAAGAAAAATAAGGTTGCTCCTCCGTTTAAACGGGTGGAAGTAGACATTATTTTCGGTAAAGGCATATCGAATGAGTTGGGTATTGTTGATGTTGCATTACAGCATGATATTGTCACAAAATCAGGTGCATGGTTTGCCTATAAAGGTAAAAACATAGCGCAAGGTAGAGAACAGCTTGGAATCTATCTTCAGCAGCATTCTGATGTGTTAAAAGAAATTGAAACGCAAGTCCGCGAACGCATGACCAACCATAGAACAACGGTTGTTGATGCGATCGAGACAGGAGAATTAGACTGATGACAGTTGAAAAAAAAGAATCAATGCGTCAATCGCAAGATGCACGACAAGATGCGCGACGCCCGCGTGACGATGGCCAACTTATTAATGAGCGTATACGATTCCCTCGTGTACAGCTTATTACCCATGAAGGGCAAAATGTTGGTGTTGTAACGCGTGAAGAGGCATTACAGTTTGCTGACGCCGTAGGGCTTGATCTGGTATTGCTCAATGATTCTGGTGATACTCCGATTTGTAAGGTAATGGATTACGGCAAAGTGCTGTATGAGCGTAAGAAAAAACAATCAGAAGCAAAGAAAAAGCAAAAAGTAATCCAAATAAAAGAGGTTAAGTTACGCCCGAAAATCGGCGAGCATGATTATGAAACAAAAATCAGGCAAGCGGTGCAGTTCATCAATGAAGGAATGCGCGTAAAGGTAACCCTTGTTTTTCGGGGTCGTGAAAACGTTGATAAAGAGGTTCGCGGTAATGAGTTCTTTGATCGCATTGAGAAATCTTTTGAAGCGCATGGCGTTAAAAACCTTGTGCAAGAAAAAGATGCTCCACTCGGTCAATTTTGGTCTCGTATTTTTTACACTAAATAAATAACTAAGGCTTTATATGTATAAAGTTAAAACACGCTCTTCTGCAAAGAAGCGTTTTAAACGTACCGGTGCAGGTAAACAAAAAATTAAACGTGCTAAAGCGTTCCGTCGTCACCTTTTAGGCCATAAAACTACCAAGCGTAAACGTAATTTGCGTAAAGGTGGCTATGCTAACGGTGCTGATAGACTTCGTATGCTTGCATTATTGCCATACGTTTAATTCATTCATTATTAATATATTTTAAAGTAGGGATACAACAATGACACGCGTAAAACGTGGTATTAATGTAAAAAAACGTCATAAACGTTTATTAAAGTTAACTGAAGGTTACTGGGGTCAGCGTAAGAATATTTTCCGTCGTGCAAAAGAAACATTGATGCGCGCATGGGCATATGCATTCAAAAGCCGTCGTTTGAAAAAACGGGATATGCGCTCACTTTTTATAACCCGTATCAATGCAGCAGCTCAACAGCATAATATGCGTTATGGCGCCTTTATGCACGGGTTGAAAAAAGCAGGTATTCTTCTCAATAGAAAAATGTTAAGCCAAATTGCAATCTTTGAACCGACTGTTTTTGAAACACTGGTGAATAAGGCACGCGGCTAAAAAAATACGCTTCTTGTTGACATTGCGTGCAGCGCTCTTTTACCCTAAATGTGTGCTTATATGTATACCAAGCCGCACAAAGGGGAGTGCTCTATGGATACCTTACATTTGCTCGAAGAAAAAATCCGTTTACTCGTGGGCCATATTAAAAAGCTTCAGGATGAACGGGAAAAACAAGTTGCAGAACATGATGCGCTGAAAAAAGAGTATGCTGTTGTTGCTGATGAGTTAAGTTCTTCGTTGCAAGAAAATAAAAAGCTTCAAGCAAAAGTAAAAGAATTGCAAAAAGCGTCCGCTGAAGAGTCAAAAGAGCGTGAAGTTTTAAGCAATGAACGTGAACAAGCGTTGCTTGCTGTTGATAATTTGATCAAAAGTATTGATGGGCTTATTGCTTCCGAAGTGTCGCAATGAAGAAAGAGATACACAGCTATCCGGTAGTTATCCTTGGTGATACCTATACGATAGCAAGTGACGAACCAGAAGAGCATGTTGTTGAAGCGGCTAATTATGTGCATATGTTAATGCAGGAGTATGTGGGTAAAATGCCACATGTACCATTAAAAACGGTTGCCGTTTTTGCCGCTCTCAAACTTGCATCTACCGTACTCAAACAAGAAGGTGTGCTGCAAGAACAGTCTTCAAAGCATGACTCTCTGCTGTTGCTGTTAGAAGGTCAAATTAAAAGGAGCGCTATACAAGAATAAGTTGTATAGGTTTTATTGATGGTAAATAATACAGTGCTTTTTTCTCTTATCACAGAGGAAAGAGCACTTTTTGTTTATCAGGACTTTAAAACAAATGAACGATGATACGATTGGAATAGGTATGATAGAAATAATAGTATATGGTCTTGCAGGGCTTATGGCCGGTGCTACAGCCGTGTTTGTGTTGTTACAGCAACGTTTGCGTACCAATCAAGCACAGCTTGGGCTATTGCAAGAAAAAACAAAAAAGATCGAACAAGAAATTGAAGTTGAACGCCGTGAATCAGCGCTCAAACTTAAAAATGAGATTTTAAGAAAACGAAAAGAATTTGATACTGAGCTCAAAAACGAACGCCTAACACTTGATCGCTTGCATAACAAGCTCAACGAAAAGCGCGAACGTATCGAAGAGCGTGAAGGTCAACTTGATACCATAAAGCGTGAGCTTGAACAGAAAGAGCGTGATCTCTTGCGTAAAGAAGATACACTCAGATCTGAAGAGCAAAAGCTTAAAAAGTTACATGAAGAGCTTCTTGCGCGCCTTGAGCATATTAGCGGCATGTCTCGCGAAGATGCAAAACGCACTATTCTTGAAATGCTTGAATCTGATGTGCGCCATGCGCATCAAAAATGGATTCAAAAGGTTGAAGATGAGGCGCGTCAAACGGCAAAAGAGCATGCGATTGATATTGTAGCAACCGCAATGCAACGATACACGGCCGATCAAGTAACGCCGCATTCTTCTGGCGTGGTACACTTACCAAATGATGAGATGAAAGGTCGCATTATTGGTAAAGAAGGGCGTAACATTAAGTCGCTCGAAATGGCGACTGGTATGGAGTTTATTATTGGTGAATCGCAAGATATTACCATATCTGGCTTCAATCCAATCCGCCGCGAAGTTGCACGCCGTACCTTAGAAAAATTGATCGCCGATGGCCGTATTAACCCATCCCGTATCGAAGAAACAGTGCTTTCTTGCGAAAAAGATCTTGATGAATTGATTCAAGAGTATGGTAAACAAACGATTCTTGAATACAATCTACAAAGCGTTAACCCTGAAATTGTTACCTTACTTGGTAAGCTGAACTTTAGAACAAGCTTCTCGCAAAACGTGCTTACACACTCAAAAGAAGTGGGTATGTTTGCACGCATGATTGCCGAAGAGCTTGGTATGGATGGTTCCGTAGCGCTTCGCGCGGGGCTTTTACATGATATTGGTAAAGCGGTCAGCGCAGAAGTTGAAGGACCACATGCACAGATTGGTGGCGACATTGCAAAACGATGCGGTGAGGATATTCTCGTTGTGAACGGTATTGCAGCCCACCATGAAGAAGTGCCCTTTATATCGGTCAATTCAATTTTGGTATGTATCGCTGATACTATTTCCGCATCACGTCCTGGTGCACGCCGCGAAACCTTAATCACCTACATCAAACGATTAGAGCGTCTTGAAGAGATTGCCAATATGTTTGAAGGGGTCAAAAAGGCGTATGCATTGCAAGCGGGTCGTGAAGTGCGCATCATTGTTGATGAGGATCGCTTGAACGATGATAAAGCACGCCAATTGGCATTTGATATCGCACGTAAAGTTGAAGGTGAAATGAGCTTCCCTGGCCAAATTAAAGTGAACGTAATTCGCGAGAAACGTTCCATCGAATATGCGCGGTAAGCTATGAGTAGCGTTAAAATATTATGTGTTGGCGATGTGGTTGGTGCTGCAGGCCGCGCGTTAGTACAAAAAGTGGTGCCGAATTTTAAGCGGCATCATAACATTGATTGTGTGATTATTAACGGTGAAAACTCCGCCCATGATGGGCGGGGTATTACCGAAAAGAATGTACGCTTTTTTAAACACAACGGTGCAGACGTCATTACGACCGGTAACCATGTATGGGCAAAAAGAGAGATCTATAACTATTTTGATAAAAATACGGATCTCATACGCCCTGCAAACTTTCCCACAGGGGTGCCGGGGCAGGGGATGACCTTTTTTACCACGGCAAGAGGTGATACCATTGCGGTGATAAATCTACAGGGTAGAGTTTTTATGCGGGAAATGCTTAACTGTCCATTCCGCACTGCAGACTCGCTCCTTACCTATGCCAAAAGCAAAGCGTCCATTATTATTGTTGATTTCCATGCGGAGACCAGTGCTGAAAAACAGGCGCTTGGCTTTTACCTTGATGGTAAGGTCAGTGCGGTGTTTGGCACGCACACCCATGTGCAAACTGCCGATGAACGAATGTTGCCCAATGGCACCGCGTTTATTACCGATATTGGCATGACGGGATCACTCAACTCGATGATCGGTATGAAAAAAGAATCGGTTATTAACAACTTTTTATTGCAGATGCCGTCAAAATTTGAAGTAGAAACGGCATCGCCTCTCGTTCTGTGTGGTATTGTGCTTACCATTGATGCACAGACCGGCAAAGCAACTGCCATAGAACGTGTTCGCATTATTGATACTGAACTGGCTGTAGTGCCAGAATCTCCTGAAAGGTCTTCATGATTGTAGGTTTACTGTTATTATGTGTCAGCTCCCTTGCGCTTGCTTTTACGATGAGCAAAGGGGTGCTTGATTATGCATCACCGGTATGGTTTACCGCTATACGTATGCTCATTGCCGGTGTTTTTTTAGTTGGATACCATGTGTTCGTGCAAAAACGATCTTGGAAAATTCGCTCACAGGATATGGGCAAGTTCTTCATGCTTGGCGTATTTCATATCTATTGCGCCTATGTATTTGAATTCTGGGCTCTTGAATCTGTGTCTGCTGCTAAAGATGCACTCTTTTTTAATATGACCCCATTTATTACGGCACTTATTTCTCTCTTTATGTGTAAAGAAAAGTTATCCGTAAAACAGTGGGGCGGATTAGCGCTCGGCTTTATTGGTTTCTTGCCATTACTCTTTGCGCAAGCACCGGCAGAAACGATGATTGGCCATTCACATCTTTTCTCATGGCCTGAATTGTATCTTTTAATCGCCGTGACCGGTGGTTCATTTGGTTGGATATTGCTCCAAAAATTGATGCGCGATCATGCCTATGAACCAACCTTTGCGAATGGCGTTGCCATGCTTATTGGTGGATTTGGTGCGTTGATTACTGCATTCTTAACAGAGCCAACGGTTGTGCGGTTAACGCAGCCTGATATGCTCTGGGGTAATGCCGTATTTCATATCTGCTGGTATCTCGTGATATTGATTCTCCTTACCAACGTTATTTGCTATTCGCTCTATGGTAAGTTGCTCAAGACCTATTCGGCAACCTTTATGGCATTAGCTGGCGCTACGGTGCCTATCTTTACCGCTATTTTCGATTGGCTGTTGTTCGGTTTGACCGTCAGCTGGCACTTTGTAGCCACGGTGGTTATTGTGTTTATCGGTCTTGCGATATTTTATTCCGATGAGATGAAGCGTTCGTAAAATCTGAATTAGATTGATAAAAGAGGGACCCTTGAAAGTCCCTCCTTTTTTTAGTGAGCCATATTATTGATACTGTTTCATCATTTCTTTTTCTTTGGCATCAGATACTTTCATTTCTGCTGGCGTTAACGTGATGTGTTTGCCATTCATCATGTAGCCACGCTTGCCATTTTTGAGCACGCTATCATGCCAAGTGCCATTATGCCACAACTGTTTGCAGCTATAGACTTTTATATCACCTATAGAACCTGTGTCTATTCTTTCACATTCTTCTGCAGCATGAGTATATGCTACCGTGAATACAAGCAATGATGCCATCATACATAATAACTTTTTCATAGTGATCCTTTTTATAAGGAGGGACTTTGAATCCCTCCTGCTTATTTTTTACTCTTCCATTGCATCTGAATCATCTGATGAATTACCATCGTAATAGTTATTGATAGTAACATTTTGTGCATTTTTTTCGTTTGTTTCATTGCCATCAGCATCGTAATATCGCGCACTGCCTGCTGCTGCCAGAGCTGCCGTCATTGAAAGGGCTACGAAAAGTCCTGCTGTTGTCCAATAACCCCACCCAAAGCCGCCATAATAACCAGCATATCCTCGTCCGGTACGATAGCCATTATGATACCCATGGCGATTCCGATTGCCATGTCCATGATTGCCATGTCCGCCACCACGACCGCCGCGACGTCCACTGGTATGGCTTCCTCTACCCGTACGTGAGCCACTGCGTGTACCACTACGGCTTCCTCTGCCCGCACGTGAGCCGCTGCGTGCACCGCTACGGCTGCCGCCGCCACGATGACTCATCCCACTACCTCGACTACCGCCTCCTCGGCCTCCACCATGACTACCGCCATGACCACCGCCACCGCCGCGACCAGCGGTAAGATTAATAGCCATACAGAGGGCTACTACTATTGCTAAACCTTTCTTCATACAACACTCCCTTTTATGAGATTAAAAATCTACGTTAAACCATGCACCATTGAGCCAGCAGCCATACCCATAAGAAGCCCAGAATGGTGAACAGGACCACCACCAATCACCCCACCAGAACCACCAATAGCCTCCCCACCAATGGCCCGCATAATTATTCCAGCCGCGGCCACCATGCCAATTTCTACCACCTCGTCTGCCGCTCCATTTGGCTGCATGCTTACCCCCGTGGTGCCCTTTGCCGCCCTTATTGATGCCGCTTTTGCCATGAGATAATGAACCTTTATGGGATGAGCTTTTGAGAGATTTACTGCCTTGCCCATGAGTACTACGGCTTACATTTGTTGATCGTCCATGGCTACCGGTTCTTGATCCCATGCTACGAGTTCCCAAGCTTCTACTGCCATGAAACGAGCCAGAGCCTCTGCTTCCACTACTTCCACTAAAGCTATGACCACCCCCATGAAATCCACCGCCACCTCCATGACCACCACCAAAACCACCGCCGCCATGGCCTCCGCCACCACCACCGCCGCCTCCGCGGCCAAATAATAAGGCCGATAGGGCGATGGTGCCGAGCATAATGCAAACAAACTTTTTCATACTAACCTCAATGTATAACAGCATCAGTATTATTATACAAATTGAATAGCCTCAACATCAAGGATTTTAATTTTGATACATAATATTAATTTTTGGGTATAAAAAAAGACCGCCCCAAAAGGGGCGGTCCTCTTTAGTTGCTTAGTGCTAGCTTACTGAGCTGCTTTTTTTGCAGGCATACGGCGTCTTTTCATCGGACGTTTGCCTTCTTCATGGTGTACTGCAGCTGCGCCCACATGAGCGTGTGCATGACCATGAGATTTCTTCGCTACTTTGCGTTTTGCAGCTGGTTTTCTTTTTGCAGCTACTTTACGTTTAGCGGTTGTTTTTTTCTTAGCTGCTACTTTGCGTTTAGCAGGCTTACGTACAGCAGCTTTTTTAGCTACTTTACGTTTCGCTACTTTACGCTTAACAGTACGTTTAACCGTACGTTTTACTGCTTTCTTAGCAGTTTTGCGGCGAGCGGTAGTTTTTTTACGCGCTGCTGCTTTTCTTTTTTTGATGGCCATGAGATTCTCCTTCTTATAGGCCTATAAGCTCTTACCTCTTCATTTACATATTACATGATAGTAATAAAAAAAATCAAGAAATGCCGGTTGAAATTTTTTACGACTCTGAAATTATAGTGATTTTAAACTATATAATTTGTATTTGAAGGTGACCGATTCTGTACTTTTTTTGGGATATCGGTACCATAAAAAGCATACGAACGTGATATGTGATTATGTAATAGTAGGTACCTATGAAAAACAAACTTTCCGATATTCAATTAGATTTTGCTGAATGGTATCAAGATATTATTTATGCAGCAGAATTAGCCGATCTTTCTCCAGTTCGAGGCTCTTTTGTGATACGGCCCTATGGCTATGCTATTTGGGAACTCATTCAACAACGCGTTGACCAACGCATCAAAGAAACCGGCCACCAAAATGCTTCTTTTCCACTTTTCATTCCCCAATCATTTTTAACCAAAGAAGCAGAACATGTTGAAGGGTTTGCGCCAGAATTAGCAGTGGTAACCCATGCGGGTGGCAAAGAGCTTGAAGAGCCTTTGGTAGTGCGCCCAACGTCAGAAACTATTATTCATCATATGTTTGCTAAGTGGATCAAATCATACCGTGATCTGCCACTTAAAATTAATCACTGGTCAAACGTGGTGCGCTGGGAAATGCGTCCCCGTGCCTTTTTACGGACCACTGAATTTTTTTGGCAAGAAGGACATACCGCACATGCAACACGTGAGGAAGCATCTGAAGAGGTGCAACTCATGTTAAATGAATACAGAAATCTTGCTACCGATTATCTGGCAATTCCTGTTATCACTGGTCTTAAATCAGAGCAAGAAAAGTTTCCAGGCGCCGAAGAAACCTATACCTTTGAAGCGTTGATGCAAGATGGTAAAGCACTTCAAATGGGTACTTCGCATCTGTTATCACAAAGTTTTGCCCATGCCTTTGAGATGAAGTTCCAAGATAAGAACGGTACCATGGAATATCCATGGCTTACAAGCTGGGCAGTAACAACTCGCTTAATTGGCGCCGTAGTTATGGTGCATGGTGATCAAAAGGGCTTAGTGTTACCACCATACATTGCACCAATTCAGGTAGTGATTATTCCGATTACCACAAAAAATACCGATACACAGGCATTAATGCAGGCAGTGCGCAATCTGGCACAAGATCTGAAGCTTGTTGGTATTCGTGTGCATGTTGATGATCGTGAAGAATCGCCTGGTGCAAAATTCTATCATTGGGAACTGCGTGGCGTACCGGTGCGTATTGAAATCGGTCCACGTGATCTTGCCAATGCAAGCTGCATGATCTCTGATCGTTTGGGAATTAACAAGCAATCAGTGCACTTAAATGCTACTATTGAACATATTGTTTCTATGATTCCCGCATACCATAAGCATATGTATGAACGTGCACAGGAACGCTTTAAAGCGATGTGGCATAAAGCAGCTACGCTTGCAGAAATAGTTGCAAATCTTGAAACAAAACCAGGATTCTACCAAACCGGTTGGTGCCAAGATAAAGCATGTGAAGCGGTACTCAAAGAACATAAAGCCACCACGCGATGCTTAATTGATGAGCATGAATTTAACAATTGCTTTAATTGTGGTAAGCCAAGCAAACAGGATGTGTTGGTAGCACGATCATATTAAAATTCGTTTTAGAGATATAAGGCTCATCAAAGTGTATACTTCGATGAGCCTCTTTTGCTACTATACAATTATAATCTCAAAATGGAGTAATGGCATGTTTAAAAAATATATTCAATCGTTTGTCTTTAGCATCATCGCAAGTAGCAGCGCCTTTATAATGACTGTCCCACAAGATATTATTATTAAAAATGCAACTGATAGTGCGCTTACATATACGATTAATCTCAATACTAAAATGACTCGAATAAATACTGCATATGAATGGATCAAAGCGGGTGAAAAACAGAATATCAGAAGCAAATATCTTGTTCCAAAAGACTCTATTGTGAGTATTAATATCGCAATAAACCTAAAAGCTCCGGCTGATATGAAGCCATTTTCAGAATCAGATTCTCAAAAGGTTCACTTTGGCACAAGCAAAACAGCGCTTATAACTATTTATAAAAACGAAGATGGCGCATTGTATCATACTATTAGTCCAATAAAAGCAAAGGCATGCCGCCGCCAGGGCAACCGCATGAAAAAATTATTTCATGACGAAACTTTCGATTAATTGCAGTAAGAAACTAAACGACATGCAGGCCTTGCGCTGCAAGCTCTTTATGGAAATTTTGTCTGTTTTGAACTTTGACAGAATATTAAGCGCCAATTTATTCATTGTATCGAGGTTTTGCGCAGCATTGTCATTGCGAACACAGCTTTTATCCTGATTACAAACAACATCAAGCCGCCAATGCAATTTGTTCTCGATGCCCCAGTGTGATCGGACGGCATTTCCTATGAATTTTGGATCAGCCGCAAGAGAAGAAATATAATAACGGGTTTCGGTTGACGTTTTGCCCTTGTACGTACGTTCAGCCACAACTTGTGATATTGAAGCAAGTCCGATCCAATCGGAATTTTCTTTGCTAAGCCAGGCAATATCATCGGTGGTAGTGCAAGTACGTTTTTCTATTCTTCCATGACCTTTATCATGTTCCGTATGTGTTGACATATCCTTTGTATCTTCAAAGTACGCTTTAACATCCTCGAGTAAGTTGCCTTGGTTACCTTTGACAGCAATAATATAATCGCCGCCCCGATTTACAATGTCCTTGACGATTTCTTTTTGACAGCCGATTGCATCGATGGTAATTACTTTGCCACATACATCGATCAATTCAAGCAAATGTGGAATAGCTGTTATCTCGTTGCTATGATCCCCCACTTTTACATATCCCAGCGTTACGCCGTTTTCTCCACACCATGCGGATACGATGTGGAGAAGGCCCTCTCCGCTATTTCTGATCCTTTTACCATCTATGGATATAATTTTTGTTACTTTTTCCAGAATTGTAACAGTGAATTCTCGAAAGCATTTTGCAAAGGTTTCTGTATTTAATTCGTTGAAAAATCGGCGCAATGTATCGCTTGACGGGGGACCGAAGGGCATTGGCATTATGCTGGCTAGATCAGCTTCTCGGAGCTCTGCAAAATCTGCTAATCCATCATAACTTGTTATACCAGATAAAGTTCCAAACAACCCTATTCCTACGAGGGTCATAAACTCATGCCGCTGGTTTCTCGGAGATCTTGGATCTTCCAATTCCTGAAAAACACTACGCCACTGCAATTCCATAATATCTCTCCTCAAATATTCAGAGAGATATTTTACACCTTTTTTAGGTTAAAAAACATTTTTCATGCGGTTGCCCTGATGCCGCCGCGCCAGAAGATCTTAGTTGCTATACTCGCGCAAAGAAAGTTGCTCAAAAGAACCATTCTTCACATAGCTTTCATAAGCACTCAAAAGCCCTTTG
Organism: uncultured bacterium; assembly: GCA_963704465.1. GTDB lineage: Bacteria > Babelota > Babeliae > Babelales > Vermiphilaceae > MFD02979-c4. The sequence continues at coordinate 594,908 of OY969901.1, forward strand.
TAGCCTTGTAAATCAATCTCGCCTGGTGGTGTTTTTACATCCTGATCTTTATCGATGGATGCTTTTTCGTATACGCCATTTTTACGCGTAATCAATATACGCGTTCTTTTTTCTTGAGACGCATAGTAGGCATATATGTAGCCTTCATGGTCTTGCCACTTAATAGGAGATAACATAGTATACTTTTGACGTATGAGCTGTATGTGCATTTTTTTATATTCATCATCAGTATCCATAGTATAAATCATGGAACCTATACATAAAAATATCCATCGTAGATTTTTTTTCACAAAACTCTCCTTCAGTAGAGCAAGTTAATGTATACTTGCTGTGAATATACTCAAAAAGGAGGATCAATGCTAGAAACTCAGTATGTAACGGCGTTTGAAGCCTATTTAATTTCTGAACGGCGATTAACCTACAACACTATCATTGCGTATAAAAAAGATATCGCACAGTTTACCGCATATCTTACATCGGTGCATAAAGAGCTTACTACCGTGCAAACAGCAGATCTTCTTGGCTTTCTGCAGGTTATTTATGATCAACGCTGCAAATCGCGTACTATTGCGCGCAAAGTTGCATCGCTCAAAACATTTTTTTCGTTCCTTGCGGAAAAATATGGCATAACCAATGTTGCCGCATTGCTCGCAACGCCAAAATGTGAAGCTACGTTGCCACGATATCTTTCTGAAGCCGAAATGCAAAACCTTATTGCCACCGCTAAGGCTGAAACGGGGCCTTATGCGCAACGCAACTGCTTAATGCTGCTTTTTTTATACAGCACCGGCATGCGCATTAGTGAGCTTCTTGGGCTCCGTATCAATGATGTGCGGCTTGATTCACGTACGGTGCTGGTGAATGGTAAGGGAAACAAGCAACGGATTGTGCCTATTCCTGAAGAGCTTATAGAAACGCTCAGAGTATATATGATTGCACTTACAAAAGCATATGAAGAAGCAACAATAATCTTCCGTTCAACGCGCACATCCGATTTTCTGTTCCCAAGCACTTATACCGCAAGTAAGAAATCATTAAGTCGCCAATCGTTTTGGCAAATTTTGCGTAAACTTTGTGCGCGTGCCGGCATTGATCGTGATATTTCACCTCACCAATTACGCCATTCACTGGCTACCCATCTTTTGCAGCGTGGTGCCGATTTGCGTTCATTGCAACTTTTACTTGGCCACGAAACGCTCAGCACTATGCATGTGTATACCCATCTTGATACCACCAATTTGCGGACTATTTACAATAAAAAGCACTTGCGATCGTAATGTTATTGTATGCAGCAATTTTCTTTTTTTTCTTTAATCCATGCTTCATGCTGAGATGACGGATTGAACCAGTAAACACGTCCCGGATTCTTTTCACTTAACTGAATACCGTTATAAACACAGGGAGCATGTTCTTGTTTTTCTATGCAATCAATGGTATTTACTTCATTTTCTTTTAAATCATGCCAAAAAACACACGCAGATGAACCTGTGACTACAGGGCCAAACGATGTTTGCTCTATACCGTGATAGTGGGGAGTATTTTTTTTAGGGTATAATGCGATAATATGAATGCAATCGGTTCCATAATTTCTGAATGCAAAATAGTGTTGTATATCATACCATGTTTGTTTATGAATCGAAACTGCTATTGCTTCTTGCGCATACGCTTTGATTGCTTTTTTGTTCTCTTCTTTTAACAAGTCCATAGCTTGCCAATAGATTTTCTTTTGTATCTCTACCGGTAGCCTTCTAATGCGTATAACAAAATCTTTTTCTAATTCAATCTGATTTGCTAATGAGGCTTGGTACATTGAAAACGCAAATGTAACATTATTGCAACCATATAGAAAACCGCTTGTGACCAAGATAAAAATAAAATACAGAAGCTTCATAGATATCCCTTTTAATTTTAGAATATCCTTATTGTAGAGCTTTTTCTCGTCAAAAACAATCTGCACATAACAGTAATCTATTTTTTGGTGAGCAACATCGGTACACTAAATACCAAGATTTTGAAATGTTGCATGAGGTATTGACGATGGAAGAAACACTATTTACCAATTCGGTACAAAGTTTAATCAACCAAAGTGCTGCGCTTGCCAATCAATATGGCCATGGATCCTTGCGCCCGGTGCACACCCTTGGTGCATGCCTTGATAATGATTTTTGTGTTTCATTCTTTAATGTATTTGATATGCCGGTGGCAAAACTCCGACAATTAGTAGCGCAAGAGCTTGAATCATTGCCGCAAAACTATCGTGGCCAACTGAGCGCTGATACATCATTAAACGCTTTTTTGCGCGACTGTAAAAAAGAGGCAGAAAGCATGGGTGATCAGTATGTGAGCCTTGAACATCTTTTTCTGCAGTGGCTTTATACCGATCATTTACCCGAATCTATTAAATCTTTTTTTGCCTCATATGGTTTGCAAAAAAAAGATATTCTCAAATATATGGATTATATTCGTGGTGGTAAAAAAGCAGATAATGAACAGGCAGAAAATCGCTACCAAACACTTGAGAAATATTGTAAAAACATCACGCATATGGCACTGACCGGCAAGCTTGATCCGGTAATTGGGCGCCATGAAGAGATTCGCCGCGTGATTCAGATTCTTTCCCGCCGCACCAAAAACAATCCGGTGCTTATTGGCGATCCCGGCGTTGGCAAAACAGCCATTGTAGAGGGCATTGCCCAGCGTATTGTGGCCAATGACGTGCCGGAAAATCTGAAGCACAAAAAAATATACTCACTCGATTTAGGGCTTTTAATCGCTGGCGCTAAATACCAGGGTGAGTTTGAAGATCGGCTCAAAAGTGTACTGAAAGAGATCGAAGAAGCAAAAGACGATGTTATCCTCTTTATCGATGAGCTGCACATGCTCGTAGGTGCCGGATCTCATGGCGGTGGTATGGATGCCTCCAACCTCTTAAAGCCATCACTCGCGCGGGGCGAACTGCATTGTATTGGTGCCACCACGATTGCAGAATATAAAAAGTATATTGAAAAAGATGCTGCCCTTGAGCGACGCTTCCAGAAAGTGGTTATCGAAGAGCCTTCAGTGGAAGATACCATATCTATTCTCCGTGGGCTTAAAGAAAAATATGAGCTCCATCATGGCGTTAAAATTACCGATCAGGCATTGGTTGATGCAGTGACGCTTTCAAGCAAAAATATTCCTGATCGCTTCCTGCCCGATAAAGCAATCGATCTGATTGATGAAGCAGCATCGATGGTTAAGATGTCTCTCAATTCCCAGCCAGAAGAGCTTGATCGGCTTGATCGCAAAATTCGGCAGCTTGAAATAGAAAAGCTCGCCCTTAAAAAAGAAACAGGCACTGCAGTTGGCGCACGGCTCAATGATCTTGAAAAAGAGCTTGCGGAACTGAAAGAGAAACATAAAACGATCTACAATCAGTGGAAAGTGCAAAAAGCACCCCTTGAACGCATGAATGAGCTGAAAGAAGAGATCGAAGAAGCGCAAGTGGCCTATCAAGCAGCAGAGCGGCAGGCTGACTATGCAAAAGCATCTGAGATAAAATATGGCAAAATTGTAGAGCTTGAGAAAAAGCTTGCGCAAGAGCAGGAAAAGTTCAAAAAAATAGAAAAAACATTGATCAAGCAAGAAGTTGATGAGGATGATATTGCAGCGGTGGTTGCACGGTGGACAAAGATCCCCGTGGAAAAACTGAAATCATCTGAATCGGAAAAACTCCTGAAAATTGAAGGTGTATTAAGAGAGCGCGTGATTGGGCAGGATGAAGCGCTCCAAAAAGTAGCCCATGCTATTCAGATTCATCGTGCAGGACTTTCTGATCCTCACAAACCCATTGGCTCCTTCTTATTTCTTGGCCCAACGGGCGTGGGCAAAACAGAAGTTGCGCGTACCCTCGCCGATTACTTATTTAATGATGCGCAACGCATGATTCGCATCGATATGTCTGAATACATGGAAAAGCATGCGGTTGCACGTTTAATCGGTTCACCACCCGGCTATATTGGGCACGAAGAGGGTGGTCAGCTGACTGAAAAGGTACGCCTACATCCATACTCCGTGCTTTTATTTGATGAAATAGAAAAGGCGCATCCCGATGTATTCAATATTTTCCTGCAAATCCTTGACGATGCACAATTAACCGATGGGCAAGGGCGCACCGTATCATTCAAAAACTGCATCATTATCATGACCTCAAATATCGGTTCTGATCTACTCCTTGAATCACCCGATATTAATGAAACGGTAAAACAGGCAGTTACCAAGCTACTGCACAAACAGTTTAGGCCAGAGTTTTTAAACCGTATCGATACGATTGTATTCTTTAAATCACTTGATACCGAAGATATAAAGCGCATTGCACGCATTCAACTTGCTTTGCTGCAAAAGCGGCTTGCAGTGCGTAATATAACCATGGCCATTACCGATGCAGTAGTGACAGCTGTTGCGGAGCGTGGCTATCACAAAGAGTTTGGCGCGCGGCCATTAAAGCGCGAAGTACAAAGCTTTGTGGCGGTACCGGTATCACAATTTTTACTCGCAAATCCAAAGGTAACGGCACTCACCATTGATGTGCGCGATGGTGTGCTTATTATTGCAAATGAAAGCGTAACGGCAGTATAAGCTTACGTATAAGTTTCCCAATAAAAACCATCGGTAAAACCGCTTGCGCGCCATTTCAATTTTTCATAAAAGAAATCGCTTTGCCAGCTGCAAATATGAACTTGTGCTACAGCCGGTGACAAATAAAGCGTATCGATGCCTGTTATCATTTTGCATATTTCACTTGGTGGCAATAATACGTTTTTTTTATCACGCGCATAGGCAACAACATGGTACCCGTCGACTTCAATATGATTTTCAAATGCTCCTGGATTTGCGACGGTACGTGTGTATATAAATTTTAACACATTGCCATGCTTATTGAAAAAATAGCGTGTTATTGGGGATATGCGGGGATCTTGCATGTTTTCTGGTTGTATAAAGCAGGCTTTTAGTTGTTGCAAGGTTTCATCAGATTGTTGGTGTGAAAGGCGATGCGCATACAGGGTTTTACATGTTTTGGATAACTGATATTTTTCCCAAGCCCCTGCATAATCATATATTGTATGCAGAATACGATTGGGATATTTTTGATCAGCAGGGTTTTTAGGATCAAATAGTTCCAATGATAATGGGCATGGCGGGAATGTACCATGAATTTTCCACCAAAAACCGCCTGCTTTCCCCGCAAATGATGGGACTCCTCCCCATTGTTTTTCTAATAAAAAAGCTTGTGCTATAGCATGCATCCCAACAGTTGCTTGAAGATTTAACAGATTTGCGCATTCAGTATAATTCGGTAAAGCAAAATCATTATTTGTTTCTGAAATCACAGCAACTGCCCAACCTTCAACAAAGGGCCAACGGAGTACGGCATGATCCTGGGGGGTTACTTGTAAGATTGCATGTGGTGCATATTCTGCTATTAAATAGGCATCATGCGTTGGAAGTTTGGTAATTTTCCAAAAATTGGTGTCTGTCTCACCATCTTTTGTTCTCTTAAGCCAATTATATGCTTGGCTTACCGCAATAAATTGAGCATTTTTTTCATTTTCAGAAAGTTGTTGGTCAGAGCTAGGAAGGCATATCTGTTTGAGCGTTTGTCTAAATTTATTATATACTTCGGCATATTCTTTTACAGCAACAGGATCGGCGCTATAGATATGACACGCAATGCTTAATAGACCGCATAAAATCAGATACATAAAGATCTCCAACTTTTTGTTTGAAATAGCTTCAGTATAATCTTTTCCTACCAACATGTAAGGCGTGAACTTCATTATTCTATATGCTTGCAATCATCTTATGGCAGTTTAAGAATTGTTGGAGTGCTTTTAGTTCTTTTTCTTCATCATAATGCTGTGGTGTAGATAGACTTCTAGACTTTGCCCCTTGTTTTTCAATTTTTTCTTCTGTACTGCTTTCTTCTTCAGAGCTGGTTTCGTTGGGAACTGGTATGTATTGATTTTGTTGTATGTTCTTATGCTTTGGTTCAGTACTTTGTTTTGTGAACGCATTCTTTATGGTGACCAATACTTCTTTTACAACGTCCATACCCTGCATTGTGTTCCAGAAACACACACTATACAGAATCAATCGCATACTTTTATAACACAACATAGAGGCCTCGTATATTTAATTTTTTTTCAGATATGAAGATACAGAAAGTTGCAAATCTGGCAATCCATTATTGGCAATGTATTCTTGTACCATGTTTTTATGATAATCGGGTAAAATGGGATACACATTCAGTTGCTGTGGGCGCTCTGTATCGAGCATCCGATAATACATGCAGGTACAAAACGATTGCGCCTGAGGATCCCTGTTGCTGCTCGCAACGTCATGCCGCAATATCAAGAGTGCTTGGTACATATCAAGAAAATACCAGTATGGGATAACCTTAAACTGTGCATCTGAAACAACCGTGTAGAGTGTGTTGTGAAACGCTTCTATGAGAACATGGTTTTTATGTTCATGCATACCAAAAAGATTTGTATTCAAAAAAAGCAAAAAAAGAGCGCTAAAAACCGATATTGTTTGGTTTGTGTTATGCGTTCTTTTCATTTTATATGCTCCTTTGTATACTGACTCAATATAATCAAATTGCAGGTAAGGATACCAGAGTGGAACATAGTTTTATAGTTGAACAAAAAGGGTTGCTTGCGATTTTAAGCTCTATGCAACCAATTTGTGCAAAACGCACAACATTAGAAGCTACCTCAAGTATTTTATTCCAAGTAGGTCATCGCGAGCTTGTACTTAAAAGTACTGATCTTGAAATCAGCCTTCAAGCAAGTTACCCACTGCGCGGTATTGTTGCGGCAGAACCCGTTTCATTTTTAGTGAATGGCCGCCGCATTTTCGAACTGGTGAAAGAACTTGATGGTGATATTACCTTTTCACTGCACGAATCACAGCTCAGTTTAAAAGCAGGTTCTGTGAACCTTTCTTTGAATATCAAAGATGTGAATGATTTTCCACCGTTTCCAGAACGTATTGAAAATCGTATGCAATTCGATGCCGATTTTCTGCTTTCATTGCTTAATCGCGTTGCGTTTATTATTCCGCAAGCAAATGCAAATCCTGCATTGAATGGTTTATTTTTAGAGATCGATGCTCAAGAACTGAAGATGACTGCCACCGATGGTCACTGCTTAGCACAAGTACGTTCAGATAAATATACATTGCCAGAACCGGCAACCTGGCTTTTGCCGCGCCGTGCCGTGTTTGAAATTAAAAAAATTCTGGAAGGGCTCAAGGAACAACGCATTTTCTTAGGTACCTGCGGAAACCAGCTTGTGTTCTCGGGCGAATCATTTAATTTCTTCACCAAACTACTCTCTGATAACTTCCCGCAATACAAAGCGATACTCACCAAAGATGCATTCCAACCTGCAGCATTGGATCGTTCCCATTTTCTAAAAGCATTGCGCCGTTCATCATGTTTGCTATCGGGGCAATTTATTGCAACTAAATTTGGCTTTACGGAAGAAGCATTAAAAGTATCAATGCATAATAAAGAAGTGGGCCATTTAGAAGAAGAAGTGCCACTGAAGAATTTTAAAGGTGCTACCGTTGATGTGCGCTTTTATGCACCATACTTGTTGAATGGTTTGCAAGCTTTCACCGATGAAGAAATTACCTTTTATTTAAATAACAACAACAAACCAATAATTTTCGAAGCACAGGGAACCCATTACAACATGTTGTATCTGGTAATGCCTGTAGCCCCAACACATGCTTAATACAACGTCACAAAAGCTCGTTTCACACCTACAACTCAAGCAGTTTCGGTGTTTCGCTGAACAAGAGTTTGATTTTAATGCTCCCATTGTGCTCATAGAAGGGCGCAATGGGAGTGGTAAAACCTCCATCGTTGAAGCGCTTCACTTTCTCTGTTACGTACGCTCATTTCGTGCGCTTTCACCACGAGAACTGATTGCACACGATCAGCAAAGCTTTTTTGTAAAGGTTACGCTGCAGCATGATGGCATTGAAGAATCGCTGCAGGCGGGCTTTGCTGGCGCACAACGGCTTGTAAAAATTAATGATCAAGCAGCCAAATCCTATAAAGAGCTCGTTGATCACTATCGCGTCATTACCATTACTGAACATGATCTTGGCCTCATTCAGGATGGCCCAGCGTTGAGGCGTCAGTTTATAGATCTTGCCATGGGCATTCAAGATCCGGCATGGGCAGAATACCTCAAAAAAGCGGCTGACCTTCATGAACAGCGCTCGCGTGCCTTATACCACGGAACCTGTGCCCAAGCATTATATGATGCATGGACGAGTACCGAGTGGGATTATACGCGCATGGTGCAGCTTAAACGCATTGAATATTTGGCTGAGCTTGAGCTGGCAGTTAAAAAACTTCTTACGGAAGATCTTTTTAAGGATACAGCCCCCGATATTACGCTCCGTTATCAGCCTAAAATCAGTTGCTTGCAAAGCTCCTATGCGGAGTTTGTGCAGCAAAATTCCGATCTGTATGCGCAAGAAACGGCAGCCTGCCGAACGCTCTTTGGCTTTCATGTTGATGATATTGTTATTCAATTTGAGGGTAAAGGAAGCCGTTACTATGCCTCCCGTGGCCAGCAGAAATTGACCTTGTTGGTGCTTAAAGCAGCCCAAACGATACTTTTACCCCCCTCCAAAGGGCCAACGGTTATTATCTTAGACGACTTCGTAACCGACCTTGATGATACCCGTATTCGGCAGCTTTTTACGCTGTTTAGGGGCCTTGGCGCGCAACTTTTTATCACCAGCCCTCGCATTGACCCCACCCTACGAGAAATCATCGCACAATCGAACTATCCATACCAAATTATTACCCTATAGACGACCACCTTCCATTTCAATTAGAAATGATATGGCGATAAGGCCCTTATAGAGCAAGAATTTATTGGTTCATTATTTGACATTAGCTGAAAAGTACGTAGAATCATAAATGTGTGAGTCGCAAGACACGCACCTTAACATAGGCTTCATTACTACTCTCCTTTTTTCCACCGCATTGATCCTTGTGATTAATGCGGTGGTTTATTTTTATACCCCTTTTTACAAACCCTTGCGTACCCCCCCCCATCTTTTGTTACTATTTGAGTATGAAGCGATTTTATTGTTTTGGAGGTTGTATGAACTTACGCATAAGTGCGTTGATACTCAGTTGCATATCGTTTGGGTTATGGGCCGATTATAATCCGTATAAATTTCATTTTTCGGTTGAACAATATCCATGCGTTCCATTTACTACTTATTTTAGCAAACCAGTGCTTTCGCGCGATACAGATTATGAACTGCTCTATGGAGCAGATCTCGATTTCATGATGTCTGCTGGCGCATGGTATCCACCGCTTTACCTAGAAAACTCAACCCATAGGGATCGCCTTTATCTCCAAAATATAAGTATTAAGCTATATAAAAATAAAAATGAAACGGTATATCATATAGCTGCACATTTGACATCTCTATTATCGGATGAATATGATTCCGGTGATGTTACTATACCGCAAGCAGCGGTTGAAGCTCTGTTTGCTAAAACAGCATTTCCCGTAAAAAAATTTGCAGAAAATGCCACGAAGAATGATTATGATCGCTTCGGTGCACACTCCATGGAAAAACTTTCAGAATTACAAAATTTCAATTCCTTTAAAGCACTCGTAGAACTCGCGAATATCGCATTTAAAAATAAAAATATGCATATAAAACTTGATAAAAACGATCTTAACATCAAATTTAATTTCCGTAGAAAATGGCTCTCATGGGATACCTGGAAGCGTTGGGAAGAATGGCTCTAATCTTTTATAAAATAATAGAAAAGGATACAGATGAAATGCAGGTTTATTTTTATTGCCGCATTATTATGCACACTCAATGTTTTAGCCCAATATAACCCTCGATTTTTTGGTTGTCGTATAAGCTTTAAAAAGGCAACGGTTATTACAGGCATGGTTATCGATATGCATGGTAACCCACCACTTTATTTTGCTCTACAGGATGGCACGAGAGATTACGTTAAAGACATTCTTTTAAATATATCGCAACAGAAAAAAAATAAGCGTATTACCTATAATATTGACTATATAATTCACTCATACAATAACAATTATGTTCTTTCAACTAAAGATACTGCCGCTGATCTTGTAGAACCAATATTAAATCAAACATTTCCCCAGTTATTTTCAGCGCAAGGCATCGAGCATGAATGGTGTTCTTTAAGAAGCCTTAGAAGCAGTAAGGAGAGCGTTGCCACGTTTAAAAAAGCGGTCGATCTTATCAATACTTTCATTCCCGTAAAGTTAAACTTTGACGAAAAAGATTTTATGAAACCAGAATTTCATGAATGGCGTTCATGGTTTTCAATCGATGCGTGGCGCAACTGGTTTGCATACCGTAAAGAATGGAAATAAGCTCGCGTAGGTACTATAAAGATAGTATGCTAGGAGCAGTTTCATCGTAAGAAGCTGCTCCTGTTTTTTTATATATTACATTGTATTTTGCATGTGCATGTCTGGATTTGCTTTGTAATAAGCTTATTGTCGCCGCTCAAATAACATACTATTTGCATACAATTGAAGAGAGATGCTATAGTAATCATGTCTTAAGCTTTTAGTGGAGCAGTTTACTATGTTAAATAATTTTTTTGTCTTTCTTTTTTCAATATATATCTTTAACTCAATTGATTTACGAGCTTCTGATTCGCAGCAATCTAAACTTGAAGTGCAAAGATTAAAAGTAGAGAATCAAAAAAAGTGTTATTCAATCTTTTTTTTGATTCAGGATATGGTATTAATCTTGACCTTACCTTCCGTGACGAAAAGAAATCAAAGCTTGATGACGACAATAGTTTCATAACTAAAATCAACACAAAAGAAAGAATCTCTATACTGAACCCCGAAATTCAGACCACTAGCTAAGATCCATTTTTACCTCCATATTAAGAATATGTTAGGGGTCCAAAATGGCACGAAAAAAGTTTACAGCAAGTTTCAAGGCACAGGTAGCTTTGGAGCTTTTGAAAAATGAGAGTACTTTGGCTGAAGTGGCAAATAAGTATGGGGTTCATCCATCGCAAGTGAAGGATTGGAAAACCACACTTGTAGGGCAATCGGAAAGCCTGTTCACGCGTAAAAACGCTGTCCAGGAGGACAAATCTGAGTACATAGAAGCATTGGAGCGTAAAGCGGGACAACAAGCGGTAGAGCTCGATTTTCTAAAAAAAAATTATGCTGCATACCAAAAGAAGATCGGCTAGCAATGGTTGACCCTGAACATCCTGAGCTGAGTGTGCGTAAGCAATGTAGAGCGTTGGGTCTTAATCGATCCAATCTCTATTATCGCACGATCCAGGCACCAGATGAATCAGAGCTATCCAATGAAATACATGAATTATGGTTGTCTATGCCGGCCTATGGATATCGAAAGATAACAGAAGAATTGCAACGACGCGGGTGTATAATCAATCACAAGCGTGTTTTACGTATGATGCGTGATATGCGAATTCAGGCGATGTATCCACGGCCAAAGACTTCAATCTCCAATCGTGAGCATAAAAAATATCCATATCTGCTTCGTGATCTTACGATTAACCACCCAAATCATGTATGGGCAACTGATATAACGTATATCAAGTTGTCGTCTGGATACATCTATCTAATCGCTATCATTGACATATTTAGTCGCTTCATAGTTGCATGGGGTCTTTCAAATACACTTGAAGCAGACTTTTGCGTAGAGACATTGACAGTAGCCTTGCAAAAGGGTAAAAAGCCTGTAATTTTAAACACCGATCAGGGGGTGCAATTTACATCAATTGCATGGATTGAATGCGTCGAGAAGGGCTTGATACAAGTGAGCATGGATGGCATTGGTCGATGGGCCGATAACATCTTCATAGAGCGCTTTTGGCGTACGTTGAAACATGAGCATGTTTTGCTTTACTGCTTCGAAACGCTTAAGGCAGCCCGTGATTCAATTGGTCGATTTATCGACTTATACAATCATAAACGGTTGCACCAAAGCCTGGGTTACAAGACCCCTGCTGAGGTCTATTTGACATAAAACAGATATCAACAACGGGAGCAATTGGATCTTAACTTTGTTTAAAATTGGTCTTGACGAAGGGGTGCACTTTACTCCAGTTCTTCTCTTCAAGCTATAGATTCATCATTGTACGGAAGATTTCTTCGTTTTGTTCATAACCCTTTACTTATGATGTCCGAAGGTGCAACGGCTACAAAAACATCCACAGATTTAAGACGGGAAAAAATAAAAAGGATAGAACCAAGTAAAGGTGGACCTATTGAATATGAAGAGTTTGAAGAAAATATATATTATGATCTGTACATGTTTACTGCGAATCTTTATCACTTACCCTTTAAGTTTCATTGGGAGGTTAGCCCAACAGGCAATGTATTACCCCAAAACAGTTCTTTGTATTTAGAATATTTTCCAGATACTAATGCGAAGGCATTCGAAAAAATTGTTCGTAATTATATCGCAGCACAACATTTAACCTCTAGCACTCATTATGCCGTTATCATCACAAAAGATGGTGTTATAGTTAATGATTTAGAAGTTATTCCTAATGTTCATGCAAAAAAAGAAAAATCTATGTATGGCCTTGTGTTGCAGAAAACAACTCTTTCGTTCTCAAAAGACATTCCATCAAAACAGATACTATTAAATGGTTCTAATTTACCAGATTTTGTATTGGGGAACGTACCCTTTAAAAAAATAAATCTTACTATGCACAATATAGATAACACGTTACAGATTAATCTTGAAACATCACCAAAAATTGCTGGAAGAGCTGCTACCGTAGTTGATCCTCAAAATTCAGTATTCCAGGAGTTTAAGCATTTTTTTGCATATGATAGCTATTGGAGATCAGACGACTTTACGCATTACAAAACCAATCGTATTTATCAATTTTATAAACAAGTAATCGCTCTGTGGTGCCAACAAAACAACATTTCATTCATGGAAAATGGTAAACAGGTTCAGCTACCATCACAACAATCTCGTTGGCAACGCATGCTTTCCCCAGAATTATGGTCGTACTGGTTAAAAGATAAAACAGCATGGTTAAAACAAAATACCAAAAAAGCTTTACTATGGGGTGGCGGCGCCGCAACGATTGGTGGGTTATGGTGGTACACGTCACAGAAAAACGCTCCTTTTAATATTCCATTATCTCCAATTAATAAAAATTGATTCCACTGATCACATTCTTTGGAATAAAACGTAATAGTACGATGGGTCGTGCATTATTCCTTGATTCGCGACCGCTCCCGTTTTGGGGTTCTTAAGTATTCTCATTATATATGTCGGCTTTTAAGAAGAGCGCTATAGCACGCGGGATTATTTTTTAATATTTTTTATATATACTTATTTTTTCCTTTGTTTAAATTAATATCTCCTTATCATTGTTTTATCTTATTTCTTTATATATATATTTCTTGTACCTTTTTAAACTATAGTTTTTGCTTCGCAGCATGGGCAAACGGTGGAAAACTATATAAATCCCCTACCTTACTTCTTTTATTCACACATAATAGGCATTATCAGACGTGATAGATGGAAATAAAAAGCCCCCCTTTACTTCTGTTTTTTACCGCAATTGTGCCAATCTATTTTGGTTGCCGCGCCACAAGCCACACAAAGTTACCGCAAGGGCATCCGAAACGTCTTCGCGTTCAAATTGAGGAATACGGGGAAATAATTGATATAAAACACGCGCTACTTGCTCTTTGGAAGCGCTGCCATAGCCAGTGAGCGCCTGCTTTACTTCGGTTGGTGAAAACTCATGAAGCTGAATATTGTTTTTATGAGAAAGGAGATAAATAATGCCCCGGAGATAGCCGAGCTTTAGAAAATTTTGAGCATTTTTTCCAAGAAATGGCGTTTCGATGGCAATATCAGTAATGCCATGGGTGATGATTTTTTCAGAAAAGAAATCGTGGAATTCAGCCACGCGCTCCACAAGCGTATGACTTTGAGACAACTTTAAAAGGCCGTGTTCAATTAAATAAATTGCAGAGCCTTCCGTTTTGATAATACCATACCCTGCATATCGGCATCCCGGATCTATACCAAGCAACTTCATACGGTAACCCTCAGTGCAACTACTCTCCTTTTTTCTACCTTAAGAGCAGTGCACTACACAAGGTTCTGTGTGCGTTTTGTGCGCCATGAGTGCAAAACCGTTGGTTATAAGGCCTCCCACCACTAACACGGCAAGCACACTCATTACGATGCTGCTTTTTGCGTTACTGTTTGTATACATACCAGTCTCCTTTTACCCGTAAGGGCATGGTTAATACTCATCAGGACTATCTTCAAACAAGGTCAACTCTGACACAAAATTCAAATATACCGTACCGGTCGGCCCGTTACGCTGTTTTGCAATAATAAGCTCTGCTAAGGATGGATGCTCTGTTTCTTTATTGTATACCGAATCACGATAAATAAAGCCGATCAGATCTGCATCCTGCTCAATCGCACCCGATTCACGTAAATCTGAAAGCATCGGCCGCTTATCCATACGGCTATCAACGGCACGCGAAAGCTGCGACAGTGCAATAATAGGAATCTCAAGCTCTTTTGCAAGCGCTTTCAATGAACGAGATATTTCAGAAACTTCTTGATGCCGATTTTCATGTTTTTTAGGAGAAACAAGAAGTTGTAGGTAATCAACCACTAAGAGATTAAGCCCATGCTCACGCTTTAATTTACGCGCCTTGGTGCGGAGCGTCATAATATCAATCATAGGGGTGTCGTCTATGAATACCTTCATGGCAGCAAGTTGTGCAGCAACATTGGTAAGCGCTACCCACTCTTGTGATGTAATGGTAGCATTTCTGATATTGTGATGCGCAATCCCTGCTTCTGCCGAAAGAAGGCGCAGCGTCAGTTGTTCTGCAGACATTTCAAGAGAAAAAACGCCAACGGCATTATTGTTTTTTGCCGCATTCATAGCAAGACACAGCGCAAGGCCCGTTTTACCCATCGATGGACGGCCTGCAAGCACTACCAAATCACCCTTCTGAAAGCCTGAGGTCATTTCATCAAGTTTTTTGTATCCAGAGGGCACGCCCGTGATTCCCTTGCTGTGGCTTTTGATATCAGAAAGATGTTGGAACGTTTTTTTAAGCCAAATATCCAGCTGCACAAAACTTTGCGGCGTACGTTTATCGGCTATTTGAAAGATACGTTTTTCAGCGGTATCAATCACCTCTTCAATACCATTATCAATTTGCGTATAACAATGTTCGATAATGTCAGAGGCTGATGCTATCAGTTCGCGGAGTACCGCTTTTTCTTTAATAATCTGCGCATGCTGTTTTATAAGCCCTACCGCAGGAATATCTTCTTGCAGTGAGATTAAATAGACCAACCCGCCAGCAGCATCGAGCTGGTTGCGTTTGGTTAGTTCGTCTTGGAGCGTTACCAGATCTACCCGTTTTTGATTATTCACCAGACCACAGATAGCCTCATGAACAATCCTATGCGCAGGCATATAAAACTCTTCAGGACGCAAAAGCTCTGCTAACGTAGTAGCATGCTCATCATGGAGCAGAACTGCAGCAAGCACTGCCCGCTCTGCGTCAACACTCTCCGGCAACTTTTTACCCACTAATCGCGCGGCTCCGGCGCCATCACGAAATGGTTCATTTCGCATTGAAAAACGTTGATTCACGTTATTCTGCAACAACAAGGACTTTAAGTTTCGGCTGAAGACGAGAAGTAAGCTTTACCGTAACGGTATGCGCACCCTTCTCTTTAATAGATTTATCAATAATTATTTGGCTTTTAGAAATGGTGAAGCCTTGTTCTTTGAGTGCATCGGCAACGTCAGCAGAGCCAACAGACCCATACAATTTGCCATCATGATGCATTTTACGCTTCAAGGTAACCTGGACGCTGCCAATACGTTCAGCCATCATGGATGTTTGGGTTGCAATAACCTCTTTGCGATGCTCTAATGTTTTAATTTTTGAAACAAACGTTTTTTCGTTTTCTGGTGTTATTTCAACTGCATAATCACGAGGAAACAGGTAGTTACGTGCGTAACCATCATTGACTGTTATAATTTCCCCAGACATTCCCACGCCACGAATATCGGCTTTAAGATAAACTTTCATAGCACTCTTTCCATAAAAATGTATCACCATTATTATTTAGTATAGACCAAGAACAGAGAGTGTGTAAGAGGGTCCCTCTATTTAAATATAAATCTGTTCACCCCATAGATAGCGCCATTGCAGCGTCTTTTCTTGATATTCCAGGCACCAGGCAATGGCAAGACGCACACGGCCCCCCTCAGAGAGGGTCCCCGTTAGGGTATAGATTTTTTGATCGCCCTCCTGGGTATTCTGGCTTAACTGTAGCCGCAATACAAGCATGGGATGCCGCATATCTACGGGCCACGGCCCCTCATACAGCGCCTGCGATTGCACAAGCGCATACGCGGCTGGCTGATCTTTAAGATGGGCTAGAGCTGTCAGCATGCCCCCTTCCAAAGCATAATGGTAGCGAGTCTGTATTTCGCGCAATTCGGCAATACTGGTTATATGTGCAACCATGGTATACAACACGGCAGCCACTATCCCTATAATCCAAAAAACTCCTATCAGTATGAGTACTATAGACCCTTGTGACGTTTTATACATACTGAGCCTGCTGACACTTCCAGGTAAGATGGGGATCTTTTTTGAACTGCACGGTACACGTTATCATGGTATCGGTGCCACGTGTTACGGCCAACGTGCAATCACGTGCTAATAACGTTGTTTTCATGGTGTGTTCTGTGCCATTTTTGTACTCACCCTCTTTATACACAAGATTGCCATCCTTTTCTTCTATACTTTGTATGCGATTGCCCACAACCCATGTAACCACCTTCGGCTCACACCGTATAAAAAATGCTGGATCTCGTGGCGCCAGAGAAAGTTGTTGATGCACAAAACTATGTGCCGTATAAAAATGAGTATAAGAAGACCACTGCATGAGCAGATGCATTGCAGGAAATATAACGAGCGCAAGACGTGCAATGCTCGCCACAAGCATAGTAAGTATTGCTGCATAAACCGTTAAAGATAGAATCAAAAAACCTGGTTTACTCATAGCTGCTCACTGTGTTGCGCACAATATACCAACAAAACACGCTTACCAACGTGTATACTTTTGGTATGCCATGTAATTGATGAATGCATATACGGTAACAATACATGCGCCGGTTCTTTTACCACATCAGAATCATTCGCCATTATGCAAGACAGCGCTTTATAGTGCTGCGCAGCACAACTCACCCGTTCAGTAATAAAACTCACTGCACGCAACACACCAACCATTAATAAGAAAAAAAGAGCAACTCCTACTACTGCTTCCATAAGTATAAAACCATCATTGCACAGTTTTTGTTCTTTCATGCTATACTATGTCCTAAATAAAGAGCTTCTTAGAATCCTGTTTACAGAGTGTTGACAGTATTTGTATAATGCTCCTTAAGATTAGCGTGTTCTGCATGTATATACACAAGGGTTACTATGCATATGATTGTAAATCGTGTTTTTTCTAGTATTAAAACAACCTTTTATGGCATTCTTTTTTGCCTTACATTCTGCGTTCAGCAAGCACATAGTATGGCTGGCTTTCCGGGAATGGAAAATTTAAGTCCCGAAGAAATGCAACAGCTTGAACAGGAACTGCAAGCCGCTGCACAACAAATAGATGCCTACGTCAACTCATTAAGCCCTGAAGAGCAGGCAGAGTTTCAACGCGCAGTGCAAGAAGTTGAAGAAATGATGAATTCTATGAGCCCTGAAGAACTTGAGCAATTCTTTGAACAGATTGTTGCTACTGAAATGGAACAAGCACAGATGCAGCAAGGTATGCCGCCCATGGCGCAACCTCAACAACCGATTGCGCTTGAACATAAAGCTGCGCCGGTGATCAGTAGCGTGCCATTAACATCAGACGAACAAAAAGCGCTCACAACGCTCACCTCACTCATCGATTCTACGGATAAAATATTAAACAAGGCAAATAACATTCTCGATATAGAAAATCGTTTTAAAAACTGGGCAAACAGTAACAAGCTAAGCGGTATTGGACCTATGACCACCTGGCAACAACAGCAAGATGCGCTTAATGAGTTTCGTGTTCAAATCAGTGATCTTAAAAAAACAGATTTAAAAACAGGCAAATATCTTTTCATTGAGCCACTTATTAAAAACAGCGCACTCTATAGCCAACTTGAACAATTGAGCAAACAGCTTGAAATGCAAGAACCTCGCATTATCGTGTCTAAAATTGAAAGACTCAGCGATACCTCAAAAGAAGCGCTTCGATCTGCACTGAATGCATATGGCTCAACCCTACAATCTGCAAAGAATGATATTAAAAAACTCTTTGAAGAGATCGGGCCCGAACTTGCAAAAATCAAAGAAGAAGAAAAGAAAATAACCGAAAAAGCACAAACAGAAGCTGGAAAAGGCCGCCAAGTAACGCCGGGCCGCACAGCAGGCTCTGCTGAGAGAAGCGGCTACTATGGTGGAGGCCGTGGTGGTTATGATGATTATGGTTACGATGGTGGCTATCCACGTGGCGGTAGCTACGGTGATTATGGTCGCCAACCGCAAGCGGGTGCTGAAAAAGGCGGCAAGCAACAAGATAAGGGCAAGCAGCCAAAAGCTGGCGGTAAAGGTGCTGGCAAAGAAGAAAGCAAATTTGATAAAGATAAAAAAGGCAAAGATAAGGATAAAGACAAGAAAAAAGATGGCGATAAAGCTGGTAAGCCTGGCACAGCTGAAAAAATCGTTACCTGTCCGGTGGATGGTGGCGAGCAGCTCAACGGTAAACTTGAACTTATTGCAAGCAACTATCGCTATATCGCACAGCTTATGCAAGAGAATAAAGCTGCCTTCGATTTTGATACACTGCTTAAGGCACCCAATGCAAACCCTCAGTTTGCACTCTACCTTTTCCCTACGATCGAACGTCGCCTTAAGCGATTGAATGAATTGGTCAGTGAATATAAAAAACAAGCAGCAGCAGTAAAAGATGTAACGCAACAAAACGCAGCACTTGAGAAATTGCTTGAACTTCAGAACAAACAAGAAATGGTAACCAGCTTCTTTGGAGATCTTGAAAAAGTAGTTGCGCGACTGAAGGCTGATGATGCTGATGATTTCATTCGTGGCATGAATCCCGATGCGCGCTATGCTTACTTTAAAGATGCACTCGTGCTGAAGCAAACGGATGAAGAAAATCCACTCAAAGCAGCGTCAGATAAGACCAAAAAAGATCTGAAGCCTGCATCATTAAGCTCGTTGAGTGATATTTTTGCAGAATGGCAAAAGTTACAAACATCAATGCCTATCAAGAAAAAAGAAGATAAAGCAAAATCAACCGATCAAAAAGTTGATCAAAAAAAAGCGGTTCCAACACCAGCATAATAAGCGAGGGAGATGCCAAAAACATCTCCCTTTTTTTGTAAAGAGTAGAGTATGAAGCAAATAAATTTTTGTATGTTCTTCATTGTTGTTCTGTATGCGCATGCCGTGCATGCTGAATATATTACCAATCCTCACCAAGTTGATGGTTTTGGTTCACAATTTCAAAATATTATCGCCGCTGCAATATATGCTGAATTAGTCCAAAAACCGTTTGTGTATAATCCGTTTCAAGCAATGGAGCATAACTATGATAATGATCCCACGTTTCTTGCAAAAAAAGAAAAATTCATAAACTTCATTGGTAATTTTGAACTCAACGATGGATCGTATGGTGCGAACAACGCTATCAGCTATAAGCCCATCATAGATAAATATCCCGAACTGTGCGCACAGAGTGCAACACTTGCAAAGATAAAGCGCCTATTTCGCGCCAATAAGGATGCCGATTATTTTAAAAATGGACGATTCAACATTGCAATCCATCTCCGTCGACCAAATCAACAGGATAATCGCGTCGAGGGAACCAACACCCCAGACCAGCTTTTTTTAGATACTATCAATGCGCTCCGCACCCTCTATCGGGATAAAAACCCACTCTTTCATATCTATTCGCAAGGTGATAGTACACGATTTCAAGCATATCAGGCTGACGATATAATGCTGCACCTTGATGAATCAGTTGAAGATACATTTCAGGGATTTGTGTTTGCGGATGTTTTGGTGATTGGCGCCAGTTCATTCAGTTATACTGCCGCCCTGCTTTCAGAAGGCCCTGTTTATTACATACCATTCTGGCACAATCCGCTTCCCGGCTGGATTTCTGTGCATGAGCTTATTGCAACATATTAAAACTGCTGGAATATTGTAACCTCATGCTGTTTGATGTATTCAACAAAACGACTATTCAGATAGGTTGGATCCATCGTATAGGGTGATTTATAGGGTATAAAACCTATACTGCGCATGTATGCATCAATAGCATCACCATTATTTACCGTGCCTTCATACTGATTATCTTCCGCCTCGATGGTAATAAAAATCACATGCTCTGCAAGATAATGTCCTGCGCTCTTTACAATATCAAGATCAGCACCTTGCGCATCGATTTTTATATAATCAATAATCGGATGCGTATCAAACGGAAATAATGCAAAAAAATCAGCGAGTGGAAAAATGGGCACTTCAATAACTCTTTCCACGGCAATTGTTTTTGGTTTGAAAAGACTGGAACACCCACAATCGCCAGCCGTTACATAAAAAGGCAGACTACTTTTCTCAGAAAGCCCAAGGGCACAGGGAATAAGAAAAAATTGCGTACCAATGAAACGAACTTCAAGCGGATCGCCATGCGCAGGATGACGTTTTGTGGCACCACGCAGAATTGATTGAACACTTTCTGGATTTGGCTCAAACCCAAAAACAATCAGATCATCCTCACGCAAAAGCCATTGCTGTGATATTGGTGCTGAATACGAAAGTCCAATATCAAGCTTTACATGGCGTATATGATCGGGGATAGCAATTGTGCCATCTGCGCGTAATGGCATAATCGATTGTATGTATGATTTAAAATCATACACCGCATCATTACATAATGGTGTAACACCATAAAAAAATAAAACCCCGCACAATACCTGCTTCATCATATATGCTCCTTTACAAAAATAATCTATCGCGTTAGGAATAAATCAGTACCGTTTTGAAGCAGTATATAAAAAAAGGACGAAAATGAAAAAACTTTTGACAGCTCTCCTACTTTTGGCACCCATTCCGACTAAAAGCGATTTTTCGAACGTGCCAATAGATACGGTAAAACAGTTTTGGGATACAAGGCCTTGTAACATTCGTCATTCAAACAAAGAGATTGGCAGCAAAGAGTATTTTGAAGAGGTAGAAAACCGTAAATATTTCGTTGAACCACACATTCCTGCTTTTGCGGAATTTGAAACATGGCGTGGCAAAAAGGTGCTTGAGATTGGCTGTGGCATCGGTACCGAAGCGATTAATTTTGCACGCAATGGCGCACTGCTGACTATTATTGAACTTTCAGAAGAAAGCCTTGCCGTTACAAAAAAAAGGTTCGCCGTGTATGGCCTTACCGCAGAATTCATACTCGGCAACGCAGAAGAGCTTGATCAACTTCTAAAACCCGATACACGTTTCGATCTCATCTGGTCTTTCGGCGTTATACACCATTCACCCCATCCTGAAACTATACTAAAGCTGTGTAATCAGTTTCTCGCCGACGATGGTGAAATCAGAATGATGGTATACGCAAAACTCAGCTATAAAGTGCTCAATATGATGAAAGAAACTGAACAGTGGAACTTTGCAGAACTTGATGAACTTATAGCACGCTATTCTGAGGCACAATTTGGTTCACCTATATATAACGTATTCATATACCCTCGAAGGTGCACGACGACTTTTTAGTGATTTTGACATTACAGAACTCCGCAAAGCCCATATCTTTTCATGGGATATTCCTGCATATAAAAACTATCATTATGAAAAAGAGACCTGTTTTAAAAATATACACGATGATTTTTTTAAAGAACTTGAATCGGAGCTTGGTTGGCACATTCTGATAAAAGCAAAAAAAAGAGTGTAAATTGTTCATCACACTTGCATAAAAAATGTGGAATCTCATGAAAAAATTCCTTTATTCCATGCTCCTTGTATGTTCATTGACATGTGCATCATTAGTATCCGCGCACGATACGATAGCAGTTATTGGCATTGGAAGGCTCGGCCTTTGCCTTGCATTATGCATGGAGCAAGCAGGTTATACGGTGATCGGTGTTGATATTAATGAATCGTATGTTGAGGCAATCAATACTAAAACATTTTCATCAGCAGAGCCTGGGGTTAACGAACGTTTGCAAAAAAGCTCATGGTTACACGCAACCAGTTCGCTTGATGACGCACTTGGTTCAGATGTTATCTATATCACCGTAGAAACACCAACGAAACCCAGCGAAAACGCCTACGATCACAGCAGAATTGATGCCATTCTTTCAGCAATTAATGAACGTAAAGTACAAAACAAACATATTGTGATTGCAAGCACCGTGTTTCCCGGATACATAAAAAACACAGCTCAACAGCTCATTAAAGATTGCACCAATACCACCTTAAGCTATAATCCGATGTTTATTGCACAAGGGGAGATTGTGAAAGGTTTACAGTTTCCTGATATGGTATTGATTGGCGAAGCGTCTCCCGAAGCAGGCAATTGTATAGCAACCATTCAAACAAAAATCTATCGCAACAAACCTGCTGTACATCGCATGAGTATTGCAAGCGCGGAAATCACTAAACTTGCTGTCAATTGTTATATAACAACCAAAATTGCCTATGCAAACATGATTGGCGATATTGCCGACAAAACACCAGATGCGGATAAATATGCTATTCTTGCAGCAGTGGGCAGTGATTCACGTATTGGTAATGCCTACTTAAAACCGGGCTACGGCTTTGGCGGGCCATGCTTTCCGCGCGATAATCGAGCACTGGGAGCGTATGCAGATACCGTTGGTGTTGATGCAATTATCCCTGCTGCTACCGATGCCGCAAACAGGTTGCATGCACACTGTATGGCAGAAGCGTTACTTGCAGAGAATAAAGATTGTTATACCTTTGAATCGGTAACCTACAAAGAAAATTGCGCAGTCCCAATCATTGAAGAGTCACAAAAGCTTGAGGTTGCAAAGATTATAGCTCAACAAAAAAAACGAGTGCTTATCTGTGATAAAGCACCCGTTATTGCCGAAGTTGAAAAAAAATATGGTGATTTGTTTACGTATCACTGCGTATAACGATCAAAAAATTACCGCTTCATTGCGCAGTATTTCATGCATACGAACGTTGATATAATCAACGTCAATGTATGCACGATTATACACAAGATAATAATCACGGATGGCCACATTGAGGATCAGGCCGGTGTTGGTCATCCACGTATTGTTATTCCACAAAACCAAGTGCGTATACAGCGTAAGATAATCATACGGATTGTCGGAAAGTATGTAGGGAAACTCGTGAAGTTGAGAAACCAAATCTTTACGCACAAAGGTAATATTACCGGTATATGAAACCGGTACATACCCTTTTTGCAAGCCAAGTTTTACCGCTGCAATAAAACTACACCCTTGCGCAACACGATCTGGCATCCACTCTTTTAGAAGATCTCTGTTATAGACGGTTGCTGGCACACGCGGCAACTCATCAAACACCGGATCACGATAGGAGTTGGTTTCGAAAATAACTATTTTTGGTGCAAAGTCTGTTAATCTTTCCCACACATAATAATCATCACAATCGATATCAATTGATAAGATATCAAAATCATGCGGCATGTTGCCCTTTTTAAGCCACGCATTCAAATCATTGAGTGGATCATTGTACATCACCGCACCCTGAAACACCTGCACCTGTGGAAACAGTGCATAGTTTGCAACACATTTTTGATAACGCACTTGATCAAGCTCTATGGCCATGCCAGAAAAGTTATAATTTAGTATGAGATTATACGTATTGCTCGAGGTAATGCCATCCGAAGCACCAAATTCACAGAACGTACCATTCGTGATGCCTAATTCTTTGATAAGTTGCTCAAGAATGCCATCTTCACCATTTTGTGAATAAATATTTTTGCAATACTGATGATAGGTATTCTGTGGTAATGCATATCGATATGCAAACGCATGATCATTAATTGCGATGGAGAGAGACTGTGAGTACACTGATCCAAAACAGAACAAGGGCATTAAAACAGTACATACACGCTTCATAGAAGATCCTTTTTTTGAAATTGATATATCGTGACGGTACCATAAAGCACTCATCCTGACAAGAACGTTCGATCGCAGAAGTTGCGGAGCATTCACCCTTCTGGTATCATTTGGGTAAAAATTAAGCAAAAAAGCACAGAAAGAATCAACATGTATACTTTCATAACACGCACGATGGTATACGCTACAGCATTTGCCACTATAACGTGTATATCCACCATTAATACTTCAGATCAGCCAGATGAGTATGGCAATGTATGCATATGCCCACCACACTACACACAAAATAAATTTGAGACTCCATGGTATGATCCTCTTTGCGACAAATGCCATGTTGCTTTCACGCGATTCTACTTTAAAACCATGGATGAAAAACGTGCAGCAGAAGAATCCATACAAACCAACTATTCCTCCCAAATACACACACCAAACACGGATGAAAAGTGAAAGCATATTTTATCTTATTGTGCACTGTTTTTATGGCCATAAAAACAAATGGGATAGACCCTTCTGCGCCCATTTCTATACGACGCTCATGTAAAAAACCAGGTGATTATTCTTGCAATAATTGCATTCAAAAGCTGCGAATGGAAAATAATGCATGCCGTTGCAAAGGGCCATTGATGAAGGGTTGGTATGATCTTTCATGTAATTTTCACCACATGCAATATCTTGATTGGCTAGAAAATGGTAGCGAAGAATCATATATGGTAAGTACTATGCAACCTCAAACCAAAAAACTGGCTACAAAGCAACACGTTGATTTGCGTGCAAAACACCGCGCAAAACAGTAGATTCGATTAAAAGCATATCTCTTTATAGAATGAAAAGAGCCACGAATAAATCGTGGCTCTTCGTTTTCTAAATCTACTTTTAGCTACGCAACTGCCTAACAATCGGCGTACATCTACTGCACAGCATATCTTCATGATGCAGTTCATCAAATTGCCAGCATCGTGGGCATTTCACGCCAAGGGCGCGGGTTACCTCGATTGCAAGCTCTTGTGTTGCACTTGTTGCGGGAATTATTTCCACCGTCAGTTGTGAAACAATCACCCATTCCTTCAGAAACTGTTGCACGGTCTGATGCATTGGTTGCAGCATACGTTCTAATGCACCGAGTGCATGATACGCCGCTGAACCTTCTTGCACCATCAAGTGTAAGCGCGCTTCAAGCGGATGTTTAATATCACCCACCGCACGTTTTTCTTCAATTGCTTTGAGTATGCGTGAGCGGAGGGTAAAGATTCCTTCCCAATGGGTATCAAGCGCACTGCGCATTGCTGCTATTTCATCAGCAAGTAACAAATCAGGGCGCACAATGCCATCTTTTAGTGCACGGTTGCTATTCACCTGCGTGGCATAGGGTGCCATCAGCTTTGCAAAAACTTCAGAAAGATCTGCAAACTGCTGTAAGTGAATTGAACGCTGCTTTTCATGTTGATACAGATCAGAGATTTGCTCTGCGGTGAATGACATAATTGGCGCAATTAAACGGGTCAACGTATCAAGAATAGACCAGTATGCGGTTTGCGCTGAACGGCGCGAATGGCCTGCAGCAGCTTCTACGTATAATCTATCTTTGCTCACATCAAGATATAACGCACTCAAATCTGCCGAGCAATATTCACCGAGTGCATAAAATACTTGCGTAAGATCGTAACGCTTATAAGCATTGATCACCGTAGCATTCAATATATATAATTTTTGCAACGCATACTGATCAACCACGGTTAGCTTATCAAGCGGCACCGCATCAACGCGAATATCAAAATCATATAAGTTAGAATGAAGGAAGCGCAGCGTATTACGTATTTTGCGGAACACTTCTTGCACCGTGTTGAGCACCGTATCGGAAATAACGGCATCACCTTCAAGGTTTAAACTTGCTGCCCACATACGCAAACCATCGGTGCCAATTTTGGCCATAATATCATCGGGCGACACAACGTTACCTAATGATTTAGACATTTTACGGCCCTTTTCATCAACCGTATAGCCATGGGTTACAATGGTGCGCATCGGCGCTTGATCATGCAGTGCAATCGCGGTCAGCAATGAACTTTGGAACCATCCACGATGTTGATCGCTACCTTCAAGATACATATCAGCAGGCACGCCAAGCTCTTTGTTTGCTGCAAGCACCGCATAGTTACTGACACCTGAATCAAGCCACACATCAAGAATATCTTTTTCTTTGCGCCAATCGGTGCAACCGCACTGCTTACACGTAAGCGTACCATCAATCACCTGCTCAATTGCCGCATCATCCCACCATTCATTACCATGGTGTGCCGTTTGCTCTGCCACTTTGTTTGCAAGCTCTTGCGTAACGTATGGCGTTTCGCAGCGCACACAAATAAGGGCCGGTATGGTGATACCCCAAATACGTTGGCGTGATAAACACCATTCTAAACGACTGCCAATCGTTGCACGCAAACGGTTGATCGATTTTTCTGGCACCGTATTGATCGATTCAGTTGCTTCTAACGTTTTTTCACGTACATTATCTTTTTCTAAATTAAAGAACCACTGTTTGGTGGCACGGAAAATAAGGCCATTACGACAGCGCCAGCAATGTGGGTAACTGTGGGTAATGGAACCTTTGTAGAGTAATGTGCCGCGCTCTTTTAAGTTTTTGAGCACCCACCATTGGCCATCGGTAATTGGCATACCGCGCAACGCTTCTGGCTGCACATCAGCAGTATACAAACCATCGGGCCCAACCGGTGAAAATATTTCAAGATTGTTGCGCACCCCGATTTCATAGTCGATCGGCCCCGCACCTGGCGCACAATGCACACAGGCAGTACCATCATCAAGGGATACCGATTCATCCAAAATAACGGGCACATACATTTCGTCTATGAGTGGATGATGTGCAACTTTGCTGATAAAAAATTCTGCGGGCACGGTGTTAACCACCACATAGTTTGGATCAAGTAATGATTGTAATGAACCAACTAACGGTTCGCCAACCACTAAATACTGCTCGCCTGCATCAACCACCGCGTAACGCGCACCTGGTTTGAGCATCACGGCACGGTTGAGTGGTAATGTCCACGGTGTAGTGGTCCATACCGCTAAGCTCACCGGTTTTGTATCTGCATCGGGCACAAGTTGCTGAGCATCTGCTTGGGAAAGCTTGAACAATACATAAACGGATGGATCTTTACGATCTTGATATTCAATCTCTGCCGATGCAAGCACTGTTTTACAGGAAAAGCACCATGGCACTGTTTTATTTTTATTCTCGATATAACCCTTGGCTACGAATGTACCAAAAGCACGCACAATAGCTGCTTGGTACTCAGGATCCATCGTAATATAGGGATGTTCCCAATCCATTAACACACCAAGGCGGCGAAACTCTTCTTTTTGTGCATCAATCCATTGTTGCGCATAGGCACGGCATGCTTTTTTAAGCGCGGCGCCATGAAGCTCAGGATGTGTTTGCGTCACTTTTAATTCAATCGGCAGCCCATGGCAATCCCAGCCTGG
This sequence comes from uncultured bacterium, assembly GCA_963704465.1. GTDB lineage: Bacteria > Babelota > Babeliae > Babelales > Vermiphilaceae > MFD02979-c4. Next base: position 622,701 of record OY969901.1, read on the forward strand.
TTTGACCGGCACATGTTTGCCAAGCATACGCTGCGATTTGGTAATAATATCTTTGAGTGTTTTATTGTAGGCATGGCCAATATGAATATGGCCGTTCGCATAGGGTGGCCCATCATGGAGCACAAATTTCTCTGCACCCTCATTGTGGGTATAGGATTCTTGGTATAACTTTTCCTTCTGCCAGCGCGCAACCATCACCGGATCGTCTTGCGATGCATTCGGACGTATTGGAAAATCGGTACGCGGTAAATTGAGCGTATCCTTAAATGAATTATCTGCCATGTGTACCCTTTGAAGCCCTAGCATAGTAGAGCTTGTCCTTCGGAACCTAAGCATAGTAGGTGCCTGCCCTTTATGTAACGTAAAAAGTGTGTAGGCTATTCACACTGATGTTTTCTAGTATACGAAACGTACTCAATTTTGCGAGGGAATACCGGTGGCTTTGTTAGAAAAAATTGATGGCCGCATTGGCGTGTGGGGGTATGGGGTGGTGGGCAAGGCGGTCGCCCGCTTTTTGGTATCCCATAAAAAGCCAATCGCTCTATTTGACACAGATGGCAACAAATTGTCTGATAATCTCTTAGTGGGAGCAGACATCCTCCGTTTCCATGGCACGGAACAACTCTCTGACTTCTTTAAAGCCTGCGCATACATCATCCCAAGCCCTGGCATTGATCTACGTCCATACGCGACATATGGCAATCAATACATTACCGAGCTAGACCTTTTTCAAAGCTATTGGCACAAACCGATTATTGGCATCACGGGTAGCGTGGGCAAAACGAGTGTTACCACGATACTGGGCCATCTGTTGAATCACAACGCTATACCCACTGCCGTCGGCGGTAATATTGGTATTGGTAGCTTGGATCTAGTAGCACAACAGGAGAATGTTTCCTCTGCATTACTTGAACTTTCAAGTTTTCAACTGGAACATACCTCACAGTTCAAACCTTCCATTGCAATCATCACCAATCTCGCTGCAAATCATCTTGATCGCCATGGCACTCTGGATGAGTACTTTCATGCCAAGGCACAGATCGCACGCTACCAAACAAAGAATGATCTCTTGATTACCGATTGGCATCTCCGCGAACGGGTACGAGCACTCAATCATCTGGGTTCCGTGTGGTATACCGGCACCGCCCCGCTTACGCCCGATGATACACTCCTACCTCATGAAGCGTATTGGTATGCAACGGAGCAGGAGATAGTGATTGTCAGAAAATCGGATTATCAGACGTTGCAAAAACCAGAAACCTTATTTTCAGCAACGTTTCCCCAAAACGCTCTGATGATCTTTGCAACGCTCATGCGGCTGTGCAATAATGATGCTTCGCAACTTAGTTTCGATTGTGACAATTTGTCACTCCCGCATCGGCGGGAAAAGGTGGCAACGTATAAAAATTTAACCTTTATTAACGATTCTAAAGCAACCAGCACTCTCGCAACACTCGCTGCGGTAGAGCAATATTCTCCCACTCCCACCTACCTACTCCTTGGTGGGCTCAGCAAAGGGGTTGACCGTTCCGGCATGTTTAAAGAGCTTCCGCAATCTGTAGTTGAAGTTATCTGTTTTGGCAAAGAAGCAGAGCTGTTATGCAACGCTGCGCATGCCGCGCAACGCCAAGCCTCCACGCATGCAAATCTTGAAGAAGCGCTTGCTCATGCAATGCATATCGCCAAGCAAGGCTCTATCATCTTACTCTCGCCGGCCGGCAGCTCATTTGATCTCTATGCTAACTATGAAGAACGAGGAAACCATTTTAAATCACTGGTGCAGAGGATTTGTTCGCAAAACGATTGCAGATAATAACATAGCTGCATAGGCTGTATGCGTACGCTTAAAAATTGGAAACTGTTATGATAGCAACGCATAAAGAACGAATCAGAATAACACAGATACTCCTGGGAACCGTCAGCATACTCCTTATCGTGGGGATTATGTGCGTTTATTCGGCAAGCTCGGTGCTTGCACTCACCCATTATAATGCTGCGCACTATTTTGTAGTCAAACAGTTGATTGGATTGGTATTAGGTATTGGTATTGCACTCGGTGCACAAAAACTAGAGATTAAAACCGTAAAAGCAGCGGCACCCTATCTTTTTTGGGGTTCGCTTTTGCTGACTGCAGCGACTTTACTTCCATCGATCAGCCACCTGATTCATGGCTCACGCCGCTGGCTTGCGATTGCCGGCTTTTCATTCCAGCCCAGTGAGCTGCTGAAGGTAACCCTGCCGCTTTATATTGCAGCATTTTTAGAAAAAGCATACCTCAATAACACCCGCCGCACCGTGGCATACGTGGTGCTCGGCACCATTGTAGGGAGCACGAGTTTAGTACTTTTATTGCAACCTGATTTTGGCTTAACCGTAACGCTCCTGGTCACCACGCTCGCGCTGCTTTTTATTGCACAGTTTAATTTGCGCCATATTACCTACCTACTTGGTGGTTTGAGCATCATCAGCGTGCTGTTGATTGCCATGCGGCCATACCGCATACGCCGTATGCTCACATTTTTGGATCCCTGGTCAGATCCCCGTGGCGCTGGGTTTCAGATTATACAATCATTGATTGCAATCGGCAGTGGCCACTGGACAGGCATGGGCATTGGGCACTCGAAACAGAAATTTTTTTATCTGCCCATGCAACATACCGATTTTATTTTTGCCATCATTGCGGAAGAGATCGGCTTTATTGGCTGCCTCTGCCTAATTGCACTCTATATGGTGTTTATCTACACCGGCCTGCGCCTTGCAACGATGGTGCCAACGCTCTTTGCGCAACTAACCATTGCAGGCTACACCATCTTAATTGGCCTACAAACGATCATCAACATGGCAGTTGCCACTGGCCTTGCACCAACCAAAGGCATGGGCCTACCGTTCATTAGTTATGGCAACAGCGCCTTGATCGCCTCCTGCATGATGATTGGTATTATTACGCTGTTGGCACGTGAAGCATAACTATTGTATAAATCCAAACCATCTAAATAATGGCGTTACGATAGTATCTGCAATCCAATTCACCGGCGCAAAAACCACTGACCATAGTTTTTGCATAAAAGTCTGTGGCGCTGGTTGTTGCGAAGTGGGTACTGATGGCGCTTCATCCTCAACATTTTTTTCTTCTACTAAGTCAGTTTGCGTTGATCTTAATGGTATAGGCGATGCAGTGGTAGTTGCAACGCCAACAACATTTTTTGTAGTTTTTTTCTTTGTATATGATGCACGTTTTTTTGCTAAATCTTTTAGTGGCTGATATATCGATCCGGATTGATTTAATGGCTCCGTATACGATTCTTTCGCTTCCGCAATTTTGAGCTTAGCTTTTTTAATTTTCAGTCTATCAACAGGATCATAATCAAAACATCGCATCACTAATGTACGAAACTCATCTGAAAATAAACCCATAACATTATCAATCCAAGATGCAAAATCTTTGATCTGAGAGTTTTTAACTGCATCCCATAATTGTAATAATTGACGCAAGAAGTTAACATCGTCCGGTAAAAAACTATAATCATCAAGCGACGATGATATTAATTCCCAGCATTCTTTATTCATAATGTTTAAAATCTCTATCTGATAAGCATATCTTGCGCGATCATCGCCATCCCTACGCACCTCTAATCGTTTTTTTACGATAAGCTTATAATCACTAGTCAAACCAAGTAGGTTTTGAAAATCAGAGCTAACCAATTGCCTCAGTATCTCTTTTTGATGAAGTGTATTAAAAAATACAAGCTCTTTTTTGTCATCTTTTTGCTCGAGATAGATAAGAAGATATCCCTCCAAAACCCAGCTCTTAATCGTTTCACTTGGAATGCGATACACCTTTTTATGCAAAAAGTTGGTCAACATAAGCCGATGATCTGAGACGCGTCGGTGGTAACTAAAGATTGCACAATCACCACCATCATTTACATATAAATCAGGAATGTATCCGGCAGTTTCAACACTTTCCATTGCATAAGTGTCTACATCGTTTAAATGTTTTGTAGCCACCCTATAAACTTTCCAAGAGTCCTCATCGTAACATAGCGAAAAAATATAGTCACCGTTGCCATTATATAAAATTCTTGTACACATAGATTCGCTATCTAAAAATTTTTCGCTCTTACCAAAAGGCATTTTTACTACATTATTTTCAAGAGTAGCTATATATTGTTCAATATGACCATTACGATATTCTTGATTCAACTCTGCAGTTAATAAGCTCGTTGTAGGATCGAACGGATTGCACACGCATAACTCTGGAGATTTTTTTGAAATAGTATGTATAGCTGTACCCTTTTCGTCATAGAGTACAAACATGTTATCATCAGGATTAGAAGAGGAATACCCTACTATAACATGTTTACCGTCACTCGTTATATCACAACATGCTATAGTTTGACCGTCATTCAAATTAAGCTGAATGAATCTATTCTTAGTATTATCTTTTATATGATGTATCAAAATACGATCGTTATATGCACACAAAGTAAGAAGATACGGCTCTTGTGCTGCGCATCGTATCAGGGATTTTCTATTTTTAGCATTATCATCTGGCACATGCTGCTGAATAAGAGGTTTATTGTCGCCACTTGCAATATCAATATAATACACCGTAAATCTGTTGCCCGTTACATGTTGATGAATATAGGCAACATAAGAATATTTTTTTGAAAAAACATAGATATATAACAATCGCTTAATAGGAAAAACTTTGTCTGAAGACACTTTAAAAATAGTGGGCGATAACATAAACATGTTTTTTATTTTTTCTTGCACATTCTTAAAGTATTTGTCCGTCACAATATCTTGCACATGCGATACAGAGTTTTTATCGATTTTATCAAAAAATTTATAGCTAAAAAAATCGCATACACATTGCATTAATGCAGGAGGAACATTTAGTCTATCACCAACATTTATAAAGTTTTGGTATTCATCAAAGCTTATATTGCTTAATTTTTGATAAATCTTTTTCTGTAATGTTAAGGGATACTCTTCGGGTAAAAATAACTTTTTATCTTTTTGAGCGATAATTTCTCTTGCTAATGAAAACCATTGATCAAAACTCGTAGCATCAGCTTCAAATGGTATGCTTGTATCTGAAGCATCCTCCTTTATAACACCCTTCTTCCGAAGGTCCTGAGAAAAAATATCCAGTGCAGGAAATAAGGCAACATATTTAAGCTCTTTTTTTCTTGTAACACCATTCTCTAATTCAAAAGTAATTTCTTGAGTTTTGCTTAATAAAGGCAAAAACAGACAAAATAGATACACAAAAAATTGAATCATAAACAAAAGCCCCCTCGATTTTCATTTGAGTCTACCGTACACTAAACAAAACTCATTTTACTATGTAACGAGGTGTTCAATGCTTGAAAAACAGCCGATTACGCAACAATTGCCTTTTGATACCGATCCGGATTGCCAACGTCAAATCGATCCGCTCGGTGATGGAGTCAGCTCCCTTGATTTGGTTCGTGTTTCCGGATCAGATGTGGATGTAGTGAATGCTGCACGCGTATCATTTGGTAAGTTCGTGGATACTATCACCGATCGCGATAAAAAGCTTATTAAGTTTTTGATGGAACATGCGCATACATCACCGTTTGAACATAATCAGCTCTCATTCCGCGTCAAAGCTCCTATTTTTGTGGCACGCCAGTGGATGCGCCATCGCATGAACTCCTATAATGAGATCAGTTACCGCTACGTGAAAGCCCCACTTGAGTTTTATATACCACCAAAATGGCGCGAGCAAGATCTGGTCAATAAACAAGCATCGGTTGGCTCCTATGACGATGAACAAGCACGTGCACAATACACCGCCGCAATCCAGACTTGCATCAACACCTATGAAGATTTGCTCAATCGTGGCGTCTGCCGCGAGCTCGCACGAGGCATTTTACCACTGTGTACCTACACACATTATATCTATACCTGCAACTTACATTCTTTGATGCATTTCCTCACACTTCGGCTCCACGCAGGCGCCCAGTATGAGATCCGTCAATTTGCACTCGGTATGCTTAAGCTTGCACTCCCCCATTTCCCGGTATCCCTTGGCGAATGGGCACGCATTAATGCAGCGAAGCTAGAGATTGGTGAAGATGTATTCACCCAAGAATTCAGCAAAACGGCAGAATAAACTCTGTACTTTTATATACTGCACACTATAGACTGGGGATATCTTGATATCATTCATATAAGGAGGTTATATGATATCCCCAGCCTTTTATCTGTTTCTGCTTTCCGTTATCACGTCTGCATCAACCATATTGAGCATGAATCCGCAACGCGAACTTGCCAATAAAGATCTGTATGCCATCTATGAACAAAACATCAAAAAACCAACCGACAAAATCATCAGCGCAATTGATACTACCGATTCACTTTACACAATGACCGTCAAAGAAGACGCTAACACCAAACTCTATGCCACGTTGCCTAAAATAAGAAATTTTGCAAGCAAAGAAGCGATAGACCCTACGGTAAAACAGTTTATTGAATCTGTATTTAATGATCTTTATGCAAAAGATTTTGCACCACTTGATCGCATGAAAAGCTATCTACTTTCAATAGAAAACAACATGAAAATTTACATGCAAAAAACCAAAAAAGAAGCGGGCCTTTTCAAACGCATCAAAAATAAATTGAGCGACAAAAAGGTAACCTACGTTTCAACAGAAGCACAAGAAAAAGCACGTCGTGAACTGCTCGGCTCTATAAAGCAACTCAAGGGACTGCAAGACACGGTACAAAAGATAAAAGACTCGATTAAGACAGAAAGAAGCAACCAGCAGAATGGCTCTGTAGAAAAGCAACTGCTACTCTTGCTTGAATTTTTCACGGTCAGCATAAATAGCATCATGAATGCGGTTATCATCAAAGCGGAAGCAGATCTCGCATAAAAAAATCGGGGAACCTTTCGGTTCCCCTTACTTTTACGTTATTTCTTCCAATTACATGCAAGATCAACCAACAATCTTACGCCATATCCGGTTGCACCGTCACGGAAGTAAGAGATCGCTGGGACGTCATACGCCGTTCCTGCAATATCAAGATGCACCCATGGGGTATCGTTCACAAAATTTTGCAAGAAATGAGCGGCAGTAATCGTTCCTGCCATGATCTTTTCGTTACCAATGTTACAAATATCAGCTACCGATGATTTAATCGCTGCTTTATAATCATCATGCAATGGCAAACGCCATACACGGTCACCCGTGCGGTCTGCTGATGCTTGCACTTTTGCAACAAAATCATCATGCATACTCATCATACCCGCAAAGTAGGGCCCGAGTGCATAAGAACAAGCGCCAGTCAACGTTGCAAGATCAATAATAGCATCCGGTTTATAATGCTTCACCGCATAGGAAAGCGCATCGGCCAGAATTAAACGCCCTTCTGCATCGGTGTTGCGCACTTCTGCCGTTTTACCGTTATAAAAGCGAATAATATCACCCGGTTTTGTTGCTTTGCCACTCGGCAAGTTTTCTGACATTGGCGCTAAGGCCACAATGTTCACGTCAGGCTTCAGCTGCGCAAGCACTTCCATCGCGGCAATCACCGCAGCAGCGCCAGACATATCTTCTTTCATGGTTTCCATCGAGCGGGCTGGCTTAATACTCAAACCGCCTGAATCGAAGGTAATACCTTTACCCACAAAGGCGAGCGTTGGTGCATTTGGCTTTTCGGTTTTGTATTCCAAAATCACCAGCTGTGCATCAACATCAGAACCGCGCGATACGGCTGCAAGGCCGCCCATACCCATTTTAATAATGTCAGGCTCTGAAAATATGGTGATGCCAAGATTATGATACCGTGCAATCTCTTGCGCTTTTTCTGCAAGATGGGGCGGAGTCATCTGTGATGGTGGCATATCAATCCAATGACGCGCTTTATTAACGGCATGCGCAAGCATGTACGCTTTTTGTAGTACCGCTTCAGGCACTTCAACGCCACAGAGTGTTACATCAACTAAATCTGCAATGCGATCCTGTGGATCTTTGCTAATAAAATCATCAAAATTATAGCTTGCAAGGGTCAACGCCATAATAGCTTCTTGCACAAGCTCTTCTTTGGAATAGCCAAGAGCAGCTGCATCAGGAAGCTGCAGCGCAAGTGATGATGCTTTCATACCTTGTGCTTGACGCGTAATCGTGCCAATCGCACGGCGATAGAGCTCTCGCGCATCAATGGTAGCACCTGCATTGCCAACGCCAACAAGCACAATAGTGGCCGGTTTGTTATCGATCGTTACGGACAACACAAGTTGCTGTTTTTTTGCACCGGTAAAACCACGTTGTTCAGCCAAAGCCTGCAGCAATGGATACACCGCTTTGAGCTTTTCTGCAACCGTAGCAACGGTGCCTTCAAATACCGGTATACCATGCACGGAAGCATGATGTTCGGTAAAAAATTGAGGAGATGTTCGAATATGAATCATAGACAACCTTATGTATAAGGTGAATAAAACTATCTACTACTATACTCCCCCTGCAGAATAAAAAAAGCGGCGATTTTATTCACCACGTATCTGTTCTTCGATTGCGTCTATGGTTAGAGATTTTTCATTATGATACATCACAACTTGCGGATCATTCGGCGTTCGAGCACTACGCAAGCACTCTCCTATGAGATCTTTACAAGCTACAGAGGCAGCACCAACCACCATCGTTTCTTTAAGAAGATCCACAACAGTTTTTTTTTCGTGCATAAAAAAAGGATTCATACCTTGTTGCAATAATAAGGCAAAAAAACCGCTTCCCAGACGCTTTGAGGCCACCAACATAATGAATTCTTCTTTCACTAAATAATGCATGAGTGGTATAGGTTGATTTTCAACGTAGATAAAAGGTAATAAAAATCCAAGACTCGTTAGCTTCTCTATTTCTTTATAAGAAATCAATTGCCTTTTATTATAATCATCCATATACACTGCGAATGGTCTTGCAATCGCTATTGATTTAAAACGATTTTTTAAAAAATTCTCTTTTTCATCTTTAATCCTTCCCAATTCAAAACGCTCTTCTTTTTCGATCAAAGAAGGTACAAACTCTATCACTGCTTTAGCAATCTGATCATCGGTGATCTTTTTATTATGTTGAAGTATAAAAAGTACATTGCACCGTATATAACCATTTTCTACGTCAGTTAAAAATGATGCATCATGATTTTCGGCCCATTCAAGCGATGCTTTGCGAGCATCCTTATTCGTAGCGCTTAACACAGTAGCGCTTTGAGGCTCTAATACAACTATCTTTGTTATAATTTCATGGGGCAGCTGCTCAAATGAATTGACAATTCCGTATGAAAATAATGTAAAAATAGCTATACGAACGAATTTATGCATGATTTTCTCTTACTTTGTTAAAAATGTGTAAAATCACACTCATGATAAACATTTTTATATAAATATATAGATCCAATCAATCTTTTTAAAAATCGAGACCGTGTCGCATTGACAAATTGAATACATGTGGTAAAATTATCTATAATACGATTAAATCGATATCTTTGGAGAAATTATGTATAAAAAAAGCTTAATGCTACTCTGCGGACTTTTGCTTGCAAGCCCGATGATTGCACTCGCAAGCGACAATACACCTATTGAACAAACAAAAAAATATGGAAGAAAAAAAGAGAAGATGAATCCGTACCTTGAGCGATTCTTATCATTTGTTGCCTCAGCCACACTGGGTACTGCTGGTATTGTGCTCGGTAAAAACTGGGGTAGTTATGTTAGCACAGAAATGGCAACATCAAGCGCGCATTGGGAAAAAGCGAACCAACATTTTAATGATTGGTACTCACAAACACATGCAATGGCCGATAAAACGGTAAAACTTGATTACGACAACTTCATAAAAATGCATGAACCTTTGATGCCAAAAGATAATCCTTATTTTACTGAAAAAAGACTTGCTCTATCTCATAGACTCGGCGATGCAGACGGGTTACCATTCGCAATTAGTGCAATTTTGCTCGGGTGTGCCGGTTACTATTTATATAGATGTTTTACCATCAAGAATGATACACCTAAGTCTGAAGAATCAAATCAATCAACTGAAAACAATGCATAACAATTCAAAATAGTTTATGAAAAAAGCGGCGAGTAACATCGCCGCTTTTTTAGTGCAATCTACGGTAAACAGATTTATTTTTTCATCTTTTTGGTGGCAACCGCTTTAGGCGTTTTTTTTGTGTCCATCTTGAAGTAGTTTTCAACAAAGCGTTTAATACGTTTTTCGGTGATATTACCGCTCAATTGGTTATCAATCATCTTACCATTACGGAACAAGAAGATAACCGGTTTTTTGGCAATCGTACCATCATTCAATACTTTGTTTTCTTCAAAGATACGATGGTTATCACCATAGGCAGTGTTTACCTTTAAAAACTGTAGATTCTTTTGCTCTGTATAGAGTTTAAGATCTGCAGAATTATCGAATGCTTTTTTTACTTTGTTATACGATTTTTCGCTCATCTCTGCATTATCAAAAAATAATACAACGGTATGCGCCTTTTGCTTTACCGTTTTATTAAATTGATCCATGCTCTTGATGTTAGTATAGTTTCTGCTTTTTTTGGCTTCTGCAACGGAAACCATTGCCAACGATAGTGCCATCGCCGTAACGATATGTTTGAAAGTGAACTTCATAACCTCTCCTTTTTTAGGTTTTAGATTGCTGTACTTTCTGTATCCTCAAGAACAACTGGCTCCTGAAGATGATCTATTTCATCATGTAACACACACTCTATAAAACTGCGCACCTTATGCGCATACTGTTCCGGATTATAAAAGTAAGAATCAAAATGGCAGCGCCCCTCCGTAAGCCACATATCCTTTGGTGCTTTCACCGCATCATATACCTGTTTTACTGCCTCAACGGATACCTTTTCATCATTTTTACAGTGAATAAATAAACACGGCACCGTAATCTTTTCTGCAAGTTCAACGGGATTATACGGCTTTGCCATTAATTGCACATGACGCGTATCCCATTTAATTTTTAATCTCAAAAACGCCTGCAACATCGATTGTACGTATGGATGATATTTATATTGTTCCACAATGGATGGCATTTTGATCTCATACCCAAAAATGTTATATTTTGCTTTGTCCAGCGCACATTTAATCACGTTATCGCACCGATCATACGGGCAATCTAAAATCATGCCTGAAAATACCTGATCCCGCGCTTGAGCACCAATTGCGGCAGCGGCACCCATTGAGAATGCCCAGGCAAAAATTGGCTTATCTTTCGTGCGCTCATCATTTTTTAAGAATTCACCGGCCGCAAGTACATCAAGTACCTCATCATGCCCTAAAGTAGAGCGTTGATTATCCGCATCCTCGCCATGGCCTCTAAAATCAAACGTTAAGAAATTAAAGCGGCCCCAGGGGAACAGATTGCGAAAACAGGAAATATCATATTTATTGCACAGAAGACCGTGGCACATCACAATAGTAGCCTCGGCATCGTCAAACGAAACTAAAACGCCCTTCCGCTCAATACGCTCAGGGCTGCCATCTTTCAGAAGCGGTCTCAAAATTATATGCTCTGTATGACCCAACGCAAGCTTGTCCTCGCGATCCTGAATCCGATCTTTCCAGCTATAATCGCCAGAAAATGCCATACTTGACACGCTTAACGCGATCAAAACGGCTAAAAACTGACGTTGGCGATTCATATAACCTCACCCGGTAAACTATCCTATTCACTTACTAATCTACCAGGTGAGGTTTTCTATTTGCAACAATTTTGTTAAAAAAAGTGCCTATTTAGCAACATGCGCTTCAATTAATGCGGCAAGCTCAGTATACGTATGCGGCTCTGTTGATTGCTCAACGAGCACGCCATCGTTAAAAATAAGCATGGTTGGCACCTTTTTGACCCCGAGCAGCTCAGCAATCTCTGGCACTTGATCAAAATCTGCCGCATACACCGATAAAACATCTGCATATCGATGCGCTATACGATCAAATATAGGCAACATCTGCATACAACTTGGGCAGGTTTGTGCATAAAAATCAACAATCACAAGGCCATTGCCCGGCTTTAGAATATTCTGCTCAAGGGTGGCAAGATCTCGCAATGGCTCAACGAGTGGCACCGTATTCCCGATAACTGGGTAGAAACGCACCGCATCAAACTCACGTGCTACCGCCTGTGAATACCCTTGCCCCGCCAAGAATCGATCAGCGTCTAAAGCCGCTTTAATACCATCTCCTGCCGCAACCCCTGCCTGGCGATAATCAGCATCTGCAACATCACCCGCTGCAAAAACCCCTTCAACATTGGTTTTTTGCGTGCGGCCCATTAGTGCGATATGCCCTGTTTTGGTAAGATTAACCTGATCTTCGAGCATCCATACGTTCGGTTCATGGCCAATCGCAAGGAACACACCATCAATTGGCTCTTGCGTAATGGTGCCTGCCGCATTATCACGAACCATAATATGAGTTACATGATCATCGTTACCAATAATTTCTTGAATGCCAACGTTGTAGCGCACCGAAATGCTTGGATACTCTTTGAGATGCTCCTGCATACGAGCCGCTGCACGCATTGCATTGCCACGAACCATAATCGTGATGGAACGCGCATGGGGCGTAAGCTGAATCGCCTCTTCAACGGCTGAATCGCCACCACCAACCACCACCACATCTTTGCCTTTATAGAATGGGGCATCGCAAATGGCACAGGTAGTAACACCGGTTCCCCAGTAACGCTCTTCACCCGGAATGCCCAGTTTTTTCGGTGTTGCACCGGTGGTAATAATCACCGAAAGCGCATGCACCACTAAACCTTCTTCCGTTTCTAATCGATACGGATACTGAGAAAAATCTACGCGCTCTATAATATCTGGCACAAACTGTGCACCAAGCGCTGCTGCTTGATCATGAATATGGCCCACAATATCGGCACCCAAGATCGCTTTTTCACCTGGCCAATTTTCTACATACGTAGTTTTAGTCAAAAGACCACCCGGCTCAGCACCTTCAAACACCACCACATGACGCCCTCCGCGGCATCCATACACCGCTGCGGTTAAGCCCGCTGGGCCAGAGCCAATAATGGCCATATCAATAATATTATCGAAATCGGCAAGTGTATCAAAGTTCATACTACCGTGCTGCTGCGTTTCTTCTTTACGCGCACAGCCACTCAACGTACACAAAGAGGTAACCGACGTTGCTGCATACAAACAGGCAACACTCAAGGCACTGATTACACAATATTTTTTCATCATCGTTCCTTTATGAAAATAAACATACCCAAGTATACAAAGGAGTGAGCCCAGACTCAAATGAGTTATAAATATGACGTAAAAGTCGACATTTTTTTCTTTTATGCGAAAATATACGAGTATTAAACAGATATTGTATTGCATAAAATTGCAGGCAGGATAAAAAATGATTCATACTCGATACTTTATTCACTTTTTTGCATTATGTAGTTTCTTGCATTTCACCACACCACTATTATCTGATTCACAACCACCACAGGTTTCGGCTGATATTACGCAGGTAAAAGAACGTGCCATTCAATTAAATACGCTCTTTGGTAACTTTCAAAACGCTATTACCAAAGTAAACAACAAAATATCTGACACCATAAAATTAACGAAAAAATATGGTAAAGGCATTGAGAAAGACGCACTTACCAAAAAAATGCTCGACTCAAAAGATGCACTTGATCGCTTCATGCAACTCAGAATTCGCTCAATTCAACATTATTTGCAACAGGATCCTACGAGCATTCCCGCTGAAGGATACCAAGAAATTTTTGAAGTGATCGATTCTATTGTTCGTGCTGCAACACAAGTGATTAAAAATCTTGATGAACATGTGCAAAGCAATTTTAAAACAACGTTCGATTTTAACTTCCTGATTAGCAAAGATTTGCTTTCATTTGTTGAAGAAGGAGTATCATTAGACACCGTCTTCAAACGATGCACCGAACTTGATGCGGCCACAGAAGCACTCTTTGAATCAAGTAACGCCATCGGCTTAACCACGTGGAACAAAACCGCACGTGTGATAAATAGATACGCCGTACGGCCATGCTTTGATTATCACATTCCGGAAGTAAGCATATTGGGCGCTGTTTCTTTAGCTGCATTAACCTACCATTATTGGAATACACATTGTGAACAACATCAAATAAAACCTGATTTAATAGACACCAAACTAAGGGGTAAACACTTAGAAGAAAACACTAAAAAAGAAGATATTGGGAATATCGAAAGAGATCCTGAACTTGAAGAAATTAATACGCTGATAAAAGAAGAAAAAATAGAATTAACTTGGTTAGCACAAAAATTACAAGATTGGTTGGGGAAAAAACCAGCAATCAATAAAGATGGTAGTCTTATCGCCACAGGCATGAAAGACAAAACGTGGTGGACTGAGTGCGTTGTTGCGATTCACAATACTATGATACAACAACCAATACCTCTTGTAATACAAGCATTCTATGCCTATGTTTTCAAAGAATATGCACAAAAAGCGTGGTGGCCGCGAATTTCAATGAACATAAAAGCATGGTGGCAACATTCACTGGGCGGCCGGCATACAGAAATGCAGCAAGAAGGAAATTTTGTGTGTGACATTGAATGGACCTTTGATCAGGTAATTGGCCTTGAGCACATTAAGGCACGTTTTGATACGGTGCTTGCCTATGCCGAAGATCCGATTAAATTTGCACAGATTGGCGGCAGCATCGCAACGAACTATATTTTCTATGGGGTGAAGCGTACCGGTAAATCATTCTTTGCCGTAGCTCTTGCGGGTGAAATGAAAAAACGCAATTCTAATATGGAAATTTTGAAAATTCCAAGTGCATTGTTCCGCGAGCTTGGCGTGCAAAAGACTATTGATCTTATCCGCGCACATGCACCATGCGTGGTATTTATTGACGAAGTTGATATTGCAGGCTTCAGCCGTGCAATGGATCGCCAAACCACGGGTGATTTATTGAAAGCACTCGGTAATGGTAACATTAGCCCATCACCAGATCGCCCGGTATTCTTGCTCTTTGCAACAAACAAGCTTGAATCAATTGATACTAGTTTAACGTCACTTGGCCGCTTTGGCCCATCGATTCTCTTCAGCACACCGGCGTACATTGATCGTGTGCAGTTTGTGGATGCTATATTAAGAGCCGATGGACAAAATCCTGAAACACTGGATATTTATAGACTTGCAGAAAGAACCGAAGGCTTCTCATTTGAAGATATTAAATACTGCATTAGTGCAGCTATTTTGAGAGCAAGCGTTGAGAACATCGCATTGTCTACCGAACTTATTATGGAAGTGATGAATGAGATTCTGTTTGGCGTATATCCTGAATACCCAATAGAGCTGCATCCAGAATCACGTAAAGTGCTTGCAACGCACTATGCTGGTAAGGCACTTGTGGCAATGCTTATGAAATCACACGAAGAGCTTGATACGGTAACGATTCATAAACGTAAGCTTCCACTCGTGGAAGACGAGTTCTCTGGCTACAGTGGTAAACCAACTCGTCAGAAAAAGTATGATTATGGTATGCTGATTACCCGTCAATCTACTACCGTTACTGAAAATAGAATCATGTCTCCTGAACTGCAGAAGGCATACTATATGCGTCAATTTGCGGGCATTATTGCCGAAGAATTAATATTCGGTGCGGCAACCAGCAGATGTGATGATGAACAAATATTGCGTATGTACCTTGATCTTGCCCTGCAATATAGTGATGGCGTGGCGTATCATCTTGATACACTCCTTTCGCCAGAACAAAAGCAGATATACTTCAAACAAGTGCTTGATACGGTGAATGGGTATAAACAACAACTGCGCGAATTGCTCACGCAACACCGCAAAGCGCTTGATGTGTTAACGCGTGCACTGTGCTCACCGGCATTCAATGGCAGCGTGATTGACGGCGACGTTGCCGCAATTATCGAAAACCCTGATGCGATTAACGAGATAATAGACGCCAGAGAAGCAGAAATGCAAAGACGCTATGAAGAATATATGCAAAAACAAAAAGATGAGATTGAGCGTTTAAAAAACAGTGAAAACGAACCTGAAGTTGCGGATAACGCAGCATAAGAGAAAACACACGTAGCTTAAAACTACACGGGGCGGCCAATTGGCTGCCCCTTTTTTATGCGCTCAATCAAGGTAGAGAACCCGCCATACCATCCCCTATCATCACCCTCTTTGAATCGCCACCAGCATTACTGATTGACATTATTTGGCATTTTTCTATACTTATTCCATACGAATGCCGGTTTTATGAGGCATTCTCAATGATCCCTATGGAGGTATAGACCGTGATCAGATCAATGTATTCCTATCTTTTTGCTGCAGCACTTTTGGCTGCACCTGTGTGTCCTACACTCATCCTTGCCACCGATCAAAGCCCACATGAGGCGATCGAACAAAAAAGGCTTGAGTTAGATACGGCATTCCAGCATTTCGATAGATCTCTTTATAAAGCAAAACATACAAGTGCCGAGACCCTGCTTTTTACCGAAAAATATGGCCAAAACATCGATATCAATAATGTTTGTACAAAAATAATTGCCGCAAGCTCTACCTTTAACCAGTTCATGGAAACAAAAATCAAATCAATACAACCTTATTTACAACAAGATCCTGTGATCATTTCAACTGATGAATATCAAGATATTTATAGCACCTTAGATCTAATCATACGCGCTAACATAGAATGTATTAAAAAACTCACTGCATACGTTGAGAGCAATTTTAGCACTGAATTCAACGTTGACTTTTTAACATCACAAAACGATATCTCTTTAGATAAACGAAACGTAACAACCTCTACTTGTATCGCACACTGCACAGAGTTGCATGCTGCGGCAGAAAAGCTCTCTACTGCAAACAATAATATAGGTATATCTCGCTGGGATCGTGCTAAACGTTTATGTTATAAATACATTATAAAACCATGGTATCGCTATGAGATAGGAACAAGGCTCTTTTTTGGTTCTCTTGCAGCCGTTGCACTAGGCTCTCTCTATTGGGAAAAATACTGCAAAGGAGAAATAGACCCAACGGCAAACTGGTTCACGCAATTATTAAGAAATAAACTCGGAACTCCACCAACAACAGCAAAAAGTAACGTGCCTGTATACATGCTTGCTGGCTTCGGCATTGCGGGCGCTACTATGGACCGCTACCATTTCCCCTCTGAAACTGAACAATGGTGGGATGAAAGCTGCAAAGATCATACTACTGAATGGAACTACTTCGACTTCATGCCATGGTTTGATTTCAGCTCCGTAATCGGTTTAGATGATATGAAAGCATATTTTAAATCGATGCTTACCTACGTCGAAGACCCCGTTACATATGCAGGAATTAGTGACCATATTATCACTCAATATGTTTTTCATGGTGAATCCGGTACTGGTAAATCATTTTTTGCCGAAACCCTCGCTGGTGAAATGAAAAAACATAATCCCAATATACGAATTTTCAAGATACACGAAACACTCCTTAATGAAGCAACATTCTATATCATAGATTGGATCCGTAACGTTAATGTTGACCCTTGTGTAATTATTATAGAAAATGTACATACATTTAAAAAAAGCTCCCATGATAAACTAAAAATATTTACCAGCTTCGCTATGAATCAATCATCCAACAAACCAGTATTTATGTTTTTTACAAGTAATAATCTTGAACCATTTGACGATAAACTGGCTCATTTAGGCATACAGTGCAAGTTTATTAAATGCACTAAACCATCATATGATGATCGCTTTAAGTTTATAACCCATAGATTGAAAATGTGTGCGCAAGATCCAAAACATTTTGATATAGCAACACTTGCTCAACATACTGAAGAAATGGGCTTTTTCGCTATTCGCAGCGCTATAGACTATGCTGAACCACAATCAAGGCTGGATAATGTTCCATTGTCCACAGAGTATATTATTAAAAAATTGGGGTTCAATAATGTTTAAATATTTTTTAACGGCAGTACTTTTGGCTACACCGGCATGCCATGCACATGATAATCAAGGTTTTTTTGCGAAAATAAAAAACTGGTGGTATCAACAATGCGGCTATCGCACCGTTGAAAAACAACAACTATATAACTTTGAATATCCTATTGAATGGACTTTTGATGAGGTTATTGGCCTTGAACATATTAAAGCGCATTTTGAGGCAGCACTCGCTTATGCCGAAGATCCAGTAAAATTTAGTTCCATCGCAGGTAGCATATCAACACATTTTGTTTTTTATGGTAAAGCTCGTACCAGTAAATCATGGTTTGCAGGTGCGCTTGCCGGTGAAATGAAAAAACGCAATCCACACATGCGTATTTTGAAAATTCCAAACGCAATGTTCAGTGAGCTTGGTATGCAACAGACTATTGAACTTATCCGTGATCATGCACCATGCGTAGTGATCATTGATGAATTGCCCTATGTATCTAACCGACCATATATCGATGATCTCTTAGAACGTGGGCGTATAACTACTGAAGAAGCTCATGCATATTATAAAGAACTCAGAGAAAGAACAATCAACACACTCAAATTACTTCAGCGTCCCACATTTAGCCCATCACCTGATAAACCAATATTTATGATTTTTAGTAGCAGTAATGTTAAGCCATGTGATGTAGTCGGTTGTTCTGGATTGCGATCAATGCAGTGTATTCAGTTCACGCTCCCAACAAACACTGAACGTGCACAGTTTATACGCACACGGTTAGAGCTTTATGGATATGATTGCAAAAATTTTGATATCGATCAACTCGCCCAAAAAACAGATGGTTTAAGTTTTTTTATAATCAGCTTATGTATACAAAGAGCAATGTTCAATGCAGAAATGAAACAAGAATCTCTTGCCACTGCGCACATAATTGATGTAGTAAAATCAGATACAAACCAAACGCTGGAGGCTCAATAATGTTTAAATATCTTTTTGCTGCAGCACTTTTGGCAGCACCAGTGTGCCATGCTGATAGCAACGCTACACTTTTTGCAACCGTAAAGAATTGGTTTAAAGATCCGTTTGGGTATGCTGAAGAACGCAATAAGTGGCTTTTGCGTTATGAATTCAGGGAACATTATGGACGAGGACCTCTGTTGCAAGAAATTCAGGGCTTTGATTCTGCAAAACTCGCTTTAACGTGGCTTCTTCAATATGTACAAGATCCAGTATCAAATCATGGAATTTTCACTAACTATATACTCTATGGTATTCCCGGCAGCGGCAAATCTGGTTTTGTGCATGCATTAATGCGTGAAATCAAAAATCTTAATCCTGCATTCCGCACCTTTGAGATACCTTTTGAAGAGTTGTTTAAGGTACTCGAACAAGACACCGAAGAAAATTTTATACAAAGATTTCGTGTGCATGCCCCATGCGTTGTATACATCAGAGCGTTATACAGTCCACATGCAGCTTACCACCGATACAGTCGCAAATTAGAAATACTCAATAAACTTAGTCAATGGCCTGATTGCCCTGTTATTACAATACTCACTCCTTCGAAACTTGAAGCTATTGATATTTCGTATCAATGTCCTATAGAAGCACGATCAATACTCCTGAGCCGTTAAGAAAATAATCGGGGCGACTAAATGTCGCCCCTTTTTCATTGCCCGTCAATCATGCTTATGCGCTCTTTATAGCGCCCCTCTTTTGGCTTTGCTGCAAGCCATGCTTTAATCATACTGATCGCTTGCTCTACCGTAACATAATCGGATGGCAGCACCAAAATGTTTGCATAATCTTCCTCTTTTGCACGAATGGCAATTCCACTGCTCCAAACGAGCGCAGCATAGATGCCCGGATGGCGATTTGCAGCAATACTCATGCCGATCCCGGTGCCGCAGATGAGTATGCCAAGCTCTGCTTTATGCGTCAGCATCTCTTTTACCACCGCATGGGCATACACCGGATAATCGGTGCGCTCTATGGAATGTGCACCCATATCAAGCCACGTAATAGTTTTCAGCTGCGCTTGTAGTGCCTGCTTCAGTTCATAGCCACGATGATCGGCGCCAATTGCAATGGTGATCATGGTTGCACCACCGGTGCTTGAACAGGTATAGCTGGTGTTGGCGCTGCTACCGTAGCTTCAGGCTTAATCTCAGCAAATTGCTCTGGTGTGCAATGGAGTAATGATGATGGAATTTCCCACACCATGCTCATTTCGCGATCAATCGAGCGCATCACCAGCCGCAATGTTTGGGTTGTTGCATCAATCAAGCAACGATCTTCAAGATCTTTTGCATCAAAAAGCACACGATACGGCACTTTAAAGCGACTATAATGCTTACCAAAATAGAATTTATACTCATTTGGCAACTCAACCTGTTTTACATCGGTTGGCACAATCACCATGGTATCATTAATCTTCAGGAACACATGCCATTCACTATCAGATTCTCCAAGCGTAATATCGGCGAGGGATAATACGTAGAAACTAATAAAATGTTTACCTTCTTCAAGCTGGCGCTTCACTAAAATCGCTTCCTGCTCTGGTGTGCTGCCGCGCGCTCTGCCATGGAGTTTTGCATATTCGGTGCGCACTTCATCATTAAGCCAGAGGGCCACAAACTTGCCTTGCGTATTAAACTGATCATAGATCACTTCTGAGCGAATATATTTTGCAACTAACTCACGATCTGTTTTGAGTGGTTCATTTTGAATGAATGATTTTTGCCCCCAATCAAGCACCGCTCCGCAGCCACTTAATAATAACACTATCCCTACACACGCTATTTTTTTTATCATATTGGTTCCATTGTAGTCATTTACACATATTTTGCATTAGTAGTATCCTAGAGAAAAGAATCTCGCTTTACAAGCAGGGTGTATAGAATGAACAAAATTTCTCGCATGATAGCATGGCGTTACATAACCGGATCGATCTATGAACGTTCCATCTCAATCATGGTGGTTATCAGTTTTGTAGGAATTTTTATTGGCTCCTGTGCGCTGGCGCTCGTGGGTGCCGTTATGCATGGATTTGATACGCAAACACGTAAACAGATGCAGAGTATTCACCCAGAAGCGGTGATTCAAAGTGCTGAACCACTTGATTTTGAACATCTTGCAGAAGTATTGCGCACTGAGTTTCCTGAAATCATCGCCCTTTCACCCACCAGCTCTGCCTTTGGCCTCGTACAAAACACTGATGACTCTGAACAAAATCCCGTGGTAGTCATGATTGAAGCCATAGATCCCTACCGTAATGCAACGGTAACCACCTTGCATGAAAAAATTATCACCGATACACCGCTATCAACGCTGGCTACGCAAGAAAACAGTGTATTTATTGGTTCATCACTTGCAGAAAACTTCGATCTTTTACCCGGTGATTCTATAGACCTTCTCTATGCATCAGATCAACAAACCCATCATAAAAAATTGGTGTTTGATACCAAGCACGTAACCGTTGCGGGCATTATACAAACAGGCTACGAAGATGTTGATGGCAGGTTGGTATTATGCGCATACACCCTGTTTAATGAACTATTCCCTGACATTGGGGTTCGCGATGTGCAGCTTCGCTTCGGACCAGACATATCTTTGCATAAAACATTGGTAGGATTGCGCGCACGCCTTGGCCTTGACGTATATACCTGGCAAGATCTATACCCCGCTATTTTAGCGGCGCTCACCCTTGAAGAATATGTTTCATTTTTGGTTATTGCACTGATAACGCTTGTTGCAAGCATGAATATTCTTGCGTTACTCTTTATGCAAATCACTACCAAGCGCACCGATATTGCGCTTCTGAAAGCGATAGGCCTTAATGACGGCTCGATTACACAAATTTTTGTTGGCATGGGGCTCGGTATTGCACTAACCGCAACGCTGCTTGGTATAGCCTGCGCAACAATAGTAAGCTATGCAGTTGATACGTATCAACTCATTCCCCTTCCTGATGCCTATTATGTTTCACACGTGCCCGCAGAGATGACCCCTATTATTCCACTCTTAGTACTCATCGTGGTAACACTCATGAGCCTTGTGGCAATCTATATTCCAACGCGGCGCATTCACACCATGTCTGTTGCTACTATTTTACGCTTTGAAGGATAATCATGAACGCTACCACTGCGTACCGCATGCTTGATTGGAATCTTACCGCTGACGATACTATTATTCTCCGTGCCGACTGCAATGTACCCTCACGCGATGGCACTATACTGGACGATGCACGGTTAAAAGCACTGATACCCACTCTTACGCACATCATAAACACTGGTGCACGCATTATTATCCTAACCCATTGGGGACGCCCAAAAACATTTGATCCCGCATTATCAACCAAACATATCATTGCCTGGTTTAATGCGCATGATATCCCGATGGCCTTTTGCGCATCAGAGGCTGATATAGATGACACGCCCATCATAATGCTTGAAAATATTCGCTTTTTAGACAATAAAGCATCACTCAGCATAATTAAACGCTTGCAAAAAGTTGGCACCCATTATATACACGATGGTTTTTCAGTTATGCATCGCGATGATCTTTTCAACACACTCCTGCCACGTACGTTTAAAACAGAAAATCGCTCACTCGGCATCAGTGCGCATCAAGAAGTTGCCATGCTCGATTCGTTTATGCATAACCTTCAAAAACCATGCCTTGGTATCTTTGGTGGTGCAAAATTAAGCTCTAAAATTGATGCCTTGGAAGCATTATCAGAGAACGTATGCAATCATATGGCACTATTGCCGGCCTTATGCTTTCCGGTGATGGCAGCGCAAGGAATTAACGTAGGCAGCTCATTCAATGATGCTACGTCTTCAGAACGAATTACGGCATTTGCAAACACTATAACAAAAAACAAGACTACGCTGCTTTTACCGTCAGACTTTTTAGTTTCAGCAAACAAAGCACAACCGCCATACACCATTATTCAAGCAGATGCATTCAAACCAAATCAGATGGGTATTACGGTTGGCCCCCGCACGGTTGAAAAGCTTATTGAAGAAATAAATACTGCACACACGATCATCATCAACGGCATTTCCGGCTTTCTTGAAATACCAGAATCGCTCGAGCCGTTTAAAAAGATCCTCGCCCACATTGCAAAAACAAAGCAAGGCGCAACATTGATTGCCGGGGGCGACACATATGCAGCACTGTGCAAACTTGAATTGGAGGGGAAATTTGAGCACATCTCATTAGCCGGCGGCGCAACACTTGCTTATTGCGCGGGCGAAAAGTTGCCCGGATTGGAAGCGTTAGTATAAAAATGGCACTAAAAAAGGCCGGCATTCCACCGACCTTAACTATTCACTTTAGCTTCGATGCATTACTCAGCTGATGATGATTCTGCCGATGTTGATGAACCAGCATCACTTGCAGGAGCATCAGAAGAAGCGGTTACATCCGTACCATTATTTTCCAAAGCAACCTTTTCAATTCCAGGCTCTTTCAACGTTGTTGCGGGAGATTCAGAAACCGTATCTGCACATATAACACACGGTAAGCTCAAAAAGTTTTCTTTAGCATCCGATATTTTCACGTATTCTAACTCTGCATGTTCAAGCATCTTGCGCATAAGCAAACAGTGTAGCGTTGGCAAATCTCTACATTCACGTTCAAGCAATTCTTTTAGAGCTCGTTGTCTAATTGTAAGCTGTGGTAATACATATGGCGAAGCAAGATCAAATATGTGCGTGGTGCCGCTAAAATCTGCATAGCAGATGAAACGGTTTTTATCATTATGTCGAATACTGCTCTCTGGAATAAGCACAACGGCCCTAAGAAGTCGTTCGTTATTCGCAAATGAAGCAAGTGAAATTAACATTGAAATACTTAAAACAGAAATCATCGATTTCATACAAATCCTTTTTGGAGAGTGGTTTAAAAACACCAGAATGATACTCCCAAAAAAGCTTCTGCGCAAGCAGAATAATAGATGATGTGCACAGCAAAAAGGGCCGACATTAATGCCGACCCCTTTTGTTATATCTTCAATACAGAACGAGATTTATTCGCCGAGTTCTTGCTTGAGAAGCCATTCATCCATTTTACGATCTTTTTCAAGCTCTTTTTGGCGTCCACCTAAAAAGTTTTTATAGTCATTAGATTCTTTAAGAATTGCTTTGGTCTTCTTAAAAATATCTTCACGTCTCTTTGCAACATCTCTCAAATATTTATCTTCAGAATCGCACGATTGCAAGTGGCGACCATCAAATAACCCATATACATCTTTATGCTTACGAACACACTGCGCAAGATCTTCCGCTGAATCAGCCAATTCTTCGTTCCAACGCATTCTTGTTTTTTGTATCAATGCATCTGATTCGTCTATTCTATTTAATGCTTTTTTAACAGCCCGTTTTTCTAAATCCTGCGCTATAGGATTTATATATTGAGGCATACTTGCACCGGTCAACGCTCCCTCTCCCGCCATCTCAGATGCCGTTTTTTGCAACGTCTCTTTAAAATCCATAGGGAAAAGATTATCTACTTCAAATAACGAATCTTTCGCTTTTTCTTTTCCAGTTTTCACTCCATATGGCCAACGCGTTATTGATGCTACTGGCACTCTTTTATTACACGCACTGTTTTTCCAAAAGCCTGTGCAACCCTGAGCTTTTAACACCTCATCAACAACTTTTGCACGCGTTTCTTTCCCTTGAAACCAGGAACGAACATAATCAAAGGCACACACATTACCAGCAAACGCCGCGAGCGTTGCTATAAGTATTATTTTTTTCGACGTAACCATATTAATCTCCTATGGCACACAACTAAAACATTTCTATTATAAATTTAACACGGGGGGGGTGCCAGTCAATACTTTTGTTTAAAATGAGTACTTTTGGGTCAAAAAAGTTAACGTAAACGATTAGTTTTTTAGGCTTTGCGCGCCTTAAAGCACCGACTGGATAGGCTTAATTAGCCATTCTGTACAGATTGTAAATGCCACTTACAACTTGCACGGCTCCCCATTAGAGCTTTCAATTCGACATTTTTTAAGAATCTGATAAAATTATCTCTATAACCTAATTTGGGGGATTTTTTATGTTTATTCAGATCATTTTTACTCTTGTAGGCCTACTTATTGGTGCTCCCGTAGCTGCCAAACAGCCTATTGTGTATAGTTCCGGTTATAACGTAACCCTTTTCAATGCGTATGTTCATCCGGTGATTCAATACTTTCACCCTTTTGATATGCGTAAATATGAAAAAGTGTATAACAATCTATGCGCTAAATTTGGATGGACTCAGGATGATTTCTACGAGCCAAGCGAAATATCACGCGAAGAGCTTTTACTCGTACATACACCTCGCTATATCGATGAAATACTGAAAAAACATGAAACATTTGCATACACGCTCGAACTTATTAAAGAACCGGGCACATCTTTATTCATGAACAAATTGTTACTTTCTTTTGTTCGTCAATTTTCTATAGAAACCCTCGAAAACCAATTATTAGCCCCTGCAAAACGTGCTTCTGGTGGCACTCTTTTAGCCACTCAACTTGCCTATGAATCAGGCGCTTGGGCAATCAACCTGGGCGGTGGCTATCATCATACAGAGCCTAAACACGGCGATGGCTTCTGCATATATGCTGACGCAGCAATTGCCATAAAACAGCTTTGGCTGAAAGATCCAACCTTAAAGGTCATGTATATCGATCTTGACGCACACCAAGGCAATGGCGTTGAAATTTGCCTTGCCGATGAACTTAAAAAAGAAAATCCTCGCCTCGTAGTATTTGATGTTTACAGCGGTAACGATTATCCCCTTGATATTTATACGCTTGCGGACGTTAACAAGCGTGCCTACGAGATTCGCGATTATCTTCAATACAACTACCCACTCTACATTGACGTTACCTATAAAGTGCTCGGTCTCCCACATCCCGTTGGCGATGCGCTCTACTTGCCTATTATTCGTAACGATCTAAAACGTGCTATAGAAACAGAAAAGCCCGATTTTATTTTCTACAACGCAGGGACTGATCCATACTGCCAAGATATTCTAGGCAAACTTGGACTTAGCTGGGATGGCATCATGGAACGGGATTATCTCGTATGGAAATATGCACACGATAACAACATTCCCCTTGTTATGACACTTTCTGGTGGCTATACACGGCCAAAACAAGTTGGCGGACAATTGATTAGCAGTTCAATCGCTAACGTACTCTGGTGGGTATGGGGCATAACACCACAACATCGTGATCCAAAGGACGTTAACTACGTAGACACACACAATGTACCTACGTATGTTACGGTAGCCACTGAAACGCACGCTTAATTAAAAAAGCCGAGCTTTTCAAGCGCTTCACGCAGTTCATAAAGCGGTAAGCCGATAATGCATGAATGGGAACCATTAATCGATTTTAAAAACTGGCCACCAAAGCCCTCTACCGCTGCTGCGCCTGCACAATGAAGGCCAAGCGTGGTATCAAGGTAATGCTCAAGCCAAAGGTCAGGAATATCAAAAAGATAGCGTGCCGTTACCACCTGTTCTACATGTTCTTCTGTGATCCATGCAGAACCGTTCCAGATCCTTCGTTCTATGCAAAAACCGGTTGCCAAATAGTTGCCATGGCGTGCAGCCTTGAGTTTTGCAATCGCATCGGCGCGATCAAGTGGTTTGCCATGCACAATGCCAGTGCTATCTTGCACCATGGTATCTGCCGTTAATACAAACGCTTTTTCACCCACTTTTTGCCCCACAGGCAACACCGCATGGCGCATTTTGCTTTGTGCAATGCGCAATACCGTATCTTCTATGCTACCGCCCGTCATACAGGCAGCCTCATCGGCATCTTGGGGAACGACCATAAAAGGAATACGCGCCTCTTTTAAAAGCATTTGGCGTGATGGTGATTTGGAGGCAAGATATAGAATATTTTTCATACTTATTAGTTGGTTAATGGATTATGCAGATAATTCTACCGAACAACCTATAAAAAATATAGGTCATAAAAAAGGGCGCCCATTCGGACGCCCTCAATACGCTATTCAATACTGATTAAAAGCCATTAAGCGTGGTAGCAGTATCTGTTTTTGCCGGTTGTAGAATTTTTTGCAGTTTAAATGAACCATCATTTAAAATATCAAGCGTTACGCCAAGCTCAACAGGATTTAAGTTAACCTGACTAGTTTCAAAGCTTTTTACATTCATTTGCCCTGCAGCTTGCCCAATTGCAGTAGGAAACTCTTGAATCCAATGAACTGCACTAATACTATAAAGGCCTGAATCAAACATATGTGATTGACCTGGAGCTAAAAATTTGTGACGCGCTTCATTCGGCCCCCAATATGGCTTTACCCAAATACGATAGGAACCGTTATTCGTAACTTTAAGCTGTGCCGCACACGCATCAACAGCCACTAACACTAAGCTCAATAGAGCCATTAAACGTAAAGATTTCATATACCCTCCATTTGTTTGTACATATCCCTCTTTAAACTTAAGGTAACAGATTAAGTCTTTGAAAATAAAGAGTTTTATAAACTGCATTTTCTAAAAATATGCTTACACAGTTTAATGTATTGATCCAATCAATGTATATTGCTCATCTGTGCAATTCTATAAGTCGACTTACAGAATTACACAAAAATCAAACTTTGCTCGATTCTATCGATATAAAATGATTTTTTAAAAAAGTTGCTTAATATATAGTTTTTTTTGCAGTCTTAAAGAAAAACAAGGGATTTACTATGCATCAAACTCTTTTTCCTGATCCACATACCGTTATTATTGATAAGCATGCTATAGAGCTCACCCATTGCACAAAGCTTTTGTTTCCCCAGGATCGCATCACCAAGGGTAATATCATCGATTATTATCATCAGATAGCATCTCACATGCTGCCGCATATCAAAAACAGGCCGTTAACGCTCCATCGGTTTGTGCATGGTATTGAAGCAGAGGGATTTTATCAAAAAGAGACTGCCGACTATTTCCCTACATGGATTAAGCAGGCAAAAGTACCCAAAAAATCGGGCGGCTTTACCCATTACGTGGTTGCTAATAATGCTGCCACGCTGATCTATTTAACGAATCAACTTACCCTGACATACCATCCATGGCTGAGCACTATAAATGCACTCAATAAGCCGGACAAAATGATTTTTGATCTTGACCCATCAGGTGATGCCACCTTTGCTGATGTGAAACTGGTAGCACGCATACTCTACGATTATTGCACAGAACGCAACATACACCCATTATGCATGACCACAGGCTCACGTGGCCTGCACGTTATAATTCCGCTCAAACGAGAACATGATTTTGATGCCGTACGCTCCGTTGCGCGCACTATTGCAGAATCCTGCGTTGCACAAAATCCCAAAAAAATGACCCTCGAAGCGCATCTTAAAAATCGCGGTAATAAAATCTATATCGATATACTCAGAAACGCCTACGCCCAAACAGCCGTAGCACCCTATTCGGTGCGTGCACGCCCTCATGCACCCGTTGCAACGCCCATTGCCTGGGCAGAACTGTTGGACGGTTCCATACACAAATCAGATCAATTCACCATCAACACTGTTTTTGAACGTGTAACGCATAACCCTTGGGATACTCTTATGCATTATTCGCTTAAAAAAATCTTTTAAATAGCCTATAATACTGCAAGATGTGTATTAATGTTTAATAAAAAGGCTCTTTATGATTCGCTGTATAATAATTTTTGGCCTGTGCGCACCATTTTTTAGCATGCACAGCATGCATTTCGCACACCGTGCATGCAAACCTGTAGCAAGAAACATATGCTATCAAAGGCCACTCAACACACAACCCATTAAAACTTTGCTCGCAGACCATAAACACAACCCTGATACACTTGATGATATTCGTACGCATTTGCATTCCTTGGCGAATGGCTATGAAAATTTTTTAATAGCCACCAATCCCCATGATTTTAGAGCGATTACCCCAGAAAGAATTAGCACGGACATTGAAACAAGTATTCTGCATGCACACTACCGAACAAAAGCTCGCGGTTATTTTTATGCAGCACTCGGGACGGTCACCAGTTCGATGGCCATTGCATTAGCACTGAAAGCAGGCGATTTGCATTTTGCACAAGAAACCATAGCGAATAATTGTCTTTTAGTAGGCAGCATTGGATCCCTTACCCATACCTCTCACCACGCATTAATAAATGCACACGACGATCTAACAAATACCAATGTAAATATCGAAACGAATATCATCTTCAATACCGCAATCCTGCGTGATTATCTCAAAAAAACAGAGCCAGAACTTTAAAAAAGAAGACTACACAGAGTATGCTTTTTTGAGTCTATACTCTTAACGATAAGAACTGATGGATAACAATCACACATACGGCAATTTAAGCTCATATTATTACGATCTCGATGCGGTGCATGGCGCTGAGCGAGAATTGCCTTTTTATAGAGCATATCTTGAACGCGCGCACGGGCCTATTCTAGAGCCTATGTGTGGTACCGGCAATTTTCTTATTCCATTCACTAAAGAAGGTTTTGCTCTTGAAGGATTTGATGCAAGCCATCATATGCTGAAGCGCTTACAGGAAAAAGCGGCAGCTCACGGTGTTAAGGTTTATACACGCTACGGCCTGCTTGAAGAACTTGATTACGATAATCAGTATGCACTTATTTTTATCCCCAATTGCTCAATCAATTTAATTCTCGATCACGCGATCGTTACTCGCTGTTTGCAAAACATATACCGTGCGCTTTCGCAAAACGGTCTTTTTGTGTGCGAATTGCTCACCAATAGCGTATGCAGCGCTATCGATTCAAACACCACGCTCAAAAGCCGCGCCCTCCCTGATGGCTCGAGCATCACCGTAGAAACCACAACCATACGATGTGACGATGATTTTTTAACCTCAACCCATCGGTATAGCCACCTACGAGATACATCAATAACGGCAACAGAAGATGAATCATACACCCTCAAACTCTATGATCCAGCCGCCTTTCTGGCGTTACTGCACTCCATAGGCTTTACCACTATAACCCAAACACGCCTCTATCACCATGGCGAAAAGCCTCATTCAGACGAAGATATTATCGTTTTTGAATGCAGAAAATAGCAACACAACGACTTTAAAACCCTTCTTGTAAAAAAAATTACTTACTGTATACTATATTAAATGGTTCCTAATAGTAGAGGTTATATGAAATTTAAAAACACTTTGTGGCTTTTTAGCGCCAATCTTTTGCTGATTTTCAGCGGATGCATGAAACAAATACATGTGGTAAGTAATACAGTCGTTAATAAGAAAGCTATTTCGTCAGGCTTCGCCATTGAAGATTCATTTTCTATAACACCACGCGATATGGAAGATAATTTATTTACTACAGAAATCACAGAAAAAATAGAAGCCTCATTGAATTCTTTCGGATATACAGTCAATCAATCAACGCCTGATTACTTCATCTACTTCAAACACGAAGTGGAAAGCTCACAGGAATTGGTGAATACACCTAAACGTATCCCGGGTGAAATTAAAAGCACTCAAGGATATGGGCATGCACATGGCAATGGATATACACCTTTTGGCCCTCACCACGCTTCCGAATGTATACATTACCAAGAAATTACAACAACGTCAGATTCCATAGTATATGTACCTGAAATGGTTACGGTATTTACACATACAATAACCCTAGAAGTATACCAAACAAATCAATTCTTATTAGATAAGAAACAAAAATGCGTATGGGAAGGCTCAGCTACTTGCTGTGACAATTGCGGAGATCAGCGGTATATCATAGATTATCTACTCAAATCACTATTTAAATACTTTGGTAAAAGTACAAAAAAGAATATTCACAAGCAATATACCAACTGGTTTTAAAAATATACGCTAACTTCTGCGCGCAGCAATCAAGAACTCTTTGTTACCGGTCGCTCCTAAAATGGGCGATTCGGTAACACCAAGAATGGTGCATCCGCGCGCTTCTAGATGTGCACGCACTTTTGTAATCACTGCTTCATGTACCGCGGGATCACGCACAATACCGCCC
The DNA here is from genome assembly GCA_963704465.1 of uncultured bacterium. Taxonomy (GTDB): domain Bacteria; phylum Babelota; class Babeliae; order Babelales; family Vermiphilaceae; genus MFD02979-c4. Next base: position 653,712 of record OY969901.1, read on the forward strand.
TTGCCCACCTCATGCCGCTCAGATTCAAACTGCGGCTTAATTAAAATTATAATCGTTGCGTGTGGCTTCATACAGCCAAACACCGCATCAAGCACTTTCGTTGCAGAGATAAAAGAAAGATCAAGGGTCACCAGATCAACCTGTTCACCAAGCATTGCAGGCGTTACATCACGCAAATTCGTGCGCTCCATAACTATCACCTGAGGATGCACTCTGATCTTTTCATGCACCTGGCCATAGCCAACATCAATACCAAACACTTTTGCCACACCGCGCTGCAGCAAACAATCGGTAAATCCACCGGTAGAAAGCCCTGCATCAAGCGCTACCAAGCCTTGCACCTCAATACCAAACGTATCAAGCGCTTTGGCGAGCTTAAAGCCGGCACGGCTCACGTATGGCGGCTCTTCTGCCGTACACGTAATCACCACATCAGGCTTAAGCTGGGTACCCGGTTTTGTCACAGGCACCCCATCAACCAATACATTTCCTTGCATAATCCAGCTTTGAATAAGCCTTCGTGAATGATCCGGATAGATCTGTTCTACGAGTGCATCCAGACGTATCTTCTTAGTTGCCATAGCCAATCGGTTCCTGTTTTATGAGCCCTTGTTGTTCAAGAATCTCGTGTGTAAATGGCGTTATGTTATATCTAAACAAACGTGATAATTTTTCTTCTTCTTCCAGTAATGCGCGCATCGGCAACACAACCAAAATATTATCTGATGAACGTGCCATATTGTCAGACACAACCATGGTAAAGAACTTACTATTTGATGCAAGGCGCACCGCATTTCTAAAATCTTCAAGCGTTTTCACCCTGATACCTTGCACTTCATTAATACCTGTTCCTGGCATCACCAAACGGCTTCTATGTGCTTGTGAATTTGCAAAAACATGCGTTATGAGTAAAACAGGCTCCTGTTGATTTTTAAATTCACCATATTTTAAAAGTCCTGTAGCTACATCTTTTAAAACACCGATATGATTTTTGGTTAACTCCATCACCACCATGCCACCAAAAATTTCATACTCTAAATCTTCAAGCCCTGGGTAAATACGCTTGATACAGCCGCCCGATGAATAGTCAAATTGAATGCTGGCTTCCATGCGTTTACCATTACGATAAAACACAATGTTTACAATATCGCCAATGGTCAGATAATTAACCAGCTCAAACAAAGTAATTTTATCTTCACACCACGGCACCCGCATTTCACCAAAACGATCAACGGTAAAGCCATTGATCTCATACAACATATCACCACGTTTAAGGCCCGCACGATCCATGTTGCTATCGGGAATCACTTCAACAATATAACATCCTCCTGGAGGTGGATTGCCCAAATATTCAACCATCGCTTCTGTAGCACTGTACGGTAAAATACCTAAGAATGGCTTACGCAGTAATTTTACTTTAAAAAGATCGGGTAAAATTATTTTGAGCGTATTAATTGGAATTGCATAGCCAACATTTTGCGCCTCACGAATGCCGGCACTATTCACACCCACTACCTCACCACGAATATTAACCAATGGCCCACCAGAGCTTCCTGGATTTATTGGTGCCGAAATTTGAATGTATTGTTGATCACGCGCCATTTGCTGACGTCCACTGACCACACCGGTGGTGCTTTTAACGGCATCTTGTCCCATTGGATAGCCAAGTGCCATCACTTCATCTGAACGATAGACTGTATTTGAATCACCAAGTTTTAAAAACGGAATTGCGCCAAGCACGCGAACAATTTTTTCGTACGTAGCTGGAGTCACTTTGAGCAAGGCAAGATCACGTTCAGGGCTCACGCTAACTAGCTCAACATCTAAAATCTCTTTGCCGAGTGAAGGAATCTGAATCCAGATAGAGTGTGCCTGATCAACCACGTGCGCATTGGTAATCAGATACCCATCTTCACTGATAAAAAAGCCACTCCCCGCTGCAGAGCCCTGCCCTGGCTGTGAATAAGGCTTTAAAATATCGATCGCTGAAATATGGGAAAATACCTGCACTACCGTGTCTTGCACCATATCTTGTATGGGGCGCCAGAGTTGACTGCTTGTAAGCGGTGCACACACTTGAGCTGCTGGATCTTGCCCTGGTTGCAGCGCTGGCAACACGCCGGCTCTATTTTGATACTCGATAAGCCGATCTTCTAACACCCGCATTTTGGCATGCACGGTGTTATACATATACAAGCCGGCAAACAGTATACTTACCGTTACGCCAGTGCCAATAAAACAGTGTAAAAATTTGATTGATTTCTGTGAGTGTTCCATAATTCTCCTTACTCATACTTTTTTTAATCGTGATTTCCGTCTTCGCTCTGTGAGCTTCCGACTTCGCCGAAGGCTACGCCGGACGTAACGCCGGACAAGTTCAGTATAGCGACATTAGATAAAAAGGCACGCTTAGAAAGTTGTCAAAAATCGCACAACCATCTAAAGTAATAGTATTGCACTGATAATAACGTTTCTAGGAGTATTTTCATGAGTAATCCAAACCGTCCTGCCACCCTTGATGCTATAGTAGCGCTCTGTAAACGGCGTGGCTTTGTGTACCCTACTGCTGATGTCTATGGCGGTTTGAATGGGGTGTATGATTTTGGGCACCTTGGCTCACTCCTGAAAAGAAATATCCAGAATGCCTGGCTTACATCGTTACAACAATCAGGCCAAGATGTGTTGCAGTTCGAAGGGGCTTTACTCGGGCCAGAATCGGTCTGGAAGACATCGGGCCATGTTGATAATTTTCACGATCCAATGATCGATTGCACAAACTGCAAAAAACGCTACCGTGCCGATGATATTGATACCAGCAAAGCCTGCCCGCACTGCGGATCCAAAGGAACCTGGACAGACGTACGCCAGTTCAACCTTATGTTTAAAACCCAACTTGGTGCAACGGCAGAACAAAGCTCTGTAGCATACCTACGCCCGGAAACGGCGCAGACCATTTTTGCCAACTTCAAAAATATTATCACCACCAACCGCGTTAAAATTCCCTTCGGTGTGGCGCAGATTGGCAAAGCGTTCAGAAACGAAATTACTCCAAAGCAGTTCTTGTTCCGCGTGCGTGAGTTTGAACAGATGGAGCTTGAATTCTTCTGCAAGCCAACCGAGTCTGACGGCTTTTTTGAATATTGGACGGCACAACGCACAGCGTTTTTCGCAACGATCGGCATAAAGTCTGAACATATTCGCATTCGCCCGCATGATAAGCATGAGCTCGCACACTATTCAAAATGGTGTAACGATGTGGAATATGAGTTCCCATTCGGCTGGAAAGAGCTTGAAGGTATTGCACACCGCGGTGATTTTGATCTCACGCAGCATACCGAACATGCAAAAAAAGATTTAAAAGTATTCGATGAAGAAACCCAGCAATCATACATGCCACACGTGGTTGAATGTTCAATCGGTGTTGGCCGCCTTTTCTTGGCCGTGCTCTTTGATGCCTATGATGAAGACGTAGTAGAAGGTGAATCACGCGTGGTGCTCAGATTGCATCCAAAAGTTGCACCAATAACTGCTGCTATTTTGCCACTCATTAAAAAGATCTCAGAACCGGCAGAAAAACTCTATCACGATCTGCGCAAGCAAGGGTTCTCTGTGGTCTTTGACGAAGCGGGCTCAATCGGTAAGCGCTACCGCCGTCAAGATGAAATTGGTACACCGTGGTGCTTTACCTACGATTTTGAAAGCGAAGCAACCAATACCGTAACGATACGGCACCGTGATACCCTCGCTCAAGAACGTATTGCGATAGACCAGATTGCATCCTACCTGCATAATATGGTAAAGAGTTAGTATAACGCTCTTTTTACATAGGATAGTATCATGGGGTCTTGGTCACTGCGGTCTCATATTGCACCGGGTCAGCTCATTATTTTTTCGATTCTGGTAACGATTTGCCTTGGTACCGCTGCGCTCTGGTTTACCGATGCGCATACGGGTGGTGCACGCCTGATTGATCTTTTTTTCACCGCCACCTCGGCGGTGTGCGTCACCGGGCTTACCTCGATACCGTTTTCAGATTTCTCCCCGTATGGGCATATGATTTTACTCATTTTGATACAAATTGGCGGGTTAGGGCTCATCACCATAACCCTCTTTTTTATGTATCTGCTGCTCAACGTTGGGCTTGCGGGGGGCGTTATTGCAAGCCAAATACTCGAGATCGATTCATGGCGGGATGTGCGCCGCACCATTTTGATGATTATCCTCTTTACCTTTGGCTGTGAACTGCTTGGCACGGCAGGCCTTTACTGGCTTGTACACAATACGTATAGCGGCTATCACGCGCTCTTTTTTGCACTATTTCATGCTATCTCTGCATTCTGTAACGCCGGCATTGTGCTTTCTTCTGATATTGTGCATGATTTTGGCACCTCTCCGCTATTTTTAACCATCATCGGCCTTCTCATGCTTGGTGGTGGACTCGGGTTTTTCACGTGGTATGAAATAGGGAAAATGATACACACGGTTGCACAACGTAAGCGCTTTCGCTTTTCACTCCAAAGCGCGCTTACCTTAAAACTATCGGCCCTTTTAATTTCCGTAACCACGCTCGTGTATTATCTCATTGAGCGGTATCATACACTCACTGAAGAATCGTTCCTCTCTGGCATAGGCATTTCACTGTTCCATGCAATATCATTCCGCAGCGCCGGATTTTTAATCATTCCATCGCTCATGATGCTCCATCCGGCAACCATATTGTTTTTGTTCCTTATCGGGTTTATTGGCTCTGCAGCAGGTTCAACGGGAAGCGGTATTAAAATAACCACCTTTGCCGTAGTCATGGCAGCTATAAAATCGGCCATCACCGGCCGCGATGAGGTTGAAATTGCACATCGCACTATTGTGCATGATCAGGTTTATAAAGCGATTGCTATTGCAGCAGTTAGCTTGTTTTGGGTAATCGGCACCACATTCATATTGCTCCTCACGGAGGAAGGATTTGGTTTTGGTGATCTGTTTTTTGAAGCAATGAGCGCATTCTCATGCGTTGGCGTTTCGGTTGATGTCACTGAATCACTTTCAGATATTGGTAAAATAGTAATTATGGCAAGCATGATTGCCGGACGTATTGGTTCTTTAACGGTATTGTTGAGCTTGAAGATACGCCGTCCAGAAAATGGCACGAAATTCTCATACCCAGAAGAACGAGTACTTTTAGGATAAATTGTTATCGATTGGAGTTTTGCATGAAATTTTGTGTGATAGGCCTTGGAAGATTTGGCAGACAAGTCGCCACACTTCTTGCTGAAAATGGGATGGAAGTGCTCGCCGTTGATAGCAATGAAGCAATCGTTGCCTCAGTGCGCGATCAGGTAACGCAGGCGGTCTGCATGCGTGTGACAGACGACAAGTCACTCCGCAGCATTGGTGTTGATGAAATGGATACGGTAATCGTTGGCATGGGTGAAAACTTTGCACAATCGATCCTCATCACCGCCCTGCTTAAAAAACGGCTGGGCATCCCCCGCGTAATTGCCCGCGCGATTAATGATATTCATAAAGAAATACTCAAAATCGTTGGCGCTGATAAAGTGATTTTGCCTGAACAGGAGATTGGCATTAAAGTAGCAGATAACCTGAGCTCTCCATTCGCTGATTTAATCAGATTGAGCAAAGATTTTGCCATCAGCCAAGCAACGGTACCGCTTAAATTTGTAGGCAAAAAAGTATCCGAACTACGCCTCTATGATAATTATAACGTACACTACGTTGGCATCAAAGAAGGTGATTCTATAATATCCCTCGATCCAGAGTACGTGATCCAAGAACAAGATAAAATCTTACTCGCAGGACACAATAAAAATCTGGAAAAGATAACCAAATTATAAAAAAAGATGGGAGGGTAGTATGCCAGCATTTATAATAATTTTATTGGGTATCGCACTCATAATTGCGTTGTTTTTTTTCATGTGGATTGATCTTGTTCTTATAGTTGTTTTACTGTTTTCCAAATATTATATGGCAGTTATTATCGGCATTCCTCTTCTAACCCTGATACGAACTATGCTTTATTATAATGTTGATCTATTTGCTGATGACTGTGAGAGCTTTCCAAGCAATTTTTGTTATCAGATTGAAAACGAAGATGAGCTAGAAGAAATGTTTAACGTAGTTAATAATCCAGATGTATGGCATAAAAGTCCCATAACCCGTAACTACGCATACACAATTTCCCAAGCGCCACATACTTGTCATAATCAATCAACCGTACTCTATTCACCAAACAAAAAATACAAAGCAACTATCAGCCACATAGCATGGCATCACTACTTTTTGTATCAGCAAAATGAGTTCACAATTACATGGGAAAAGCTCGATCATGCAGAATAATCGCCTCGATTTTATACAACTTCCCCACACCGCAGATATTAAAGTCCGTGTATTTGGTGCAACAAAAGAAGCCCTTTTTGCGCACGCACTCGAAGCAATGTTCCAGGTTATTCATCCACTCGTGCCCGGCGCGCGGGTGGAACATGATCGTGTAATACCACCAAATTTGCCAATCCAGCGCACCATTGATATCAACTCCGTTGATGATGCAAACCTGTTGGTTGATTTTTTATCCGATGCGCTCTGCTTTTCTGATACCTATAATGAAGCCTACTTTAAAGCCGATATCACCTTTCCTGCACCAAATCAGCTCCACGCAACTATTTATGGCACTCCAATTACCGGTTTTGAAAGCACCGAAATCAAAGCCGTGACCTACAATGAACTGCATATTGAACAAACACCCGAAGGCTGGCAGACTGATATTGTATTTGATATTTAAGAGTTGGAGCCAGCCCATGTTACACATAAAACAAAAACATAAAGACGAACTTGTTGCTATTCTTGCATGGTATAAAAAATATGATGTGCGGGCATATGGAGCTTTGGTAAAGACTCCCATGAAAAAAATAACGTTTGTCGATCTCTGCATCATGCGCACTATGATGCCAGATATCCTCGAGCACCTCCAAAAAACATTCTCACTTTCTGATTTACCATTTTTTGTGAGAATCGAAATGTGGGATGAAATGAGTGAAACTCAACAAAATATGGTCCAAGCAAAGCTTTTACCGATGGATCAATGGTAAAATAGTTGCATTCATATGCATTATGCTCCACGCATACAAAAGAATCTGCTATGATACTCGCAATACAAGGAGTATGTATTGAAGAAGCTTTTTTTATTACTGTGCATAGCATGGCATTGCAACGTACTGCATTCAGCTGAGCCTATTTTTTACGTAAGCGCTAATTACACAAGCCAAAACGCACATTCTTTGTTTCCCAAAGCTCTTTCTAAAAAAGGTGTTACTGCTGTTGAAAAAATCTATGCACAATCACATGAAGCGCAAAACGCCTACACAGCACCGCACTCACCGTTACGATACGAATCACATGCTGGTGGCATGCGCATTTCTGGCTCTACCGATCCACTGAGCGTATTGTATCTCATTAAAGACAGTCCTCAGATCATTGCCGGCATTATTGAAGAAATAGCAAAATTATGTGATACGAGCGGAAAAGAAAGGCATAAAAAAGAAGCTCACTGTAAAGAATCTTACCTTTATCAGATTGATCAAGATCGTGCGCAGCTGTATGCCTCATTGCCCTACGAAGATGCGATCATACGCGACCTTGTATACCTCGAAGAACGGATTCAAGAACTTGCAGTAGCAACCTACACGTCAACGGCACCAAAAGGTTTTTATTCTGCGTATTGCGCACTTGAAGAAACGCTTCGCGACACCCATAAAGCATTGTTACAACGGTGCCCTCGCAGCACAGAAGAACAACTCCGTGCAGATATACGCATCATACAACATGGCTTAGAGCTCATACGCAAAGCCGATTGTAAACACAAAAAATTTAAAAAGACAGCCATTGCAGAATTTGAAGATGATGCACAAAAGGCAGAACAAAAACTGCAGCATCATCTACAAGAACATGCAACAAAACGGGCCGTAGACCAACGCATTAAACAAACGCAAACAAAATTCAACACAGAACGCTCTGCACTCTGCACCTATTGCGATGAACAACAAGAACGTGCCTGGCAACACTATGAAGATGACCCAACCTGGTATGAACGAGGCACAGAGCGCATAGAAGCATTGCACACAGATTCACACCAACGCGTTACCGCAACCACCTACACGCTTTCTGCACAGGCTATTGCAGACCTCAGGCTTTATAATCTTGATACAACCATCGTAGAGCAGATTACGGGTAACCGTTTTCAACACCAGCTGCAGAGCGAGTTGGTAACCATTATTGAAAAAGCCACTGAAACGCGATTTACGCACTATACATACAAAGAAATAGTACTCACCGGTGCTGTCAGTGCCTGCGCCTATAATCAAGCTGGCGAATCATTATCTGCAATGAAAATCACCGATCTGTGTTGGACTTTATTAGATTATGGCAGCGCAGTGATTGAAGGCATGGGGCTTGGACTCTGCTCAGCACTCATCCATGCGGCAACACACCCTGTGGAAACAACGCTTTACGCGGTAGCGGGCCCCTACATGGCAGCATACCAGCTCACCACGGTGCTTTATTCGGTGCTTGATATTGGCATCACACACACCTACGATCCTGAATCGGCACACCAAAAATGGGATGAATTTACGCAACCTATAACGGATATATACGACGCGTTAACAGACAAAGAAACAACCACGCGCGATGCGATACGAACTGGCACTGCACTGGCAACAAGTTTGTATGCACAAGCAAAACTGATCGGTGGATTACAAAAGCTCTGCAACAGCATACTTCAGGAAATTAGTTCATGGGCGAATGCTAAAATACCAAGAACACCGAAGGATTTTTTAAAAACACAAGATGGATACATAACAGTAAAAACGTATCCAAAAAACCAAGAAATAAACGGCATTCGTCTTACAAGTGACATTTATAACGATGTTGTGGTTAATGTACGAACCGGTAGCGCATTGAAGGCTGATCCATACCATGCATTTAGCGACATCATTGATAACTATGCAGGGTGTGCAGAAAAATTTGATCTCGTAGGAAACGATGGTATAAAACGAGCACTCTATCAAATCAAAGGTAGTTTAAATAAAATGGACGGTATTTTTGAATGGATAGTAGACCCCAATCCTTCTAAAGGCGTTACGCATAGACTATTCATACCTAAAGGGACAATAACTGGAAAACCAAACATGCAAATAAGATCATGAAAAACATTTTTAAATTATTTGATGAAAAATCAATTCACTACTCAATACACACATGCTATGTGGGACTTAAAAGTAACCTTCTAGATAAAGACGATGTACATAATTGCATCGATACGTTGTTGGAAAAAGATTCAACCAATAGTGCATACATAAACATTATTGTTGACAATTACTCAACAGAATCATTGTTAAAGGCTATGCACACCCTTACCCTCTCTATACCATCTGAAAATGATGCGATATGGCTTCGTGAACTAAGAAAATTACGATACGCACTACTCTATACTTTATCACTCAATGCACAAACACTCTCAACCTATGAAGCGTCACTTGAAAAAGTTGCACTCTTATACGCTGATTTTGGCTATCCATCAGACATGGAGCATTTTATTTATTACATGCCATCAAGCAGCGATTATAATCCCGCTGCTCATACAATTGAACAAAATAGAGAAAGGCTTATTATGCTATTACGGAAATTTTTGCATAAAGAAGAGCTTGAAATCCGCAAATCATAAGGAATTCTATGGAGCAAATTAAACAAGTTAAACGTTCTGATATTATACAAATCAACGAATGGACGTATGAAATTGCAAAAGAGTACCGCTCTGACATGCTGGTACCGGCGCGCTTTTTTGCCAGCGCAACACTACTCGACGATATTCTCAAAGATAATGCGCTGTGGCAACTCGTAAACGTAGCAACGTTGCCCGGCATTGTTGGCTATGCCTACGCAATGCCCGATATTCATCAGGGCTATGGCTTTCCGATTGGTGGTGTTGCCGCATTTGATATTGCAAACGGTGGAGTCATCTCTCCGGGTGGCATTGGCTATGATATTAATTGTGGCGTTCGCTTGCTGCGTGCTAACCTTACACGCGGTGAAATTAAAACACGCCTTGAGGAATTGGCATCTGCATTGTTTGGCATTATTCCCTCCGGTGTTGGCCGCGGCGGTAAGCTAAAATTGCATGGCGCCGACCTTGACGCGGTGCTTGCAGGCGGAGCTCAACAGATGGTATCGCTCGGCTATGGCACACAGGATGATATTCTGCATTGTGAAGAAGAAGGCAAACTTGCAGGCGCAAATCCTGAACTCGTATCAAAACAAGCAAAAGGCCGTGGTGCCGATCAGTTAGGCACCCTTGGTTCTGGTAACCATTTCATGGAAGTGCAGTATGTGGATGAGATTTATGATGAAGCAACCGCTGCCGCATTCGGTTTACGTAAAGGCTTGATAACGATCATGATTCACTGCGGATCACGTGGTTTGGGCCATCAAGTATGCACCGATTATGTCAGGATGATGACCCACAAGCGTGCTGAGTTTAATATTCCTCTTGCGGATCGCGAGCTTGTGTGCGCACCATTTGAATCGCCCATTGCGCAAGAATACTGGGGCGCTATGAATGCAGCCGCAAATTATGCCTGGGCAAATCGGCACATGATTGCACACTGGTCACGCGAAGCATGGCAAAAAATCTTAGGCGCTGATGCAACCCTAGAAACACTCTATGATGTATGCCACAATATTGGCAAAGTAGAAACGCATACCTATAACAACACAAAACGCTCACTCGTGATGCATCGCAAAGGTGCCACTCGCGCATTTGGCCCCGGATCTGAATATATTCCTGCAGCATACCGCGCGGTCGGCCAACCGGTATTGATCCCTGGCACGATGGGCACTGCATCATACATAATGGCAGGCACACAGCAGAGCATGGAAACCGCATTCGGTTCATGTTGCCACGGCGCGGGGCGTACGATGTCTCGCACGAAGGCACGGGAAAAATTGCATGGCCGCACGCTCAAACAAGCGCTTGAAGCACAAGGGATAATCGTAAAAACTGATTCTACGGTAGGCCTTGCTGAAGAAGCACCCGAAGTATACAAAGATATTGATGCGGTGATAGATGTGGTGCACGGCGCTGGGCTTGCGGCAAAAGTTGCCCGGTTAAAACCGCTTGCCGTAATCAAAGGTGGGTAAAATTTGTGACCGTAATCATTTGTGCATTGAAAGAAAAACGGTAGACTAAAGAACCTATATCTATAGGAAAAATTAAAACTTTTCATGCAGGGGCACACTACACGTGATCCAACTGTGATACTATACTGATATAGCAATGCATGAAGGGTATTATGGTAGATGTAATTTGGAATCAATTTTTAGCGCTTGCGCGTGAAGAGGTCGGCAGCCGTGTTGTGGAAACATGGTTCAAGGCTATTTCATTGCAACGATGGGATCCGATTACCAAAACCGTTATCATTTTTGTACCGAACGATTTTATTCGTTCATGGGTTGAATCAAACTACCAAAAGCTTCTGCATACGCACCTGACGCGTCTTTTAAACGTTTCTGAAATTAATCTCGTATTTAACGGTCTTGTACAGGAAGAAGCACAGCCAACACTGATCACCCCTGCTACGATCGCATCAAAAATTATTCCAGCGCAGGGTTTGCAGAATACTAAAGTTTCACTCAGAAACAATAGACAGCCCTTTGATATCAAGGCAAAAACATCAACTACGTTAAATCCAAACTACGTGTTTGAAAATTTTGTGGTGGCACAAAGTAACTCACTTGCCTATGCTGCTGCCTATGCCGTTACGGAAAAGCCAGGCCAAATCTATAATCCTCTTTTTGTCTATGGCCGTTCAGGACTCGGTAAAACGCATCTGTTGCATGCGATTGCAAATAAGATAAAAAAACAAAATAACAACGCATTTGTGATCTATCAATCTGCCGATCGCTTTGTGCAGGAGTTTATTAACGCTATTCGTTTTGATACCGTGCATACGTTTCAATCAAAATACCAAGCTGCCGATATTCTATTGATTGATGATATTCAATTTATGGCAAATAAAGAGCAAACGCAGGAAACATTTTTCCAAATTTTTAACCTGCTCTACGACGCACAAAAACAGATCGTATTCTCAAGCGATACCTTTCCGCAGAATATGGATGGCATTGCAGAACGGCTTCGCTCACGCCTTGCCTGTGGGCTCGTGACCGATATTTATATGCCAAGTCTTGAGACAAAGGTTGCCATTCTGAAAAAGAAGGCAACACAGCATGCCATGACGTTGCCTGATGATGTAGCCGATTTTATTGCAGCGCACGTTAATTCTAATATTCGTGAGCTTGAAGGCGCCCTCATACGGGTATTTGCCTTTGCATCATTAACGCAACAGCCAGTTACACTCGAGCTTGCAGAAGCAGTATTTTTTAGAACCATGAACACCGCAGCGCCGGTTGACCACCATGAAGGGGCTGATGTACAACGTATTTTAAAGTGTGTGCAAAAATATTATAAATTTGATCTCAATGATTTACGCGTTAAAAATAGAAACAAAGAACTCGTTTTCGCACGGCAACTCTGCATGTTTTTAATGAATAAATATGCACATAAATCGCTCCGCGATATCGGCGCTTATTTGGGTAGCATCAATCATGCAACCGTCAAGCATGGGGTATATAAAATTGAAGAGCATGCGCGAGAAAACAGAGACTTTAATATGCAGCTCAAGCGCATTGAACAAGAAATTTACGAAAAATAAGATTTCTGTAATGGATCTTCTTTTACGTTAAATAAAAGATTTTTCAAAAATCTGCCCGTCAGCAATGCATACCATTCAATATGTGTGTTGTAATTCATCGGCTCTCGCAGCCCCGTCATACAGGATTGATCTTCCGTATCAATAATTGTGATCAAAGGTTTACCGGTGTTTTGATTTTTCTCAAACACAAAATTTTTCATATGCGGATCAAGGTGCAGCGCGCAAATACCACTCAAATCCATAATTAACTGCTTTTTCTCTAGCTCATTCAAATCGCTCTCTACTACTGGCTTTATATAATCAGCAACAATAACATAGGTTGCCGGTATTTCCGTATGCAAACGCGTTGTACCCTCAATATGATAGCCATCAATACGAAGCCACTCCAGGGTGTCGGGAACCCAATACCATTTGCGTGGCATACGCACCAGCTCACTCCAATACGGATCCGCTTCTATGAAAGAAAGCATACGATAACGATTAGGAATCCGCGTAAGCCCGGCTATGTGCCTGTTTGAACCACCACACATAAAAAAGAACGTTGTTGGCTCAAAGCCCTTGCTAAAGGGCAACACAAAGCTTTCCGCCGTTTCTCTGAATATTTTAATCACGAGTGGATAATCGTGCAATTTGAGAATCAAAAGCCCACAGCACGTGGTGTAATTAAAATTATTATCAGCCATCACCGTACAATGGGGCAACGGTGTGTGATCCTTGAGCGCATCAAGAATATCGTTAAGCAATACATCTATGTTGTTTTTTTGAATCATAACGTGGCCATTCACATCAGTAATGCCAGTGCTCGGCAGTTGATGTTCATCAAAGAATTGACGTTCAAAAACGGTAAATATCGGCTCTCTTTTATAATGATTACTCGTACGCGCATAACTGTGAGGCGTTTTATCATCAGATACCACAATCGTGGGCATTTGATAGGTTGGTTTACGCAAGGGGCTACGATGCGTGTTGTAATGTCGACCACATCCCATTAAAAAAAAGAAGCAAAAATAAAAAACAACTACAAGCATATTTCTTTCATACAATCTTAAAAATATCTTTAACCATACTATCTTTTTATAACTATCGATAGGTTTTGCGTAATCTGATGCACCTTTTGAGGTATTGCATTACCATTAAGCGTTATTCTATCATGGTATAAGGCTCACTTGCAGTTATGCGCGCTCTGGAGTAAGGTGACCCCAAGAAGGTCTTGAAGCGATAAAAAAAGTAATGAAGCAAAATCGCCTCACAAAAAAAGGGAGCCCCCATGAAGAATGTCTCATATTGGCATGACAATACAAACGTCCTGCAGCGACTGCATAGCTTGCCGCGCAAAATGACGAGCATGCACAACACGCGCAATGTTGCAGAATTTGTATTGCATGAATTATGCCAAGAGCAATGTTTTAACATTCCTCGCGCTGCATATTTTATCGATAATCCGGATTATGATTGTATGAAGGGAGTTGCCGGTTACTCCCAGCAAGAAGATTTTAAAAGTGGAGACATCTGGAGTTGTCCGCTTGATTTTACTGCACATATGCAGTCAGCCGCATTTAATAATGCGGTACGCCAATTTAATCGTCACAGCTGCCATAAGCACAACGAATCATTAGAAGACGTAGCAACGCATATAGCACACGAGCTCGGCATTAATGATGTTGGCTGCTGTGTGGTGGCAATGCCGCACGATAACCATGGTATCTTTGTGTATGAAAAGCAGATCGAGCATCCACACGATAAAGAATGCCTCGAAAACGGCGCCAGCTTATTGAGCTTCTGCCCAATATATTAAAAGGACGTGCAAAAGGGGCAGGAATCCAAAAAGATTGCTGCCCCCTCGATTTTATTTTCCTCTTTGCAACGCTGCAGCATAATTGAATGGGTAAAAATAGTCTGACCAGAGCTTGTCGCTGCTCTTATATTCATTATCAAACAAAAAGTAATCTGCGAGCGCTTCGCGTATTCTGCAGAGCTCCTTGAGCCTACCGCCTTGTTTCCTGTGTTTTGGATCAGCTATAGTAAAATCTAAAAGTTCTATAGCACGATCAAAAGCCGCATCACTTGCTGCCTGATCACCGCGTTTGCGCCAGTTGATAGTCCGTTCTATGTCGGTACCAATATTCGCCAATTGTTCCATAAGCGATAACTGAAACCACCGCTCAGGTGTTAGATCTTTATGCAAAATCATCTTCATAAAAAACTCTCTTTACATCATGTTATTTTACTATGCCTTTAAAGAGCAACCTGGCATATCATTCGTCTATAACGATGCAACTGTTACATACAAAATGCTTATGCAGCCTTCATTTTAAATCGCTGGAACCACGTAAATGGATGGGTCCACAAGAATGTTCTATCTTCAACAATGCCACTGAGATCCAAATGCTTGTTACCAATCATGTTTATACATTCATACTTTTTCAGACTTTCTTGCGTTGCAGGAATTGGCTCATAATACGAACATCGAGCAAGCTCGTTGCGATTTTTATCGTAAAAACAGATTTCATACAAAAATAAACACCCTATTCTCGCAAGCCCACCACTTAAAATGATTGCCTTCTGACTCGGTCTACAACGACGTATTTCAAACGAAACCGGCTTGGGATGTGGCGCACATTTATCGATCAAAAAGTATTTTTTTGTCTGACCAAGCGAATAAGGCACCGTAACAATAAGATCGCCATCATACGTATAAAAAGAAGCGCCATCATACGCATCAAGCACATAGGATGCATGAGGAATTTGATATGAGCGTCGTGTGTTATTAATCACCGCATTAATGGCATCGAGATCATAGGGCTTATCAGAAGCATACGTAGCATTCATGCCACCGATTAAGGTTACAATAATGAAGGTATTCTTTAAAAACATAGCGTCCCCATTTAGAATTTTATATTTACCTTACTCTATCAAAATAACTCAAAAAAAGCATAGCTTTTTGACAGATTGCACAAAAACATTAATAATGTAAGTATATTTAATAAAACATTCTTAAATGAGGTTACTATGCTTAAAAAATGTTTGCAAATCGCGCTCACATGCGCTTTCATGACTGGATCTGTGAAAACAGAAGACACAAATCAATCATATTTCAAACAACTTTGGAAGTCTGTTGCGCAGAAAATCGATACCATCGCACGACATGGCGATGAGCAGCATAAGGCAATTTTTGGCGTCTGTTCATTGATGTCCGCTGCAACAGGCCTTAAATTATGGCTGGACCGCAATCGCATGGTTGAATGCTTCTTGCGAGACCCTAATGGGCATATTGTTAGCAATTTTGATGAATTATGGACCTGGGCACAAAAAATAAAAGAAAATGGCGGAGAGATAGTTAAAATAGTGATTGGCGCACGTGTAAACAACAATCAATTTATCTCAAATACAGGGGAATCGTTTACCCATATAATCACAACTAAACTGGAACCTTATTCATCTACCATTGAGTACAAAACAGTTCTTGGTATCGCCGGTGTTACTGCTTTGGTTGCACTCTATTCTGCATATAAGCTCTTGACTACCCCCGAAAAACCAGCCGAAGTTACTCAAGAAAACTAAAATCGCATTATAACGAACCTTTTGTGGGAGCATCTACTATTTTGGTGCTTCCATTTTTGCCATGGAACTTTTTTTACATTAATGAAGTTTGCATAAAAACAAAAAAAAGGCCACGTCACCCTGCAATAGGTACGTGGCCACTAATCTCGTGCTTACTCAGTCAACTAAACACATTTCTACTCTAATGCAACCAGGGATTGTTTCGGTAAAGTGTGCTTGGTCAGCAAGTTGAACATTCATTATTTCGTAATCTTTATCTCTAAACTGCATTGTATAACCGGGTAAGATTACATATGGATTGTTCGGGTCTATTTTTACATACAAAGATATACCATTTATGTAGCTATTACCCTCTAGGCGTACTTTACATGGGTATGCGGAAGAATAAACTTGATCTTTTAAAAATTCAGAAAAAGTTGGCGTTATTTTTTGATCACGCAAGATTATGTATATATACTCACCAGAAAAATCGGTACATCGAAGCGAGTGGACAATGTAAACTCTGCCATTAATAGTACCAACTGCGTCACCCAACACGAGGTCACTTATGAATGCATCTCTATGCAATTCAATATGAATAGAATCATCTACTGGAATATCATTATTATATGAATAAGTTACCAAGAATTGCTTATGACCAAGAAGCTCATTTTTCACTGAATGTTCAGAATCCATATTTTTAGATTCATACGTATCAAGAGCATGCCTCAGATCTTCGAGTGTAGGCCTCGCTCTATTTTCTGCATCTTCAAGTCCAATATGATATATGAGATGACCAGCATCGTTTTTCGAATTAGATGCTTGCGTTCCAGCACACATGAATAGTGCCAATAAAACCGCTAACTTAAATGAATTTTTCATAAAACCTCCCAAAATAACACTAACTATAACTAGTTTTAAGTATAGCGTAATTATTCAGATTGTCAATGGCGAGGTTAAGAAAACAGAATAAAGCAAGCTAATAATCGATGTATTGAGCGGCTGATAGGCACTATTTTTTCCGAGATATGCAACGTTGCAGACTTTAAAAAGCTGGCATGCCTGTTTTCGCTTTCAGCTTCTTCAGGCGTAGCCCTACTTTGCTCGAAGACGAGCTTTCTACTACGCCTAACGGCTTCGAAGGTCATTACGAAGGGTGCAAACCCATACTACGCTTATATGCGTTAAGTTATTGATGTAACTCATTGTTAAGCGAAGGGTGGCGGCGCCAGGCGAAGCCCTATTAAGGGCGAAGCGTGGTGCGCCCGACAGGATTTGAACCTGCGGCCTACAGATTAGGAATCTGCCGCTCTATCCACCTGAGCTACGGGCGCTACGTACATTAGAATGTATCACAGAATGGTACAATTATTAACACAACAGCAAGATGAAGCCTGAGCGTTGTGCTCTTCAAGGCGTATAACAAAAGCCAAGCGACGACCATCAAAATTGCCTACGGTATATCTTCTATTTCTTTCCAGACGCAACCCATTATCATGCACTTCAACGGTTTGCTTCTCTTTCAATTTTTTTTGACATCGTGCTTCTATTGCTGCGCCAGTTTTACCTGTGGCAGGTAAAGAAAACTTTACTTTTTTACCCTCAATGCCCACTATAGTAATTTTTTCACCGCCAATTTTTATAATTTCAATACGGGTTTCATGAGCACGATTAACATCAGTTTGCTCACCATCCATACCGAATATTATTGATGTAGCAAAAAGTGGCAAATATAGAAAAGTAGTTTTTAGAATATGCATGATAGTCCTGTTGTTAAAAATAATGTTGTTATCTATACCTTAAAAAAATGGCTTCTACTTCGCTCTTCGAGCTACGAAGAACAGGCCTGCCAGGCATTTCTTGCAGAAATGACTGGTGCGTCCGGTTGGATTTGAACCAACGACCTACAGATTAAGAGTCTGCTGCTCTACCAACTGAGCTACGAACGCATTATGAAAGAAAAGGTGGCCTGCCAGGCATTTCTTGCAGAAATGACTGGTGCGCCCGGTAGGAGTCGAACCTACAACCAACGGATTCGAAGTCCGCTACTCTATCCAGTTGAGCTACGGGCGCGTAATAGACAGTACATTTTAAAGAAGATAGCTATAGATGTACCATAAAAACCGCCATTTGGCCAGTTTTTTTTGCATTAAAACCACGCCTAATGCACAACTCACTCTTAAAAGCCGAAACTCTTGTGAATACCAAACAGCATTCAGTACTCTTATTTCGCATGCATCGTTGCTTTAATGACCTGAACATGGTGCCCACATGCGTATAAAAAGAGAACTTTTGTGCTGCTTTCTTCTTTTTTCCGTCACGACTCTTATAGAGGCAGTTTACTGGCAAGATCAGCCAGTCGTCTCATGCTTTTTCCCACGGCCATACACACCACGCTCACTACCCGGTAATAGCCGCTGGTGGGAGTTTGATGATGCATGTGAAAACGATCTGCGCTTTTTTGCACAACTTGAAGGAAGTGTTGCTCAAACATTCAGGCCCGAACGCATCACACAATGTTTGTTCGGTGGCGGTGTAGAAAATTGTTACCAAACCCTGTGCGTATCGGGTAGTCAAACGAGTGGCCGCGGCAATCGCACCATTGTGCTCAAAGAGCATCATCGCAAAGGCGGAAGCTGCCATACGCCGTATACCCAACGCATACCCTTTTCGGTGGATTGGCTTGCCGATTACTTTTGGCTTCCTACCGATTTTGTCAGTGAATTAAGATTCAAGCCAGTTATCAACACCTATCGCGCAACTCCATCGTTTCATAGCGCCTACTTAATCAATGATTGCACGGCCCTTGAAGGAGAGATTTTTCTGCCCATTGAGCATACTACGTGGAACATACATCTTGCTGAAAAGGTACGATCACGCGGTGTCAATGCAGATGCTGCTGGCTCTTTTGCTGCCGATCCGATTGACCGCACCGATCTGTTACCAAATGCCCGTTCATTTTTTGGTGGGTCTGCACCTGCAATACCCGGCATCACCGTGCATCATCTTCAACATGCAAAAATCGCTTCCTGCCCGCAAGATAAAACGGCACTGAACTGTGCATATATGAAACTGGGAGTGTATTCTACCCCGGGCGAATGGCTCCTTTATGGTCTTGGCGCTATTCTTTCTGCACCAGCAGGCACCGTGCCCACCGGTGAATATCTGTTTGAACCCTTAGTGGGCGATGGCCATTATTGGCGCTATGGACTGGAAGCATATATGCAGTTCCATCTTTTTAATGATATCGCGCGCTGCGGATGGGGTCTGCTAACCTTCGAAACAACGTTTACGAGTTGCGCCCCTTCATCACAAAAACGCACCTTTGATCTGTGCAATTCACCAAACAGTCGGTACATGCTTATTCACAAACCGCATGACCCAACACCCGAATACAGCTATTTGGCAAATATAAGCACGCTTGATGTGAAAGTGCATATCGATATTTTATTTGAGATTTCTGCCACCCTCACCTACGCCACACCACGCTCAAACTGGAGCTTTGGCTACCGTTTCTGGGCCCGCAGTGACGATTCAATTTCAATCCCATGCCCAGAGCAATTTCCTTCCAATACCTGGGCGCTCAAGGGGGATTCCCACGTGTATGGCTTTGCAATACCACCCGGCGCATTGCCCGCAGGCACCCCACAGCGCATTCCCGTATCGGAAAGTAAAGCAACCATGGAATCTGGTACCAACATACCTGCACAAGGAAGCACAAATCCTACAACTATTGCAGCTGCACAACGCAACCCTCGGGTAGACAACCCAGAACCGGCTTCTACAGAATTGGGCCAACCCCTTGCTGCGTCACCAACTGATTTGACCCTAAGCAATCAAGTAAACCAATCTGACCCACCAAAGCTGCTTACCATCAATGATCTGAACATTAAAAGCGCCTGTAGCACCGGCATGCTGCACACGGTATTCACCATTCTTGATACCCAACTGAACGATCTCGACGATGAGGTAGCTATTCATCTGTATATGCGGGGCGAAATAGATTGTGGCAAAGCGAGCACTGCCGTGCCCCCTGCCTGCTTTGATCAATGCGTAAATATTGCACCATCGCAATGGGAAGTTGCATTGGGTCTTTACATCGATTTTTAATCTGGTACAATTGTTTCCACGTAAGTTTGAAATGCCTTATATGCAAGAGTGGCGGAATTGGCAGACGCGCTGGACTTAGGATCCAGTTCCCGAAAGGGAGTGTGGGTTCAACTCCCTCCTCTTGCACCAGTCATTTCTGTAAGAAATGCCTGGCAGGCCATTTTTTCTAATGAAATCTACAAAATACCGATACCTTTATTGCTTCATACGGAGCACTGCAAGGTTGGTAGCGATCAGGCTTTTGCCGACACCACCTCTTACCGCACCGATAGTTATAATCATTCTACCTCCTGTGTTTCAGTTGCACGATCAAATGTATTTTCCATTAATCGATCATGTAGATACTGCTTATATCTTGGGGATTTTTGGTATGCGCTGTACATGAACATGCCTAACACACACGCTATAAAAGCAAAGATGTATGATGTTTTATTAGCCGATCTCACTGCCTGTGATATGGCTTCATGGTTATATTTTTTACCCAAAAATTTTGATACTACCCATTGCTCTATACGTACTGAGATGTAATATACGATAAAAAATAGCAAGATCGCAAAAGGAAGTGATAAAACAATTATCAAATTACCTAGGAATTTGTCAACCGCAAGTAATAAAAGAATAATAAATGAAAAAGACACTATCGGTATTCCTACGAGTTTTGAAAGACTGTTACTTGCTAGGTTGATTCGTATGAGTTCACCAAACGTTTCTGTTTTAAACAGCTTTCTCATCACGTTTGTTTCTATAAGTACCACTGCGATGAATAATAAACAGAGAAATGGCAATACCATTTCGTACAAGGCTGGATCAACAATTGTATTAGCAGAAACATTTGCGGTTGTGCCTAGCAGCAGCGAAAGAAAAAATAGATAGTAAGTATTTAACACGTGTTCCCCTTGGTATTTTTGATGTCATCATGGTATCTCTGTTATCTCGCGTACGTCATAGAAACGTATAAATACCATATCAATATCCAAACTACGAAAAAAAATTTATATGATACTTTATTCGCCGATTTTACGGCTTGTGAGATAGTTTCTTGGTCATATTCTTTACCCAACCATCTTGTTAACACCCATTGTTCGATCCATACAGAGATGATGTAAAATAATCGACATATCAAAAATAAGACAACTATACCAAAGAAAAGTAGGACAATCTGATCCGGGTTTCGTAATGCTTCAGTAGTGGTGAATAAATAGAAAATCAATGTTCTTATGACAATTATTGTTGGTAATAATCCTATGAATGTTGAAAGCGCATTGCTGGCAGCGTTTATTAACAATAATTTTTTGAATTTTTCTGTTTTGAAAAACTTTCTCATCACAATGGCTTTTATAAAGACAAAGGGAATGAAAGCTAACCAAAATAATAGAGCTGCGGCACCAACAACAAATGGTGCAATTTTTACATTGAACACAACATTTTCCTCCTTGTTTTGAGACATATTTTGACTTTCAGTGTGCCTGTCCGCCGCCCTGTTCGATCGTAGCCTTGCCGTGCCCTGCGTAGCTCTACGCGAAGCATGGGGCGAAGTCGGATGACATTATTTCGACATCAGTATGGCATTATGCACATGTCATGAACGTGTTATTGTTATGTTAATGTGGATGGCGGACGGACGGCAATGGATATAAAAGTTAGGGGAAGTTAGGTGGGAAGGTTAGTGGTATGTGGTTTGCAGAAAAAAGAAAAGGCGCAGGATTGCTCCTACGCCTTCATTTTTTTAGTCGCTCATTAAATCTTATGCTTTTCTTCTCCCCTGCTCCCATCCCATTCATACCGCACTTTTCTTTTTTTAAATCTTTCATTAAGAGATTTGTTAGTTTTATGCTATGATCACTAAAAACTGAAAAACAGGAGACGTAGCGTGTCAAATTCTCAAGCACTCTCTACCAATAATGGGGCTGTTGTACAATCCTTTTCTATCCCTACCTTTTTATCTCATACCGTTGAACACCGCACTCCAGACACTATAACGATCATCGTACGCGTTGATCCGCAGCTGATTCAAAAGCTATTCGACGAAGCGGCAATTGCACAACAACAATCATTAAAGCACCTTGGCTTTGGTAATAAAGAAACGCCATTGGAGTTTATACGGCAGCAACATCATTTATCGCTGATCACGCATGTAAAAGAGTTTTTACTTAAATTTTGTATATTAAACTACTTATTTAAAACAATCCGCACAGAAAAGTTAGTTATTGCGGGAGATATTACTCTTGATTCTATTACCATTGATGCTGCATTCAACGGCACATTCATCTTCACCGGATCTTTAATTAGTCAGTTTCCTATTCAAGAATGGCGGTATTTACCCTTTAGATCACCAAAGCGGAAAAATTATAAAGACCTCGACAGGCAAGTTGAGCACTTTATGAGTGAAGAAAGCACTGCCGCGCAACAGCATCATAACGATCCTATACAAGAAAACGATTGGGTATGTATTTCACTTACGCGGACCAATGCACAGGGTGTGCCCTTATTTGAACATTTTGTGAACTATTTTTGGATCCAAATAAGCGATGAAAAAGTAGACAACCCATTGCGTGACGTACTGGTTGGTATGCGCAAGGGAGAAACGACCATAACGCAGAATCAAGGGTTACAAGATTATTTCAGCGAGCAACTTTCCACCTCCTATTACTACACACTGACCATTGTAGCAACCATTCCCCATAGCTACGTCTGCTTCGAGCAAATTAAATCTCACTTTAAGCTAAAAACTAAAAAAGATTTACTCAAAAAGCTTATAGAAGTATTTTCCTACCGTAACGATATTTCCCAACGGAGAGCGATGGTAGAAGAATGTCTTGATTTATTACTTGCCAAACATCCTATCACGGTACCGGAATCGGTTGTTGCATTGTTTCAAGAATCATTGTTAAGCCTTATGCACGATTCGCCTGATTATAACGTCTATCGCACACAAAAAGAATTTTACTCCCTCATCAATAACCTTTCTCAAAAAATGGCGCGCGAAACCGTTTTCCTCGATGCGCTTGCCTACCATGAAAAGATCAATCTCGATCGTGCTGACATTGAAAACTACCTCAACTGCATAAAGCGTGCTCGTACCAAAGAGTTTATCTATTCACGCACCACTATTCCCCATCATGAAGGCCAATCAACCCTGATCCCAGAAGAAGAATTAATGCGCACCGTGTTACGAGAAAAAACCATTAATCATATTCTCTATCATTTGACCAAGGAATAAGATGAGCGAAACAAACTCTCTTTTGATTATTGGTTCTGGCCCCGCAGGGCTTACCGCTGCTATTTATGCCGCACGCGCTGCGCTGAATCCTGTTGTCATAGAAGGCAACAAGCCAGGCGGGCAATTGATTGGCACTACGTATATAGAAAATTGGCCTGGTGAAACAAAAATTCTTGGCTACCAGCTCATGCAGAAGATGCGCCATCATGCAGAAACAACCGGTGCACGTTTTATCAGCGAGAATGTAACCAAGCTCGATGCCACACAAAAACCATTCACGGTAACCACACATACGGGAACCACATACCGTGCCCATGCCATTATTTTGGCAATGGGCGCAGAGCCAAAGCGACTCAATTGCCCCGGAGAAGATCTCTACTGGGGCAAGGGAGTTTCTACCTGCGTAGTCTGTGATGGCACGTTTTATAAAAATAGGAAGGTGGTTATTGTTGGTGGTGGTGATAGCGCTATGGAAGCAGCATCATTTTTGCGTAACTATACTGATCAGATAACTATTGTACACATTCTTGATGAACTCACCGCCTGCAAGGCAATGCAGGAACGGATTATTCATGATCCGGCAATCTCTATAGTCTACAACTCAACGATAAGCGCTATTGAAGGAACCCCAGAAAAGATCACCCATGTTGCCATTACTAATCAGCAGACCGGCATTACCCATACGGAAGATACTGATGGTGTTTTTATCACCATTGGCCACAAACCAAATACAAGTTTTTTATCAGCACCGCTCGAAGTTGATCAATGGGGATACTTAAAAGTACACGACAACACCAAAACTTCCGTAGAGGGCATTTTTGCAGCAGGAGACGTGCAAGATTTTAGGTACCGGCAGGCAATCACGGCCGCAGGCAGTGGTTGCATGGCAGCACTCGATGCTGAACGGTACCTCAGCGCACAGAAAGCAACCATTGATCATGCACGTTAAACGATATTACTGTGCCTCTTGTTTGGTATAGTCAGCGCGAAGCGCGTTGAGTTTAGCAAGCGTTTCAGTAACCCTGAATTTAAATGTTTTTGGTGCTCGCTGCAAGAAACTATTAATATGTTTCTCAAGCGAATCGATCGCATCAAGCATCAAAGCCGCATCGAGTACTTTAGTATGATTCATCGCAAGTTCATCGGCCAAACTCATAAGATACACAAGCTTATCTTGTGGCTTTGGCCATTGTTTGCGGCTTCTTTTTGCATCACGCTCAAAAAACCAATCAAGCCCTGCAATTTCTCTCAAAAACCATGGCGTGTGCTCCAACTTGCCCGAAAGCATATAGGTACGCAGTTTTGAGCTACTCAAAATACGTTGCGGATCATCACCCAGTGCAGCAATCTCTTTTAAAACCATATCATACCGGCTACGATAAAATTCTTTGAACGCTTCTTCTAAGCGCGCCAGTTGAGCCCCCTGCGGATCACGCAAAGAATCTCTCTTTAACTGATCAATACTTTCTTTCAAGTAAACTTTTAACTTTTCTGACTCAGCTGCCGTTAAATCACGGGAAGCCTGCCGCATGCCAGCCTCGGTTATTTGCATGGCAGAAAGATGCGATACCAATGAAAAACCTACAAAACTTACCATACATATGGCGCGAACATTTTTTAGTGCAAACATAGCTACCCCCTTTTACATTTTCTATTCTCTCTGAATAATTATAAGATAGTTGTTGGGGAAACAACAAGAAAAAAGTTAAAGGAACGGTTTTTGGTAAAACCATTCCTTTAAGAATCCATCAAAAAAGAGGGGAATGTTAAAAGATTTTTTTTATAAATTTATTCTTTTCTTTTTTTAATCTTTTACTTACGATTCTTTTCATTTTATTGATTGATATCATTAGGCTTTTTTTCGAGAAGGTGCTGCGCGGCACCTTCTCCTACCCGCGTAAACTTGCAGTTTAATCGCTAAGAACGGTCAAACTCGGGGCACTCCCCGCCGTCGAAGACTGTGGCGGGTCAACCCACTCAAACAGTGCGACCTAGCTAAGACTTTTTATTAAATTATTAAAATGATACTTTTCAAGTGCCCGTTGAGCTGGCTGCCTACTCAGAATGCTCATTAATTTATGCGAAAATTATCGCGATACAGCACTATACCAACGTCGTCGCATCATCTCTTGTGGTTCATACTTAGTCATAAATGGCCCGACTTTAAATTTTGGTATAAAAAAGGATGAAATATAAGCCATTAAGGACGCTTTAGATGGCCTCATTGCATAAGACCTTATCCCTTCTTGTATAGACTGTTCAGCAACAGAACGTACCGTAGGCCCCAAATCTATAGATTCTGGTACATAATTACTACCCATACCCTCAACCTTACTGAGATCGCGTAGATTTTTTAATTTCATTCCCAATCTTCTACTCACAGCCTTTGCGTTGCCACTCGAAGCAAGTTCTTCGCGCGCTTGTTGAATCGCCTGTTCTTCATTATCAATTTTCCAAAGACGCTTTAAAGATCCACCACGCACTTTAGTCACTTCAAATTCTGTCTCAGCAATCTTTTGAGCTTCTTTCAAAGCAAGATCCATATCAGCTTTATCTGCAGCAGCTAAGCCATAAATTCCGGTAATAGGATCATAGTCACTATATTCTATGTACGGTTTTAATAGCTGTTCTTTTACTGTCTTCCATTCTGCGCCTGTAAGGCAAAACACTGTACACAAAGCACTTATGCATAATTTATACATTATAACCTCCATATGAAAATTGTTTATATTTCTATACAAGTATAAACAACTGAATATAAATTTGAAACAAATGATGCTTTTAGCGATTTGCACCACAAAGCTCTTTGTAAATTAAATAAGTACTTTGACGCAATTCGAAAGCTAAGCGGGCGCATTGGTATGCTCCACCGTCGCTAAAATTAGCTATGGCGGACTAACGGCTGTAATGGATTTTTTAATTTAATAAGAAGTCTTATGTAGGTCTGACTTGTTTGAGGGGTTCGAGTAGCATCAGTTACGAGTGCCCCCGCCGTCGCCTTTGGCTATGGCGGGCTGCGCCAAGTTAAAATATTTTATTTAATGAGTACTTTGACGCAATTTACAGCCTGCATCGAGCGCATTCCTATGCGCTGTATCCGACTTCGCGTAAAGCTACGTCGGACATGGTGCGCGTTTACCTGTCCGCCGTCGTAAGCGAGCATAGCGAGACACGTAGGAGGAAATTGCTTAGAGGTCCAGGACGCAGTCCTGGCACGGCCTGACCGCCGAAGCCTTGCGCGAAGGCTGGTGAGGGCGGAGGTATGGTGCAATACCTTCGCGAAAAAAACATAATGACTTACGAAAAAAAGAAAAGTATAGATATGTTAAAATGAAAAGCATAAATTTAAAAAAAGCTTTTTAAGAAAACAATCTCATTTTCCCTTATAACTTCCCCCATACACCTTCCTAAACTCCCGTATCGCTGGCGCAAGCGTTTCACCTTTATGAAAGTGCCCACCATCATTACCAATCACACACTCGGTGCGCGCGCCTTTGATGAGCTCATAAAATTTTTCATCACACGCATTAGTAACAATTTTATCGGGCTGCTGGAAGTGTATGAGCAGCGCAAGATCAAGCTCTTGGCAGTGAAATGCTGATTTAATACCCTGATCATTCCATGGTGCATACTTAAAGCCGGTTACAAACGGCCCTACTATCACATCCATAAAACCATTAAAGCCTGTAAAGCGCGCTTTCGTCACCTCACGCATATCAAGTAACGGACAATCAAGAATCACCGTACCTGCTTTGATCTTATCCAGAATAGAACGTGCCTGCGCTGGTGATATCTTAAGCTTCTTCATGAGCTTTTTATGTTTGCGATAGCATTTTAACTGCTTAATCGCATTGAGCACCACCGCGCCACCACGGGAATAGCCATAGAGATGAAATCGTGGCAATGACCCTGCATCATCAAGCTGCTTGAGCAAATACAATAATGCCTGTGTGTCATGTTCCTGCCCAAAACTTGTTTGGGTAACATTAAACCCTTTATTCTCATTCACATCAGCAAAATCAAAGGCTATAACGTGCCCCTCAATGAGCCCATAATGCAATCGTAGCCCTACATGATCCTGATTTTCATTAACACCATGGCAATAGATTGTAACATCGTCACCATTTTCTCGTGCCAGCGTGCATGCATAAAACGTATAGCGGGGATTCCAGCCAAGAACCTTTTTTACATGTTCTTCTGAAATCGAACGCAACGTAACTGCTGTGTCATGCACCGCATGCGCAATGGCGCAAAACAATAATGATAGCATGGCAGCTTTAGGTATATAATGATTGAATTTCATACACTCATCTCTTGGGTAGCTTCAGTTAAACAATAGCGTCTGGCACAAACTGGTCACGTGCTGGCGGATGCTGCAAACCTTCAAGTATCTCTTTGTAGGCATAGGATCCTTTGCGAAGTGTTCGCTTTTGCGTTACAAAATCAACCTCATAGAGGCCGAACTTTTTCGCGTAGCCTTCATTCCATTCAAAGTTATCCATCAACGACCAATAATAGTATCCACGCACATCGTAGCCATCTTTAATCGCTTCAGAGAGTGCATAAAGATAGCGCTTGATCCAGATTTCACGGCGATCATCGCGCCCATCGGGTGCACCATTTTCAGTAATATAGATCGGTTTGCCAAGGCGTGAAAACTCTTGAATCGCGCAATAGAGGGATTCAGGACAGACCGGATATTGCATATCACTCATAATTTCATGCTCACGGCGTGATGGGTAGGCAATTTCAAGTTTTTTAGCAAATGTTTTCAGATCATCACACGCAACACCATCAGTGTTTACACACGCAACCGCATTCTGTATAGTCCAATTAATAACGCTTTTTATACAACCCTTCACGTTCGATTCAAGCACCACGCGGGCATAAAAGTTCAAACCGATAAAATCGATACAGTTTGGGGCTTCTGGCATAGCAAGGCGCAGACCTGGAATCCATTCATACATCTTACCGGTACGTAAGAACTTAAGCATTTCATAGTTAAAGAAATAGCTCATGTAGGCAGATCCGCCACACTCAATAAGATTAAGCTGTGCCCAGAGTAAACGAGGCAACCCCGTGAGTGACCATCCTGCAAGTTCAGCCTTCGTTGGTGCTGCCGGCGTTGCCTTTGGATAATCATAGCCCAAGTCATGGGTTTCAAAGGGCACGTACGCATGCACTAATCCAACCTGTGCTTCAGCGCCACCCGGCATTTGTTTGAGCGCTTTATAAGCCTCACAGTGAGCACGCATCATACAGCGGGTTACCCGCATAGCAGTCCAAGGGTTTGTTTTACCTGGCGGAAATTCCCCACGCAAATAGCCTTGAATAACCACTGAACCAATCTCATTGATTGTACACCAGAGTTTTACCTGGCCGTGCAATGCTTCAAACACTTTTTCGCAGTAACGCACAAAGTAAGGAATATTTTCTTCGTTTTCAAAGGCGCCCTTTTCTTCAAACCACATTGGATGGGTCCAGTGATAGATCGTTATCATCACATCGATGCCCGCATCATTACAACGCTTAATAAGATCTTTATAATGATCTAAAGCCTCTTGATTAAACTGGCCTTCTTCAGGCTCAATAGCGGTCCATTCAACGGAAATGCGGAGAGAATTACAACCAAGCTCTGTGATCAGTTTTATATCTTCAGGATAGCTTTCCCAGAAGTTACAGGCATACCCGGATCCTTCACCCGTTTTAATGGTGGAATGAGTGTCGCCCCAAAAATCGGTACATGTTTGTTTTTCAAAATGAGCCCAGTTAGAAGTAGGAAATCGTGATGCGCCGGAATTTTGATACTCAGAAAGCGCTACACCCCAGCGAAACCCGCTCGACATAGTTGGCAATTGCATCGTGGAAAGATCAATAGAATCCCAATGCCACTGCGGCACTACGGCAGACAGCGCACATGAAAAGGATAAAACTAATGCAGAAATGTTTTTAAAAACCATAGGATTTAATCCCCCATTTATGGGTATACAATAAAAATAGGCGGAATCAAAAAATGATCCCGCCCATTAATAATCAAAATAAGTTGCATACATTGCTGCATGCCATATACGTATCGTTAGATAGCTTCGATGCGTACAACCGTTTTGTATTGACGGTGACCTTTTTTAACACGTACTTTTTTGCGACGTTTGAAACGGAAAACCACAATTTTGCGATCTCTCATTTGACGTACAATAGAAGCACTCACCGGAGCTGATAAGAATGGTGTACCCACTTCTACCGCACCAGCATCCGTTTTGCGTAATAATACTTTATCGAATTGCACCGCATCACCAACGTTACCTTCAAGCTTTTCAAGCGCTACTGTTTTGCCTGGAATTGCTTGATATTGCTTGCCGCCAGTTTCAATAATTGCGTATGCACCAAAAACCATATCTTTTTGCATTGATATACCCTGTAGATCGTATATTATAGGGGGTTATTTAGAATTTTTTACTCTAACTATATCTAAAAGATACCAAAAAAAAGGGAGTTCGTCAAAAGGCAAAGAGCGTTTTTAACGGTAAAATTCTACCATATACGCCCAAAAAGATCTCTCAGGCGTTTTTTTCAGGAATAAATTCGGCCATTCTTTACTAATAGAAAACCCGCTTGCTATGCTGAGAGAGATCGAAACCTATTAAAAACCTGTGGAGGTTCTATGTTTTCTTTATCACGTAATGGCCAAATCGCTCTCTTGATGAGCATTATGGCCACCAATAGCGCTCTCATGAACGGTGCCGAGCAGATCAAGCTCGCAAGCAACAAACTTGCTTCGTTTGCCCAACTTATAAACTACCAACGCACCAAGCTCAAAATGAAAGAGTTTAATAATACCCACGTCCAGGCATTGCAAGATGTGTATGATGCGGTAGATGCTGCCTGTTTTTCTATCGTTGATATAGATCCAAAAAGCAACGATTTTGTGTTCGATAACTTAGACGCGGTATCCACACTTACGAACGAAATAAAAAAACAGCTCAGCGAGATGGCAGGCGTGTATGGCCAATTGATGGTCTATAACCAAAAAACTACGAGCATTAAATCACGGGTTAAAAACGTGTTCCGTAAAAAAGGCACCGAGATTTCCACAACCTCAACGGAAGATAAACAAGCAATCAAACAAGATCTAAT
This sequence comes from uncultured bacterium, assembly GCA_963704465.1. GTDB lineage: Bacteria > Babelota > Babeliae > Babelales > Vermiphilaceae > MFD02979-c4. Next base: position 684,492 of record OY969901.1, read on the forward strand.
GGAAACGCGCAAACAGCTTGTGGCTTTGGTGGATAAGTGTATTGCACTCAAAAAACAATTAAGCAGCCTCAAAGCGCCAAGCGAGCCAGCCAAGTATGCACTGCAATTACTGACGCGCTTTGTTGAAGATGCACTCACCCCAATGGTTGAATACTGCATACAAGACGTAACGCTTATATAAGCATCGCATTTTAAAAAAAAGGGGCCAGATTAATCTGGCCCCTTTTTTTATCTAAGTTTTTTCATACAGCGGCTTTTGGCCCTGTTTTTTAAGATCTTCTATTTTGAGCATCAATGCCAACATCTCGGTACACCCTGCATGTGTCGACACTCCATTTCCAGGCTTGTTCCACATCTTTTCCATATTCCCCTGTTCATACCAATATATACACTGGGGCATAGTATCTTCAAAAAGTTGTTGCGGTATTTTTGCATTATTAAATCGCAGCAAGGGCTTGATCTCTGCTTGTAACTCATACGTGCGCCGCAATTTTGAAAAATAATAGCGCATATCTTTTTCTTTTGCTGCAAAAATATCAACATCCAATGTTCTTGCAAAGTCATCCACAAGGTTACGCTTAAAGGTGTGCGCCTCATCGATATGAGTAACTTCATGCGCAATTACATGCTCATTTGGCCTTGATTTATCATGAGAAGGATACTCTATATATGCAGCATTATGCTCAGATGCGCCCACTGATGCTGCCATTGAGTGATAGTCCGTCTCAACACCAGCTGCTTTTGATGCCTGAATCTGCGAATACATGCGAATATTATTTGAATCAATACCTATTTTCTGAGCATTGATACCACTTTTTTCTAAAAAAAACTTTGTAGTATCAATAGTATCTTTACTCAAACGTTTTCTTGCATCATGTTTTTGGACAGGTGATTGCTCAATCAAACATTTATGCTCAACCTTTGCATTACGATAACGCTCCATGAAAAGCTCTTTGTCTTGTGCTGATCGATCGCTAAGCTCTACTATATGCCCAATTTTTTTCATCTCTTTTGCATGCAAAAACTCATCGACACATTCTAACGTTTCACACGCCGCAAGCTTTGGCTTCATATGTTGACGTGCCGATTCGCATATAACACCAACTATTTCTTTTTCACTCATCTGCTTTTTTTCAGGAATAGCGACATAGCTATTTTTTATAAAACAAGAAAGCAAAAAGATTACTGTATTCATAGATTAACTCTAGACGCACTTTGAAATAATTATACATATAGCGTTATTGTACCATTTTCAAATACAAAGCACACCACAAAATCCCCTTTTACAATGCTTTTTTGAGCTCGCACAATAAGTTATGGGCCGCGCGTGGCGATAGTTCATCAGGATCGATTGAAGCGAGCATGCGTGCAAATTTGGTATATTTCTCCGCTTCGATTGAATGGGCAATCTCTGATGCGGGAATCTGACGTGCTGGCAGAATCTGCTGAGTACCAAGATGATTCAAAAGCATACGCGCACGGGCAATAATTTCGGGCGGTAAGTTTGCAAGCCGCGCTACCTCTATACCAAAGCTGCCATCCGCTGCTCCCTTGCTCATCTTGTATAAAAACACAATTCCTGCAGGTGTTTGCCTGCTCGTGGCATGATAGCTCACCAAACCGGGCAAGGTTTTTTCAAGCTCTACCAGTTCATGATAGTGGGTTGCAAAAAGGCATCGTGCGCGCACCGTGATATGGATATATTCAACCACCGCCTGCGCAATCGCAAGCCCGTCATACGTGCTGGTGCCACGGCCCACTTCATCTAAAATAACCAAGCTCCGCTCAGTAGCATTGGTGCAAATAGTAGCGGTTTCTTCCATCTCAACTAAAAAGGTACTTTTCCCTTGGGCAACGTTATCACCCGCACCAATACGGGTAAAAATACGATCAACTAACGGTAATTGCGCTCCCTGCGCGGGCACAAAAGAACCCGCTTGCGCCATAATTTGGATAATCGCATTTTGCCGCAGGAACGTTGATTTACCACCCATGTTAGGCCCGGTAATAATCCAGGTTGATTGCGCATCATCAAGCAGACAATCATTGGCAATAAACCGATCACTCTGCACGCTTTCAACCACCGGATGGCGCCCTGCCTGAATGAACATATCACGCGAATGGGTTTGCATAGTTGGTTTTACGTACCGGTTATCCCGTGCAATCGCTGCATAAGAAAGGAGTACATCGATGGTTGCAATCGCATAAGAACTGCGCCGCAATGCAGGCACATAGTCGGCAACCTGCGCTTTTACCTGTGCATAAAGCTGTTTTTCATGTTCAGTAATAAGCGCCTGTGCACGCTGAATATTTGATTCTAAGAGTTGCAATGCGGAGGTTATATACCGCTCCTTGCCCGCCAATGTTTGCTTACGAATATACCGTTCAGGCACTTTATCTTTATGGGTATTGGTAATCTCGAGGTAGTAGCCATGCACATTATTATAGCCAACCTTCAGTGAACCAATGCCCGTTTCTGCCTGCTCATGGGATTCAAATGCTTGGAGCTGCTGGGTAATAGAATCGATCGTTGCGCGATAGGCATCAAGCTGCGCGTCAAAGCCCGCTTTAATAATGCGCTCACCAACTATTTCATCCGCAAAGGCACGATCCAAAAGATCAAACAGTGCGCTAAATTCACCAATCTGCTGCGCGCTATACTGCGCAAGCACGGTGGGCACTTTCAAAAGCCATTGTTTGATATATGGCATTAATGATACCGCTTTTTTAAGCACCAGATAATCATGCAGGTGTGCTTTACCAAGGGCAATCCGCCCCACTACTCGTTCACTATCGCCAATCGCTTTAATATATAAATGAATCTGATCGGCATCAGCATATTGCTCAACACAGTGCTCAACCAACGCATGCCGCTCCGTGAGTGCATCATGGTTCACGAGTGGCGCCAAAAGCCACCGGCGCAATAAGCGTGATCCCATGGGCGAATGGGTGCGATCGATCGTTTCATACACCGTATGCATACTCGAGCCATCATGTGCATTACGCACCAGTTCAAGGTTGCGCTGCGTGGAACCATCGAGTATCAAAAACTGTTCGGGGGTATACAGCGAAAACTGACTAAACTGATCAAGCGCGGCACGATGCGTGCGAGACATATAGGCATAAAAATAGCGCACGGCACCGGATAAAAATTTGTTGTGCACTACCATACGCACAACATCAGCAGAAAATTGTGTTGCAAGCCAATTCTGCAGCTGCTCTTGTGATAAATCCGGCGTATCAAGCAAAAGCGGAGAATAGCCATGAGCTTTAAGCCGTGTTGCATACTGTTTGCCAAGCGCCGTATTGGGCATAATAATTTCATCGGGGAAAAAGCGGGTTACTTCATCGTATACTAAACGTTCGGGATCTTTTATAACGGTGGTTGCTTGAATCTGTGATGTAAGCAGTTCCCCAAACAGCAAACCACAACCCGATTCTTCGGGAAAACAGGAGAATAGATAAGAAGGTTTTTTCTCATCGAGCATATGAGCATCGGTGAGCGTTGCCGGGGTAAACACCTGCGTAACGCCACGCTTGACCACCACGCCGGGGGTTGCAGGCTCTAATTGATCGCAGAGTGCCACCCGAAACCCACCACGAATAAGCTTTGCAATATAATGATCTTTGGTATGCACCGGCACACCGCACAGGGGAATCGGCTCACCATTATGCTTGCCGCGTGCGGTTAAGGCAATACCCAAATAGGCAGCAGCCTTACGCGCATCATCATAAAAAAGCTCATAGAAATCACCAACCTGAAAAAGTAATAACACATCCGCATAAGATGCTTTCAGATCGTGATATTGCTGCATAAGTGGCGTTGCGGTACTTTTTTCTACGCTCATAATGGCTGCCTTTGATTGTTATAGGCATTGAGTATACAAAAAAGAAGGACGCCTGTCTGTAAGCGGTATCGATGTATAAACCCTAAAAAACTATTCTATAGCAAAGCCAGGGGCTCTTTAATTACGCTATATGCAAAAATAATTAACCCACAAAAAAGGAAACTTGATGAAAAATATACTGTTACTCGCTGCATTGCTGAGCATACCTACCATAACACATACAAAATTAATACCGCGTACCTACAACGAAGAAGCAACCAAGAAACTCAGAGCAGCATTAGAGGTAGAAGCAAAATCTCCAGACGATATAACATCAGCATACTTACAATCAATTAAGCAATTAATAGAAGCGGGTGCCGATCCTAATATTATCCTTAAAACCAGCGATGGCACACAGAGTATGGCACTCATTTTAATGCTCACTCCTTTACCATCTATGAAAGAAGATATCGATTTAAAGGCTTGGGAAGATGTTCTTATAGCAGCATTAACCCATGGCGCTAATCCTAACGTGATTGAACCTAGCTCAGGAAATAAAGCAATTTTTTATATGCTAAAAAAAGGATCCCCTCGGCTGGTAAAAACCTTTCTTGATCATGGCGCAACGCTCGATTTAAAAAATGAACACGATAATAAATTCATACAAGGTTTACACGAACAATTAAAAGATCAAAAAGAGTGGCTCCAAAGCTCTAAAGATAGCATTCCAAACAAAAAAGCATCTATTAAAAAAGAAGAAGAGTTATTGAAAAAGATTGCATCTAAACCGGTTAGAAAATTTTCAGCAACATCATCAGAATATAACACAGATGCAACCAATAAGCTTCAAAAACTACTCGATACTACACCAAATCTTCTGTATGCGGCATTTGCGCAAAAAGAATTTTTACAAGAAATTGAGAACTTAATAAATCAAGGGGCTAATCCGAATCTTACGCTCATAGAAGATAACGAAAAAATAGAAAACATTATTATAAAATACATTGTTTTTGCACCAATTTACAACGACTTAGACAACTTTGAACAACTAGAAACAACCTTAGAGACTGCATTAAAACATGGCGCAAATCCTAATGTATATGTAAGTAACAATACCATCCCCCTTATCTTTCGTGCAATTACTTTTGATTCTCCAAAAATGATTGATTTATTGTTTGAGCATGGGGCCGATAAAAAATTGAAGGATAATAAAGGAAATAATCTTACACAATACATACAAAGCAACATCGATATTCTTCAGAAGGTTTTAAATGATACGATACACAAAACCATTCCAGAAATAGAAAAAGAAATCGATCGTGTACAAAAAATAATAGCGATCATTGAATCACAACCAGAAAGAAAGATACTCATTAAGTAGTATAGTTAGAATGCACTGACATGCCGGCGCAGAAAGGTGTTGCACTTCATCTTAACTCACGCCGGCCACTGTAACAAAAAAAGAATAGATATGATGCGAAAGAACATATTGTTTTTGGCGATCCTTGCGGTGTTTATGCAGCTATCATCCATACTGTCTGGAAAAGCGCTTATAACGCATGATAATCGTAGCGACGGTTTCGGCGCTCAATTTTTAAGTATCATAGGCTCTGCGGTGTATGCTGAATTTAATAATAAGGAATATGTATATACACCATTTAAAACCATGCAACATAATTATGATAACGATCCTGATTTTATCGCAAAAAAAGAATGGTTAATAAATTTTCTTGATAATTTTGACATTAATAAAAGTAATAAGATTTTTGGCGTTTATTCATCATATTGCTATTTTCTGTGTCCAGAATCGCGAAAAGTGTTCAGCTTGTATCGTTGGAATGCAAATACGCCAGATCCAAAGTTTAGTATGGCTGATTGCGCCAATAGTATCGTGTTAAAAAAAATAAAAACTATTTTTAGAGCAAACAAAAACATTAATAACTATTTTAATACTGAAAACTTTAATATTGCCATTCACATAAGAAGGCATAATCTTCATGATGATCGAACAGCGGGAACGGACATGCCAAATACTGTGTATGTACATATCATTGAACGCTTAAGAGCTCAATTCTCTGTGAAAAATCCATTGTTCCATCTGTATTCGCAAGGAGATAGCAAAGATTTTGAAATGTTTAATGCACCAGATGTTATAGTGCATCTTAATGAATCAATTGAAAATACCTTTACTTCCATGGTGCTTGCAGATCTCTTAGTGGTGGGAACGAGCACGTTTAGTTACTCAGCAGGCCTTCTATCAGAAGGAATCGTATATTATATACCATTTTGGTGGCAACCATTACCACATTGGATTTCCGTAGATACCATGTAGGAGCAGATACGATATTCAGCAAGACACCGCTTAATGCCAAAACAAATCAATCGTGCGTTTCGATAAAAAATTGATCATTCATATGTTTTATAACAACTTCTTTGGGTTTGTGTTTACAGACCTTCTCTTGCCAATCATCGAGAAGTTGAACGAATTGTTCACGAGTCATTATTATGCGAGGAGGAATATAATGTACATCATCTGGATCGCTCCCTGTATCATCGATTAAATGTATATTACCGTCATCATCTTCTTCTAAAAAAGTTGCATTACCGCCAATGGTATAACCGAACCCAGTCCCAGGAGTAATTTTATCTGCTAACGCCCAATCTTTGAACGTCGGCCATTGCTGTTCACCACATCCTACATCGGTAGCCAAAAAAACACCTAGCACATCCATTGCATTGTCTGTACCACCTCTGTACATATAAAAACCATTTTCATACCTTATTTTCGCGTGAATCATCATCATCCTAAAGTAATGGATATGCTGTAGCTACATGACCACTTTGTGTTATAAACATTTCTATAGTCACACCCTGATTAGTCAAACCTCTGACAATATACTTACCCTTTTGAAATTCTGATTGCAGACCGCTTTTTAGAAAGTTGTTATACGCATCATAAATTGCTTCAATCACTTCTCTTCTTGACCAATCTGCAGGAAAAAACGTTGCTGTTTTTTTAACAACATTGCCATGATAACTCAGAGTTGCTTTATAAAAACCGTTTTCATGAACAACTTTATTGGTAAAGTCTATAACTCCCGTTTTTTCTAAACCGTTCAGCAAATCATGATGAAAACCACTAACCTTTGACAAGCTACCATTTCGCTCAAAAATTAACTCTATACCAAGAATATGCTTATACTGCGGCTTGAGGTATTTATTACCAAAACGCGCTGTATCTAATATCCTATTGTCACACAATGCACGCAAACTTTCTAATTCTGTTTCTAAGGTGATCATATATTGTTTATGAGCAGCTTCAAGAATTGTATTTGAATTGCGGACAAGATTTTTTATACCGTCTCCACCCTTGCTCACATTTTCCGACGCTTTTAATAACACCCCGTCTGTTGTGGCCAGAGCAAATTCACCTGCAGCTCCCTCATCTTTTAAAAAAGATATTACGTTTCTAATGGTGCCACCAAGCTTCGAACAAAGCGCATGTCCCATGGCAAACATGTGCCCAGTAAGTACCCATTCAGTACCAAATGCCGTAACATGCTTTGCTATTTCTCTATTCGACATCTGTGAAGTATGCTCATGGATAACTCCAGCCATATCAATCAATTGTTCACCAATGGCATACATTTCTGTAGCACACTGAAGATATTCACCACGTTCAATGAGATAGTTCCAATGTGCAAGAGTGCCAATCGTTTTCACCGTAAGCGATCCAAGCATGCGTACCCCATCGGCTATGCGCACCAATGTACGCACGGGATGCATAACCATATCAACGGTGTTGTACGAACCAAGGAGAATACCTTCACCAATACCTTTGATGATTTCTGTTGCTTCGTAACAAAAATCAGACCATCGCGTTGCCCACTCGGGATTATGGAGATAATTTGATTTCATACCTAATGCAATGCCATCACCCAAAGCATCAATGAAGACATTATTATCACCCATGGCATGCTTTCTCTGCAACGCAAGTGTGCTATGTATATGCGAAATAAACTCTGTGTGTAACTGATATTCATATGCATTCATCAGAGGTTCAGTTATGTGCCTTTCGGTGATTCCGTACTGAGCTACAAAATCAAAAACCTCTGCGCCCGTTTTTAGATGGCGTTTTGTGCGTTCAGCATGCTGCTGTGCATACCGAATCGTATCAATTCTCTTTTGGTGATTGTATACCGTTAACCGCTTACATGGAGAATCACTCACTATATTTTCTACACGCTTAAGCTCATGTATATAGGCTTCACGCTCTGCAGCTTCTTTTTTTACCTGTTCCTCTTTTTTTTGCGCCGCTGCACGCTCGCTTTCTTTTTGCGCATGTACCTCTTGTGCAACGCGCTCCTTTTCGCACTCTTGATACAGAAATGCGAACCGTTTACGCATACCATGTCGATAGCAAAAGGTCATTTTGCCCAAAAGAGAACGTAGTCCTTTGTACTTGCGATAATCTTCATAATATTTTTTCACAAACTCCGGATACCGCGGAAGCTGCTTGACGAGCACAAGATAGGCCGAATTCATATAGAGCATGGGATGGCTTAGAATATCCGCTTGCGTATAATTCTGTGATGCAAAATACCAAGCAAGTTGCTCGGTACTCATACGATTTAGATCATACTGTGGCGCAGCGGTATGGTGATGTGGTGATTGATGTTGTGTAGAAAAAGTTACAGGATAGGGAACGGAAATGGTATGCGCAGAATTAACGCTTTGATTGCCAATGTTAGCATGAATATCTGATACAATCGGATTTAACGATACTTCAGGTGTCACAAACGTTACACTGTCAGTCTTCGCTTCTACGCGGCTACGCCCGACGCTGTCAGCACTGCATGCACCGAATAAAAGCAACGTTAGTAAACCTATGATACACTTCATATATCCCTGAAACTTTTTTTATTTAATATGAAGATAGCGTGAGATAAAGATAGACGCAAGAAGTATAGTATGGAACTCGCAAAATACGGGAATAACAAAGTCGACTTGATATCATAACAAAAATGTTATAAAATGTAAGTAAATATAACTTTTAAAATTGTGATTTTGTATAAGCTGGTCAATAAATTTCTATAAACACCGGTCAAAGAGCTAGAATTAGCCACCAAACGTTTAAAGGAGTTAAAAAATGTCAGATAAAAAAAGTATAAAAATTCCCGCATCTGCTAAAGGCCTCGCTATGGATGAACTCGAAAAAAGACTTTTCAGCAAGCCAGAATTTGTTGAAGGCTTTGAAGAATTGCGATCTGAATTTGAAGTAATAGACGCATTCATTAAAGCAAGAAAAAAAGCTCGCCTTTCACAGGAAGATCTTGCAGAACGTCTTAAAGCGCAACAACCTTCAATTGCACGGCTTGAAAAAGGTGGGTATGCAAATACTTCAATCACCCATTTAGGTAAAGTTGCACATGCTATGGGATACAAACTCCATATCTCATTAAAAGCACAAAAAGCTGTTAAACAATCAAAACCGGCCTCAAAAAAATCAAAACGTGCTGCATAACAATTAACAGAGACCTACCTTAACGCATAGTACCTTGCTCAACGGTATAGAACGTCTCGATATGCAAGCGCTGCAGAAACTCCCTATCATGGGATACGGCTATTAACGTTCCGGGATATTCTTTAAGCACTTCAATAACATGAGCGCGGGATGCCAGATCAAGGTTATTGGTTATCTCATCGAGTAATAAAATCGATGGTGATTGTGCTGCAATAGTTGCAAGCACAAGCCTAACCCTTTCACCGCCCGATAATGCCGTTACTGGCGTGTTGACCTCTGCATTTGTTCTGAACAAAAATCGATTGAGCAACACACGCAGTTCGTTATGCGTAGCCCGTGGCATGAGCTGCTCGATGGCATCAAGAGGCGTTTTGTAGCGCATAATAGAACTATAAAACTGATCTAAATAGCCTATGCGTTGCGTTGGTGGCAAATACCATTCACCCGTTGTGCGCACCTGCGAATCACGCATCATTGCTTTCAAAAGCGTTGATTTACCTGATCCATTAGCGCCCATAAGGGCTATACGCTCACCCGGGTTTACGTGCAATGCAATATCGCGCACCAACACCGTACCCCCATAGCCAACCGTGCCATTGCGAATTTCAAGCGTATCATTATTGTATTTAATCGCTGCAATATCAAAGTGCGGCTGTATCGCTTCTGGAATATGCAGCTCTGAAAGCTCAGCGATGATTGATTCTTGTGCCTCACCGAGTTTTGACTGTATTTTGCTGGTTGTCTGTTCGGCGCGTCGCTTTGCAGTGTTTCGCGCGAGCTTTTCATGCTGAAATTTTTTCTCACCCTTTTTCTTGCTTTCCGCTGCACGGCGTTGCTCTTGTTGCTTGGCAAGCGCCACTGCACGTTCTTCTTTTTTGAGCTGTTCTTTACGCGCATGCAACTGTTTATATTTGATCTCACGCTCACGGAGATAATCATCATAGCTTCCATAAAACACATCCAGCTTGCCATGCTCAACAATCCAAAGCACCGTTGGCCATGCACGCAAAAGCGAAACATCGTGAGTAATAATGAGAGCAGTTCCCTGGCGCGCATCAAGCAGTTCACCTATCTTTTTTTTGTGCAACGAATCAAGATGATTGGTTGGCTCATCTAAAAGCAAAAGATCTGTATTGTGCGCAAGAGCATGCGTTACCTGTTTGAAGGTCTGCTGGCCACCGCTGAGTGGCTCTTGAGAGTCAGGATGCTGCGCAACAAAGGTAGTGTGAAGCCCTGATGGGATTATAACGGAACCCTCAGTTGGTTTAATCTGCCCCGCAAGAATGCGCAACAAGCTCGATTTACCGGCACCATTAGGCCCAATAATGGCGATGCGATCACCATCATGGATAATGGCATTGATACCCGTAAAAATTCTTTTTTCACCAAAGGTGAGGGTTATATCTTTCAACTGAATAGAATGATGGGTGGACATGCATAGAATCCTTTTTCTATCATTGGTTATGCTATCAAGAGTAGCAAAAATCTTTATGCGATTTATAGGTATCGTATGCATAATGACGCGAGCAAAAAAAGAGCGCGAGCCAAGGCCATATAAACCCTCGCTCACGCTCTTATTAACGTTAAACGAAATCTAATCGTTTTTTGAGATTGCGATAGCCCATTGCAAAGCAAAATACGGAAAAACAAAGAACCGCTATCAGGCAGAGCCAAAAATTGGCGTAGCCATCTTGACCAAGCAGCGCTACGCGTATACTTTCGGTGATATAAATCATAGGATTTATGGCGTTCAGGTATGCAATGAATGGCATTGCTTGATACAGCGATGCCCATGAAAACTGAAAGCCGCCCATGAACCACATTGGGAATATAAAACGAGCCCAGACTTTACCCAGTTGTGCCATATTATTGATCATACTTGCAGCCCATAATACAAAACAGGCGTAAAAGATACTTTGCGCAAGAATGGCCAATATGAGTTTATAAAAACAGGTATGCGCAAGTTCCCATTGGCCCCACAGCGCCACATAGCCTATGGGCAATATGATGCAGGTAAGCATACTGTATATGATAAAATAGTATGCCGACTTACTCAGGAGCGCAAACATGGATGGGATGGGCAACGTGAGATTATAATTGATCACGCGATCACCTTCAAGATCGGCAACCATATCAACAACAGTCGAATACACCTCAAAAAGCCCTACCCCTGCAATAATGCCGCCAAATTGAAAGAGTCCAAAATTAGTCAAGCCAAAAAAAGGCATCACATATTCCGTTACTACAATAGTAAGAATAACCCAAATGCTGATATCGATTATTTTATCAACAATGTTTTGCTTAAACACAACAAGATCGGCCCAAATTAAATTTTTGCAGATCATCAGATAATTCTGCATGTTCATAGAGTCTCCTTCCCGCTATCAAGCAAGGTAATAAACACATCTTCTAGATTTTTTTGCTTAAAATCATCCATCAACTTATCCGGCGTATCAATAAGCAGTATCTGCCCTTTATCAAGAATACAGACCCGATCAGAAAGCTTTTCAGCCTCATCAAGATAATGAGTTGTCAGCAATGTGGTGATACCTTCTTTTTTGAGATCGCGGATAACATCCCAAAGTTGCCGCCGAATATGCGGATCAAGCCCAACCGTTGGTTCATCAAGTATGATAATCTCAGGCTTGTGAATCATGCTTCGGGCGATCATGAACCGTTGCTTATACCCACCAGAAAGCACCGATGCTTGCTCTTTCAGATATTTGCTCAAGCCAAACTGCGCAACCAATGAAGTAACACGCGTAGCGATCTCCGCTTCTGTAAGCCCATAGTAACGCCCCGCAAAGATCAGATTTTCTTCCAGCGTCAACATTGGATGCAGATTTGGTTTTTGAGGACAGTAACCGATCTTGCGTCTGAATGCCGGAATATCGGTATAAATCGATTCACCACGATAGACAATATCCCCCGCGGTTGGCGGATGCAGTGTTGCCACAATGGACGATAGCGTGGTTTTCCCCGCGCCATTGACCCCGAGCAGACTCAACACTTCACCAGCATGGATATCCAGTGAAACTTCTTTTAGAGCAGTGCGTGAACCACCCTGTATGGGGTATACCTTGCTCACCTTTTGTATAGAAAGTAACGACATATAAGTACCCTATATGTTTTAAACAGTTAGTATCTTTAAGTATAGAAATGGTAAAAAGAGATCGCACTGCTTACATAAGCGTGCTTTGGAAAGAACAGATGCCGAAATACCGCGTAATAACTACTGGTTCAGCACGTTATAAGGAAAAGAATACAATTTTCATGAAACAACCCTTTGGATTATAATCCCGATGAGGTTTTTACAGTGTAGCAAGAATCAATACGGCCTACAAGCGATTTTTTGCCGCAAAAAATATTGAGTCAATAAACACACATTGAAAAAAACAGGCAAAACTGGCATAATTGATCGGTACTAGATTCTTAAACAAAGAGACTTCCATGGCCAAACAAAACGCATTTCTATTTTCATTACTACTCACGATAAGTGCAATAGTTCCCTACCCCCTTAGAAGCGCCGAACCTCAAGCGCACGAATTGGCTTCTATTGATACAGCACTCAATCTGATACTGCCAATCACTGACGCAGGCGACCTTATGGCTGCGAGTGTTCGCGCTGATCAAGCAGTTAAACATGTGTGGGATGGCGAATATGCTGCTGCACTGGCAGCCATACTCAATGCAATAGAACAGTTTCCTCGCAATTTTTATGTACAAGCCCGCTTAGCATCAATAGTCGGGGATTATGCTGAAATGTTCTCGGGTGAGCTCAAAGAACGTATGATCAATCGTTCAAAAGCGATCTTTGAGAAACTGAATGGTGAGCTTGAAGGGCAATCTATACCTGATTATTTTTTCTTTAAAAATGAATATTGCTTTCGCTTTGCGCTCTACAAAGAACAATATGAACTCGGCTTTGAAAAACTCGCCTATTATGTGAAAACAGATGATGCTGATCGCGCTAAGCGTATTGCCTTCAGTTACTATACACAAGGGGTTGGCGCAGCAAATTATGCTAAACAGCTGTTATTAAAAGGCGAGCAACCGCTTGCGCATGCATATGCAGAAAAGGCTTTAGTTGCATGGGCGCAACACTTTTCGCTCCGCAATGATTATTACAACTCTTATGTGCATTATGGCTTGGCGCTCGGCATTTTAGGCTATAAAGAAAAAATGATGCACGCATTAATCCACGCTGCAAACCTCATCAACAAAGATTTAAGCTTCCATGAATTTAAAGAGGTAATCGATTTTATTGAACAAAGATCTTCAGGAGTTTAACATGCTCTGCTTAACTATATATGCATTTTGTTTTATTGCGCTGCCACTTATTGGCACAGAAGAGGAAAAACAGATTTTTCATCAAGCCCGTCAAAATGCCAGATCTCAACTAGCACGTTGTAAAAATACCACATGCGTAGAACAGTTGCTGTACGCAGAAGAAGATGATGTTTTTGATGCACTGTTATTTGAAAACAACATAAAACGGGCTGAACGGGAACGATTTAAGCGTACATGGATGGATGAAAAAAAAGAGACACAAAAAATATTGTCTGACCATTCTATAAATAGAAAAGATTCCTTAGGTGTATACCATGATGAAGAGCAGCTGGGCGAAACCTTAATTCGCCTAACAAAAGAGGCGCTTGTGCAAAATAATATAAATCCTAACATGGTAACCATTGGCACGGATAAAGAGTTATTTACTGAAAATACAACCAAACACTCAGCTCTCATCGGTAGGGCAACGGTATTTGTTGGGGAAGAATCACAAAAATTTCATTCTGCGCGAATACTACTTAATACAGAATCTACCGATTGCGATGCACATTTGATAGCCCATGAGGTCACTCATATAAAAGAACTGCACGGGTTTAAAGGTTGCAGATTAAACAAAACATTTAACATACAACCAGATACGCTCGATGCCAAAAACTGGAACCGATCTACAGAAAAACAAGCCGAGCTGTTCCCCTTGATACGCTCCAAAGATAAAAAGGTTACCGAACAACTGACTCAACAACTATTGAAAAAAATAATGCCTCAATGCATAAGCATGGCTCGTAGTGGCATACTGAACAGTATGTGGCATGAATCTTATGCACTGGATACGCATCCAGGTTGCAGTGAATTGTTGCCCTATATTCTCAAAATTGAAGAGCTCAACAAAAAGAATGTATGCCCCATGTTGAACATGTTTAAGCATACGTAAGAATTTAACAAAAGATTGAAAGTACACGTATTTAAAGAGATAATTAATGGTATTGACAGTATATGCAAGCAACACAGTACCGTATAAACTATTTTTCAACTATTCAACGAGGTTCTCATGAACGTTTTCAAAAAATCTACGATTTTTATGTGTATAGCTTTTTCATTCATGTGTAATGCTGATGCACCAGAAATTCAAAAAAGCCGCTGGCAAAGCTGCATTGAATACGTAAAAAAATCAAAAAAAGTTCTCGGCGCAAGCGCATTGGCCTTAGCTTACTTCTGTGGCGCAGCAGCATCAGGATCACAGGCATTAAAGTTCAAATATGCTTTTGAAAGTAATATGGATGCAGGACACTCACTTAACGCAGCGTGGGTTTCATTATTAAAGCAACATCCCGACCTAGATTTAGCACCATCAATACAAAAGAATATCGACCTCATTCTTTCTAACGCTAAAGACCTTGACGCCACACAACTTGCAAACCTTAAAACATATATGCATAATGTGCTTGATAAATCCAAAGAACTTCCTGGTGACTTTCTTATAGATAAAGCTGTAGATAAATTACCAGATTACTATGCATGCTCAATAAGCAATTATCTTGGAGTTATAGCATTTTTTGGGGCTCTTGCTCTTGTGGTATATGAAGTTAAACAGTTATTTAAAAAACCAAGCGAACAAGACGCTAAAAAAACAATTGTAGCTAACGAAGCCGAATAGTAAACATTTTTACTTTCACCGAGGTTCACATGAACATTCTCACAAAAACATTGTTTCTTAGCATCATGCTCATGCAAGGATATGCACTCTACTCAAATGATGATAAACGACTATATTGGGATGCAAAAAAACAATTGACCCTTGAAGGTACTAAAACTGGTTGCCTTAAGGGTGCAAAAGCCGCATTTATTGGCACACTACCATTTTTAGCAGCTCGAGATCTAAGAACAAGGTTGCTAACACCACTCTTGAGCGCTGCATTTGGTGGATCAGTCGGTGGTGTAACCGGTGGGTTTGTAGGCTTTAGATCGAAAAACATAGAACAAGCGCGTGATAAAGCTGCAGTTGCCGGCACTATGAGCGGTGTTATGTGTGCAGGTTTTGTATATGCGACAGCAGCAGTTGGTGCTGCATTTGAAGCTACCATTGGCACTCTTCTGTCTCGTTAAATAAGCATATGATAGATATCTTAAAATTAATGCAAGGTTTGGGGGTTGGCTTTTCAATAGCTGCCCCTGTTGGTGCCATCGGCTTTTTATGCATCCAACAAACGTTAATGGGCGGTATTTTACTGGGCGTTGCATCTGGCTTTGGTGCTGCAACTGCTGATATGATGTATGGCATTTTGGTTGCCCTTGGCATGACGGCAAGCCAAACGATTATTCTTGCTTATAAAACGCCGCTAAACATTATTGGTGGGCTGTTTTTATGTTATCTTGGGCTTAAAAAATTCTGGGCAACACCCGCTCAGGTGCAGAATGCTCATACTACTAACCATGGCTTACTGCATGCCTATGGCATGACCTTTTTGCTAACACTTACCAATCCTGCCACTATTCTTGATTTTGCAGCACTTTTTACCGGCCTTAATGTTACGGTATCGGGATATGCTGAATCATTAAGCTTTGTGGCCGGCGTATTTCTTGGTTCCGCTGCATGGTGGCTCTTGCTCTGCTTTACCGTTGGTATCTTCAGAAAGCGCGTATCACATACTATGTTACAGTATATTAACTATGCTGCTGGTATGGCGATACTATTATTTGGATTATATGCCTTAAGTAAAGTATAAAATATCGATTGGAACGAGTTATTTGACTACTCTCAATAGGCTAAAGGACTGCCGCGCTTGACAAATTGAATATATGTTACATCATGACTTTTGTATCGTTTCTTAAAAAACCTGTATACAACAATACAACACTTGACCTATTTTTACAATTTGTGATATTATAACGTTGTGTTCGGGATCTTTTTATATATTTAGAGGTTCTTATGAAAAAGCTATTTATGTGGCTATTTATTCTCGTCAGTATCAATGTAACTAGTCTTAATGCAATGGAAAAATACTATAAAAAAATGGCGAATTATTACAACCAAGGCATTGATTATCTTCATAACCTTTTTAGACGAACACCATCGCCAGCATTAGACACACCATCACCAGAAGCTTTCATGCATACTAGAGCCTTTGAAGATTTTGAGCCCTTAAAAGATCAAAGTGGAAAATGGTATCCAACTAATGATATGCAAGAATTTGATCCGTCATACAAATTTTCTTCAAAACTTTGCATTCGTTGTTCAAAACTACAGAAAGGTGAGTTACCTATTGATAATGAACAAGACAAGGCTCTATTAAACTATGCGAAAAGTGTAATACAAGAAGAAAAAGACCGCGATGCATGGTATAAAGAAAATTTGCAAACAGAAGAAGGCAAAAGGGCACATTATTATGAAACAACCGTTTTACAAAAAAGTAAAAAACCCGGTGAAGCACCAGAGATAGTAAAAATTCGTCAAGATTATAAAAGCCCATATTACAAATACGGAAAAGTTACAGAAGGGATGCAAAAAATCTTGAGCCCAGCTCGCCGTGAATCACTGAGTCGTCTTAATGCTCGAGAAAATACTGAGTATCACGATGAATTAAAATTTTTACAAACACAATTACATAAATTAGATTTAGATTGGAACTTACCAACAAGAAATAGAAGTGGGAAAATATTCCTTAAAACTCCACAGGATAAAGAAGAATATCTACGTCGACGCAAACTTCTGGAAGACGAAATAAAATGGTTTAAATCTGATAAAGGCCGTGGATCTTTCACCAAATCAAGCATGAAAAGAAAAGATTTTCGAGCTATTCAAGAAATGCGCAATGCATATGAAAAAAGCCAAAAAGAAAATTAGCCTTCTGACGCAGGGAACTCTATAGTGAAAAAACTACGTATCATAAGCTGTATAAGCATTATTCCTTTGTCATCTGCGCTTTTTGCTTCTCAAGAAGAGCATGATATAACTCAACATATTTTCTCACCAAGAGCTGTATGTGAAATCACTGATCTTTCTACCGTAGAACTATTGAAATATCAGTTTCATTGCAAGCTTGTAGACGCATGCCGCAACTATGTTGTTGTGGTCAACAGGCTCACCACCTCAGAAAATCGTCTTGCACCACTGCCTGTTGAAACCGATGATCTTCTTATTACCGCACTCCGCACGGTAGCGCTACAGTTTCAAGATATGCGTTTAAGGCACGATCTTTTAACAGGCTTCACTTTTAAAAGGTTCGATGTTCAAAAAAACGTTGAAGATAGCTTATTGCAAAATATGTTCAACAACATACAGGCAAAGCTGCAGAATATAGCCGATTCCGAAGAAGCGCTCGCAATTCATGGCTGGGAAATCTTTATTAATCACTCACCAAGAACGCTTGTTCAAGAACTTAAAAATGATCTTGAAACTATTGCTGCTCTCAATGGAGAGTTCTCGGCATTGCTGCAGGAAGTGATTACTAAAATTATCGACCCTATCTTAGTTTAACAACAAATCAATCCCTCAAAACGTGAGCTTTCTGTATGGACTATGAAAAGCTAAAAATAAAATCGTATACCCATTGGGATCTTTATCTGCATGAAAATCAATGCTACCTTGGCAGAACGTTTGTACAACTCAGGCATGATGAAGGGGTTGACGATTTTATGGCACTTAAAGGTGACGTGCGCGATGAGTTTTTCGCAATCGGGGAACAGGTAAAACAAGCGCTTCAAGAACTTTTTCAGCCGGATAAAATGAATTATGCAGCACTGAGCAATACCTCTCCCAAAATTCATGTGCACTTGATACCACGGTATAAAACATCCCGTTCATGTGCAGGAATAACATTTACCGATGCTCGCTGGGGCAGCAATTATGCGCCTTATGATCGTTCTTTTGCAATTGATGAATCTATTTTGCACATAATTCGAAACGCTATAGCAAAACAGTTGAATAACACCTAAGGATACACATGTCCTTTACCATCCGACCCTATCAAACATCAGACACTCGTGCCATTCTTACATTATTTCGTGAAAGCGTGCATACCGTTGCTTCACGTTATTATACGCAAGAACAAACCAATGCATGGGCCCCGCTTGATCTTTCAGATGATGAAAACAAACAGAGCGAAAATCGGTGGACCACTCGCCTTGCATCACAGATTACGCTTACTGCTAAAATTGGCACGCACATAGTTGGTTTCATCAGCATGACCCATGAAGGGGATCTTGATCTTTTATATGTGTGTAAAGAACAGCAAGCTCAGGGGGTTGCATACCAGTTATTTAAGCATATTGAAGCAATTGCGCGTGAACACAAGCTTTCTCATATCACCACTCATGCATCAGCAATGGCAATGCCGCTTGCAAAACGGATGGGCTTTGCAATACTCAAAGAAGATATTGTAGAAAGGCGCGGCGTTTCTATTACCCGCTATGAAATGATAAAAAAACTGTTAAAATAGGTGCTGATCATATTATTAAAGCACTGTTTAAAAAAAATACGCTAAGAATAACAATATCACAGAGAGATGTTTCATTATGAAGATTTGTGTTTTATGTAGCGTACTGTTTTTTTTACATGGAACTTTAATCAAGGCTGCTGAAACCTTTGATATACAAAAATTTATTACACAACAACGTGAGATGGCAGCAAAAAACACTTCTCCTCAATTGCATGCATGCACACATTTAAAAGATATTGAAACTTTATTGTATCAAGAAGAAAAAGATGCTTTAAATGAATACTTTACCGCATGTAATGTTCCAAAAGATAAACAGGTAGAATTTCACGATGCTTTTGAACAGGGTATGAAGACGCTTAATAGCTATCATATTAAAATAGCGTCCTATTTTTTGGGTAAAAACGCTACACATGATACAAAAAATATCAATGCAGATTTGCTACAAAAAGCAAAAGATATTATTATGCAATATGGCTTAAATCCCAACCGTATTGATATTATATACGATGATGCTCACTTTCAAAAAGAACCAACCTGTTCTGCCTATGCAACAACATTCGGAGAGTTACTTAATCACCCCTTAAGAATTGTTATGAGCGATGCTGCTACCATTGCACTTAATATCAAGAGCATAGTACTGAATACACAGACCATTGCACATGAAGTAACTCATATAAAAGAAGGCCATACAGTTAAAACCGGTGCAGCAGAAATAATTGCTGCAAAATTTAAAAAAAATAATAGCCCAGAAATTCAAAAAGCGTTTCTTGAATGGAAAAAAAACCTTGAAAAACAAGCCGATCTTTTCCCGCTCCTTAGATTGGATAATGACGATATAACCAAACAACTTATGCAAAAAAAAATAGCCGACTGTTTATATGAGCATTTAAAGATTGACCCAGTACGTATTCAACAGCAAGGCTCTGAGGTTCACTATCATCCGAAATATTCAGAACTTTTGCCATACATAATAAAAATACAGACCCTCAAAAATAATGGCGCATTATCTCTGTATAAAAAAAAATCTTATCAATATTCATGGTATCGATATGGTGGAATCGGCATAGTAGTAGCAATGGGACTCTGCTATTATTGGTACAGTTATAAAACACATATTCCACTCAGAATCACAAATCATTAACTATGAAATGATAAAAAAGTTATGAACAAAGATACTGATACATTGGTTATTGATGCAGCGCTTGCACAGCGCTTAGTGGCAACGCAATTTCCACAGTGGGCACACGTACCGGTTAAACCGGTGGACGTTGGTGGTTGGGATAATCGCACCTTTCGTTTGGGTGATACGATGTCCATACGGTTACCAAGCGCTCAATGTTATGCGGATAAAGTGCACAAAGAACAAACATGGCTGCCACGCTTAGCGCCACAACTTTCTATTGCCATTCCGCAGCCCATTGCCGTCGGCAAACCTTCCGCTGAGTATCCCTGGCATTGGTCAATATACCGGTGGTTAGAAGGCACCAGCGCGAACTTGCTACCCGATGCACGTTTAAACTTACCCTTGATTGCACAAGATCTTGCCCAATTTTTATACGAACTTCATGCAATTGATGCAACCGATGTTCCGTTGGTTGGTGGGCCACATAATTTTTATCGCGGTGATTCAACAAAAGTATATGATACACAAACACGTGAAGCGCTTACTCAATTAGAGGGTGTTATTGATACACACGCAGCAACCGATCTTTGGAACAAAGCCATAAGCTCAGAATGGCATAAAAAACCGGTATGGATTCATGGGGATTTGAGTGCTGGCAATATTCTGATAGATAATGGCAGATTAGCTGCAGTGATTGATTTTGGTGGCATGGGCATTGGAGACCCTGCGTGCGATTTGGTTATTGCATGGACATTCTTGCATGGCGAGAGCCGAGAAGTTTTTAAATCACTAGTGCCTTTGGATCCAGATACCTGGACCCGTGCACGCGGCTGGGCACTCTGGAAAGCGTTGATTACGCTCACTCCTTTAAAAGATAAAACGTCAACTGAAGCGCTCAAGCAAAAACTGATTATTGCTGCTGTACTCAGTGATTTATGATTTATTTTGCTCTGACAAGTTCCTTGGACAAATAATGGTATATTGAATCTAAAGGTGGGGTAACAACAGTGCCATATTTGTTATAGATAAACTCTCGAAGATCGTTGTATTTACCTGCCGCAACATTATAATTATCTAAAGCTTTTTCCCTGTTTCGAAGGGCTTTTTCACGACGACTAATATCAAAACGTGAAGATTTTCCTGTCCACCATTCATACCACGATCTTTTATTATAACGGTCAACAGCATTTGAATAAAGCTTGCTTTGTTTTACCAGTTCATTACTAAGCTTGTCTTCAGCTCTTGCGATTTCCAATTGTTGCCATGGCGTGTAAGCTTTAGGATCGTAAGGAGTGCGTCCCAATCGTTCCCTGAAATCTTCTCTTGATAATTGCGGACGGATAGAATATGGACTCCAAGCATCCCTCATTGCATTGATAAATCGACTTGTCCAGCGAGCTGCTGGTTGCGCCGCGCGCCCCATGCCCAAAGATTGTATTGGAAGCAGTAATGATACCATTAAAAAAAGAATTAGTTTCATGAATATCCCCCAATTAACCATAAAATACTTTACAATCTAATAATATGACAAATGACCAATATGGTCAATGTTCTTAAAAAAACGAAGGCTATATGCCTATAGCAAACCGCTTTTTCATTGTTACTATTGGTCCAGCATTAGAAAAACACTATAAAAACTACACTTTTCATAATGCCCCAACAATAAAAAACTTGCAGCTATTCCAGCAGGCGGATACAAGGATACAAAAGAGGACACGCACAGGCAGCACCAGAGATTAATCCTAGCACATAGGGAAACACCAGTACTTGATTTTGTTTAAGCTGAAAATACATAGGATACGCGCCTGAAACTAAACTGCCGCAAAGCGCTGCGCATACGGTGCGCCCTAATGTATATGTTTTTGAAGCTAAAAATTGAGGCTGAGAATTTTTGAAATAAGAAACCATAACATTTTCAATCACACAGAGTGCCAATCCAGTAAACACTGTTAGATTGCGGCCCGATGAAAAGGTGTCACGCGTGACAGCATCCAGCATTTTATCTCTTCGCAAACCATAGCAAATAGCTTCACACAAAATTCCTGTTTGAGCTATGAATTCAGGCACACCTACAGGCCTATCCATCC
The DNA here is from genome assembly GCA_963704465.1 of uncultured bacterium. Taxonomy (GTDB): domain Bacteria; phylum Babelota; class Babeliae; order Babelales; family Vermiphilaceae; genus MFD02979-c4. The sequence continues at coordinate 706,778 of OY969901.1, forward strand.
CATGTATCATTTGATTTGAAGAAAAAAAGACAAAACAAAGAAACAATACTCTTTTTATTTTTACCAACACCTTGCTGCTCCCGCGTTATTTTTTGGTCCGCAGGATAGTGTATCAGAGCTGATTCTTTTGGCTATATTCTTTTGCCCACATATAGGGAATGCCTTGCCATACGATTAGAAAAATGAAGAATACCATTCACTTTATTGCATGCCGGGCGATCTAAAAAAAGTTGGTGAGCAGAACACATATTCTGCTCACCATTATTTTAAACAATTATTGTTGAACTACTTGCTGCACTGCTGATGCCGGCACTTTTGGTGCTTTGCGTACTGAATCATAAAATTTGCTTGCAAGATCAAGATTTTTACGCAATTTTGCCTGTTCTGCTTGCAAATTCAAGCCTTGCTTCACCTTCAAGAGTATCGCATTGTTGGAAACAAATTCTGAAAACTTAGCCGCGAATGCCAACGGATCCATCTGTATAAACAAAAGTTGATGCTGATCATAAAATGGATCAAAACTTCCCGTATCCCAAAGCACGTCTGGTGATGGAATTTGATTTTGCGCGGCACGCGACAATGCATGGTAGAGAGAATCATGTCCCCAGAGCTGCGTAAATGCACTGAATGGTGGTATCAAGAAGAGCGTCCGCATTTCCCCATCCTGAATATATGATGATTTGTCTATCATCAATCCAGAGAAATAATTATCTTCGGTTACCGGATATATTTTCCCACGCCACTCTCCTTCAGCACTCCAATCATCAAGTTCATTAGTAAGTGCATAAAAATATGGCATATCCCAAATACAATAAAAAGCTCCTGTGAAAGGATATAACCCATAGGAACTTGGACGCGTTATTATTGCAAATGCCTGACCTTCTCGCACTTTTTGATAATCATTTTGTAGATCATCAACTGAATTAAATTTTATTGAACTATCAAGGATATCAAGCATCTGTTTTTTACCATTGACTTCAATTTCTTGTTGGAACATGTTCATAGCACGTACCAATATACCTTTATTTTGTTGATGCGCATTAGCCTCAAACTTTAACATGTTATCGACAATCCCATTCGGCGTCAGATTTTTACCTTGTAATTCACGATTCATACGTGTTAAATCAAAACCAACTGCAAATTCTCCATGATTCGGTATTTTGCTCTTATTTTTGGTATAATTTGAAATAATTTGAGCGATCAGGTCCGCAGCCATTTGTTGCCAACTCAAGTTTGCTTTTCCTGCATAGTATGCGCCAAAAGCACAATTACATACAAATTGCCCCTGTGCAACACGTGGATTTGTATAGAGTGATCTTGACGCGTCCAGGAAGCCTTTCTTTGTAGAAAGATTAACGATGGAATGACCATCCTCTCCTTCAATGCTTTGGAATTTACCAAAGAAATCAAATAAGTAATTATCCATATCACGTATTATAGAATCATCAAGGTGCGTCAAGAAATAATTAATAACAAAAAGCTGATAGAGGGTATCTGGAATACTCATCACATCATAATTCTCTTTAGGATGCGCTTGCTGAATTTTGCCACGGATTAAAGCTTCTGGGTTACCGCCCACCGCAAATATAGATTTTTTTTCTTGTGCAGAGAGTGAATCTGCAAAGATCATATTAGTTGGCCATTGATAGCGTAAGATGATATCAAACATAGAGTTGCTTGCACCGGGATTTTTTGATGTTTGTTCTATGACGCCCAGATAGTTTTGATAATCTTCATCATCCAGCGGAGCAAAGCCGCCATCTTTTACTTTGTACACAATAGCCTGGCCAGCCACACCTGGCTTTGGTTTTGCCACCTTTGGAGCACTTGATGCTTGCACAACAACAGACTGGGTAGCCTGCTTAGCACCGTCTTCAGGTATCTTAATAGTTATTGGTGCGCCAATAACAGGTTCGCCTCTGATTGCAATATCTGTTGGTAAAATATCTGTTTTCACCTGAGTTTGCATTTCAAGCTGAACGCGCGCCTCTTTTTGAGTTTTTACTGATGGAACTTTGATTTCATTTTTTACGGCTACCATATTCGGATTCAGAATATCACTGATGCCCTTAGAGTCCGCAGTTATGATAAGCTTGTTTACGATAAAATCATTCATTTCAGATGGTCTAATTTTTAATGCCAATGCCGCTTTGCGAGCATCATTATCAGAAATGTTGCCATCGCCTATCTGCTTTGTCAGATCTTGAATTTTAGCACGTTGGCCAGGTGTAAAAGCCATCAGTTGCAAACTCAAAAAACTAAATACCACAAAATAAGAAAATCGAGATTTGATAAACATAACAGCCCCACTTCTCTTTTGATCCACAAACCTTATTATCCTGATTGTATTAAATCACAATATAAAAAGTCAATAACCTTATACCGATTAATTGTTTTCGCTATATTCTTTTGCCCACATATAGGGCACACCTTGCATAAAGATAGTACATTTCACTGAACCATCGGCTTGTAGCGCATACTGCGTTTGGCCAAAAAGATACCCACCGATAAGATGGCCTTTGGGTGCATGCTGATTTTTTGTTTGTGCGCTCGCAAGAGCAGTATATATCTGCTGAGTCAGCGGATCGCGCTCTGTATCTGTCGCGAGAAATGTAGTTTCAAGTCGCCATGAAGGTACCATGCACCGTTCATGTTCGGGGTTAGCATTATATGCTTTTGCAGCCTCTTCTGCTTTGCGGTTTTCTGCATCAAAATAGCATATGCCATGAAGCGTAAGGCCCTTTTTTATTATCTCTTGCGTCAGCGGATGAATCTCGCGCATATTGATCGACCGCGTGCTGATTTCATCATCGCTACCCCATGCTGCGCTTACCGTTAATAACGCACATAACATACTATATAGACTACGCATTCTTCATTCTCCTCAATACAATAAAAACTGATCTTATTTTTGTATGCCTTTGAGCAATAATGCAACAATTTTTCTTGTGCTGCACAAAATTCATGCTACACTTTTAGCCAGAATGAAGCATTAAAAACCAAAAAAAGGACTTCTCATGAATCTTCATGCTCTCTCTCTAGCATTACTCTGCTCAACAATTGGTACCATGCGGGCAATGGATAGCAAAGCCGTAATCAACCAGGTTGACGACGAAGGAAGAACCCCGCTCCACGCACTTACATACTCACGTAGCTTTACCAACGAGCAACAACGCATAGATTTAGTGAAAAAATTTATACTACGTGGCGCATCCATCAATCAGCAAGATCATAAAGGGGTAACGCCTTTATCTTTTGCTGTAGTGAATAAACAACCTGCTGTTCTCATTGATGCATTATGCACGCTGGGAGCAGATATGCAAATAGGAACCTTTCAAAAAAGAGCTCCTCTCCTCGTTGCCTGTGAATTAGGTTGCGTTGAACAAATAGAAGCACTTCTAAACCATATTCCTGTGTTACAATCACAAACAGTAGCCACACCTCCCGCTACACCCGTAGTAGCTCAAGAAACTGTTACCGCTACGCCAACAACAAACCCAGAAATAGTTCCTGCTAATAGTTAGAAAAGATCGCAATGAAAAACAGTTTGTTACCGTTACTCTTTCTAATCGGTACAAGCATCATGAATAGCATCTACAGCGCAGACGCCGATAAAGTTGATAATTCGCCACCATTGCGCAGAGCTGGCCCCCCAGCACGAAAACCAGTAATACAAAGAGCAAGCGAGCCAACATATCCCATCGCTGAACAGATAGTAAAAGAGAAAATACGCATAGGCACAGCTGCTGCTATGCGAAAAAGGTTACACGATGCGATTGTTGCTTGGCATGGAAGCCCGGCAATTGATGATGATGGCCATGTTTATGAAAAACCAACCAACCTTCTATTCACAAAAATTTTTTATGCCGATTCAGAAGATCAACTTTCACGCACTGTTTTTGATCTTGTTGCAAAAAACGAATCACAGCCCGGTTTTGTAGCGGAAGCCTCAACAATACATGTTCCCGGCGTCGGTAGGATCGATACATTGGCAACGCCAAAAAGGCTCGATGGTTTCACCATGTATAGATGGATTACTGACGAGCATGGCAAACGGGCGCTTGAATGTAACGCCGGTATCACAAGCCCCACATTTCTTGAACGCATTATTACAGACGTAGAAAAGAATGGATAACTATATGATATACAAAAAATATCTCTGCATTATAACATGTTGCATTGGTAGCATTCACGCAAGTGATAATGACCTTTACGAAAGAAAATCATACACACCATCTCAAACATGCCGCCCGCAACCGATACAGCACTCCTACCCCATTGCTACACAGTTACTAAAAAATGAAATACGGCAATGCGGTGCAGCAACCATTCGACAACGAATGCAAGAGCAACTAGTGGTCTCTCATTCGCAGGCAAACGGCAGAGCTTTTTTTATGCCAAACATACTCACTATTATGAAAACTTTTTATCCCTCAGCCCAAGATCAATTCTCACGCGCTGTTTTTGAGAGCGTTACGAAAAACGAATCCCAACCTGATTTTCACACCACGCAAAGCATCAACTACGAAACAGGGGAAATTTTGGAAGCAACGCCAAAAATGGTTGATCGCTTTACTCACTACGAGTGGATAACAAGTAATGGCATGCGTGCACTTGAATGCAGAACCATTTTTACTATGCGTGACGAAAAATTTATTGAAGACGCAATTGCTGACGTAGAAAAGAATGGATAATTAAAGGCTTAAAAATGATACCGATAATCACTCTCTATGCTGTCTCGGCAAGCACCTTTATGATAAGCAAACAGCTTCTTGCGTATAGCACGCCGTTATTTTTAAGTGGCTTGAGAACCATCATTGCTGGGCTCATCTTTCTATTATATTTAAAGTATCGCGGTACCATACATTCCTATAAAAAATATATCTTCCCGTGTTTGACTATAGGATTCTTCTCTTTTTATATGAGCAACACGCTCAAATTCTGGGCCTTACATCATCTGACAAGTGGAAAAGCATCCCTCATAGCGGTCTCTGAGCCGTTCTTTGCGATACTGTTTGCTTATCTTTTGTGTAATGAAACTATGACTCTACGCCGATGGCTTGGCCTTGCGTTATGTATGATTGGTGCAAGCATGGTAGCGCTTTCAAATTTTACTGCGCCATTCAATGTTGCTCTACCAGACATTGTTATGCTTGGTTCAATAATCGCAAGCAGCTTCGGTGCATTGCTCATGAGAAAATTCGTTCGCATCAATAATTATTCAGCGCCAATAATAAATTGCATGAGCATGGGAAGTGCCGGTATCTGTGCGCTTTTTACCTCTTTCATTCTTGAAAATCCACTCAGTACCGCAGCTGCCTTACCAACTGTTCATTTTCTCTCTTTACTGCTCATTATGGTTCTGGTGAGTAATATTTTTGCCTACAGCCTTTACGGCATTCTGCTCACACAATACAGTGCAATACTGATATCATCAGCAAGTTTATTGCGGCCTTTTTTTGTTGCGTGTTATAGTGGCACGCTCGATCTGCATATGCTGTTTTCCACTGCAATTATATCAATGGGACTTTTAATCTTATATCGAGAAGAAAAGCCATCTGAAACAACATCAGATGCTCCTTCTCTTTTACAGTATCTGAAAGGATAACGATGTTATATAATTTCCGCGTAGCTCTCTCAATAGCGTTAAGCATATCATATGTGCACATGGCATATGGCGCCGATGATCAAAATAATCAAAAAGGCGTCTATCGAATAAGCAAAAGTTATCGCCCAGCGAATCCACCAATCATAATGATTCAGCCTTCTCAACCAATAAAAAGAGACTATAGCATTGCTGAGTACTTGCTCAAAGATGAAATCCGCTCTTACGGCATAACAGCGATTCGCAAACGTATGCAAGAAGCTATTGCAGAAGCCGATCGCAAACGTGGACAAACGCATATCTGTTTTCAACCACAATACCTTACGATTAATAGAACTTTTTATGCATTATCTGATGATCTTCTTTCGCGCGTTGTTTTTAATACAATAGCAGAAAAACCAACAACAAATCTTGATGATTGCACCAACTATCGCAAAATAGATGATACAATGCAAGCTGTAGAGCTTATTGCCTCTATTACCGATAACAATTTTATTGAAACAGTAATCGCCGACATTCAAAAAAACGGCTAAACAAAAGGACCCTCTTATGAAAAAAGTTATACTCACGAGCATTCTTCTCTCAACATGCTACATCGCCCACGCTCAAGATACCCTCAATAAACTCAATGCCATGGGTGCAGATCGACGCGCGCGTGAAAGTTTAAAGCATGCACAAAATACAGGAACAAAAGTGCCTCAATGTAGCTACAAAAACGCTTCTGCAAGAACGCAGCAAGCAGTTTCTACTCACAATACCAATGTTGCGATAAATGGCGGCAAGAGAAGATAACCGGCATCGTGCTTAGAGATACGTTTAGTAACCAATTAAAAAAAAGGAATTCGTATGTCAAAAAAAATAGTACCTATTATCGCACTCTTGAGCATCACCAGCATATACGCAGCAGACAAATTCAAAGATGGCATGGTAATGAAGGGTTTTACACCAAAACATAAAACTCCGGTGCCTTCAAAAACGATGCGTGATAGAAGCAAAATCAGCGAACAGATCTTAAGGGATGAAATACAGGCATGTACGTTGCCCGTTGTTAGAGAACGCATGCAAGAAACAATGCGTGGTATAGAACCCAATAAAGAAGGGGCCAGGTGCCGTAGCATAACGTATCTGACGATCAAAAGAATGTTTGATCCCGCGTCTACTGATGATTTAAGTAAAACTATTTTCGATAAAGTACGCAGAAAAGAATCAAAACCGGGATTTGTTGCAGAACAGCGAGTGCTTACAGATAATGATAAGGGCTATATTATTGGCCTTGCAACACCTAACACGCTGGATATGTTTACCAATTATAAAAAAGTACCGCACGCTGATGGCACCTATGCTATCGAATGCACCACCTTGCTCGATTCAGATTCATATATCGAAGAAATTATTGCTGACATCAAACAAAAAAACTAAAAAAAAGGATTTATATGAAATTGCTTACACCGCTCTTTTTAACCCTCAGTGTAGTAATCACCGCATTACCTATTATGGCTGCCGATACTTCAGCAACGTTACCGGGTAACTATCAAGAAACCCTCACCGATATTTTTAAACAACATGAATCTTTTGATACCGCAGCAGAAGAGATTAGATCTTTGGGAAATCAACAAACACTGTGGAAACACTGTTTAGATGATGGCACATGCACCGGCGCTATCTTAAAATATGCCTGCAAACACTATGCTACAAGTGAAGCATTTGCAAACCAGATTGAAGACGAATTCGATCCTATTGCATTTACCGTAGCCAATGCATTAACACTCGATACCCCCGGCGCTTATGCTTGGTGTAAAAAGAAATGCGCAAAAAATGCAGCTTACACCACCCCAATACATCACTATTTCACCGCACTCTGTGGCGACGCAAAACCAAGCATTCCTACCATCACAAAACTTTTAGATCTCAATGTGCTTGATTTGAATGAAATAAGCGATAATGGTGGACCTTATCAACACCAAATTCCTTCACCATTAAGCGCAGCAGCAACCTGTGGCCATCATGAATTAGTAGCGCTCTTGATAGCGCGTGGTGCGAAGGTGGAGAAACCATGCCCCGTCTTTTTTTCTACACCACTCATGATTGCATGCATAAATGGCCATGTTGAATGCGTACGCACCTTAATTTCGGCCAAAGCAGATCTTAATATTAAACATAAGATGAATAAATTAACAGCACTTGCATTCGCAAAAAATTGCGCGGGATCAGAACAACATGACGCTATTATAAAACTTCTCAAAGATGCTGGCGCGCAGGAATAAACAAAAAATATACTCTTAAAAACACAAAATCCCTTTACCAAAGGATACCTTATGAAAAAACTACTTTTATGGTGTATGGCAGCAACTTTTGCATCATCTTGCATTGCTGCAGATAAAGCGGCAAAAAAAGCTGCTGCTAAAGCTCAAGCGAGAAAAGATGCTATTGCTACTGCTGATGCACAAGCAGCATTAAGAAGCCCAGGTTATATCCCACCATATCTGCATCAAGGAGCATCTTTTACCGCTCAACAACAAATTCATCAGCATAATAACAATAGAAAACAGTAAACTTTAAAGGGGCATAATACTTATGCCCCTCTCTCTAACCAATTCACTCTTTATTTTTACTCATCACTTGGCAATGATGCGAGTGCATAGCGTATAGCGGAGGTTAATATATCAGCACATTGTTGTTTGCAGGTAATTACTGCATCATTAAAGTTTTCTGCACTGGCGGTATTACACTGCTCCACAATAATTGCTACTTTTTTAAGCACCTCGTGCGCATACCGTTCAACGAGCACTTCGGTGTGTGTTGATGCATACGCTGGTGCGTAATACAGTATATATGCCATAAGCTGTTCAATCTTATCCACTAATGCTTGTAAATGGCATTGTATGAGAAGATCAATATCATCAGATGGATTGCACAGATAATCGTCGGCTGCGTGCATTTGCAAAAGCCGCTCAATTTCAGCGCCGTGCGTTTTATAGTAATAATGGATATGTTTTGGAATATAGACTTTAGGGTCGGCATTATTGGTCAGTAACGTGCGCGTAACCCACTGCATACATATTGCTTGCCCTACACCTTTGGTAAGCCACCATGTAGTATTTTTCGCTGCTTCCCTCCATGAAAAATCAGATTTAGGTACGGGTACCGCAGCAGCTACTTGAACTTCCCCAAAAAAATAATTGTACGCTATATAAAGCCCCACCACTGCCGATGCTGTTTGAACCGCCGCACGCAGATAATGCTCACGCTCAAACGTTTTTTTAATCGTACGTGATTGCGCAAGGCATTGTTCATAGGATGATGTCACAAGCTGTAATTGGGTTGCGTGCGCAATGCTCCCTAAAAAAAGAACCACGCCACTCAATACTAATTTTTTATACAGACCACACATAAAAACCCCTTTGTCCGCTAAACCACGCCATGGAAGGATCATATGTATCTTTATCTACCACTGGACCTTGGAGCAATGCAATTAATTTATTAATGAGCACGACCGTGGTTTTAGCGGTTGCTACAATTTCTTTATGATATTCACCACATGATACACATTCGAGTATACCTTCGATAGTAGTAGCTATCAATTGCATAAGAAAGATACTTTCTTGATCAGTATAGAGATTGGTATATCGCACTATGCGCACCGTAATATACGTATGAATGTGATGCATAACGGCTGCAAGCGTTTTACTGCAAAGCGTTGCACACTGCTCCTGTTCCGTATCAACTGAAGATACTCCCAATGCTTCATATTCTTGTAACGTCTCTTGCAGCAAACTAACCAGCACTTGCAATTCATGAATATCAAGCGCAGGCGGACGCCCTGCATAGCTATCACTGATATACGCATACCACGATTGTAACGAATGCACTGCATGGGGCACCCCACTAACTGCAATTGCCATCATACGATAAAACATATGATAAAATGCTGCCGCAATACCCCATTTTACGCCACCAAAAAAACCATCTTCTAAGGTTGAGCCAAGGGTATGCGCAAATTCTGAGTTAAAGCCCGATTGCACGGCATCGGCATTATCTGATGCATGCAAAAAAGAAAAAAAACAAAACAAAAAAATCACTAAATAGTTCATACTACGCTCGCTTTTTGTTTATTCTTTATTTTTCATATAATGGGTATATTTATCTGACCGACCACGTACGGTTTCCACCGGATATTTCTTTTTAGTTTTTTCAAGCTTATGCACAAACGCTTTTGCAATATCTATCTGTGCAGCATTGGCAAAGGCTAAAAGCCCAATAAGCACATCAGCAAACTCATCGTTTACATCTTGGTTGCGCTCTTTGAGAACTTCAAATGACCCTTCCGTGGTGCACCACATGAAAAGTTCCATCAGTTCAGCCGCTTCTACGGCAATATCAATACTCAAATTTTTAGGCGCATGAAATTGATTCCACTCACGTTCTGCAACAAATTCCGCAACCATCTGTTGCATGGCATCTATATTCTTTATCATATGCATAGAATCCCCTCTCTGAACCATTAAGAAAGTTTATATACTTTTGACCCGGTTGATTTTTTTAATTCTTGCCGTATCGGCACAGCCTCTACATCATACACATCTTCGTCCAAAACTTCATCCTGCTCAATGCATGCTGCATTCGATTGCCCATACGCAAAGGTTGTTAATGGTATGATAGGCGATGTAGTATCGTGCACATTTTCTTTCAAAATAGATCTTGTTTCTTCATGCGACCAACACTTTTTAATATCTTTTAAATCAAAATCGGTTGATTTAAAAACTACCAACTCATGCTTTATTTCTTTGAGTATGCGCGATCCATCCGCATCCATTTTGCCCCACTCTTTGGTAACATAGGGCCCCTCATGCAGTTCACTCTCTTTATCAGAAAAAAAATAGGCCAATTGTTCCATCATCTGTGCACAAAACGCTTTTTTTTCTTGCGGTATCAACCATTGATCATACCGAAACACAGAATCATTCAATCTTAACGGGTTGCGCATTCTCAACAGTGCTATGGCTATTTGTTCACGCTCAATGGCATGCCAACATTCCCAATAATTTTCCCATTTTTTATCTTTGTTTGCTGCAGTGTATATACAAAATCGCCCCAATACGGGTATTTTATTACCCATCTTTATGCGCGCAAGCAAACGTTGATACTGATCTCGCGTCCCGCAGAAAGGCTTACGTTCTGTAAGCTTTGATAGCTGCTGATAAATCCGTATGGGATATACATTTTTTTGAGTCAATACCGGTGCACTATAGATACAATACATAGTGCTACGTGATGCGGTATATATATCGTCCTCATCATCCATGCCAAACACTGAACAACATAGATTAAGTGATATTAAAAAGAATAGCCTGCTCTTCATCCACACCCCCTAGACGATAGTCAAAAAGCAACGTACCATAAGAACATGTGATAACAAAAGAATCACCAAAAAAAGGATTGAACCATGAAGAAAAACATTGTGTACAGAACAGCAGTATGCACACTGTGCTGCATCTCTGCAACGCAAACAACAACTATAAACTCAACAGAATCATCCGCACAGGCGGTAACGAAAGATGCTCCTATGAACATCCACACCAATCCATCGGGCCTCTCTTGGATGCAACTGATTGCGCCAACAGATAGTGCAAAAAAACCTAAAAAGGGTGACATGATCACGGTTCATTACACCGGTTGGCTGTATGACGAAAATGCATCCGATAAAAAAGGCAGAAAATTTGATAGCTCACGTGATCGCAATCAACCATTTACCTTTCAAGTTGGTATTGGCCAAGTGATCAAAGGATGGGACGAAGGCCTGCTTGATATGGCTATTGGCGAACAACGCCGCCTTGTTATTCCCGCAACACTTGGCTATGGTGCGCGTGGCGCAGGCGCTGTGATACCGCCAAACGCTACGCTCGTATTTGACGTTGAATTTATTGGTATTCGATAAATAAAAAAGGGAGACGTATCAGACGATACGCTCCCTCAATCTTTTATACAATGTGCGCTGATTATTATGGATTAAGCGCTTTCACGTGTGAAAGTTCAACCTCTGTTATCTCTTTATTCTGAATATTAGTTCGCGAAATAGAGCTGAGTTTTCCGAATCGGCCTTTTTGTGCTTGCACACTCGGTTTACGCCCCACAGAGCCCTTACCCTCAAGATCAAACTTCAGATAAAAATTACGCTCTTTTTTAGCATCATTTGATGCAAACTCTACGGAATAAAAAGCATTTCTATAGTCTGAGCACATTTTGTTTTCAAACTCATCTTCTTCGCATACACAGCTTTTATCGGTTGGGCCATCGCAATAACGCACCGTCATCGCTTTGATCAACGGAACATTCACGTTATCGATCTTTTTTTCTTTGTTCGGTGCAATCACCAGAGAACCTAATGCTCGCTGCGCATCTGCGTTAAAACTTATGTGTATCGTGCGATCAGAATTGTTTTTCATGTGGAACAGTTCTGCACGAACCGAACTACCCTGTATTACAGCAAGACCACACAACAACAGTATACGGTTTTTCATAGATACCTCCCTTTTATGTATCTATGGTCACCATAACGAAATTATGCACGTAAAGTAAAGACTTTATTCAGATTCTCGAATAATGCCAGCCAGATAACGTCCGGTATGGCTCTTATGGGACTGTGCCACTTTTCTTGGCACGCCGTGGGCTACTATCATACCACCCTCATCGCCACCTTCTGGCCCCATGTCGATAAGAAAATCCATGGTTTTGAGCACATCGAGATTATGTTCAATAATCACCATTGAGTTGCCTTTATCCACAAGCGTGTTGAGCACGGTCAGGAGTTTTGCAATATCATGGGTATGCAAGCCAGTTGTTGGTTCATCAAGAATATACAGCGTGTTAGAGCCCCGTTTTGCAAGCTCATGTACTAATTTTATGCGCTGCGCCTCTCCACCCGAAAGGGTTGTTGATGGCTGGCCAAGCTGCACGTAGTCAAGCCCCACATCACACATTAGCTGTAACGATTTGGCAAGCCGGCGATGATGCTTGAAGAATTCTAGAGCTTCCCAGGCCGTCATATCAAGCACATCGGCAATATTTTTGCCTTTATACCGAATCTGGAGCGTTTCTGCATTGTAGCGGCGCCCTTTACATGAACGGCAGACCATCACTACTTCGGGCAAGAAATGCATTTCCACGGTAATAGTGCCATCGCCATTGCATTCCGCACAGCGGCCTGCTGCCACGTTAAAGCTAAAGCGGCCAACATTGTAGCCCCGCGCATTACTTTCCGGCAAACCCGCAAAGAGCTTTCTGATCTCATCAAGAATGCCTAAATAGGTTGCAGAGTTTGATCGCGGCGTTCTGCCGATCGGCGATTGATCTATCACCACCATACTTTCGAGTGATTCACCACCCGTCAGCGTTGCGGTATAATTTTTTGTTTTCGGTGCTTTTTTACCGGCAAGCAGTGCATCAACGGCTGGCACCAACTCTTGCATCACCAGCGTACTTTTACCCGAACCGGATACACCCGAAATGCCCACCATAACTTTGAGGGGAATCGATACAGACACATCCTTAAGATTATTCTTCGTAGCACCTGCAAGGTTGAGATAACCGTCTGCTTTTCTGAGCGTGCGTGGCATTGCAATACCCGCTTTACCGCTCAAATAAGAGCCGGTCAGAGATTTTTTATTCTGTGCCAATTGTTCTGGCGTACCCACCGCGGTGACTTCACCACCGAGGGTGCCTGCTGCAGGGCCCATATCAACAATATAATCGGCAGCGCGCATCGTATCGATATCATGCTCAACCACCACCACGGTGTTACCCTGATCACGGAGTGATTTCAACGTATCAATAAGGCGATCATTATCGCGCTGATGCAAGCCAATACTTGGCTCATCAAGAATATAGAGCACCCCGCTCAGCGCAGAACCGATCTGCGTGGCAAGCCGTATGCGCTGCCCTTCACCACCTGAAAGGGTTCGTGCGGTGCGATTTAAACTGAGATACCCAACACCCACATTGATCAAGAATGAAAGCCGCTCACGAATCTCTTTGAGTAGATCACGGGCAATCTCTTGCTCTTTTTCACCAAGCTTTAAGGTATTAAAAAATTCCGCGATATGTTTAATAGAGAGTTCAGAAAGATCGTAAATATCTTTACCGCCCACCGTCACCGCCAGCGCCTGCTTATTCAGCCGTTTGCCATGGCATGAGCTACAGACCACTTTGGTTGCATATAAATCACCAAAAAATTGCGGATATTCTGCCTTCCAAGCGTTTTCATCACCAGAACCCCATGGCCAATGATGCACAATACCAAGCCCTTCACAGGCAGAACAGGCACCTAATGGTGAGTTGAATGAGAAAATGCGCGGTTCAATCTCTGGTACTGACGTAGCGCACCCCAAGCACACAAACTGTGCGGAGTAACGGTACGATTTATCACCAATGATAATTTTGCACAAACCGCCGGCAAACTGAAACGCCTTTTCAACCGCTTCTACGAGTCTACTTGCATCACTCGGTTTTACTTCCACAGAATCGATCAATACATCGATCGTATGTTTATAGGTTTTGGCAAGCTTAATAGCCTGCACTTCTTCGATGGATTTAAATTTATGCTGCTGACCATCAATAATAAAGCGGTAATAGCCAAGGCTAAAATAATGGATCAGATCAGCGGTGAATTCACCTTTTTTTTCATGGGCAATCGGTGCTGCCACAATGAGGGTATCCCCCTGCTTTGTGCGCTGTAACATCTTGGCTACCGATTCAGGTGATTCAGCCCGAATTGGCAATCCGCAATGAGGACAGTGCACCGTACCAATGCGTGCATAGAGAATGCGAAAATAATCATAAATTTCGGTAATAGTGCCCACCGTAGAGCGCGGGTTTGAGCCAACCGTTTTTTGTTCAATAGCAATCGCCGGGCATAAACCATCGATCCGTTCAAACTTTGGTTTTTTGACCGCCCCTAAAAACTGACGCGCATAGGAAGATAGAGATTCCATATACCGACGTTTACCCTCAGTATAGAGAATATCCAGCGCTAAAGAACTTTTACCGGATCCGGAAGGCCCCGTAATCACCGTTAAGCACTCTTTAGGAATTGCCACTGAGATGTTTTTGAGATTATGTTCCTGAGCGCCGACAACAGAGATCCATTGAGACCATTTTTTAGGGTCAAAAAGTGGCTTTTTCATAGGTTTTTACGGCTCAAAAAGGTAAGGATTTTATTATAGATAGTATACCATGGCACCACATAATAGATAGAATGGATAAAAACTCTGTTGATTTTACGTAATAAAACCGTATAATACTTACATCAACACATTTCCGCCTTCGCATTTTTGCTTAAGCGGTAAAAGATTGAAAACGAACGTCAAGAGCGATCTGCCACAAAGATAACGGCTCTCTATCGTTTTTATCTCTTTGATATATGCAAGTACCCGTTCATGGTGAATGTAGCTCAGCTGGTAGAGCACCAGATTGTGGCTCTGGGGGTCGTGGGTTCAATCCCCACCATTCACCCCAGTCTTCGCCAATCTGCCTGCGGCAGATATTGGCTTCGTCTGGCTGCGCCGCTAAAAAAATTCAAGCGACGCAAGTCCGGCGTAGTTCGCAGAACGAAGACGGAAGACGGACTTTATTTAATCATTATTTAAGGCTTGCCAAAGGCAAAAAAAAGGTATAGAGTACTTGTACAAATCTTGAAATACAAATCAATAGTCGGGATGTAGCGCAATTGGTAGCGCACTCGTTTTGGGAGCGAGGGGTTGTCAGTTCGAGTCTGGCCATCCCGACCATACTTCGCTAAAGCTTCGTATGGCGGGCCTGTTCTTCGAAGCTCGAAGAGCGAAGTAGAAGCCATTTCAAATGGAATTTACAAAAAATCTAATCTGTTTATACTGTTTATTATAGTTAAATGCTCTTAAATGGGGTTGTTATGATACTTAAACGTATATCTTTACTCTTATGTCTCATTAATACGGCTTCCAGCAATTCTAATACTATTCAAAATAGATATGGATCATTAGATGAAGAAACATTAGAATCTTTTAAAAAACAACTTCCTCATATCCATCAAAACATAGAATACCCGAACATTGATGATGGCTTTGAAGACATGGAAACGATACTAATAGATGAGTATGAAAAGGGAGCATTTGAAAATTCCTCTAATCCTAATCACCAATTTATTGAATATATATTCAATAAATATGGAACTCCCCTCTATTATTCGCAATTCGAAAACGGTTTCACTGGTATTCATTATGGCAGAAGGCTTTTAAGAAACCTTTTCTATCTCAAAGCATATGCATACGAATACAAACTTCTGTATGAAAAAATACATGACAAAAACCCATATCCAGAAATACCTGGCTTTCAACTGTGGCTTGAAAAACCAAAAGATTTTAAAGAAAAACATTTATTCATGCTTTGGGATGAAAAACAATATCATTTACCGCGCGGTTACTTTCCAAAATCTACAAAAGCTCACATTGCCTCTCGTATAAACAATTTAACCTTACAAGAACAAAACCATAGAATGATGCGCATTAAGGGCAAGGTTAACTTTTTCAGCCCTGGCTACAACGCTATTTTTTCAAAACAGTTTGAAGATGTAAGAAAACATATGGATCAACAAAAAAAAGCTATGCAAAATAAATAAGGATATCACATGACATTTTTACTCTTGCTTGGCCTTTTGATGCCGGCAATTACACACGCAGAAGATCAAGCAGACAATCAGTTTCGATTAACGAGCGAACAAATTTTAAAACTTGAACAGTTAATGGATTCATATCCTGCAGAAGATCTTCTTAATCAAATAGCGATTTTAAAACTAGAGTTTATTAGAAACACTGACAGATCAATCAGTTTTTTTACCGAAGAAGACAAACAAAAAATACAACAACTACAATTAAGCTGCGATAAAGATAATGGATTCACACGAATTTTGCATGTACCAGGTAACCTGAAAGCGCTTAATTTAAATGAAAAACTTGCAATCGCAATGAATGATGCTTCAATAGCTTCCTCATCGAATGAGCGAACCAGGCGAGCTGATGTTATACGCAGAATCAATCAATGCGAGAAGATAGCGCTAAATCACTATGACAACATGTATTTAAAAGAACACAATCTTTCTAATGAACAATATGCAGTAATAGAACTTTATCATGAAGTGCGGTTTCACATAGAAGTCAGAAAATTATTGTACACAATACTCCAGCAAAGCATTGCCACTGAAGCAAACGAAACGCAGAAAGACCTTTTCAAAAAAGTTCCTATCATTACTGACGATAACTCAATCATACCATTAAAAAAATCAATCATATCCGCTTCACAAAATGACGATGGCGGTATTTTATCCAGTCTTGAAGGTTATTTTTGGAAACGAAACTGAATCAACAAAAATTGATGACTTTACTACATCAATAAGCTCTACGGTAGAATACTGCGGTGGCGAGTGAAGCAAAAACAAAAATCTGCTACACTGCAATAAATATACAACATATGCATACCTAAAGGATCTTCATGCATAAATATCTAACAATCGCTTTCTTAAGTATTAACTTATTCTGCACTGCGGAAGAACCTGCACAACAACCCGTTACTGAAACAAAAAAATACAGCATCAAGAACTGGTCAGCGCTTGTGGCGTCTGTAGCAGGTGCAATCACCTGTGCAGCAGCACAGCAAGGTATGGAAGATGCTATACAAAAGTCATCTAAATATTTTGAGTTGGCTTCTGTAGAAATCATCAGACGCGATATAGAAATGGCGGGCTCTTATATGGCAGATGAGTGGAGACATAGATTGACAGCGCACAATCTGAACAATTTAATTATTGCATCTGGCGCAGTCAGCATCACTGCTCTTGCGTATTTTATCTATTCAAATTACACCGCATATCAAGCAGCAAAAGAAGAAAAGCATGAAGAAAACATTGCATAAATCATTGGTATTGAGCACGTTCATTGCGTGTTCTTTGCATGCAGAAGAGCTGACAATCGATACCGGCATAAATACCGCACAGCTGCATGAAGACCTTTCACTTGATGAGATGCTTACTATTTTAAGTGCGGGTAAATTAATGGCTTTGGTTTATACAAAACCAGAAGTTACTGTGCGATTAAAAGCACTTGAAATGGCGCTTGATGCTGCGTATGAAAAAGCAGTTATTGCGGCACTGGCAAAAAACAGATCCGTTGACGAGCTTATGTTCAAGCAGATTATTCTGCGTGCCCTTTACGCATCACTCTACAAAAAAGTGCAACAAGAAGTTACCGATCATGGCACTCCTGAGCAAGAAATTATGTTCACACAGCAACTCAGCCCAGATGAGTTGCAGAAATTTTTCGCAAAATAAAGACAGAGCGCGCGTGCATTCGTATACTACAGTTAATTATTTAAAAATTAATCACGCCATAGCCACGCAGAAGCACTGAAAGTGCGTAGGTGGGCGGCGGCGGAAGGAATAGTATGCACGTAGCGCGAGATTCAATTCGCAGATCATTACGTTATTTTGATATCACTAATTTTATCGTGACCCTTCTTGTTGCATTTGTTGGGCTTATGTTTGTGTGGAGCGCAACCTATAAACCTGAAATGCACTATTCACTTTTTTTCAAAAAGCAGCTCATTGGCATTGCCACTGGTTTTGTGTGGTATTTCATCTTTGCATGCATCGATTATCGTGCCACGTTGCGCGGCGGCTACATTGCCTATTATGTATTGATTGGCATTTTAATGTTTACGCTCATTAAAGGTTCGATTGGCATGGGTGGCCAGCGCTGGATCGATCTCGGTTTGTTTAAATTTCAGCCATCAGAGATTGCAAAGGTCTTATTTCCTGTGTACGCCGTGTATACCATACAAACGCATCAGCTTTATCCGCCGTTGCCCCAGATTGCATTTGTTCCTATTTTGAGCATGCTGGGCATCAGTTGCATTCTCATTGCGCGTCAGCCCGATTTAGGCACCGCGTTGCTTGTACTTTTTTCTGGCCTTCTTTTGTGTTGGCTTGCGGGCCTTTCGAATAGATTTTTTATCTGGCTTGGTTTTTTATGCCTTTTGTGCATTCCCGTAGCGCAACAGATTTTAAAACCGTATCAACTCAAGCGCATCTCCGTATTTTTAGGCTATGGGGAAACGAATAAAGAGCGGTATCAGATTGAACAAGCGGGCATTGCAATCGGCTCTGGTGGCATGTATGGAAAAGGTCTTTTGGAAGGCACGCAAAATAAACTTAATTTTTTACCGGAAAGCCGCACCGATTTTATTTTTGCAGTGCTGTGTGAAGAATGGGGATTATTGGGTGCCATCACGCTTTTGGTGCTCTATGGTATACTTTTTTTTAGATCCTGCACGATTATTACCGAGTTGCCTTCATTTTATCTGCAGCTTTTAGGTTCAGGACTCATTCTTCCCACGATTATTGCAACCATCATTAATATTTTTATGGTGCTGGGGTTGTTACCTGTTGTGGGAATACCGCTTCCTCTCATGAGTTACGGCATTTCCCACATTTGGATCACCTTAATCAGCCTTGGCTGGTTTCAGAACATTGCACGTCAACGGATCTATAAAAAACTGTAACGTGCATTGATACTGTTAGTAACTAATCACTCTATAGTTACCTTCATTATCGATAACGATATCTAAATCATGGCTTCTGCATTCAAGCGGCAGCTTCACCCGCTCAAACTGATCGATTCTGTATGGCACCTTACCATTATTCTTGCGCGCTTCATTCACATAAGTATCATAGAGATCGCGTCTCAAGAAAAGAATAGGCGTTCCTCTTTGAGCCTGACCGTCTGGCTTCACCCATGTTCTATTCACATCGATACATAACCAAATTTTAATACCGTCAAAGTTAAATACCGCCTCACCAAGCGCAGGAACGGTGCGCACATGTTCTCGATCGAGCACTAAAAATAATCCCGCATCAACCGGCGTGTTTGTGTGATTCTTAACTCTAAAGGTATACGCCTGCACCATGCCCGTTGCAAAAACCAATGCACAGAGTGCTATTATATAGTTTTTCATACGTAACCTTATTTATTTAATAAGTCTTAAAAAGATAACACCGGTACGTGATTCACCGGGCACAATGTCAAAATGGATGTTTTGACACGGAGTACCACTCGCAATATTACCACTTGCTTTAACCAAACCAGAAAGTTTAGTTTCTGATTTTGCAACTGCATTCGCTGCGGCAGCAAGTTTACCACCTGTTGATGATGATTTTTCTTTTTCCGTTTCAATAACTGGCGCATCTGCTACTTTAAGCCCAAATGCGGGACGCATCTTTTTTAAAGTTCCCAGGGCTATCGTTGCTGCCTGCGCATCTTGTTTATTGCCCGTTTCTGTAGATTTTTTATTGATAAGGTTAGCAAGATTTTGATCCCCTAATCTCAACACATCATCATTCGTTTTACCCAAGAATTTTGCTACAATCCCCGCTGCTTCATCAAGACTTCTACGCATTGTTTTTAATTCATTACGAACATTTTCAAGCTCTTTTAAATCGCTGCTCACTGCCGCAATAAACGCATCCTGTTGCGCTTTAGAGAATTTTGCGATAGCGGTATTCATTGCATTTTTAATCTGTTCAATTGATTGACGTGCCAGGCGAGCTTCTGAAAAATCAAACTGTAATTTGTCAGCATTTTTGCTGCCGATCCGTATATCGCCTTTTTCATCCAACCAATAATCACTCAAATTCGTATACACTGCTTTTTCTTGATTTTGCAAATCTGCTACTGTTGCGGCATTCATTATATTCGCTACCACAATCGTAGATATTATTAAAAATTTTTTCATATTATTCTCCACTTTTTTAATTTTATTACTTGCTTGCCTTACTTGCTTTATATTCCACGGCAATATTTGCTATACCTTTTGCAAAGTCTGTGGCAGCATCGGTTAGTTCTGCAGCGGCATCTATCAGCGCATTAGCACCTTCATCTTTTACATTTGTTATTGCCACATCTGCCCATGGTCCAAAAACAACATTACCATCTTTATCTTTTACAAGCTCTTCAACTTCACCGAGCTCTTCACCATTTGGGCCAATTGCCATTTTCTTTTTCTTTTGAGGCAAAGCAACATGAATATACTTAAGACAAAATCCTGTTTTTATAGGATCTAATTTACCGGGTGAAAAAGCAAAAGTATGCATGCCTTGTGGCTGTATTATTGTTTCGTACCATCTATCATCCTCAAATATAAATGAAAGCTTAAGACGTAACTTTAATGGATCATTGGTATGATTTGAGAACTCATATTCATATGCACGCATCTGCAAGGAAAAAAGAAATCCAAGCAATATGCTTAATCGTAAAAAATTTTTCATAATAACTCCTTTTTTTATTAACGTGCTACCGTCAAAGCAATGATATAAAATATTTCGGAAGGCAATTTGGTATCAGTTGTTGGCACTAAATCGAAATGCATAAGCTCTTTACATTTACCATATGCGTAAAGTTTCCCAATACCACCAACAATACCTGATACTTTAAACGAAGGAATCGGTACCCCTGACGCTGCCGTAGCAACAGTGGCAGCCGCCTCTACAAGACCGTCAGCAAGCATGCTTCCTGCAGCTACCATTTGATTATATGAGTCATCTGGAATAGCGACGGTTTGCAAATTGCGCCATGGATTCCACATAGGCGTATTAAGCATAGGCTTGCCATTACTATCACGCTCATATTTACGTACATAGGTAACTTTTATATTGCCATCATCATCAATGCTTTCTTTTTTTTCCATTAGAGGAGTTTGTATTTGAACCTCATGTAAACAAAACCATCCCTTCCAGTGCTCAGCATGACGTATATCTGGCTGTGCATCAGGCCCGTATGCAAATGTATGCATTGCTTTCACATGCCCTTCCTGTTTTGGCTGTATAACGGCCTCATACCATTTTGACATTGGATCACTAGCAAGATGAATACGTATTTTGAGCTCTTCATGCGTATGATTAGAAAATTCAATAGTCAAATAGGCCTGCACGGATATAGATATGCATGTGATCATGCATAACAATAAAGAAAACAATCGTTTCATGGAACCTCCACTTCCCCATTTTGGAAACCTTATACCATTTCATTTCTATTTGTAACAAGCAAGGGGCGTCGACTGCAACAATTTATATATATGTTGCAAAAAAAAGCGCGCTTACCTATGCTTGTGACTGAAAACTTTAATAGATACATACACTATGTCAGAAATACATCTTCTTCAGGGAATGACCGCACCGGAAACCCCGGCGGAGCAATCATACAGTTTTAATCCCCGCTCATTTAAAGAATATATTGGGCAGGATGCGTTAAAACAGAAACTTTCCATTTACGTGCAGGCTGCAAAACTGCGCAAAGAACATTTAGATCATTTGCTTCTCTTTGGACCGCCAGGGCTTGGCAAAACAACCCTCGCACATATCATGGCCCATGAGCTTGAGGTGCCTATCAAAGTATGCAGTGGCCCTATGCTTGAACGTACCGGTGATCTTGTTGCTATTCTTTCAAGCCTTGAACCACGCTCAATCCTTTTTATTGATGAAATACATCGTATGCCGATTGCGGTAGAAGAGATTCTCTATAGCGCTATGGAACAGTTCAAGGTTGATGTGATTATCGGCCAAGGAGCGGGTGCAAAATCGGTCAGCTTACCACTCCATCCTTTCACCCTCGTAGGTGCAACCACCAAAAGCGGCATGATTTCAGCGCCACTGCGTAGCAGGTTTGGTATTATTGAACGATTCGATTTTTATACTGAAGAGGCATTAGCAACCATTGCGCAAGAAAACATGGCCTATCTGGGCATGACTATGACTCCCGATGCTGCGCTTATGATTGGTGCTGCATCCCGTGGCACACCGCGTATTGCAAAACGGATTGTACGCCGGGTTCGCGATGTTGCACAAGTGGAAGGTGTTGATGCTATTGATTGCACCATCACGCGCAAAGCACTCGACTTTTTGGGCATTCACGAAGATGGCCTAACCACCATAGATCTTACCTTGCTTAAATTGTTGGTGACGCAGTTTAAAGGTGGCCCAGCGGGGCTTGATACATTAGCATCAATGCTTGGTGAAGATGCGGAAACGATTGAAATTGTGTATGAACCGTTTCTGATGCGTAAAGGGCTCCTTGAAAAGACGTCTCGCGGCAGACAAGTGCCCCATCAGCAGCTTCCCTTGCTTACGAAAAAATTTCTTGGGCAAACGACGATAATTTAAATCAACGACTCGACATAATTTGATTAACGCGATAGATTTATTCTTGAATAAAATGTTTGAATGAAGGAACAGCATGTCAGGTCATAATAAATGGTCGCAGATTAAGCATAAAAAAGCCAAAGAAGATGCAAAAAAAGGTAAAGCTTTTACCAAACTGATTAAAGAAATATCGGTTGCCGCTAAAAATGGCGGCGGCGATGCTGCACACAACCCTCATCTTCGCTTGCTTTTAGAAAAAGCAAAACAAATAAATATGCCGCTCGAAAACTCCGCCCGCGCTATCAAACGTGGCACCGGTGAGCTACCCGGCGTTTCCTATGAACATCTTACCTATGAAGGCTACGGACCCTATGGTATTGCGGTAATGGTTGAGCTCCTTTCAGACAACAAAAATAGGACCGTTGCAGAAATGCGCCGTTTGTTTACTGCCCATGGCGGTAACCTTGGCGAAACAGGTACCGTAAACTGGATGTTTGAACGCAAGGGTGTAATCAGAGCATCGATTCCAAATGCCAACGAAGATGCTATTCTTGAACTGTGTATTGATGCGGATATCAATATTGATGATATTAAAATAGATGAGCACGTTACCCTTATTTGCGATCCAAAAGATCTGTTTAAAGCAAAATTGCTCGTTGAAAACCTCAAAGGTACCATCGAAGATGCCAATCTTGAATGGGTAGCCAAAGGTAAAACAGAGCTTTCTGGTGAGCAAGAAACAAAAGCCTATGAATTCTTAGAGGCGATAGATAATCATGATGATGTACAAAACGTTTTCACTAACTTGGCGTAATATCACATGATACGTAGCATGACCGGTTTCGCCGCACGCTCAATCACCATGGCAGGTGAACTCGGCGAAAAAACAGAAGTTTCCCTCAGTATCAAAGCGCTCAATTCGCGTTATTTTGATACTACCTGCAAAGTGCACTATGCCGTTGCAGCACTTGAGCATGCCATTATTCAGAAAATTCGTACCAATCTGATTCGTGGCCATGTCTATTGCACGTTGCATATTACCAATCCACACGCATTTAAAGGTGCCGTAGAACCTGCGCGGGCTACAATTGTATCTTATATTAATGCGATACGTGAGATAGAAGAGCTCACTGGCTTACGCACTCCCCTCACCCTTTCTGACATTCTACAGCTGCCCAATGTATTTATTGTTGCCGACACACTGATCGATGACAAAACAAATAATGTCATTTTAGAGCTTGTTGATGAGCTCTTGGAAACGGTTAACAGTATGCGTATTCAAGAAGGGGCCGCATTGCAAAAAGATCTTATTGAACGCATTAACGTGATGCGAACCGAGATCGATGCAATTGCACAAGAAGCAACACAGCTTATTAAAGAACAAAAACAAAAAATTCAAGAGCTTCTTGCTGCAATCAGTGGCAACGATCATGATTCTGCACTCCAAGTACAGAAAGATCATCTCATTCTTTCACTGGATAAGATGGACGTACATGAAGAGATTGTACGCTTTAAAACGCACCTTGAAAGCCTTGCAAAGCATCTGAATACCGCGATACCGGAACACGGTAAACGCATAGATTTTACCCTGCAAGAACTCGGCAGAGAAATTAATACAATCGCTTCAAAATGTTCAAATGCCGCCATCAGCGAACGCACCATTAACATAAAAGTTGAAATAGAAAAAGCACGCGAGCAAGCACAGAACATTCTTTAAATAAACAGATATTGATTACATTTTGGCTTTATTTGCATACTCATGGAAATAGTAACCCCATTTCCAAAGGATCAGTATGCAAAAACAAACCACCCTACGTTTACTGTGCTGTTGTGTATTTTCTGCAGCTCTATTCGGTAAAAATCCTCAACCGAAGAATGTAGAAATAGAATACCGTGGCTCGTATCAAAAACCAGAATTTTTAACCCAATATGATAAGCTCGTAGGCACAAAAGAGGTTAAAAAAATAGTTGCCAACCAAAAACCTCTCAAGCTCTTAAACCATGAGTTTTTGAATAAATGGAAGCTTGCGGGCAATCTTTTAGTCACCGCAGTCAAAGATGATGCAAATCTCGCAACACAAACGGGACCAAAAATTAAGGGCACCGTTGAAGATCTCGTTGCAAATCTAAACTCCGTTATTAAAGATCTGTATCAACAGGCCTCTATGCTGATCGAGCAAAAAACGATTGCTTTCTATAAAAAACCACTATTCAGAAGCAAACCAAAATACGATGATGCTGAAATCCTTGCTGCACGAAGAGCAATAAAAAATACACTCACTTCAGAAAAACCACGCTCACTGAGCAAAATCAGATCGGAAGCTGCAAGCATACAGTTCGATTTACGCGTTATTAAAGATTATGCAAATCTTACCGACGGAGAAAAAAATATATGCGCATATGCCGCTGAGTTTGGCAATTTTATAGCAGACCTTGCCGATAATCTTGAACAAGAAATTAAAACTATCGAATAGGAAAACTGATGAAAAAAATAACATACGTTACCGCTACCCTCTCTATACTACCTCTTGTAGCTCTTGAACCAGTAGTGCCAAATGCAGTCGGGCAACCGCAGGTTGTATCGTCAGGAAGAAGCGCCAAAGCACCGAACCCCTTTGCAACACCCGAAGGCATTTTGAAAGATTTAACGAGTGTGCAACAACACATAGCAAAAACATTCAATCAACTGATTAATGATTTTAAAGCAAGCGCTACACCAAGGGTGAATCAGATTGTAACCAACGAAACACAAAAACAGTTTACATTGCTCAAGCAAGCGCTCCGCGATTTGCCTATAATAACCACCGTATATCAAGCAAAAGAAGTATCAGAAGAACTGTACTCTCTTTCACTCAGCGTAATCAATGCTATACAGGCTATAGATGGCAACCTTCAAGGCTACTTCGATACGTTTCCCGACAGCCAAGCATACAAAGAAATAATAGATGATAGTCTCAATAAACTACAGAATGCGCAAAAAAAAGCAGAACAACTGTATAACCGCTTCAATGCATCGTGGATGGAACCTGAATTTGGCACGGTTTCGAAAGCTGCAAACATACTCAGCCAAATTGCAAAAACAGCACGCGAAAAAACAATACAAGTACTTGATCTGGTAAAAGCTCCAAAGAAAAAATCGAAAAATCCGTTTAAGCGTATCTTCGGTAAATAGCTTAAAACATATTTTTTAGATATTTCTACAGGGTAGTCAAAAGGCTACCCTGTTTTCATTGCAGATCATTTTTTACCAGTCTTCGCTGCTTCGCCAACTTCGTCTGGCTGCGCTGTTTTTTTTAAAGAATAGTAGTAAGATTAGTACCTGATAATTAAACGAATAACCTGTTACGCCCTATAAAAAGAATGAATAAGCACTTTACCCACATACACTTGCACTCAGAATATTCACTCCTGGATGGTGCTATATCTATTGAAAAGTTAGTTGATTTTGGCGTACAGCAAAAGTTAAAAGCGCTTGCAATCACTGATCATGGCAACATTTTCGGAGCCGTGCAGTTTTTTCAGCAGGCAAAAAAAGCGGGTATTAAACCTATCCTCGGCATGGAAGCCTACCTTACTGAAGATGTTGAAATTAAAAATGCGAAGAAAAAATATTATCACCTGATTTTATTGGTACAGAACGAAATAGGGTATAAAAATCTCTGCAAGCTTATTTCATTCTCGTATCAAAAAGGTTTTTATTTTAAACCCCGTATAGACTATAAAATTCTTGCTCAGCATTCAGAAGGGTTAATAGCAACCACCGCCTGTTTGGGCGGGCATATTCCATCCCTCATTCAAGAACAGGATTTTGCGGGCGTTGATACGCAGCTTGATTGGTTTTTAAAAACATTCGGGGAAAACCGTTTCTACCTTGAAGTGCAACCGGAAGATCAAAAAGATCAGATTATACTCAACCAAGCACTCTTTGATATTAGTGCACGCAGAAGCATCCCGCTCGTGGCAACCGGTGATTGCCATTACGTCAATAAGGATGATCGCGAAGCGCATGAAATCATGCTTGCGATTGGCACCCATGATCGCATGGATAACCCAAATCGCTACACCTTTGGTGATTGTCGGGTTTATATGCGCACCCAAGATGAGATGCTTACCGTTTTCAATCAACATGAAGATGCGGTATGGAACACCGGTGTTATTGCCGACATGTGCAATTTTGAGTTCCCTAAAAATAAGCTTCACTTTCCAAAATTCCCTATTCCCGCTGAGCACACTGCGGCAAGCTTTTTTGCCTATAAATGTCAGGAAGGATTTGATCGCCTTGATACACTCGGATTCATTCCGGATCGTGCTCATTACCAAGCACGGCTCAATCTTGAAGTTGATTTAATCACCAAAATGGGGTTTGTAGAATATTTTCTTATCGTGAGTGATTTTATTCAATGGGCCTATCGCGTCGGCATTCCCGTAGGGCCTGGACGTGGTTCTGCGGCAGGATCACTCGTTTCATGGGCACTCCAGATCACGAATATCGATCCGTTGAAATACAATCTGCTCTTTGAGCGTTTTTTGAATCCTGAACGCGTATCCATGCCTGATATCGATATCGATTTTTGCATTGAAGGCCGTGATAAGGTTATCAATTACGTGCGCGATACGTATGGCCACGATAAAGTATGCCATATCATCACCTTTGGAACCATGCTTGCAAAAGGGGTGATTAAAGACGTTGCACGCGCCCTTGGTTTTTCGTTTGAAGATTCACAAGCAATTACCGATCTCATTCCTGAGCAGCTGAAAATTACGCTCAACGAAGCGCTTGAACAGGAACCAAAGCTCAAGGAACTCATTACCAATAATCCACGGGTAAAAAAACTGTTTGATGTAGCATTTCGATTAGAAGGGCTTACCCGCCATGCATCAAAACATGCTGCCGGCATTGTAATATGCCCGGAGCCGGTGGATGAAATGTTACCGGTCTACGTACCACCAAAGACTACTGAATTGGTGGCACAATATGCCATGACAGAACTTGAAAGCATCGGTTTCTTGAAAATCGATTTTTTAGGCCTTAAAAACTTAACCCTTATTGATCGCGCCCTCAAATTAATTGCACAACAGCATAATACCGTTATTGATATTCAGCGTATTCCACTCGATGACGCGAAAGCATTTGCACTGTTATGTGCCGGCAACACATCGGGTGTGTTCCAGCTTGAATCTGACGGTATTAAAGAGGTGCTCTGCAAACTGCAACCGACGGTATTTGAAGATATTATTGCGGTGAACGCCTTATATCGCCCAGGGCCATTAGGCTCAGGGATGGTCGATGATTTTATTGAACGGAAACATGGTCGCCAAGAGATCAAATATATTTTCCCAGAGCTCGAACCAGTTCTTAACGAAACATATGGAGTGATCGTTTACCAAGAACAGGTTATGAAGATTGCATCCGCCATCGGTGGATACTCACTCGGTGAAGCGGATATCTTACGCCGTGCAATGGGTAAGAAAAAAGCGGAAGTGATGCAAGAACAAGGTGCTATATTTGTTACCAAATCGGTTGAACGTGGCTTTGATGGCAAAAGAGCACAAGAACTATTTGATTTGATGGCATATTTTGCAGGATACGGTTTTAACAAATCACACTCCGCTGCCTACGCACTTATTGCCTATCAAACGGCATACCTAAAGGCAAATTTCCCGGCAGAGTTTATGGCGTGCTTGATCTCTCTTGAAGCGGATCATGCAGAAAAGATGGCCTTCTATCTACAAGAAGCAAAGGATATGCGGGTGCCATTGATCC
This sequence comes from uncultured bacterium, assembly GCA_963704465.1. GTDB lineage: Bacteria > Babelota > Babeliae > Babelales > Vermiphilaceae > MFD02979-c4. The sequence continues at coordinate 735,359 of OY969901.1, forward strand.
CGCCATCAATCAATAATTCGGAGATCCAGTTTTCTGTTTCCAACGGCAACATTGTTTTTGGTTTGCAGGGAATAAAAAACGTGGGGCTTGCAGCACTTGAAAATATTATTGCAGAGCGCACCGCAAAGGGTCCATTCAAAGGACTGCTTGATTTCTGCTTGCGCGTAGATTTGCGCACCACCAATAAACGCGTGCTTGAAAATTTAATTGCGGCAGGCGCATTTGACGAACTTCCTGGCAGCCGTGCACAAAAGTATATGGCGGTACCTGGCATCATTGAATATGCTACGAACTATAAAAAGGATCGTGCTACGGGGCAAATGGGGCTGTTTGGATCTGCCATTGCAGAATCATCGGATGCCACTGCAGACTATAATTTTGATCCCGCTCATGCATGGACTCAGCAAGAACAACTTGATAAAGAGCTTGAGGTGGTTGGATTCTATTTGAGTTCTCATCCCCTTGAGGCATACACATCATTCATGAAGCGACTTTCTGCAGGATCAATCGTAGATACCTTCAGCAAGCTCCAACAGAATGCTTCGGGCGAAGAGGTTACAATCTGCGGCATACTCAAAAGAAAAAAAGAGATCACCACAAAAAATGGTGATCGTATGGCATTTATTACTATTGAAGATACGGAAACGCATGCAGAAGCGGTGATATTTCCAAAGCTCTATGCTTTGTGCTCAAGCTATTTCGACTCTCATTCCGTGTTTATTATTCGTGGTGTAGCTGATCTTGCAAGCACTAAATTGCTTAAGATTAAAGCATCAAGCTGCATACCACTTGAGCTTTATCTCGAACAAAATCCACCCGCACGTGTTGCCGTACGGCTTCCCCATGCATGCTCAGAGGAATTGCTGACATCATTAAAAAATAAGATGCGGGAAACAGGGGCTTTGTGTGATCTACTGGTGACCGAAAATGGCACAACCCTCCGCGTAAAAACAAAAGATCGCCTACCTCTTGATCGTACACTGCACGATGCATTAGAAAAAGAGCATAATATTACTATTCAGTATCAAACATGAGAATCTTTAAGCAGCTTAACGGCCGCAGCATATGCTTCCTGATCACGTATGTTGAGCGTCGCTAAAAACTGCTTCAGCACATCTTGAGATCCATGCTCCATGTATGCATGCACCGCTTTTTGTGCATAAAAAACACGCACATGCAATGGCACCGATTCCATATGTGATAAAAATGCCACAACACGCTCAAAACAATAGCCTTGTTTACCATAATTATTAAGCTCCTGCACTGACGGCGCAAGATTACACGCAGCATCATACGCACCTTCACCTACTAACTTGGCAACTAAAGAGACTAAAATTTCTGCAGCTCGATCTTCAAATTGAAGCATACTATACAAAGCAAGCGCTTGCTGATCATAGTCGATAATCTCAGGTGCGAGTAAACGCATATGCTCGCAGATTGCTGCCGCTTCTAAAAATTTGCCTGATTGCGTATACAAACGCATCGCCTTTTCATATTTTTCCAACGCCTCTGGTTGCATGTTAAATGCGCACAGAAGATCTCCCTCCAATTGCAACGCTAATGCACGATCATCCAGCGAATGGGATAGCAACCGATACACACCAAAAGCACGTTCTCGCTCTCCACGTGATACACATTCAGCCAAAGTAAACCATGCTATTGTCTTTTTTTCTGTAAATACCGACTTCATTTCTACGCCTCTCAAAATAGATATACTGCTTTTATGTATAACAGATTACATGCCATCACAAAAAAACAACATATCTTTTTTATGAATTCGGAATTTTAACTTTAGTAGACTTTGGATTAAACGACGGTTGGCTTTTGGAACGTTCTTTTTGAGATGGTGCGCTTACGGGAGTCACTCCATGACTTTTTCTAAAATGATCCCCAACTGGCTTATCGATATTGCGCGGACTCGTTCTCTTGTCAGTATCTTTTACCCGATTTACTACCGGCGTTCCAGGTCGTGGACTGTTTGGATTTTTTGTTTCACCCGCCACCAGCGCTGTTTGCACGCACACTACTAATACATACAGCATAAACGTATACATTGCACCCTCACTCATACAAAAAGTTTAGAATTTGTACCCGCAGGGTAGCATAAAAAAATGAGCGTGAAACAGAAAAAATATAAAAACGGGATTGGGAAGCTTAAGAAGGGTCGTTTTTGAGAAAATTATAGTAATATTGGCGAAGACTGTCCGCCTACGTTAATCTGCTTGCCCTACTACGCTCCGAGCGAAGCTTCGAAGAACAGGCCTGCCAGGCATTTCTTGCAGAAATGACTGGTGCCGAGGGTCGGAATTGAACCAACGACGCTAAGCTCTTCAGGCTTACGCTCTACCACTGAGCTACCTCGGCATATCAACTGACATAGTGCGAAGTGCCTGTCCGCCATAGTTTACGCCCTACGAAGTTTTAACGTAGTAGGGTTAATGTAGGAGGAAGCTACTTCGGCATATTTAAGTCAAAAATCTACTGATAATGTTATCGATATTGCTTAATTTGTCAACGCACAGTAGGCTATTTTTATAATTTTTTTTAACAAACTCTGAAAAACAATGAAAAACGAACTATTAGCAATACAAAACAGCTTCCAAGAGACCCTGGGCAAGGTACAGACCATTGATGACCTTGAAGCCGTCCGGGTTGCTACTATTGGCCGTAACGGCTCAGTAACGCAGCTTATGAAAAAGCTCGGCTCCTTATCGCTCGAAGAAAAAAGGGAACTTGGACCGCTGTTCAATGATGTTAAAACAACGATTGGAAGAGAACTTCTTGAAAAAGAAACGGCTCTAAAAGCCGAGCTTGAACAACAGCAGTATCAAAAGCTCAAATCCTTTGACGTTACCCTCTACCGAACCACCCCCTACAAGGGAAGTCTTCATATCTATTCCCATGTAGTCCAAGAACTCGAAGATATCTTCATCAGCATGGGATATGCGATTGCAGATGGCCCGGAAGTTGAAACCGATTTTTATAATTTTGAGGCCCTTAATATACCAAAAGATCACCCGGCGCGAGATATACAAGATACCTTCTGGCTCAACATACCCGGCCTCTTGCTCCGTACACAGACTTCAAACGTTCAAATACGCTCCATGGAAACACAAACAACTCCTATCGCCATATTTGCCCCTGGTCGCGTGTTTCGCAACGAGGCAACTGATGCAACCCATGAATTCATGTTCATGCAAGGAGAGTGCCTTTTTATTGATAAGAACGTATCCCTTGGAAACCTCCTTGCCACCGCTCAAGCATTCTTGCAGGCATTCTTTAACAAAAAAGATCTCCAGATTAGAGTCCGCCCTGGCTTTTTCCCCTTTGTTGAGCCTGGTATTGAGATTGATGCTTCCTGCCCATTTTGCACAAAGGGCTGTTCACTCTGCAAGCATACGCGCTGGATTGAGCTTTTGGGCTCAGGCCTTGTGCACCCGAATGTGCTCCGCGCAGGCGGCATTGATCCAACCGTATATAGCGGATTTGCATTCGGCTTTGGTATCGATAGGCTTGCGATGATTAAATATGGTATTGATGATATACGATTATTCCGCTCCACAAAACCAGATCTCTTAAACCAATTTTAAAAAGGATGTTGTATGCAGCACCAATATCTAAAAGCAGCAACATTAGCATATGCCGTACTTTTTAGTACCACGTATGCTGCAGATGCTGAGCCGGGCGCAGTTTGTACATATAAAGAGCAAGCTCAGTACCCAGTTCGTGCATATGAAGATCAATATGATCATGATTTTATTTTTGATATGATCACCAGCCACCCTCCATCATTCGTGAAAAAAGAAATCAAAGAGTTTCATGAAACATTGCATAACATGCTTAAGGACAATTCACTCCAAAAAGATCTTTTCTGGGATATTAGAAAATGGGTCTTGCATAGAAACGAAGAAGACATTGAATGTGCCGGCATAGTGGCCTATTACATCAACAAAGAAGATAAAAATTGTTGTATAGACATGGCATATGTAAAACCAGAATATGCCTCTGATTCATCTCTGCATAGAGTAATGCTCAATAAAATATTAAATTATTGCAGAAATGAAAAAGCTGATTTCGTAAAAATTTCTGTGCATAAAATACATACCACAGAGATCAATACGCTCAAAAAATTGGGCTTCAGTGAAACAGCACATAACAAAAATTTTCCTGATGAAGTACTCCTAAAACTACGCGTGCTATCAGATCAAACACTACTAGCACCACACTTGACATCAGATCAAACACTACTCAAATCACGCGTGACAGCGGAACCTCCACTTTTTGAAAGCGATTGCAATATCCTCTAAAAAAAATCGCTGCATTGATTAAAACGTTTACAGTAAGTTTACATTCGGCTTTGGTATCGATAGACTCTCCATGATCAACTATGGTATTGATGATATACGATTGTTCCGCTCCACAAAACCAGATCTTTAAAACCAATTTTAAAAAGGATGATGTATGAAGCAATGCATACCCGCGTCGATAGTTATGTGTTCAGTTTTTTTTGGTGCTCTGCATGCTGCAGATAGTAACACGCTCTACACCGTACGCCCGTATCAAGACAGTCATGATCATGATGAAGCTTTTACCATGATCACGAGTCAACTTAATGCATTAGCCGGAAAAGAAAAGGCGGAAAAGGAGCAAGGAAGGCTCTATGAAAAACTTCATAATGCCTTGCACAACAATACGCCCATGAACAAAATATCTTTTGTTGAAGAATCATTTCGATGCTCTCAGCTTTACGCCAACGCTACGCTTGCTGGTGTTGTGACCTATTTAATCAAAAAAGATGATGGCAATTGCTTTATCGATACCTTATGCATAAAACCAGAATATGGTAATGCAATGTATACTGACATTGTTAAAATAGTACTCAATTATGCATGCCAGAAAAAAGCGGAATACATAGAAATATTTGAAAACAAAACACGAAACAAAGATGAAATCGATGCGCTCACCAAGATCGGTTTTACCGAAACTATACGCGATAAAAATAAACCCGATTCAGTAACGCTTAAGCTACACACATCAGCGCTATTTTCACTCCAATAACTTACGTTTTGCACCAACTAATAAGCCCAGGTTTTATCCTGGGCTTATTTTATTTTAGTTGCGCTTGAATATATTCAACCACTTCACGCATCGTATGCAGTTTTTCTGCATCAGCATCATTGACCTGAATATTAAACTCTTCTTCAATCTTCATTACAATCTCAACCATATCGAGCGAATCGGCACCAAGATCTTGCATGGTTGATCCAAGGGTTACGGTTGCGCGATCAATATGTAACTTTTCTGCAACAATAACGGTTAATTTTTCAAAAATAGCGTCAAATGTCATCATGTCTATACCTGTTTTCTAAGATTTATACTGCACGAACTATGCTACTACGAAGCGCATATAAGCGGCGAATCGCCTCTTGCTTTTCTATGAGTGCAAGCAATGAAAATGCACCGGGACCCGACGTGATACCAATAATAGCAAGACGAATCGCATGCGCAAGCACCGGCATCTTAATGCCAAGGGTTGCCGCAAGCTCTTTTACGGTCTGCTGTATCGCATCAGCCGTCCAGAGCTCTAAAACTTCTAAACGTTTTATCAAAAGATCCAGTGGTTGTGTATCTGCCGTGGCACACGCATCAAAATCAGCTTGATTATATTCTGATGGCCCCTGCAATACGGTTCTGACTGCATCCGCAAGCGCTTTCAACGTAGCAACGCGATCTTTATACAGTTGTATAACCCCGGTTGCTTTTTCTTGCTCAAAATCACCGTACATAGTAATTAACGTATAGAGCTCATCATCAGAACATTGACGAAGATAGACGGTATTTACCCAGTTAAGTTTTTCTTGGTCAAAGATTGCACCCGATTTGCTCACACCATCCAGCGTGAATGCCTTGATCAGTTCATCTCGAGTAAAAATTTCTTGATCGCCATGTGACCATCCCAAGCGCACTAAGTAGTTTACGAGTGCATCGGGTAGATACCCCGCAAGACGATAATCAGGCACTGCGGTTGCAGCTTCACGCTTACTTAATTTCTGGCCACTGGGCCCTAATACCAAGGGGATATGGGCAAATTGCGGCACTGGATAGCCGAATGCGGTATAAAGCGCAATCTGCTTTGGGGTGTTAATAATATGTTCTTCGCCGCGAATAATGTGCGTAATCTTCATGAACGCATCATCAACCACAACCACAAAATTATACATCGGTGAGCCATCGGAACGAATAATAATAAAATCATCCAGCTGATCACGGGGAATCGTTACGGTGCCGCGCACTAAATCTTCAAACACAAATGGTTCATTGGTATCTGGCATGCGCAAGCGAATAACATGTTTTTTTTGCACACTATGCTTTGCATCGCGGCAATAACCATCATATTTTATATTTTCAATATCACCAGCTACCTGCGCAACGCGCCCTGCTACTTCTTCTGGTGTGCATACGCAGCGATAGGCATAGCCCTGCGCAACAAGCCACTCAGCACGCGCACGATGTTCATCAATCCGTGACGATTGAATAACCATCGGCTCATCAGGCTCAAGCCCAACCCATGCAAGTGAATCTAAAATAGAGGCGGTATATTCTGGTTTTGAACGTTCATAATCGGTATCTTCTATACGCAGCAAAAACGCGCCACCATGATGACGCGCAAAAAGCCAATTAAAGAGTGCTGATCTGAGTCCACCGATATGTAAGTAACCAGTTGGTGATGGTGCAAAACGCACCCGTACAGTCTTATTTTTTATAGTCATAGCTGCAATCTATCGTGTTAATCGTTAGGCAGGAATAACTGCTAATTTTTCAGCGACCATATCAACCCATGGTGATGGCGCACGAAGTTCAACTTCCTGACTTTCCACCAATTCTTGCCAAGCAGCACGCGCCGCTTGAAGATCATTTTTATTCCAATGATAAAGCCCTAGTTGATACAAGGCATAATCGCGGTGTTTATTGTCAGTACTATCTGCAAGCAATGCAAGCGCCTTGAAGCCTTCTTCTTGTTGTGCTTGATCTGCACTATCAATCTTCAACAGTGCTTGTTTTGTTTTGAAAAGATCGCTCACAATAGCATTGTTTGCTGCTGCGCACGCTACAGTATCCATCGTAGCTACCGCTTCTTCTTTTTTGCCTACTTTAAGTTGCGCATCAACGATCAACAAACCGATGTACGGTGCAACTGCAGCACGTTTATGTTCTGCATATATCATCTGTGCTTTTTCTGCAAAGGCTGCATAATCCGCGTTAGACTCTTTTTGCAACTGCATATACTCATCAAGTAACAAATTGCATGCGTATTGCGCTTTCTGTTCGCGCCCTTGTGCATACCAGCGATATCCCATATAGATCGCAGAGAGTGCCGCTAAGGCAAGTAAGGTAAATAAGAGAGGTGTACCGTATCGTATGAGTGGATGTTCAGGCTTTGGTTTTCCCTGCAAGGTATCCATCCATGAACGTACGGTTAATGAAACTTTTTTAATAAATGAATGCGCAGCCATCTGTTTTCTCCAGCTTTTTGGATTACAAACACACTTAGAATTTATACATACATTAGTGTGTTAACCTTACCACTAATCATAGAAAACAGGAAGAGAGTGTTTTACTTTTCTTGTACAGATCGTATTCCGTCTGTAGATACCGGCACGGTAGAAAGCAAAGTAGCGAGCCGATTATTAATACGAGAAAGGATATTTTTGCATGTAATCTCATGCGCATGAAGAATAGCGTAATAGATACCATCTGCTTGAGAACTGCCATGCGCAACCACCACCGGCTTTTCAACACCAAGCAGCAATGCACCGCCCGCTTTTTGATAATCGGTCGTTGCTCGTATACCTGCAAACAACGGTTTTACGCAAAAGCCCAGAAGACGCCGCCACCATGAACGGGAAGCCTCTTGCTTAATCCATCCAAAGAGTGCACGCACCGTTCCTTGAATCCCTTTCAGGAGAACATTCCCCACAAAACCATCCATCACGAGCACATCGGCAGTGTTATCAAACATATCGCGCGCTTCGAGATTACCCACAAAATTGATCTGTGATTGTTGTTCAAGCAATGCGTAGGTCTCTTTCACCGCCTCTGACCCTTTATACGGCTCATGACCGTTCGAAAGCAAAGCAACGCGTGGCTTTGCAACCGCATGAGCTTCTTGCAAATATACAGAACCAAACAACGCAAACTGTGCAAGGTAGGCAGGCTTACAATCGGTGTTAGCACCAAGATCCAAACAATAAATACCACCATGGGGTGTTGGTATCATATTCCCCAAGGCAGGGCGTAACACGCCAGGAACACGCCCAATAATCAACGCACCAGCCACGAGCACTGCGCCTGAGTTACCGGCAGAAACGAGTCCTGCAGCGCGGCCCTCTTTGACCGCCTGGGCTGCACGCACGAGTGATGCATCTTTTTTACGCAGCACCGCACGGCTTGGCTCTTCAGCCATATCAATTACTTGGGTACACGGTTCACAGGAGATGGGTAGATTGCGCCACGTTGGGCACAAATTATTGAGAAGAGGCTCCATCAGATCGATGTCGCCACATAAAAGAATAGGGATGCCTGACTGAGCTGCTTTTAAAGCACCGGCTAAAACTACCTTGGGTGCGTAATCGCCACCCATAGCATCAACCGCAATCATAACACCCCTCTGCTATCGTTAGAATTGATTATGCTGAAGGTTCTGCATGCGCTCCGGCTTTTTTGCCTTTCGCTGCAGCAACTGCTTGACGCGCCTTCATACGATTCACAACGCGATCATTCTTAGTGTTCATCACTTTAGCTTCTTTATAGAAACCACAAGAATGGCACACTGAATGCGGAACCAATGGTGTTTCGCAGTTTTTGCATGAGGTAATCGTATGCATCACCATGCCCTTATTTGCAAAGCGGGAATCTCGACGGGCACGCGAGCGCTTACGTTTTGGTACTGGCATCTGTTGTCCTTTAGATACTTTTAAAGTTCAGACTATACAGTCAACTATAGCCTTTTTTAGAAGAAAACGCAAAACCAGATTGTAAAGTTTATACAATAGACTTAGACTTTTGCTATCAATACCCCCCATAAAAGGAGATTTACATGCTTTGTACCCTTAAAAGAGCCCTTCTATTCGGGCTTATAACAGTATCCATGCCGGCGCACACTCACCTTCAAGCAGCCGATACTAACCAAGAAAACGATCCCAACAATAAAAAAAGCAGCCTCAAGGAATGGTTGAACTGGGGGTACTCCGCAGCCACTTTTATTCCCACCCTCCACGTAAACGACTACATAGGCCAAGGCCCAGAAACGTTTCACAGTATGCTTGAACCATTTGACTCAGCAAAAACATCACCGTGCATTCTATTTGGCCCCAACGATGAGATTGTGGGCATTTATGATGGGAAAAAGGCCGCTTTCTACCTTGGCAACATACCCCGTTCTTCAGACCATTTTAAAAATATCCGCCATCATGCAAAACTATCCGACGATGCATCAGTAGGCCTCCATACACTCAATCACTCTTTTGAACAAAAATATGTGTGGCTTAAAACGAGCATCAAGAACGATGGCCACGTAACACAATACAAATACCCTACCACCGATTTCACCGCACCATCCCAAGTAGACCTCATACGAGCTGCCTTTAACCTCTATAACCGTGATACGGCGAACGAAGAGGCCGTGTTGGTGCATTGCAAAGCAGGAAAAGGCCGCAGTGGCACCGTAACCATAACCTATTATATATGCGTTTATCAGATAGGCACCAAGCAGTATGCGGATGGAACTCCATTTACCAAAACATTCAGCAATGCCGAAATTATCGAAAAAATGATTCAATACGGGCAAACAAAACGTTCCGTGATAAAAATTAATGATAATCAAAAACCTGCACTCACCACCTTTTTTACCAACCTTCAGCAGGCCGGCCATATTCAAACGCTGTATATACAAAATCAACCAGCGATTATGGAAAGGGAAGCGCAAATTAAAGCATGAAAAAAGGCCGCTTAACGCGGCCTCTTTATTATCACGATTAAAACCAACGACCCGTAAAATAATGATATATTTTATTAAAAACGCTTGGTTGAGGCATAAGTTTCAGCGGTGATTGCAAAGTATAATTTTTAAACGTCTTTGTTTGCGGTTCTTTACTTAATAAATCAGGTTCACATGATAACGACAGTTTTTTATGCTTTCTCGTTTCATTTAAAGTAATTGCATAACGAATTTCTAGAGATGAACGTTTTCCGACATTAGCATCTATAAAAGATAGGTCCGACTTCCTGTGTACAATAACCTTATCACGCCGTTTTAATTTTTTAGCTTTATTAGCCTCAGAAAGAAATTTTGTAACAAAAAAAGGACCTGCATTATTTATTTTTTTAATCTCTAAGAGCTTATCCGCTACCTCACATACAATTTTTTTGTTGTTATCGTTAGGTTTTACCGCAGGCATGGGGTTACAAGATGTAAACTGCTGTGTTACCTTTTGATGAACAGGTTCTTTAGATATTGAATTATTAACATGCTGAATATCTGGTGAAAGAATTGCTGTTTTGAGTTGGTTTAATGTGTTGTACGGGTCAATGATTTCATGATCTTTAGCACTATCTTGCATATCTTTCTGGTAATGCGTTCGTATTCCACTGTGAAGATCAATTAGAGCTTTATGAATTTTAACATTATCAAGCAATTTGTGACAGCTGGCATCATTTTTCCCAAAAGTTTCGGCCACCCAATTAATGTAATCATCTCTGTTGGACGCACTTGAATGAGTTTCTGGTGCTAAATTATTAAATAGCCTAACGATATTAAACGGCACTGTTTTTTTTCCATTAGCATCTTTGGACTGATGCCATTCATTAAGAGTAGTTTCCAGCTTCTTAGTATCATTATTCTCATCATTTTCATCTTCGTTAACCTTACTACCATTAAGCAGCTCAAAGGAAGAACCAGTTAGATTTTCTGAATCAACTATGACAACTGAGTCATCCAAATTGTCATCCATAGCGCTAGAGCATATGAAAAACAACGATGCCATTACCACAGACCACTCTTTTTTATAACGCAGCATTTGAAAAAACATATTAAAACCTAGCTGAAAGTATTTAAAATACACAATAAGAATACTGGTTAAATGAAAAATGTTAAGATTTTTCATTAATTTTACAATCTTACAATAGCGTTTCACGTAAACAAAAGACATACACGCAATGAAAAATAATACCGTTACTGTTTTTTCAAAAGCGGCATAACACGTTCTATGGAGCTCTCTATATCTTGCTTCATCGCGTGAAGCGTTTTAGAGGTAAAAACGTCGTCTGTATTGAGTGTAAAATTGTCATCCCCATACATTTGGTCAATAGCTCTACCAAATCGATACACTTTTTCCACCGTAGCAGGAATTTCTTGAATAGAACTCTTGTTTTGGGACACACTTTTGATAAGTTCTGAAACAGATTCTTTTTCAGTTAACGCATCACGCAATGCAGATACAAATGTGCTTTGTTGAGCGAGAGCCTTTTTGTGTGCCTTAAGCAAACGTAGCTCTTCGATCCCTTTATTGCAATTGCCATACTTAGAAAAAGGAGATTCTTCCTGTAAACAAAGCGTTATCTGACGTTTTTCAGCATGCAGCATGTGCTTTTTTTTATGTAATACTTTCTTTAAAAGAGAAAGATCCTCACTCATCATATGCAATGCATTTCGCTGAGGCTCTTTACCATTATTATTAAGGAATGCTTTTTGAAATCTCTCGTTGAAACCATCTGTTTCAAACAAAGCCCCGCGTATTTTCTGGCTTTTTTTATGCCCATGTCGCGGGATATGCTTAGGGTTATCATCACTACTACTGTGTATAACCGTACAGGTAAGCAGCATCATTAAACTTAATAGCGCAACACTCTCTTTTTTTATGTTATTGATAAAAAACATAAAAACTCTTTAATAATAAGTATAATTTTAGCTTATAAAAAAGCATATCATTGTCAATATGGAAAATCGAGATTATCAAACACCATATTGAGCAAAAGAGAGCTGCAATCTCGTCAGATCACAGCCCATAATAATGCTTTATTGTTGAAATTGCGCATTCCATAATCGTGCATAAGCACCATTCTTGCTCAAAAGCTCTTCATGTTTCCCCGATTCAACAATAGTCCCTTTATCCAAAACATAAATAGTATCCGCATTGCGTACCGTAGAAAGGCGGTGTGCGATGATAATAATAGTATGATGCAATCTCAATGCCTGCATCGATTGTTGCAAAGCACGTTCCGTTTCATTATCTATCGCAGAGGTTGCCTCATCAAACACCAGTATCGGCGCCTTTTTTACTAAAGCACGTGCTATGGCTATACGCTGCCGCTGCCCACCAGAGAGATTTTTACCGTTTTCTTGCAACTTGGTATCATACGTATCGGGCAAACTCATAATAAAATCATGTGCTTGTGCCATCTTTGCTGCTTCAATGATCGCTGCACGAGACGCACCAAACGTTCCATAGGCTATGTTTTCCGCAATGGTGCCATCAACAAGGTATACCTCCTGACTCACCAGTCCAATAGATGCGCGAAGATCACGTAACGGCATACTCTGACTGTTATATCTATCAATAAGAATGGATCCACTCGTTGTATCGTAGAAACGCTCGAGTAGTTTGATAATAGTACTCTTACCAGATCCGGTTGAACCCACAAATGCTACCATGTGTTTTGCTGGTATGGTAAGATTCAGAGCATCAAACAATTTCACTGTATTGCGATACATAAAACTAACATTATTAAACTGAATTGCTCCTTGGAGCGCAGACACACCAACCGATTGATTGCCACCACGAATATACGAAGGTGCTTGCAGTATCTCTAAAACACGCTTTGCTGATGCAAGAGACCGTTCATACATATCAGTTATGGTGGTCACCGTGGTAAATGGCCATAAAAATCGCTGCGAAAGGAACACTAATGCGGCATACCAATTGATAGGTATCATTCCCTGAAGCGCCGAGATACCACCAACCACTAACGACATAATAAAACCAGCCATAATAGCCATACGCACAACGGGAATATACTGCGCATTGACCATACTCGCATGATGATGAACCTCTTTATACAAAGAACTTTCAGCCTGTAATCGATCTAACTCATACGTTTCTGTTGTGTAGCTTTTTATCGTCATAATCCCGGTTAATCGATGCGCAATGTGGCCTGAAAGCTCTGCATGCTTATGCCGTACCGCTTCATATAAGTGAGCTAACGCATGTTGGTAATAAGAGGCTATCATCACCACGAACGGAATCGGTAACACCGTTAAAAATGCTAACGTTGGGGATATCCAAAAGAAGATTATTCCCATAATCACTACGTTAACGGTTAACTGTATTATTTCATTGGGTCCTTGACTCAAAAACTGCTCAAGCTGACTAATATCATCCTGAAGAATACTGAGTAATACACCCTGCTTTTTATCCTCGAAATAGGCTAGATCTAATTTTTGTATAGTGTCATAGGTTTTCAAACGAAGGTCGTGCTGAATATCCTGTGCAAGACCTCGCCAGGTAATAAGATACAGATATTCAAATACGGATTCACCAATCCAAAAAAGCGCGGTCATGCCACCAACAAAATAGAGCTGATGGGTAGGATTGATAATACCGAGATGCGCAATAACCGATTGCTCCTGATTGACAATAACGTCAATGGAGATGCCAATTAATATTTCTGGCACAATATCGCATACTTTATTAAGAACCGAACACACGGAAGCGAATACAACCTTGGCACGATTAAGAACGGTATATGAAAATAGTTGCATTAATGCATTGTGTGAGCGTAGCGCGGAATTCATAGTAATTTACTTTCTTTAAGTTTTGAAATAACCATTTCGAGTGGTTCATTGATATGATATGTCATAAGTGCACACGCTTTTTGCACATTGCGCTGCAAGACTACGTCCACAAGCTCTTTGTGTGCCGCATAATTAAAACAGAGCTCTTCTTTGATAGCCTGATAGGATATCTGGCAATAGCGATCAAACTTCATATATATATAGTTTCTAAGCTCAAGCAAGGTTGGGGAATTGCATCCCGCAATAAGTGCGTAATGAAAATTATAATTATACTCAGACCACACGGCATAGGATGCCACAGTCTTTCCATTTTCTATCAACGATAGCTTATGGAGCGCTGCAACAATATCCGCCTCCCATGTTGTATCACCGCATTCAAGCGCCCACGCAAGGGCCATATTTTCAATGGCAGTAAACGTACGATAAATATCACGAATATCTGTTTCCGATATTGGTGCAACGCGAAAACCTTTGTTTTCTTCGGTATCAACGAGCCCACACGCTACAAGCCGCGATAAGGCTTCGCGAATAGGGCTTTGACCCACATCAAAACGCTCTTTAAGTGGACCGGTTTTTAATTTTTGCCCCGGCTTTAACTCACCACTGATAATTTCTGCCCTTAACACATCATAACACTGCTGTGTTAAGCTGCTGTCTAACGCAACCAAGTCTTTTTGACGCATGCTAATCCTTCTGGGTAAATATTAAATCTTTACTCAGTCATCATAGCGACAAAAAACATTTTTGTCGACAAAAATGTTAAATATCGGTAAAAATAATCTTGGAGGGGGTGAAGCTGGGGAAAAAATCCCCAGCTTTTTTACAGTAACTGTCCTGCTAGTTTACTTAATTCTGAACGTTCACTCGTTTCGAGAAACACCGATGCAAACACTGATTGGCCCTTAAACCGCTCACTCGCCACCACCAAACCGTTGCTGCTGAAATCTAAGTATGGTGAATCGATCTGATACGGATCACCGGCAAGCACAATCTTCGATCCTTCGCCCACCCGCGATACGAGTGTTTTCACTTCGTGTGGCGTTAAATTTTGCGCCTCATCAATGATAATATATTGATACGGTATCGAACGGCCGCGCATGTAAGTAATCGCCTCCATGCTGACCTTTTCAGCCTTCACCAAATCATTGAGTGACATCATCTTGCGTTCTTTACGTTCATTTTTCTGCTGACCTTTGCGCTTATGGTGAAGCTCTTGTTTTTCTTCTGCTCTTTTGCGCAGGCGCATTTCATAGGTCTCTTCAGGAGTATTAATCGAATTGATAATAAAATCCATGTTATCGTAAATAGGCATCATCCAGCTGTGCATCTTCTCTTTAATATCACCGGGTAAATAGCCGATATCGCGCCCGAGTGGCACCACCGGACGAGAGATTAAGATACGTTCATACTGATCTTCAATCAATACTTTATGTAATCCCGCAAGAAGTGCTAAAAACGTTTTACCGGTACCCGCAGGACCAAGAAGGGTTACGAACTGTATCGTATCATCCATGAGCACGTCAAGCGCCATCTGCTGCTGCGCATTACGCGCATGAAGCGGCCACTGTAACGATTGCTGATGGACGGGACGAAATCCCTTATCGCCAATCGATCTAAACACTCGATAGTTAAAAGGATTATTTTGGCTTTCCAGCAACACAAATTCATGCCGTGCAAAATCATGCTCTTTTGCCAGTTCTCCTAATATCTTGGGAGAGTCTGTTTTCAGCTGAATAGATGGCACCTGCTCACGCACCCAACCATGGTAAAACTCAGATTCGGTAATATGCTCTTTGAGATAATCCTCTGTGGCAATCTCAAGCGCCGCTGCTTTTACCCGTGCATTGAGATCTTTCGAAATAAAATGCACATCATACCCAGCATTTTTTTGAATAAGCACGGTCAGCAGAATATCATTATCTGCACCATGCAACTTAAAAGGCGGTTCTGGTAGCTTACCGCTCAAAAAAAGAACGCGAATTTCACCACCGCTCGGCAACGGCACACCGTCCGCAAGAGATCCTTGTTCTCTGAGATCATCAAGCAACCGTATTGTTTCTCGGGTATTTCTTCCCTTATCGGTTCCTTCCTTTTTAAATTGATCTAGCTCCTCTAAAACAATTGCGGGGATGCCGACAATAGCATCCCCGAAATCAAATAGAGCCTTAGGATCATGCACCAATACGTTGGTATCGAGCACGTACATTTTCTTTTTTTTAGCAACCATGCAGTCTCCTGTAGAAAGCGGTACGATTACACCTTCTTGTTACTCGTGCTCTACTGTCTTTTCAGTAGAGGCACCTGTTACACCGTACCGCGAATCGAAAAAACAAATGAAGAGTACCCCAAAAATAATTTGTTAAGGCTCCTCCACGCTGATTTTGCCTTTCGATTGTTCATGGCTATTGCAAAACCAAAAAATATTTGTGATACTTTATTCGATATTTGGTGAAACTACCTATTTTACAATAAAAGAAGAAACTGTGGCACAGTTGTTATATTTTAGTCTGTTGACCAGTGTGACGATAACAACGACCGGGTGCGCCCGGTAAATCTTTTCTCGTGCCAAACAAGCACATCTTAGAAGCTTGTTTTTTTACGTTCAATAAAAATCAGAAGAAGCCCCTGCAAAGTCAGGCATAATAGCGCATACTCTATAACAGAAATACTTTTAATAGTTTTAAGGATGCTTTATGAAGAATAACGAAAAATTATATAATGTACGCCACTCGGCAGCACATTTGCTTGCACAAGCAGTAGTGGAACTATTTCCCGATACCCTTCTTACTATTGGCCCTGCCACCGATGATGGATTTTTCTACGATTTCCTACCTAACAGAACCTTCAAAGAAGACGATCTGAACGCTATCACCACACGCATGCATGAGATCGTAGCACGCAAACTGCCTATCACCCATGAACCTATGGCAAAAGCAGAAGCACGCACACTCTATAAAGATAATAAATTTAAGCTTGAGCTTATTGACGGCATTGAAGGGGACACTGTTGGCATCGCACGCCAAGGTGATTTTTATGACCTTTGCAAAGGTGGCCACGTTGCAAACACCAGTGAGCTTGGCAATTTTGAACTGCTCTACGTATCCGGTTCATACTGGCGCGCCGATCGTAGCAACGATCCATTACAACGCATTTATGGCACCGCATTTGAAACTGCACAAGAGCTTGCAACCTTCCGTCAACAGCGTGAAGATGCGCTTAAATATGATCACCGCAAGATTGGTAAAGAGCTTGATCTGTTTTCCTTTCATCTTGAAGGCACTGGCTTTCCCTTTTTCCACGCCAAGGGCAAACGCATACTCAACACCATGACAAGCTATTTGCGTGATCTTTTAAACAAAGCGGGCTACCAAGAAGTTGGCACCCCTGCCATGCTGAGCGATGAACTCTGGCGCCGCTCCGGCCACTATGCACACTACAAAGATAATATGTATTTTTGTGATGTAGAAAATAAGCAATATGCCGTTAAACCGATGAACTGTCCTGGTGCCATCTTGATCTACCAAGAACGCCCGCGCTCATACCGTGAACTGCCACTCCGCCTTGGAGAGTTTGGCCACGTACACCGCTTTGAACTTTCAGGCGTGTTACACGGACTGTTCCGTGCACGCGCATTTACCATCGATGATGGCCACATCTTCTGCACTCGCGAACAGATCGCACAAGAAGTAAAAACAGGCATCGATTTAACCTACGAAGTGCTTAAAAAATTTGGCTTTGACACGATCAATGTTGCGGTATCCACTAAACCAGAAAACGCCATGGGTGATGATGCGCTGTGGGAAACTGCAACAAGCGCTTTAACCGATAGCTTAACTGCAGCAGGCATTGCATACGTTATTCAAGAAGGTGAAGGCGCATTCTACGGACCAAAAATAGAATTCCATATTAAGGATTCTATGGGACGCAGCTGGCAATGTGGCACCATTCAAATCGATTTTTTCCAACCAATCAACTTTGATTTAACCTATGTTGCACCAAGCGGCACCAAAGAACGGCCAGTGATGATTCATCGTGCTATTTACGGCTCTTTTGAACGCTTCTTGGGGATCTTAATTGAACATTATAAAGGCGCACTCCCATTCTGGATCTCACCGGTGCAAATACGCGTGCTCACCATTACCGACGAGCAAAAACCATATGCACAACAAGTGGCTCAACAGCTTGAAGCTGCGGGCATCCGCATTGAAATAGACAATAGCTCCGATCCCCTCGCCGGGCAAATTAAAGCTGCACAAATTGCCAAGATTCCATGGATGGTGGTAATTGGTGGTAAAGAAGTGGCACAAAATACCGTTACGTTGCGGCATAGAGATGGGAAACAGGAAATGGGGCTTTCTATTAATGATTTAATTGAGAAAGCGCAACATAGTTAAAATCATTTTTTTAGTTTCATTCTCTATTTTTTTAAAATATCAGTGAACTTTTTCGCGAAGGCGTTGCACGACGCCTTCGCCTTCACCAGCCTTCGTGTTTCGCTCCGCTCACTTACTTCGGCGGTCAGGCCGTGCAAATACACGCAGAGACCTGTCCGACGTAGCTTCACGCGAAGTCGGACACAGCGCATAAAAATGCGCCCGCTTAGCTTTCGAATTGCGCTATAGTACTCACCTTTAATAATTTAATAAAAAGTCTTATGTAGGTCGCACTGTTTGAGTGGGTTGACCCGCCAGAGCTTTACGCGAAGGCTGTAAGGTATCATGCAATACCTTCGCGAAAAATTAACGTGATATTAATAACACAAAAAGCATCGACCTTACACCCATTTTATGCATCTCATGCAACGCCTTCGCAAAAAAAAACCTTTGATACGCTAAAAAAATGATGCTTCGCACAACTATTAACAAAAAATTTCTTTTTCCATTTCTGCTACAATAGCATCAACCTGTGCATGAAACGTATCGAGCGCTTCTTGATTAGCTATGTATGCATTGATTGAAAAATTTTCTGCAACTTTTGGATTCAATGGGTTAAGCAGTAGATTTTGCGTCAGGATAAGGCGATATTCCAATCCGGTTTTTAGCTTTTCATCTTCGGCAACTATACCTTCTATAAGCTTGGCGAGCATCGCACTCGTTTTAGTAATAGCGGAATTACCAACCATAAAAGACTTATACCCGTAGCCATAATATTGTGATATATAACTCGTTTTATCAAGCAATGATTTGTTTTTGAAACAAAGCTGTAACAACACTCCTGTTTTACTCGCTTGGCAAAAGTGTGCCACCACAGCTTCAAAGGCCTGACGTTTGCATTGCAACAACTGCTCCAACGAAGCATATTTTTTGATCCATTGTTCAAAATCCCATGTATGCGTAGAACAGTTGCCTTTTTGAATCCAATACGCAAACGTACAGGCACCCATCATATGAATGTTACCAAATAATGAACCATTGCAAGAAAGAAGAGCCTGACGTACCTCTGGATTCAAATCATAATAATCAGAAAACCGCTGAGATTGTATAAATGAAGGCTGTTCACCAAGTTTTAGTGGTGGCTTTCTAAAATTACGTAACGTTTCTTTAGGATTAGGGTCAAGAGGTATACACTGACGCAAAATAAGCATACGAGGAGCTACAAAGCGCGTTAATCGCTTAAGCTTTTTTTGGTATAACAAATAAATCTTCGTATCAATATAGTGCAGGGCATAGTGTTCGGGCTTGGTTGCATGATACAATACATATCCGCCCTGTTTATTAAAAGATCGCTCAGAAGCAATTATGCCACCTATTTGCTTTTGCGCGTCTGCACCGACATTTGTAAGCTCCTTTACAATAAAATCATAGTGATTTTTATCTATGCGCTTTAACATATGCGCATCACTTTGGCTCAAGCGACCATATTGCTGATAATATTCCCCCACCGAAGAAACTATTTCTTCGTAGGTCTTGGTATTATCAAACCAAAGAAGCGGCTCTTGGGCATAAACAACGTTATAAAGAATAAAAAATAAGACCTGATAGGCATATAACCGAACAGTGCGAAACATGAAAACCCCCATATATTGATCACTTTTCATTATAAAGTCTATGCAAAACATGTCAATCTGCATCATTTCACATTGCTTTATTTTGCAATAATGGCATACTAATAATTATTTGTTAATATGGGGATGTTATGCAAAAAACACTTATTATATGCCTTTTTACCGCCCTTATCGGCTTTTCTGCTCACGCGAGCGATACTAAAGAAAAACAACTTAAAAAACTCAAGGAACTAGTCGCCTGTAGCGACTGTTGCGGTTTTAAACTCTATTGTATCGAAGTATCACGCACCAAAAGCGATTCTCCAGAGCTTAAAAAAGATACCGATAGGCTAGAAAAAAAAGCTGGTGAAGACTATTGTAATGCTATAGAAAATGAATTTAAATTTAGAGAAGAACTTCGTAGCAAATGGGCATTATACGAAGAAATCGATGCGATGCCAAATCGAAAACCAAAGCATCGCGCAAAACTATAACGTTATCGCGATCTGGTCACACCCACACGCTTGCAGAGCGGCCGTATCGGGCATACCGAACATTTGGGGGAGATGGGTACGCAGATATTCTGCCCCCACATCACAAGCAATTTACCCCACTCGATCCAGTATTCTTGGGGCAATATTTGCCGCAATGCCGCTTCGGTTTCTTCCGGCGTTTTGGTATTCACCACGCCAAGCCGGTTAGAAATGCGGTGCACATGGGTATCCACACACAATGCCGGAATGCCAAATCCTTCTCCAAGCACCAAATTTGCCGTTTTAAGCCCCACGCCGGGCAAGCTCATTAATGCTTCAAGAGTATTGGGCACTTTACCATCAAAACGAGCCAATAATTCCGCACATAGTTGATGAATCGCCAGCGCTTTTCTGCGATAAAAACCAACGGGATAGATGATTGAGGCGATAGCCTCGTGAGATAAAGCAAGCAGAGCCTGTGGCGTTTGTGCCTGCTCGAAAAGCCTGCATGATGCCGGCAGAGATACTGTATCTTTGGTTCTCAGGCTCAAAATACAACCGATAAGCACCAAAAAAGGATCCCGTCCGAAACGGGAAACGATTGAGCAGCTTGCAGGCGGGACCAACCCTGTGGTTGCCCGCCTGAGTATTTCTACTATTTTTTCTACGTCCATATTGGTCATTTTGCCAAACTATGGTACGATCGAAGTAATACTATTATTTGTTACCTACATACCTGCGGGTGGAAAATCCCCCGCGAGTATCAATACTGGTATAACGTATGTCGCTGCAATAATAATAGTGTTGTAAACAACTTGAGGTACCCGTTTTAATAAGTTAAACATAGACATCCTTTAGAAGGCGATTTAATTACGCTCAAATGTTAAATGGACACTAAAAGTATAAACGTCTCTTAAAGGCATAGCAAGAAAATGATATTTTTATTGAGTATTATTGATAGTTTTCTTGGCAGCAACCCCGTACTGTTTGCTGTTTATCTTTTAGCGGTTGTTTTAAAAATAATTTTATTTGCCTATTTGATCAAAACAACTCTTCACGTTGAAAAAATAAACCAACCGCTTTTATTTTTGGGTTTTGTAACTTTAGCAAGCACACTATCAGATTTTACATGGGTTATTGTACTCTCTCGCAAGTTATTTTTTCCAGCATTTGATAGCCGTATAGTAATATTTTTCATCCGGATTGCTTGGGGAGTCAGCGCATTACAATACCAATCAATGGGCTTTTTGGTAGAAAGTTTAGTCAATCGCACTGCAAAATTTTCTTTAATACAAAAAATACTACTTTGTATTAGTACAACGTTTTGTATTTTTTTTATGTTGATTGCATCTACTCATTTTAATTGCACATCAAACGCAGAACGTATGACAATCGAATATACTATTGAAACTATCATTCCATTATATTGTCTCTTTATTTTACTTTTACCAAACCTTATTACTGCATGGCGCCATGCACGGCAAAAGGATCTGCCGCTTATTTTAAAACAGCAAGTCATGGTACTCATTAAGTGGCTTCTGGCCCCCAAAATGGTGAGTGATTTTATTCAAACGGCACCACAAATGGGTTTTTACAAGCATGACTTTTTAGTGAATAGCTTTTCTTTTAGTTGTATTTCAGTTATGTTTTCGACAGCCGCATTTTATTTTTGTGCTAAAAAATTAATCGGCCTCCGCTTTTTAACCTTCAAATCTCCGGCGCCGCATCCCGATGCAAAGTTAACCTTTGTGCATGATTTTAAAAATACGTTAAATAGGCTCTCCACCGTAACCACGCTCGAAGAGCTCAGCCATATCACACAAATATTTTTTAAAGATACGCTGAAGGTGCCATTTAATAAAACAAAGCTCTTTTTAAGAAAAATCGATACAAATAACGGTGATGATGAATTAGAACACCCCAATCCCGTTTCTATGGAACCAAGCGCTATTGTTGAAGCCTTTTTGGCCACGCATCAAAATGCCTTGCTCAATGCACTCAAAGAATCACCGGTGTTAATGCATGATGAGATCGCATTTACCAACTTTTATAACCCTACCGATACGCAAACAACGTTGTTGCAGTTTCTTGATGCACTCGGTGCGGATCTTTTCTTGCCATTGTTTGAATCGCAAACACTCACGGGATATATTATTATTGAGCGGCACGCGCGCAGCGGCAACAACCTTTTTTACACCAATCTTGAGCGTGATGAGATGATCGTATTTGCTACGTATCTCAGCGCCATCATGAATATCATCAAAAACAAAAACTTAGAGCTTTTGATTGCGCGTGAGCAACAACTTAAAAACACGCTTTATGAAAAAATCAATGAGATTGATCAATTCAAAGAGAGTATCCGTTCTTTTGTGCGTAACAATAATCATAATCAGATTGGGGTGATTACCTATCAAAATCGCTTTTTTACCCCTGCAAATGCTGCGGCTAAAGAAATGATTGCCATTAACCTCAACACATTTGATGGGCACCCTATTGTAAACACCTTCAAACGCATCGTTACCTTTGTAGAAGAATATAAGCTCCCCTACCAAGATTTTATCACCGATATAAACGGCAATTCACTCGTGGTACATGGCATGCCACATCTTGAAAAACAGATGATTGTTATTACCGTTGCACACCCAACCGTTTCTGACATTGTAATGCGCCATAGCAACCAGCTTAAAGATCCAAGCGATTGGGATTATCTCTTGTATCTAGAAACAACCAGATCAGGGCGCCTCATTAGCACTTTGATACCAAGCAGTGGCCCCGTATTTTTACAGTTTAAAATAGAACTTTTAAAAGCAGCGCTCAGCACAAAAGCAATATTGGTTGATGCACCACACGAAGATCTTGAAGGCATTGTGCAACTGCTGCATGTGGTCAGCATGCGGGAATCGCTGCATACTATTGTGCTTGAAAAATCGATCACCGATAGTAACATGGCCATACGGCTTTTTGGCATCAATCCTTTACTCGCTGAATCTAAGATCGATCAACAACCGCTGCTGGCGCAATGTGGTAATGAATCAACCATTTTTATACGTAATATTCATTATTTAGATTTAGAAACCCAAAGTTATCTTGCCGATTTTATTAAGTACGGCGTTTTCAGAATGTATAAAAGCGATCGTAAGATACCAAGCGCTGCACGTATCGTATGTTCCACCGATCGTGATCTGTTAACGCTCGTGCAAGAAGGCAAGTTTTCACGCAGTCTCTATGAAGAGCTCCATACGAGCAAGATCAGAATGCCATCACTGATTACCATACCTGAAGAAGAACTCAAAACATTGGTTGATGGTTACTCATCACAAGTGCTCACTGACGATACGCTGCAAGAACTGATTACTCTTTCGGATAAAGATAAAGAAAAAGTAAGTAATGTGCGCCCTGATTCGCTTGAATCACTCAAATATCGGGTGCAGCAGATAATGGTCAGTAAATCGAAAAAGAAGCAACTGCCCGAAGAACCGCAGTTTAACCCAGCCTATGCAATCACCGATCCCGATTTAATGCAGGCAAAACTACTCGGCAAAAGAGCACTGCGCGATCGCAAGATTATGATCATGCTCTGGCGCAAATTTAAAAACCAAAGCGATATTGCCAAATTCCTGAACGTTGATCGCTCATCAGTGTGGCGTCGGTGTAAGTTGTATGATCTAGAATAACGCTAATGACGCTGCCGCTGTGGCTTAATGGGTATGAGTACCCTTTAAAAGCCCACCATTAAGCGCTTCCTTTTTTACACTTCGTTGGTTTTATTTATTACTTCGATTCTTGCCTTTTTCTTAAAATCATTTGTTTTTTTCGCGAAGGCATTGCACGATGCCTCCGCCCTCCCGTGCAAGCATGCTGCTTGACTGCCCAGAACGGTCAAACTCGGGGCACTCCCCGCCGTCGCCTTTGGCCTTGGCGGGTCAACCCACTCAAACAGTGCGACCTAGCTAAGACTTTTTACAAAATTAATTAAATGAGTACTTTGGCGCAATTTATAGCCTGCATCGAGCATATTCTTATATGCGGTAGTGCAGCGTTTAAATTGCTTAAGCAATCAAACCGCAGGTTTGTGCGCGAGTGCAGAGTGGGCGCAATCCCACTTTGCAAAAAGAATCCAATGATAAACTAAAAAAAGATAACAACAAATATAAAAGGGAAATAGTAAAAAGCTGTCGACTGTTGCTAATCTGCTAACCTTGCTAGCCCCCTCTTCTTACTACTCTTGAATGCACATCCAAAACAGATGATAGCAACACATAAATAGCCAATCGCCATAGCATACCCTTGGAGAATAAAAGGCATTGGATCAGCATTATGCATTAATGATGCGCGCATACCGGTAAAAATATAACTCATCGGTAAACAATCGCTAATCATTTGCGCCCAATGGGGCAATATTTCTCGCGGATAAAAAGCAGTGCTAAACGGCGCAAAGAACCATGCAAACACATAGTAAAGCTCTTCAGCACGCTTGCCGCAGTACGCAATAATGGTCAAGCAAAACATACCGATTGCCAAACCACAGAGAAAGAGTGGCGGCACAAACATAATAACATGACCTATCAGCAGTGCTGGATTAATGCCGTAAATAAGCATAATCAAAAGCATGCAATAGATTGCAGTAAAGCAACTCATCACGGCACTGTATACCATAATACCGGTTATCCATGCGGGAAGCGTAAGCGGCAGTGATATGAGATTGATCAAATTGTTTGACCATAACTCTTCCACAAACCCACGTGCCGTTACAATCGCAGCGCTCGACGTGGTCCGCCACAACACAATACCCAAGAGCGAAACGATTACGTAATTATGATGTGCCGATACCTGCGCCTGTTGCATGTAAGAACCTAAGAAGCCCCAAATCAACACATCAAGCAGCGGCCAATACAAGGTAGACATAATAAGATTAACGTCACGCTTTAATAATCGCAGATGACGCATGGTGAGTGCAAAAAGTGCATGAATGGCTGGCATGATATTCCCTAGTTTTTTGCAATAGTTAAAAAATAGTCTTCGAGCGTTGGTTTATCAATAGCAATAGAGGTATAGATAATGTTGCGCTGCACCAACGATACTAAAAACGGCGCAATCGCATGCTCATCAATCAACAGCTCAACCTCATGCGCACGAACGGTATATGGCATCGCACGCGCATCAAGGTACGGGATAAGTTCATGTAACCCCTGCTCAATGGTCAGATGCAGACGTGCTTGCGCCACTGACTGTGCAAGTTCTTCTGGCGTTGCATTGGCAATAATGGAACCCTGCTTAAGCACGAGCACCCGATCACACAGTTCGCTCACTTCCGCCATATTGTGCGAGGTAATAAAAAGTGCGGTGTTACGCTCACGTTGTTCTTGCATAATAAAGTTTCGCACCTCTTGTGCTGCATCAGGATCAAGCGATGCCGTCGGTTCATCGAGGAGCACGAGGGATGGCCGTGCAAAAAAAGCTTTTGCAAGCATAACGCGCGTTGCTTGCCCTGCAGAAAGTGATCCGGTTTCGCGGTTACGCACATGGCTCATACTAAACGCTTCAAGCATTTCGGTAATGCGCTGTTGCCGTTCGGCATATGAAAAGCCATAAATCCGGCCTATAATATCTAAGTTTTCCCACACCGTGAGCCGCGCGGGGAGCTTTTCATATCCACTCGCATAGCCAATTTTGCTTAAAATTTTGGTTCTGTTTGCAGCATTAAAGGGCATATCAAAATAAGAGATGGTTCCCGCCGTTGGAGTCATGCTTCCTAAAAGCATCTGTATCGTAGTTGTTTTTCCGGCACCATTGGGCCCCAAAAAACCAACAATTTCCCCCGGTTGCACCGCAAAAGAAATACCTTTAACGATATCCACGGTAGAACGTTTTGAAAAAGGCCACAGACCATGAGAGAATGATTTTGAAAGATTCTGCACCGAAAGCATAGACATGATAAAACCAGCATTTGATTGTTTGATAGATGAAAATTATTCTACCGCATGCAGCGCAAAAAGCTACTGAATCACGCCTAGTCTCTTGTAGACAGCATACAAGATCCTCATTATCATGATGATACTCATGAACAATGTGAAAGATCTAATAATGACCAAGTCTAAAACCGTCATCACCGCATATACTGCCGCAGCAGTCTCTGAAGTTTTAAATCGTGAAATTCCTGATTTGGCTATTAACTCGATCACTATTATTGAGACCGGGTGGGATCATTTAGTAGCGGAAATAAACGGGGCGTGGATCTTTCGTTTCCCGAGAACAGAAGGTTCGATAGCTAACTTATACCAATTTCGTTAACTTTTAGTTAAACCATGACCTTGTTCCAATTGACGTAATCAATTCAAGTTGACTGGAAAAAAGCTCCCAAGCCTCGCAACAAGCATCAAAGACGCTTTCTATGGTTTCATAGCAACAATTTGAAAAGTAATTTGAGCGTAGATAATCCCAAACTTGTTCCACTGGATTTAGCTCAGGCGAATAGGGCGGCAAAAAAATAATGGTCATATTTTCAGGGACAATAACCGATCTGTGCCAAGGCGCGCGATCCATAATCATAACAATATGAGTGCTTTCGTTAGCTGTTTTACTAACTTCTTTTAAATGAAGACTCATCTCTTCAGCTCCAACTGATGTAAAAATTAAAGCTGATGATTTTTGCTCTGCGGGGCATATTGCACCAAAAATATATGCTGATTCGAAGCGAAAATCTTGCAACACGCGGGGCCGTGTTCCTGTTTCTGCCCAAATGCGCGTTAGCGTACCGTGCTGGCCAACGCGTGCTTCATCTTGTAGCCAGACTTCTATTTTCTTCTCGGGATATTGTGATTTAATTTTTTCTAGATCGTCTTTGGTTTTTTTTTAAATTCTTCTTGTGCTATAGGGTCACTTTTTGGATGTTGTTGACGAGGCGTAATCCATGACAATCCCATTTGTTTTAATTTGTACCATATAGTTGATATCCCAAAAGTAGTACCAAATTGTTCTGCGATCGCAGATTGAAAATCCTCTAGGCGATATGTAACTCGCTTATCTCTTTCAAAAACAGCTCCAGATGCAACTTTGTCTTTCAAAAAAGTCTCGTGATCCTTAGTCCATGTTGGTGGGCAACCTGGATATTTTTTCCCTTCCAAACCATCAAGTCCCTGCTCATTGAATCTACGTACCCAAATGCGCATTACGTTGATTGTTACACCAACAACCTTTGCGGCATCACTTCGTTTTCGCCCCTCAAGAATTGCCGCTATGCCAAGCATTCTACTACGCACCTTTGCTCGTTTTTCTATGCGTGCTTTTTTATAAATTTCATCGGCTGGAATGTCTTTTCTTATCGTAACGCTCATCACTATCCTTTTTGATTAAACTCTCAAATAAAGATAGCGATTTTTCATTTTTTTAAAATTGCGCAAATGCTTTAATCAAATTTTCATGAAAATGGTATTAGAACGGGAAAAACGGCTTTTGGAGTATCTGAAGAACCATATTACTTTACCCATTCCGCACTATCAGTATTCTGGCTCTCATACTGCCTTTGTAGGCTATCGCAAAATACCCGGCATTCATTTGGATACACAGATATACGCTGGGCTCACCCCTGCCGTTCGTCAGCAGATTGCCGCAACATTGGCCCAGTTTTTTACGCAGCTGCACCGTGAAGTCAGCATTAAGCAGGCGTTGGCATGGGGATATACGTATATTGTCCGCCCGTTCAACGAGATAGAATCCAATCTATTGAGCACACTGCCGGTAGAAATTGCAACTATGATTCAGGAGGCTATCGCTCACGCACGCACAGAGCTGAGTAAAAAAGAGAACCTCGTTTTTTGCCACCAAGACGTTAATGGTGATAACACCGCATTCAATGCTGCTACCGGGCAAATAACCGGCGTTTTTGATTTTTCTGATGTGGGTATTGCCCCCTATTCTTTGGATTTCGCAGAGCTCTTCAATGTTGATGCCGAACTGGCCACACTAACCGCTGAAAGCTATGCCACCATGAATAATGTGCAAAACCCTCTGGTTGGCGGCGCAGCTGATTACATCTTGAGAAAAGCTATAATGCTCTTAGAAGCACGCAAAAAGGGCATCGCGCAGGATGAAGCATACTGGCTCAAAGAGCTCGCTGATTTTTTGCCAATATGGCATGAGGTTTTTAATTATGAAACAGTGTATCTGTCATGACGCTCTTGCACGATAACGAAGAGACCTTATCCTATCTTCAGGAAACATTAGAAATACTAATTTGTCCCAATAATACAAAAACCAATATTTAAGTCTTTGCCAGCGAGAAGGTAAATGTGCAGGCTCAGAAAACGGTGGTTTTATTGGTTGTTTTTCTATTATTTTTGGTACTTGTTGTATTACTGGTTGATTCATAGGCTTATCCAATTCCAATTGTTCTATTTTTGAAGTTTCTGTATTTTTTATACGTAATTCATTAAATTTTTGTTCGTTAATCTTTGTTTGCTGAGCTAATTCGGAAAAAAGTGTATTTCTTGGTTTTTTCGTTAACAAACGTAAGTCACGTATTGCATGTAGTTTTTTTTCTAGTTTAAACCGTTCGTGTGATTCGAAAATATATGCTTTTATAAACCGAGGAATGCTATACATAAAGGTTTTAATGATGTCTGCTTGTTTTATCAGCATGGCCCAATCATGTAGAGTCAAAGAAGCTTTTAAGGTGGGATTGGTAATAATTTTATGCAATATAAGGGCGCTTTTTAAGTTTATTTTTTCAACATTTTTAAGTTGATCTGTAAAATTGCCAGCAAATTTATTAAATCTAATATAATAGTCATTTGTATCTTGATTTTTGACTATAAACATTGTTTGTGCATAGTTCATATAATAGCAATTTAAATTATTAATTATGGGCACTTTATCATCTAGATACCCTTTCTCAAATATTTTCTCTTCCGATATTTCATAATAAAGACCTATGGGTTGAGCGTGGAAGTCTAGTGGTTTATGTTCGAAATCATGCAAATATTGGTTTGACATGGAGCCGAGATAGTTTTCACCAAAAATAGTTATGAAAAGTTTATGCTTGTTAAAATTTTCTCTCCATTCATTCCACAGAATAAAATTTGTGATGGTTCCCGGCATTAAAAAAGGTACCGATTCTTCATATTTCCAAGAAGGCACATTATAAATAAACTCTTCATTGCGAAAGAACAAAGGTGCGGATGTTTTGAATACTATATATTCCTGGGATAAAAATTTGCAATCTTTGAAACGTTTTATTGAACTGCCAAAGTTTGTTCTCACTTCAGCCCCATCAATACTATTTTTTATAGTTAGCTGATAACCCATTCCGCTAACTTCAGTGCCTTGATCTGCCAAGGTTCCTATACAGCAGAGGGCACCGTCTACACTAAGCCGTGCGAAGGAAAGGTTTTCATTGGTTATTTGCCAAAGCTTTTCAAATAATCTATTAGTTTGGTTATTTGCTTTCCATATAGAGTATGTTTTATTTTGCATAATCAATAATGTATCAAAAGTCGTATTAATCTCAAAATCAGTTACATCTTTGATGCTAAATGGTTCATCTTTTAACTGATCATATATTATGAGATTATATTTCTCAGGTGCAGCATTGTCCTTAATAGTAACAATACATAGTGTATTCCTATGATTCAACAAAATACGCTCTACATCTTCTGTTTTTGCAAGCTTGGGAAGCTTTATGTAATTGTTAGTATCGGGTATTTTTGTAGGAGCTTTATCAGTTTTAATTGCATATAAATCAATAGTTTTATTTTTTTTATTGTATACGGCACATGCTTTACCATTTCCACTCAGCGCACCACAACTAGCTAGATCGAATGTATATTGAATAGAACTTGGTGGTACACTCCAATTGCAAATAGCCAGCATCATATTTATGGCATCGGTCTCTCTTTTTTTGGTTTGCATCAAAATACGTGTTCCATCACCACTGTATGTAGTATCTAGAATATCATTTTGTTCAGGAATATTAATTTTAATATCTATGTTTTCAGGTTTGCTCAGCCATATTGCTGCGGAAAGAAAAAAACGGCGGATGGTAGGCATCAATTTTGATTTTAATTGTTCCTGCATTTCAGATGGCAATTTTTC
Organism: uncultured bacterium; assembly: GCA_963704465.1. Taxonomy (GTDB): domain Bacteria; phylum Babelota; class Babeliae; order Babelales; family Vermiphilaceae; genus MFD02979-c4. The sequence continues at coordinate 765,753 of OY969901.1, forward strand.
AAACTCATTAAGCTTAGAAATGTTATTGGATTGTTCCCATGTTTTAAGTACTGTATTAGTACTTAATGTGTGCAATGATGGAATAGGATCTGATGTATAAATAGAGGTAAAAGCAAGTATAAGCAATACATGAAAAATAATAACCATTTATGAATCCTTATTAATGCTTAATTATACTATAAAAGTATAGTTGAGCGTTAATTGTCTGAACAACTATTCGATGTCACGGTAGTAGAAATGACGTATCGCGATGTGTTTTTTCAAATTCTATTTCACTCATCCTGAATAACCAGTCTGCAGATGTTAGCAAGATGGTACAAGAAGCCATTGCCGGCGAGAAATGATCTCAGCAAAGAAAATGGCCTCGTTTTTTGCCACCAAGACGTTAATGGTGACAACACTGCATTCAATGCTGCTACCGGGCAAATCACCGGCGTTTTTGATTTTTCTGATGTGGGTATTGCCCCCTATTCTTTAGATTTCGCAGAGCTCTTCAATGTTGATGCCGAACTGGCCACACTAACCGCTGAAAGCTATGCCACCATGAATAATGTGCAAAACCCTCTGGTTGGCGGCGCAGCTGATTATATCTTGAGAAAAGCTATAATGCTCTTAGAATCACGCAAAAAGGGCAATGCGCAGGATGAAGCATACTGGCTCAAAGAGCTCGCTGATTTTTTACCAATATGGCATGATATTGACGTCAACAAAAGACCGTAAAATTTGCAGAAAAAAACGGAATGATAATTTTTAATTATAACGCTTTCTTCTCACGCAACTTTTTATCTTCCTTAAATGCCCGATCATCAAAGTGATATAATGTTGGACCATATTTTGGGCGCCATCGCGTATATGTGGCATGAACACCAGGGTACGTACTGGTATACTTATCACGTAACCTATACTTATCATTCATATAATGATTATCTTTCCAGTATTTACCTGGTTTAAAATGTATATACCCTTTACTGTATTGATCCTTATAATGATCGTGGGTACCTAAAATAAAACCTAACTCACTCCATGGAGCGAGCTCTACGGGCATAGAATTTTCACCTTTTACAGTAATAGTTTTTACTCTATCGTCATTAGGATTCTCATGCCCACACATTCCTTGATAAGGCAATCTATCTTCTCCCTCAAAACGAGATCCCCATTTAGCGTGCCTTACAATCTCCTTTTCACTCACCTGCATAGTATCTGGTTCCATATAGCTACCTATACGATGAATTACATCATCGGGTAATTGAACCGGAAACCCAACGTAGTGGTGAGGTTGTCCATTATCATGATAATGCTTACCCAGAAGCAATGCTGCATTATTCTTATCATAATTTAATGTATTATTTATCCGTTTAATACGAGCCTTTAAAGCTGCTCTGGCATTATAGGCATCTATTTGATCTGACCATTGTGAAAACTGTTGTTCATACAACTGAAGTTTTTGAGTAGCCTTAGCTTTATCTACTAAACGTTGCGCTATTTCTTGTTTTTCAAAACCAATCCCTTGAATTACTGCGTTGTATAGTGATGGTATAAACTCTTTTTTAGTTGAATCGTTTACCGCAATTTCTAAAGTACCCAACTCATGAGTATATTGCTTTTCGAATCGTTCTAAGTTTACTTTTGATATCAAAGGTATCTCTTTAAGCCGCTTTTGTATCGACCTCTTCACCGCTTTCAGGAAGCTTTTATATTCTTCCGTATTTACTTCACAAAGATGCTCATTATAGGTAGCTTTTACCTGATCATGTACAAAATATGGACCTTGGGCTCCAAAAATCAAAGGATTTTCAGTAGCCTTTTTTTGATGAAAACGATTTTCAGATTGAGGTATCCAATCACATATTTTATTCATGCATTCACAAGGAAATAACTGCACTGGTAACATGAAAATGACCGTCAAAACGGACATAAATAACATAACTTTTACCTCCCAAATATATTTCAAGATACCTTTGAGTATATAATAATTGACGCAAAAGGCAATTAAGGGTTGCAAATTGACATTTTTAAAAAAAGCTACCATGAAAACATAATAGACAAGCTATAACCCTAGGTAATCATAAATTTTCAAGTTATTACTTAAGCATTTTCTCGATTTCATACCGCGCAATCAATAGATCAATACATGACCTCACCTAGAAGTTTAATCTTTTTTTGATTTCCAAAAATCAACTGATTCCTTGCGTTTACCCACTAAGTCGTTCATATGCACTTGATGTTCTGTTGCAAGCTTATGAGATAATTTTTCTAAATTCTTAATGATACGGTTACAAGGAATCATATTGTCAAAATGATAATCAATGCACTTTTTATCAAACGATTCTACTAAATCATTGTATTTTTTAGTTCGTTTAAATTCATGCACAACCTTACTAAAATCAATATTGAAATCATCATATTTTGTAGATCTTGGTAATGGTGTACAGATTTCCTGACCTTCTGGTTTTTTTTCCAAATAATTCTGGTAATTGAAGCACCACTCTTTTGCTTCTTCATTCATCAAATCAATTGATATATTTAAACGATAACACATACGCTGAATATACTGAGCTTTGTTTATATATGGAGACTGGCCAAACGCTCGATTCTCCGTATCTATAATAACTAAATTATCGCTCTCTTTATTTCTTAAAACATTATGATTTGACCAATCTCTGTAGCCTGTTTCTTTTGCCAACAGAGCCATCTCTTGGGCTTCTTTTACAGTCAATGTCTGTCTAGATAAATAATCTTTATCAGCACCTGCATCTTCTGTGAAAACTTCCCATTGACCATCTAATTTATAAATATACTTTTTGGGGACTGATACGGTAGTAAGATTATTTGCTTTGATACATTTGTTCAGACGCTCTCTGTTTATAATACGATATAAAGGGAGCTCCTGTTCTCTTGGATTCGCATCTACACGCTTAAGAAAAACAGAAGGCTGCGATCCCGGAATACGTTGCACTTTGAGTCGATGATCAATTAGATGCTTGTTCTGTTCAATAGTTTCTTGTATCTCTTTTGGTGGTGCAAATTTCTGCGTAAATTTTTCAAGCTCTGTCGGTGATTTTTCTTCTGCCTTTGCAGGATATTTTTGAAAGGTGGTATATACTAAAGTGCTTGCGCTGCACATTACAATGCACTTAACTGCGCGTTGAGCTAAATGGGTAAGCTTGGGTACAAGGCCCATAGCAGCTAATGGTGTTATGTGTAAACTCACAGAGAGTAAAATTAGTTGTTTTATCAAGGCTTGCCTTCATAAAATTTCTTAAATATGATCGGCATATTATGGGTCACTTCTTTATTTTCATGACACCATTTTTGAAGCTCATCGAACGTAAAAATACGGCATTCAGCAAAATCATCTGTGTTATAGGAATTAATAGAATCGCAGGTAACTTCATATAATCCAACATGCCCGTATGTATTATCATCTTTTGGCGTGGTATACCCAATGAACTTCCACTCACACGTGCGCACATCAAGCCCTACTTCTTCGAGCACTTCACGCATAAAACCTTGCTCATAAGATTCACCGGATTGCACGCATCCACCCACGGCACCAAAGAGGCCGGGGAATACTTTTTTATGATATGCTCGGCGGAACATAATAAAATTGCCATCAGGAGTCCGTAACAACGCGGAGGCAAGGCGATAGTTTTTTGATCCGGTAGCCAAAAGTTGAGCACGCGAAACGGGCCCTAGAATTGCACCTGCATCGTCAAGTTGATCTATTATTTCATCATCATGTATAAGCATAGCTTATTAACCCTTTCTTGAATCACTGTCACCATTCCTCATTTAACACAAAATCAACTGCTACTTCGCAGCTGCAGCTTCACCGGGTTGAGCCAAGAAGACCAATTTTTTTCATGATGTTTACTCGTTTGTTGAAACTTCAGATGCCGCTGGAGCCGATTCAGCGAGAGCAGCCGCTTGTTCACCACTGTTAGTAACATTATCAGCTACTACCTCAGATTGTTGTTCAGCTTCTGCTTGTTTAGACTGTTCAGACAACGCTTTTTCATATGCTGCTAACTGTTCTTTCAATGCTGCTTGTTTTTCAGCTTCTAGCTCTTTTAATTCTTGTGGCATTATTTTGCACATTTTTTTAAATGCATAGTGGAGAGAATCTATAAATTCTAATTTCAATCGAAAATCATGACAATCATCTGAATATACTTTGCCACAATTATCGGCGTAATATTGTTTTGCTTCTTCTTTGATTCTTTTTTGCGTAGCATGCGGTAGCAATGGCCACGCTCTTGCGATCTTATGTGCTTTATTTCTTTTGATCTCTGTAACCATCACACCTGGCACTTGAGAAGCAGTGTTCACTTCCCATCGTGCACGCATGATCTGTCTCTTATAAAATGCATCTACAGGAGCTTCTAGAAACTTTTGGCCATATTCTAGCATGAACGGTGCAATCAATTTGAGTGATTTTTCGTCTCTATTATCTACAATATTTCGATATACTCTATCCACATAATTTTTTGTACATGCATCAAAATCGAAAACACTTTTCGTTTTCTTTAAGGTACTCAATTGTACCGTAAGCTCTGCTATACCTTTAGTGTTACCTTCCTCAACAAATGGACGTAAATTATAGATAAAATCTTCATTCGTTGGATACTGGCAACCTTTATCTGCGTGTACTACAATAACCATTGTGCATAACGATGCTGCGATGATGCGTATATTTTTCATATAATTCCCTTGTTCTTTATTAACCATTACTTTGCGACGTAGATTCACTCGAAACGGACACTGAATCAGAAGTTACTCCTGCTTCTACTGGCACCGCACCAGAACCCTCAATACCCTGCTCTGCAGCATGTTTTTCTTTGAAATCCTTATGCGCTTCTCTCATAATTATTAACTTTTCATAAAAATCTTCACATGGACATTGGCTATAATAGGACGGCATTGATTTTGATGTACAATCAGCACTGAAACTCGCTTCTGCTTCTTCTAGAATTTTTGCCTGGATCTCTTTCTGAAGATAAGGAAATGATTCTTTTAAATAATTCAGTTTAATGAATATAATATCTTGGGTTATAATTCTTCTTCCCCTCAAAGCGGCATTCATATCCCATTGAGCATCTTCCATCTGACTGCGGCGCATTGCAATATAACTTGCAGAAGGCTCTTTAGTTTTTTTTGTTGCCCATTCATACGATTCTCTGCTTTGGCCCAAATTATGTATAAACGATCTGCCACTTGCAAATAAAAACGGTGCCATAAAACATACCGCATCTTCATCGTTTTCTTTTCTGTACCGTTCGTGTACATATCTAATATGATCAGATGTACGGCCATCCAGATTGATGGTGCCATCTTTTTTTCTTAACGTAAGCATTTGTTCAGTCATTTTTTCTATACCCTGAGGACTTCTATGTTTAACAAATGAATCCAAAGCATAGACAAATATTTCTCGTGCTGGACCATAGTGATTGATTCGATCTGCTTGTAAAACAACTGCGTGCATTGCAAGCACCATTGTATATAAAAGTATCATTGAATGTGATTTTTGCATTATAAAATTCCTCGTTTAAAATGTTATATCTAAAAACATTATACACACAATTGGAAATAAGGAAATCGGAAACACGTTGCTTTATAGGCCCATTTCAGCGTTAGATATCAAGAAAATTTCTTTTCGATATAACTCGTTTTTGATTTTATAATTTTGTTGCTAAAAAATTATCCAGCTCTTTTGATGACAATATATGAAAAAATTTTACCCGCGGGTGCTCAGCTATACTATGCAAAATCTTATCTCTTCTTTGTGTATCAAAGGCCCATACATTGTTTTTAAGAAACATTAGAAATTGAGTTAATGAAAAAGTACAACCGGGTGGAAGATCACTGGGCTTATTAAGCACACAGTTACGCCATAAGATTCTTTTAACACGTTGATATCGCGGTATGTCTAAAAATATAATCGCATCAGCTTTATCAAGCCTTTCTGATAGCGTGGTTAAAGAGTTACCATCTATAATCCATGCATCTTTCTGTATAATGTTGCGTTGTATAGCAATAAACTCTGCACGGTCAACTACTACCCAATTTGGTTTGTAATAATAATGGTCAAGGTGGTATACAGGAATCTTGAGTTTCTCTGACAGCTTCATGGCACAAAAGGTTTTCCCTGAGCCAGGCCCACCTACAATTAATATTTTTTTCATGCTGTTGCTCATATTTTTATCTCATACAGTAGCTTCAAAAATGCCACATGGCGTGATGCATCAAGGTCATCTTCTATTGACCAATAGGCGGAAGTGAATGCTTGCAAATAAGCCCAATCATAAAAGACGATCTTCGATTCAATTCTTGAGAATAGATCATACATTTTTTATGTGCACGTATATTCTTTTTTTCTTGTTGCATATCAGTGGATTCCTTTTGCAAAGTAGGATTGCGCCTACTCTGCACTCGCGCACCAGCTTTCCTCTGGACCCCTAAAGCGGCCAGCATACCCTGCCTACGGCACCGTACCGGTGCCCGTTGGGCGTACTGCCTGCGCCAAAGTACTCATTAAATAATTTTTTAAATACCCTCGCGCAGGCGACTGAGCGTTTGAGCAGATTCTTATCTGCTGTAATAGCGAACTCGCCGCTTGTACCCGGCGTAGCTTCATGCGAAGCCTGGGCGGAAGCGATCAAACCGCAGGTTTGTGCGCGAGTGCAGAGTAGGCGCAATCCTACTTTGCAGAAAATCTCCATTGATATTACGCAAAAATATAGTATCAAATCTATTTTATAACCATCAAATCACCACCATCATCGTGCACCAAAAACGCCGTACATACTTTTAATGGCATGTTAGAAGGTATCATTAAACGTATACTGCATAATTTATCTCTGGTATCGATTAAAACACTAAGCCTGCGCATTACATAAAATTTTACTTTATCTCTGGATACTTCTCTGGTTGTGCCCTACAATAGTGCTCACCAAAACTACCGGCCGGATGTTCTGCAACAGTTACATAGCTTCTGCCATAAAATCCGCCGCGATCTTCCCGCTTTTTAGTTTGAATTGCGAGTAGTTGCTCCTTACTGATGCCATGAAGTGCACACAACGCGTCAACCACTTCATACACATCTGCAAGCTCTTCAAGGAGTTCAGTGCTGTTTTTAGCCACACGAACTTCATCCGCCTCTTCAAGCATTTTTATCCGTAATTGATCATCATATTCTGCATCGTCAAGTTGTTTGATATGAATAATAGAACCCATTGCTTCCATGCGTGCAGGAAGTTTATCTCGCCACAGTTTGTTTTGTTGAAATTTGTGCATTATTGGCATAAGAAGCCCTTTATGAGTAAGTTGATCATATGCGCTAAAAACAGATACGTACAATACGAAGAACAATGGTAATGTATATACAGACATAATTATGATACCTTTTTACCCTTTTTATGCATCTCTTTTTCATACAAAGGCACGGCACCGCGCTGACGTAAATCATTAATTTTGAGAATATACTGGAGCTCTTCGGTGCATCCCGCATGCGTTGAAAGAGTATTACCAGGCTGATGCCACATCGTATCGAGCTTTCCTTGTTTATACCAATATTCACATTCCGGCATCCGTACCTTCAGTAGCTGTTCCCCTATTACATGTTCTTTAAATCGAAGAAAAGGTAATAGATCAGCTTGCATTTCTTGCATGCGACTCATTTTAGAAAAATAATAATTTGCATCAATTTCTTTATGTTGAAAAATATCCACTTCTGAAGCCTGCGAAAAACGCTGTACAAACTGCCTTTTCAAGGTATGTGCCTCATCAAGATGGGTAACCTCATGCGCAATTACGCATGCAGAAGGAACGTATCTTTTTTTTGAGGGGTACTGTATCTCTGCTACAGAACGCAATGCTGCTCCCCTTGCACGCCCCAGAGAAGCTTCTTTACTCGAAATACGTCGACCCGTAATCTTAACCTTATGTGGATTAATACCACTTTTTTCAAGAAAAGATCGGGTCATATACACCGTATCTTTATCAAGACGACTTGTTTCATGCTCTTGTATTGGCGATTTTTTTATTAATTGCTTATGTATGGATTTGATAAGCGAATATTCTTGCATATAGCCTATAACCTGTTCAATCGGCATACCACTTTTAACCAAGGTCATCAGCGCTAATTGTTTTTCTTTGAAGTGCAAAAGATTTTCTATGCATTCTAAATCTTCGCATGCAGCAAGCTCTGGCTCCATATGTTGCCACGCAGATTCATAAATTGCCTCCTGCATTTCTTTTTCGGCCGCATTAAGAAATAGAGTTTTTGTACACAAGACCGTTAAGCCAACAACCCATAATGCCCCACGCGTAATTGCACACATACTACACCCTCTGATGTTACAATAATAAAAACAATGCGGATCTTAGTGTATAATTGCGGCTATTTTAGTCAAATGGCGTTATGGCTTTATCATTTACCATAAGTCAATGATCTCTTGTGGCAGTGTTACCCGAATACGTTTTTTTGTATCGGTTGATGATGGTGAAGGATAGATTGCTGATTCATAAGACAGCGTGTCTGCATAGCGCAACATAATCATAAGCTCTGCGTGGGCCATGCAATATGGCGTTTCATCCTGTATTGGTTCAGCGGTATATGAGGCAATCTTTTTAAGCAGTTCAGGTGGCATTGAAATGTTTATTTGCTTGGTAAGCCATATAATATAGCATAAAGCACGTGTATTGCGCTGTTCTATAGCCTGCGTTTGGATATCAAATTGTTCTTGCATATACGTATGAAAATCATCAGATATTACATGATATTCATCAGCAGTCATGTTACGCCCTGCAAGCGCGCGATGGTCTAATTTTTTTGCTGCAATTGCTGCTTTCGTCCCTAAAAGAAAATCGGCATACGTTTTACGTGAAAGGGTTATCGCTTTTGTAGTAAATTGGTAACCATACATCAGGTTGAGACTATTATGCCAATAGGGACCGAAAATAAAAAAATCTTCTCTACCTTCTACACGTATAATGGCAGCCAAGCGCTTATCACACTGTGATAAATTAATGCGCATATTATCTGATGCATCTACTGCTATAAAACACAGCACAACAAGCACGCACACTCTATGTTTAAAAAGTTTATTTGGTTGAAATTTATGCCTTATTGGCATCAAGATACCTTTTCAAATTGCTTGGCAAGGATAACTGTAGCTTTTTCTAATTGTTGCTGACGATTGGTAAAGATCTTTTCCCACAAGCTCAACGCATCGCGTTGTACAGCTTGATTAATAATAGCAGCACTACATTTGGCACGGGTAGTCTGCTCACAATTGATACGCGCAGCATACTCATTAAATGATGCTAAATTCAGCGCAGGAAGCATTTTCAAACGATTCTTTTGCGACAGCTCAAGCATTGTCAAGTCATACAAAAGCTTTACTGTTGGCAACTCAAGCTCAAAAAATGGTGCTGCGACCATACGCACAGGAGTGCATGCCAATCGTGCCATAATAGTAAACTTACTATACATGCAGTCAAACATACCCGCAGACAATGACATTGTAAACATCAATATAGTCGACAAAAAAAGTTTTTTCATGCAGAATCTTCACATTAATTTTTGGTCCAGATAAGTATAAAAACGCCAACTTTTTTGTCTATGATGTTAAAAAATTGATCAAAGCTCAATCTTTCACAAAAACCTTACTCATCTTTCTTATCCATAGTGCTACCCATATAATAGTTCCACTGTTGCATAAACGCCATCACTTCTTCTGCTGGTGGCATATTCTTTTTGTGGTGCGCCATTTCATAGGCCTTGCGTGCAATCGTGCCGGTAACCGTCACCGTATCCGTATCGCTTATGGTAATCACTACTTTTGGCGGATTTTCGGTGTATACCGTGTTTTTTTCGGCCGATTCTATAATCTCACTCACGCGACTGATTGCTTGTGACCATTGAGCCTTCTTGCGTAACTCTTTTTGCAAAAAATCATCCGCTGCATACGCATTATATGCAAAACCGAACACCAATACCATAAAAATACATACCATCATATGCTCCTTACCATAGCGCATCAATCGCGGGTGGAAACTGGTGACATACTTTATAACATTGTTTATCATATTCCCTATTACCACACTTATTATTATACGCATACGCCGCATACCGCAGCATAATCATCGCCTCCGCTTTGAAAATTTCACATGGTGCACTATCAGGTAAACGATCAATATATGCCACAATTTTTTCACAACAATCTTTGGGCAACGGAAGGCCTATCTGTTTGGAAACCCAACTTATAAGCGGTTTATAATATCGTGGTATTGCTTTACGTATTTGATAACTATAGCCTTCATCCAAGTATTGCAGCAAATCATCAAACCCAGGCGCATCACATCTATCACTTTTTCTTACTGGATCAAGCAAATCAATATATATTTTATGGGTAATACACAATGGTTTTGCATATCTGAGGTCATACCAAATGATAATACGTGATAACTTTGTATTGGAACAAGGTGGCAGACAACCGCTTGCGTAACCACCTTCCTTCGAATTTGCAACAACATTCTGTATACGCTCATCATTAAGCGTATGTTCCTTGGGAATTTTTTGGCCATCTGCTGCATACGCGCTCTGCATAAAACCAATCGCCACAATAACCAATATAGAGAGCATTCTTACACTCCTCACACATTATCATCACTATAATCGGGATCATCAATACAATTATCTTCATAGGTATCATCCATCGCAGCGAATGCATAGGCGGCAAATGGAATAGAATCATTATTTTCTGGTATTTCAAGCAGTCGTGGGCGATAGAGCATAATGGTACCATCAGGGGATCCAACCGCAATAGTGTTGCCTACGGTGGTAAATGCTTCCTTATTTTTGCAGGAAACCGGAATGGAATGTACATAACCACGTGTGGTGTTAAAAATCTTTATGGTTATTGTTTGCGGATACTCGCCCGCCAAAATGGCCAACGTAGTATTGTTAATACGTTTAATATCAAGAACTCGGCCACTCATACCATAGCTGCTGCGTTTAGTGGTTGCATAGTCATACAGAATAAGGGAGCCTTTGTCAGAAGATGCCGATGCAACAATGGTTGGCGTCATAAACACCAATGAATCAATGCCGAATGCATAACCACATCCATTATAAATCGCAATGCTTTTCCACTGAGTGAGATCAATCAACTCCACACCACCACTTGACTGCCCAACCGCAAGAATGTTGCCGTCATCAGATAATGCTAATGCGTTTGCGTGATATGCAGTTTCTTTATGTTCGTTCGTGTTCAAGCTCCACATTATTACTACCAATTTATACGTTGCAACCATGCGCCTAAACCCACCAGACGACTTTGGCTTTTCATGTATTCTTGCAGCACATATAAGGCCCTTACCATTGGACACAATGTGAGCAATGGATGACATACCTTCAATACTTAATGTTGACCTTCTAATCTGCTTTTCTGTATCCCACACCCTCATTTCATTGCCCACACCCTCTGCAATTCTATTCTCTCCAATAAAGGCTATAGCATGCCGCCATTGATACGCTTCAAGCGGATGCTCAAACGCAAACATACAGAGCGGCACTGTGCTTTTTTTAGGATTCCAGAGGATAATAGCATCATTCGCGGAGGCAAGTAACCCGTCTTTTGAACTTGCAAGGTTCATTTCCTTTTTAGCATCATAATCAGGCACTTTCAAACAGGACTGTACTGTGTATGATTGTGCCCAGCGAGATTGCAATGCACCAGTACCAAGCAACTCTTTTATGGTGCGCTGTATATCAGTAGGCAAAAGATCAGCATAATAGGCAGCTTCAAACTGCTTTTTGGGTAGAGAGATTGAATGCGTATCATCATCACGCAGTTGTTGAACATAGTGATATCCATACGCAAACATTAAACTTCTGGTGGATACATAAGAAGGATCAGTATCCATAGCAAAAACATACACATTCGCCATGATGATGTAGATTAATATTCTTTTTTTCACACGTATCTTTTTTTAAATATTCATGCACGATTTTGCATGCTCATACCACTGTTTCTTTACATTGCCACGCATGTACAAATAATTCAAACCATTCCCACTCACGTATCGCACGAGGAAATTGGAATACTTTTACATAGATAGGTAGATCACCATGCGGCTTATCATTATAGCATCTGTCTACCGCTCTATAATGATCTTTATTCGTGGGATCGGCGCAATAAAGTTCCGCTGCATATCGCAGCATAATTCGTGCATCAACCTTAAAAATTGTATAGGGGTATGATGATGGATTGTCGCACTCTTTCTCAACGATATATGCAAAAATTTTACGGCAGATTTCAGTGGGGAGTGGATAACCTACTTGTTGCGCAATCCAAATAATACGTGGTTTATAATGAGCTGCTGCATGCTTTGCTTTCAACGCCGATTTCCATGTTTGAGATAGTAATCCTTTTTGAAGATACGTGTATAGCTCATCAAGTAATCGCTGCTGATCCTGATGAGTAGTTTTTTGTATGCCTACCATCTGCTTTTTAGTAGCTGCAAGCAGTTCTTGATACGCAGAGTGTGTAATAATAAGAGAGTTTTTATCAGTACGATCACATAATATGCAATGCGATGCGAGCCCGACCGCATTACAAGGGCCAAGCAATTTTTGAGCAACACACACACCAATGTTTTGATCCATCTGATCGGTAAGCATATGGGTTTGCTCAGTCCCGGTAGCGTTAAAAAGATCCATAAACTCTGATGCGATCGTGGTTGTGGAGATCAAACAAATTGTTGCGCACGCTATCGGCATAATTTTTGATCTTATTTCCATACTTTTATAACACCATCGCTACTTGCCGAAGTAAAACCATCATCCATTACTGCAAGTGCCGTTACCCTGGCTGGTATCACACCGTTTCCCGCATGCACCGTTGTAACTGGTTTTTGCGCAACAGTGCCCATATCAAAGATATTGATGCTGGCATTATCATCAGAAGATCCAACAGCAAGATACCCATTTGGTAAACTGATCATTGCCGTTACAGGACTCTTTATCTTGATCTCCGCATGCAGCGCTTTTTTAAGACGCACATCCCACATCTTCACCAAAGAATCTGAACCGCCCGAATAGAGAAGAGTATCATGCTTCGCAAAAGACGTAACGGTATGGCCAGCATGTTCTCCCAACAGCATACGCGCACCTGATTCAATATCAATTAAAGCCACCTGGCCATTATTATTGCCCGAGAGCATAGTATTATCTACTATCTCAAGTACATTGACGTTACCTGATGCGTCACCTTTATATATTTTTTTGTCTTGTTTAGGGCCATATTCCGCATAACATCCAATGGTATCATTTTCTGAACCAAGAAATATGCAATTATGGCTTTTGTATGCAAGGCAATAGGCAGGCGCATGCGTTTCAAACTCCAATCCTCTACGCCATGGGTTTCCTGGTGGTGATTTTTCAACAAAACCAACTTGCCCGCTACGGCTCACTCTTACTATGCATGGACCATCGTGTTTGTAATATATATTTCCACGTGCCATGCCACCATCACTTGCACAATCAGTAACACACGCAACAAGAGCAGCGCGACCGGTTTTATTATAATCAAAAAATGTCAGGCTGCTCTTTTGTGCTAAGCCAATGGCAATATGTGTGCCATTCACCGCAAGGGCCACTGGAACAGTTCCTTGAGAAAAATAAAAAGTATTAGACGGTTGAAAATCATTATGCACATGTCGAGGGCTCAATGCCGCAAGCAATGTAGAATATGCAAGCGCAAGGCCTAATTCAGTACCAGTCATTGCATATTCCTGAATCGTAGCACTGTTATTATTGTTTGGCGAGAGCAACGTTTGCGTTGATGGCAGTTGTAGCGCTAGAGCTGGCAGGACTGGGCTGCACCTGGCTAGCTGGTGCAGCGAACACCTTACGCGGCTTTGTTCCATCGTTTTTGGTATTTATTGTTACTTTTACATTACGAGAATAGTCTTCGTCAAGGTTCAACGATTTTTCTCTTGCTCTTTTTGATGCCTCAGAAGGAGTAGTTTTTGTTACTACTAACAAGTTTGGCGATACTATTTGGAGAAGTTTAACTACTTCGTCAGCTGTTAACTTGGAGGCGCTGCTTGCAGAATTGGGCTGCACCGTGTCGTCGTCGTCATCAGAACTATCATCATCACTATCGTTTGCATCGCTATCGTCTGCATTGCGAGCAACTGACAATGGTGCAGGTGCAGGTTTTTTACCCATTACTGATATAGTGGTGAGTAGTTGCGTAAGCTCTTGCAGATGATTTGCAAGTGCCGTTTGTTGTTGCATCTTAGTTACGAAAACAAATTCCTGCTCAATATCAGCATAATATTTTTTAGTATCGGTGGCATACGCTGGTGCATAGTGTGGATTCAACGTTTGCGTCAGTTGCATGATCGTGGTATATGCATTGGCAACTGGTGCATGCGCCTGCTTCATGGCAGTGCATATCGTGCCTAATTGTGTAATCTGTGTTTCCGTTGTTTTTTTGTGTGCCTCAATCTGTTTTTTGAGCTCTTCAATGTTTTGCATGCGCCATGTTTCATGTACGCGTAGCGATGCTTCCGCGGTATTTTTATACTTAGATTCAAGAGCAGTTCGTTTATGATATGCAAGCCTGAAAAGATCATCACTTGCCATAATGTCGATCTGGATGCCCTTCTGCTGGCAAAGATTCAAAAATGCTGCAGCGTGCGTTACCGTAGAATCATTAAGATTACGCATCAACTGTTCTAGATGCGCAGAGAGCATACGTTGGTGAGCAGGATTTTCGTGAAACGGCTCTTGGCCCACATAATTTTTGATCAGCGTTACAACTGCAGGTTCTTTGGCCTCTTCTTCTGCTTTTTTAAGCCACGATCTGATTTGTGGCACTTCAAGAGGATCAGTTGGCAGTGGTGTTGAGGCAGCTATAGATCCAGAAATGTTTGATGATGAAGGATTTTGAGATGCTAAAACAGAAACACCGAATGAACATAGAGCTATGCCTAAGATACGATTCATAACAGTCTCCTTTATAAAATTATGTTGAATCATCAGTATTGTGAAGGTAGTTTGGTGTTTTGTCAACAACAATTTTGCCATGAAGATGTGAGTGCCCACACCTTCATACCTCCATGCATTAATGTACCATTTGATTGTTATAGAATAGATTCGATACTGTTCTTTCACATAACATCACATTGATTTTTCGCGAAGGTATTGCACGATACCTTCGCCTTCACCAGCCTTCGCGCAAGGCTACGGCGGTCAGGCCGTGCAAACGTGCCGTTTGATCGCCTAGGCGGCGAGTTCGCTATTACAGCAGATAAGAATCTGCTCAAACGCTCAGTCGCCTGCGCGAAGGTATTTAAAAAAATAATTTAATGAGTACTTTGGCGCAATTTATAGCCTGCGTTGGGCACATTCGTATGTGCTGTAATGCAGCGTTTAAATTGCTTAGCTGTCCAGCGGCAGGCTGGTGCGTGAGCGCAGAGGTGTCGCAATACACCTTTGCAAAAAAAATCCCTTGATGTTGAAAAAAAGAAAGAATGAATTTAAAAAAATCTAAAAAACCCCCTTATGTTGTTCAATCATTTATTTTTGTTATTCTTACTTTTGTTATTCAACATATTCAAAAAAGGCTGAGGAGACTTCAATGAAAGCAAACAACACTATTATTTTTTACGGCATAAGCATAATATTTGTAGCATCATTATTTGGTGCTGATAAAGATCCCAATATCGTATGGCCATCACAAAAACCAACACAGCAAATAGCCATGCTTCCACTTGAAAAACAGTATCCAGCAACCGTTCCTTTGCTTTTAGAAGAGATGAAACGCACTTCAATTGAAGATGTGCAACAGCGCGTGGACCGCATACACAGCAAAAATCAACAGTTAAGCGCAAAAGAAAAGGATAACGATCCAGATTTTAAAAAAGAGATCAGCATGGGCACGTGTATCGATACAATTAAAACAATCTATAGGCCAATTTTTATACGATTAAAACAGAGTTTTGACACCACCACCATAAACACACCAATTGCGCAAACCATGTTTATCCTTGTTCATGAAAAAGAATCCGCTCGCAACACTGAACATAGCATTAAGCATGAAGCAGACAAAACAACATTAACACTGCCAAGCAAGCAAAAACTTGATGAATATACACGGTACACCATCGAAAATAACACAATACATTGTACCACCAAAATCACTGACCTCTCTCTTATACGCACAATTATAGAACGTGCACCCGATATGCTCCGAGAAGAATCAATAGATGAATATATTGAGCTTCCCACACCTACATGGGCAAGCATAAATCAGTAAAAAAACGGAGCAGGAAATTATCCGGCTCCTACTCACATCAATCATAAATACTTCTAACAAATCACTTTTTTCAACTTTCCATCAATCGTATCTCAATCCGCTCTATCGATTTGCCAGGCCGATCACGTTTGAGGGTAACAAAACCAACTTCGCCGGTTGTGTTCACATGCGTACCGCCACAGGGCACTTGTGCAAAGCCATCAATTTTCCAATAGCGACGTTGCGTTGCTTCATCAGAATAACCCTTCTCTATTGGTAGATTGCGCGTAATAATACTATTGTATTCAGCTAAAATATCGGGAAGTAGCGTTGCAACACTCGTGTCAGATTTGAAATCGATGCGAGATTTATGCTCAGCAATATGGGCACCAACTTTTTCAAGCTTGTATTTCTGGGTTACAATTTCAAGCACCAATTCAGCGGCAAAGTGTAACCGCATAAGGCGATGGCGCCGTGGCCAATCGATAGTCATAATAACCGAATCACCAGCTTTCAGAGTATGTTCTTCTGGCAAGGTATAGTAGATAAGGGTGCCTTCCATACGCGATGATAGAATAGGAATACCGTTAACCCAGGCTTTATCACTTTCCTGACCGCCATTAAATGAGTACGCTATCGTTTCATTAAAAAGCAGCTCATTACCATTCACTGCCGCTACCGTGGTGTTCAACGTCTGCTGATACGGATTTTCCCAAAAAACTTTGCGCATAATAGCCCTGAATTTTATGTATCTACTCGATGCATCAAGTGTACTCTTTCTCGGTTTTACACGCAATCGCACATTGACTCTCTGCAAAGCGAAGCTATAATAACGATTAATTCGTCACAATCATAGCGTATAGGTATTCTGCGCATGTTTACACTCCCTGCTTACGTTGGCATTATTCTCAAAAAAGATAATCAGATACTCCTGATAAAACGCTGCAACACCGATTGGGCTTCAGAATGCTGGAACTTCCCAGGCGGTTTGCTTGAGGCTGATGAAACACTCATGCACGCAGCAATCAGAGAAACGCAGGAAGAGATTGGGGTTACCGTAGATCCGCATGATTTTACGTTAGTGCATGTGCTGCAGGTAAAAAAAGGCGGCACGAATACTAAAGATATTATCGGTTTTTATTTCATGGCAAAACAGTGGCACGGCACTCCTTTTAACAAAGAGCCCCATCGCCACAGCGAGATAGGCTGGTTTACTCTTGACGCTTTACCGCTCAACATTACGGAACATGCCAAACAAGCATTGCATGGTTTGCAAAATGATATTCGATACTCCGAACATCAATAGTTACTGATCACAACAAAAAAGCTCGACTGATTCGCACGAACGATGCTACAATAGTGCTGGTATTTTTTTAATTAATGATATAAGTACTTTAGCGCAATTTATAGCCCGTATCGGGCACATTCTTATGTGCTGTAGTACGGCGTTTAAATTGCTGAGGGATGCAAAGGAACGGTTGCTTCCGCCGTCGCTGAAGCTATGGCGGATTTTAGTGGGCATGTGCGCCGTAGCCTATGGCGAAGGCGCAGTGCAGGGTATTCACACTAATACCCTGCGAAAAAAACCCATATATAATGATAAAAAATAAAGAATATATGTAGCAAAATAAAAATTAAAAGCTGATTTTATGGGGGTGCAGGGAATCAACGCCCTGCAAAAAGGAATCAATCATGAAGCGTGCAGAATTTATAGAAAAAAAAACAGAATTTTTATTAACACTCGCCGTTGAGCGGAACCTTTCCGAGCATACCGTCCGCGCTTACACAAGCGATTTGAATCAATTTATCCATTTTTGGACAACGCTGCCAACCGAAGATCAAGAGAAATTAAGCATTCGGCAGATTATTGAGCGCTATTTAATGGTGCTTTTTTATAAGAAGCTCGATGCAAGCAGCATTGCACGCAAATTTTCTTGCTTTCGCTCGTTTGAAGAGTATCTTGCAAAACATGGCACTCACTTAAACCTGCAATTAAAACGCCCGCGCGTACCTAAAAAACTACCGGTTTATTTAAGCGTTGATGAAATGCTGCATCTTTTAGATTCAGTAAAGTCATCCGATTTACCATCCCGGTTTCCGTTACGCGATAAAGCTATTTTGGAATTACTCTATGCCACGGGCATTCGCTGCGCTGAACTCGTATCTATGCGTATTAATGATCTGAACATGCAAGAAAAAACAATTCGCATCATGGGTAAAGGTAAACGTGAGCGTATGGTGCTTTTTGGTGATAAGGCAAAAGAAAAGTTGCTCGCCTATTTTAAGGAAGAGCGGGTCTACCCCAAAGATAGTAACGAAGCGGTATTTTTAAACTTTAAAAACGATAAGCTCACCACTCGTTCCATACAGCGCATTATTGAGATGTTTAGAAGCTTTCTTAAAATAGAACGGCCAATATCGCCCCATAAAATACGCCATACTTTTGCAACCCATATGCTCAAACAGGGTGTGGATCTGCGTACTATTCAAGAGCTGCTTGGCCACCGGACTATTACCACAACCGAACGCTATACTCATGTAACGGTACAAGATTTAAGCAGTATGTATGATGCTATTCACCCGTTGCATACCATGATTAAAAAGGATCCAGAACACCATGATGAGTAGTCACACGTATTCTGTTATTGAAAAAATAAGCCCCTTTCTACGCGCCGTTATGCTGGCTTTGCTTTTAATCATAAGCCGCCTGTGTTATCTACAGGTTAAACAGTGGCATTATTTTAAAGAACGGAGCATGAAAAATTTCTTGCGTATCGAAAAGGTTCCCGCACTCCGGGGTAACATCGTTGATAGCAGCGGCACAATTCTTGCAACCAACCGGCCACTCGTGTTGCTCTCCTGGCAAGGTACCGGTAACATGCAGCTCTCTGAAGAGCAAGATCTTATGCTGCGGCAACTGTGTACCGTTCTTGGTAAAGAGCATGATACGATCGCGCCACTCATTATGCGGGCAGAAAAACAACGAAACAAGCTATTGCTCGGGCGGGATATTGCCTATGAAACCTTATGCTTCATCGCCGAATCGTGGGGCGTACATCCAAACATCAACTTCGACACCGAATTCCAACGACATTATCCTGCAGGATCTCATGCGTGCCATATCGTTGGCTATTTGGGGCACATGAATAGTCAGCAACAAGGTGTGATGGGACTCGAATCGGTTGCTCATGAACATCTGAGGGGTATTGACGGTGTTAAACAAAAAACTGTCAATTCACAAGGCAAAGAGCTCAGCAGTACCACGCTTGATACCGGCAAAACGGGCGACACGATATACACCACCCTTGATAGTAAATTACAGCGCATTGCAGAAGATATTTTTCCTGCTGATTATACCGGCGCACTCTGTGTGATGGATCCAGACACCGGCGCAATCCGGGTGCTACTCTCCCGCCCTACTTTTGATCCTTGCATTTTCTTGCAACAGATTACCCCCTCACAGTGGCAAGTGCTCCAAAAAGATCAGCCGTTTTTAAATCGCGTTACGCAAGCCTGTTATCCGATCGGTTCGGTATTTAAATTGATTACCGCAAGCGCCGCACTTGAGCATAAAATGATCTGTCCGCACTCAACCTGGTATTGCGGCGGATACTATACCTATAAAGGGCGCAACTATTGGTGTAACCAACGGCGCGGCCACGGCAAACTGACTACGCTGCAAGCGGTTGCGAAATCATGTAACATTCTTTTTTTTGATATCGGCAGCAAAATCGATATCGATGTTATTGCACATTATGCACGCACCTTTGGCCTTGGTACCAAAACAGGCTCCGTATTGCCAGAAAAACAGGGCATTGTACCTTCACGCGCATGGAAATATGAACACCGCGGAGAAGCATGGTGGCAAGGTGAAACACTCTCCGTGATGATCGGGCAAGGACCGGTGATTGCAACACCGCTGCAAGTAGCGCGCATGATTAGTGCTATTTTTACCGGCTATTTGGTCAAACCACGTCTTTTAGAATCGGAACCTATCGAGCGGGAACAACTGAACATTCAACCAGAAACTCTCGCCTTTTTAAAAGAATCGATGGAAGAAGCAGTACTCTCTGGTACCGGTCAACGGGCACGCACCAAAGATATGAAAATCTATGCAAAAACGAGTACCGCACAGGTAAGTGATTTGAGCAAGCGTAATCAAGACAAGAAGCATATGGAGCACGGTTGGTTTGTGGCGCATGTTAAATATAAAGATGCAAAGCCATTTACCCTCGTGATTGTGGCGGAACATGCCGGTACATCGTTAGTATCGGTAGAAATTGCAAAGAAGTTTTTGCTGGGATATAAGAAGGAAGTGGATATGCAGTATAAGCAGAAGGTGATAAAAGAGAATATGATGGCGTAAGATTTTTTTCTTAAAAAATTTTTCTTTTTAGTAATCGTTATCAATCGTTATTTTCTTTGTGTTATTCATTGCTTCAATTTTTGTTAATATCATTGGTTTCTTTTCGCGAAGGCGTTACACGACGCCTCCGCCCTCCCGTGCCAAGACTGCGTCCTGGACCTCTCAGCAACTCGAAACGCGTCGCTACAGCGCATACCAATGCGCCCGCTTAGCTTTCGAATTGCGCTAAAGTACTCATTTAATAATTTTATAAAAAATCTTAGCTAGGTCGCACTGTTTGAGTGGGTTGAGTAGCGTTAGCTGCGAATGCCCCCGCCGTCGCCTTTGGCTATGGCGGGCTGCGCCGAGTTAAAACCGTCTGTGCCCGGCGAAGCTTTACGCGAAGCCTGGGTCTTGGCGATTAAACTGCAAGTTTACGCGGGTGGGAGGGGTGCCGCGCAGCACCTTCTCGAAAAAACCTAACGTATAACTCTTCCATAAATACACGTTTTTATCATATACTAATCTCACATTCACCTTTTTGTATACCTATTAATGGAGGTATTATGTATCATCATTATGCATTCTATGTATCTTGCGCTCTCACTTGTGCCACTCTCACCCTTGTGGCTGAAAACCAAAAACCATCATTACGACAACTCAATAATTGGACAAGCTCTCTCTGGAAAAGCAAAAAACTCGGCGGCGATACACCGTATACCAAAACTACGGAAAAAGAATCTGCAATAACATGCCCTCGAGAACCAATCGCATATGATACCTTTCGTGACTGGCAGGTGGCATGCAATATGCTACCACGCTTTCAAATGCGTTCTGCTAACCGCTATCTAACCACCTTAGATGCCGCACTTTTTATCACAGAAATAGAACGGTTCTTTGAAACTGCTCAAAAACAATTACAAAAAATAGAATGGGTTAACAACAATCCACTTACACCAGAATGCGCCGATTTTAAAACCTATGCAGAAAAATTGATCGTTCCCGATAATGCTGTGGTTGCTATCCATGGGGATCTCCATGGCGACATTCATGCTCTCAATCGCTTCATTCAATTTTGCACACTCAAAGGGTATATGGATATTGATAATCCATTCAAAATTAAAGATGATAACTTTTACATGCTCTTTTTAGGCGATTATGTTGACCGTGGTTGGTACGGCGCTGAAGTAGTGTACACCATTCTACGCCTCAAGAATGAAAATCCGAATCGTGTGTTTATGGTACGCGGTAACCATGAAGATATATCACTCAACAATTCGTATGGCTTTTCAGCAGAATTAGATGCAAAATTTGCACGCAAAGATCTGGCAAATCAGTTACATGCATTCTATAACACATTACCTGCGGTGTTATATCTTGGCACCAAAGAAGAAAGCTCTTATCATTGTGTGCAGTGTTGCCATGGGGGCATAGAACTCGGTTTTAATCCACACCCATTACTTGCTACGCAATCAAATCATGCAGGTATGGTGCTTACCGATTTAACACAAGAAACAATCTGTAACCACGTGCAATCACCTGATCTTGTGCAGTTTAAAAAGTATTTTAAAAATAAACCTATCGATGCAATCAATGGTTTTATGTGGAATGATTTTATTGTTGATCCACAAATACCATTCGCCCTTTCACCACGTGATGGCTACCAAGGTGCCATGTTCAACTATGGCCAATCGGTAACGCGCGCCGTCTTGAAACACATGAGTAGCGATACGCATACGATTCATGCTGTTTTTCGCGCACATCAACAAGGTGAACCTGCTATGCGTGCACGCATTTTAAATACCGACGGGTTAAGCCATCCTGACGACACCGGTATTGGCAAACTCTGGATTGAAAACAGTATTCATAAAAAAACACCAAAACTTCTTGAAAATATTGCCGCTATCACCTTCTCCGTTGCACCAGATACTGGCTATGGCTATCCAATCCATGCTTTTGGACTGCTTCACGTTGGCGATACATTCAACAAATGGCACTTAGAAGCAATACGATTACCATACAGAAATTGAACAAGAGGGGCATATAATTGCCCCTCTTTTAAGCACAGAAATCCCAATGTTTATAGTTCTAATGATTGAGCTTTTTGAACGTAAAAGCATTTCTTAGAACCATCAATATTTTTAAACATGTGTTTCAACGGTGTTACAACGTTTGTATTTGGATCAAAATCAATAATCCCACTATAAGTTTGAATACGTTCAGCAATTGAATTCAGTGGCAAAATATTATGAATAATTTTACCTTGTTGCTGTAAAACATTCAGATCAGCAGAACCAATATACTGTTCATAGTCCGGATGAACAATAAAATGCTTATTGGTATGATCAAAAATGATCTGTTGTTTTTTAATATAAAAATTTTCTTTGCTTAAGTTTTTGGATTCTCCAGCTTTTAAAGATCCAATATCACCCAAGTAGTAACCCGTAAAAAAATTCTTTGGTTTATCATGATGCTGATTAATTTTTTTCAAAAGTGATTCAAAAGAATCGCTGCTTTTTTGCACGTTACTATTGCTTTCAGGTCCTTTTTTTTCATACGCAATCTGAGTTGTATTTTTTTGCCATACATAGTGCCCTATAAAACATGCTGCGAAAGCACCAGCAAACGCTCCTAAGAAAGGAGCTGCTAGCTGAGAGTTAACATTGTTCATTGCCTGACTATTGTAAGGCACTATGACACTGCCCACTAGTGCATACAGCATTATTTTTTTTCCGATAGATGAAATGTGTATCATTTGCTAATCCTTTGCGATGTGTTAAAAAACAATATCTACAGTATACAGGAAATTTGCTCATACAAAATGGTAGACGCATACACATGCTTTACTGCACACTCATAATGAGGCCATATCAATAGGAGGGGATTCTATGGTTCGGAATACACTATTACTCAACACTACGTTGGTGTCATTGCAACTATTAAGCATGGACAATACAACAGCGTTTGATTTTAAAAAGTTTTTTGAAGAAAAAGATCATGGGGGTAAAACATATCTGCATCGCACCATCAAAGCGGGAAACATTAATACTTGGTCTTCAGATGATCATATCGATGAAGTTCCTGACGCTGATTATTTGAGCAATATAAAAAGAACGCATCCGATACTTTTACAATCAATTATTGCACATAAAGTTAACGTAGATATACAAGACACCAAAGGAAGAACACCCTTGTATTATGCCGCAAAATATAAAAATGAAGCCGCTACAGAATTACTTCTGCAAGCAGGTGCAGACCCCAACATCAAAGATACACTGGGCTTATCGCCCCTTATTGTTGCCGCTAGCATCGAAAATAATGGATCGATCATAACAGAATTGCTTAAACATGGCGCTCAGGCTGACGATCTTTTTGCGTCAACGCCAGATATTTTTGTAAAAGATCACGAAGATGAAAAAACCATAGAAACCGCACTCAAAACATGCCCTGTGAATGCTGCAGCCTTGATGAATTACTTTAAAACTAAAAAAGATACCTTTGATGCGGAAGCAATAGCGTATCAATTTTTTGAAAAAGCGGACGATTACGCAACCATTCTTTTGTGCATTGTATTGCTGACCGGTTTATACTAAAAAAAGGGAGCCGGTTTAGGGGCTCCCTTAAATTTTTCGCGCTAGCTTTTACTAGTCACGCGCTACAGCTGCTACACGAGTCGCTAAACGACCGATAGTGCGGGCTGCGGTATTGCGGTGGATCACACCTTTACCTTTAGCACGTGCAACTTGTGATTCTGCATCACGAAGGTGCTTTTTAGCTGCTTCGATATCTTTTAGATCTAATGCTACAAGAACTTTTTTCAACGCAGTCTTGATAGCTGATTTACGTGCTACGTTACGTTCGTTACGTACGATTGCTTGTTTTGCACGTTTTTTTGCGGATGCAATATTAGGCATATCACCTCAACAGGGATAAATAGTATTTACGCGATTTTTGTGACTTTACCGGCTTTTACACACTTGGTACAAACCTTACCACGCTCAACACATGAGCCATTACCATGACGGGTAAAGCGCATTGTATGAACGTTTGGATAGATCCATCGCTTAACGCGATTATTTGCATTACTTACTAAGTTACCAACCTGTGGCTTCTTGCCACAAACTGTGCAGATACGTGCCATTGTGTGTTACCTTTTACGTCGAAAATCTTTTCTTTTACAGAATTTACTAGTTTAGTATACGGCTTTACGTACTTTTTTCAACCCCACCCCTTTAATTAAATAAGGGTATGTTGTTCACGCGGCTCTATACTGAGCAATGTATAGATCTCAGCGGCATATAACGTCTCTTTTTCAAGCAATGTTTGCGCCAGAAGCTCGAGTTTATCACGATTTTCAGCCAACAACGCCTTGGCGTTGGCAAGGGTTTCCGTTAAGATACGGCGTACTTCATCATCAATCAGCTCGGCTGTTTTTTCTGAATATGGCTTAATTTCACTGTCCTGTGGATAGACGACTGGACCAAGCTTTTCAGACATGCCGTAGTAGCACACCATAGCTCGCGCAGTACGCGTTGCTGATTCAAAATCACTCATCGGCCCCGTTGCAATCTTACCAAATACCAAATCTTCTGCGGCTCTTCCGCCCATAGCAACCATAATGCGTGCAGTCATTTGCTCTTTGGTAAAGCCCAGCCTATCACCCTCTGGCAGCGTATGTGCAACACCGAGCGCTCGCCCACGTGGCACAATCGTTATTTTATGGAGTGGATCAGCATATTTTGGGTTCAACAAGGTCATCAATGCATGGCCTGCCTCATGATAGGCAGTCTCTGTTTTTTGCTCAAGCGTGCGGGTAATGCTTTTACTTTCTTTGCCAAGCATCATCTTATCGCGTGCTTCTTCAATATCGTGCATATCGATGATCTTTTTACCCAATTTTGCCGCAATAATTGCCGCCTCATTCAGCAAATTCGCAATATCAGCACCCGAAAAATCTGGCGTTCCTCGGGCTACTTTATCAAAATCCACTGATGAATCAAATTTAAAATTCTTTGCATGTACATCTAAAATTTCACGACGACTCTTGAGATCAGGAAACGGTACATTAACGATACGATCAAACCGGCCGGGCCGTAACAATGCCTTATCAAGCACATCTTCACGGTTGGTTGCAGCCATCACAATAACCGGCTTTTTATAAGTCTCAAAGCCATCCATCTCAGTCAGAAGTTGGTTGAGCGTTTGTTCACGTTCATCATGCCCACCACCCGTACCTCTGCCACGATGGCGCCCTACTGCATCAATTTCATCAATAAACACTATGCATGGCGCTGTTGTGCGGGCCTGTGCAAAAAGATCACGCACACGTGATGCACCCACACCCACAAATACTTCAATAAAATCTGAGCCACTGATTGAATAGAATGGACAGTTTGCTTCACCAGCCACCGCCCGCGCCAAGAGGGTTTTACCGTTACCTGGCTCACCTACCAAAAGCACGCCACGGGGTATTTTAGCACCAACTGCTTTATATTTATCGGGATTTTTTAGAAAATCTACCACATCGGCAAGCTCTTCTTTTGCCTCTTGTGCACCGGCAACTGAGCTAAACTTTTCTTTAATAGCCGATGGTGGATACATTTTAGCCTTGCTTTTACCCATGCCAAAAAGATTTCCTGGTCCAGATGCACCATTGCCGCCACCGCGCGTTTGGCGATAGAATTGCCACGCGATAAGGCCTATAAAGGCTAACGCCATTAAAAAGAGCATGTACCAGAAGCTGTATTGACCAGCCGTAGATTCAACCTTAATATTCACGTTATGTTCGCGCAGTAGATCCCAATTACGAGGGGTTTCTGCCACCACCGATTCAAAGCGGTGCCCATCTTTCAGTTCACCAACAACCTCTTGGCCGCTTACCTGCACCGTTTTTACGTCATCATGTTCAACTTTATCTAAAAATTGAGAATAGGTGAGATAGACCATCTCTCTGTTATTAGAGATAAGCCAGGATAATAAGCCAATGCCCAGTAATGCAATACCAAGGGCCATGATTATGCCACGCGGGCCACGAGATGGAAGTATATTTCGATGTAGTTTTTTCATAGGTATACCACTTTTATGTTAAAAACTTTATTACTAACCTTTAGTCTACGGCACTAAAGGCTGTATGTCGATATCCAACACGCTTTTTCCCCGTAAAAAAAGCTTTATAATGCCACCAGAAGACAAAATATTTTTATACGGTTATACTATTAGTAAGCATAAACTCTCAATTCCGAGGTGCCTATGTATATCTCTTATGTATGGCTTGGAATAGCCGCTTTTACCTTGGTTATGGAACTTGGCCACCCTGGCTTATTCCTGTTTTTATCATTCGCTATAGGCTCATTGAGCGCTTTGAGCATTGCTTTTTTTGACCTCACTATCTCATATCAGCTCATTGCATTTATAAGCGGCACCCTCCTTTCATGGACTCTGTTGCGGCGCTTTATACGCATACAAAAAACAGGTTATGCGGGTAGCGTGCATACGCTTATAGGAGCACAAGGATTTGTAACGAAACGCATTACGATGCAACACCCCGGCCATGTGCGCATTAAAAATGAGGAATGGCTGGCTCGCGCCTCCCATGAAACCACACTCGATGTTGGAACCCCGATTCAGGTTATTCGTGTTGAACGGACGACGGTTATTGTTTCACCCACACATATATAAGAAGGGATACCTATGGAAATGCTTTTTTTGACCCCCGTTATTGTGTTGCTGATTATTGCAGCATTTTTAATGATTATAACACTGACACGATCAGTTTTTTTAGTACAACAGGCAGAAGCGGTTGTTATTGAGCGCCTGGGCCGCTATCACCGCACCTTGGATGCAGGATTACACGTTATCACCCCATTTTGGGACACCCCGCGCATCGCACACTGGACCTTTGTACGCCCGCTTGAAAATGGCAGATCTCAACATTTTATTGTAAACATCAACCGGATCGACATGCGTGAGGCGGTTTACGATTTTCCAAAACAAAACGTGATCACAAAAGATAACGTTACGCTTGAAATCAACGCGCTTCTCTATTATCAAATTATCGATCCGCGCGCTGCTATGTATGAAGTATCCAATTTGCCACAGGCAATTGAAAAGCTCACGCAAACAACGCTCAGAAACGTAATCGGTTCTATGGATCTTGATGAAACGCTTGTATCACGGGATACCATTAATCATAAACTTCGCCTGATTTTAGACGAAGCAACCGATAAATGGGGCGTTAAAATCAATCGCGTTGAACTGCAAGAAGTGAACCCACCGGCAGATATTCGCCACGCTATGGAAAAGCAGATGCGTGCAGAACGTGAACGCCGTGAAACCATTTTGCTTGCAGAAGGTGAAAAACGCTCTGCAATCTTACGCGCAGAGGGCCAACAAGAATCGAACGTACTCCGTGCAAAAGGTGAAGCGGAAGCATTACTTATTGCCGCAGATAGCGAAGCCCGCTCACGCCTCTTGAAAACAGAAGCTGAAGCACAGGCTATCGATATGATTCAAAAAGCGGTCCCAAATGGTGATCCATTACCATACTTAATTGCAATGCAATATATCAAAGCACTTCCTGAATTGACCAAAAATCCAACCGATAAGCTCGTGGTGGTACCGTACGAAGCAACCTCACTCGCCGGTGCACTGACAACGATGAAAAAGATTTTTGAATCGGTACAGTAAACTTTCCTATCCTTTGTATTAAAAATGGGCTGTACGTAAAACCTACAGCCCTCGCTTCTTTATCAAATTTATTAATTTGACTCATCATCAGACGAAAGAAATTCAAGCATTAAATAGGGCGCTACATTTTTATGCATTTTACTGCGAAAGCATTCATAGTGGCACCAGAATGCTTGATCTCTTTTTTTTGTATGCTCTGGCTTATCCCAGTTTGCCATGATATTTATATCGCATGGATCGATATCGCTTATGATAATATTTTCATTACAAAAACAACACATAACACCTGATAGCATAGCGGCATTAATCATGATTTATCCACTGAATTGCTTGACTCATACATCAGTCGATCACGCTCATTGTTTTCTTGTATAGTTGACAGCAAGGATTTAGCCTGAGACAACCATTGTTGCGCTACATCACGTGAAATTTCTTGAACAAAATATGGCTTATAATTTTGCACCCACTTCTTAAATGGCTCCAGATGTTTGCGTTCTTCATCTGATATAGACTCAATAAAAATACCTGGATAAATATCACTACATTCTACCATAATTGATCCATTAACAGTATTATAAATCCATGAAGTAAGTAGACCATACCCCCAAAGCTCATACCGATCACCTACCCATATTTTTGAGCCCTCTTTGCTTTTTTCGTATATAACTTTTGCTGCTCCCATTTTATATTTATTATACAGAATGCCGATATCTTCATGTATTGACTGATGGATCTGCAACTCATTATTTAAAGCCCTTTCAAGCTGATATCTCAATATTTCAAGATAATAAATTAATACATCATCGCCAATTAGACGCTGCTCTTGGCCACAAACCAAAAAAATTTTAACCCAATAACAACAGTGAATGAGTTGTAATGGATCATCAAGCTCTATCACAAATTTTATATGCTCATTTAATATGAAATCTATGTAATATTTTTGGTTATACATTATACTGAACCCCGAAATTCAGACCACTAGCTAAGATCCATTTTTACCTCCATATTAAGAATATGTTAGGGGTCCAAAATGGCACGAAAAAAGTTTACAGCAAGTTTCAAGGCACAGGTAGCTTTGGAGCTTTTGAAAAATGAGAGTACTTTGGCTGAAGTGGCAAATAAGTATGGGGTTCATCCATCGCAAGTGAAGGATTGGAAAACCACACTTGTAGGACAATCGGAAAGCCTGTTCACACGTAAAAACGCTGTCCAGGAGGACAAATCTGAGTATATAGAGGCGCTGGAGCGTAAAGCGGGACAACAAGCGGTAGAGCTCGACTTTCTAAAAAAAAATTATGCTGCATACCAAAAGAAGATCGGCTAGCAATGGTTGATCCTGAACATCCTGAGCTGAGTGTGCGCAAGCAATGTAGCGCGTTGGGTCTCAATCGATCCAATCTCTATTATCGCACGATCCAGGCGCCAGATGAATCAGAGTTATCCAACGAAATACATGAATTATGGTTGTCTATGCCGGCCTATGGGTATCGAAAAATAACAGAAGAGTTGCAACGACGCGGGTGTATAATCAATCACAAGCGTGTTTTACGTATGATGCGTGATATGCGAATTCAGGCGATGTATCCACGGCCAAAGACTTCAATCTCCAACCGTGAGCATAAAAAATATCCATACCTGCTTCGTAATCTTACGATTAACCACCCAAATCATGTATGGGCAACCGATATAACGTATATCAAGTTGTCGTCTGGATACGTTTATCTAATCGCTATCATTGACATATTTAGTCGCTTCATAGTTGCATGGGGTCTTTCAAATACACTTGAAGCAGACTTTTGCGTAGAAACATTGAAAGTAGCCTTGCAAAAGGGTAAAAAGCCTGTAATTTTAAACACCGATCAGGGGGTGCAATTTACATCAATTGCATGGATTGAATGCGTCGAAAAAGGCTTGATACAAGTGAGCATGGATGGCATTGGTCGATGGGCCGATAACATTTTTATAGAGCGCTTTTGGCGCACGCTAAAGCATGAGCATGTTTTGCTTTACTGCTTTGAAACGCTTAAGGCGGCCCGTGATTCAATTGGTCGATTTATCGACTTATACAATCATAAACGGTTGCACCAAAGCCTGGGTTACAAGACCCCTGCTGAGGTCTATTTGACATAAAACAGATATCAACAACGGGAGCAATTGGATCTTAACTTTGTTTAAAATTGGTCTTGACGAAGGGGTGCACTTTACATATTAATATGTTTTTTCGCGTTTTTTTAAAAGATAACCCCTTACATCTTCATGCAATCGTTCATACAAACAAGTAATATGTGCATAAAAGCTTTGCGCAGTCCCATTTTCTTGCTGAGCTTCTTCATGCAGAATAATATTAATATCTACAGGATCGTTTCTGCTCTCTTGAATATCTTTTTTGCAAAAACAACATTCAAAACCTTCTAATTCAAGATCTCTTAGATTATCAATCACTCTTTTAAACTCCAACTATGTTTGTTCATCTTATATTTTTACGCATGCACATGATCTTGCATGCCTGTAACAAATTCTGGCCATGTAACAGACCATTCTGAAATCTTATCGCCATCTTCTGTAAAATTAATTCGTGGTGTTATAAAATCATAACAAGTTTTGTGATCAAAACATTTTTTACCAATATATTTATCATACATATCAGCCATATATCGCTCATTTTGTACATAGACCATATTGTCAACCTTATACATAACCCACATATCAACCAGTGGTCGAATGCTAGGATCATGTATAGTAGCAACAAGGCACGATCTATCATGAGTTTTAAGCCTCTCTAATCCCTCTTTCCACTGTTTTTTATAATCTTCAACACTCCAGAAATCCAGTGGCACATAGATAGACTCAGAATAATCTCCGATAGTTATCTTACCCATATGAGCATTGACACTATATATTTTTTTTGGTTTCTGCGTTGTAATTTCAATTGAAATTGCCATAATCTTAATCCTTAATTCTAATCAAATCTTTGTTAAAGGTTCCTATCCGCTTATTATTCTTAAACATCTTCCACACACCACCGTTATGCCCATCTATATCAGGCGATATCCATGTATTATTCTTTTTATTATAGAAGGCTAACTGACCATGCGTGTCAAATGGAGGATTAGAATTTTCCACGTACTCAAATCTTTTTGCTTCAGCGCGAGCTTCCTTATTCGTAAGCGGTCGCCATTCGCTTCGATTCTTCTTATTCTTGTCATCATCATCTTTTTTTGGCCCTTGTGGTGAAGCGCCGCCACCAGTTTCCGCTTTTTCGCGCGCAAGGCGTGCAAGCATTTCGCCAACGGTTTCACGATCTTTAGTATGCTGCAGATTATTGAGTACTGCCAATGCCCCCGTTGCACCTGATTCCAGCATATCTCTATCAATTGATTGCGCTACATTGCGCACACTATGGCCAATATAAGTCGATACATCGTCAACCAACTCATTAAAAGTTGCATCCCATAGCAAGCGCCCATCAGGCGTTACACTATAGCCTGGAGGCAAGCCATTATATGCTTGACACGCATGCATATCTTCAGTTACTGCTTTTAGCAGCTGCCCTTCTGGCGTTGCACGATACGCAGCAGGTGTAGAACCCGGATAATCGCGCATATAACAAGTAGCCTGTGTTTTAACACCGTCATAAAGATTCTGCAACCCGTTGAGTAGTTTTGCTTGCGCATAGATCTGCACACCGCACTGAGTTGCACCCTTTACCGCATCAGCAACACTGAGCTGCTTATTGCGTATGGCATCTATCACATTATTCACAGGCTCAATGTATACGTCCCATTTTTCACAGGCTGCATCATAATCGATCAGTGAGGTTATACCAAGATCCGCAACGGTATAGATTACTTTGCTCAATTGATAGGCGAGCATTACTCTGCTGCCAACCAAAAGTGATACAGCGGCATGCACCGGATGTTCATACAAATCGACGGCGGCACCAATAACACCGGCCACCGCACCTTCAATCACAGCTTCTGTTATCGTTGCACCCCATGAAAGAAGGCTCCAGCAAAAATCAATAATCGTTGATGCGTGATGCATATCACCATGTTTATTGTATGCGCAGGCAGCTTCCGCACACTGCGCAAGAGCTCCGCGATGGTGATAGAGTACGGAAGCGGAAGAAAGCTGTGATGCTTCTTCTACAATACTCACCGCTTCATGCTGCAGACTTTGTTGATACTGATTGCCATAACACTCGGTAAATAACGTACTATCGCACGAAGCTTCTGCAAGTAATGCATTCGCATCCTGTGACAATGCATAACTCTGACTTTGATAAACCGGCCCCTGCTTTTGCATTGTGTGCAAAGAGGCAACACGCGTCTCAAGCAGTGAAGCTATGGTGGGGCAATAATCACCACACCAGGTGTGCCAAATCAACTGATCGTCACTGCTTTTTTCAATAATACGTAATGATTGCAGGCAGCGTTGTTGCAGAGCAGATCGTTGCAACTGGATTGCCTGTTGCTGCGCACGCTCCGTTGCGTGCTGTGCCAACAAGGCACGATACTGCGATTCTGCACGCTCAAGTGATTGTTCATACTCGCACAACAGCCTCTTTTTATCTTTTTTATGCTTGAATTTGATATCGTGTATTAACTGAATAGCATGCTGCAACGCTTTAATCGTTGCTTTCTGTTTTGTTTCTGGAGATATGGTTATTTTTGATGTAACCGAACGCAACAGCGATTCTACTAATTCTTTTGACTCTAACGCAGCCGACCGGGCTGCCGATTTTTTTGAACCGCATGCGGCGATAGCAACGTCTAGTTCATACCATTTGATTGTCAGATACGTAAAGTCAGCTTCATACGCAAAACACGATGCACCGTTTGATTGATAAATTTGATAGCGTTCTTTATCAACCGCATAAAGAATCTCTTCACGAATCGTACGCATATCATCACGATAATAATGGCCATTTATATCAAGCAACCGCGCTACCGCATGCGAACCAGCTTCTAAAAGATGTAGCATGCTTAACGGATCAACCGTTGCAGACACGGTATAATCGCCACACGTTGTGGATGATACAATATTTCCCTGCTCAATGCCTACGGCAACAGTGCCATACTGTGCAAGAGGAGCAGCATTGCCATTTTGATTGCCAACAAACCCATGCTGCGCTGCTTGCGCAACAGCGTCTTGTTGCTTAAAATACCGCTGACCATGTTCTGATAGCGGTTTGAGTGTAAATGATGGATCTCTGAAGGATGTGTAAGAGTCGTTGGACAATAATGATGTGAGAAAAGCAAAAACAGCTATTAATGCTGCCAGAGGATATTTGTGCTTCATAAACCACTCTATCTCTATTTTGTTTTATCCTACTTGTATGAGTTATAACAGATCAAATGGCGGCTCGTACACTGTTCAAAACGTAAGTTTCATGAAAGGTCTTTTGAGTAGCTCACGTATCCAATCACGCACATCGCCAATCATGATTTTTTTCACACACCAATCAACTTTGAGTTCATTTTCATCGGTAGGTTCACTCTCTGAACCGATATGCACGAAATCATCTATCTGCACCACGTTATTCAATATTCTTAATTTTTGCATTTGATTTTCTACATAGTGTGCATGCTCATCTTTTTTGGGATAAAGCCGCTCTAATGATTGAAAACAACAGGTTGCCGGATACAGGCCAAACTCATGCTTCACATTGGGGTTCGCTCCCATTTTGCACAGTTCAAACACTACCTGAGAATCACACGTAACCAAATGACACGCATAGGCAAGCGCTGTTAATGGCTCCGATGGAACTTGAGGATATATCACATAATACCGACTATTGAGATCCAATAATTTTTGTATAGTATTTTTTTGCACAAACGCGATAATCTCTTTTGTTTTTTGCTCATTATTAGGCGAAGTAATACAACTCTGACCTATTAAAGCAAATAATTTATCATGTGCTTTTTGATGCTCTGCTGCGCACAGAGCACCACCAATACTTATGCCGATAAAAAATGCTAAAAACATACGTGTATTAATCCTTAATCTCAATACCATCCATTAACTCTTTGTAATCGTCATTGCCTATAAAATTTATTTGCACGCTGCGATTTGCTTTAGCATATAAGGTCTCGTTATATTTTTTCGCTGCTAGCTTTAGATGTGCGATTTTTTTGCACTGGTTTTGTACAAGCGCAGGAGAAGTTTCATTACATACCATGGTATGTAAACAATAATTAGCGGGATATGATACATCATTCTTTTTATTTGGATGGGCACCATGTGCACACAGTAATTGTACAAGCATATCACTGCATTGAGGCAGTTGACATACCAAATTCAACGCCCCAAATGTACCTATACCATCTACTTTTAATGGAAACGTAAAATCTATCTTCCCTTTGTTTTCTTCTAAAAAACTTTCAATTTTTTGATAATTTGTACCAAAAGGATGTGCTAATTTTAATCCTACGATATTATTATTTATTATATGATTTGCAAGTTGTTTATGTATTTCTTTACTTGATTTAACAGCAGCGCTTACCGCACCAAGGCCGTGTTCTTTAACCAAAGCATAAACGGTTGCGTTGACACCATTTTCACGTTGCGCAATATCCGCTGCAAATACCGAAGCTGAAATAAGAAGTGCCACCATAATAATCATATCCATCTCCTTTATAAGAATGATTTCATATGCAAAAATATATCATAAACCAAGGTTCATTACCACAGTGACCATGCTGGATAGCTGCAGTTTATACCCTTCGACGTTACATAGTGTTCATGCCCCGTTGCATAGCAATGCATACGAATTCTACTTGAATTTCCCACTTGATGGATATACACAAGAAAATCACCCTGTGGCGACCAGCTTGGATCCTCATGGTGCGCTGCATCAAAGGTAAGCTGCTTTTCTTTTTGTGTTACCATATCAAATACACACAACTGCATAAAGCCATCAACCATTTTGCTATACACAATCATATTTTTTTTCGGATTATAGGCAGGCGTTACGCAATATCCTTTGATGAGCAGCGATTCATATCTTTTCGTTGCAAAAGTATACGCAACAATATGCGGTG
Organism: uncultured bacterium; assembly: GCA_963704465.1. GTDB lineage: Bacteria > Babelota > Babeliae > Babelales > Vermiphilaceae > MFD02979-c4. Next base: position 801,137 of record OY969901.1, read on the forward strand.
ACCCTGTTTTTTCATCCGAACAGTAATACAACTTGGAACCATCATGATTAAAGGTTGGACACGCATCAGTCACGTCACCAAAAGTACATTGTATAAGTTCACCATTCTTTAACACATAGATATGGCTTCTGCCATCGCCACGTGATGCTGAAAAGGCATATGCTTTACCATCAGGACTTGCGGTTAAATACATGCTATTGCCATCATAGCGTAGAAACGATGATCGTTTTCTTTGCTGATTAACACACATGAGCTGCACGTTTGTTTTGGTAAATTCAGAATAAAAAAGGAGTGGATTTTTTTGTGTGCCACCCCAGCGCGGTGCAATGGAAATGGTGGAAAGCCCAACCATTGTTTCTTCATTGCCACCATCATAATCAGATACACAAATATGTTTTACCGCAATTCCTTTTTTATAGGGCATCTCTTTTGCATACGCAATCTTGGTATTAAAAATGCTCGGCATTCCCATCAACTCACGCCATATTTGATCGGCGATCTGGTGCGCGTAGCGCGCATCTTGATCATTATGCACCACACACTTTCCGCTTGCATGCGCCATTAAATCACCGGTGGTGGTATCATACAAACGGTAACTCAACGTAGTGGTGTGTGATTCGAGCATAAGCAAAAACAGTACCGCGTTGTTTACTAAATCAGTAATCTCATGTTTTTTACGCGGAATCGCGCTGTATTCCTGCATGTCAATTGCATAATGCCCAGAACATGCCATATCACGCGCAACAACCTGCGCCACACGTTCTGCGGTGGATCCCAGATACGCAATACGCATGCCAACTTTTTGTGTTTGCGCATGGGATACCGTCATTGATTCGGCGTAACAGAGATTGGTGATCATTGTGATTAACATTACTATCATCATATGCATACTCCTTCGAAGTTTATTTATTGCAAACACAGCTCAAGCACCGTGCCCCATACTGCTCGTGGCCACACTGTTTTTTGTAATGCAGCACGGGCCGAAACATCAAACAAAATCATGCCCGATGGTTTTGTTATTTCAAGTGATTGCATCGTGCCATCGCTCTTTAACTGTACTCTAATCTGACACGAAATACCTTCATCAATACCAACCGGCGGACGCCAGACTGCGAGCAATGCCTCTTGAATTTCAAGTTGCACGGCAAGCCCTGCCGCATCAGCCGTAGAGCGCGCAATCATAATTGGCCCTTCTATGCCTTCAGGTAACGATATACCATCTGGCAATGCGGATACAGGCTCTTGCTGCGGTGCTTGTGTTACGGGTGGTTCAATTTTTTGTGTGATATCTTTTTTTTCCAAAATTTCTTTTGGTTTTAGTGCCTCTTTTTTTGCAGGCTCTTTTTTAGGTTCTGCTTTAATCGGCTTTTTAGGCGTTACTTTTTTAGGTTTTGCCGGTTCTTTTTTGGGTAACTTTTGCTTCTTTGGCTTTGATACCGTTTTTTTCGGCGTTGCTTTTTGTGGTGTTTTTTTACGCGCAGGCGCGGATTTTTTTTCTGCCACCATCGTAGTAGCAGGTTTTTTTACTTCAGATTTTACGCTTGCATTGGTACTGTGCGATGATCCATTCGCTGCAGCATGCGTCCGCTTCTGCATGATTACGCCAGTGACCGGTGCATGCGGATCGATAATAATCGTAACATCTTTGGTCACCGATGCATGTTGAAAAATAGCAATCTGCTGTACAGGCTTAAACCAATGGAATGCAATCATTGCAATGATAAAAAAGAGATGTAACCCACCAGAAACTACAACACATTGTCGTATGAGTGGATCAATTGCCAACACGCTTTTGCGTAACCAATGCCACATGCTGTATGCCCCCTACACCCTTGATGCTATCAATTAACTCCAACACCGTACCTGACGATGATTTTTCATCCGCTTTTACAAAAAGCACCTGATCTTTTTTAGTGCCACAGATCGTTTTAATCGTTGCACAAATTTCATCAACCTTCATTTTTTTACCATCCCAAAACAATTGATTTTGCGCATCAACATACACCATCAACTCTTGCTTAATGTCTTTTCCTTCTTGCTGAGTGCCCTTTGGTAAGGTTACTTTAATGGCATTGTGCATCATGGGCGCTGCAACCATAAAAATCACCAAAAGTGTAAGCGCTGTATCAATAAGCGGCGTAAGCGGAATATCGGTCATTAAGCGGGCGGTTGATCGCCGTCTGTGCAATGGCATACGAATCCTTTTTTTACTATGATTTATGAATCAAGAGTACCACCGCATCAACCATAGCATACAGATCTTCACGCACACGAGCATGTATTTGCAGTGTTACGTTATACATTACCAACGCAGGTATAGCAACCAAAAGACCGGCAATCGTGGTTATTAATGCTTCCGCAATACCAGGTGCAACCGCCGTAATATCGGCAGATTGCGTCATGGCAATATTCATAAAAGCATGCACCAATCCCCACACGGTACCCAAAAGGCCCAATAAAGGCGCAATGGTAGCACTGGTAGAAAGAATAGATCCTGTTGATTCATTATAGGTCAAAAGCTGCTCTGCACGCTGCAGTAGCTGCTGCTGTAGCAAATCCCAACCACGATCATCAAGCGCTCGCACGGAGCCAACGGTTTTGAGTAACGCTGACGCTTCGTGTGCATAATTGCCTGCCAGCGAATCTCTTTGCACACCGATAGAATCAAGTATTGAACTATCACTGCTCACCGCAATTTTATGCAAAGCTCGCGCACTATAAAAACGTTGCTCGCGGCTACGGAGTATCACATATAAAAAAAGAGACCAACATAAGACCGATGTTGCAAGCAACAAGATAAGTATTATTTTACTCGGAATATCTGCATGTTGAATTAATGACCAAATGCCACCAGAAAAAACGGTAATCATAACAAATGCCTCACATACTCAAAAAATGATACGCAAAGTAGTGTAGCAAAGTTATGCAAAACAAAATAGTGCCAAGATATTGACAATTAAAAAGAGAACTACTATTGTTTTTGCACAATAATTTATTACCACACAAGCGAAATAACTATGATTTTTATACTTTTATTAAGCACAATAACCATATTCACTCATGCTCTCCATAGCGCTGACTGTATTGTAACGATAACAGAAGAATATCGTAAAACCCCGATTGACGGAATTCTTCTTGAACAAAAGCTCATTTTTTCATCAGAATATCTTATTTCTCAAATGACAAAACAATCTACCTGTCGCTACATAGATTGGGATCACTATAAAGCGCTCTATGAAAATACACTTTCTTATAAAAACGAGATTTTAGCACTATACAACCTCAGCACATTGTTTAAAAATACTGCAGAAATTGAAAAATCATCAAAAGCATGTAATAGATTAATGTTTATTGAAAAACATAATACAGATACCATCTACAAACAGGAAGCTCACGCTGCAAAAACAAATGAATTTTTTATCCTATGTCTTTTGCAATGGGTAGATAGTATACACATAAAAATAGAGGATAATGCTGCTACCGTGACAATACGATTGAGTGATAATAGTATATTCGAAGCGGGACCTATGTTAGGAAAAATAGTACAAACACATATTCAGCAACAAAAGCTCTTTAATCGAACCGATGCTGCATCAAGAACGCTGCGCATACCGCAACAATAGTTCTTTATCCCGGATACCATGTTTAATTTGATACGCATACACACGCCGTAGTAATGCACCTATCTCCGGTCCTGATAGAGACATATGCAAAAGATCGTTTCCGGTAATTACAGCCACTTCTGGCTTATCCCAAATAGCAAGTTGTTTCACACGCTCTTGAAATGCGGTTATCTGTGCATCATGCTCAACAAGCGGCAGACCGGTGCCATCGGGATTTCTGCCGGCACGATCTGCATAACTTAATGCAGTCAGCATACGTAGTGAAGTGGTTGGGTACAATTTTAGCGCTAATTTTTTATAGGCACCATCTGACGCACTGTTACGCACATAATCACCCGGTGCCATATGATGCTCAACGAGCGTAAGCACCGCTTTGACGAGTTCTTTTTCACGCGTAATGCGCTTTAAAAAAGCACGAGCCACGGCTACCCCAGCTTCAGCATGCCCTTGAGAGCGCCATCGATTTTGATCCCATACCGTTGTTGATGGTTTACCCATATCATGACAGAGTGCTGCATATAAAAACTGCCGTTGCTCAAGCTCACTTTCACACACATGCAATTGCTGCACTGCGGCATCAAGCACCTGCATCGTGTGCTCAAATACATCACCTTCTGGATGATAATCAGCACGCTGCGGCACATTGATTAATGCGTAAATTTCAGGAAATAGATCATGTAAACGATTAATAGAGGCAAGCCACCGAATGCCTAATGATGGGCGCGAAGAAAGCAAAAACATTTTTGCCCATTCTTGCTCAATCCGCTCACGCGAAACTTTAGAAACATCCATCATTGCACACACTTGATTCAACGCATCATCCACACACAGGTGAAATCTACTTACAAATTGCATCACCCGATACAAGCGTAAGGGATCTGCGGCAAACTGAGTTATATCAGGGGACCTCAGCACGCCCGCATACAAATCTGCAAGCCCATTGCACGGATCAATCAGAGCACCGGTCATCATATTGATACCGATTGCATTGATCGTCAGATCCCGCCGCTTGCACGCATCATAATATGCCATCGATTGATTAATCACCACTTCAGGATGGCGCCCTTGCGCATCCGTGCGCGGCAAAGACCAATCAACATCAAGCCCATCAATGCGCAACACCCCAAATGCTTTGCCAACGGTACGCACAGGGCCAAACTGTTTTAAAATAGTTTCAAGAGATTCCAGCGAAAGATTGTATACTTCACAATCAAGATCCTTAATTGGTTTGCCCAAAAATCCATCACGCACCGCACCACCAATGGCAATCACCACGCCGCCTGCTTTATCAATTGCGTCGATAATTACATGTATTGATGGTATCCATGCGCGAAGTTGCACATAGACTGTTTGAACAGTTATAGATTCTTGTGTAGACTGCATACGATATTTCTTTCCGTAAGGATTTTCGTATGATAGCGTACCGTGATTTTTTTAAGAGAACAATTATATCCATGATAGCAACTATACGCATCTGGAGCATAGCGATAATAATGCTGTGCATACATCACACACCAACCCATGCCGATTGGTTTAAACCAACAGCACAACCAGAAAATATACTTGAGTTAATACCAAAGAAAAAAACGTCAGTTCTTTACATTGAACATGAACTCTCCGGTTCAATCAACGTGCAAGGATGGCGTCAAGATCATATTCTCGTCACCATACATAAACACACCTACACCAAAGATGATGCTGATCGCATTCATGCAATACTGACGCAAACAGAACATGGTGTAATAACGCTTAAAATTGCAGAAAGTGAAGAGCTGCGCAAGCATGCGCATGTAGATATTACGGTGCACATTCCACAACAAATTGCAACCACCATCACGGCACAAGACTCTGTTGTGATTACAGAAACTCTCGGCGCTATGCGCGTAGAAACCAAAAATGGCACCATCACCGCTGAAAACACACGCGGCAATCTGCATCTTGAAACAGAAAACGGTGATATCAAGATAACCGATGCACGCGGAACTATTCATGCACAAACTGAACGCGGTTCAATCGTAATAACCGAAAGCTACAACAGTATCACCGCGGAAACGGAACGTGGATCACTTAATGTCAGTGCTGCACGCGTGCCTTCGACTGCACACATCGATCTTCGCACTCAAAAACGAGGCACCATTACGCTTGCGCTGCCAGAATCTGCACAGGCACATATTATAGCTGATACAACCCGTGGCGTAATCACCTCTGATCTTCTGGTCACCGTAGAAAGCCATACCACCGTGCTCAACAGTGGTACGTATCAAGATTTACAGCGGCACCTACGCGGCACCATTGGTTCACAAGCGACGGCTGAAATACGTCTGAGTGGAACCCGCGATATTCATATCACGACGTCTGAACCTGATACCAAAAAAGAATAAAAATATCGATTTAATAGTATTATAGTTAGAGGAATTTTTTCATGCATCGGATACGTTTTTTTATAATCCCCCTAGTTTGCTCTTTAATAACTACCACACTATCTGCAGCTTCAATCAGCAGCAATATCTCTGCGTTGCTTGCAGCAAGTGATTCTCTCATTATTCAGTTGCTTCTTGCCATGGCACTGGGTCTTTTGCTGAGCCTTACACCCTGCATTTATCCAATGATTCCCATCACCGTGGGTATTTTACAAGCGCAAACGGGCAGCTCCGTGTGGCATAATGCATTGCGCGCTGGTGCATATAGCTGCGGCATAGCAACCACGTTCGCATTACTCGGGCTTCTTTCTGCATTCACTGGCACACTCTTTGGCTCATTCATGGCATCACCCTTTGTGGTTGTGCCTATGGTATTGTTGCTTGGTTATTTAACCGGCGCAATGCTTGGCCTTTATGATATGTATATCCCCCGTGCTTTACAAAGTAACCATACCGGTAAGGGTGGTTCATTGCTCGCTGCATTTAGCTTTGGCGCTGCAAGTGGCACTGTAGCATCACCATGTCTTTCGCCAGGGCTTGTATTGCTTTTAAGCATTGTATCAACCACCGGCGATCTGGTATCTGGTTTTGCGTTATTGTTTGCTTTTGGTGTTGGCTTAAGCATACCACTCATGATTATCGGCACCTTTTCCGGTTCACTGAACGTGTTGCCACGTGCTGGTATGTGGATGGTGTATGTGAAACAGCTCTTTGGTCTTTTAATGATTGGCATCTGTTTATATTTGTTAAAATCGCTGGTTTCAATAGAACATCTGTATACACTTGGCGCTATTGCCTATGCAGCAGCAGGTATTGTATTGCTCATAAAACAGTATGCAAGCTACAAAAAAGTTGCATTCAACGGGCAAACCATGGTTGCGATATTAAGCATTATTATTGGCGCTGCACTTCTTGTTGCGCCACATCAGCAGGCAGTTGATAGCCATGAAGGTGTTCGTATTGCATGGTGCACTAATTATGCCGATGCACATACACAAGCGATTGCAGAAAAGAAACATATTTTAGTTGATGTAAACGCACCATACTGCACCATTTGCACTGCAATCGAAGGCAAATTCTTCTGTGAAGAAGATGTCTGCACCGCACTCGGCAACTGTGTACCGGTAAAAATTAATGGCGCTGATACCTCAATAGATGCACATGAAGAACTAAAGAAAAAATATAAAATTGTCGGCGCACCGACGCTACTTTTAATTAACCCAGAAACCGGCGAAGAATTGGCCCGCTGGGGCAGCGAACTTTATGATGCTACCATAGAAGAGTTCGTGAAACAGTTGAATAAGTATTAAAAGAGAAAGAGGGAGGATCGACGATCCTCCCTCTTTCTCTAGGTTCTTTTTTATCTTGTTTTAGTCATAATCATAATAAGCGTTACGATAGCCGTTTTTATTTTTTTGCTTTGAATTTTGGTATTTTCTGACAGCTTGATCATACCAACGACCTGGTGCGTTATACCACCTATAATTTTTTCTTTTATTATTAAAATAGTTTTTTAACCATATACGTCTACGCTCTGGAAGACTTTCATAGTATTCATCAATCGCTTCTTCAGGTATTTCATTTAGATATTTTATATATTGATCAGGAGTCATAAAATCTTCACTAAATTGTTGCGCCTTTATCCAACGAAAAGGAGGAAACACATACTTGTCGGCAGCCTCACCAATACGTCTCTTGAGTGCATATTTGTCAAGATCATAGCCTGTAGGGCTATAATAATAATCTTTCCAACCTTGTAAGCCCCACGAACGCTTCGGCAAATAATCTTCAACTTTAGAAGATTTCCATTGCTCATGCGCTTCTACAATATCTGGTGTTACATTTTTTTCTGGCACGTATATAAGCTGCTCATGCGAAGGTCGTCTTCGAGCACCCATTACCTCTGGTTCTTCGAGCCATTGCTTTGGCGCTGGTGCATTCGGCTCCATTCCTGCATAGGCAGCAAGATCTTGTTCTTTAAATCTTCCATAGTATGGCACTCGCTCTTGCTGTGCATAAGCTCGTGTATACTCAGAAACACGTGGTCGCGGCTTGCGAACAACTATTTTTCTTTTAGGCGCTACCAAACCTTCAGACATGCCTCTATACTCAACTCCTGGTCTTCGCCATAAATCTTCACCAGCAAATAGACCACATGCGCTTGCGGTAAAAATTGCAATGATTAAACGTTTCATAACAACCTCCATATCCCTTTTACATAAAGAGAGGAGAACCTATTAGCTCTCCTCTCTTACTTCACTTCTATGAAAGTCTGTTTACTACATACCCATTTGTCGCTGAAGATCTATGATTTGTTGGCGTGTCTCCTGCAATTTTTTTCTTGCCTGCTTATCACGCGCTTCATTTTCCATTCTCTGCTTATACGCTGGGGTTCCCGGTATATATTGCGAAGCTTTATTAAACCATCCACCATTCGTTGTTTGTGCCTGTATAGCATTTTCGCGTAAAACATCTGCTGATGTCGGCTCACTTTTGAAAGATGGGATTCTATTATATAAACCATAACCAGCAGCTTTGGCTCCAGACCACATGCTACTTGGAGTTCCTTTTACCGATTCCCAGCTTGGCATATAAGAATTTCCGCTTGCAGGTACGCTTTCTGCAGATAAAGACACATTTTCTGCAGATGTTGAAGTCCTTAAAGACGGCAATTTATTATATAAACCAGAGCCCGTAGATTTAATACCCGACCACATACTACTTGGAGTTCCTTTTACCGATTCCCATGATGGTACATAAGAACCTAACGTTTCACGACTTGGCATTTTTGAATACGCCCATCCAAAAGGTTTAGTTGCAAAGTCACGCCCTTCATTCCATTTTTCTCTAAAATATTCCGGATAAGTACGTTGGCCTTCACGATATTCGCTACCTTCAGCTTCAACGAGTTCACGAATATTTGGATTATATCTTTTTAAACTTGGATCAGACCAATAGCGGTGGTCATTTACATCTTTTGGTTCAGGAAGCATGCGAGGTTGATTCTCAAAAGTTCTCACTCGTGGTGTTCTTTCATATCCGACGAAATTTACTAAATCGTTGGGTTGTTCAAATTCAGCACCTCTGAAGCGATGTTGCCCTTTTGGGGTGTTCCACCAACCTTGTAGCTCTCTACCCCATTTTGTACCATATCCAGTACCACTACCAATTTCACGCCCAACTGAACCCATCTTTGGTAATGCATCCGGTTTTAATTCAAGACCTGTGTAACCAGCTAAACGCTCTGCCCTTAAATCTTGCACTGGCACTTCATAACCTTCATATGCACGCGATAATGCTTCAATTCTTGAAGCACGCTCTTCAGCCATTGCATTAGCTCTACGTCTTTCTGCCAACGCAGCATCTCGATTTGCTAATGCAATTTCGCGATCCGCAAGCATTTGTGCACGTCGAGCAGCAAATTGTTCTGCTCTGCGAGCCTGAGCCACTTCTTTTTTCTGCATATATTCAGGTGACAAAATCATCGATGGTCTTTCAACAGACACCCGTTTATTTGGACGACGACCATACACCGCAGCCATCTCATCATATTTTGTGTCTTTGCGACTTGAAGGCATACCCTCACCAAATCGTGGCGAAACCTGACGCTCTGCAGCAGAGATGCTTGCAGCAGCCATGCTGATTGCAAGTGATAACATGAATAAACGTTTCATTGAACCCCTCCATTTGGGTAATTATGAATACTCTTTCACTTACCACATTACCATTTGAAAGTTTCAAATTGCAATGATTTTATGAAAATTTTATTAAGTTATTGGATTATGCATATCCAATAATAACATTAAAAAAGCCCATGGAATCGAAGTTCCATGGGCTTTTTATAGCTATATCTGGTAGATCGGCTTTTAGCGTAATTTTTTAAGCTCATCGTGCCGATTAAGTTCCCGTTCATGCTCTTTTTGCTTCTTTTTTTCTTCAAGAAGCTCTCTATGCATGGTATCTACCACTTTATTCAGCACCAGATAGAAATCTGGGCCTTCTGCTTCGGCTTTTTTATGATAATGGGGAGTATGTACCCGCAGCTCAACGTAATGGTGCGCATGAACTTTGGATGGTTCAAGCACCATATCAATAGAGATTGGGGTGCGTTCATTTTCTAAAAAATGCATTATCTTTGCGAGCTGTTTATCGCAATATTCTTCCATATGGGTTGTTTTTTCCATATTTCTGAACAAAATACGTTTATTCATAGCTTACTCCTTTGCATGGCCTTGTACCGTATGCTCTCTGCTTTAGGATTACCACTTTTTAGGAGTCAATACAAGAGCAGCACTCTTCAGATCATACTTTTTGCGTAATTGATTCTCAATATACCCTAATTGAGTAGGCTGCCATACCGGTGGATTACCCACAACCAGCTCAATGGTGATTGGTGTACACTTAATTTGTTGGGCACGCGCAAAGGTAAGCATTTGCTCATTCTTATAGAGCGGCTTATACATGAGGCATTCTTTTAAAAACATCGTAAGCTCATCGCGTGCAAACTGTTGTTTAGTACGCGCCCAAACCTCATTAATGAGTGGCAATACTTTGCCAACGTTTCTACCCGTTTTGCATGAAATAGAAAGCATTTCTATTTTATCAAGCAGATGTTTATACATATCTTTTTGACGACCAAGATCCTGTTTATTTTCATCAGTAGCCAAATCTTGTTTATTAAACAAAATTATCAGTGATTTATGCTTTTCTTCAAACACATAAAAGGCTAGCTTTAATTCCTGATCTGAAAGTTCACCAGAGGCACCATCAACCACCAAAACCACAATATGGGCCGCATCAATGGCACGTAATGCACTCTTGACCATCAACTGCTCAAGTGGCTCTGATACGCCACGCTGACGCCGCATACCCGGCGTATCGGTCAGTTTAATATCTTCTTGATAGAAGGTCACATTTTCTGAAACTGCTTCACGGGTGGTTCCTGGCATATCAGCAACGATCACGCGATCTTTTTGCACAAGCTCATTCATGAGGGATGATTTACCAACGTTTGGCTTACCAATGATTGCCACGCGGCAACGCGCTTGTTCATATTCATCGGCAGGCGCCGTTTCTGGTAAATGTTTTGCTACCTCTTTAAATACGGCATCAATACCACGACCATGGGTTGCCGAGATTTGATAAATAGGGAACCCAAATCGTTCAAATGAATGCACATGCTCTTGTGCTTCTGCAATATCTGTTTTATTGACGAGCGTAAAGGCCGGTATTCCTTTTTTATGAAGAAGCTTTGCTAATTCAAAATCATCAGGTAATGGCCCGACCTCACCATCACACACAAACAATATCACGGCAGCTTGATCGAGCATCGCAAGCGCACGTTGGCGCACTTCTTCAAGAATAGGATCTAGCTGTTTGCGAATGGTAATACCACCGGTATCATACAGTGTGCACAGCTTACCATTGAGTGAAATAACATCACCAATTACATCGCGTGTTACGCCTGGTTCATCGTAGATGAGTGTTTCTGCATCACGAGAAATACGATTAAATAAAGTTGATTTGCCAACATTTGGGCGGCCAACAATGGCCACAATGGGATAACGAGCGTTCATAAACGAGCCTCATCGACCACCGTTACGGTACCGGGAAAATAGGAAAGTACTCGATTGGTTAGTGGCCAGCGTTGTATATCTGAAATATCTATTGTTTTTTCTACTATTGCCTTTGCACGTCGCGTATACGATGATGCGCGCTGCTCAGGTTTTTGTTCATATCTTGGAGCAAATGATTGTTTTTTTTCTGGTGTTTGCGTTTGCACCGGAGCTTGTTGACGCACCACTGGTTTTGGAGCAACTACTGACGATGCTTTTTTTTCTGGCACTGATGTTTGTTCAACCACCGCGTCAAAAACCACAATCGCTATACCATTATGCGCATACACGGTATTTACAATCGGCATCCATAAAGCCTGTGCACCATTAACCATATCAGCAAAAAAGCTACATTGAGTTGGTGCATGCAACAGCAAACGATTCTGTGCGCTATCATGCGTTATCGATACAATTTGAGATAACACAGATGCGATTAATGGATCACCAAGCTGTGCACACGCCTGTTTACATAATTGGAGCTGTGCATCGGTTGACGTTGCGGCTGTTTCCATAATAACCTCAGCGGCTTCATCATCAATCTCTTCTTCATCCTCATCAGTATCTTCATCTGATTCTTCTTCGTCAACCATATTATCTTCTTCTTTTGGTTGCGCAACACTCACCAAACCAGATTGACCATACGAAGAATCATCCGTTTTTTTTCTAAATCGTGAACAAAGCTGCAAAAGCGTAAACTCGAGTAACGCACGCTGATTACTGCTCCGAATAAAGAGTGGCTCAACCTGATAGAGGGCTTCCATGATTAACGCACACTGTGTAAGTTGCGCCATAGAAAAAAATTGTTCTATAAAAGAGGGTTGTACATCAACAGAGCTCACGCCATAACGATACCATGTGATACCACGCACCAAGCGAACAAGGCCCGACCACACGTGATGTGCCGAAGCACGTTGCATAGCAGGAGAGCTCCATACTGATAGGAATTCTTTAATATCTCCCTGCAGCACTGATACAAGCAACTGTGCAAGCTGTTGATCATCAACATGCCCAAGAACCTGCAATACTGCTTCGAGCGTAATAGCACTATGGGAAAAGCGCGCCGTTTCTACAATATTAATTGCATCACGCGCAGACCCATCCGTAACACGGGCTATATAGTGCAAAGCATCATCGGCATATTCGATCTTTTCTTGCGCACAGATATGTTTTAGATGTTCTGCTAACGCATTCGCTTCTATGGAACCAAAAAACAATGCGAAACACCGGGAACGAACCGTTTCAATAATTTTTTCTGGATCGGTGGTGGCTAAAATAAAATGCGCATGCATAGGTGGTTCTTCAAATATTTTAAGCATGGCATTAAACGCAGCCTTGCTCAGCATATGCGCTTCATCAATAAGATAAATTTTTTTACGGCCGAGTACCGGCAGATAGTATGCGGCATCGATAATCGTACGCATATTATCTACACCGGTATGGGATGCAGCATCAATTTCAATAAAATCGGGATGCCGAAATTGAGCCATTGCAACACATGATTCGCATGAGCCACACGGTATCACCGTATCTTTTGGTTTTTCCTGAAAATCAGTAAGGCGTTCGCAATTAAGCGCTGCACCAAAAATACGTGCCGTTGATGTTTTACCACATCCGCGCTGACCGGAGAAAAGATAGACAGGAAAATAATGACCTATGTAGAGAGAATTTTTGAGAATTTTTACCACAAGATCCTGCCCAACAAGCGTATCAAAATTATGCGCTCGCCACTTTCTTGCTAAATTGAGCATCGATACTTGCATAATAAACCTTTTCTCACGCACCTGAAACGTTTGCTTTTACCGAGGCTTTGTAGAATAGAACTATGGTATAAACCGTAGCCTTGGGTAACTATTTTTCGAACGTATTATTCTTTTAAGAATCGCTCTCACAGAGCAACTCTCTTACTCTATATCACTAAAATCAAAAAAGGGGAAGCAATACAAGAAGAGTATACGTTTGCTGCTTTCTTTCGAACCTGACAAGGTGCGCATATCTTACTTTATTGTTTCCCCAAATTTATTATTTCTACTTTTGCTTACGGCATTTTTAAGATGCCCTACTTCGCATAAAGCTTCCTACTTCGTTCTACTGAACTACGAAGGACACGTCGAAGGGCATACTTCGCTTACCATTTTCTAAAGTCAGAACTATTATGTAGCTTTCCTTAGAAAAAGTGGCCTGCCAGGCATTTCTGCAAGAAATGACTGGTGGAGAGAGAGGGATTCGAACCCTCGATGCCCCTTACGGAACATACACGATTTCCAATCGTGCTCTTTCGACCACTCAGACACCTCTCCTTTGTAGCAGGTATCCGCTTTGTTGCATATCTATTGAAGTATAATCTTGCACAGATTCTGCATCACAACGGAGCTGCTGTATATATGTCAAATAAGCGAAACGACCGAAACCAACCGTAGTCATATGCTCAAAAAACAGATACTACGTTACAGAAAAACTATTTCGCTTTTGGTGCCGGTTTACGTGGTGCAGGACGCCTTACCGGCTCCTTAGCAACCTTTTCAACACTTCCACCTTCAGCTTCAATTGCTGCTTTTTTCGCAGAGCGTTTTTTTTCAGCAGAAGCTGATGTTTCGGCTTGATCTTGTAACGCAGCAATACCCGCTAATTCTTGGATAGAATCAGTTGATTCTGCAGCATCTTCTTTAACCTTTTTATCAGCACGCGGATTTTCACTGCGTTTTGATGCGGTTTGTTTATAAGTTTCAACACCTTTAGTTACTGCAACGCTCAATTCACCAAGCACACATGCTATAGCTTCTGGCGCATCATCATTACTTGGAATTACATAGTCAACCAATGATGGATCGTTATTGGTGTCAACCAATGCTACCACAGGAATACCCATAGAAACCGCTTCGCGTAACGCTGCCGCCTCTTTGCGTACATCAACAATAACCACTGCACCAATCGGATATTTCAATTGACGGATACCGCCTACGTTTTTTTCAAGGCGCGCTACCAATTTTTGAAAGACGTTTAATTCTTTTTTGGTATAATGCGGCATCTTTTCAGCTTTTTCAATAACATCTTCATGATGTGCAAGCTTTGTTACCGATTTTTTCACCTGAATATAGTTGCTCAGTGTACCGCCAATCCAACGATGATTCACAGACGGCATATGAGAATCAACGCCAGCTTGTGAAATCGCATTTTGAGCAGCTTTTTTAGTGCCAACCCAAAGAACTTGTTTGCCTTCAGCAGCAACTGATTCTAGGAATTTTGCTGCTTTTTCAATTTGGCGAGCGGTTTTAGAAACATCTATAAGGTGAACTTTGTTTTTGTGTCCCCAAATATATGGAGCCATTTTCGGACACCATCGAGACATGAGGTGACCAAAATGAACACCCGCTTCAACCAATTTTTTTACCATGCAGCAATCCTTTCAGCTATAAACAAATTTTTATAAAAGTTACCTATAAAACTATCAAAAATATAAAAAAACTCAATGAATTTCGTTAAATTCATGCCCCAATAACCTCATTATGTTTAACGGCGCGCTCAAAACGACGCCCCAATAGCAGCGCTGCCACAAACCAAAATGCCACTATACCCGCAAAAAAGAATGAATGGGCAGCCATAAAATAACCGGGGGAAATACGAGCCATAACTACGTTTACCGCAGAACCACTCGTTCTTGCAACCTTACTGCCAAACGCATCGATCCACGATTTAGACTTAAATTTAATATCTTTGATCGTTGGAATATACAGCGTTTCACGTACTGGCCAGCTAAAGGCATAGTTAATTGCCTTAAGTGCTATAAATGCATAGACCACCGCATAGGTATCATTGCTCGTAAGCATAAAAAAGAGGAATCCACCAGTTAGCAACGGTACCAATAAAAGACACGCGCGCGTTCCAAGGAACAACTGCAGCAATCTGGTTCCAAATACCGCTATCACAAGACCTATCAAATGGGTAATAAGATAAATCTTAAACAAAAAGGCTGTTTTTGCTGACACGTTAATACAGGTTTGTTCTGCCACGCCCAATCTTAGATAGCTCAATACCGTCGACACTACTTCATAAAAGTAGACCATGCCAAAAATACCCATTACATACGGATATTTCAGCAAAAGTACTAATCCTTCAAAAATACCTGTTTTTGCCTTGCCCTTCTTTTCTTCACGATATGCAGCTTCATACCCATGCAAATACTCACCTGGCACCATGCGAATACAGTAGTGAATAACGATCGGCACGCACAATACAAGCAATGCAGAAATGAAAAATGCTATCTGATGCACATATACATCAATAATAAAGGAATTCTGCGTTGATGCCCAACTAAACAGTGCCCATGCCGCTCCCGCTGCTAAAGCACCACCTATTTTGGAACCTGAAACCATAAGGCCATAATTTTTCTTTGCGGACTCAGGATCATTAACCGAGTTTGCAAATGCCCAAAAGGAACCCACCACAAATGGTGAATACCCTTCCACAATAAAATAAATTAACCATCCAAAAATACGCAGAGGGCTTGCCTCAACGTTTAAAAGACCAATGGTGGGGTGGCCAACATAATAGGCCATCACAAGGTATACGAGGCCATAAAAGGTTGAATAAATAGTCAACAACTGATACCGACGCACACGATCAACAAGCAATGAGTAAATAAATATAGCCGGTACCAAGATAATCATCGAAAGCGTTTTTGCATAGGGAATATATTCACGACCTACTACATTCAAAAACATCGCATCTTTGAGATCCCGCGCGATAGTGTATCCCGCTATGATAAAAAAGAATGCCAAAGCCAAGAAAAAAAGCTTTACGCGCTCTTGTGGCTCTACCTCAAAAAAACCGTGAAACATTTTCCGCATTTGCATATCGATTCGCACCGCACCCTTTCGAATAGACTTTTTTTGCCCAAAACAAAAAAGCCTCCTGCACCATGTTTTTAGTACAGAAGGCTTTTTTTCATGTATTTTCCTACGTAGTTAACAAAGTTGTATTAGCAAACAATACGATTTTCTTTAATCGCCTTGTTGTATATACGTGCAACATACGCTGCAACAAACAACCAGAAGATTATAAGACCACCGGATACCAATAATACAACGTTTAAGAACATCACAAGACCCAAGTTCTTACGCATTTCATTGATCGCTGATCCAAATGCTTTTGAACTACGGCCACCAAACATCTCAATCCATGCTTGTGCTTTATATTTAGTATCTTTGCTGGTTGGGATGTAAAGCTGTTTTAAGGTTGGTTGGTTTAATGCATAGTTAATTGCTTTAGCAGTTACCATGATCCAGAATACCATGCCAAGCCAATCTGGATACGCCCAGAGGCCAAATACTGCTGCTGCCACCAGTATCGGTAGTAATACCAATGATGCACGCATACCCAAGCGATGTTGAATATTGTTCACACCAAGTATCACGCACACCGTTGCAACGACACCAGTCATAGTCGCATAGTTAGAGAGATATTCACTCAACTCACGTTCAACTGGATATGCCAATGACGCAGTCTTTTTGAAATGGAAGTCAATGACCGTAACAATTGCTTCGTAAATGAAGATAATCAAGAAGATACCAAGGAGATAGCCTTGTGTTGCAAGCAAACGAAGACCCTCAAAGAATCCTGGTTCTTCTTCTTTATGCTGGCTTGCTTCGCCAGTATGATAGCCCGTTAAAAGCTCTTTTGGCGTTGTGTTCATGAAAACATACATAAGTACCATGCTCAAAAACATCAAGAAGCCGCAAATGCCCACAATTGGTGCAGATGTTGCAAAGCCCCACAATTTTGCCTTCAAAAACATGGGCCCGATGATGTTACCGAACTGACCAAGCATCGCAATGATAGGAAATCCGCGAGATGCTGATTCCGGCTTCGTAGTATCAACGGTAATAGCCCAGAAGAGAGCCACAATTAATGAACCGAAGCTTTCTACATACAGATACCAGAACCAACCGAGCCAACGATCAGGAGCTGCTACGGTATTTAAAAGACCCATTTGTGGATCCATAAAGAGCCATGAAAAGCCAATCGCTGCTAAGCCATAGACGCTCAAGAGCACATAGAACACACGATGGCGCGGGAATGTATCAATTAACTTAGAATAAAGAATAACAAGGGGAACAACGACAAGCAGGGAAATCATTTTAGCGCGTGGCTGCCAGTCTATACCAACAATCGCATTGAAAATACTGTCTTTAATTGGGCGCAAGGTCCAATAGGTACCGATAATCACACAGAAATTGGCTGCAAGCATAATAAATTTACGCACTTCAGCAGCACTCTCAAAATTACCCCAGATAGCCGTAGCTAACTTCTTTAGCATATAGTTTCCTTCTAGAAACGGTTTAAAAATTTAAAAATTGAACTACATCGAAAAGATTAACAAAACCTACGCCATTTGTAAAAAGTATATTGTTATTTTTTTGCCTTGTCTCCTTTAATGATACCCCATTTGCTTGAATCATCAAGCATTGACTCTATATTGTTAGTTTTGCTACACATGTAATATACTAAAAGAAAAAGCTTTAACCAGGAACCCCTATGAGCACGCTACTTATAGCATTATGTATATTTGGAACCCTTTTTGTTATAGCATCATTATGGCTTATAGGCAATTATAATACCCTTATTCATGCAAAAAATCTTACAGACGAAGGATGGAGCGGCATTGATATCCAACTTAAGCGACGCTATGACCTTATCCCTAACCTAGTTGCCGTTGCCAAGCAATATGGTCTTCATGAGAAAAACATCCTCGAAGAAGTTACGCGTCTGCGGTCTCAGGCCATCAATGCGTCAGACAGGTCAGCAAAGGCTACCGCTGAAGATAGCCTTAACAATGCCTTAAAAACCGTATTTGCCGTTGCCGAAAATTACCCTACCTTAAAAGCCAATGAACTTTTTTTAAACCTACAAAAGGAACTTGGTTCTCTTGAACACGAAATACAGCTTGCTCGTCGCTATTACAATGGCGCAGTGCGTAACTATAATACTGCAATTGCACAGTTTCCAACCAATATTATTGCAAACTTTTTTCAGTTCAAAGCAGTACAATATTTTGAAATAATAGATACAAACCAGCGAGAAACGCCTAAAACATTTGAATGATAGCATGCGCAAACATATCACACTATACCTACTTATTGGTCTTTTTTGCATTGCACAGGGGCAAGAGATTATCAAATCCCTGCATAGCACGATACACGTACGCAACGATGGATCCCTTGATGTTGATGAAAATATTGTAGTAATAAGTGCTCAACAAAATATCAGGCGCGGCATTATTCGCGAATTTCCTACTCGTTATTCATTAGATGGCATATTTAACGCAACCGTCGACTTTACGATAACCTCGGTACAGCACAACAAAAGACCTGTACCATACCAGATAGTAAAAAACTTCAATTCCCAGGAAATTCACATTGGGGATAATACGCTTATTGAACCCGGAACGCACCTCTATACCATACAGTATAAAACCAATAAACAGATTGGCTTCTTTAAAGATCATGATGAACTGTATTGGAATGCCATAGGAACCAACTGGGAGTTTCCCATCATGCAGGGATCTGCAACCATCCATCTTCCGCTGGAAATTCCATCAAATAGCATTACTACCGAAGCATATACGGGACGCTATGGAGATCGCAGAAATGATTATCGCGTATCAATAAAAAACAACACGGTACAATTCGAAACAACAAAATCATTGGGCACTCACGAGGGGATGACCATTGTGGTCACCTGGCCAAAAGGGATTATACCTGAGCCTTCTTGGTTGCAAAAAACAATATGGTTCTTTCAAGATAATTGGATCATGCTCTGGGCTGCGCTATGGCTTTTGATAGCTCTGTGCTGGTACCTTGGCCTTTTTATATATAGCAGGAACCAAAAAAAATCGGGGATCGTTATCCCCTTATTTTATCCCCCAAAACATATAAGCCCCGCTGGCGTTGGATTTATACATGATAAAGAGTTTAACGATAATTTTATCGCATCTGAAATAGTACATATGGCGGTGAATGGGTACATCACTATTGCATATAATGAAGCACAGAGCATATACACGCTTTTACGTACCGAAAAAACACCAGTACCACAAAGCCATGAAGAAACGTTTTTATCCACGTTGTTTAATGCCGAAAAAAATATATCTATAAGCCCAAACAGTTCGCCACAAATCAAAAAGTCCTCTGCTTTTCTAAAAAAACAGTGCACGGCTCTCTATGACATATACATACGTCACTATACCGGACCGCTTACAGGAGCGCTGATCTGTTCTATTATTGCCATCATACCGCTAAGCATCATACTCATAACGTTTGGTATTATAGGATTCATGCTCGTAGCATTTATCCATGCCGTTATAAAAAAAGGTATAAGAAACTACACACAAGAAGGCCAAATTGTTGCCGATGAAATCAACGGATTTAAACTTTTTTTAGAAACCACCGAAATAGAACGGCTCAAAATTATCGGCACGCCACCAATCAAAACACCTGAATTATATGAACATTACTTACCCTATGCAATGGCTCTAGGCATAGAAGAAGCATGGACACAACAGTTTACCCCCCTCTTTACAAGGCTTGCTCAAGAAAATAAACCCTATAAACCACTTTGGTACACGGGAAGTCGCTGGAACAGCAGATCATTCAGCAGAGGCTTTTCTACTGCCCTCAACGCAAGCCTACCCCAAGCACCTGGCTGGAGCTCTGGGGCAAAAGGAGCCGGATTTTCTGGCGGTGGCGGTGGCGGCGGTGGTGGTCGAGGGCGTTAATAGGTTGAAATAACTACCAGCCATTGACAAAGCGCCTACTCTATTTACTCTTAATAAGTAGGTCCTATCAAATCCTAAAGACTAAAAGACCAAGCGAGCTCAGTAATGGTAACTAAAGATACTATAGTTGAATTCAATCCAGCGTTTGAGAATATTCATACGCTTCCGCTTCTGCCGCTTAAAAACGTAGTGATACTGCCCAAAAGCATTATCCCTATCGTGGTAGGTCGGGATATATCAATACACGCCGTTGAACACGCTCTTAAAACAGATAGACTCCTCTTTGTTACCGCTCAAAAAGATCAACGTATAGAAAATCCAACCATAGACGATCTGTTTACCTACGGCACCACCGCAATAATCCTCCAAGAACCGGTGCGTATGCCAAATGGTGCCCTTAAAATTTTGGTAGAAAGTACCGCGCGCGCACGCATGCACGATATGATCGTAACTGGGGCCTTTATTAGTGCGCAGTTTGAGATAATCCAAACAACCGGAAACGATGATTCTACCGAACTTTGGGCCTACTGGCGCCAACTCAGAAAACTCTATCTGGCCTATACAAAGCTTGACGAACGTGCGCCTACCAATCTTGTTGAAAATATTCGCGCCGTAAGCGATATCGATAATGCTGTTGATACTATAGCGGTTCATAGCAACCTAACCTTTGAAGAACGTCAAGCAATCCTTGAGGTTGAAAACCTTATCCAGAGAGTTTTAGCGCTGTCTCGCATTTTGCAACGAGAAGTTGATATTATGCATGCAGAGCAAAGAATTAGAGGGCATGTGCA
The DNA here is from genome assembly GCA_963704465.1 of uncultured bacterium. Lineage (GTDB taxonomy): Bacteria > Babelota > Babeliae > Babelales > Vermiphilaceae > MFD02979-c4. Next base: position 822,356 of record OY969901.1, read on the forward strand.
ATCTCAAATAGAACAAAATCAACGAGAATATTACCTCACAGAACAGATTAAAGCGATCCAAAAAGAACTTGGCCGCGAAGATCAAGCTGCTGAGATCGAAGAACTGCGTAAAAAGCTCGAAAAGCTTAAATTACCCGCAGAAGCACAAAAACGTGCTGATAAAGAGCTCAGAAGACTCGAGCAAATGCCTCCACTCTCCTCAGAGGCTTCAGTAAGCCGCCATTATATTGAATGGATCATGAGCCTACCATGGCACACCAGATCTGAAGATACCATTAGCATTGGAAACGCAGAAAAAATCTTGAACAGCAATCATGCCGGGCTTTCAAAAGCAAAAGAACGCATTGTTGAATTTATTGCGGCTAAAAAATTCTCCAAAAAACTTGATCGTTCACCTATTTTGTGCCTTGCAGGACCTCCAGGGGTTGGTAAAACTTCCCTTGCCAAATCTATTAGCGATGCACTCGGACGCGATTTTATCCGCATAGCCCTTGGTGGCGTTCGTGACGAAGCAGAAATACGTGGCCACCGTAGAACCTATATTGGTGCCTTACCAGGTAAAATTGTTCAGGCAATGCGAAAAGCAAATACCGTTAACCCGGTAATTTTGCTTGATGAGATCGATAAAATGTCCCGCGATGTGCATGGTGATCCTGCAGCAGCACTCTTGGAAGTATTGGATCCTGAACAAAACAAAACATTCATGGATCACTTTTTAGATCTTGAGTATGATTTATCACAAGTTATGTTTATCGCAACGGCAAACGTAATTGATAACATTCCATATCCATTATTTGATCGTTTAGAAATCATTAATCTTTCTGGCTACACCGATCAGGAAAAACGTGATATTGCACGCACTTTCTTGATACCAAGGAACCTTAAAGAACACAGCCTAAAAGCAACCCAATTTAAAATCGATGACGATGTATTAAACGCGATTATTGATCAATACACCAAAGAAGCGGGCGTACGTCAGCTTGAACGAGTACTCACCAAGCTTATGCGTAAAGCTATTCAAGAACTTCTTGCAAATACAAAGCAAAAAAGTGTCCGCGTAACTCCTGAACGTGTTATTGAATGGCTTGGAAACCCTATTTTCAAAAAAAATAACATCGACATCGAAAAAGAGCATCTTGGCCTGGCAACTGGCCTTGCATGGACCGAAGTTGGTGGCGATATTCTTGAAATCGAAACATCAGTGCTTCCGGGCAAAGGTGCCATAACGCTCACCGGCCAACTTGGCGAAGTGATGCAAGAATCTGCACAGGCAGCGCTCAGCTACATTCGGTCACGAGCTGAAGAATTTGGCATAAAACCTTCCTTCCATACAAGCAAAGATATTCATATTCATATTCCTGAAGGCGCCACACCAAAAGACGGCCCATCAGCGGGTATTACCATGTGTACCGCCTTAATTTCAGCACTTACGCACAAACCTTCTCGCGGTGATCTGGCAATGACGGGTGAGATAACCCTTCGTGGTCGTGTGCTTGCGGTTGGCGGCCTTAAAGAAAAGCTTCTTGCAGCAAAACAATATGGGCTAAAATCGGTGATAGTGCCCCATGAAAATGAATCAGAAGTTAAAGATATACGTAAAGAAATTTCACTTGATGGGCTTGAAATCATCTTTGCCAAAACAATGGATGATGTGATTAAGGTAGCGTTTGTAAAAAATCCACTAACACCTATCAAGCCCGCTAAGAAAAAAGCTAAAAAGAAGAAGCCAAAAACACAGCCAAAAGCGAGTTAGTATATGAAATACGCACAGATTGGAATGATAGCATTGATCGCGGCAACAGGATTAGTTTATTTTGCCAATAATGATACAAACAAAGCCGCAAAAGCAGTAACGAGCCGTTTTTCAGACTACCCTATTTTAGATGTTATTCTGCACCGCTGGTCCCCACGTGCTATGTCTGGCGAAGCCATCAGCGAAGCAGAACTTATGACCATTTTAGAAGCTGGCCGTTGGGCACCGTCAACGTACAATGACCAACCATGGCACTTTGTATATTGCAAAAATGGCTCCGAAGGATGGAATAATCTTTTTAATACCCTTGTACCATTCAACCAAGTGTGGTGCGTTAATGGCTCTATTTTACTGTGCATCCTTTCGGCAAAAATTTGCACTGCAACTGGGCAGCCATCTCCTACACACCTTTTAGATGCTGGTGCAGCAGCTGAAAATATGGCTCTACAAGCATCTAGCATGGGTTTAGTAATGCATGGCATGTCTGGATTTGATTATGAAGAGGCTCGCAAAGTACTTCGAGTGAGTGATGATTATGATGTTGCTATGTTGTTTGTTATAGGAAAGCCTGCCCCCGCATCAACATTACCTAAAGAACTTGCTGAAAGAGAAATGGTGCAAAGCGATCGTCGTCCACTTGCAGAATCGATAAGCGAAGACGTTTTTACACCTCAACGAAAACAGTAGCGTTAACGCTTGGCATATAATATATGATCATAATTTCTAAATCTTATTTTTACAAAAAACAATGGTTGATGTGATTAAAGTGGCATTCGTAAAAAACCCACTATCACCGATAAAATCGGCTAAGAAAACTACAAAAAGATGCAGCCACAACCAAAAACGAGTTAGTTTATGAAATACGCAACAATCGCGATTCTATCATTAATCGCAGCAACGGGATTAGTGTATCTTGCCAATAATGATGTAAAAAAAGGATCTGTAGTGACCACAAACCGTGTTTCCAATTACCCCATTTTAGATGCTATCCTGCATCGCAGTTCTCCGCGCGCTATGTCTGGTGAAGCGATAACTCAAGAAGAATTAATGACCATTCTTGAAGCTGGCCGCTGGGCACCATCGTCATACAACAATCAGCCATGGCACTTTATCTATGGTATGCGCGATACCACAGCATGGGATTCTCTTTTTAGTTTACTCGTGCCATTCAATCAATCATGGTGCAAAAATGGCGCTGCACTGGTATGCGTAGTATCATCTAAAAACTTTATTGCTACCGGAAAACCTTCTCGCACACATCTTTCTGATACTGGCTCTGCATGGGAAAATATGGCAATTCAAGCTACCAGCATGGGGCTTGTATCGCACGGCATGGAAGGATTTGATTACCAAAAAGCACGCGAGCTCTTACAAATTCCTGAAGATTATGACATAGTATTAATGTTCGTGATCGGTAACCCGGCACCAGCATCAATATTACCTGAAGCTTTGGCAGAAAAAGAAACACCCGCTGATCGTGTGCCACTTGAGCAGATTATCAGTGAAGGCATTTTTATAAATAAACGAAAATAATAATAACCTTAATTCTTAACTTACATAAGGGATTGTATGAAATCTTCTTCATTATTAACTACCGTTGTTGCCGCTACCGTATTGTTAACCGGTTGCTTTAGAAACAGTTCTGAAGGCTGTTCAAGCTGCGCACATAACGATGATGTAATGACTGAGCACATGGAATGTGCTACGTGTCCATCTGCTGATATGGTAACAGAACAGCCAGAAGTAAACATCACGATCGATGAAAACGCGCCTGAAATGAACGCCATTCTCGAAGAAGTTGAAGAAGAAAAATAGAAACTGTTGCATCCTCTTATACGTTTTTTCTATCATAGAAGCAGGTGTACAGTATTATAGGTTTCCAAACAGGAGAGTCTCATGAAATCTATGTTATTCGGTCTTGCGTTATTGTGTGCATTACCAGGTTGCTGCGGTATGTGGAAATGCGATAAAGAAGATAAGCCGAAAAAAGAAAAGAAAGAATGCGGCAAAAAATGCGACAAAGGCAGAGATGGCCGCAAAGAAGCTGTAAAAAAAGATAAAAAATAAATTATCTAACAGCTATCAAAAATTATAAGAGAGGGATGTCATAAAGATGTCCCTCTCTTATTTTTAAACAGATTAATACGCAAAATATCGAGACTTTGTTTTATGGATGCCTACTTCTGCCCCCACGGCCACCAGAAGAAAAATTTATTCTGATCTAATGTGCATGCAGGACATTGTTCTGTATCAGTTGAATGGAGCTCTAATTGTTGCTTATGATTGCTCCGCTTTTGTTTATAATTCCAACCCATAATTTCCCGCTCAGAATAGTCCACTGAAGCTTTAATTTCTGTGTATGGCATATCATTATTTATACCAAGCATTTTAACATATTTTTCAACTTCATCTGATCTTTTACGCGCGCTCTTAATCACTGCACAAGCTTTTTTTACTTCGGGCGTATGATCTGTATCACTACAAGAATCTTTGTATGAAAACCATGCAACTTTTTCTTGTGCTTGTTCAGCTTCACTAATAAAGGTTGGTAACATACGTTTTGAAATCTCGTCGCACAATTTTTTATTGCATAGTGTTTTACATGATTGTTGCAACACTGGTGGCAGATCAGCATAAGCTCCATCACCACACATGGCGTCACTACATAACAACATCATTATACTAATACCAGATATATATAATTTCATAGCATTCACAGATATTAAAACAGTGCGAATATACATAAAATACTCCAACCACAAAATTTTTTGATAACTATAGTGACTACTGTTTTATTAATAACTGAGTGCCGCGATTAGCTTTGTAGGGTTCTATAGTGCCACTTGCATACAAACATCCATCATCGCAAATAATAGTACGTGGAGTTGTATCAATACCAAATACCTTTTCCAATGCTTTGATTGAACCTGCTGTCGCTAACGTAACTGGAACGAGACCAAGCAATAACATTTGATTTTTTTGCCGTGCACCACTGCAAGTATGTAAACTCCCGTTTGTTATTGCACTAAAAATAGATAGCAATGCAAAATTCAACGCACCTACTTTTATAGATTGTACAGCCCGATAAATGTATGGATTTATTAAAGAACACACCTTAAAAAATGGTGTTAATACTTTTCGTGCATCTTCTATTGTTAATAGATTATTTCTCAAATCACACTGCAATTTACGTTTATTAATAACATTTACATCATGTATTTCTTTAATTAAATTATGACGTAAATCAATACAAGCTCCATCTGCGCATACAAGATATGCTGTATCAAATCGCACAATTTGTGATTTTGAAAGATTTATAGTCTCTGCTAAAGGTAAGTTAAGGTCGTATGAAACGGTATTAGTGTTCGAAGCCTCTAATTTTTTAAGCTGTTTATGGTTTAATTGACAACAACCAAAGAGTGGATTGTTATTAAGTATAAGAGTTTTGAGCTGTGGCAGATGTGTTAATAGATTAACCTGAATATCATACCATGATGTAACAGCGTTGTTAGAAAGGTCTATTTTTGTCAATGAAGACATTAATCCATTCGAGCCACCTATTTTTGTAAGCCCACAATTTGTTGCGTTAAAATAATTTTCAGGCATTTGACCAATTTCTACAATGCCTCCTGACGGGATTGTATAATATGCACGAATAGGCGTTATCACCACCTGAATATCTTCATGCTGTGAAACCATATATTCCGATCCAATCGAAAGTGTATTATCATAAAGCGTCATCTCACCATTACGTACTTTTTTAGTACCATCAGTATTGATTGTTTCGTGTGGATGGATTGTAATGTAATTGCTATACAATGGAATTTTTGCAAAACAAGTATTTCCCCCCAATGTAACCTGAACACCTCTTTCTTCTGCACTACACTGTGATGGCATTGTATTGAATTTAACATCTTTAAGTGGTTGCAAAAGTTCAGGAATTGATACATAAAATTGACGATTATGCTCAAAACAACCTGACGACGACAATAAGCTATTTGAAGGGAATTGCACCACTGGCTCATGTGATTGAGTTGCAACAGTTGGTTGATATACAGGAGTGAGCCCATGACTTGCATATGTTATATTAATTTGAAACAAAACTGGCAATACTAAAATTTTTCTACAAAAATGATTGTACATAGTTTCTCCTTTGTTTTGTGCTTCTTTTTGGCGAGACACTCGAATCTTACGCCTATCACAAGTGAATGTAAAGAAAAAGTCAGGGAACTATGCAAAAATTTTATTAACGTTAACCTACTGTATTATAAAAACAGCGTCGAAATCTCTTCCATCGTAGTGAATCCTGCTGCAATCTTAGCGAGTCCATCTACCACCAACGGCTTAAGCCCATCTGCAGTTGCTTGCACCTTAATGCGCAAAATATCGGGCGAAGCGTGCATGAGTGAACGCATAGAATCAGAAATAGTAAGCAACTCAAAAACACCAATACGGCCGTAATATCCGGTCTGAGCACAACGATCGCAACCGTGTGCTACAGGAACAGACACCGGAGCCTGAAGCTCATGCCGGGTGAAAAAATCCATCTCTTCTGACGTAAGCTCTCGATGCTGCACGCACGAACTGCACACCCGCCGCACAAGCCGTTGTGCCAGAATACCTATCAGCGATGCTTTCAGTAAAAATGGTTCAATATCCATCTCAATAATACGAATCAGTGCAGTCGGCGCATCATGCGTATGAATAGTACTCAATACCAAGTGCCCGGTTAATGCCGCTTCGATACTGGTGCGCGCTGTTTGACGATCACGAATTTCACCCACCAGCATAATATCTGGGTCTTGCCGCAACATCGCACGAATGCCATTTTCAAACGTAAAGCCAACCTCTGGATCAACGTGTCCTTGTGTAATGTGCGGCATTACATACTCTACCGGATCTTCAAGCGTAATAATATTTACCGATGTGTTATCGATGGAGGCCAGTGTTGCATACAGCGTTGTTGTTTTACCACTGCCGGTTGGCCCCGTCACTAAAAAAAGCCCTTGCTCATGACTCAGAAGAGATTCAAGCTCTGCGCGCATCTCTGCTGATAAACCAAGCTCAGAGAGAGTCAACGGCTGAGCCGATTGATCAAGCAATCTCAGCACCACTGTTTCACCATACACAGACGGAAACGTTGCCACACGAATATCCACCGTGCGCCCTGCATGCTCCATGGAAAAGGTGCCGTCTTGCGGCACACGACGCTGCATGGGATTCATACCGGCCAGCACTTTAATGCGCGCAATCACTTGCTCACAAAAACTGCCGTCAATGGGTTCTTGTTCTATTAAAAAGCCATCGATGCGATACCGAATGCGTAAGCGCTCTTTTTGTGGTTCTACATGAATATCTGATGCTCGTAGCGTCAATGCATGAGTTATAAGGGCATCAACGATGCGTACCGCAACCCGTTCTTCGGGAGCCCCTGCATTGATCATGATTATTCCTCAAGATCGCTGAGCTTTTCTATATCATCATCTGCTTCTTCGATCTCAGTTTCTTTCTGTGCAACCCGACGTTCTTGTTCAAGATCTGAATCTTCAGGCACATCATACACAATAGATTCGTCGTGAAATTCTTTGACTGCATCTTCGATATGACGTCTGATGCCAACTTGAAACTGTATATCCCAGGAAACATAGTTGCCAAATAGTGGCAATAGATCATCACTCGGTTGCGCTGCCACTACAATTAACTCATCTTCATCAATCATAAGAGGAATAATCCCATTGCGGAGCAGAAAATCTTTAGGAAATAAATGCACCAGCTGATGATCAAAAAAATATCCCGTGACATCAAACCACGGGACCTGATATGCTTCGCCAAGCGCAATTAATACGTCTCTCCGCGTTACGATACCATCAGAGAGAAGAAGTTCAATAAGCGCATCATTGTTCGTTGCATAAAGACTTTCAAACTGAGCTGCTTGCGCTGCCGTTATAGCCTTATGCTTCGCTAATGAAGCGGTAAATTTTTGTACTAAACTATTTGGCACTTGCTTCATATACCTTCTCCCATCTTCGTTTATATGCTTCACACTTCTAATCGATTGCTCAGCCTGCACGAAGACCTATAAGAAAGCCAATCGCAGCACTTGCTACAACTAATACGTTAGTACGTGCCCATTCAGTGCCCACCGCAATTAAATTATCGGTACTTACTAAAGCAGGCGGTACACCAAGGTATTCATAAAATTTGTTCCAATTTAGGAAAATGGTAACCAATCCAAATTGATTAAGTACCACAAGAAGCACTGCAACGAGTGCTAAAGTAACAATGAAAGAACTATATCTTTTTAATAAATAACCTACCGCAAACCCGATCAAACCATACAAACCAATTTCAAAAATATGATCTTTTGATTGCGCGATATAATTAATAATACCATCAACGGAAAAATTGTTTTTTACGGTGGTTGCCAAGGTTGGTGCTGTTGGCGCTTGTGTATCAACCATAATGATCCTTCTTATAGATATACGAGCCTATGTAATTTAGTATAGGCACGAACACTCTATTACTGCAAGGAAGTTTTAGTATTTTTTAAAATTCTCCATCAAGATGATAATGTACCAATCACTGCGCCGATGCACACACTGCCAACCTCAGAAAGTAGAGCAGCATACAACATCTTTTCTGCATCTCCCGTTGTTTGCCATACTTCTGTAGGAATTTGATATCCTGCATAGGCGCCTACGCACACCACTCCAGCCGCAGTAGCAACCTTATAGCCGATATTTAATTTCTTTTTTAACGCATGATTTTTTGCGCATGAAAGTGCAACACAATATCCACCTAAAGCATACGCCGTTCCCAAAAACGACGTAATATATGCAGACCACTGAGCCAATTCATTATTATGAAGAGCAGCCTTCGCCGCTGCATTTTGCATTTCAAGCTCTTGCTGACGCGCCTGCATAAGCTTAGCAACAAAGTCTGGGTCACCGTACCAATCAAATGCGAAACAAACATTGCTAACCATCAACATAAGCATCATTATTAAAAACATGGATACCCCTTTTTTAAAGTTCCAAACGAAACAATTCTCAAGAAACATTACCAAAAAATAATCCGATGCCTGCAGCTGACAGCCCTAAAAGAGCACTCATAGTTTTAGCGGCCTGTTCTGAACCATCAGAATAGTTATGCAAACAATATACAGCTGTAGCAGCGCACAGAAAGCTGGCACCATTGACATACACCATTTTTTTAACAGTGATAGGCAATCTTCTAATCATAGAAATAGAGATAGCACCTGCAGATGCGCTTACCAACGCTGCTGGCACCCAGGACCCTACTTCCATAGGTTTTTTACAAATTTCTGTTGTACAACAACAAAGAAACTTTTCATATACTTCATCTATACATTGATAGTTAATTCTCTCACAAGTAGGAGGACATCCCTTTGAAAAATCCATAGCTTTTAATTGAACTGCACATGATACAAACACAAAAGAGATCATTGCAAAAAAACGAACAAAAAACATATACTTCCTTTTTTTATATAACGAATAGATATTGCAAACACCGCTAGCAAAAAACGGCACACGAGTCTAACTTTATCGCTGTGCTAAACACCCACTTATGAGCGCATTGCCAATAGCCATTAGAGATCCCGTCAGCCAGTATGCTGCTTCACCACGATCACTATTATTTTCAAATGCATATAAACATCCAGCGGTATATAACGTACTATACGCAGTTAGCTTTGCGATTTCTTTAAGTCTCAGAGGCGTCACCCTACAGATCTCGCCTATGCCCCTAATACCACAAACTACCACAGGCGTTATTGCTGCTGCTATACGCATACAATCGGTTAAATCCGCATCATGGTGAGCTGTTGCAACCAAATTTTCATCATAATACCCTCCAAATACTATACGACGCGGACTACAATACTCGCGACAGGTGCTATGCGTTTCATTTATACACTGGAATCTATCGTAAGAGCAGTCAAAAGAAGCAAATCCAGAAAATAGCGTAGCCTCTCCTGAAGCCAAAGTCGCGCCACCAGATATGCCCATAGTGCGTGGAACATTCATCATATTCTCGAGCTGTATTATGTTTTGTGCCGTATCACATACAGTCCAGAACAATGGCAACATGCATTGTAATGATATCGACGAACATAAGAACCCAACCAACAAATAGGTACGTAAAAAAATCATACTATCTCCTTTTATATGGCTATGAACAACGGAAGCACCGTACCAAAGTCACGAACGAATGTAAACAAAAAGAGCGTATCCGAAGATACGCTCTTTTTATTATTCCAGAATCACTACCTGATTATGCAACTGATGATTTCAGTGCTTTACCTGGCTTAAATTTAGCAACTTTTTTTGCTGGAATGGTCATTTTTTTGCCAGTTGCTGGGTTTATACCGGTGCGGCTTTTACGCTGCATTACCGAAAAGGTACCAAAACCGGTCAACACTACATCTTTACCTTGTTTAAGAGCCTTGCTCACTTCACCAATGAAGGATTCAAGAGCTTCTTTACAGGTTGACTTCGACAACTTAGTTGTTTTAGCCATTAATTCTATCAACTTCGCTTTGTTCATAAGCTTCCTCTAGATGATACCCTCTGATAACGCGACAACATGAGTACTTAGCTTGTACATTAAAGATCGCAACTTAATTTGTCAAGATCTTATTTTTGACTTTCTAACTTTAGCATTACTACGCACTTACCAAATCAATCTGGTTTGCCCGTCGTTGTCTATGGCTATGTCGGGTGCAAACCCATATTTTCTACTTCGCACAAGGCTTCGTAGAACAAGTTTGGCGAAGACTGCCCGCCTTCGTTAAAACTACGGCGTGGCACTACGCCATAGCTCGTAAACGAGCGAAGGCGAGTGGTGCCGAGAGCCGGACTCGAACCGGCACAGGCAATAATGCCCGAAGGATTTTAAGTCCTTTGCGTCTACCAATTCCGCCATCCCGGCACACTAATTTGTATATTTCAATTCATTAAGAAGCTGTTCGCCTTCGCACTGTCGTGCTACTGCGTAATCACCACGCCTTAGCTCGTAAACGAGCGACGGCGGGTGGAGGCGGCACCCGGATTTGAACCGGGGATCAAGGTTTTGCAGACCCACGCCTTACCACTTGGCTATGCCGCCACCTCTCTATCATGTCAGCTATTGTATACTATTTTCAAAAGCTCCGCCAGCTCTTTTTTATCAATTTTTGGAATTTCATCTGAATTTCCTTCTTCTGGCGTTACTTCTTTATGTAAATATGCCTCTTGTGCCGCTCCTTCTACCGGATATCCTGCCAAGAACCATTCTGCCATGCCCCCCGCATACACCCGTGCATTCGTGTATCCTTTTGCACGTAGTTTTTTAACCACAAAATGGCTTGTCATGCAGGTATAGTTTGAGCAATAAACAACAATATGCTGATCCTTAGGATACGTGCTCACGTACCGTTCAACCTTATCAAAATCGACCTGTACCGAACCTGGTATATGACAATCGTCATACAACGCTTTATCAAGCACATTCAGCACCAATACGTTCTTTTCTGACTCAGTTGGTGACCAACATCCCGCCACCATTATTACCGCACACCATAAAATAGCAAATCTTGAAGCAATCACAATGTTTCCTTACAGTAAGCCTTCTCGTTCCATGCGTGATTTGAGAAGCTCTTTGGTAATAGACTGCACCGCATGGTCTGCACTTTGTTCTTTAATAAATGGATCATGTAAATAAGACTCTGAGCAAGGCCCCTCTGTTGGATACCCTGCATCATACCACTCACGCATGCCACCCTCATATGCAAAAAGATTGTCAAACCCAAGCTCGTGTAAAACATGCCATGCGCGCGCAGATGCATCGCAATTACTATGTGCACAATACACAACAATACAGGTATCCTTTGGCGTATGCTCAGCAAAACTTTTAAGCTCCACAAGGGGAACGTTTAGCGAGTTTTTTATATGTGCATCGTTGTATACTTCAGCACTTAACACATTCAACACCTTGAGACGCTTACTCATGAGGAACTCCTTTACCATTTTTTAGTATACCCACTGAAAGAAACGACTCCATCTCATGCGTGACCAAAAATCGATAGGATGTTTTATAAGATCAACAATCCACCATGATTCAGAAGAATCCATAGACCATATACGGAAAAGAATACGGCCATGAATCCATGCCGCTTTTACCGGCCCAAATGAACGGCAATCACGACTTCCTAAGCGATTATCACCCATGCACCAATATTCATCTTCGCCAAGCTTTATTGAAAATACATCAGAACCATTCCATGCATTTTTACCCTCAGCAATTTTAGTCATCATGCGTTGATCATGAATCGCATCAGGTCTGATCAATGAACCCGGATACACAAGCTCTGTGGATACCACACGATCTGCATCTAAACGATAAAACGGCTGTTTTTCATACGATACTGATGGATCATAGGAGCGTGTACAACAATCAAGGCGTTCCATGATGTACCGATCAACTTGTTCTCGACTCAACGCAACACCGCGCCCATGCCGCGCCTGTAAATCACGTTCTATATTCGCAAGCATTTCTTTAGGATCTGAACGCCATACTTGTATCAATGGATATTTGTTAATATACTGCTCATCAAGTTTTACACCGTTCAAATAAATTACCGGCTTGCCATCTTCAACCTTACCCTCTACATGATCACCGGGTACACCAATCACACGTTTCGTCCAGTTATCGGGACCCCAATTAAACGGAACAGGCCCCAGTAAATATTGCTGGAAAAGATACACAACCGGATTTGCGGAATATTTAAAATCCGGTGCATTAAATGCTATAACCTCGCCTCGACGTGGCGCTCTGAAAAAATAGGTCATTTTATCTGCAAAAAAACGCTCACCGACAAGCATGGTAGTTTCCATGGACCCTGTGGGTACTTGATACAGACCAAAGAAAAAAACACGAATCGCAACAACAACGGCAAGCAACGTTATGAACTCTTTAACGCTCGCCCAAAAACCCTGTTTTGCACTCTTTCCATAATATGATCTTGACACGAAAACCCTTTCATTAAAAATGATATATTTATCTTATGATACAAAGTCTGGTAAAAATTGCAGCGGGTCAACACGTTTTCCTTGATAATAAACTTCAAAGTGCAAATGCGAACCATCGCCACCCTTTTTACGAATATACCCCGTTGCACCAACAGCGCCAATTCTTGAGCCTCGTGTTACCGTATCACCGGTCTTTACCCATATCTTATCTAAATGCGCATACCGTGTTTTAAAATGTGAACCATGCTGTAACACAATCGTTTTTCCATACCCATTATCATGCCCCGCATATATAACGATTCCCGATCGTGCTGCGTATACCGGCGTGCCTTTATTTGCCGCAAGGTCAATCCCATAATGAAATCCTGCAGACCCGTCTGCACGTGGACGTGGACCAAAACGAGAGCTCATCCAAAAAGAGCCTCTTTCAAGTGGCAATGAGAATGGCGCATTTCTGTGCGTCATAACCGCTTCTGGATCAACTACGGCAGCATGTGATCGCATCTTTTGCCTATTTTTTTTGCGCACCGGCGCCGTACGTTTACGTTTTTTAATTTGACGCTCAGGGCCATATGATTCTGAACTTACTGCTGACCATGCGATGCCCGTTAATTGATCTTCTTCTGGCATCTCTTCAGTCATGTCAACCGTATATTCAGCACATAAACGTTTATACTGTTTTTGTGCACAACGCTTCATTTTATCTCGCACTAATACTGCATGGCCAACGCGCGCAAAACAGGCATTGCACGCATCTGCAATACTAAAACCAAACCAAATAATGGTTAAAGAAAAAACAACTAAAATGCAACACCATGATACATATGTGTAAAGCTTGTTCATACTACGAGATCCACATCTTTTGCAGGGACCCATCCCCGTTGATAATCAAAAGCAACACAATACCACAGGTCATGCTGAGAAACAATAGTGAACAACGTGCCCTGAGATGCTTTAGCTACTATACCATACTCTACGCCAGGCCCCGCATGTAACGAAGTGGAGCTCTCTTTTGCAAAAGCAACGATACTCGTTTTATCGTGGTAGCGCATGTAGGTACACATGGTTGAACCTATAGCACACAAAAAAAGAATGTACAACGGTAAGCCTGTGCGCTTATATACAACACACAGCAAAAGCAACAACAATAATAAAAGAGTAATTAGTTGCAAAAGCAAATCGGGAATGTACGCACTGAATCGCACTAATTGCGCATAATAAAAATTCTGTGGTTTATAAATTCCAAGCTCTTTTTGCATCTGTTCATACATGGTATATGCTTGTGTTCGCTCTAAGCCAGACGCAAGGCGCGCCGCTTTAAAAAATGAACGTAACGCGTTATATGCATCGCCATTTTTATACCATGCCCATCCGAGATTATACAGCATCGGAAAGCTGGTTTCTGGTAGCTTTGCAAAAAGCTCTAATGCATGCGCATAATCACCCTGCGCATAGGCACTGTGCGCTTGCAAGTATGATTCATAATTATTGCTCGCTCCAAGCGTGCTCACTACCAATAAACTATATAACCCAGCACCACGCAAAAACGTATGCTTTATTGTATGCCAAATTTGGAAAATGCCGTAATCCATAGTCGTGCTTCTGTGTAAATCGTTTTATTTATTTTACTTCTCTCTGCGCCACCATATTGCTCTTGCACTATGGCATGCCAAAAACGCTCCCATGATTCAAGCCCATCATCAGATAATATCCCCACCGCAAGTATATGATCTTTAATAAATGCTTCGGTGATTTCAGATTCAGGAACCACAAACCATTGTGCAAAGAGCGTAACAAAAATTTGATACAAACAGGGTGCTTTTTTGCCATGTTCTAATGCATATAATGCACGACGCGCCACCGCAAATGCACGCTTTTTTTTGAAAAATACATACCGTTGTGTATAGAGACGCTGCATGCACCAAAAAAGAACCATTAAAACAGCCGCTATCCACAGCAATATCACAAAAATCCAATACCAAAACCATGGGATGCGAAGAGTGCGATACGGCGCTGGATCCGCAGGAGAAAGATCTTCATGATACTGTTGCAACAAAGGTGCTTTGTGCAGTTCCTGCGCGTCAGATTGTTGCTCGTCCGCTTCTTGCGTTATGTTTTGCTGATAAGAAGCACCTGGATTGGCGGTAATAATAACTGCATCGGTATGTAACGTACAAAAACGTTCGCGGCTCGGATCAAAATAGACTACTTCTTGCACGGGAATTTCCCACGTACCTGGCTGACGAGGCTGAATAACATATTCAAAAATAACACCTGCTTTGTTGTCTAATGGAATCATTGATGAATCATAATATTTGCAACTATCCGGTACATCTGAAAGTAATGGCGCCTTGCATTGTGCATTATTACCTTCACCATATACCGTCAATCGGTAGCGCACAGCTTGCCCAAGCTCCACAATTTCCGGTTCTGCCGTTGCCACTGCACACGTATACTCACCGATCAAAGCATAGGGCTTATTGCCAACAGGAACCTCACGCACCGTTAAAGCAACGGTATTCGAATATATTTGTTTCGTAGATGCAATTGCTGAGAAAAAGAAAAAACTGCTGCGACGCGCCTGATCATCATGAATATCAGCACTACATGCAGGTATTAAAAACTTTCCTGCTTTTTGAGCATACAGTGACGCCGTGAACTCTTTATACCAATATTTAATGCCATCATGATATTCACTTCCTGTATCAGTCACCGTAAACTCACCAATTACCACATTGTCGATCCGTGGCAGATGTATTGTTTCTACTTCAGGCTTTCCCACAGTGCTTAAGATGCGTATTCTGAGCGTGCTTTGTTGCCCAACATAGAGCGATGCATCATCGATTGAGGTTTGCATCATAAATCTACTACCAACCGTTTTTTCCTGTTTTCCCACTTCAAGCGGAATAGCATTGGTGATATACGTAGCGCCCTTTACGGTTACGCGCGCAGGACCAATTTCATAGGTACCCATAGTATCAATACGCGCAGAATAAACGTACGATACGGAACTATATCCATTCACCATACGTGTTTGCACACTCACCCGACGAATTGCGGCAAATGGCGACTCATCAAATTGTACCTGCGGTTGCTCTACACAATCACGCACCGTAACCACAAGTTGAAATGGCACACCGCTGCCCACCATTGAAACAACAGCCCCATCTGTATTACGCACTTCAAGCCCACATTCAGGCCCTGCATATATACTGATTACATGACACACTAGTAGTGCGATAAAATAATTACCAAGAAGAACGTGCCGCACGCGAATCTCCTTTATCATTTCCTACAACCGCTTTTAACAACTGCTTGTTATGCTTATTATCTTGTTTATCACATGCTTCAAGCGCACACCGCATCCATTGTTTATCGGCACCTTCTAACTCAGCTGGAATCTCAGACTGTGTTTGAGGTGCCGCAGCTTGTTCTGCAACAGTAGAAGCGCTAGACTGAGCTTTGTGTGATTCTTTTTTTTCTGAAGGTTGAGTATGCGCATTCCCGGACTTTTCGCTCTGTTTATTATACTCGCGATCCTTTTCTTGGGACGCGCCATCCTGCTCAGCGGACGATTCATTCTGTTTCTTATCGCTTTGTTTTTGCTGATCTTTTTTTTGTTTCGATGATTGCTGCTCATTATTTTGTTTTTGATCAGAATTTGAATCACCATCTCGCTCTTCATCGCTCTCTTGCTCATCATCATGATCATTTGATTGATCTGAACCATCGCCATCACCAGATTGGTCACCATCACTTTTATCTTGATTTTGATCGCTCTGATCGGAATTAGACTTATCGTTACCGCTCTTATCGGAATTTTTATTGTCTTGCTTCTGTTGCTTCTGATTTTGATCTTTTTTATCGTCTTGATTCTGTTTATTATCGTCATTTTGTTGCTGATCTTGTTGCTGCTCTTCTTGCTCTTTTAACTTTTTAACCTGCTCATAATTATGGCGCGCACGCTCATGATTTGGATTTTTTGCTAAAACTTTTTCATACTGCTGCAATGCCGCATCATATTTTTTTTGATGTGCCTGCGCATTGCCTGCATTAAACCATGCTTCTTCTTGCAACTGAGATTTTTCAGTCAATTCTGCAGCCTTTTCAAAATAAGCAGCAGCTTCTTCATACTGTTCCAACTTACAGGCAGAAACACCCGTATCATACAACAACACCGCATCATGCGGTGAAGCTACGAGCGCTTGATTTAACAGTTGTTGCGCACGCGCGTGATCCCCTGTATTGCCCGCCGATACTGCTTTACTGTGCGCTAAAAAAGGTGCTGCTTCCATCGAAAATATATGCACTATCATACACAGAAAAAAGATAATCATAGTAGGAACTCCAAACCTGCTGCAATCAATGCACCACCAATAAACCATGGATATTGAAGCTTTTTTTTATTCACCGATGTTTCGCGAAACAACTCTTTTTCATAGCGCTCTACTGCATGCACAAGCTGAGCAATATGCGTATCATGTACCTGATAGGGAATGTATTGCCCACCAATAGCGCCTACTAAATCACGCAATGTATCTTCACACAAACGGGAAATAACAATAGAACCATCAGCATTGGTAATGTGCCCTGTTTGCACTCCCTGCTCATCGTAACAAGGAATGGGTGAGCCTTCTTGCGTACCAAGCCCCATAACAAATAGTGAAAGGCCCGCTTCTTGTGCACGTTGCTGCATAGACTGTTTATTACCTGCAAGGTCTTCACCATCCGTCAACAGTACCAGTATTTTATTTTTTTTGGTGGGCATACGCTCATACACATCGAGCGCCATATTGATTGGCGCTGCAAGATCGGTTGAGCCTGAAGACACGCTATCAAAATCGATCATATCAACAAAATTTTTCACCGCGTTATAATCTTCGGTCAAGGGACATTGCACCCATGCTGATGATGCAAACAGAATAAGCCCTACGCGCTCAGAAGAAAGCGCATCAACCATTTTTTTCACCGCATCTTTTGCAAGCTCAAGCCTACTACGATCATATTCTTTGGCGAGCATACTGCGCGAAATATCAATTGCAACTAAAAGATCACGCCCTTCTTGCTGAATAATTTCTTCCTGGAAACCCCAGCGTGGTTGCAATAATGCACATGAAAGTAATGATGTTGCAATTAATGCAAGCAAAAAACGAAGATATGGTTTATACCACGTATAACCCGTAATGAGGTTTTTCATACGGGTACCTGCAAGCAACTTCACCGTACGTCTGGTAAAGAGGAGCCTGTAGACCGTTGCAAGCAGAATAAGGGGCACTACTATTAAAACCCAGCAGTATGCTGAGCAAGCCCATGAAATATTGCTCATACAATACACCACACCCATCCAAATGCTATTGCACTCAATGCCATCACTATCAATAATCCTGCAACAACCGGCAGATACACATCATGCCATTGCCGTTGTAGCGGTACTTCATGCCGAACTGTTTCCAAAGTATCTATTTCATCATAAATTTTACGCATATCAGCCGCATCGGTTGCCAAAAAATAGTGCCCACCCGTTTCTTTTGCAATATGAGTCAATAGATCTTTATTAACACACGGTGCCGGAATATAGCCATAGAGCGGATGGAATACATAGCCCTGTTTTTCAGAACCAATACCAATCGTATACACTCTAATGCCGAGTGTTTTAATAATCTGCAACACTTTTTCGATATCAATATCAAGCTCTGGTGTTGGGGTACCATCGGTCAGCAAAATTAAAATCTTGCTTTTGCCATGCGTATTTTTCAAACGATTCGCTGCGGTTAACATACCCTTAGCCATCACCGTACCGTCAACCGGAACCAAGCCAAGCTTGAGCTCTTCAAGCATTTTCTCAAGCATCTCTTTATCAACGGTAAGCGGACAGCGTGATAACGCATCCGCACCAAAAAGCACCACACCGATTGCATCATTCACCCGTTTTTGCACAAAGCGAATTGCTTCTGCACGTGCTACTTCAAAGCGGGAACGATTATCATCCGCAAAATCACGGTTATCCATACTGCCCGAAACATCAAGCGCAAGCACAATATCAATACCATCGATGGCCACAATGTGCCGCTCGCTGCTCCACTGCGGACGCGCTGCGAGCAATGCAAGCACGGTTAACACAACAATGCGAAGTAGATTGTGCATAGTTATTAATGATGCCGCACCATCTGCATGCGCTGCAATAAAATTACCGAGCGAATGCTTATAGGTAAGAGGTTTATATACAAAATAACGGATCAGGCAAATAAGAATCACCCAACTGCCTGTTAGATACAATACCCAAGGTTCTTGAAACCGAAACATCACATTCATGCAACTCACCGTTTATGCGATACAAACCACCGATGCACGCGATCCTTAAATTGCGTATCATCTTCTTCTGGTTCAGGCCACATTGGCGCACCAATCGTTACGGTAATTGGTGCCGGCTGCGCCCACCATGAAGTTGGTGGATATACAATATCAACTCCTTGAATATACACCGGAATCGCCGGACGGCCAAGCTTGCGCACCAAAAGTGCAAAGCCTGCATAGAATGGTTGCACGCTTCCATTGGTGAATCTGCTTCCTTCAGGAAATATCATAATGTGCCGTTTTTCAGCATCCGCAATTTTAATAATAGAGATCAGTGAACGCATCGCAGACATCGGAGATTCAGTATCTACAATAATCGCAACGCGTGGCAGAATAAGGCGTAACAACCAAAATTTTTGCAGCACTTCTTGCCGTGCCAACCAAATATGCGGTTTACCCTGCGCTAACACACCAAGTAACGGAATATCGAGTGCTGATTGATGATTTGCCACAAACACTGCAGGCTCATGAGGCAGATGCTCAAGCCCTTCATACGTAATCGGGAGTAACGTTAATTTTTCCACAAGCCAATAAAAAATATGCATCATGCGATACACAGGCCAACTATGGCGCAACTTGCCGGGTAGTAGTAATAAAATCGTTGCGGGTAGTAAAAAAACGATCACGAGTAATAAAATCGCCACATAACTATAGATCGTATATATGATTGGTATTAGCTTCATGCACATCCTTTATACATACAATTCCGGCTGCGCATTAATACGCTTCATATAAAACACCAAACTTATAACGGTTATACATAAAGCCGATATAATGTAGAGCAATGTTTCTTTACCGAATACAAAATCTATACCCGCTACTAATCCCCACTGAACTAACCCGTATACAACGAGCAATGGTAGATTATAAAAAGCAAATCGCAAAGATCTTTTTACCGCAGCTCGTATTGTAGAAGTCTTGGTAAAATAAAAAAGGAGAATAAGCTGTGTTGGACTTACCGCAAATGCCAACATGCTCAATAAAATAGCGAATACACCTGCCCATAGAGTAGCAAACACGCCCTTTCCAAAAGAGCTTGTTGTAAGATTATCTAATATATTCATAAAAAGCGCGGTAATAAGCAGAAACAATAACAAAACCATAAATAGTATGCAAGCCAGCATCATCAATTTAAAAAGTGCCCATGTATATTTACCTGAAGAGCGCAGAAAATAACCAAAATCTTTCTCTTGATTAATCGGAAGAAAAGCAAGAAAAAGTATAGGAATCTGTAAAACCAAAAAAACTGCTGCAGCACTATAGAAATCACCCGCAGCCAAACCTATCACACCAAATATACAGGCTAAAATAATAAACCATCGTGCATATAAAACATGCGCCACTCGTTTGAGAGCATCCCATGTTTCATGCACTAACTCTTTGATGCCTTGTGGAGTTACTAAATGCAACCCATCTTTCCATGATTCGATCAACGTCATAAGAACCCTTTCTTTATATCAAGAAACTATTGATATAAAGAATACTGATCATGCACACGTTTTGTGTAGATATTGCTTACCAGTGCAAAAGAAAAGAGATATAACACAAAATCAAGCAGTGCAAAAAAGATAAGATACAGAATGTAGGGAATGGCTACGTAGGAAAATAATACCGCAAATAATGAAGCAATTGCATACTGGAGAGAAATTCTAACGCCCCAAAAGATGCTGGTATACAAGAGAATCATAGGTAGATTATACCACAGAAGCGTAAGCGCTTTTTTACCAGAAACAAACACTGAGCCTACTTTATCCAGGTAAAAGAAAATAGCATAATAGATTGCAAGAAATAGATAAATCACAAAAATTATCATATTGATACAATACGCAGGAAAGGTGGCAATATAGTTAACCAACGTAAAGGTAAATGCTTTATTTGAAGCAAGCATTGAATGAGTGTGGCCAAATGGCACAAAAAGATATTCCCATCCAATAAGCAGTACGGCAATCACAATAAGCCATAATGCAAACTCAACAAAAAAAAGAAAAAGTCTGAAATAATAATGTTTAAAATAGGCAAAATCTTTGATATACGTAGACGGCCGCACTGCAAGTAGTAACGATGCAAGCACAAAGCTATATGCCACGAGCCCTGGAATAATAGAGTGAGTAAAAAAGCTCGCAATGCTCAACGCCACAACTGGCACCAAAAACCATGCCGTATACAACGCTCGCACAGCCTGCCACATTGCATTGAGCGTCACTAAAAATATCAATTTTAACGCTTGTGGTTTGCACAATGTTAACGAATCTTTCCATGCTTCTATCAGAGTCATATCTATCCTTGTATTAGAACGTACATAGTTCTGAGTATACTATGTTGCGCAAATGAGAAAAGCCCTGCAGATTTTCAATTTTTATTTTTATACCATTCATAGTTAATCGATTCTAACTGCGCATCAAAATAAGCAACTCCATATTTACGCAAATAAGTCGTGAAATCCTGAAAGTTATTTAAAGTCATGTTACCAGGATCCTCCCATAATGCATCACATTCATCACATAAATATACATGTTTATAAAGTTGTTTAATAAATACTTCATAAATCAAACCATTGCCATCGCAGCGAGGGCACACAACCCGATCTTTGTATATTTTAAAAAAATCTATAGAACGCACCATTTTACTTTCTTACACCATGAGAGCGTTGCTTACTCCACATTATCTTTTGCATGGCTTCTAACGCTGATTGGTCATGAGGATCTTCTAATAAAAGTTCATGCGCTATCGATTCAGCCTCTGTGATAGACATAACATTGTCTGGAGTGCCATAAAAAAAGAGCATTTCTTGTTTATATTCCTTATTATGAGGATCTAATTCTATAGCTCTACGTATATGCAAAAGCGCAGCACTATAAGAACCTTCTAGCATGGATAAAGCATGCACTAATAAACGAGCAAGAAAAAAATGTCCATCAGCTGTTTCATTCTCATGCAACATAAAATAGGAAAACGTATACAAAACTATTGTTGGATTATCTAACCCACAATCCATCATAAAACACTCATAATCTTTTTTATGTAAATGCATAATTAATTTTTTTGCCTGATGATACAATCCATTTTGTAATAAAGCTAAAAACTGTTTTTTTATCATAATTGAACCCACGCATTAGTTAGTGCTAAAGAACCATTCCCGCGATATGCATACACTACCTCAACTGTTTCACCATCAATTAAAAGAACTTTTGTAGGAAAGCCTTTGCGGGAAGACGAAGTTCCCTCAGTTATAACTTTTCTAATAAGCTCTTTTACTTTATGCCAATCAACTGCCTCACCACAAAGTCTATGCCACATATGCTTTTCTTGTAAGATATGGTGTATTCGATTTTTTTCTAGCTGTTCAAGCAATACAAGCAACTCGTTCGTTTCTTTAACACATACATCTGCAATAGCAGTTATTTCTGATTTAAGAGAACTACTTTCAATTTGATCCATTAGAACAGTACTTTTTTCTATTTCGG
Source organism: uncultured bacterium (assembly GCA_963704465.1). Taxonomy (GTDB): domain Bacteria; phylum Babelota; class Babeliae; order Babelales; family Vermiphilaceae; genus MFD02979-c4. Next base: position 844,954 of record OY969901.1, read on the forward strand.
GCAAAAGCTTTCCTAAAGATACAGCCTCACCATCAACACACGCTGCTACCGCTTCTTCATATTTAAGCGATTTTGATACATCACCCAACAACAATCCCAAACGCGAACAGGCATTTGCCGTTAATTGTGTTATTTTGTGCAGTAAAAAGCCTTCCACCACGAAGGCAGTGCCATGCTTTACCCAATCGCGGGGCTTCATCTCTTTCATTGCTCGAGCGGCTTTGTTACCCAGCGTTTCAAGATGCGTTTCTGTATCCGCAATCTTTTGGTAATAATATTCCTTGTTTGGAATATCATGCTCACGCAATTGATCAGGCAGGTCGTTGATAATAAAAAGCGTATCTGCCACGGCACAAATACCATCAATAATGCCGCACACCGTTTCTTGCGGATGGCAGACTACCTGATGCACAAATGCAGCGGTATTGTACCCTGCAAGCACTACGCCTTCCCCTGCTGCTTGTATGAGATCCAATGTTGCCCAACAAAAATCGGCAACTTGCGCTGCAAGGACAGTTTGCTTTTGTTGCAATGCCATGGTGCCAGCATCAATGCCTTCAACCAATAGTTGATGCACGGGATCATGCTGATACAACGCCGCAGCTTCCGTAAGCTGTATAAACTCATCCTGCAACCGATGCTCAATGGCAGAACCATAGACAGACGTTAGCTGGGTGGGATCAATAGCATGTTCATGCAACACATGCAAAGCTTGAGAAGAGAGAGCGCGTTGCTGCACCGATAATGACGCATAATTTTTATGGTGATACGCCTGTACACGGTGCACAATCCTCAGTTTGTGATCATCACATGCAGCTGTAAGCTGTTGTTGCCACTGCGCAAACAGATATCCATGCTGTTGTTCAAATCTTTGTATGGTATGCCGTTGCACAGCAGCAGCTTTTGATGCGATTTGGCGTGCCTGCTTTTCATGCTTAAGCTCTTCATGAAGCCGACACAATCGCTTGCCAACATTTTTACGCCACCATTTTTTGAGCATCGATGATTTGTGATACTTCTGATGAAAATGTTCAATATACCCTTCATATTCTGGAAACTGCTTAATATAGGCAATAAATGCATCGGAAAGAATGTTTGTTATATGCTCTTTAGAAAAGATCTCTTCGGAGGATGCATGTTGAAAATAATCAGCAAGCTCTGCAGCTGACATCTGTGTAAGCGATCTGTCTGGATTAATTTTTTGGCTAAATCGTGGATGTTGAACCACTCTAAAAGCAGCAAAGCACTTTGGCGAATGTAACTGTGGGGAAATATCGGTAAAATGGGCAGCATCAGCACTAACAATGCTCTTGTAAAAACCGGAATGGTCTACAGAAAAAGAAGTAGTATCCTCATATCCGTTCAAAAAAGATGATAATAAGAACAGCAAAAAGATTGCTCTGCTCAAATACCCTCTCCTATCTTTTTTATACCTTTAACCGCTCCACAACCATTTTAATAGTCTCATAGTATTCAGGAATACGCTCCACAATCTCTTTTGCAAGTTCATGATTATATGAATGTGAGGTATCATTGCGATCCATGATTGCTGCACGTAAAATTTCATGCTCTTCATGGGTAATTGATTTTGCTTCAAAGGCAAATCGTAACACTCCCTTGGGGCTACCTATGGTTTCCTGCACCATGCCAGTTTGCTCTAAATAGAGCTTTAAATATTTCCAAAACGTATCGATGGTGTATTCAAACCGCTGTATTACTGAGTCAGCAAGCGCCCACGAAAGACGAGACCCTGCTACACATTCATCGAAAAGGGATATGCTATCATCAAGCGTTTTTAGCACCTGCAAGACTATCTCGCGTCGTTCTTTTAATGCTTCCATAGCACTCCTTCTTTTAAAATAGCATCTTTCATACGCGGCGATATCGCACCATTAAGATCAACAACATCTATAGAGTTAAGTATATTAGTTGCTTCCAGCACATCCTTAATTTCACCAATAATAATTTTTGGAATAGGAGCCCCTGCATCTAATGCAAGATCAATATCAGATGTTTCTGTATAATTACCACGTGCACGTGAACCAAAAAGATATATTTTTGCATTCGGTAACAATACGCCAATTAAATCAATAATTTTTTGTTTACTACGTTCATCAATACCATACATGTTATATCCTTACATAAGTGTAGACACATGAAAGTATAACTATTTGCTCACAGGTTTGACACTATATGCTTGTTAAAGAAGTAATTCTCTTAGATAGTGACTAATTAGCGCATACCGCAACAATCCTCAAGGTTACATCTTTTGCACAACTTTTAATGCCATCGCATGCTCGGGATCAATGGCCAAGAGTTGTTGGGCGTATACACAAGCCTCATCATCGGTTAGCAAAGGCTCTGATAGAGCATAGAAAACAAGTAAAAACTCCAATGTGAGCAATGAATGCGGCTCCAGCTCGACTGCACGCCGTGCATGAAACAAAGCACCACTTTGTGCACCACAAACATTTTTGAGCTGCAATAAAAGCCTTCCTACCAGCACATGGCCTTGGGCTGTTTCTTGATCAAGCAACATAAAAAAAGCATAGGTATACAATGCTACTGATTGATGCCGATCCATAAGTATATGCAATAGCGCTGCGATTTGATCTATGGTGTAATCCTTCAATACATTCTTTGCTTCTTCATAAAACCCTGTATGGACTAATTTTATAAATTCTGGATACTCCTCATCGTGAGGAATATATTGTTTGGGCTCCGGCGCTCCATGTAACCACGCAGATTCAATTTCACTTTTAGTATCAAGGGCTAACTTATGCTGCGCATTCATACTAATGATTTTCTGCGCATATTCATACGCTTCATTACGTGTAACTAAATTTTCTGGAATACGATAAAAAAATATCCCCCATTCAAAATTAAGATAATCATCGCTATTAAGTTCAATCATCTTTCGAGCATGAAAAAGACCACTGCTATAAGCACCTTTGAAATCAACTAAAGCTCCTGATATAATCATCGAAGCAGTGTGGTGCGCTTCCGCATCTTCACTCTTTAATATGAAAAAGCATGCAGCTGTATACACTGCAATAGATTCTAATTGGCATGCTAAAGTTATTAACTCAAGTTTTCTATCCTGAGGAAGTAGACCTGCTAAAGCGATTTCTATAGCATGCCAATTACTATATAAAAAATAATTATGTAATTTTTGCACTTTGAATCCAAGCGTTAGATATTTTTAAGCCATCTTTTGAACGTATATAAATAAACTCAACAGTTTCTTCACCAATTTTTAAAACACGTGATGGTAACCCATAATACGATGATTGATCACCATACTTCACCGTCTGAATAAGTAACTCTTTTACCGATCGCCAATCAATACTTCCTGCACACAGTCGACCCCATACATGATGCTTTTGTAGAATATGATGTATCTTGTTTGGATTTATATGCTCTAATTCATTAAGCATAATCAAGAGAGATTCTGTTTCTTCTTCGAAACTAGTTAATGCAATGCTAGAACTGATTTTGGTTATATTATTTTCAGCCTGATTCATCAATACGGTATTTTTTTCAAGCTCTGATGCAATGCCGACATATGTTATTCGTTCACCATCAATACATGCAGCGACCACTTCTTCATATTCAACCGATTTTGCCAAATCACCCAATAACGATCCCAAGCGCGAACAGGCATTTGCCGTTAGGTTGATGATTTTATGCAGCAAAAAGCCTTCCACCACGAAGGCGGTGCCATGTTTCACCCAATCGCGCAGCTTCATCTCTTTCATTGCTTGAGCGGCTTGAGTGCCCAACATTTCAAGCCGTGCTTCTGTATCTGCAATCTTTTGGTAGTAATGTTCCTTGTTTGGAATATCATGTTCACGCAATTGATCAGGTAGATCGTTGATAATAAAAAGCGTATCTGCCACGGCACAAATACCATCAATAATGCCGCACACGGTATCTTGTGGATGGTAGACCACTTGATGCACGAATGCGGCGGTATTATACCCTGCAAGCACCACACCTTCGCCTGCTGCTTGTATAAGATCCAATGTTGCCCAACAAAAATCGGCAACTTGCGCTGCAAGGACAGTTTGCTTTTGTTGCAATGCCATGGTGCCAGCATCAATGCCTTCAACCAATAATAAATGCACGGGATCCTGCTGATACGATACGGCAGCTTCAGTAAGCTGTATAAACTCATCCTGTAACTGATGTTCAAGGGCAGAACCGTAAACGGACGTTAGCTGGGTGGAATCAATGCAGCGCTCATGCAACACATGCAAAGCTTGAGAAGAGAGAGCGCGTTGCTGCACCGAAAGCGCTGCATAATTTTTATGGTGATACGCCTGTATACGCTGCACAATCCTCAGTTTGTGATCATCACATGCAGCTGTAAGCTGTTGTTGCCACTGCGCGAACAGATGTGCATGTTGTTGTTCAAGTTTTTGGATAGCATACCGTTGCACAGCAGCAGCCTTTAATGTGATTTGGCGTGCCTGTTTTTCATGCTTCAGCTCTTCATGCAGCCGACACAATCGCTTACCAACATTTTTACGCCACCATTTTTTGAGCATCGATGATTTATGATACTTTTCATGAAAATGCTCAATATACCCTTCATACTCCGTAAACTGCTTGATATAGGCAACAAATGCATCGGAAAGAATGTTTGTTATATGCTCTTTAGAAAAGATCTCTTCGGAGGATGCATGTTGAAAATAATCAGCAAGCTCTGCAGCTGACATCTGTGTAAGCGATCTGTCTGGATTAATTTTTTGGCTAAATCGTGGATGTTGAACCACTCTAAAAGCAGCAAAGCACTTTGGCGAATGTAACTGTGGGGAAATATCGGTAAAATGGGCAGCATCAGCACTAACAATGCTCTTGTAAAAACCGGAATGGTCTACAGAAAAAGAAGTAGTATCCTCATATCCGTTCAAAAAAGATGATAATAAGAACAGCAAAAAGATTGCTCTGCTCAAATACCTTCTCCTGACTTTTTATGCAGTGATATATAGAAGTGAGTATAGCGCTTTGCACATGCGATAGGAACGGTATGTTTTTTCAACAAGCAACTCTATCACATCTTATTGAAACCAGCACCAGGAATAACATCAGGGTAATAATATTTATTATTTTTTTCGTCTCCCTCTCTGTGTTTGATAGTAATCTCATGCACCTTTTTACTATTATCATATGAAAAACCGTGATGCCAACCAAAACCACCTATAGAGTCACAAGTGGCAAAAAAACCATTCACGATGTCAGACTCATTGTGTATAATTTTTAGCTTTACAACACTCTGAGTTTTAACAGTATCTCGTAAAAATTCTGGGGAAAAAAATTATCGAAAACCCAATAATTATTCATAACTAATACGCCTTTTTTCAGCATTTCTCTCAAAAATAGTTGTTTTTTCTGCCAACCTCTTTTGTTTAGTTTTTTTGAAAGAAGCATGGGATGATTGAGGTGAATCACTAGATTATCACGAAACAATCTATTAACCCCGCGCAAAGCAGGTTCATGAATATACGGTATGATTTTTTCTTTAAAAACATCATCGAGCATAAATTGATCGAAATATTGCACAGAATCTGCTGCCGTTATCGATCCGCACATAACTAATAAACATAATAGATTGCTGTATTTCATGTTCTCTCCTTTTTGATTGACTGCTTAGATGGCTAACATTGTAGCGCGCTCGACCCGATTGTCAAAAAAAATACTCTTTCAATAATGGCCACAACTCATACCGCTACGCCTTTTTAAATCAGCTCAAACTGTCCACCACCCAAGCTCAATTTGACTTTCTGAAATTATTTTGTATATCATAGTTATAAAGAGGCAGGCTTTATCGCTCGGGAATTTGAATTTTGCAGCGATGCGGCTAAGCTAAGGGTTCGAAATAGTATATAAAGATAGATTAGAGGCCATGAAGAAACTATTAATTGTTGAATCTCCCGCAAAAATCAAAACTATTGCCAAGTTCCTTGGTAACGAGTTCCGTATTGTGTCCACCATGGGCCATATCATGGACCTGCCTACTAAAAAGACGGGAATCACGATTAATGGCTCTATCGGTATTGAGTATGTACCTATCGAAGGCAAAGAGACCGTTATTAACGATATTTGCCGCGAAGCAAAAAGCGCTGACATTATTTATATAGCCCCCGATCCTGATCGTGAGGGTGAAATTATCGCCTGGCACGTTGAAAACGCCATTAAAGATACCACCAAAAAGAAAAAAGAGATCTATCGCATTACCTTTAATGAAATCACCAAGCCCGCGGTATTGCATGCAATTGAAAATACCTCTGATGTGGATCTAAAACGCGTAGCCGCACAGCAGGCACGCCGTGTGCTTGATCGCTGGGTGGGGTATGAAGTCTCCCCTATTTTATGGAAAAAGATAGCATCGGGCCTTTCTGCAGGCCGCGTACAATCGGTTGCCCTGCGGCTTATTTGTGAACGTGAAGAGGCTATTCGTAGCTTTAAGCCCGAAGAATATTGGACTATTGATGGTGAATTTGGTGAGAAAAAAGCAACCTTCAACGCAAGCTTAACCAATATCGGCACCAAAAAAGCGGAAATCGGCTCTAAAAAAGATGCTGATGAGCTCGTTAAAAACATCCAAAAAGAGAGTTATGTTATTGAATCGGTGGTTGATAAAGAACGGAAAAAAAACCCGTACCCACCATTCATGACCTCCACCTTGCAGCAGGCTGCGTATAATACGCTCGGTTTTTCAGTGAAAAAAACCATGCAGGTTGCCCAGAAGCTTTATGAAGGTTTACCGTTAGATGATTCTAAAAGCCCGGTAGCGCTTATTACCTATATGCGTACCGACTCGTTACGTATCTCCGATACCGCGCTTACGCAGGTACGGGATCATATTAAACGTAACTTTGCAAAAGATTATTTACCAAGCAAAGCGCATTTTTATGCAAAAACGGGCAAAACGAAGGCGCAAGACGCTCATGAATCGATCCGTCCTATTGACGTAGAAATAACCCCTACCATTGCCCAGAAATATTTAGATAAAGATAGCGCAAAGCTCTATGAACTGATCTGGAAGCGATTTGTGGCAAGCCAGATGAAAGCTGCTGAGTATGCACAACGTCAAGTTACCATTATTGGCGGCAAATATACCTTCAAAGTAACGGGGTCCACACTGATTTTTGATGGATATCTTTCCGTCTATAAATCTGATGAAGAAGAAAAAGAAGAAAAGGTAAAGCTTCCGGCAAACCTTGCAAAAGATATGCCGGTTGATTTGCATGCGATACTCCCAAAACAACATTTCACACAGCCACCGGCACGCTTCACCGAAGCATCACTCGTTAAAAATTTAGAAAAAGAAGGCATTGGCCGACCAAGTACCTATGCCACCATTTTAAACACCATACGCGAACGTTCATATACCACGCTTGATGAAAAAAAGCGCTTTGTTCCTACTGAACTTGGCATGATGGTAATCAAGCTGCTGGTGGAAAATCTACCTAAAATTATGGATCCAAAGTTCACCGCCCATATGGAAGAAGACCTTGATAAGGTTGAACAAGGTGAGCTTGAACGTGATGCACTGCTTCGCTCTTTCTATGAACCATTCGAAAAAGATGTTGCTGCATTTAAAGGCACTGAAGGTGGCAAACAAGCGGTTAAAACAGATTTGATCTGCCCGCAATGTGAAAAAAGCAATCTGGTGATTCGTTTTGGTAAAGCAGGTGAATTTATTGGATGCAGTGGATTCCCAGAATGTACTTTTACCAGCAACTTCAAGCGACTCGAAGATGGCACCCTTGAGCTCGTAAAAGCGGAAGAACCCCAACTATTGGATGAAACATGCCCACAATGTGGCAAACAGTTGCGCACGATGCGGGGCAAATACGGCACCTTCACTGCATGCTCAGGCTACCCTGATTGTAAGTATATTAAACGTACGGTAGCAAACTTTAATTGTCCGATGTGTAAAGATGGTGAAGTGGTACAACGCACGTGGCGCGGTGGCAAATTTTGGGGTTGTAGCAACTATCCAAAATGTAAGTTCGCCGTATTTGATGAGATAGAGGAAACGCCGTGCCCAGAATGTAAGTGGCCATTCTTAACGGTAAAAACGGCAAAAGATGGTTCACAAACCTATAAATGCGCAAATAAAGAATGCACGTATAAAAAATAAGTAAACTCGGTATATCGATACAAAAAAAGAGAGCGGTGATCTCATGTAAAAAATCACCGCTCTCTTTTCTGTTTCTACAAAATGCGTGTTAAACCATTAATAGTTTACAATAGTTGCACCACCAAAAACGTCAGCCACCTGATTAAGCTGATACACTGGCGCAACAGTACTTGATGAACGCGTATCTACAATAAAGACATTCGCACTCACGTTATTAATACCGCTTCCCAAATTAGTACTTGCAAGACATTGATACAAGACCACGTTGTGATACGGAACAATCCCATTGCCTAATATATTAAACCCATTCAATGTATTATTTGTTGCTTCACAGGACGAAAAAATACCATGGCTATCAGTTGCAAAGCCATGCTGACCGTTTCTATTTGCTATACATGAGCTACATATAACCTTAGCTGTAGGGAAGCCCCCTGGTAAGTTAAAATTAAAACCATTCTGAGCATTATGGTCAGCAATACATCCTTCAAAAAGCTCATCATCAAAGTTAATCTGCACCTGGAAACCATGTCTAGCATTTTCATATGCTAAACAATTAATAAATTGTTGATGATGCCCTTCTGCGAGGAAACCATCCAGAGTATTATTGTATGAAGAACAGTTTTTGTACACCGCTGCAAGTTCTGCCTCACAAAAGAAACCCCGAGCCGTTAATGTTGCAGAACAATTCTCGACCGTCACAAACGTAACGTTTCCATTAATAGCAAAACCTATCACATATACTCTGTTTACGCCCCCATCAATCATGCTATTTTGTATCACTATATCGTTAGAAGTTAGTAATGATAGAGCATTTTTCGGAGACGCTGGCACCGGACCAGCTGAAGCCACCTGAGCACCATCAATGTTCACAACCTGACACGTATCTATAACGATGCCCGGTGCTTCACCGATCTGGTCTATTAAACGTACATTATTCAACACTACATTTCGCGCTGCAGAGATATAAACGATACCCTTATTTAGTTGCAGCTCTGCGGTATACACACTGTTGGTACCAATACAAGAAACATTTTCTAAAACAATATCGGTAATATAATCATCGGGATCGAGCCCTGAAAACAGAATATTCTGTGGGCACCCATTATAAATAGATACATTACGCAGCGTAACACCCGTTACCGGACCATTTGCTATTCTGAATGCAAAGTTAAGAGTAGGAGCACCGCCATTTGGCACTAGCGTATCTATCACCAGATCTTCAATCAAAACATTGCGTACATTTATGTTAATATCAACACCAAATATCATATTTTTCATGGTACCGTTTTTGATGGTGATATTTTGAATGTCATCATTAACATTAATCACAACACCATCGGTAACGTAACCACCCAAATCAAGAATCACATCACTCGCTCGGATAGTGATTTGTGCAGGCCCAACTACATTCTCACATAATTTATAATGCCCCGGATTATCGATAAAAAGAACTCCTGGTGTTATATCCGCTTGCTTGATCTCACACACAACACCAACAGAACAAGAGACGTTCTCTGTAAGCCGCCACAGATTCATGCCATCTTGCACACATCCACCATACATTAATGAACTGATAGAAAAAATTCCTATCATTATACTTTTATTCACGAAGCTTCCTTTTTTTAAGAATAAAACATGCTTTTAGTATATACCTATTAAAAACAGCAAAAAAAAGAATTGCCACTTTTTTAAAGAAAAGAGTTGTAAAAAAAAGGCTTCCTTTCCATAAAAACCAAGAAATAAGGGAGATCACATTGATCTCCCTTATAGATACGATAACTAATCAGATATTTATATATTTGAAGCTGGTATATCGTTTACCAAATTGCCACCAATTGTGTTGGCATATGGATTTCCCACAAGCCCTGTGGTGGCGCCTATTGCCGTATTTGGAAGTGGCTTTGGATCATTGTAAATCACACCTTGGAGAGTGTTAACTACGCCAATTGGCGGGAAAATAGGTGTAGCTGAAAAGGCAGTTGAAGGAAATATATTCAGTACATCATAGACGGTACCAGCCATTTTAAATCCACCACTTGCATTACGCAATGCGGTATTGTTAACAAGCCGCACATTGCGATTATCTGTTGTAATGCGTGATGGAGCTACTTGGCCAATATTCCAGGTACCAGGCGTTGGCGTATTTGGAGCAGAAAAGTTCGCTTCAGCATTGATATTTGAAATTGAAAATCCATATATGGCATTATCGTTTGCAATTGAATCGGTAATAAAACAACCATTGGTAACGGCAATTTCAAACCCTGTGTTATTATTATTTCCGATACATTCATTTAATGAACAGCCATTACCAAAAATCTGAAACCCAGAATCGGAATTAAATGCTGCACTACAATGATCAAAGATAACATTGTCAGCCTCGGTAGAAAAACCTGACGCAGCATGATAACTTGAAACACAATCAAAAAGCTGACACAGATTGCCCACGAGAAACCCAAATGAATCGGTATTTAATGCCGTACAGTTTTTTACCGTTGATGAGTTACCACTTAAATTAAAACCACGTAACGAATTCTGTGCTATGCAATTATCCGCATACACACCGTCTCCTAAATCAAAAGCACTGCTACCGCATTGAATAGCCGTTGAATTTGTTATCTGATTATTAGCCACGATATTTATACCAACACCAACTACATTCTCTACATAACAGGCATCAAAAATCATATTCGTTGATCCGGTGGTATCAATACCTGTTACAAAGATCGTATCTGAACCACCATCTATATGAATATTTTTATGTAATCCACTTGTGCTATTTGATACTGCATACGCTGTGGTAAAACTCACGGGAGATCCTGATAATGATGAGACACTAACGCCATCAACATCGATATCATCAGAATTATTAATACGCACCATATTTAATTCTTGCCATTGATCAATCAGCGAGATATTGCGTATGGTTAACGTATTACAAGACCGAATATCAACGACTGCAGATGGATTTGTAGGTATAACAGAAAAATCAGGATTCGTATTTACAAGCAATATATTTTCAAGATAGATATTCTGATTGGCGTCAAGAGAATCATCAATAACAATATTCGTTGATGCCCCATCGTATACCGTAAGATTTCTTATTAGCAGACCACTCATACCACCTACAGACTGCACAGCATAGGATAATGAGCCAACTAAAAATGGTACTATTCTATCTATTACTATATCTTCAATCACAATATTGTGATGCCCTGATCCATCTATAGTAAAACCAAAATTGGGATCTTTTAATAAACCATTTTTAATGACCACATTACTTCTTCCCGATGATATAAAAATGCTAAACATATTGGAAAGTACATGGCCACCGAGATCTAATATCACATTGTCGGCATTAATAACAATTGATGTACCACCACCATCAATATCTTCACATACTTTATAATACCCTGACTGAGTTATGGTATCTCCAAAATTACTTTGCTTTATTTCACATACTGCGCCAACGGAACAGGATACATTTTCTGTAAGCCGCCACAAATTCATGCCATCTTTTACGCATGTAGCATGCAGGAACGCGCCACCTGCCACCTGGCTCAAAAAAACAAGCACGCTTAATTTTTTAAGATTCATACTTTTCCTTAAGTGTTAATTTACAATTATATATAATGATTTTTTGATTATTACTCAGGCACTAAATTACCATTGACTGCTCCGGCCAAAAATCCACCAAACGTAGCCACGGTTCCAATAAACGTACCCAATGCTACCCAATTGGGAACCGCTTGAGCATTGTTTGTGGTGTTTAAAATACCTATTGGTGGGATGATAAGTTGCGTAAAAGATTGTGGTGAGGTAGGACACGGAAGTACCACTGTTGTATCATAGACGAGGCCGTCCATTACAATCGCTGGTCTTAGCGCATTGCCGAGTGCAGTACAATTACATATATAAACGCCATGCCAATCAGTAAGCACAAATGCAGATGTTATCGCAAAGGGATTACAGAGACTAAATGCCGACTGAGCAACTACGTTATTCACAATAGCACCATAGCTGCCATTGTAATTCATGGTGCAATTGTTAAGCAAACAACCATTTGATACATCTATATAAAATCCATTCAATTGATTATATTCAGCATTACATTTATTAAAAGAGCATCCATCAGCGAAAACACGAAAACCTTGTTGCGTATTATCAGATGAATAGCATTGAGTAAATGTTGATGGCTGACCAGCTATCAAAAAACCACTTGTTGTATTATAGGATGCCCTACAATTGTTGTATATACAATTTAAACCATTACAGTTAAAACCATTTGAACCATTAAAAGATGAGACGCAATCATACAATTGATTATTAGATCCTACTGAAATTAAAAACCCTGACGCTGTACTTTTTTCTGAAAGACAATTGGTAAGGATACTATTTGAACCAAATACTCTGATTCCTTCTACATCTGCAAATGCAGCAGAACATCGATTAATATTAATAAAAGTTGTGTTTAAATCAAGACATATGCCACATTGATACACCCTATTTGCTCCACAATTAACCACAAGATCATTACAATCTATATATGAAGTTCCGTTGAGGAAATGATAGCCAAATGTTAAATTGCTTGGAGCTGAGAGGGTTGATTTAATAAAACCTCCATCAAGAGAACCATTGAGGCAGGTATCAAAAACGATGCCATCAACTTCAGCAATTTGATTTTCCAAATTAACATTCTTAAATACAATATTTTGGCATGCAAATAAATAAATAATACCAACATTTGGCTGCAGCTCTGCAGTAAATGCACTATTGGTACCAATACAGGAAACATTTTCTAAAACAATATCGGTTATATAATCTGGTGCAAACCCTGAAAAGATAATATTTTGCGGACACCCATTGTAAATAGATATGTTGCGCAAAGTAACACCCGTTACTGGACCACTTGATATTGCAAATGCAAAGTTGCTTGTCGGAAGAACTAAATTTGGAACCAGCGTATCTATCACCAAATCTTCTATCAAGATGTTGTGTGTATTCGGGTTAATATTAACACCAACTGGCGTATTCTTTAAAGTACCGTTTCGGATGATAATGTTTTGAATATTCGAGTTAATATCGATTACCATATTTTCGGCATAGTAGCCACCCAAATCCAGAATCACATCACTTGAACGAATAGTAATTCTTGCAGGCCCTGTAACATTTTCACATAGTTTATAGTGCCCAGGATTATTAATAAAATAGACGCTCGTAAGATCAGATTGCTTGATTTCACAAACCGCCCCAACAGAACAGGATACATTTTCTGTAAGTCGCCACAAATTCATGCCATCTTTTACACAAGAAGCATGCATAAAATGCGTCAAACAAAACGATAAAACCAAAAAACTTCGTAGTAAAAAAAGATCTCTCATATTTGTCCCTTTTTAATGAAAAATGAAACCATACTAAAGTTATATACTTGTGATGAGAATAAAGAAAAGAGTTTCTATGTAGTGAAAAAATAACTTCCTACATAAGGACTGATTTAAATATTCTTTTAAAAAAATATCACCGCCATCACTGCAGCTACATATCAATTCCTGAATGATCATAGTTGTTACTGACCTGCAAGGCTATTCGATATATGATACATATTCCGTTGCATGTTTTCATACACTTTTGCGTATAAAACTTTATTAGTAGAAGCTCCATTATTATTAATACCAATTAAACCATTTGATGCATAAATACCTAATATCAGGGAATTATTTTGTGCGTTACTTGTTAGCGTAACACCATCGCCTTCATTATTATGAGCGGCGCAAGTTCTCAAAACAGAGTTTGCCCCTCCCAAAATAAACCCAGACCCAGCATTGTATGCACTCGCAACACTCTCGCAAAAAACTCCATTACCGTTAACAATCACACCATCTCCACTTCCATGTTGAACCCATATCCTTATAAGCTGCAAATCATCTGAATTGATCAATATTCCAGTAGAGTCACATGACTCAATGCGTATCATTTCTAAAAGAATGCCTTCCGATTTCCCTTGTATCAAAATACCAATGCATTCTATATCTTCTAGCACGCAATTTTGAACAGATACATACTGTGATTCTGTTACAGAAAGTCCATTGGACACCACTTTTATCTCTACTTGTTCCAATTCAACATCAGATGAATTAACAATCTGAACACCATGTAAAGAATTATCTATAGAAAGATGTTCGATACGCACAGCTGAAGCATCACATATATATAACGCTTCACCCGTAAAACCACTTAATACACCATTTTTTATAATACAGTTATGCCTCTGTACCGTTATCCCTCTTGATGCATCTTCCCCTGCTTGTATAGTGTAGCCGTGCAAATCTATAACAACATCATCTACTTGCACCTTAATATCATGCAATCCATGCAATACCACTGATTCAGTGAGTTTCCATTCGCCAGCCTGACTAATAATTAATCCTGCATCAAGTACAGCCTGATTTATCTCAAAAGAATTGGCACATACAGATACATACATTACAGAGCATACAAACGACCAAACAAAACCTGCATTAATATCCATAGATAATTCCTTTAACCATAAACACAAAACATTGGTGACACTATTCCAAATAGACCCGCTTCTGGTGTTCCTAAAACTGATGACGGATAAATAGATGCTATAGGAAGGGTTGTTTGTAGCCCAGGAGTATTGCCCATAGCAAAATCAGAACCGCCTAACGGATTGACCAAACTATTGGTCCCATTACTACCCGCAAAACAATCTCTAAACCTATTTTGGTATGCAGCAACTGGATCCCAGGTCAAAAAACCAACACTCGCATTAGATAACGCCGTACACGCTTCAGCAGATGCATTCCAAGTTCCTGAATCAAAATGAAAACCACAAGCACTATTATACGTAGCTGAAGAGTCTCTCACTAAAACACCACCAGTATTGGTAAAGTGAAAACCATTTGAGGCATTAGACATAGCAACACAACTTTCAATGGTTACCGGTGACTTACCCGTTGTTCCCTGCGGATTACCAGGAATATTTCCATTGTTAACCCCGTTTATATAAAAACCATCCTGGCCATTACCTTGCGCCACACAACCACTGATGGCAACATTATCAACCGTGTCAAAGAAAAAACCAACGGTAGTATTATCTAATGCTGAACTTCCCTCTATAGAAACATTAAATGAGCGTTTAGCAAAAAAACCTTCAGCGCGATTTACCCCAAAATAACATCCTGAAAGTTTCACATTTCTTGAAAAGAAATCTATGAATAATCCATTAGACTCATTCAATAAGAGTGTTGCATCAGAAATTACATAGATCTCTACACCCAGAAGAGTTATTCCCTGCATACCATTTTTAGACGCGTAATGTGATGTGATAGTGCAACCAAGGCATATGTTCATTTTTAATCCAACACCACCATTATTATTGGTAACACAATCAACATAGCTACCATTAGATAATCCTTGTACGTCCATACCATTATCAACGCACATGCTTGCTTCGCAACTCTCATAGACTATATTATTCGCATTCGTTGCAAAAAAACCTCTGCCCGACGTCTGCACTGCGCTGCATCCACGATAAGAAAAATTATCATAAATCACAAAAGGGCTGCTTGTATCGAGCGAAAAGCCTAACACAAACGCTGCTCCAAATACTGATACATCAACATGATCAACATTATTACTATCTATCACAAACACGCCGCGTGCTGTGGCAGTAGATCCTAAATCAGACGTAATATCAATGGACTCAAGACTAACCCCATCGCACGTATTAAGCATGATAACATCTAATCCTTGATACGGATCCGTCACCGAAATATTTCTTAACACCGTCGCTTCACAATAGGTCAAATGCATCGTAGCATCAGATCCAATCGTTGCTGCAATTCCCTGATTGGTGCTCACGCAGCGCACATTTTCTACTAATGCCTGCGTAATAATATTGCCATCAGAACCTTCAAGCACAATCACCTGCGGTGCCGCACCAAAGAAAGACAAATCTTTGAGCGTAATCCCCACTGCGCCACCAATAATTTTTATGCCATACGGAGATGCGCCATCCACCGCAGCATCAAAAGCTAATTCTTTAATAGTGATATTTTGTGATTGAGCATTTACCGTAATTGCTTGCACCACGTTACGTATTAAACCATTTTTGATGGTAATGTTTTTATGGCTACTCTGCACAATAATAGATACCCCATCAAGGTAATAGTTGCCCAAATCAAGCACCACATCATTGCTTGCAATAGTTAACGTGGTGGATGCGGTTATGTTATCACACACTTTATAATAACCGGGCGCAGAAATTACATACGGTGCACCAAAATCAGCTGGAACCAGACTCGTAACATTACCAACCGAGCAAAGAATAGTATCAAGAAGATCGAACGTTGACTCACCATAATAATTCACACAACCACCAACCTGCGAAGTCAACCGCCACAGGTTTATCCCATCTACTGGTTGAAAACAATCACCCTGAATATACAATGAAGAAAAAAATAAAAGAACGACGAGTATACGTTTCATAAAGCTTCCTTATGTGTTACGTATACTCTTGTACCATACTGATCGCAAGAAAAACAAGAACTCAGTACCTGAAACGTTTCACACGCTGCAACTACTTAACGCTCAAACCTTTTTACACGTTTTTAACGTTGACATATGTTATCAATACACCACAAAAACTTGTTTTTCAGCGTATCAAAACTCTACCAAAAACTGTTGCAACTGTTGCGCTAACATTGGTGCATCATAGATGCCACTGTTTAATATAAGATCGTAATGGTGCAATGCTACTAGCTCAATGGGATGATCTTCACCACGCAGACCATAATGCTCTATAAATCTTTGTTTAAACAGCTCTAACTTTGGCACATACACTGACGGCACACCTTCTACTATGAGCTCGTCAATTGCATCATAGAGCGCTTTTAATAACACATGTGATGAAACGGTATCAACTATTTGCTTGCTACGATCTTGCATTCCATATAACGCGGAAAATTGTTCAAACGATTGAAATGTTGTGCGTTTTTCAGCGCCACCCTTTTTGTTTCGCTCTGCAACGCGCTTTATAATCTCATCTAGCGGGCAGTAAACAAGCACTTTAAAAGTTGGTACCGAAGCAAAATAATCATCAAACTCTTTATGCCACATATCAGATTCTAGCACCGTATCAACCATAGCCATTTTGCCATCTTGTACGGCACTCATAACAGGCACATAAAATGATAATGCATCGTTAAATAATGCATCACGTAACTCAGTATCGAAAAAAACCTTCCCTGTTTTTTGCGTCATATACTGATGAAGATACAGCCAAGGATGCATATCGGCATCCTCGGTCCACCCAAGCTCCTTTGCCTTGTCTGTAAGCGCTCCAGGGAACCAATCATCTATTTTAAAAATCACTACCTGATCATTTAATTTTTGGAATTCTTGAAGTAAGGCTGATTTGCCCGCAGAAGAAGTGCCGTGGAGTAGAATAACACCACCCTTAGGCTTTACCTTAAATAGGTGTTTATACAAAACAATGAAACATCCTGCTATTAAAATAACAACAAAGAGATAGGCAAGTTTAGCACCATTACACATCATTATGCTCTCCTTTTTTAGAACATTCACGTTACTTTAATACCGCACCGTTTGGCACCGCTACCACCGGTTTTACTGGTTGCGGAACACCCTGTTCATCGGCAGCAGTCAAGAGCATGCCGTGTGATTCAAGGCCCATCATCATGCGTGGTTTTAAGTTCAGCACGAATACTGCTTGGATACCTGCCAATGCTTCTGGTTTATGGTGCAAACGCAACCCCGTTAGAATTTGACGCACACCGTGCGCACCAAAATCAACACTGAGCTTAATTAACTTATCTGATTTTTCTACCGCTTCTGCAGTCGTAATAGTGCCCACGGCAAGTTGCACTTTTACCAAATCTTCAATCGTAATTGCCGGTGTTTCAACAACCGGTTTTATTTCTACTGGCTTTTCCATCTTAGGTTCCGTTTGTTTTGTTGGTTCAGGTTTTATAAACAGCGGCGGTATCACGGCATAGGTGTATGTTTTTGGTGCACCATGTTCTAATGCTTCAAGGCGTAGCGCAATGGTGCTTTGTGTATCAATACTCAATGCATTCAGAAGTTGCACCATCACTTGCGGCATTACTGGCCACAAGAGCAATGCTGCTGCATGCAAGCCACGTGCAATCACCGCAAGCACTTCAAGAGCGGCATCGCGATCCGTTTTGGCAAGCTTCCATGGCGCCGTAGCATGGAAATATTGGTTGAGACTATGTAAATAGGTTTGCACCGCTTGCAATGCTAAATGAAGCAAACCCTGTTCCATATACCGCTGATATTCACCAATGCATATCGCTTCACCATCAAGCACTTTTTGCGCATCAGGTGAGAATGATTGTGGCACCGCAACAATACCCTGGGATACCGTTTGTGCAAGCACGCTCGCGCGATTGAACAAGTTACCAAGCGTATTGGCAAGGTCTGCCGTAATCGTTTGTTCTAAATCGGCAATACTAAAGTTCCCATCATGGGTCACCGGCATATGCTTCATAAGATAATAACGCACCGGATCTGCACCGTATTGCGCATGGAGCGCCAACGGATCCACCACGTTGCCCAACGATTTTGACATTTTTTGATGATCAACAGTAATCCAACCATGCACCAACAAACGATGTGGCACTGGCAACCCTGCAGCCATCAAAAGCGCGGGCCAATAGACCGCATGGAAACGCACAATATCTTTGCCCAGCACTTGCACATCAGCCGGCCAGCAGGTATTAAATTGTTGCACATCGTTCGCATACCCCACCGCGGTAATATAATTGCAGAGTGCTTCAACCCACACGTAAATCGTGTGCTTATCATCGCGCGGGAATTTAACACCCCACGGCACCGTGGTACGGGAAATACTTAAATCTTTGAGGCCAGATTCCACAAAGCGCATAACTTCATTAAAACGCTCTTTTGGGGTAATAAAATCGGGATTTTCTGCATAAAATTTTAGCAATGGTTCTTGGAACGCAGAAAGCTTAAAATAATAGGTATCTTCAGAAACCCACACGGTAGTGCGTGAGCATGATGGGCACGAAGGTGCATCGGTTGTTTGTATATCTTTATCGGTCAAGAATGTTTCGCACGGGGTGCAATACCAGCCTTCATAGGCCGCTTTATAGATATATCCCGCCTCTTCAAGCTTTGCAACAAATGCTTGTGCACGCTGCACATGGGCGGTATCGGTGGTGCGAATGAATTGATTATATTCAATGCCATACTGCCGCCAACAATCGGTATAGGCCGGAATAAAGCTATCCACAAACTCTTGGGGTGACATACTCGCTTGCGCAGCCGCTTGTGCTACTTTTTGCCCATGCTCATCGGTGCCGGTTAAAAAATAGGTATCGCGTCCACATAAGCGCTGGTAGCGTGCCAATACATCGGCAATCAATGTGGAATATAATGAGCCAAGGTGCGGCTTGGCGGTAACATAATAGATAGGAGTTGTAATATAAAAACGTTTCACAGAATAAACCTTTTGCTAAGAGTACCCTTCTATAATAGCGAGATTTTGATCCAAACAAAACAGGTGCCCCGAAGGACACCTGCTTGTAGGTCTACAGTATTAAACTATTAATACTTTATTTATTTATGGCGTAACGTTGCACGGGAATGGCCCGGTAAACGCACCACGAAGCTCAAGAAGAACCGTCTTCAAGAGCGCTACAACTGATAGGCACAGACTATCGATACATGCTTTATCTACTTGTGAGCCAAGCAATACCGATGTATCGGTGCACGCACCAACCACATCTTGCAACGAACCCAAGCGACCACAGACACAATCAAGCTCATTTTGTATTAAACATAATGATGCAAGAATGCCGCTTAAATCAATCAAGCCGCAGCCAGGATATGCGGGATCGCAAACTCCCGGTGCATCAGGCCGTGGTGCTTTGTTTTGTTTGCTCAATTCACGCACTTGTTGCACCAACATTTCCACTGAGGTCAGTATATGTTGCGCTTGATCTTTGGTAAGCCATGCATCATGTTGCGGTGCTTGTATTACCACGGGATCACGCCGAGCACTTCTAAGTTGTGCCTCTTCCGCCTGCAACCCGATAGCCAAGCATACGCTTGCAGCGGCAAGTAAACGAGAAAAACGTGCTATCATAGATAGACTCCTTATTTTTTTCAATTAAAAGTATAGACGCAAGCCAAGGTGCGCTTCTGTTTCTTTCATCACGTTTTCACCAGCAACGATCTGTGATGCACCAGCAAACAGTTCGAAGAAGCTCCAGCGATGGAATACTTCACCATACAGTTTGTTTGAGAATACTTGGCTGTTGCGTTCCATTGCGCACAAGTCAACGTCACCCGTTCTGCCAAAGAGATCTTTTGCTTGGAGTACATTGTTTGTTGAACAATCACCACAATCATTATCTATGTTATCGTGACTCTTCCAGTAGAACTCATACCCAAACGTTAAGCCAAGATCGCTATTGTATGGATGGAACACGGTGAAATCAAGACGACCATAGAACCAATCCCACGCTACATCAACACACACCGGCGTACCGATGTTTTTAAGGAATGTTGCGCAGTTATCGGAGTTATTGTTGTTATTGTTGCTGCAGCAATTATTCGCAGTTACCGTTGCATTTGGATCTTTAAATACCGCCGCACGGCTTTCTGTTTTGCTGAATGCATGGCCATAGAATGCTTCACCACGAATTGCAAGAAGATCACACCAGTTGTAACCGCCCTCAGTACCAACTTTGATTTCGTAGTGTCTGTTGTTGCCGGTAGGCTTGAGGTAGATATTTTTTGCTGAACATGGGTTAGTGCCAGTTGGGAAGATTGCACCAAGCACACCATCAACATACCAATCGTAGCGATCGCCGTATCCAACGAACCATTCAAGCGTGAAATCACCAAGCCCTACAATATGCTCATGCGCAAAAAGATCGATGCCGTTTTGCTCAAAGAAGAATGATGCAGTTTCGAGTGGATTAATTACTTGAAGAATAGCTTGAACACTATTATCAATATTTGTCTGTGATGCCATTGTTAGCTGAAATCCTTGCGGATTTGTATTATCAACCACTGCACGCGGCACAATAAACAACGCACCTTGCGCATCAGTATCTAATGCTAAATCACTGGCATAATCTTGACCAGAAAACTTGAAATATAACGCATCACCATCAGTGCCACCCGAACCATCTGCACGCACATACGTTGCAACTTGCGTGTCATAGCGATAAAACGGCGGCGTTGGCATAATACCTACTGCAGCCTCTGATGGGCAGCAGCAATTACCACTTGGCACCACGTTTGCATCGGCACGAATCGCATATCCAATAGGATAACAATTATTATTTGGGTTTATGCAAATACCTGTAGCAGTATCCGTTCCTGTAGTAAGACCAGTCATATCACCAAGCTGCCCACCGATGGTTGTATCGGTAATTAAGTTAGCAGCACCATCACCATACTGCACAATTGGCACATAGGTATTATTACTAAATGAACCTAAAGTTGTTAAAAAATCTAAACGATATGCAAAATCAATCTGATTTGGTTCAGCAGTTGGCGCAACGTTTGTTTGCACACGGCGCATAACATCTTGCAACGTTTCTTCAAGATCAACATTCGGTTCTTGCTCAATATCAATCTTTTTCACCGGCAAGGATGCACGCATCCCGGTATGCCATTGATCATCGCAACCAAAAGTACGCATAGTGCGTAAACCAAATACCGCACCTTTTTCATTATAGGTAAACTGTGGCGATATTTTTGCAAATCCAAAGAATGGATTAAATTGCATTAATTGTTGCGATGATGGAGTACCTGCTAGCACATCTTGCCCACGGAAGGTTTCTTTGCCAAACCATAATGCAGAAAGCGATGCGGTATCGGTGGTTATACCACCATTTGGCTTAAAGAAAGCCTCGCCAGCACTAATGCCATAATAACCAGCCCATACATCCACCGATTTATTATCTATTTCTCGGTTTTCAGTATCAGCCTTATCATACCACCAAGCCTCTTCAACCGGCTTGAGTGGCCAATGCATCTCACCACGGATCAACCGTTGTGGTGTTCTGAATTCAGTGGTTTCAGCAAATACCAGTGCTGCACTGGCACAACTGAGAAACACCGAAATGCGTAGATTTTTATTCATACTGCTCCTTATATAATGAACGGGGAGTAGGCTAGAAGCCCACTCCCTCTTAATTCAACTATGTGATAATTTGCATTACACGTGTTACAGGACCCGGTGCTTCCACTGAAGTATTTACCTGAACCGCTGCAGCCCCTAAATCATAAAGTCTGCTGCGACGCTCACCTGGCGTACCACCTTCTGCATCAATTACATCTTGGAACACTTGACGGCCAATCATACCACGATCAACGTAACCAAGATTACCAAAGGTAAGCTCTTGGCGGAAACGTTGCGGATCTTGTGGTGCCGCATCTGCTTTACCACGAGCAGGCCCTGGTTGATTGGTTGCATCACCTGTTTTTAATGCATAGAAGATATCGGTTGGCGTTAGATTAATATCCACAATATCAGATATCAAAATCGTTGAACCCAAGATACCATCACGCATACGATCAAGCTGAACCGTTGTTGCACCAAATGGCGCATCAATGAAATCATCATCTAGACGATCGATTAAGCGTTGTGCACCCAAATTACCTTGAGTACCTGGCAACAACAAGAAGAAGTTACCACCACCGCTGGTGAGGTAGTCTGCAGCGTTGTATAGTTCAGTATCGGTTGTGTTATCAAAATCAACCGTAATTTGCGTTACTGCACCAAGCACCATTGATGCTGCACGGAGATCATCAGATACAAAAATACGATTATGGCTCAATTCACCACCGTAGAGATTCAAGCGCACTTGATCAACGTTGAAAAGCGTATCTGCAAGCACGCGAGATTGGTTTGCCGGAAGTGTTGGCAATATATCGTCGGCATTGCCTTGGTTTGGACGTACCACACCAGCGCCAAGACCGAAGAACCCACCAGAACTGAGGTTGAATCGTGCATCAGCACCATTGAGAGTCAACACAAAGTTAACGGCTGTTTCTGCATCAGGTGATTGCACGTTACCCACTTGGAACACGCCACCAAGAATATCGTTGCCATTACCAATGTTGATTTGTGCCGCTTCAAGCACTTCAAGCGTTACTTGGGTAGCTGGCATAGCACACACAATGCCACTTGGAAGCACATACAATGATTCAACGCTGAAGATACCGTTGGTGTTAATAAGCATTGATGAATTATCAGTGAATCTCATGGTACCCGTACCCATCACGCGTACACGGTATGGATCGGTATTAAGAAGACCTGTACCATAGCCAGTCAATGGTGAATACTCATTGTTTGCTGCAGTATAAACAACAGATACCAATGGATCGATGTTGTTATTTATTGCACCAAAGAAACTATCAAGCGCAGAGATACGTAGTTGCAATTCATATGCTGATTCAACTTCAACCACGGCATTATCAGAGAATTCAAGCGTTGCCGCACCAAGAATCACTTGCGCTCCCGGTTCAAAATTCACGCGAATATTGCCGCCAAAACGAATAGTACCCGCTACGGTAAACGCACTCAGGTCAAGAATACCATCTTTGGTTACGCGGAGCGTGTATGGCGTATCTGCTAAGAATTCAAGCACGTTACCCGCTACAAAGTCTGGACCAGGAATAATTGAGCAGATGTTGTTAATGATCACATCATCATTCAAATCGATGCGGCCATTACCGTTTGCTACAATGTTGATACCGTTCGCACCAAGCACTGTTTGCGTCCACACTGAATCTGGGTTGCGATGCGCATTGTTCAAGCCAAGACGACCATTATCTTGCATCACCACAATTGCCACCGGCGCTTCGCCCGCTTTGCAATCTGGTAAGAATAAGAGTTCACGAACCCAGCCACCAGCAATTTGGATATGCACTGGATCACCAATGCGTGAGCCTACCACCTGCAATTGATCAACTTGACCTTGTACTACCGGAATATTGGTCATGTTCACGGTGGTGAATGGCGGACAGTCACAAATGTTTACATCACTAATCAAGTATGGGAAGAACCCTGGATCTTTAACCATTGCAAGCCAATCAAGCGTGTAATCACTGTAATAAGTACCCGTTGGCACAATTACGTTGTTAAAACTTAAATTACGCTTCCAATCTGCAACGCCCACCGTATCAGAAAAGAAAACCTGCGCTGGTGGTAAAAGCACTTGACCATTTTGCGATCTCGTTACCATTACATCAAAGGTAGCAATTGCATCAAGCGCTATGGAGATAGTACC
The DNA here is from genome assembly GCA_963704465.1 of uncultured bacterium. Taxonomy (GTDB): domain Bacteria; phylum Babelota; class Babeliae; order Babelales; family Vermiphilaceae; genus MFD02979-c4. The sequence continues at coordinate 869,443 of OY969901.1, forward strand.
ATTCAGGTCAACAAAAATACCGCCTTGACCCGTTACGTTACTGGTTGCTGGTATCCCTACCGAACCACCACGCGTGCCAAAGTGGAAGAAGTTACCATCGATGAATAAAGAAAGAAGCGTATCGTTGACAAAACCACTTCCTGGACTATTTTCACCAATCGAGATATTGCTATTGTGACCAAGATAGATCACTTCAACAGATGTTTGATCGGCAATAGGAAGAGTGATATCCGGATTTACGTGATTATTATTTTGAGAATCGGTCAAGCTCAACTGTTGTAATGGCGCGAATGCAATGATTGAGTAGTTTTTATCTTGAATCACGTTGAGATGCGCATCATCAGAAATAATGGTACAGCCATCACATGCTTGGCTTCCAATTAAGGTACCAAGAATCATAGAACGACCAGTACCTTGATCTACAATATAGCCATTACTGTAGAATCTAAATTCTGAATCATTAGGCGATACAGTAGCAGTATTTGGTATGATATAGGTTGGTACCGCAAAATCAACACCGGTTGCAGCAAGGCTTGTTTGCACTTGCAGTAAGCCATTGATGAAATCAATTGATGGACGAGAAACGAGTGGACAATCAGCAGTAATGCAGTAATTTTCATCCGGACAACCTGCTTCGTTCACCAGCTGGCTTAACCACCACTTTTCACCACCAACATAGGTCGGCTCTGAAATCACATCATTATTTTGGCAAACCAAATGAAGCTCATCGGTATGCGCAAGCGCGGTTAAATCCAAGTCAACACGATCATTTACCAACCACGCTGCTTTATTGTATTGATAGAAAGCATTATTGCCATCAGTCGCAAAGGTACGCGCAAGGAACTGTTGATCTGCAGGATTTCCTTCTACCGGGAACAACGGACCTGCAAGTGGAATAACCTGCCATGAAAGGATTTCAATGCGTGAGTTAAGCGTTGTGGTGTTCGATCCAAAAACTTGGAGCGGCGCTTCAACATCAAACACATATTCACCCGCGCCAACCGTCATTAACGCTGGATCAATAGTAAATACATTGTTAGAAAAATTATTGTTAATATTTCCAGCAGAATCTACACCAGATCTGAAATAGATACCTGCTTGAACACCAAGGAGAATTTGTGATGGCAATGCATCTGGATTATACCAACCATCAACCGTGAATGCTGAATAGTTACGCTCTTTGAGATATTGAGTAATGCCTGGATCACATGGGCAACCTACCGGTGGATTACCCGTTACAACACACGGAATTGAATCTGGTGTTGGGCAAGTATTATTTGCAAGACCAACATAATCAAGATATGCATTTTGTTGAATAATCAATTGATGGTTCGCACCAGCAGAAACACCATAACGAAGCCCATTGAAAGCACCGCTATAGTTTGTGCCATCACCCGTTGCACCCTGATTACCATATGGATCGATCAAATATTCTGCATACGTTTTGTTGTAGTTATTGATCATCAATGCAGCATCATCCGTTGCGCTGCCATTGTTTACAATATACGTAGATGCAACGCCGCCAGCAGGAATATTACGATTTACGCTACATATATCACCAGCATCACCATCAAACACCGCCTGATGAACCGCCATTGTAAAGGCACCGGTATCTTCTATCAATAACACAAATCGGCCATCAGCAGAGTTTGTTGGATCGAATAGAATGCTACCAAACGTTGTGTTTGTTAGGCCATCCAAAGAAGCATAACTCAGCAATGATCGTGGACCAATGTTAATGTATGTTTCTAATAATTCATCTGCAAGCACCGAATTCGATCTCACAAACTGAAGCTGTGGTAATCCAGCTGCTGCAAGAATTTGATAAAATTCAACAGGGCCATGCGTATTTGAGCTCGTCATTGTGAGCGTTTTTCCACCACGTAATTGGAAGACAACATTCCCAAGACCTTCACTCAAAATGAGTAAGCGTGAAAGGGCTAGATCTGTTGAACCCTCAAGACCCAAATGAAAGCTTGTTAGATCGAAGGTAATGGTATGGCCTGGCGCAGCGTTTAAACGTAGAATTGTTTGGCCGTTTGCATTACCAGTAACATTAACATTGGCCGTTAAGGTAACGGTCACGTTACTGGTTGTTGCATTAATGGAACTATCATTACAATCACCATTATTTTGAATGATGATGTCACCACCGCTTGCATCTAACACTAAACTTGTTTCTCCTGTGTCAGGGATATTCACATTGGGCGTTGAAGCGCCAATCCAAGTTACCACAGCATGCAATGCTGTTGGGCTCAGGAATAACCCTAGTGCGCATAGAGATGAACGTATGATACGTCCTATTTTTTTCATATGCTTTTCCTTTTTTTGTAAAACAAAAAATTACACCTTACAATAACCATCGTTATTGCACTATAAGAACTTCTTACTTAAGAGCTTCCTCCTTTCTAGCAGATACATCTTGTTGATTTTTACCTTTGTAAATCAAGCTATCCGAGTATAAAAGCTTATGCTGATTTGAGTGCCACCAGAATAGCGTTAATCCGATATTGTGGGATCACCGTATCAAAGAATCGCAACTGAGAAAAGAGTTCTTCAGTTGGATGTGCGAGGAGCGGTATTTTAACATAACTATTCACCGTGGAGAGTGGTGGTGAAAGTTTAAAATGATGGGCATAATAAGAAAGAACGGGTTCAGAATAAAGATAATTGAGAAACTGATAGACTGCGTTCGTATTACTACATGCAGAGGAAACCACAAAAGAATCGATATCCACAAAAGAACCTTCTTGCGGAATCACAAAATGTACATGCTCATACGCATTCAGTAAACGCGATATATCGCCGCTAATGGTAAGCACCAAGGGACTTGTACCTGAAATTAATAATGAATCGATTCGTTCATCGGCATACAATGCCACTCGTTTTTTTTGCGCAATAAGCAAATCTTGAATCTGCTGGTATTGTTCATCGGTGAGATCAGAGGCAGTACCAAATAAATAGTACGCAGCAATAAATACTAATTCACGAATATCATCGCGCATACCGATCATATAATCATGGTGCTCTGTATCAAAAATATCTTTCCAAGAAAATTCTTTATGGGCATCAAAAAAACGTGTATCAATGCCAAAGCCATACACACCCCAATAATACGGGATCGAAAATCTGTTTTTTGGGTCAAATGCATGGTCCAGCAGTGCCGGATACAACGCATCAAAAAAAGTAAGTTTTTCACGTTCAAGAGGCTGCACAATCCCCAACCGAATAAGCTCAGGTATCTGATAGTCGGCAACCATAATTAAATCATAACCACGTCCACGTGTTGAGCGTAACTTCATGCCAATTTCATCGGCATTTTCAGCATAACTTAAAGAAACACTAATTCCTGTCTGCTTGGCAAACGCATCAAACATATCAACGTTTAAGGAATTAGGCATAGCAAGAATAGTAAGCGTATCCTGACTGCGAAAATAAGATCTCAAACGCGGCAACAGAAGCAACACACCAAAAAGCGCTACCCACAAGAAAATCATGCATGAACGAATAAAAAATTTATGCTCTAGAATAAAACGCATACTTACTGCCTCCGCCCAAACTCAACCCATGAAAAGATCGCCACCACCGTAGCGCTTACCATAAGCATAAGGGTAGATATTACATTGACCATTGGTGATGCACCCGCTCGAATCAGCGCAAAAAGATATACAGGCAACGTTTGCGTTGCAGGGCCAGAACAGAAAAATGACAAAATAAAATCATCAAGTGATAAAATAAACACCAAGAGTGCCGAAGCTATTAAAGACGGTGACAAGAAAGGCAATACAATGTACCGAAACGTTTGAAATTTTGTGGCACCCAGATCATACGATGCCTCTAAAAGACGCCCATCAAGCTCTTGCAAACGTGCACTGACCACCGGAATCACAAAGCCAAGGCCCAATATCGTATGGGCAATAATAAGCGTTATTAAACCACAAGGCACACCGAGCATCACAAACATACTCAAAAGGCCTGCCGCTAATACTATTTCTGGAACCGCGAGAGAGAGATAAAAAAAGAAGCGATTTTATGCAAGCCTACTTGTGGCCCATAAAAAACATAACATGAACCAAATGCTACGCTGAGAACCACTGAAAAAAAAGCAACGATTAAAGAGTTGCCGAGTGCTGTTATGGCTTCGGGAGAACTAAAAACAGCGCCATACCATTTGGTTGAAAAGCCAAGCCAATCGATAGAATAGATGCCCTCATTAAAAGAGAAGGCTATTAAAATAACTATCGGTATATAGAGAAACATATAGACACAGGAGGTGAACAAGGTCATATACCACGCGCGTGCAAACATATTACCGCCTCCTGACTGTGCGATAGAGTGATCGGAGATACAACATGCCAACCAACAGTGATAATACAAGCATTATCATACTCATCACGGTAAATGCCGCTCCCGCACCTTCGCTCTGCGCATGCAACAAATAATGGCTAATCGTTGAACCAACGTAAAGATACTGAGATCCGCCCATTACCATCGGAATCACAAATTCACCGAAAGCCGGTATAAATACTAGAAGCAAACCTGTTTTAATGCCAGACAATGAAAGTGGAATCGTAATACGGGTGAATGTCTGCCACGCGGTAGCCCCTAGATCTTCAGACGCCTCCAAAAGACGCTTATCGATTTTTTCTAAAGCCGTATAGAGCGGAATAATCATAAAGGGCAAAAAGCAATAGACCATCACCACCACAACGGCAACACGATTATAGGCAAATACAATGGGATCATTAATAATATTAAAAAAGATCAAAAATCTGTTTAACAGTCCATTTTTTTCAAGCACAAAAAACCATGCATAGGCAAGCGTTAAAAAATTAGTCCAGAACGGCAAGGTAAGCAAAAATAGCAGTAAAAAGCGTAAACGATCAACGTAGACCGCAAGAAAATAGGCAACGGGATAGCCGATACACAAACAGATAACGGCGGTTGCAGAAGCAAGAAGCAACGAACGTAAAAGAATAATAGCATGCGCATGGGTACACACGGTACCATAATTATCAAAGGTCCAGTGCGCAATACCCGCAACGTCTAACACCCTAAAGCTCGTCACCATAATCAAGAGCAAGGGAATCAAGGCAAACAAGATCTGCCAGATAAAAGCTGGTGAAGCTAAAAAGAAAGGGAACTCTTTACGAAACTGCTCTTGCATGGAAGTTACCCCCGAAACAATACCATAGAATCTTTACGCCACTGCAAAAATACATGATCATCATAGGTCACCATATCACGCGCACTATGTTCTTCGTTTTGCACAAAAACACGCATAATAGAATGATCTGCAAGCTTAATATTATACTGCGTTGAACGGCCATGATACACAATCGCGGCCACTATACCTTCAACTTTGTTATCAAACCCCTCAAGTGGGCGTAAACTCAACTCTATTTTTTCTGGCCGTATGCTTATAATTGCCTGCGAACCTTCCACAAACCATGGCTCCTGCGTTTGCTGCACCACGAAATTACCAAGCTTTTCTGCCGTAACCTGAAGCGATCCTTCATGAGCGGTCAAAGTGCCTGAAATCATATTAGTGGTACCCACAAACTGGGCCACAAACACACTCGCCGGAAACTCATAGATCTCTTTAGGAGTACCTACTTGCTCAATTTCGCCATCTTCGTTCATGATCGCCATAAAATCAGCAACCGTCAACGCCTCGTGCTGATCATGCGTTACATACACAAACGTAGTTTGAAGCTCATCTTGCAGCTCAGCAAGATCGATCAGCATGCGTTCTCTTAATTTAAAATCAAGCGCTGCGAGTGGTTCATCAAGCAAAAGCACATCCGGCTCGTTAATAATAGCACGCGCAAGCGCAACGCGCTGTTGTTGCCCGCCCGAAAGTTGCGATACTGCTTTATACATAAAACGGCCAAGATGCACCTTTTCGAGCGTTGCTATTACTTTTTCTTTGATAATATCTTTGTGAATGCCTCTAATAGAGAGCGCATAGCCAACATTTTCAAAAACATTCATGTGAGGGAATAACGCATAATTTTGAAACACCGTATTCACCTTACGAAGATGAGCGGGGACATGAGTAATATCGGTATCACCGATATAAATATGCCCTTTATCAGGATTTTCAAAACCAGCGATCATGCGCAAAAGCGTCGTTTTACCACTTCCACTCGGACCAAGCAGCGCAAAAAATGAGCCACTGGGAATCTCAAGATTGAGATTCTGAATAATAGTTTCACCGTGAAAAGTTTTGGTCACGCGCTCAAGGCGAATTCCTCTCATGAACGAGCCTTACCTTTTGCAAAAAAGAGTGGAACAACAATATCCGACAGCGTACAAGGAATCACTACTGCAAGCAACAGTAACACAAATACCATGCCAATTTGCTTATGCCATGCTAAAAATCCATGCCCAACAAGATAGAACACAGAAGCAAGGGAGCTGACAAAGATATGCACAAAATGGGATACCAATGAATAGGTGTTTTGCTTGCTTACGTGATGATTTGCAAGTATAACGCCATTTGCAATGCCAACAATCAAGAAAGGAAGAATATTTTTAAGCTCATGCAAAAAGCAGATATGAAGATCCATGTTTGCACCAAGCAGTCTTCCACCGATATACGGCATTAAAATATCGGAAAGCACGCAGAAAAACATTGCGCATACCGATCCAACCACAATGCCCTTAAACCAATCTTTAGAGTATTTAGCAAAGGTAATGATTGCACCGGTCCCCGCAAACACAATATGCATAAAGTGAAAGTTATGAAACAGAGCGTTACAAACTTTATTTATCTCGATTGGATCGCATCCTCTGAAATACAGAAGCGTTAAAAAGCTCAAAAAACCAAGGCACAAGGAAACCGCATACACCGCGTAAGGCATATGGCAGGCAAGCTCTTCAAGCACCAAATGGGTATCAAGGGGGGTATTTTTATGTATATGATTATGTTCGAATTCCATGAAACAGGTCCTTTATAAAAAAACAAGATGGTAAGCTCTACAGTTTACAAAAAAAGATTGTATAAACAACTGTTTTCTATGGTACGCCTAAGAACAAAATCACGCAAGTCCCTGAGCTATTATTCAATAACTCTAAACACCCCTCTGTAATCTTTAACCTTTAAAAATGGTTCCACCGATATATCTTTAAGTTGCACAGACTTTGTTCCGCGATGGATTAAGTCTACAAACTTATCAACCTCTTCTTTGGGCCCACAGACTAAAACCATCGTATTTTTTTCTGTCGGCATCGATTGTGCCAACCCTTCAAGCCCAAGCTCTCGGGCATGCTTTTGTACAAAATCCTGTAAAAACCCTGTTGGATAGTCGGCTACGAAATTTATTCTTACACACTTATTCATGCTTCACTCCTTACCTTTTTCTGAGCAACAGTAGCAAAAATATGGCACATCTGTCAAAATTTACCGATAAATTCTTTAATATTCCTGGACTCGCTTCTTATTGCTCAGTAAAATATAAAGTATTACAAAACACTCATGTTTAATATTGCCTATTTATCAAAGGAAATCATATGTCCAAAGGCACCATTCGCGTTCGTTTTGCCCCTGCCCCTACCGGGATGATGCATCTTGGCAACATTCGTACTGCACTGATGAATGCGCTTTACGCCCAAAGACATGATGGAACCTTTGTATTACGTATCGAAGATACCGACGCTGATCGCAACTATGATCCCAAGGCTATACAAATTGCCGAAGATCTGAAATGGCTCGGCCTACACTATCAAGAAGGCCCGATCATAGGCGGTCCTCACGCTCCGTATTTCCAATCGGAACGCACTGGCATTTACCAGGCAAAGTTAGCTGAACTAGAGAAAACAGGCAACATCTATCGTTGTTTTTGTACTGAAGAAGAGCTTGAACGTAAACGTGAACGTCAACGCGCACTCAAGTTACCACCCCGTTATGATCGTACCTGTGCTCATAAATCAGCCTCAGACGTTCAATTGCTGCTGGATGCGCATACCCCCTTCGTATGGCGCCTTAAAATAGACCAAAGCCGCACGGTTACTATTCACGATCTTGCGCGCAAAACGGTTACCTTTGATATGCAACACTTTTCAGACTTTCCGCTGACCCGACAAGATGGCAGCTTTACCTTCCTGTTTGCAAACTGCGTGGATGATATCGATATGCAGATTACGCATGTATTCAGAGGCGAAGAACACCTGAGCAATACTGCGTGCCAAACAGCACTCTATGAAGCATTCGGCAAAGCACTCCCGGTCTTTTGGCATATGCCATTGCTGTGTAATAATGATGGTAAAAAGCTTTCTAAGCGTGATTTTGGCTTCTCGCTCAAAGATCTTCGGGAAGCTGGATTCTTGCCTCAAGCCATCTTGAACTATCTTGCTATCATTGGCAGCTCATATGAACAAGAAATAATGAATTTTAATGAGCTTGCACACACCATAGCCCTCGATACTACCCATGCCACCGGCAAAATTACCTATGATGTGGATAAGTTTCACTGGGTAAATCGCAAATGGATTGAAAAACTTTCTCCTGAAGCGCTTACTCACGCATGCATGCCACTATTGCATCGTCACTTTCCTCAGGCACATGAACATAACAAAGCATTAGAAACTGCTCTGCAGACGGTAAAACCGGAAATGAACACACTGGCAGACGCGGTTGGCCTCCTTGATTATTTCTTTAACGAGCCAGCAGAGGTAAAAACAAAAGCCTTAGAATGTATGAGCAACGAAGAATTAAAAGCTGCTGCAAACACATTGGCGCCACAGGTGAACATACTCGCACAACCAGAACAGATTGCCGACACCCTGAAAAAAGCTGCTGCTGAGGCTAAAGTTCCGCTCAAGCACCTCTATTGGTTCATCCGCCTTGCCATTACCGGCCGCAATACCGGTGCAAACATGCATGAATTAGTAGCTATTGTTGGATCAGAAACAGCAATAAAACGAGTGACCATGCTTATTGACTTGCTATAATGCACAATCAATGCATTAAAAAAGAAAAACATCGGCCCCTTGATTTCAAATAGTAAAACAAGGTAGCCTAAGTATAACTAATGGAGGTTATATGAAACGTTTATTTTTATTTCTATCGCTCTACTCAATCACCGTATATGCTGCACACCCAGTACAAAGGGCTATTCCTGTTCAAATTATTATTGATGACCATAAAATTTTAAATCTTCTTGGTCAATCTGACCAAATAATTGGCGATTTCATAGATGCGGTTGAAAAAGAATATGGCATAATTATTGAACAGGTGCGATTGCAAATTCCATCTCAAAACCTCGATCTCCCCTTTAAAAAAAATAGCAGGGAGCGTTTTTCAGACTTACATTTTGGGGCCAGACTTAGGGTGATCGCAACCCGCTTACCATCAAGCAATTAACAGGATAGCAAGTGGCAATTTTCTATACTTCTTCACCTAATGCAACACGATTAGGGAGCTCCTGAAGGTCAGCAATCAAATGCTCATCCTTAAAGTATTCCATGAGCTTTAAGAAATCTTCTGCCATATCAGCAGCTACAAAAAATTCAAAACGGCTTGCATCCGTATCATAGGTACGATCAAAGCACATATGCTCAAATGATTTAAGCACCGCCACAACATACCATGCAAGTTCGCGATGCACCGTGGCTTGAAAATAACGTGAAATCGGTTCCATAATAGCCTTTATTATCGGTCTGTTTTTATCATTGTTATAACAACATACTCACAAAAATCTTTTTGCGCAATTCGTGACTATTTGACTAATAAAATCAAAGGTTGGTATGCTATTCATAAAACCAAATGGAGGTACTGTGAAAACGCTTTTACTATCATTTCTTACTGTTTCGGGCATGATTTTTGCTGCCGATATGCAAAATCAGGCTATTCCACACTATATCAATATTCCCTTTTTTGACAGCATGAACGCTCTACGAGCAAAACAACCAACGAGCTTCATACAAATACCCATAACACTTGCTACAACCCCATCTCAGATACAAGCCATGCTTCGGAATACAACTAATATACATTATGGTGTTTTAACATATGGCGACTATCAAAACATGTCGTTTTTGCCTGAAAAAATAGATAACTTGCCCGAACGAAATCACTCAATACAAAGACTTCTACGCGAAAAATTTGATGATTTTGGCGATCTGCAAGATTCTTTTTTCTTTTTTCTACCACCAAGCAAACATAAAACAAAAAAGCAACATCCAACGCCACCAATAAACGGTTCAAAATCACAAATGTAATCACTGAATAGATCAAAAAAAGAAGGGAGTTCGAGAAAAAACTTGAACTCCCTTCTTTTTTTCAAAGATAGCGATTTTTCTTAATTCCCGTTACAATTGCGAATAGATATCATAACCTTCTTTACCCATTTTGGGGACGAAAGGATGTGCAATGAGCACGTCACACGGTACAAAAATTGGCTTAATGACAGCAACAATTATCGGTATGAACGCAATGATCGGATCTGGTATCTTTACGGCACCAGCCGCTATTGCAAGTTACGTTGGCCCTGCTGGCATTATCGCTTATATTTTTGTAGTTCTTTCTGTGTGGTGCATGGCACTTTCTTTGGCGCGGCTTGCGGAGCTTTATCCACAAGATGGCTCGTTCTATGCATACACCAAGCAATGGGGCGGCCATAAACTTGGTCTCCTTGCCAGTGGCCTCTATATTTTCGGCCTTGTGGTGGCTATGGGGCTTTTATGCCAAGTAGCCGGTATGTACCTTGCTACATTCTTCCCTACCGTATCCCCAACGTTATTAGGTTTAATAGTACTCGGCGCCCTTGTTGCTTTAAATCTTTTTGGTGTTGCGCTCTCTGAGCTTGGCCAACAGATCCTTATTGTGACCACCGTATTCCCTCTCCTTGCAATTATTGGCCTCTGCCTGAGCCATGCACAATGGAGCAATCTCTTTCCTTTCGCTCCGTTTGGATTTGGCAATGTTTTAAAAGCGACCCGTATCGTCATTTTCGGTTTTTTTGGGTATGAATGTGCTGCATCACTGTTTAACGTGGTGGATAATCCCGGCAAAAACGTGCCCCGTGCACTCACCTACTCCATTGCAATCGTAGGTATTTTATATACCGCCTTTATTGCATCAATCATTTTGGCTGCACCATTAGATCTGTTTAAAAATCCATGCATACCGCTTTCCGATATTTTAGGTGTAGTATTCCCGCAATACGAATGGCTCCTGGTGATTATTCACATGGCGATTCTTTCCGCAATTATTGGCACCATACATTCCATGATCTGGAGCTCCAGTGCACTTTTAGTATCCTTAGCACGAACCATGGACCCTCGTTTGGCATATGCACTTTCGCCCAATGATCCATCGGCACACCGAACAGCAGTCCTTGTGATCAGTGCAGGTATTACAACCACATTTACCCTGATCTCTAATTTAAATCTGTTCTTTTCGCTGACTGCATTGTGTATTATTGCAGCACAGATACTATCGCTTATAACATTGTTAAAACGTCCTGAAGAATGGAAATCGGGTCAAAACATCATCACCATCATCGGTATCTGCACGGCACTTACTATCTTCTACTTTGCAGCAGAAGGCATTACCGACGTTGTATGTGCTGCTTGATTGACCTGAGATGAAATCTCATGGTATACGTTATTCGGACATCCTGCTTTGTGTTTTCAAAGGATAATGATGCTGCATTTAAATTCAAAAAAATCGTTACTGAGTATCGTCTCGCTTTGTGCGGGTTTAATAACTATAGTTGACCTCTATGCATATGTCAGCTCGCTTGATAAGTATGATCCGTTCCCTGTGTTTTCCGCACGCGACCCGCAAGGATTTTTGCTTGATCGCAAAAAATTAAACGAAGAAGGCACCGATTGGTGGCACTGGGTTGGGGATCACTGTGAAATAAGTGTTAACGGCTTCTTCCAAACCGCCAATAGCGGCAAACCGTTTGACGGTGGAGACATTCTTGCCGTATCGGTAATTAATGATTCAGTGTCAACAACAAACTCAATCGGCTACCAATGGGTACCGTTGCTTGATCTCACCGGCCGCACCCCTATGTTGCCGCTCTTTATGAGCACAAATGGCATAGCTCCAGCTGGCGCTACCTATGGACCTCTTCTTGATCAGGCTGTAGATAAATTATTAAGCGATGCTGCAGTACCCAATACGTACACCACTGCACCCACTGATAATATAGAAAGAATCATAGATCCAAATGAACTCTTTGGCTTCTTCTCGTTCCCTTCAAAGTATCAACTACGCGGCGTACGCGGTGAGATATTAATCGGCCTCTTCAGTTGTGTAGGCCTTCACTTACGCGGCGGATTTGGTTCCGTATCACATGCACCAAAACCACCAATTGATGAAACATGTGAAGAATTCAAATGCCCATTCATACCACCTATTGAGGGATTTCCATCAGTCACAAAGCCAAACGTTCAAACCTATCTCATGAATGAATACGATTGCATCATGAAAGAAATCGGCATGAGCAACAAAGAATATCAGAAAACTGGCCTTGAAGAGTTAATGGTTGAGCTCTATTGGCGTTATCCATTCTCATTGAATCAAAACCGTGAGGATTGGCTTCAAGTACTTGCAATCCCTTATATTGAGGGCGGCTTTGCATACTCACCATCAGATGCGGTCAACACGAGCGAACTGTATGGCCACATGCTTGGTAACAACAAACACTGGGCTGCAGGCTTAACGGCTGGATTCTGTCTCGATTTTGTAGAAACGGTGGAAATTGGTGGCGAAGTAGGCTATACGCAATTCTTTGCTGAAAACTTCGATTGCTACCGCTTGCCAAACAGTAAGCTGCAAAATAATATCTTCCCGTTCATGACCTCAGTAAATGTGCAACCGGGTCATAATATGCATTATGCCTTGAAGTTAACGGCACGCAACTTTTTAGAAAAGCTTTCGGGGTACTTCCAATTTGTAGCCCTTGAGCACTCAGAAGATTGCATTAGCTTGCTCCATCAAGATCCTGCATTTGTGCCTGATGCACTTGGACGTAAAACAGGCTTTAAAGTAAAAGTGGCAAATATTGGCCTAACCTACCCGATAACCCCTAACTTTATTGCAGGTTTCATGTGGCAAGCGCCCCTTTCACAGCGGAATGCGGCACGAACCACCACAATTATGTTTGGTTTAAGCGGCAGCTTCTAGACATATGAGCAGCCATTTTTTATACTGTTATACGAATGATTAGCATAAAAACTTTAGAAAGCAGGTGAATTTCCATGGCAAAACGTACGCCAAACATAGAAGTAAACGTGACCAGTTCAGCTGATCGCGCACTCCGTCAACTTAAGAAAAAGATTGAACGTGAAGGCGTTGTACGTGATATGAAACGTACCGTGTACTTCGAACCATCAACCCAAAAGCGTCGCAAACGCCTTGTTCGTGCTATTAAGCAAAACATGATGCGTTTAATGGCTCAGGGTATTATCTCTAGCTCCGGCAAATAAGGCTTAATGCTATGACCGGAGAAAGAGCCCGCGCAATAAAACAAGCGCAGCGAGAATCATACTTGCTGCGCGAAATCTCTTCCTTGTATATGCGCATAGCGCAGGATACTCCAGCCCTGCAAGGCGTGTATATCGTTAAAGCAGAGCTTTCTTCTGATGGTTCAACCTGTACAGTCTATTTCCATAGCAACCAGGGCCAGGATCATTACGAACAGATCAAAGATACATTAATCCTTTATAAACCTTCGATCCGCACAGCGCTTGCCAAAACAAGCAGCTCCCGCTACGTGCCGCAATTAATATTCCGGTATGCTGAAGGAGTAGAACAACAGCAGCGCGTTAATGATCTGATAGAAAATCTCAAAAAAGAAGGCAAGCTGTAAGCTATGCTTATACTGACCTTCATCATATTTCTATGTTGGGGGTCATTCTTAAATGTGTGTGGCTACCGGCTTATTGAAGGTGGTTCTTTATTCTCGCGCTCTCAATGCCCTCACTGCAGCCATCTTCTCGCGTGGTATGATTTAATCCCGCTCCTTTCTTGGTTTTTGCTACAAGGCAAATGTAGATACTGTAACAAGCATATCTCATGGCTCTATCCTTTTATTGAGCTATTTACCGCCGTCACATGCACCGCATTGCTCTACACCGTTGATCTCATCTATTTTCCTGCCTATTTTTTACTTGCTACCGCACTCATTATCACCATGCGCACTGATTTTGAATTTATGCTTATTCCACGCATATGCTCAATTTACTTAGTGCCCATTGGCGTTATGCTCAGCGGATGGAGCTTTCTGCCCCTTTCATGGCAAGAAAGTCTTATGGGGGCATGCATCGGCTATGCAACTTTAGCGGGCATCGCATATCTCTATAAAAAACGCACCGGTGTGACCGGTATGGGAGAAGGTGATGCTGAGCTTATTGCGGGCATTGGCTCATTTGTTGGCATCACCGGCGTATGGTATACCCTTCTTATAGGCTCTCTAACGGCAACTGCATACGCAGTATGTTTAATTGCATTCCACAAAGCTGCTTCTGATACCAAAGTGCCATTCGGCCCATTCCTTTCTATAGGAACTTTTTTAACAATGCTTCTCATCGCTTAAAATACTGTTATACTTTTTCAACTTTTGAACATACATACAATAAGGAATCACACATGAAACGTATCATCAATATCGCTCTTACATGCCTCGTGATAGTATACGGCACCAACTCGCTCATAGCAGGCAGAGGACAGTCATTTAGAAAACGTAAACAAAAAAACTTACAACTAGTGTGTAGCCATTTTGTAAAAACGCAAATCCCTGGCTTAAATAGCCAACAATCTACTCCTATTATTACTACAGTACCTGGCCACAATACAAGCCCTTTATCCGCAGTAAATCTTAACATGGATCCTGCAGAGCTTGCGAAACAACTTGCAGATTTTATTAATAATAATCAGAATAGTTTATAGTTAATAGTATCTAAAAAAAGGATATTTCATGAAAAAAGGCCTCCTATTGCTTTCTTTGATCTGCACGATCGTTCCATGTTTTGGCGGTAAGGGTGAGTACCATAAAAAACAAAATCGCTCTGCCTTTAATAAGCGCGCTCATAACGGGAATAAGTTCAATCAAAAAATGCAACAAGAACATGAACTCAATCGTGCATTGCTCAAGTTGCAAAAAAGTCCTGTTGTTACAATAACTAATGTGCAACAAGCAGAGCTCAATGCCGTAGGAACACTTTATTTAATGGCTCAGGCCAGAGCACAATAGGTTAAAAGAATGAACAGCGTTACTCTTTTGAAAAGGGCTTAATGCTGTTCACTTAAAAAATGGTGTTTTTTTATATGATATATCCTGCTTATAGGCTCTTTGACGGCAACGGCATACGCCTTGTTTTTGATGACATTCCACAAAGCAGCTTCTGATACAAAAGTTCCATTCGGACCATTTCTTTCTATAGGAACTTTTTTAACACTACTTTTCTTACTGTAAAATACTGTTATACTTTTTCGAACTTTACAACAACATACCTTAAGGAAATACATATGAAATATGGTATCAACATCGCTCTTGCGTGCTCGTTATTAGTATACGGTACAAACGCGCTGGCAGGCAAAGGCAGAAAAGGTAGAAATAAGATAACCCGAATCTTGAATGAAAAAACAAAAGAAGCAAGGCCGGAAACAGAAAAAACAAATATCCGTACTTCTCAACAAAAAGATGCAGCTCCTGTACAAATCGCAAACAACAATGTTCCTACTACTACAGCAGAGCTTGCAGCAACACTTGACCTTCTTCTTAGAGGAAACAGTCAGCTTTAAAAGTCAAAATCAGAATCTTGACTTTGATTAGATTACGTTAAAGAGCCTGGCTCGGGTAAAATACCGAGCCAGGCTCTTTAACATACATACATAAGAAGTAATTTAATCATTAAAAAAACTCTCATACTATATTGCCAGCACCACAATTTGCCTGTACAATTAAAGAACTTATCTGAAACATATTTGTTTTCGCTACCGTAGACCCACGGTAACGTATAATACGGAGAGATGGCAGAGTGGTCGATTGCGGCGGTCTTGAAAACCGTTATCCCTTCGCGGGGATCGAGGGTTCGAATCCCTCTCTCTCCTCCATACTACGCTCTTACAGAGCTTCGTATGGCAGGCCACCCTTCGCCTAACAATGAGTTGCATCAATAATTTAAAATATGCAAGCGTAGTATGCCCTTCGAAGCAAGTGAGGCTTTGCGAGACGCGAAGTAGGGCTCTTAAAAAGAGCTCTCATAATACCCACTATAAAACCAGGCACAGAGCACAATCTATGAAACAAAAATCACCTCTTTTATCGCTGCGCAACGTAGGAAAAGCCACGCTCAAAGATCTTGAGCTTCTGGATATTTCAACTATTGAACAACTTGCACAAGCCGATCCAAACGAATTATACGAACGTATTCAAAAGCTAACCGGTCAAAAGCATGATCCCTGCGTATGGGATGTGTTTGCAGCCATTATTCACGAAGCACGCACCGGCGAAAAAACACCGTGGTATGCATGGAGCAAGATCAGAAAACTCAACAGCAAATAGTAATGTGTAAAATAGATACACTATTCAAATACCGGCTTAAAATAGGGCAATCTCTTATCTTCTGGCTTAGGGAAAAGAACTTTATCAACCAGTAACCTCCCAAGCAGATACCCAATCGGTATGCCCACGCCACTCATTATCACGGTCATTTTGAAGTCAGAATCTGAGCCATGGTAAAAACCACCGGAAAAAGATAGGGCAAAAAGCGCTGGCACAAATTTTTTCATCCAAAGATAGATTTTATTGTCATCGGCCGCTTGCTTTAAAAAAAGATTTTTATCTCTTTCAGGCAACCGAACATTTTTCACGATAACTTCAGGAAATTTATGATGCGCCACAAAGTCATCCGGTATCCATTGTATCGATTGCAAAGGGTTGTTAGAAA
Source organism: uncultured bacterium (assembly GCA_963704465.1). Taxonomy (GTDB): domain Bacteria; phylum Babelota; class Babeliae; order Babelales; family Vermiphilaceae; genus MFD02979-c4. The sequence continues at coordinate 886,354 of OY969901.1, forward strand.
CATTGATATATGCAAGCTTTGCTGAAATTATTAATAATGTATTTAAATCAATAGATTGTAGCGCGTTATTGCGCAGATCAATCTCCTGTAAAGATTGCCGATAATTAATAGGATAGATAATCGTATCAAGTATCTTATTATTTTTAACAATAAGCGATTTTACGCGCGGAAAAGCGGTAAAAATCTCTTCTAACTCAAGCTTCGTAATATGAGTATCAGAAACTTCAAAATGATTCATAGATACATATGATTTTTTTTGTGGCAACAAAATCTTGGTTACTGGCATATTGCTTATATAGAGTGCGGTTAACGATGGCATATACGCTAAAATAGGCGCAATATCCAACTCATCACTTCCGCTATGAAGCTGAATTCGGCATGTTTGGAAATCCTCACTATTTTTAATAGCTTCTGCTGGATTGATGAGTATATGCGGTGCAGTGATTGTTATGTAACTATGATCAGATATCTGATACCCAACCGCATCACGAATGCCTTCTTTTATCATGGATGTATCATCCATACCCGATCCGATACAATACACACTCACTAAACAAACATACCATACATAAAGATAGATACTTTTCATTACACGTATTAACCTCTTTTTATAGAATCTTCTTGTACATACTCACCATACTTTTATACTAGAGACGAGATATCAGACTGTAAAGGATATACATGCATACGCTTTTGTATCATTTTTCCCCCCTCATTCTTTTTATTTGTTTATACCTAGGCTCAGGCCTCTACTTTGCCTCACAAAACATTGAGATGGCATTTTATCAATTATCGCCCGTAGTTGCGATTCTTCCCGCCCTCATGCTTGCATGGCTTCTGCAATCGGGAAGCCCCAATACCACCATGAACCGTTTTCTCGACGGCGCACGCCATCGGGATATTCTCACCATGTGTTTTATTTTCTTGCTTGCTGGCGCATTGGGCGTGGTCACTAAACAGATCGGCTGCGTTGACGCCACAATCAATCTTGCACTCTATTGCATTCCCGCACGCTTTTTACTCATTGGTATCTTTATTGCCTCTGCTTTTATTGCAACGGCAATTGGTACATCACTGGGCACTATCGCCACGATCGCCCCGCTGGCGGCAGAACTTGCAACCCAAGGCGCATTTCCTATGGCATTGGGCATGGCAACGGTGGTAGGTGGCGCTATGTTTGGTGATAATCTTTCCCTAATCTCCGATACTACTATCGCAGCCGTTACCTCTCAAGGTGCTGATTGGCGTAAAAAATTGCGTTTAAATGCGATGGTAGCCGGCATCGCAAGCATTATTACCATAGCAATCCTTTTTGGAATACAAAATACCACGGCTGTTCTTGAAGCAGGTGAACTTTCGTTTATGCACCTTATCCCGTATGTATTGTTAATCGGGCTTGCCCTCGCTGGCGTTAACGTTTTTATTGTGTTAATTACCTCCTTAGTATCTGCAGGCGCAATAGGCATTGCCATTGATAACTATACGATGCTGGCGTTCAGCAAAGATATTGCCAGTGGTTTTGCAAGCATGCATGAAATTACGATCCTTTCACTACTCGTTGGTGGCCTTTCTGGGCTTTTAGAAACAGGCATAGCACAATTAAGATTATATTTGGGCGAAACGCGCAATCATCAGCCAAAACCACGTACGGCACAACTTGCCACGGCGTGGATGGTATCGCTCTTTGATGCATTGATTGCAAACAACACTATCGCGATTATTTTCTGCGGCGACATCATAAAAGAGCTCAATCAAACGGCACGCGTTCCCGCACATTATACGGCAGCCTGGCTTGATATATTTTCTTGTGTTGTGCAAGGCATTATCCCCTACGGCGCACAAATACTCCTTGCAAGCTCTATAGGCGGTATATCACCCCTTGCCATATCAGCATCAGTCTATTATTGCTATGCCCTTGCAGTAGTGGCCATATTATATATACTCACCCAAAAAAGATTGCATGCGTAAAACTATGTCAAGATTTAAAACAGCCTGTGCCGTTGCACTCATTTTAGAACAAGATAATAAAATGCTTTTCATTCATCGAGGCAATGTCAAAATAAACCCCGATTGCTGGAGCATTGTTGCCGGCCATGTTGATGAAGGTGAATCGGCACTGCAAGCCATCGTGCGCGAAGCACATGAAGAGATTGGCATCACCATTGATCCAAACGATCTTACTCTGGTGCACACCTCTTATGCACATCAACCAGCCTATGGTGAAATCATGTCACTCTATTTTACTTGCAATAAGTGGGAAGGCGAGATTGTAAACAATGAACCGCATAAACACGTAGAACTTGCATGGTTTGCCAAAACAGAACTTCCACAGCCTATGATTGAACACGTGGCCTATAGCCTACAAAAGCTTTTTGAAGGCAAAGCATTCAGTGAATGGGGCTGGCAGGATAGACATTCTGTATAGATACCATACACTAATGGCGTTACAACCACGTTTAAACACAAAAGATGATGTATTACTTATCTGCGCTGATTCTAGTCCTGTTAACCATACACACACCATCGAAAAGCTCTTTTGAATTTTATAGGCATTATCCTGATGACCAATCTGCGCATATTTGGACGATTCAGATTAAACCTGAAATTGCAAAAAAGTTTAACGCATACAAGAATGCTGCAGACGACTTAGGAGGCTCATATTCAATTGCTCGTGGTTATAGCACCGATCAATATCCCTATCTGTGCCATGCCACCGCACAGAAATTATTCGATAATGCTGATGATGAAAAACGCAAGACTGTATCCATCAGCTCCCCTGCTGAAGTTGAGCATATGCTCCTCATTGCAAATATGCTTGAAGCAAATGCAGAGGTTAAGGAAGCTCTTTTAGATAACGTCCATGCAGAAACCTTTGTGCATGGACTGTTTAACCCACAACCAAAAAAATGGTACCGCCCTTTTGCCTACACCATTCTTTCAGATGAAGATACACGCAAAGATTTACAATCAACTATAATCCCCACCATAATCGCAGAATCAAACACCCTCAAAAAACGGTATAAATCATTCTTTTATAATTTGCTTTACACCTGCCCTGAATGGAAAAAAGCTGATAAGGTGTTAGAAAAACAAGAGCCTGTTACCAAAACAGTAGAAATAGGAGAATTGAATTCTCCTGCACAAATTACTTACTATGAATCAAAACCAATTACACCGATTGTAAAAGCTTGGCAAACATCACTAGCTTTTACAACATACAGTACACTGTATCCCGAAGATTGCTTGCAGGAAACGTATATGCATACTATGTTTCAATTTCAAAACATGCATAATACGTCTATACACCTGCGCAAACTTAGCAAAAATTGTGATTCTATTTTTTTCACTACAAAAGGGGGTGGCCTTGCAAAAGCAAGGATAATTCAACATAATAATGTGCTTCAACTGCCTTTTATAGCACATTTCATACGCTACGCAGCTCGTTTATATGATGGAAGATCTCTTGCCATAAATGTTAATTCCCCAAAAAACACACCCCTCTTAATTGAACCAATAGATGTTCAGTATTTAAACACAATACACAAAAACCAGTATGATTCATTAGTCATTAACTGCACTCTTGATGCATGCTCATTGAAAGCTTTGCAAGCGTGCGAACCTCGTGATGCAGATAAGCAATATGAAAAAAGAATTATTAATTTTATAAATGCCGGCAAACCAATAATAGATGCTTGTAAAAGCCTTCCTAACACGTATCAAAACCAAAAAACTTTTTACACTCCACACGCCCGTTGGCGCTACAAGATCATAGAACCTTGGGCTGTAACATTAATGTTTTTAGGTTCAATGTATATTTTTTATAGTAGCATTGTATCCCTTTGTCGCGAGTCACTCTATAACACTTTAAGCTCGCAGCTTTTGCAAAAAATAGATGCTGTTAATGCAGCGCAAACAGATTATAATTTTATTGCATCATATAAAAATCATAAACTACATGAACATACACAAAATATATTAAATGCCAAAGTAATACCATGCTCTAATACCTACACGGATGAAGAGATTACTCATGCGTTCAATACGTATAAAGTAATAAAAAATATTAATGTTGATTATGACGATAAAAAATTTTGCGTTGGCCTAATAGCCTTTAGCACTATTGCCGCTGGGACCTTCTATTCATCAGTATTGATATATAATTATATCTATAAAAAATACCGGCCCAATGCTGCACTCTATAACCCCTTAAAACTACTGTTTCCGCGTCGGTTTCAAGATAGCGCTGATTACATCCCAATGGCATGTATGATCTCTGAGTAAAAACCAACTTTAAAACACGCGCTGGCGCTGATTATCGCAATAAAATGCTCCTTTTATTGCTTTTTCTTAATCCAATAGGTTATGTTGGGGATAAGATTAAGCGTATTTCATAATAAAATGGAGAAGTTATGAAGAATCTCAACCTTACATTTTTAGCCTTGGGTATCGTAATGGCTACGTCATTACACGCTGATATTACCGATTTTTTACGCCCTGAAGAAGAGCGTGAAGATTACACCAAAGATGCACAACAATCTGGGCTTTTACATGAAACCTATACCGATAAAGAAGGTAACGTACGTCGCCGCTTTGCACCCGTGGAAAGCATATTTGGTGTTCACCGTGGGCATCATGAAAAACAGGGCAATACAAAAACTGATGCTACTGATTATAAAAAAACAACACGTAGTGGAAAACAAGTCACTCCCGCATATGATGACACAACAGAAAACCAGTAATAGATGGAAAGGGGAAGCAAAAGCTTCCCCTTTTTAATTACATATAAAATTCAGAGCCCACGATTAACGTTAAGCCATCTTTTTCTATGCGTTCTGCATGCACCACTACCTCACGCCCATGCTTGAAGTACGTTATGTTGGCAACACCAGATTGTGTTGCTGCAATCATTAAACGTATATATTCTTTGCCTTTATCATCCGTTGCTTTAATAAGATTTTGCCAAATCAGATCTGTGCGATCACCATAGGCATAGCAATTGCCTTTCACATCAAACACAAACACCGCAAGGTCGCCACGCATAAAGCTATCATCGCGATTTACAAACTGTTCAAGCGATTTGCCCAGCGTATTCATCTGCATATAGCTAATCGCGCTTTTTGCAAGCAGTTCCATGGTATCCGCTTTTGACACCGGATAGAGCCCAGAACCAAGTACATATTTATCTGCACCTAGGGTTACCAGCTCAACATACACCGATTTGAAGGATTTATTGAATTTAAAATCAACCCAACCGCCACCATTTTCCGCTTTTTTGATCATTTCTTTAACGTAATGCACGCCATCTTCATCGGTTGCATTCAAGCGAGATTGACCAATAATACTATCATTCTGATCGGCACGAATAATGCCATCCATATCGTATACAAACAGATACAGATCACCGAGCTCAAAATTATTATCACGCTCTGTGGTAAATTCGCGCAAAGATTGGGTAAGGCCATGGGATTTAAAGTATTGATAGCCCTTGCGCACTAACTCTACCACCGCTTCACGGGTTGAATCAGGATAGTAGCCACATGCTATGAAATATTCTTGGCCTTTCTTATCAACCACTTTTTCCGCATACGCACGTTTTTTGGCGTTATTGGATCGATATTCAACCCATACACCTTCGCCAGTCTCTTTATTTTTGAGTTTGCTGATAATCTCTTTATTCACATACAGCCCATTTGCATCTTTATATTCAAGTGCATTTTGGCCCACGAGTTCTTGGTTGACGTGTGCCACTTGCAGCCCATCAAAGCGAAGCGCATATAAATAAAGATCACCAATCACAAAGCGGCCCAGCCGATAACTGATAGTACTAAACGCTTGTTCCATCGGGCGATCTTCTGCCAGATCTTTATTCACCACAGCCACAGCACCTTTTACCATCGTTACCACGGTATCTTTTTTGGTGTGCGGATAAAAGCCAGCCCCTACAATATAGGAAGCTTCACCCTTTTTTACCATTTGAACCCAGCTCATCTTGGTAGCGCCACGCCATTCATAGGTAACCCAACCACCGCCCTGCTTTGCACGTTGAATCATCTCTTGTACAAATGGCGCTCCCAGCGCATCTTTATATTCAAGATAATTGTGCCAGATAAGATCTTGTGATTGGCCATGTGCCAAGAAACGTCCATCCATATCGATTAAGAAAACGTATACATCACCTTCGGAAAAATCTCTGCTATGTGAAATAGCCTTGCAGGTTTCTACGAGCGTATGCCCATCAAAATAGGCTGCAGCTTTTTTAATAAGCCCCATAACATGCTCAGCCTTTTGATCCGCATTGAATTGCAAACCACCGGCAATTTCTTGGTTTTTCACCAGCTCCGTTGGAAAATCTGGCTCTTCAACGGTAACCATTTTCTCTTGTGCACGCACAATAAAGAAAGCCACAAGTAAAGCACCTGTGGCCCCAATAATTAATCGCATTATTTTTTCTTGCTTCATCATACTCATACTCCTTTTTTCCACCTACGCATAATTCGCTTACGCATAAAGCTACAGCGTAATGTAGCTTCGGCGTGACTATTATCGATTGTCTTTTGATTTGCCCATAAAACGCAATAAAAAGATAAATAAGTTAATAAAATCTAAATACAGCATAAATGCACAGCGTAATCCCACCACTTGGATGGTTTCTTCATCAGCAATAAGCTCACGCGCAATCATTTTTATTTTTTGTGTATCATACGCAGTCAGCAAGCTGAATAAAATAACGCCAATGCCAGAAATAACTAGGTCAAGCATGGCATTTTGGAAAAACATATTCACAAGCAACGCCACAATCAATCCCCAGAGCACCATCAATGCACGGTTGCCCATGGTGGTCAGGTCAGATTTGGTTACATACCCATACAGAGCCATGCCGCCAAACATTAATGCGGTGGTGGCAAAAGCGGTGCCAATAGAAGCAAGGGTATACACATAAAAGATTGCCGATAAGGTTAAACCCACAAGCGCTGCATAGCCAAAAAACATTGCGAGTGATGGCACAAAACCAAAGCTTGCAACCGCGCCACTCAACATAGTTGCCAATGCTATTTGCGCAATAAAAATACCAATCAATAAAAATGGGTTTGAGTATAACGTACGCATCATGTGTGGTGTTGTTGCCACCGCATAGGCTACCACTGCCGTTACGGAAAGTGCTGCTGCCATCCATGCATAGACTGCATACATGAATGATTCAGCAGAACGGGACGTTGGATATCCGGTATATATCATACGATATTCCTTCTTGGAAAAGGGTTATTATTGTTTTAAGCATATAGAGACCTGTAGATCCTTGCAATCATCAAGATTCTTGCATATCACAAACAACCCATAGTAGGGATTAGATATGAATCATATTGCAATAAGGACATTCTATGAATTATGGTAACCGCATTATTATGTTGAGTATAGTAACAACCGTTGCACATGCTGGCTTTCAATCCCCCGGCACGGTGCAAATGATGGATGCTGAAGTAAAAATAACGGATGGCAACACAGAAACCATTAATAACGTCAGTATTAATGGCACCACTGAATTTATGGCATTTGCAAAGCCAGTTAATATTAAATCACAGACCACCACTGAAATTTTAGTAGAAGCAAATCCGCGCAACAATGAAACCAAACAAACATTAAGCACCATTAAAAATATTGTGTTTAAAAATAAACAGACCGCCTATGTATACCAAGATAAAGAAGGCATGAAGCACAAGTTTCATGAAATAGAAATAGACGGATCGCCATTTTTGATACCAACTGGATGGAAGCTTTACGGTAAAAACACCGGTAATAAAGATCGCTCAATTAGTTTTGATAGCATAGAAAAAATCTCTATCACCTCTGTGTACACCAAAGGCAACACTACAGAAGAAGGTCAATGTGTATGCCCCATACCAAAATGATTGCAGAGTGTAACAGTTCGGTTATAGTAAAAGCATACTTAATTTTTTATCCGTAGGTGTATTATGGCAATAACCGTTACGCAAGAAAATTTTCAACGTGATATTCTCCAAGCAGCAAAACCAGTAGTCCTTGATGTGTATGCATCTTGGTGTGGGCCGTGTCAGCAAATGAACCCCATTCTTGAATCACTCGAAAAAGAATATGGTACACAATACGTATTTGCAAAATTGAACGTTGATGAAGCACGCGATATTTCGATTCAATATGGCGTTTCTTCCGTTCCTACCTTTATATTCTTCAAAAACGGCTCCGTAGTTGGCAAAGAAACCGGCTACATGAGCAAAGATACTATGATCGCCACGATCAAAAAATACGTCGGCTAAAAGAGTTACGCTACAAAAAAACCCAGCATTCGCTGGGTTTTTTTAATCCTCTATATCTTCTTATCCTGCACTTTATACCCTAATACCGCAAGCTGATCACGTAAGGTATCCGATTGCGCCCAGTTCTTTTCTGCGCGGGCTCTTTCACGTGCTGCAATAAGCCCTTCTATTTCTGGCGTCATTACAACCGTTTTTTCTGCAATAGGCTGCAACTGCAAGCCCAATACCTTTTGCAAGAACGCTTTCACATTGCTGCGTTGCACCCCATCAATCTCAAGCAAAGGCAAGGATTCAAACAAAATGCCAAATGCTGCGGGGGTATTCAGATCGTTGCACAAAGCATCACGCATCGCCGCAACCACCGGCAAATCTTGATGAATCTGATGCGCAGCTTCGGTATTAGCAAAGAAGCGAATCAACTTTTTATAGCTTACGCCTGCGGCCTTCAGATCGTCAAACGCAAAATCGAGTGGTGTGCGATACTGATGGGTCAAATAATAATACCTGAGCACTTGCGGATCATATTCCGTGTATACATCGCGAAGGGTAAAGAAATTACCCAGTGATTTAGACATTTTTTCTTTATTGATCTGCACAAAGCCATTATGCATCCAATAGCGTGCAAAAACTTCGCCACTCAGGGCTTCTGATTGTGCTATTTCATTTTCATGATGCGGGAACACTAGATCTAAACCTCCGGCATGCAAATCAATCGTTTCACCAAGGTAGGTGCGTGCAAGCGCTGAGCATTCAATATGCCAGCCCGGCCGTCCCCAACCCCATGGACTTTTCCAGAACGTGCCTTCATCTTCACCCTTCCAGAGTGCAAAATCAAGCGGATCACGCTTTTCATCAGATACTTCTACTCGTGCACCAGCCCGTAAATCAGCAAGATTATGCTTAGAGAGCACTCCATACTCAGGGAACTCAGAAATTGCAAAATACACACTGTTGCCACTTTGATACGCATACCCACGCTCAATAAGCCCTTCTACAAATTGGATAATCTGTGGAATATTGTCGGTAACGCGGGGTTCAAAGGTTGGTGGCAGATTGTTAAGGGCCGCCATATCTTCATGATACGCCTTAATATACTGGTCAGCGATCTCTGTGTATCTAAAGCCATCACCCAAGCGCTCTTGTGCACGGCGAATGAGCTTATCATCAATATCGGTAAAGTTCCGGCAATAGGTAACCGTATAGCCTAAAAACTGGAGCAAACGATAAAGCAGATCAAAGGATACATAGCAACGCCCGTGGCCAAGGTGGGCCGAATCATACGGCGTGATACCGCAAACATACATAAGCACTGTATGCGGTGCCAGTGACTTAAATTCTTCTTTTTTACCGGTTTTGGTATTCGTAATTAATAACATAAAATCTCTTAATTTTTTTAATACGTATATTGAATTCAATATACACAATAAGTACAAAAGATCTATTTATAGATATGCCAAAAACAGTAGCCCTACTCAAAGCAAAGATTAATTTTTTTCAGGGTACATAATATTCGTGGTATCTATTACAGGTCCGCGTTTATAGGTAAGCAGTAACTCTTTCAATTGTTCCTTTTCTGCAATGCTTCTCTTTACATCTTTTTTAATCAAATCGAACGCATCAAGCCCTCGGAATTTGTAACATGGATTTGCGCCATGCTTTAATAACATCTCGATTGCCACGTAAGGAAGAGGCTGTATAGTTCCATTTTCAATCGCTGGATACTCAATAAGGTGATGTAGCGTAGGAACCGTGCGCAAAAACAACTCGTCATCATCCATTTCGGGAAATATATTGCCACATTCTAGCATTCCCACAATATCCCATAGCATTTTAACACCGCCAAGGGGATGTCCTGCATCATAAAAAGCATACGGATAGATAGACCCTATAGTCTTTAAAAATTTGCACCCAGCTTGCTCGTCTCCAATTAAATAACTTTTACTTTCATCTCTGTCAACAGGTAATGCAATAGCAGTATAAATTATTATTCCCACCTCTTTGCTTTTAAAAACAGTCTTTATAGAATCCAATACCAATCTGATCGCTCGTGCTGAGTGTGCTTTAGTAGCATACGATAACAACTGAGAAGCTGTCTGATTAGATTCAATCAAAAGTTTTTTGCATGTAACCGCTGTTTGCACGGATAGCGATCTATTGCTTTGTTCAAGTGAAAAAAGTGAAAAGGCATTATGCATCGTAAGCGGCTCTACAAGATGTTGCACTACTTGCTCAAATAACTCTTCAGGTAATTGATCAAGCGCCTGCGCACTGAACGCAATGGATATCAAAAGCATAAATACATTGATTTTCATGAGTTTTACTTTTTTAAATATGTTTTTTGTATGAAGAATAAAGGTTTTTTGATTTTTTTCCTAATCATTGCGATATAAAAATACAACAACACTAAGCTCCCCACTGGTCTTTCCCTGAAAATTGAGTAGAGTATAAAGACGTGTAACCAGCAACACACAACCCTCAAAAGATTGGGCACGACCCGTGTTGAGTAGTATGAAAAAAAGAATTAAAGTAATCGGAGCCTGCATACTCATGTGTGCATGGCATAGTATTGTTTTTGCGTCTGCACCTGCAACCGCGTATTCATCTAGTGCGAAAAAGCGCATTGCAGAGATTCGTGTTGAAGGGCTCTCCAACGTTCCCCGAAACATTATTTTACAAGCATTGCCCTATACTATCGGTGATCAATTTGACCCGAACGATAAAAGCACATCGCGCCGCGCACTCGATAACATCTATAACACCGGCCGCGTTGATACGGCACGCATAGAAGCAGAAGATACTGATGCGGGTGGCGTAATACTCTATATCGTTGTCACCGAAAAACCACGCCTTAAAGATATTGTGATTGAAGGAAGCAAACACGTATCATTGCGTGAAATTTATAAAAAGTTGCCATTCAACGATCTGCATACCATGAACAGCCGCGAGCAACGCATTTATGCGCAACAAATTAAAGAGATGTTCATTGAAAAAGGATATCTCAACGCGATTGTAGATACAGAATTGCGCACGAACGCTGATTGTAGTGTTAATGCATACTTTAAAGTGCAAGAAGGCTATCGCACGCTGGTAACACGCGTTGATTTCGCGGGAAACTGTTCCTTTAACGCGCAAGAACTCCGCGCTGTTATTATTACTAAAGAAGATTGGCTCTTAAGCTTTCTTGATAAATCAGGCACCTATCATCCAGAAAAAATAGAGGCGGACAAATACCTCCTTGAACAGTTTTATCACAACCATGGGTATATCGATGCAAAAGTCAGCAAAGTTGATATGGTTACCGATAAATATAACAAACGCATTCATTTGACCTATCACGTTATTGAAGGTGATCAGTATCACGTTGGTAAAGTGCAAACATTATGCACCGATATGTTTGATGAAGAATTTCTCACCAGCCAAACGCCGCTGTGGGAAGGTATGGTGTTTTCAAAAGAGGCCGTTAACCACGCCGTAAAAGCACTCGAAACATTCTGGGGCGATTATGGCTACATCTTTGCACGCATCAACCCAATGGTTGTACCCAATAAAGATACACTCAAAGTTGATGTTACGTTTACGTCAGACATTGGTAAAGAGATCACGTTGCGTAAAGTAACGATCAAAGGTAATAAAAAGACCCGTGATAAAGTTATTCGCCGTATGCTTACGGTGCAAGAAGGTAAACTACTTACAAAGCGATTAATGAACAGCTCACAGCGCAACGTTTCATCGCTCGGTTATTTTGAACCAAAAGATGGCGTGAACTGGAAAGTTATTAAAAAAACAGAAAACAGTGCCGATCTTGATCTGATCGTAAAAGAGGCAAAAACAGGCCACTTTGGCTTCTCCGTTGGCTATGGTGCTAAGGGCGGTAAAGAAAGTAAAAAAACGGAAGATAATGAAGATCAACCAGAAGATCGTAAAGATAAAACAGGCTTGTGGGATCTCACTGAAGGCCTTTCTGCAACGATCGATTTTTCTGAATCAAACTTCATGGGTTATGGCACACGGTTGAGTGCAAGCGGTAACTTTGCACGGGATAATAAAACATTCCTGTTCAATCTTTCGCAGCCATACTTATTTGATAAACCAATCATGGGCGGATTGACCTTCTATCACAAACGTCCATCCTACACGCAGATGCATCAACTCAGTAATGGTACCATCAATGAGCTCATCACCGGTGGTGGTATAACGCTCGGTTACGTAACACCAAGCTGGCTTACCATCTTTAATAACTATCACCTCAGTGCATCGGTAGGCCTTGACGGATTACGCTATCCAAAAAAACCACTCTCACGCAACTTCCTTCGCGATCCGGAAGCAACCATATTTTATCAAACACAGATCCTTGATAAAGAGTTTAGAAAAGGTGATTATATTTGGCTTGCGCTCAATGCAGAGCAAGATAAACGTAACCATCCTATGCATACCTCTATGGGTCATTGGATCAGGCTCGGTGGCCGCGTTGGCATTCCAAGCCTTGGTTCCGACATTGGGTATTACACACTCGATGCATCGGCAGATTGGTATACGCCGCTCATTGGTGATTATGATCTGGTATTCCATATCCATGGCTACGTTGGTTGGGCAGAGCCAATAGGCAACAACACGATTCCGTATGAACGCCTATTTCATATCGGTGGTGATACATCGGTACGTGGTTATACCTATGGTCAAATTGGCCCTATGTTCCGTGGTGATTCAATTGGTAGCACAAAAGGCTTCTTTGTAAACGCAGAGTTGATAGCACCCATTAATCCATCCATGACGATGAAAGCGGTGCTCTTCTACGATGGCGGTGCCGGTTGGGATAACCCATATATACCAGATAATTTACCCGCAAGCGTAGCAACCTCTATACAAAATAATAATTTTGATTATCGCCATGCAATTGGTGTGGGTATCCGTTTATTGCAACCAATGCCAATACGTATCGATTGGGGTTTCAAAATAGATCCACGTCCGGGTGAAAGCAGCTACGAAGTGCACTTCAGCACCACGTATGATTGGTAATATTGCAAAATAGATAAATAATTCCCTATTTTGGAAAAAACTCAAAATAGGGGAACTATGTTTAGATCAAACTTTGCATTCAAATCATGTTTTACGCTTTTATTTGTTTTGTGTTTTTCCGTACAAAGCATGGAAAAAAAATTTATAGTCACGTTCCAAGGCAACTATAAACCAATACCCATAAGTCAAAAAGATTTGAACAAATTTCCCAAGCTTTCCACCCTCTTAAAAAAAGAGGGCGTTGATTCTATTAAACTTTCTACTTCACCTAAAAGTTTTACTTTAGTCACATATCTTGCGAGCTACAAAACAAAATACAATAAACCTATGCCTCATCCCGAACTAGCAAAATTGGTACAGAATGGTGGATATACTCTTGATGATATACGCGAGGCCGCAACATGCGCATTAGAAGTTGGTGCAGATGATATTGCAACATCACTTAACGCGCTTGCACAGACGGTGAACCCGCAGGCAGTGACTGCCATAAAAAATATAGAGCTCGGCAAAAAAAAACACCCTCTCGATACCACCGTTCTGGTAAGCTTTCCCGATGATCCTACGGCTCAGCCAACTTCATATCCTTTGTTTCAACTTTTACATTCAATAACTCTCAAAGAAATGCTTCAAGATTTTGGCATTACTACTGATCCTATCCCGGTACATAACAGCACCAAACAAGATTTCGAGTTTTTACTTGAACTCATTCATCCGAAAAAATTCGGTACTGAAACTCCTTCTGCTGAAATGCTTGAAAAAAATATGAAAGAACTCATTACAAAAAACCCTCATATCGATTTTGGCAAAATAGTAATAACGGCAGATTATCTGCAATTTCAAAAAGAAACCATCATTAACGGATATGTTAACCTTTTAAAAAGCACTACCTATATACCTCTTCAAAATAGTTTTGATCAAATTAGTAAAGAATTACAACGAACTATAGCTGGCAAGCTTCTTCATGATTTGCTTAAACAAGAAAATGGTACTCACATCTCTATGAGAACAAGTTATACATCTAATCTCCCACATAATGTAGGTGAAATCCGCCCGCTTTTGAGCAGTTCATCAACATCACACGGATTTGCACTTGCCCGTGCAGAACAACAATCCCGCTATTTTGATCTTTTACATAAAAAAGAATACCTCTATAATTTTTTTGTAAACCGACCTGTAGCTTGTGCTATGTCTAGCGATGCACAGTACATGCTCTTGATAGGATACATAAATTCAGTGGATGATCCTGGCGCAACCACATGGCTTATAGACCTAAAAACAGGAAATGTTACCAACATTGAAAAAGCTTTTTTTGATGAAAAACAACATGGTGTCTATCACTATCAAGCTTTATATAATAATCATGACCATAATTTTTATATCATTGTTGCTGCTGATTATGTAGATGATATACATAATACAAGTTTTAGTTTCTATAAATTTAATCCTCAAGCTACTTCCAAAGTTTCCATGCAAACCTTTAAAATACCTGGAGCCATAGGCGGTAAAGGCTTACAATACAGCTTTATCAATGGAAATTTAGTTGCTACTCATACATGGAGCGACGCAAGAAAAGAAATATGGATTTATACGGGTAACGAATTGCTTGAATGCACAGATTCAGGAAATAATCACTGGGAATACGTAAGTAACGGCGAACATAAAACAATACCATTTTTTGTAAGCCAACTTTATTTACCTGAAGCTGGTTATTACAATATAGGCTTACATTCTGCCCCATCGATCTACTATTCATACGTAACTATAGAAAAATGCTTTATACCCGATTTTGATAAAATAATAACAGAAAAATGGAAACTCAATACAATTATCCCACCGCAAGGAGTACGTAATACACTCATCAAAGCTTCATTTGATGCCACATACTTACATTTTAATTATCTAAAACGAGAATATTGTCTTAATCAAGATACCTGCGTTTTCGCCTACACATATAGTCCCTTTTCTCTTAATCTCATAGCAGCAATTAGAATCATCGATAAAGCAGACAAAGGCATCCTTGCTAGTGCATATATGCTATATCACTTTACGAGACAACCGAATACATGGCAACAACAATGTTCACCTATTATGAACTCTGTTTTACCAGAAATAAAACATTTATATTTTGAAGCAAAACTTGAAGCAACGCACACATCATCAAAAAATCAATTATCTTTACATGAAGAGCTACAAAAACCTATAGTATTGCCAAAACCTGCCACCGCCGCACAACTACAGCCAATCCAGCAAAGCTGGTGGAGCAGGCTACGTCAAAATGCTGGTCAGGTATGGCGCCAACCACGAGAATACATGAACTCGCTTTACACGCAATACAAAAATAACTTTCTTAGATCAATGATTAAAAACTCAGGTAGTCGAGCGGTTAACAACTAACGGTTATTGCAAAATTTGATTGATAAAATAAAAGCGTACGATGAACTAAATCCATCGTACGCTTTTATTTTTTGCGCGGACGCTCAAACAGATTAATTGTTCAAAAAAGCATCGATATCTTTTTGCTCTTCTGTTTTAACAGCCACTACACTCGCTGATAAAGCTTCCTTCTTAACCTGTTTTTTTGCTTTAGGCTTACGTATTCCCGACTGTATTACAACAGATGGCATGCTTTCTTTTGTTATGCGTAACTCTTGAAGCGTAGTTTCACTTTTAAAAGCAATATCCTGTTCATTTACAATAATCGCAATTTGCGCAGGATCAACATTCAATGTGCGTGCAATAACATTTTTAAAATCTTGCACCGTCATATCAGCAGAGCACTTGATCTGCTTTTTATATAGTCCTGTCGTATTTTCCTCTTTTTTCACTTTTTTATGTTTGCCACATTCAAGGGGAGAACATAGTAACGCAACCGAACATAACAACATATGTTTAAACATAGAACACCTTTCATCTACGCTGTATATAAAAAGATAAATATTACAGGTAGATAGAAAGAAAATCAAAGTATTTTATGCGAAACTATACGTCATTCTGCACTATTTTAAGATTATTATCTTGATCGATAGTAATGATATCAAGCATCCCATCGTTATCAATATCTGCGGCAGCCACCATTAAAAATGAATCTTTGTTTGCATACCCACTACTCAATGCAGATGCCGGTGCTTCTAGTTTGCCGGTAAAATAGTTCACGCCTTCAGAACCAGGCACGCCATAGGTGTAATAAAAGTTTTCTTGCTTACCGCCACCTTTATAACCATTTGGCTTCCAACCCAATCCATCAGCACCACCAAGCTGGGTGGTATAGGTACCATGCTCTGCCCAGTATGCCTTTTGTGCCGCATAGAGCGCATGTAAATTGGTATACGCTTCAGTACGTTTTGCTTTTGCAATAAACGTGGTAAACGTAGGCACTGCAAGCATGGTAAGCACGGCAACAATCGCAACCACAACCATTAACTCAATCAACGTAAATCCTGAACGCATAGGCAACTCCTTTTTTTATATGCATATCACCCATGATCTTACACAAAAGTTGGCAGAATTTTATAGCTCTGTTACAATTCAGATACTATTTTATCCAAAAAGGAACATTGCATGAAAAAAATAATTGCTTTATTAAGCTGTATTACTCCAATGATATACGGTGCTGAAGAAAAACTTAAACAGGAACTTGCATCACAGATTATCACCAATTACAAACTACACGCAGACAACGCAGTACTCACCGAAAAACTACAAACTCAAACTGACTCTTTTAAAAAAGAACGTAATCAATCTTATGTAAACTATGCAGGTGCATTTTTTGCTGGAAGCATCTTTAAATTTCCTCGTCCACTTGCAATCTCAGGCATACTAGGCCTTGGACTGTATATTTTCAAGCCAACTTTTATAAGTACTATCATCCAACGTCTTTCGCTGGGTGATCAAGCAACAACTATAGGTAATAATTTTTGGAAAATTGGAAAAAATAGTGTAGAATTAGCAGTCAAAAAAACAACATCATTTGCAGATAGGCTTGAAGCACGTAATAAAGCAAATGATATGAATAGACAACAAAAAGAAAGCTCTGACCAGTAGGAAGTATCAAAAAGTAAGTATTAATGATGCTTGTACAAAAAAATAGAAACATTTTTACACAAGAGCATCATAATGAAACGTATAACAGTTTATGCATTGGTGGCAGCGTGCATTTCGCAAACTATAGTTGCAATTGAACGGCAAGAGGAAAATCTAAACGCTCAAGCCGCTCAACATGCGCAAGAACCAAAACTATTGGGCAAACCTCTATCAGAGATGACCAAAGCTGAACGACTTAAACCAGCACTACTCTCTTTTGCATGCGGCGTATATGCGAGTCAGGCACTACGCATAACACTCATGTCGCAACCTGCGGCTGCCGCGGGGCTCGTGCTTTTTGGATCAATTCTTTTGTATCCAGAATTTTATAAAAAAAATGTCCATGAAGCGGGCAGCATTACTGCAAAGGGATTGCAGTTTGTAGGTAATCACGCATTTTATAGCGCACAACATGTAGCTCATAATATGCCAAAGTACTGGGATTATGCTGTAAAGGAGTTCTCTGAATGCCCATCATTACAAGATGCACAACTCAAATTTCGCGGCCTTTCATGGGAAAACGAACCAGCAAATAAGTAAATTATAAATCCGCTATGGGGTATAATTATATGCTCCATGGCGGATTATTTTTAGTTCCATACCCGTACCATCAATAATCGTTGATGGCTGCACATAGGGCTTATAATTCTCATCATTATATATAAGAACCCCTACGCTATGACGTATATACTCAGGAATATCCTCAAATCGCGTTGGTACCGGTTCGCCAGAAATATTGGCACTCGTTGAAAAAAGCCCTCCAAAGCGCTCGGCAGCCTGTCTCAAAGGCTCATGATCTGGCACCCGAACCCCCACAACCCCGGCAGGTGATTGCGCATCGGTAAGGTGGCCCGACAATGCGGGTAACAATAACGTTAATGGCCCCGGCCATGCCTTATGTGCAAGCTCATTCGAGCCATTTTGGGGAAATTGAGCTCCTTTTTGTACCGCATCGAGCGATCCCATCAACACTAAATACGGCTTGTCACGTCTCTTTTTGAGCCTATCAAGCTCTAAAGCTCCCTCTTTGGTGGCCGGGGCAAGGAGGCCCCATACGGTATCTGATCCCGCTAAAACCGCTTTGCCCTCTTTGAAAGCCTCCGTTAACCCTCTTTCAGCCTCAGGCGAGCCCCAATAAAGCCTTTTTTTCTGCATAATGCCCCTACATTACATTGATTCGATCGAACTTTTCTGAAAAAGTATACCATACCAAACCCCCTTTAAGAAGAGGTTTCTATCTGTTTTATTTTTGTAAATAAAGAAGCTGCAATCGTCCAAAAATTTCTTGTTTGACATTTTTGCCCTTTGTTGTATCTTAAGAATAAGATGTATATAATTCTAAAGAAAATAAACTCATAGCTTTAATTAGTAGGATGTAGCATGAAAAACAAAACTATCGTAACGGCGAGCACCCCAACGGTGCAACCGAAAAAACAACGCAGCTATGCTGAAGTTGTTGAGTTCCTGGATGCAAACTGGAAAACAAACCTTAATGATACATCGTTAAGCAAGCTTACCCAGTTGGACCAAGCATTTGGTTCTCTTTCCAAAAAAGTTTCTACCATCGTAGTTGGTGGCACAAACGGTAAATCGCTTACTATTGGGTTCACTGCAAAATTATTGCGTGAAGAAAATCTGACGGTGGGTACTTTTACCACGCCTCATGTTTTAACCTATAATGAACGCTTCTCTCTCAATGGCACTACCATTGCAAATAAAAACTTTACTGAAGTTGCCAATGAAGTGATCAATACTGCAGAGTCTATAGGCCTTGCATTAAACAGTATTGAAACTTTAACCATGATGGCACTTGTCTACTTTGCACAAAACAATGTTGACGTTGCAATCATCGAAGCACAAGAAGCTGGATTGCCCCGCACAAGCATGATCCTCAACCCAACGGTTGTTGGTATCACGCGTATTGCTGAAGGCGCATCTCCAGCCCTTAATAAAGCTGATGCAGATACTATTCGCGCATTTTTGCATAGCGTAAAACAGGCTTCACACGTGGTATCAGCTGATCAAAGCAAACTTAATCTACAATTGATGCAAGAACTCGTGGAAGAAATGAGTGGCGCATGGGAAATGCCTATTCGTAAACTTGCACCATTAGCCTATCCATTTGAACAGCTTCATGGCCGTTGTGCAGCACTTGCAGAACGTATTGCTACCATATTTGTTAATGAAATTGTAAATCAAAACAGCGTGACCGTTACCGAAACATTACTTACGAAAATTAAAGGTCAACGCGGTCGCCCAACGTTAGAAGCAAAACGTCGTTCTGAATTGAATCCAAAGAAAACCTTGGAACAGTTCTGGAAAGATACCGTTAATGATATTCCCGGAAGATTTGAACTTCTTGAAAAAGAAAAACCAACCATTCTTCTTGATAATGCAGCAAACCTTGATGCAATTCGCAACTTATTGCTCGGCATTCGCTTGCTTCATTATGATCGTCCGCTCAAAGGGCTTACGATTATCTTGGGCAACAACAATCCCGATATCGATACTGAAGAGTTACTGAAGCTTATTCGTTACTTCTTCAAGAAGAGCTCTGGCTCAATCATTATTTGCCCCGCAACACCAAGCGCAGAAAACATCAATGGCAAATCATGGGATGCGGAAGCAATTGCACAAGAACTGAAAAACATGAAAGTTAAAGCGCGTGCAGCAGCAACCCTTGCGGAAGCGCTCGCGATAGCTCAAACATCCGTTGACGAACGTAACGGCCTTGTTGCAATCAGTGGTTCACAAGAAATAGTTGCTGAATACTGGCGTGCTAAAGGCGTTAAGAAAGTATAGCCCGCCGTCGCTACGACGCAGTTTTCAGCGCAGTCGAGCTAAGGCGTGGCGTATCACGCCGTAATTAGCGTATGTGTGCAATTAATGCAAACATAGCTATGAAGGCGGATAGTCCACCGTAATCTATTGAACACGTAAAGGGTCGGGTAATAGATATATTACCCGACCCTTTTTTTGAAAATATATGAAAAGAATAATGATTATAGGCATTAGTGGTATTATAACAGGCGTGCTGTATGCGTATCTTTTTTTTAAAACACGCATCACCCTTACATACACAGATCCCCATTCTCTCCGTAAAAAAAACATGATTGGCGCGATATCGCGTTTTATCATTATTGCAGCAGCCTTCTGGTATCTGTTGCGCTTACCGATCTCAAGCCGTATACTGTTTTTAGGAACATTTGTCGGTGCTTTTTGGTCGTTTATTATTATAGCGCAACGCAGGTATTATGGACGGAATTGAAGTAGGACACGCACATACATGGTCGCTGAACGAGCTCTTCCACACGCAGAGTAGTTTTTTAGAGCTTAACGCCCTCACACTCATCAATACGTGGATTGTAATGGGCATTATTCTAATGCTATGCCTTATTGGCCTTATTATGATGCATCGTCCCAATGGCATTGCACGGCATGCAATATGCATGATCGTTGATGCGGCTGATCAGTTTTGCACCCAAGCAATCGGTTTTTTCTCTCTCAAACATATCTCTTTTGTGGCAACGCTCTTCATTTTTATTTTGCTCTGCAATATTGCCCCACTGATTCCCGGCATGGAAGAGCCAACTACCGATTTGAATACCACACTTGCCCTTGGCCTTATTGCCTTTGTGTATACCCAATATGAATCGATTAAAAAATTCGGATTGCTTTCATATATCCAAGGCTTCTTTCAGCCATTCTTTTTATTATTGCCTCTGAACATAATCGGCAAACTTGCAACCATCATGTCTATGTCTTTTAGACTTTTTGGTAATATTTTTGGTGGTTCACTCATTACGCAGATCTACTTTGGCGCACTCAATAAATGGTGGGTCCTCAACCTACTCTTTTTCTTGTGTGGCCTCAACCTCTTGATCACCAGCTTTTTTATCGTTTTTGAAGGCACACTCCAAGCATTTGTATTCACCATGCTCACCGTAACCAATCTTGGTCTTGCACTGCAGGGCGATGGCCACTAAAAGGATTTTTGTATGGATTATGAATTTTTGTTCCATTATGGCACACTCGGGCTCACCATTGCTACCACCTCTCTTGGTGCTGGCATCGGTGAAGGTATGGCAGGCGTTGCCGCCATTAATGCATTAGATCGTCAACCGCATGCATACGGTGACATTCTCCGTACAGCAGTCATAACCACCGCACTCATAGAAACAACCGCCGTGATTGGCCTGTTTGTTGCCATGATGCTTCTACTTGGCACGCCACAAGAACCTGCTTCGTATACTTTTCTTGCAGAAATTGGCATAGGCCTTGCTCTCTGCTTTTCTGGCCTTGTAATCGGTATTGCATCTGGTTTTCCGGCGCAAGAGGCTATCTATGCCGTAGCGCGCCAACCATTGATGGCGCCAAAAATTTTAGGTTTTACTATTATCACCCAAGCACTCGTGCAAACGCCGATTATTGCGGGGTTTGTGGTGGCACTGGTGATTAAAAGTGCTGCACTAACAGCCACTTCACTGCCTGAAGCGTTACGTTTGATTAGTGCTGGTTTATGTGTTGGCATTGGTGGAATCGGCCCTGCGATAGGATTAGCCTATTTTGCGCGCCAGGCATGCAGAGCATTAGGATTGTGCAAAGAGGCGTATAGCAGAATAATTTCATTTTCACTGTTGAGCCAAACGCTTATAGAAACGCCGCTCATTTTTGCATTGATTATTTCTTTAATGATTTTGTTTATTATACCGACGTTGAACGATGATCAGCTTTTGATGGGGATTGGCAGCCTTGCTGCAGCTCTTGCCGCCGGACTTGGCACCATAGGCACCGGTATTGCATCAGGTATTGTTTCTGGTGCGGTGTGCGAAAAGCTTGCAACCGATGAGCATGCAAAAGCATTGCCACGCACAAGTATGTTTGCACAAGCGCTTATTGAAACAACCACTATTTATGCCATGCTTATAAGCCTTGCGATACTCTTTTTATGCAAGAGCACGCTGTCGTAATGTTATAAGTTCGCTCTTTTTCTTATTTTCTCAAGAAGCAAGCTCACATCGTCAGAAGCATACCTTTTTTCGGGTTCTTCGAGTATATCAGCACTTTTTACAAAAAGATCATAGGCTTGATCATCAAGGTCTCGCCCATCTGCCAAAAGCGTTACACACTTGTCGCGAAAAATTTCTAAGTATTGCTTCTCTACCTTGCCTATGCGCCCTAATTCATTGTCTTCTTCAATAACAACTTTTTGTATCTTTTTTCTGCTTGGTTTTTTAACACCTTGATCTTGGAACCGCGGAGCTATTTTAGCCTGAGGAAATTGACGTGCCTCAGCCGGGCGCCTGCATACTTGCTTTACCCGCGCGGCAAAGAGAGGCGCTATCAACATGAGAGATATAAAAAAGATGTTCGGTATACTGTAACAATTCATATGTATCCTCATAATAAAAATTAGTATATATCACTTTAAAAGCATATTAATAATATACTTCAACAATCATCAATAATGCTTGCGGTAATGAAGTCTAACAGTGCTAACAGGTTGTGATGCATTTAAAAATTGTTGAAAAGCTCGTCTTATTTCACTTCCATCAATACATATTCTCTTATGATTGGCAGGATCTTTTTTATACCAAGCCGAAAATAATGCATATAATGCACTATCCTCAACAAAATCATTGTTACGGTTAATCTCTTGTGCATTGTGCACTGTTGATAAACATTGCCCAAGTACTTGCAACAGATCAGATCTATCTACCGATTTGAAAGCATCTGCAGCATAAGAAGAAAAAGAAATAAGAAGCATTAAGCTAAAAATACGCATAAAAATCCTTTGGTTAAACGTTGTCACATTGTTTTTTTGCTAAAAAAGTCTACACTATGAGCAGATTTTAGCTAATGCAAGCATCAAAAAAGGATCTTTCAATGCATAGCTTCTTTAGACTTTTTTTAGTTCTTACCATCTCTCATATGCCAATCACCGCTATGCACACACTACGCACCGCCAATAAAACAGCAAGAAAAACGGTGCCTACACGTCGATACATCAGCGAACCGAAAAAAATAGAACAACCACCCGCGTCAACTACACCAATTCAGATGAAACAGGCAGAATGCTCATGCATTAAGCCATATCTAATCTTGTCACTAAGCACTTTGCGATCTGTGCAAGATAACTCTGCTATCACCATTTGCGAACGATTGAATGAAAGTAAATTAAACTATACTTTGGCAAAAGAACAACTTAAAGAAAGTAGTATTTTTTATAACGATATACCATCGATACAGCGAGAACTGCTTTCATTAGAAGCAAATACATGCCCTAACGTTGATACCTGTTGTAAAAAAATAACATACAAAATGAAAACAAAACGGTTTATACGTGGTCTTGGTATTACCACAACTAGCATGACTATTCTTGCGCTTATTGGTTTTGACATGGTTGGTGTTATCCTATTAGGAGGTGGTGCCTTAGGAATAGTATCGTTTGTAGGATCCTACTGTGCATATGAAATGTCTTTTGATGAAGAAAAAAAAATTCACGCTATGATCGAATGCTTAAATAATAGAACACACACTATTAATAGCACGCTCTATAAAATACTTTTGGCCAACAATACGAATTCGGATCACCATAATGCAACTAAAAATAACACGGTAATACCCCATTTTCCTGCACAAAAAAAAGATTAAACATTTAAATTATTTTTGTGAGCCCCTATGAAACGAACAATGCACCTTTTTTTGATTATAAACATCTTTGCACAAACATCAGTTTTCAGCATGCACTTCAACAGAATAGTTAAAAAATCAAAACCACATACCAAAATCTCTGGTAAACGCTCTGTTACAACACCATCGAATGACAATGCGCTTATGCATAAGAATGAGCATACAATCATTCAACGTGAAAAAATTGCATTATCATTACCAGCAATTGATCACGCAACGCTGCAGGCACCTATAAAAGACAATAATGCCCCACAATCTACCTGCACACGTAATCAAAAAGAATGTATCTGTATAAAACAATACCCGATAATGCCTATTCAAAACTCTGATTTTGATAGCACCAAAAAATTAAACTGGGGTCTTATTGAAGCAAAGCAACGGTTAAGTGTAGCTATTGAAGTATTTAAAGATGATCCATATGTTGCAGCAAAATTAATTGCCGTGCAGAAAAAGCTGTGCCCACAGAGTGAACAGTGTGCAAAAAAAATAACGTTTGCACCGACCAAAAAACAATTGATGAAAACATCAACTGTCCTAGGCACCATTTTTGTATGGGCATTATACGGTATTGGCGATCCTGTAATTGCGTCTACATGTACATTATTTGCAACGCCCTTTATAACTCTATTTTTAGTGGCAACGGAACCTGCACCAACTCATCATGAAATAAAAAATAACTCAATTATGCAGTATCATATACAATACGAAAATCACCTTATCAACACCGCACTCAAAGAGATTGAACCGCTTTTACCCACACTATCAAAACCCAAAAAGATCTAAACGTAAAAAGGCCCTGTGAGCATCAAACCCACAAGGCCTTTTATTGAATCACGATTAGTTATTGTGCACAGTTTTGTATTTTCTTAAGCTTATTAAGCTCTTCTTCAACTACTTTAATTTTATTGCGCACTGGCATCATAGCTTCTTCAGTTGCATCTTTAGCTTCAAGCTGTGCAAGCTGGTCTTTTAATCTCTTCAGTTCAGCTTCAAGCTTCATCACCGATTCTTGAATATCAAAAGCGATCTTTTGGGCGCTCTCAACACCTTGATTCACCTTTGGTGCAATCCATGCAGTTGCTGCAGCAGCGGTTGGCTTTGTTGCGCGTGGGGCAGTTCGTTGCACACCGCACATTCCACCTCTACAACCACGGCGTTTTGGCTTTGCATCGGCCGTAAACACCGCACACAATGCAACTGCCATAACGATATATAACTTCTTCATACGTACCTCCATTAAGCTCTTCATAAGCCCTTTATCATCCTTACCCTATCATGTTATTGTTACAAATAGCAACAATATGAAATAATTCAAAATAAAGAAATGTCCTAAAAACAGGTACAAAATCACGATCTGGTCGATTTAGATCTGGTTCTTAGCGGTGTTCATTTTTTGCTGTATATAAGGCCCGGCCAATGCAAACCAGGTGATTGCAAACGTTCCATTTGCCACCCGCGGCACAAGGCCTTTAAAAAGAGGCTTTAGCGAGCCCTCAGCACGCGTCATCTCTTTGATCACGTCTAAGCCTGTTGCGTAACGATATGCTGCATGCATATCATGAGGCACATCAGCCATCATGCGTGTTTTAATGGTATCGGTTGGGTGGCTCAATACCATCGCTACAATTCCACCACATATGCCGCCCGCAATCTGCGCTGGCAACGCAGGAACGCCCTGTTTTTTAAGCTGTTCCGCGCATTGTGGTGCGAGCGATAAATATCCCGCTGCAAACAACGCTTCGCGCCCGGCACACCATGCTGTGCCGCGCCAGAATGCTTTTATGCCCGCATGCTTATAAATAAATTTGAATGTATTTTTCGCATTTGCTGCGTGTAATTGTTGCTGCGCGATGATAAGCTCTGCAGGCCCTGCAATGATATAGGCCGATAAGGCTCCCGCACCCAATGAACTGAGTAATTGGTTTTGCATATGAGGCATCATGGCCGCATACAGGCCCGTCTGAATGCCCGTATTAATGCCCAAACAAACCGCTGCAACGGTTGCACCGCGCCACAACTCTCTAATACTCAATGCTGGCAGTTGCGCTGTCGTTTGTTTTGAAAATTGTGCACGATTTTTCAACGTTGTGAGCGGCTGCATAATGCATGGCTCTGTTGCTCCCGCAATCATACCTGCTACCAACGCAACACGTGCATCATTTTCCGCCGCTGCATGCGTATCAGAAATAGATGCTATGACACAACAATACACAATCAAGGCAAAAACACCATAACGAGCATTCATTACGTTCCTTTTTTTATTGACACACAAAATAATGCACTTATTACAATAAATGCATTATTTGTTGCAGAATCATATAATAATATAACCTATCATAAACCATAGGCGAAAAAATGAAATTGTTGCATTATACAATTATGGCTTTTTTGGGGAATCGGTATCACACTCAGTTTTGATCTGATTGTACCATTCTTTTCCACGCATCCGGCATGTATTTTACGTTTGCTGCATGTGATGATGCAAGCATGGTATTAATTTTCTGATACATAGATGCCGACTATGTACAATTAACCCGAAAACAGGTACATTAGCCCGGTCTCCCGTTACAATTCAACAGGACTTTTTATGAAACATAAAAATCAGTTATTTCTCGTGTGCGTTTTTATATCAGCAACAATCCTTTTTACATCATATGCAGCTGACAACGTTATACAAGATGGGCATATCCTTGTCATCGGATCAACACGATCTAATGCATCGCATGAGGCAGAATTTACAAAAGCAATGTGGCAAGAAAATACCGCTACACTTTCTTATGCCAATGATAATC
This sequence comes from uncultured bacterium, assembly GCA_963704465.1. Taxonomy (GTDB): domain Bacteria; phylum Babelota; class Babeliae; order Babelales; family Vermiphilaceae; genus MFD02979-c4. The sequence goes on from OY969901.1 coordinate 913,226, forward strand.
GTGTTACAACGATGGATATAACTCCAGCGGTCAACCCGGGCAGACACATTCAAGCGGATGCTTCAACAATACCGCTCGCTCAGCTACCCAGGATACGTGAAATATATCTTGAGCGCCCGTGGACATTTGATCATGCAACAAAAAACGTTTTGTGCAATGTGCCGGCTCTTTATATAAAAAACCTCTTGCCCGCTCTTTCCGCTCAAGACGCAGTTACCATTGAATGGCATCCATTTCTTATGCGTGATGAATATCATAAAAAAAACGTATCTTTTGTTGAGAATAAAGAATTGCTCGATTGTCGACAAACCAATCCTTTCACTGGTTTTTTTGATATTGAGCTTACTTTGCTAGCAACAACAATAGCCATTAACAAACAATTCAAAAAAAATGAATATCATCCAACCTTTATAAAAGAAGCAGAGAAACTTGTTCCCGCCCTACATAAGCTGCTTGATTTTTATACATCGCAACAACAAGCAACGCGCGAACAGCTCAACAAGCGTCTTTCATTAGAAACAGAAATTACGAAAAATATATTATTGTATAGCTTGGAAAATTTTTATATCCCACAATTGCCGTCCAAATCAATTGCCACGTTTAACGATCAAGTAGATAATATATTGATAATTTTTGAAAACCAATTGCGCAAAATCAACATTGACGTAACAAAAAACCAGACACCTCTTGTAACAGATGCCAAATATATCCCAATACCGAGAGCAACTTTTTCGTGTGGAACATTGTATTACTTCTTGTGGTCAGACATGGCTGTTGAAAAAAATAAAGAGCTTGCAATCAGTTGCTTAGAAAAGTTGGGTTTAGAAAATATAACCCTAGAACGTGGCACAAGTCGTCATAATGGCCGTAAAAATGTATGGCTACTAAGAGGATTTAAAAAAGCATAAACCACGAATTATGCCGTACCAATGCTCAACTCAGCAAGAGTATCGATATATGATAACTATCTTCCCAGCAGTTTACACAATCGATCACGAAGAAATCCAAGCCATAATGTAGGTTCTGTAGCTGGTATTATTTCTGCAACAGGTTTTTGCTGCATTGCTTCATGGGCATCATTGGTATGAGCCAAGTAATTCATGCACGCCATCATCATGTCACCATCTTCTATTACCGGAACGTAATTCACAATCTGCTCAACGCCACAATGTGCACCCACTAACGCACCGGCAAGTGAAGCAATACTATCGCTATCGCCGGAAGTATGCACGCCAAGATACACAGCATCCAGAATAGAATCGGGGCTCATGCAAAAACAGTAAACTGCTCCCGCAAGCGCATCATCAGCAGCCCAACCAGGAAACCGTATAAAGATACGCTCATGTTCATCGCAAAATGTTTTTGATTTAAATGCGCTCAACGCAGAACCATACGCATCAAGCATTGGCTTATTTTGGTTGGCTAATTCAACTGCTTTACGCACCTTTTGCGCCGTATTTTCATCATGCTGCACTGCTGCATCAATAATTGCCGTAATAATCGCATCAACCGATTCACCCTTAATCGCTGAAGCCACACCCGCTGCAATACCTGCGCTTGCAGCCAACGCTATGGGATGGCTATGGGTTAAGCGTGATTGCGCCACGGCGAATTCAACCGCTTTTGCAGCATCATCAGCAAATACCATGCCACACGGATAGGCACGCATCACCGATCCGCATCCACCTGCTTGCACCGCTTGCACATCCCACAACTTGCGGCGTGAAAACTCATGTATAATGCCAAGCCGGTTTGACCATTCCGGATCCATGAACAGTGTATCAAAATGCTCTTGAAGCTTTTTTGCACCCGCACGGCATGCATTGCCCGGCGCACGATAACGTGCTGCCCAGCCAAAAAGCGTATCTTGCTGATCATGCAGAAAGAGCTGTGCAAGATAGGTCATGCGCTCTTCAAGGGTTGGTTGATAATGGGTCAATGGACTTGGATTGCAGTTAAAACGGGTAAGATTAAAGGTAACTTCACCAGGCAGGCTCATGAGCACCAGTATTGCCATGCGTGAATCATCGGTATAGGGCATGATCTGCTTTTGCTTGAATATCGCAGGCACACCAAACCAATCTTGCTCAGTAAATGATTGCGGACCCTGCACACCACGGGGATAGTGTTTAAAAATAGTTGCCAAATCACGCTTAAATTCAGTCACACGCCCAAGACAATCGCCCAGCATGGCGCTCAACATACAACCCTGAAGCCGCTGCTCACGCGTGATATCGCACTGAATAATGGTTGAAACAAGCAGTGTTGACAATACAAAATTACGCATAAACATAGAAACTCCATCTGAAAAATAGATACTTGTATTGTAATTGTTTTTACACCAAAAGTAAAAAAGGGCCTGCAGTCATACAACCACAAGCCCTTCTCAAGTATGCAAAACTATTACTTAAATTTTCCGTTCTTCACCAAACTCATACCCAGGATTCCATTTCATATGGATATAGCCCCGATCATATTGTTTGAATTCCGTAACGCCCATTCTTTTAAGCAAGCCTTGAATGCGTGCAAGGCCTAATTCTACATCATCAGTAGGCTTTTTGAGCTCAATTTCTATAAATTTGCCAATATCTTTAACGTCATCACACACCACTTCAAACATGTCTTCTACCATATAGGTTTCGCGTGTTTTTTCTATGATGGTCTGCTCTGTGTAGCCAAGATTGCCGAGAATATTAATCATTGCCTGACCGTTAGCAACTTTTGTTTCTTCTTCATCACGGTGGGTTGTTTTTTTGGTCACCGGATCAAGATGGCGATATTTATAGCACACGGAATCACCTTTTGCCTCACAACGTACACGCATGGTGCGCAAAGTATCTTTGAATCCACCACTATAATCCCATGCCTCATCAGGCTTGGTGAGATAATATTCTGTTTGTTTGCTTGATCCTTTGTAGATTCCATAAGCTTTCACACAGGCAATAACCTTTTCAAACATTTCATGTGAACCGCTTATTTTAACCTCAATCTCTTTGCCCGCATACAGCATGGTTATTCCACATACAATCACTGCACCGATACACATGACACGCTTCATACTCTTCTCCTGATACATAGATTAACTATTTTGTTTTACTATAATATCATGATCCAAGCAACGCAAGCACCTTACGATACAACGGCGTTTGATTGAGCCCTGAGCTTCCACATACAAATAATCGCTTTAATCTTGGTCACCACGGTATCGAATGGTGTTTGTTCGGTATCAATCACCACCCCATCGGTCTGTTCAGGGATATCATTGGGGTAAAAGTGCTTGAAGGTCATTTTCACGAACTTGCGAATAGAATGAGACCATTTTTTATGATTATGCTCTTTGAGCCGTTTTTTGCACCGCTTGATTAATAGTTTGAACGGTGCATATAAATAGACATTGGTACACTGGTGCCCCGCATGCAATAATGATACACACTGATCGGGAAAATAGCGGTTTGCATCAACAATCACATCATACCCCGCATCAAGATTCGCATGCACGTCATCAATCATGCGTTCAAAGATTGCGGTTGCCGGAGCGTTGCGCCGCCCAATATACCCTTCCCACTTATCATACTCAACCACTTTCCATGCATCGCCGAGTTCACGCGCTACCTTATGTGATACCGTTGTTTTGCCTGAACAAGATGGACCCAAAATAAACACGACGTGCCCAGCAAAAAGCGATGATACCGCCAATAATGCTATGTAAACTGTTAGACTTAAAAAAGTGTTATTCATACGCAAACCCCGGCTAATGTATAATTCTTCTTACCGTACAGCGTAAAACAATGGGTGCACAAGAAGTTTTTGAATCGATATTGTCATTGTGTTTTTAATTCTTCTGCTTCATTAAGGGCTTTATTGAGAGCTTCCTTCCACATATCAAAAAGATCTGAGCTTTCCATTTCGTTTATAAGCTTACGCAGATCATCAGATTCCATGTAAGTAGAAAATTTTTCTAATGACTGCTTGGTTGAATCGTATGCGTCATGTAGAGTTATGGTAATAGATTCTGGTAATATCGATTTCATATGTTTTACCTATTTAAATTGCCATCTTGATGTACCACTCATATCATGCATTTCAGAATCTGAACTTGGAATTGCTTTGGTTTTCAACAGCGTACGCTTTAAAGCATTTTGCCACTCTTTAAATGCCCATTGCGTTATATGAAACTGTTCTAATTCACTAATAAGGCCGCTAATATCTTCTGATTTAGCTCCCTTATTATACGCTTCCAAAAAATAGATCATTGCTATATAAAGATCACAGGTATCAATAGTTAGCGGATCTATAATTAAATCTTTCATGACCGTCCTAAATAATATTATTTTTAAGATTTCGTTTTATAAATTCTCTATACGTAGGAGAACCGGGCTTTAACAAGCCTAGTTCAGGATCATACGGAACTGGGGATGGGTTAGTTCCACCACTGTTTACCTTTTTACCAAAAGCTTTTGCCCACTTCTGCTCTCCATTCTCTTTTATTTTACTAAACCACTGGTTGCCATGCTTATCTTTACCTAAAAAACTTGATGGGTCTCTAACTAATTCTTGCAACTCTGCATAGTGAGCATCACTATATGGATCATGGCCACCTTTATCTTTAGGAAAAATATGATTGAGCTGCTGAGGATCATCCTTTGATGGCATATCAGGATTTTCCCATCCCCTTTTTTTTGCATCTTCAGCAATCTCATCGGCTAATTCTTTTGCACCTTTTATCGCACTCAGAACATCTTCTTTTTCGTCATCTTTTTTAGGACCATCGCCACGTGTCGCACTAGAAAGTTTGCTACGCGCATTAGTAAGTGCTCGCGTATCTCTTTGTTTCTGCTCTTTGTTGAAAACACTTTTAATCTGATTTCTAAATCCTGCAGTGGGAATGCCACGCCGTGCAAAATAATGCTCCGCTAATGATAGGTTATAACTAATGCGTACCAAATGATCTTGTATCCATTGTTCATCTTGTAAAGAAAAATCATAAAAAAAGTTCAGCTGATCCATAAGACTTGTTGTCAGCTTAAGAGAATCGCAAGATATGTGCTTTTGATAATACATAACAACTAATTTCAACTCTGTCACTGCACGTTTTATTTGTAAGACTAAACATTCTTGAACAAGTGATTTTTCATAAAAGGCCGATGCTATTTGATCAGTAAGAGTTCCCTCTGTATTATTGTTCCATACAACAGTCGCATTATTAATATCAGGTAAAACGCTGTTGAACAGATCAAATGCATCGTTTACATGCTGTATTGATTGATTAAAGTGCACTACTAATGTGGCATGTAGCTGCTGAATTTTTTGTTCACGCAATAAAAGATCCTGCTCACGCGCCTTACGCAACACTATTCTTTGCGCATCTGAAAGCTTCAACTCAGCAGACATTGAAATGTCAAAAATAGATGCATCTTTATACGGCGCATTCACCGCAGACAAAAACTGTGATGAAAACGTTGATGCCTGTGGATGAAAAAGCTCTTTAATAATAGTAATACCACGATAGATTTCATGTAACTCATTATGAATAGTTATAAGCTCCTGCTTACGCTGCTCATAATAAAATCGCTCCGCCAAAAAAAGTGCTTCTATTTCTGATGAATCTTCATCGTCACTATCAGTATCTTTTGTACGCTCCTGATATACTTGATATGCTCTGTACGCAATATGAGAAAAGCATGCCGTTGCACCTATAAGCGCAATCACAGGATTTGTGTACGCAACAAATTCTAAAAACAGCATTCCCGAGCATGCTATTGCAATGTCTGCATTATGTACCACCATATTATAGGGAGCGATGCAAAATGTATTGCCCTCAACGCCAACTTGATACAGCCACGTCGGCTCTTCTACCCACGCGCATCGTGCATAATGTGCATGCGTATCCAAACATCGCAGATAACAATGCGGAGCACAAGTACCTGCATCTACCCATTGACCACAGGAAAGAAGAATTTTATTGCCATATCCAACTGAAAAAGCATGATCACTCATTTTAATCTGTATGCATCTATTCACCAGTCTGCGCGCAACAGCAATAATCTTTTTTGGTTGTAAAGAATGATCAAGAACTAGGTCATCTATTTTTAGTGCTTCTATTGGTGTAAACCCATACGGCGTTGAAACCAGCGTACCCGCACATAATCCTTCTTCAGGATAAGGATTCACCAAACAGCCCCTATCTGCTGCATGCAAAAGTACACTCAAAGGCATTAATATTAGAAATAATAGAAAACGGAATAGATACAGCTTCATACACAATACTCTAAAAAAATCTTGGGGGATGTGCACAGAGTACCGCGCTCAAAAACATTTAGCAATGCATGTTCAGCACGCAATTCAAAAAGCCGTCCATAACGTTTTTTTTCACAGAAACAGAACGCATTTCTATCATGTTTTTTCAAAAAAGTTCAAATTGATAATGGTTAACCATGGCATAGAGTAAATAGCGTTATAAGGAGTATTATAGATGAAATTACGCGCTCATTGTATCTTAACAGGCGTATTATTAACTGCATGTTACGCACTATCCAACAACACCGGCTTATTAACAAATGCTTTGCTCAATGATGCTCAAGCGCTTGCCTACTGCACGCAAAACCCGAATACGTATATTGTTATTGTATGGCCAAAAGGGTATGACCATTTACCGTATATTATCGAGAGCCTCAACCAACACGGATCAGTAAAATATGTTAAGCATTTGGTGCTTACCAAAAAACAGATCTTTTCATTGTTTCGCACATTGCATCCTGAAATGTCATATGGAAGTGCAAAAAAATTCTTTAAACCCTATATTAACATGCTTTCCTATAAACATTTTGCTATTGCTGCACTCGTGCTACAGATTGATGCTTCTTTGGAACAAATCGTATACTTGAAACACGAAATACGCCGGCATATTGGAGAAATGTATTATTCGTTCCACATCAATGATTATTATGCAGAAACTATCGAAGCTGCAGAAGAACTTTTTTTATCATAATGCATACTGCTCACGTTTCATGTTTAGCAAAAAAATTGTTTCCGTACGTAGTTTTTCTTTTACCCAGGCCTTTTGTTTCGCATCAAAAAATGTGCCTAAACTATCCACTTGTGAGTTAAAGGTAACAAAAAATGTAACCTTTAACTCATATCAGCGTTACCTATCCATAGACAGCCTTATTGTGATTCATATAGATTCAAATCGATATGAAGCGTAAAAAGAAAAGTATTGCTATGAAAAAAATAATCGAACCTCAAGATCAGGTTTTTTGGTATCTGCAAAGAAGTGGCATAGAGCCATTGAGGGCATCATTAGAAACGGATGTTGTTATTATTGGTGGCGGCATGGCTGGCCTTTCTGCCGCACAGGCATTTAGAGAACGAGGAAAAAACGTTATGCTGCTTGAGCAATATTATTGTGGCTCTGGCGCTTCAGGAAAATCTTCGGGATTTATTACCCCAAATGCAGAATTATCCCTGACCAATTTTATTAAAAAATACAACCTTTCGGCCGCCCAAAATATTTGGAAAAACATCAATGCAGGAGTTGCTTTTATAAAAAACAATATCGAAAAATACGGCATTGTGTGTGATTACATTCCTCAAGACACGTTGTTCATGGCAAACAATAAAAAATCGATGAAACTTCTATATGAAGAATATCGCAATCTCGAAAAATGTGGTTTCGAAAGTTTTTTTCTAGAAAAAGAAGATGTGCGCAATTTTTTGAATACCGATATCTATTATGGCGGCGTTGGTTACCGCGGTTCCTTTGGTATTGATGCATACGCATACTGCCAAGGAATGAAACATATTTTAAAAAACCTCGGCGTTCAGATTTATGAGGAAACTCCCGTTGTTGCCATCGACAATCATATCGTACACACCTTGCACGCATCGGTTAAGGCTGAACAGATAATCGTGTGCGCAGACCGCTTTATTCCTCATTTAGGAAAATTGAATGGTATTATTTACCAGATACAAACTTTTTTATTACTTTCATCAGTGTTAACCCACGATCAGATCCATGCATTATTCCCCCATTTGCAATATATGGTTTGGGATTCTGACCTCATCTATACATACTATCGCCTGACAACTCAGGGACGTTTATTACTTGGCGGCTCCAATTACCTGCAATCGTATACATTCCAATCGGTGCATCAATACCAACTATTAGTACACAAACTAAGCAATTACTTGCAACGGGCATTTGGTCTAGAACTGCAATTTGAACAGATGTGGGGCGGCCTTATTGGCATTAGCAAAGATATTGTGCCCATCGCAGGAAAAGATAAAGATAATCCTTCTATCTATTACATTGGTGCCTGTGCAGGATTATCAATAGCTGCCGCACTCGGTAATTATAGCGCTGAACACATACTCGATAATCGACGCGATCTGGATACCTACTTTTCTCCGTATAGATCGTTTCCCATAGGCTCTCTGCTCGGCAAAATTTTGGGATCTAAAATTTCATTTGGTTTATCAAACCTGATTACCAAACTTACATTTCAATAGGCCTACAGGTACATATATTCGCCATTGATACTTCAAAAAGAAATAAGGGGAGATTGAATCTCCCCCTATTATACTGTATCAACTATGTGAACGATTACTCGTTATCGCCATCGTTGACGATACATTCAGCCGGACCATATTCTACGAATGGTCTTTCTGTTTGAGTTTCATATGTGCATGTAGTTATCTCTACCTTTTCAATCTTATCCTTTTGTCCAGGCATTGACACAGGTACCTTACATCTGCCTCTTTCTTCTATTCTTGTTGTACATTGTTTTGCTGCGCATGGCTTTTCTTTTTTGCAAGGTTTTTTCTTGCCACAACCAGCTTCAGCTACGGGAACATAACTTAATGTTCCTAACGCTAAGAGCGCTATTAGAAGTTTCTTCATACGGGTCTCCTTTTATAAAGATGAAAAATACTTTCTAATAGAATAGTAACAAGGGCGGGCCCTGAAAAACAAGAGTTTTAATAAAAAACGCTGGGTTTATAACCCTAAAATAGATAAATTTGGCGAGTTTTTAAGGCGCGCTTTTGCCGATCAGATGAGCATTTTGGATCGAAAGGACAAAAAAAGTCTATTATTTAAAGAAAATGGCCTGTTTTATTGAATACAAGGGTCCCCTAACCCCCTCATGGGCCAAAGATTAGGCCTACTCCCTACTCTTTACCGAGATACACAACATTTTTAAAATAGGTTTTCACTATCTTTTCATGCGGCTTAAAAAACGGTAACCTCACCACCAACGCCATGATGCAACCTTAGCGCGTGATGCACTCCAGAAGTTGGACCATGAATCACGAACACGTGTATACCAGGTTTTTTGTAATAATGCCAATTTTGTTTCGAGTTTAGTCAATGCTGTTCGGCTTGCTTCAAGTTCCGACGTTAAATCTTCACGTGTTTTTTGATTAAAAGGATCCTGACCCATATATAATCCTCGCATCCATCGTCTGCTATTAAGACCACCTGCATACCGTTTTGCTGCCATCATATCTATAGTAGGATCATCAAGATCCGTCCTTTTTGTTAACACTTTTCCACACTGCTTTTCAGGATCAGCTTTCACAGATTTTTCTAAATCTTTTATTTTAGACTCGAACAAAGTTAAAGCTTCTTGAGTCATGCGATTGGTACCTATGTAATTTTTTAAACTTAGTAAAATCTGCAAGGTATCACGGCATAATATTGTACCGGAAGGATTATCTTCTGTGTCTATAAATGCGCCGTCCTCAGTATCTATTATTGCCCATTTTCCAGCAGCTAATCTAAAAATATTTGGTCCCGTAAAATCTGAATATCCTATTTCTGCAATAAAGTTTGCTAATTCTTCTACTTCTGCTTTTGAAACAAGCTCAGTTGTCTGATATGGTTTTAGTTTATCAGCTATATTCATAAACTGATCACCAATAAAGAAAACGTATTTATTGGGTACTGTAATATGCTTTAACTGACGTTGTGCAATTAACTTTTTCATACGTTCTATATTAATGATGCGATCAAACTCTGAAATCGCCTTAACATAGAATCTATCTTGCTGTGTGTTATATTCTTCTGGATGTTTATAAATAGATTGTTCGTTTTTAATCAGATCTGCTTGTGCATCCACAGGAGGTGCAAATTTAGCTATGAACTTTTTGAATTCTCCATATCTTTGTATAAAATCAGCATCATTAATACGCGAGTCACGTAGCTTCATAGCTACCTCTTTTCTTGCTTCATATTCCTTTGGTAGTGGCAACATTTCCTCGCGTTGTATATTTTGTAAATTGTCTTCCATCGATTTAATTTTTGCTTTTAGCTCAACAACGTCCTTGATCATTCTTTGAGTCTCTTTTTGATTTGTAGAAGACCATCGGTAATACATATATGAAGGTACTGCTGTTGCAGCCGCTATCAAAGCTGCAGATATCATATTTTTGGATGATTTATTAGTGTCTGTTACAGGCAAATTCTGACTGCCTTCTAGAAGACAATTTACCGCTGATAAGCTCACTATAAATAACATATACTTTTTCATCGAGGTCCTTAGATAATCGTTTAGTAATATGATAACAACGTAATTCTTAAGGAGTCGATATTTCGATTAAATACGCAATGTTTATATCGGAAATAAAACAGGTACTATTTACGGCTTATCAAAAGCAACAAACTGCTAAGCACAAGTATTTAACACCTTCTACTTCGCTCACCTCCGAGGGCTTCCGACTTCGCCAGGGGCTACGATCGGACAGGTCGTAAAACATGAGCTTCGGCGTGATTAAAAAAAAGGAGGACTTTTTTAGGGTCCCCCTTATCTTTGTACAATTTTTGGATATTACCAAGGCCGATCTAACATATTTCTTTTAATGCTTGCTTTACCGCCAGTCCTATCTAACTTCATATTATAATAATTACCTGTCCTTTGAAAAGCATCTCTTTGAGCTCCCTGTTTACGGTAAAAATTTACACTATCTGAGGTCGCCTTCCATCTAATCTCTTCACAATCCTTCATTTGACCAACAGCAGACTTGAAAAGTTTCGCGCCCGCACCCTTTTTCCTTTGATCTGGGTCAACCTCTAAATGATTAAGCCAACACTGTGAGGGTGTATAAGTTATGTCACCTATTCTGTTCCCAGCTGCCTTGGCTAATAGTTGTTTAAGATTATCATGATAACCAGTATGGCTTCCTTTTACAATTTCAATGTCCTGCGCAGGTTCTTGCGCGGCATATGCTTTCTCATATTCAGCAATTCGGGGCCTTGGCTGTACCGCAGCTTTAAAACCTAATGCGCTCTTAAGCCTATTGTAAAAACCCGCGATTCGCTCTTTTGCATCCTTATTATACGCGCGTTCATATTCAAGCGCTCGCTGTGTTGGTTGCTTTGTTATTTGCGACTGATTAACATCATATCCTTTGAAATAGTCTGATGCTTGCAAAATGCAGAATCCTGAGACCATAAAGATAAGCGAAATTCGTATAACCTTCATCAAAACCCCCATTTAAACCGTACGTCTTTGGTAGAACTACGTCGCAAAAAGTAATAAACCTTGTCCTCATCTATTACAATATCACGTAAACATTTCAATTTGCAACGAAAGCGCGCCGTAACCGTATCAAAGCCATTCGTTATACCATAAAAACGTTATTCTTTACCAAGATACACAACATTCTTAAAATAGGTTTTCACTATCTTTTCATGCGGTTTAAAGAACGGTTGCGGCAAATCGGTTAATGGGAAAAAGCGCCATTCGTAGCACAAGTCGGGCTCCATGCATTGAATCTCGCCAACATACTCTTCTGCAAGAAACGAGCAGTGCAGATAATGGTTTTCATCGGTTATATTTTCAGCAATGGTCAGCAACTTCAGATCGGTCACTTCAATACCAAGCTCTTCTTTTATTTCACGCTGTGCTGCTTCAATGAGCATTTCGCCGAGTTCTAAATGGCCGCCCGGTAACGCCCACGTGCCTTCGCCGTAGCAATTTTTTCGTTTACCAAGCAGAATAGAATTGCCTTGCTTGATAAACACCTCACACCCAATTTTTATGTGTTGATTGTTCATGTAAAAGTCATTTTAAAAGTTTTTTAGCTACTTTATTCTTTACAGAATCAGACATAATAATACGTCAGAGCCTCTTTAGTAGACGGCTGCACATGCTCATACATACAATGCCAATGCGCAAAAGAATAGAGAACGCCTCTTCTATCGTCACATCTATATTTATCATAATTAAAAGCGGTAGTGATATAAACAGGATCATTCTGTGTTTCTTCTATGTCTTCACCACAAAAGCAACACACATAGCCTCTAATTTCACGTGGAGGCTCTTGAGCAGGGACAGTAACATCATCTTTACTAAAAATTTTTTGCAGCATTGGCCAACCCGCTCTCACCGCTGAAATAAACATAAAAAAGAGCACAACTTCAATTAACTTTCCAATTTGCTGATGCATACAGAATCCTAAAATAGATATATCTCACCAAACAACAAATAGAGCACTCTATGTTATCTTCAGCAATTGAAGTCGTCTCTGTTTGATTCTATTTTCTGTTTTAATTAGTTCAGATTCTACCATTTTATCTATCCATGCAAAAGCAGAGTTACAATTTTTAGTAACAAACTGACAGTTATCCGGTGAATAGCCCTTATCAACATCAATTCTATCCAACTGTAATCCAGGTTCAAAACCATGCGAAAGAGCCCATGCCTCAAATTGCTCAAATTTTTCTAACCATTCCTGGCACATTAGAATTCCTCTACCTCCGTAACGCTTATAATTTTTATCTGAGGCTAGATGACATCTGCGACGTGCATGATTCCAAATTCTATATAATATGGTTTTTGACTTTCCATGAGTCCTAAGTCGTTCTTTAGTATAACAGCCACAGCTCTTGGTGGAACTTCGCTCTAAAGATGATGTTGACGCAAAAACTACATCTCCACATCGGCAAGAACATTTCCAAATAGTTCCACCCCATTGATCAACACGAGAAAATGAAATAACCGTTAAATAGTAGTAAATTTTTCCTACTAATCTATTTTCAACTTCATATCTATTGCATTCAGCGCACTGTTTCAAACCATTTCTTCCTTTTCCCGGGTTTAAAGCGTGCAATGTCGTTTTAAACGTATTTCCACATGCACATTGCACCTCCCAAAGCGGGCGGGAATCTACCCCCACAGACCTTTCACCAACAGCCAATCTGATAACCTGTAGTTTTCCATATTTTTTACCTTCGATTCTCTTGCGCGGCTCATAACTACAATAGCTCCCGCAACCCTTTGTTTTTGCATTTCTAAGGTCTCCACCAGAAATTGCTTTTTGTTTTCCACAAATACATTCGCACATCCACATTGTATGAGCTCCTCTGTTAGGTGCACGATACAATACCTTTAGATATGTGAATGTCATTCCCATTAGATCTATAAATTTACCCATGCGTTATTAGCCATCTTAGAAATAATTTGATTATGATATTTATGCTTAATGTTAGAGCCAGTTAGTTGCAGCTTATTTTGTTACAAAGAGCTTGCAACAATCGACAAAGCACAGACTTGTTGAAAAATCGTGATGCTTTGCATACAACAGATTTCTGGAAATAGTCCTCAGGATGCATTCCCCATAACCCCAACACATCTACAGCAACAGAATAAGGTTTATCAACAGCCTCACCAGAACTTATATTACAAAGACGAATGTAGTTTAAGCTCTTCTCTACCATATGCGGCAAGTCTTTATAACTTGCAATAAGTCCAGCTGATGCCACACCCAAATTTTCTAGCATCTGCTTAATTTCCTTCAAGATCACAAATTCAGGAACCCCTGATCTTGAAGTGTTTTTAAGTGTTATTTGCAAGTCCTCAAACTTGCGCTTTAAATCAAGCATTAACTGTCGACATTGCACTACCGCTGCCTGATCGTTGGTTAACATATGCGTACAATATCCGAATGCCCACGTAGATATAAATTCAAAAATTGACATACTATTTCCAATAAATTTTACCATAATCTTTTTTCAGCAAACTCTCTGCCAGAGCCTGATTTGAGATACTTCTCTAAATTCACTGCCTTATCTTTATCAAAAAACGCGGCATAAGTAACTAGTTCCCAGGGCATATATTTGGCCGTGTATGGTGTTGTACCGCAATTATGATTAGATAAGCGTTTTTGAAGATTTTCAGTACAGCCGATATATTTTTGATCAGGATGATTGATGGATCTGATTAGATAAACAAAGTACATTTAAAAACCCCCAAGTACGGAATTATCAAAATTAATAGCCGCGCCTGTCCTCCTACGTGTCTTCCACCTACGCTTTACAAGCTCCGACGGACATGCGCTAATGCTCGCTTACTTCCACCTTCACTAAAATTCCGGCAGACATACTGGCATGTGGGCTATAGCTTTATGTGCAAAGAATATTTAGGTGCCCTCCTACGTGTCTCGCCAATGCACCTTGCTAACGCTTCGGCGCATATACGCTCGCTTACTCCGGCGCGCAGCCTTCGCTTTGACTATCTATGTCAAGTTTATTTTAATATCATTCCTTGAAAAAACTGGCCTGCCAGTCATTTCTTGCAGAAATGACTGGTGTGCCCGGCAGGATTTGAACCTGCGGCCTGCGGATTAGAAGTCCGCCGCTCTATCCAACTGAGCTACGGGCACAAAAGATCAAGATAAGTAGGTATAGTATACGGTTTTTAGAGGGCTGATACAATAATAACTTTTACCATTCAGTTCTATCTGGTGCGATGAATAGTTTACTAAATTCTGTAGCAATTGCACGCAGCTGCACCCGTTGTTCTTCAGTAAGATCTTTGGTACGGCCGATTGTATTATACAGATCGTTATACACTGCTGAAATGTAGCTCACAAACTGTTGTGCAAAGAGTGACACTTGATCAACGGCGATCTTATCGAGAATCTCTTCTTGGAGTAAGAACAGCATGAGCGTTTGATCAATAAAAGAATAGGTTACTTCTTCTTGTTGTTTTAAAAGTGCTATGGCACGCTCGCCGCGCGCAAGACGACGCTTGGATACATCATCAAGCTCGGCACCAAACTGTGCAAAGCCACGCAGCTCTTGATATTGAGCAAGCTCTAAGCGAAGCGCTTTGGTTACTTTTTTGATTGCTGGCGTTTGTGCCGCACCGCCAACACGCGAAACGGAAAGTTCTGCGTTTACCGCTGGGCGCACGCCACGGTTGAATAGTTGCGTATCTAAAAATATTTGGCCATCGGTGATCGAAATTAAGTTCGTTGGAATATAGGCTGTAATATCATCACCCTGCACTTGCACAATCGGCAATGCGGTGATTGAACTGCCTTTTGCAATTTTACCCGCACGTTCAAGTAAACGGGAATGGAGATAAAACACATCACCCGGATAGGCTTCGCGACCTGGAGAGCGGCGCACAAGGAGTGACATCTCACGGAATGCAACAGCATGATTTGAAAGATCATCATAAATAATTAACACATCATGGCCTTGATCACGGAAATATTCTGCAATCGCACAGCCAACATAAGGGGCAAGATAATGGTTGAGCACCGCTTCACCCGCTTGTGCACTGACGATGATGGTATATTTCATGGCATCATGAAGTTCAAAATAGTGCACTAACCGTGCAATGTGGGCCTGCCGTTGCGCAATAGATACGTAGATACAGATAACATTTTTACCCTTCTGATGCACAATCGTATCACGAATCAATGATGTTTTACCGGTGCCGCGGTTACCAATAATAAGCTCGCGTTGACCGCGGCCAATGGGCACCAGCGTATCTACGGCAAGAATACCCGTTTCTAATGATTCATTAATGGGCGTTCGGTTAATAATACCGGGAATTTCTGTTTCAATCGGATATCGTTCATCAACTTTAATTGCTGGTCTACCATCAATGGGTTGCGCATGCGCATTCACTACGCGCCCGAGCATATCAAAGCTAACCGGGATGGTATACATAGAACCACTGCGGCGGACAATTTCACGCTCTGCAACCGGAATACCGCGCTCAAATACAAACACGGAAACGATATCTTCTGCAATTTGGAATACGATACCGCTGTTGCCACCATCAAACGTAACGAGCTCATTGAGCACTACTTGCGTCAGACCATGCACCTTACACACGCCATCGCCAACTTGTACCACCACGCCGATCTGATGCATATCACCGGATGATATACCCTGCAGTGCATTTTCAAATAATGAAACAAGATCTGAACTCTGTAATACCATCTGTTATTCCTTACGTCAAAAGAGTTTGTGCAAGTGCCCTGAGCCGCGCATCAAGAGAGTTTTCCCAGAGCCATGTATCTGCGTGCATACGCAAACCTGCAATAAGCTTCGTATCATTATGCCATTCTATTAAAGGTTCTTTACCCGTTAAATCTGCCACAAACTGTGTACATAGTTCATGCTCCCGATCAGAGAGATGTTGTGCACTCGTAATAACACATGGCACACGCCCGGCACGCAGATGTGATTGCTCAATAAGCACCTGATATACGATTGGCAGTAAAAAAATTCTATTTCGTTCAAGCAATAAAAGGTCAATTTTTTCAAGTGATGAAGGAAGCCCGTACGTTTGCCGTACCCGTGCTAAAGATTGCTTTTTAGAAGCTTCGTTAAATAGGGGGATCTGAAGATAGAACAACAGTGTGGGTATAGTACGGTATAATGCAACAGCCTGTGAAAGTTGTTTGCATTCTTCAACCGAAAATGGCCCCGCGATTACATTTAAAAAGGCTTGCGCATACCGCAAAGCAATTTTTTTTTCTTCAAATCCGACCATGTGTACCCTTTGTTGTCAATCGTTTCCAGATATGATCCATAAAGTTTTGTTGCTTTTTGGAATCGGCACATACACACTCCAACGCTTTTCGCACATCTTGCAACACGCGCTTGGTAACTTTTTGTTGCACCCGTTGATTCACACGCGCACGAGCATTATCTTCACAGCGCGTTTTGTAGCGAAACGCAAGCTCTCGGGATTCAGCTTCGGCCGTTGCGGCACGTTGCGAAAGTACACCGGTCCATTTTTCCATCGCTGACGTCAATCGTGCAATCTCGCGTTCCTGCATAAAAGCATGATTTTTTGCCGTAACAAATGTTCTTTTTTGCTCACCAATATCACTCGCCATCTGCTGCACGTCATCGGTATGCTGCGCAAACGATGCACGTATGGCGGGAATAACGGTAGTGCGCACAAGACGATACACAATCACGAGTAAAAGAGCACTATTGAGGAGTATAAAAAAAATTTTTGGCCAAAATTCTATAATCATGGCATCTCCTGTATGCGCCTTGTGACCAGTGCAGTCAGTTGATGTGCAACCTTTTCAATCTCATGGGCAGGCACTTCAGGAGTGCTCACGCGTATAGAAACCGGCTCACGTATGGCCGATCTTTGATAACGCCCATTAATACTTTTGTGCACCTGAAGATACCACAAATGCCACGCACGGTATTCTTCTTCACGGACCACCGTAATCGCTTCGCGCAACTGATCACGTTCAGCAGTAAGATCTTTTAATGTTCCATACACCGCATCACGCGTTTTTATCGCAGGGTGTACAAAAAGATACCTCACCACGGCCCAGGTAATGAAAAAATTAAGAATCTGAACGAGTACTGTCGCATTCAGTGTCATATGACCCCGCACTCAACACAGTGTGATCAACCGAGTCCGTAGATAGCTGCCCAGATAAGCCCACCGGCAATAATGGTAGGGTAGATAGCACACGTTTCTACAAGCGCCATCGCCATAAACATGGTGGTACGAATTTTGCCGCTATTTTCAGGATATTTACCAATATTTTCGCAGGCCTTCATCCCTATCGCGCCTTGCCCTAATGCAGGACCAATACTGCCCACCCCTGCTGCAATCGCTGCGCCTAATAAGGCAGCTGCTTTGGCATAGAATATTCCGTCGATTCCATCCATAGTAATCCTTTTCAACTGCACATAAATTTTAGAACTCTTGTTAACATACTACTCCTGAGGACAAAAAATGCCAATCAAATGACATTAAATTTACGTAACTCTTTGTCAGGAGGCTTATTTTCGAGTAGAATGGGCCCATCTGATATCGTATGCATAGAATATCATGACCATTCAATCGCAGCATATGCATACCTAACACATCATGCGTCTACAGCAGTAAAATTACGCATGCTAAACAAAAGAAAGAGGCTTAAAGTATGAATTTGGTAAAACATTTAGTAATTTTTGCGACCCTTTTAACAGTTCCCGTACGTGCAGATTTTCTTGATGATTATGAAAAACATGATCAGAAGCTTCTTGATTTTATCGATGAAGGAAGTGACGACGCTCTCGATTTCCTCAATGATATGATGCCCCCTTCTCCCATGCTCCGCATGCTCGATCCCTTTACTATCGTGCAGCTCCTTATTGGTATCGGTGCATTAGATATTTTAAAACAAGACTTTTTCCTGAAAACAAATCGCCCTGCACGCCGCAGTCTGCTTGATATGCCCTTGTTCCAACCAAATAAAGCGGTATTCCCCATCCCAAGCTTTTTAAATACGCAGCTCTTTTTTGACTATACCCCATCGGCACGGTTCACCCGCACAAGCAATAATATCAACTCCTATATTGCAACGAGCGATAAATCACTCCTTGCCGCATTAGATGAAACGATAAAGGCTATCAATGTATTGGCGGATGGATCTATTGTAACCCTTGATATACCGCTTATTTTAGAGCTGATCGGTGGCATGACCCTTGTAGAGCGCAACATCGGTTTTATGTTCCAAACAGGTGGTCGCTGGGATCGCTTACAGCTTCGCATCTTCTTCCCCTTCTATTACCATGAACGTAATTTTTTCCTGCCTCAAAACGATCTCGACACGCTTGCTATGCAGCTTGGGTTCAGTGATGAACAGGTATTTGATGATAGTTACGCCGTATGTGATAGACTCGGCCTTGGAGATACGCGCATAGAATTTGGTATGCACGCGATCGAGCAACAATGGTGCGATATGGTACTTTCTTTGTATGCAACCATTCCCACCGCATTCACGATTTGGAAAGGTCTGGCAGGCAGAACCTATAAAGGTGCAAGCTGCTATCCAAACGTAGATTTTGAAACACTCTATGAAGCAGCCCTTGCTGGTGAAAATAATACTGAAACACTCGCCCAACAAGAGGCAAGCTATAACATCATTACTAACTTTATGCTGCAAACATGGAACCAAGTTGATGCAGCACTCCTTGATAACGGCCTTGGTAACAATGGCCACGTTGGGCTTGGCGGTGCTATGGCAATCGATGCACGGCTCGATCAATGGATTGCGCAACCATGGGCAAGCTACACCTATTGGCATAACCGCATTGCACTCGAATACCTCTTTAAAAATCATAACACTCGCTTTTACATCAATAAAAATGATCCGGCAAGCTTTGATCGTGATTGGGATAATCCTGATGATGACGTAGCGGAAGCAAACTTGGAATTCTTGCAAAACGAATTTATCAATCGCGTTTTCATGCTCGGCCTTTCAACAGAAGTGCAACCAGGCATCATCGGCATGTGGAAAAGTATTTTGGTCTATCAAGATCCATACTGGGGTGGCTATTTTGGCACCGATCTTTGGTTCCAAACAAAAGAAAAACATGATGGCATTCAAGCAAGTCCTGAATTAATACGCACACTTAACCTTGGAAAATCATACGTACCATGGGCATTTCAATACAAAGCGATTGGCGGCTTCGGGTATACTCACTACACCGAAGGATGCACTATGACCTTTGGCATCGATGGTGATGTAACACTCTTTACCACCGGTGTTGGCCGTAACTATATGGTCACACTCAGACTCGATGCGCAATTTTAAGTAGACAAAATAAGATCCAAAACAAAAGGAATCTATAATGATAAAAAAAGTAGTATTATCATTGGCTTTATTGGTAGCGCCTGCATACCTTCATGCAATAACGCTTAAATCTGAAATCTTGCCCCTTGTAGATGGCACTATTGTTGGATGGGATTCTGTTCTCACCATCAAGCAGTACCAAAAAAAAATAAAACATTATCTCAAAGAATACCGCACGGTGGATGGGGTTGAATTAAAACTGTTTGATCTTGCAATCAAAGAAAAAAATGGCAACATCACCGATGCAGAAAAAGCGGTATTTGAAGAGTTTGTACAGAAGTTTGTAGAATTTTCTGAGCCGTTTATCATAACGCTCAACCCGGTAAAAAACACCATTAGTTCACTCATAAAAGAATCATGCCAGCACCGCAACAGAGAGCATTCACTCTTAATCGTGTGGACCCATTCAGAAGATGGTACTGAGCGTGCTATGTTTAGCCATCATATTAAAACCTATCGCGCCCTTGCAGAACTTTGCATGGATCTGTTGAACTTCACTGAAGATCTTTTAAGCTCATGTCCAAAAGCAACGAAGCTCTATCATGATTTTTTTGATCGCTTGAGTAAAATTGAACCATTGGTGGATGCGTTGCTCGTAGCAGATCAGGTTACCGTTTCTCATCATGGCGTGTTATACTATGATCTTGTACGCTACATCACCGAACATTACAGCCATGAAGAAGATGTAACGGCAGAAAAAACTACGAAACTGTATAACACCTATAATATTAAAAAACGACTTTAATGAATGACGCCACGCACATAACCGGAACGCTTGACCGTATTATCTTCAAAAATGATGATACCGGCTTTTGTGTATGTGCCGTGCGCGTGAGTAATACGGATACGATAACGGTGCGCGGATCTCTCGCGCACCTACATCCCGGTGAATATATTACGATTACCGGCGCGTGGGTTGATCATCCCAAATTTGGCCGGCAATTTGATGCACAAGGCTGCACCGTGCAAGCGCCAACCTCACTCGGTGGATTGCAAAAATATCTTGCTTCAGGGCTTATCAAAGGTATCGGCCCCGTATACGCAGAAAATTTAATCAAAAAATTTGGCACCACCGTTCTTGACGTTATTGAAAAAAATCCAGAAAAATTAATCACCGTGCCGGGTATTGGCACAAAGCGGGCACAAACCATCATTGAATCATGGCAGACCCATCGTGCTATTTCACATATCATGGTATTTCTGCAAGACAAGGGCATATCGCCAGCCTACGCCACCAAAATTTATAAAAAGTACGGCCTTAATGCGATCGATATTGTTATCGAAAATCCCTACCGCCTTGCTGACGAAGTATGGGGCATCGGTTTTGGCATCGCCGATAAGATTGCACACAACCTCGGCATGCCTGCAGATTCACTCAACCGCGTAAAAGCGGGCATTCTGTTTGTGATTACCAACGCTATCAGCGCTGGTCATTTGTATGTACCCCTTGAAACAGCACGAACCAAAACAGCAGAACTGCTTGAGATTCCTGAAGAGAAAAAATATTTAATTAAAAATGCATTGCACGAGCTGCACAATAGTAATGCAATCGTATTGATTACCCATAATAATCAGCACTATATAACAAAATCGCAATACTACTACACCGAATATAATGTTGCATCACACATCCAGCAACTGTTAAAATACCCCGCTCTGCGCACCTTCGATTTGAACGCTATTTATACTAAACTGCGCACTGGTGCGTATGGTTCTTTATCGCTGCATGAAGATCAACAGCATGGTATCATCTCCACTCTAGAACACAAACTATGCATCATCACTGGCGGACCAGGCACGGGTAAAACAACGCTCATTAAAACATTGCTCAACATTCTTGATGAGCAGCAGGTGCGGTATAAACTTGCAGCACCTACCGGAAAAGCGGCCAAGCGTATGAGTGAAGCGACGGGTAAATCATCGGCAACGTTGCATCGCCTTCTGGAATATGATCCATCAATAAATGGATTCAGTAAAAATGAAAAAAATGCACTGAATCTTGATATGCTTATTATTGATGAATCATCGATGATCGATATTTTTCTCATGCACGCAGTGCTCAAAGCGTTGCCACACCATGCGTATCTCGTATTAATTGGCGATACCGATCAACTGCCATCCGTGGGCGCGGGTAACGTGCTTGGTGATCTGATTGCAAGCAATGCAATACCATACGTAAAGCTGACCTATATCTTCAGGCAAGCACAAGAAAGTTTAATCGTTACCAATGCACACCGTGTTAATCGTGGCGAACAGATTACCACAGAAACAGATGCACCCATGCCAGATCTTCTGTTTTTTAAAGAACAAGAACCAGAAATGGTAGCGCAACATCTAAAACGTATTTATGGCGCATTGCTGCCACGCTATGGCATTAAAGCACATAACACCATCACCCTTTCACCGATGAAGCGCAGCGTGCTTGGCACACAAAATTTGAACAATGTGTTGCAACAGATAATAAATCCTTACAGCGAACAAAAAATAAGCACTGGTGGCTTTGTGTATCATGTTGGAGATCGCGTTATGCAGATCAAAAACAATTACGATACGATGGTTTTCAATGGCGACACGGGCATTATAGAATCTATCGATCCTGAAGATCAGGTGATGGTTGTGCAGTTTGCCGATACCACGGTGACCTATACACTGCAAGATATGGATGAACTGGTACCTGCGTATGCTATTTCAATCCACAAAAGCCAGGGCTCCGAATTTGATGCGGTGATTATTGTACTTTTCATGCAACATTTTATGTTACTGAATCGAAATTTGTTGTATACTGCGCTGACACGTGCAAAAAAATTATGTATTATTGTTGGCCAACCAAAAGCGGTTGCCATTGCTATTAAAAACAGCCTGCGAGAACCACGATGCACTTTCTTAACTGCTCATTTAACTACTGGCGTTACCTGCCGTACTGCCGGATCTTAATTGGTCTATGCATAACACAGACACTCTGTGGATTACACATTATTCTTGATCCTGCCGGCGATGCAAAAGATACAGGCCGCCAACTTGCAACCTGTTATGAACGAAGCATAACACTGCAGTTTTGCGAAGAATTGAAAAAGTTTTTGCGTGAGCAACGCCCTGCATACACCGTTACCATTACCCGCACTGCCGGAGAAACGCGCTCGCAGGAACAACGTGCACAGATTGCCAACCAACTGCACGCTGATTTTTTTGTGCATATTTCATGCTTTGATGATGCGGCGATAAAACCACATCTCATGATCTATTATATGATGCCTACTGCAACGCTCCCGTGGTCTACTAATCCCTATCAACTTATACCCGCACATAAAGCACATGATCTGGTATGGGCACGCGTAGAAAAAATGGTCAAGAGCTTGCATCAAAGCATCATAAATCAAAAGTATTACACCGTATCAAAACCGCTTGCAATCGCCGATGCACGGCTTGCATCGATTATGATTCCTGCATGCACGATAGAGTTTGGCATTACCAGTACCATACCATGGACTCCACTCATTGAACAGGTTGGGATAGGCTTGATACAAAGCATGGAGCAGTCAACATGAATGGACGCATTATTGGCATCGCATGCGGCATCAGCACACTTCTTGGTATTATCGTATACGCATTATGTAACGAATGGATTATCCTCCGCAATCCCTTGAAAAGTCCACAGCATACTGCATTACTCACCACATCACTGAAAAAAAAAGAAGTTACACTCTTTTTCTGGCGCTATGAACGATGGCATAAAGAAACTACAACTTTAAGCGTTGCACCACACCTGCAAGAACAGGCCCTGAGCATCATACAAGCGTGGCTTGCTGAAGCATTCCAGCTCCGCGTGATTGATAAACCATGCACACTGGAGACCGCACTGCTTGATGCTCGCCATCAATGCTTGTATCTTTCCTTCTCAACAATTCCTTGCAACACACAAAAATCTACCCTTGAACAATTATGCGTGCTTGAATCACTGCTTAAAACAATACGCCAGGCAGCACCATCAGGCATACAAAGCATACAATTTTTAGTACATCACACAATTGTAAAACACCCTCATCTCAACCTTATCAAACCCGTGGCTCTTACAGGCTTCAAAATGCTGCCCGATTAGGTCTATTGCCCTGTGCACGCGCAATCTTCTATGCTGATAGCACACACATTTCGGTAGGAAGGTTATCAATATGATGTTCATAATTCTTATGCTTTTTGCT
The DNA here is from genome assembly GCA_963704465.1 of uncultured bacterium. Taxonomy (GTDB): domain Bacteria; phylum Babelota; class Babeliae; order Babelales; family Vermiphilaceae; genus MFD02979-c4. The sequence goes on from OY969901.1 coordinate 937,318, forward strand.
AGTACCGCATATGCATCCGAACAACAAAGCAGCGCTATAGACAAACTCGTATCTGCAGGAAAAAAAGAGACTTTCAACACTACAAAACCAACTATGCTTGATCAAGCTCTTAAAAAACAATATGAGATCCTAGCCAAAACAGATCCCGACAAATTCAACAGACTCGTTGCATACGAACAGAGTAAAGAAAAGCAGGATGCACAACATTCATCCACACAAAAAAGAAAAAAATAAAGTAATAGGAGGATGCTATGTATTACTACCTATTAGTCACCATTTTCATAGTGATACCATTAGTCGGCATGGATGGCAGTGATGATGAAACAAATACAGAGGGTGAATCAAAAAAAGAAGTGCGCATCAACATTCCATCATCGCCTACAGTTCCCCCATTAAAACGAATCGGCACCATGGAACAATTAAAAATGGTACACACTACACTCGGAAACAGCGATAAAAAAATATCACCAAAATTAGATGACAATCTTCCCGTTGTTACACCAACCGTAGCGGCAGCCGTAGCGCACACATTGGTCTATAAACAGGATCCTTGTGATAAAACAAACACACAGAAACATCTCAAAAAGGCTTTCAAAAAAATGGAACACGACGATCCGAACACCTACCAAAAGGTAAATCAACATATACTTGCCGTGAGCCAAAAATTAGAGGGTAATGTTTCAGCACAAGGGATACACGATTATCGTGCACGAAAACATTCAAATCCCCACTCTTCAAGCAGGTCTCCCGATACTCCACAGGGTGCATCATCCTCAGAATCACCAAAAAGCAAAGCCGTGAACACGCTACTCAAGCAACAGTCAACACTGCGTAAAGAAGTAGAAAAACAAGAGCAAGATTTTGAGGCAATAAAAAAAGAAGCAAAAGAAATGAAGGAGCTGTTTGCACAACTTAACTTACAAGCAGCAGAAGATGCAGCACTTACTGAGCAACGAAAAGCAAATCGTATTGCAATAGGCGGTGCTGCAAGCACCGTTCTTATAGGCATTCTCTCTGGTGTTTTAACCTATTATACCAGTAATTGTGCAAGCCATAGCAGCAACTGCCCCAATAGTACCGGTCATTAAAAAAGGCCTCACGATTGTGAGGCCTTTTTTAATACTTGAATCAATTGAATTTATACGGTCTTATTACCCGTGAATTTAGACATATTTTTAAATCGTGCTTCACGACGTGCTTCTCTATAATCTATATTTTTTGTTTCTATTTTAGGCTTAAGTTGTTTTGCTTTGCGTCGTTTTGCAAGCATATAACTTGAACCTTCAACTGCAAAAGTAATACCAGCAAATAAAGCACCAACTCGCACAGCCCCTGCAAAACCGCCTAATGGAGCAAGAACAACGGTCACACCCACGCCTACTTGCGTACTACGCTTTAAAACTTCCTTAAAACTTTGAGGTGCCGAAGAGGGACCAGTGCCCCAAAAATATACATATTTACCAAAAGCATCCGTTGCAGAGCTCATTGAACATGCTGCCACAGCTATTAAAAATAATCGTTTTATCATAATAACCTCTATTTATTGGTTTTTGCCGTTTCTATTAGCTTATCAAAACTATTCAAATTGTCAAGTTCAATTGGGGTGGTGCGATCAGATCAGTACCTTTTACCGTAGAGAGAGCAATACATCATAAGATACATATATCCGGCTAGTCTTATGCCGAAGGCACCAAAAAAAGGCCTCACTTTCGTGAGGCCTCATCATATTCAAGTGCAATTGTTTAATTAGGCGCCAAGCTCTTTTAAGAGCTTTCTTAACTCAGCTGCTGATTTCGCACCAGTAAACGATTCAAGCGGTTTTGTGTTGCCATTGCCAAAAATTTTGACTGTTGGGAGCGCTTGCACGCCATATTTTTTTGATATTCCTCCAAATTCATCAACATTCACTTTTACAAAGGTAACATCGGAAAATTCTGGCGCAACCTTGGACAGTGTTTCAAGGAATCGTTTGCACGGCCCGCACCAGGTGGCAAAGAAATCGACCACAATAAGCTTGCCGCTTGCAATCAATTCATTCAGTTGCGCTTCAGATTCAAGTTCAAAAAGATTGCTGCCCGCTTTGGTTGTTTCAACAGCGGTTTCTTCAACCGCTTCTTCCACTACTTCAGGCGCTTTGTGTGGTGCGGCACCGCAGCCACTCACTAAAAAGCTTAATGCTAACAACGATAATTTTTGCATCGTAACCCTTTCTCTAAAAATAGATTCTTTTATTTCCTAACCATAGCTATCCGGTTTCAGTTTGTCAAATGAGCTTGAGAGAGCGAACTATTTTCTTGGCTCTAGCGATATTGTAGGCTGAGAGAGGTGTATCAATTTTTATACTCAAGGAGAGTGTATGTCTAATGCGTTACAAACAATCCCCGATAACATTGTGGGACTTGTTTTGCTTGGCTTTGGCGGCTTTGTATTGCTTGATTCATGGGGCGTTATCCAAGCAGGGTTTTTGATCCAGATTGGTGCTTTGATTGCAATCTGGTATGGATTCATGCTGCTGCATGGCCCAAAAAGATTAAGAGCGTTTCTTGAAAGAATGCAAGCACCACGCCGCGACTAGCATATGATCAGTAGCTTCATATATGATTGAGGCTACTGACTCTACATCATCACACATTTGCTCTGCGATTGAGCGTATACACCACTGCTCTCTAATGATGCCTGGTTGTATGTTGGCCTATAACTTTGAATTATATCTTCTGCATACATAATATCTTTGGTATCTGTGTTATAGGTAAACTTCTCTAACCGTGAATGATCAACATACGCGCTAATCACATCTCTAAAATCTGAATCACGCATATTCTCGTCGTATCGAATCTCTATATCGGTAATAAAATGATTCCGCTTATCATATATCTTAATGGTATGTTGCATCGTATACACAATCGCTTTATACGCAAACACCTTTGCACACGGATCAAGCATGGCCTCCCATAACGCTATCTTTTCGAATGGTTTTGCATCTCGCTTAATACCATCTTCTATTAAATAAGTATCCTGATCATGGAAGGATACGAGTGGTCCCGAACTTGGTAATGATGCATGCCAATCAGATTGATCTTTAGAATCTTTTATCAATATTTTATAAAAATAAGGAGCCGTATACAAAATTTGACGCGATACTCTGCAGACCGTGCTTCCATCTTCAGTATGAATCACAAAATAGGAAGCACCTGGAAGAGGTATCTGTTTCTCAATGTCCATACCAAAAGCTGTAGAGCTTAAAAACATGATCACCGCGAAACGCTCTCTATGCATAGCACTCCCTTTTTTTATGCTTTATGCAGATCATCACCCACTTCAACAGTATTAACATGCACAATAGGCACCGCAAACTCAATATTATGCATACGCATTTTTTGCACAATTAAAATGCGCACATCACTCGCAATATCCCATTGATCAAGCGTATAGGCTGAATTAATATAACCACGCACCATAAACATGTAACCGCGCGCATCAAAATCATCCAAACGAATAATCGGTGATGGATTACGAAGCACCTGCGGATGCTCTGCAACCGCTTGTGCCAGTAAGTTTTTCACAAGCGCAGGATCTTCTTTAAATTTAATCGCAATCAAAATATCATCGAATGCAACAAAGTTGCGCGTATAGTTCCAGTTTTCAATCGGCTGCGTAATTATTCTTGCGTTTGGCACTACAATTGAAATGCTATTTTTACGTCGCAATACCACCGAACGCGGGGTTATTTTACGCACTACACCCATAACACCATCAGATAACTTAATATAATCGCCAATCTTGACGGGACGTTGTACCAAAATAATAAAGTACGCAACAACATCTGCAATAGGATCTTTGAGCACCCAACCGATTGATAACCCTAAAGCAGCAATAAACCAGGTAACAAGCCCTCCAAGCCCAACAGAATGGAATGCAACCATCACCGATACCGCAACAATAATATAGCGAAGCAACCTGCTCACCATATTTTGAACGCCCGTATCAACCAAAAGCAAATCAAATATACGTTCTAAAACAAACCGATTAAGCGCATATGCAATAAGAAAACCTACAATGATAAACATTAAAATGGTCATCAGCGAGACTGCAGTAATTGGATTTGGCGATGCCTTAAGCAATAACGGCTCTCTGAACCAATCCATTGCTGTTCTAAAGGTTATTGGCAGATTCCAAATGCGTGCGGCAAGCAACGTGCCTACAAAAAGGAAAAATAAGAAGGAGCCGATAATAGAAAGACCAAACCAGCTTTTTGCACCATCAAAACGCTCTCTAACAACATCATCTTGCTCATCAAAAAACAAAAATTTCGTGGCACGGCGGAATAAGCCGTGTAGGTAGAGTAAGATTTTGAAAAGAACACCGGAATAGACAATGCCACCAATCACATACAATACTAAACGCCCATACCCAACATATGGATGGCTCATAATAATGATCGCCAAGGCACAACAGAATATTAAATAGTAATACGTATCAACCTGTTTGTGCAGCCATGCCGTGATTTGATTGCGCTGTGGAATAATGATAAGCAGCTGCTCTTTGGTTATCAAAAGCATCAACGATATTTGCAGCGCTATAAAGTTAAGCGCAACAATAATACTCGGCAATTCTGAACGATACAGATCTGGTTGATAATAGTTTATTTGCAAGAACGCCGTGCGTAAAAGCATTAAAGGCACCGTTGCATAACAAAAGATACTCAATACAAGGAGGATGCGATCTGCCGTGCGCGCACTGAACAATGGGTAGCCATGCTCAGTATTAAACAGCGTAAGATAATGCGTAGTGCGCTGCGTGATATAAATCCAATACGGAATAGAAAGCAGCATAAAGAGCGCGTAGAGATAGGGGTCTGGCACCGCATAACTACTCATCAACGCATAACCAGCTGACCAAATAGTAAGCGATAAAGCATGCGCACGCATACGTTGTATGCAAAACGCCACACCGTATGACATAAATCTGATAAATCCACGCGTTGATTGACCAATATCAAGCAATATAATAATGAATGTGTTACCAAACAGAATCAGGAATACAAGGAAAATCAAAATTGAAAGCAGCTTTGAAACAAGCCCTGCAAAAACACCCGATATTTTAAAGGCATCTTGCATACGACCAATAAAGGTACGCGGATTGAAGCGAGCCATATAGGTCCACACTTCATGTACAAAAATACCTAAATCAAAAAATGCTTTTTGCATCCCTTTGAATGAAATAGCGTATGATGGACGATACCATATGGTAATAATCGATTGCAGTTCACCCACAATAAAGGTGGTAATACGCTGAATAGCGCTCACCTCTGCTAATATACCCGAATACACACCGGTGAGCTTACCAAGAAGCTCAGTAGTCTCTCTCAGTTTACGTTCTGCGCGACGTATAAATTCTATGGTTTGCGCAAACTCCTGCGGGCTATTTTTAAAGAGCGTATATTGTTTATTTTGCACATCATTGCGTAATTTCTCTATGTTGTCGGCAATCTTTTTTTGTGCATTCAAAAGATCTGATGCGTGAACCATCTTCTCTTTATACGTCACGAGCGATGCAAGTGCGGTGGCGCGAATCGCCTCATATTGACGAGCCTCTTTCGTTGTTTGCTCTTCATTGACGAATCGGCGTGTATAGATTTTATAATAGGTCTCTTTCGTGCGCACCTGCAGTGATTGATAGGTAAAACGCTCTTCTTCGAGCATCGATTGCGCTTCCAGCAGTTCACGATTAAGACGAATATAGCTAAGCAGAGAGTTCATGAGTGCTACTTTGCACTGACCAATATATGAAAGCACCGTCTGCTTCGGCTCACGGCTCCAATCATCAAGATCGGATCCTGCAGAAACATTAAACTGTTTACGCGCCCCATCAAGTGCCGTTTCTTGCATCTTGTACTGTTGCTGTACCTCTTCTGTTTGCACACGCAACTGTTCACGTTTGCTAAAATAATCTTGCTGCAACCGTTTTAAATCTTCTTTTGCCTCAACTACATCATTTTCACTAATGCGTAATGATGCTTTGATACGGCTAAAATATTCTTTGAGCAGACTATTCTGCGCCTTAGTGATATAGAGTTGTAACGCATTAAATTCTGTGCGGTGCGTTCCCTCTTCTATTTGCAGCTGAAGATACTCACTGCGCAACTCATATAATTTTTCTTCTGCACGTAAAGCCTCTACGAGCGCTGGATCAGCTTCTGCATCAAAATTAATGAGCTCCTCTTGCCTCTTTTTGAGCTCTTGATTCATCGTTGCTAAGGTTTTTTCCCGCGCTTTCAGCTCTGTTTGGGTATTTTTAACCTGTTCGTTAAGCTGCTGCGGCCGCAATTCAAACTCACGCATAATTTCATGCACACGCAAGAGATCATCAAAGGTATAATAGGCCGTATCAACTAACTTATATTCTTTTCTAAAAAGCTCGTAGTTGGGATCTTCAAGATACTTGGTAATAAGTGCACTATTATTTTCTATCGTTTTAATCAGTTGTTCACGTGGACGTTCAATATCAGTTAATACCTGTAACGATTCATTCAACGCTGCAAGTTCACGTGCATCGGCTTCATCTTCTAAGCCTGCACGAAATTCATCATTGATAAATCGACGTTTTTCGCGAATTTTATTTTGTTCACTGGCGACACGTTCCTTAAAGGATGGGGTATCTTTTTGTAATGCTTCAAGCCTTTTTTGCAACGCTTCTTTTTGTTGCTGCTTTTCTTCGCGCACACCTAAAATAATTGCTTTTTGACTGTGGTTACCAGTCACCAGCTGTAAAAGGTCTGAAACAGAATCTGCGTGCACACCGGACCACATCGTGCTCAGCAAAAACATTACGTAAACTATTCTATTCATACTATTCCTAACAATCTTTAGTACATACATATGGTACGAATGCTGATCCTACATGTTCTTCTATTGAACCGGCTACCCATGTTGCAAGCCGGGATGCGCACTCTGAATCTAATGATACCGCACACAAGTTGTCAACAGACGTCACATGCAACGAATGCATACAGAGCGTACATAATTGATCTATTGCTCGCTGTAAGCCAAGCGTTGTTATTATCTTTGCACAGTACCGTATTTGCAGCTGCTTGTCTAGCACAGTATCCGTTTTGCAGAGCCACAAAAGCTGTTCATACACCGCTCCAAGCCCACTCCCCAAAGGTACCGATGCTTCAATGAGCGCAAAAATCGTATGGAGCCACCAAATATCTGATCGTGCAATCATGAGAGGAGCAGCTATTATCTCAAGCAATGAAACCATAGGCATCTGCGTTTTGGTATTGATCTGCACACGCACCACCATCCCCGCGGATAAGGTTCCAAAAAAAAGAGCACGCACCTTACCCATATGCTCACTCAGTAGGGTTATGCGAAACTGATCATGATCGGCACGCAACACAACGGCATAAGATTCTTGGAGCTTCATACTGCTTACCTTTAGGAGGATAAAATTATTGACTGTTTCTGCATCGTTTTACTACGTTCTATACAAGAATAAACGAAACAGGTAAAATGATAAAATATTTCATCTCTTCTTTCTTAATAATAGTAGCCTGTGCATCAATATCACATGCAGATGCGCCAAAAATAACTCTGATTTTTGTTATTGATCAATTTCCCTATCGCTACACAACGCAGCTCAAAAACAATTTACGCACTGGCTTTAAACGATTTCTCGATAACGGAATGCTCTTTACCAATGCTCATCAACCGCACGGCATGCCCGCAACCTGCACAGGGCACACGGCGCTCAATACCGGTGCATACGCAGATATTCACGGCATTGTAGGCAACGCGTGGTATAGCAAGGGGAAAAAAGTTGCCTGTGATGATAGCGATGGTAACCCAGTCATCAACCCCACCGGTGGATTATATGAAGAAAGCAAAGCACCAGACTCCATTTTAGTTGATGGTATTTCAGATCAGTTTGCGCTCGCAAGCACACCAGAAAATCCCCGCGAGGCTTACTCGTTTGGTGTTAAAAGCCGTGCCGCTATTGCCACATCAAACAAACTTGGCCATCCATTTTGGGTAGATACACAAACGGGCATGTTCACCACAAGCACTGCATATTACACAGAGCTCCCAGGATGGCTTATGCAATTTAATATGAGTCACAAGCGCACCGAACCTATAGAATGGACGCCAAAATACCATAACCCAAACGCATATCCATTCAGCACGAAAAGTTATGCGTACAAAGGAGAAAATGGGCAACTCGTAGGAACGGAGATCACCATCGATCAAAATGCCAAATCACCCTACGGTAAAATGCTTCTCACCCCCTTTGCAAATCAGTTTGTGCTTGATGCCTGCAATACATGCATGGATACTTTTTTCCAAAAAAATCCGGATGGATCAGTTTTAATCTGGGCATGCCTTGGAAGCCTCGATAAAATTGGCCATGTGTATGGCCCACTCAGTAAAGAAGTATGGGATATGATCTATTGGCTCGATGATCAAATTGAATCATGCATCATGCATGCAGCAACATTAGTAGGGGCAGAAAACGTGTTGAGCATTTTAACCTCAGATCATGGAGTGCCGCCAATACCAGAAGAAGCTCATGCGATGGGGCTTACCAATAGCATACGCCTCGACGGTAAAAAACTGTTAACAGAGATCAATCAATGCATCGAAGAAGAGCTCGGGATTCCTCATGCCGTACATGATATGAAAAACAGTTCACTCTATTTTAGTAACACAATCAGAAACATGCCAAAAAAAATGCGCCATAAACTGGCAAAGCGCATTCAAAAACAACTCCATTGCTCTCCCTACATTGCGCACGCATGGCTTCCTGATGAATTAGATGCCCAGATTAGCCCAAAATCATCGGTACCCTACAAACTCAAACGGCAACTGTTTAAAGGCAGATCGGGGGATATTATTATTGAAACCCGCCCGTATGTATTATTAACGATGAAAAAAACAGGGGTTGGGCACGTAGCACCATACACCTACAACACCCATGTGCCACTCTTTTTCTTGTGGCCAAATCATCTTGAACATAAAACCATAGACTCTCAGGTAACCACCACCCAGCTTGCCCCAACGCTTGCTAAAATCCTGGGCGTTGCGCAACCCGCCGGCGCAGAAGATGACGTGTTACCGGGAATGTGAGCACATTATGTTGTTATAGCGAATGGAATTCGCGGACGCAATAAGAGATCAAACGCGAGCAGGTACATACCAATTCCGGTCATAAGACCTACACTTGAAGAACTAGAAAACCCTTGTTTACGTTGTGGTATTAGTGAACTTAATATACAACCAAATCCGCACGTAAAGCCAGACAAAACTTTTATGTCATTTTGTATGGGTAGCGCTAAAGTTGCAGAAAGAATGCCACGTTGCAAGAGCGTTGCGGTTACCGTTTTTGAAAGTATAAAAAATGTGCCACCAGCAATGGCTCCACCAGAACAGGCATACATAAACTGCTTACCCATATTTTTAAGAGGCTCCATACCAATGGATGTTGTTACAACAAAAAAAGAGATTAAAACCATTTTAACCTGTTTCATATGCATAGATGATCCTTTGCAAGATATAAAAATCAGGTGCAGTGTATCATGAATGGCAAGAAAAACCAGTCTTAAAAAAATGAATTATGTCACACAATGAATCAAAAAAAACATCACCAGAATAAGCTAGGGCCTTTTAAAGCCCTAGCCTTTTTAATAGGTAATCGCGTACAATGCTTATTGCACTTGAACGTTAATAAAGAAGTATGACAAAACAAAGATAATCAAAAATACCACAAACAACACTTTTGCAATCCATGCACTCTCACGTGCAACGCCACTAAAGCCAAACACACCGGCAATGATCGCTACTATCAAAAAAATAAATGCCCAATTTAATAACATACGCGTATCCCTTTATTACAAAAATTACTCATGTAATTTAATTACTTAACGTTTTGAATGGCGTCAGCTTTTTTGTATGCAGCTTTTTTAGATCTATCCGCTGTCTTTTCTACGTGTTCACGTTGTTCTTTTGCACTTTTTTTAGTTTTGTGCTCTCTTTCTTCTGCAGCACGTTTCTTTTTTCGCTCTTCACGCCGAGCCTGCTTCTTTTCGCGTCTTGATTTTTTGCTCGCATTCTCTTTTATATCTTCAGCACGATTGCTTCGTGCATCAGATTTACTGCTGCCATATCCTGCTGCTACCTCAGAAACCATCAAACAGCTCATTAACAATGAACCCAATACAACAGTTTTTTTCATCCGCTTCTCCTCGTTTTAGGGATGTATAGTACCGGCACTATACTGACAGCGCAGCAATAAAAGCCACAATTAGTTAGTTTGAAATTAATTGCCACTCAATTGCGCTACTTTCCATGCTATTGCCTCGATGATTTCATCTTTGCACGCATGGGCGCAGAATTGGCCGAGCGTCATCATCTTTTCCGCTTGCTCTGGTGCGTATGCAAAGTTTACCGATGCACAAAAACTATCCGCGCACATTGCAATATCAAAATCTTTGATACCGGCAAAACGTGTGTCAATTGCGCTCAACCGCTCCCATTTTTCAGATTCCATCATGCATGGCATCCATACCACCACCGGCGTTGTTGCAGGGTTGCGATCATCTTTATACACGGTTACCATCTGTGGTTCTACAGAAAAAATAGTGGGGAATGGAAGATTATGGGTGCGTGCGTAACTTTCAGCATAATAAAGGCCCGTTGATGCACCTTTTACATCATCTTTAATCTTTGCCACATTTTCAGACATCTCAAAGAAAATCATAATATCTGCTATGCGCTCTGGCCGTTCGCCCCCAACCACCGGGTATGGCAAGCCTGATGCAAATCCACCATCAACAAAGATCATATATTTCTGATCACGAAGCGGGCTACCTGGAAGGCCCGCGGTAAAGTTAAATTCTTCGCACTGGGTAAGGCGCTTATCACCGATCTGGTTCAAAATTGTTTTCTCCACGATAGTTTGTACATTGGCCTTAGGGCTTGCAACTTTTTCAACCTCTTGCCATGCACGATACACATCAACGGCAAATGCTGAACCAAACAATCCAAACAAGAATGCAAGCGATACCTCTGGTTGATCAGATACCGATCTGCCCTGCGCAAACCGACGCCCAAATGCCCAGGTTGGCGCATAATAGTTGAGCCATACGCCGCCCACTTCGTAGGGCGTAAACTCATACCAACGATCAAGCTTATGGGTCATTTTAGATCCATCAACCGCCGTATAAAGAGGCATTGGCCATTCACCATATGCGATGCGATCTTTCTGATCTGAAAGATACACGTTATACCGTTCATCACCAAAATCATCGAGCAATACGTTGCCTAAAAGCGCTCCAAAAAGATCCATGCTCGTGATCGGTTCATGGTACGCATATTTGAGTTTGAACGCATCGAGCATCAGACTAAACTCTTGTGATGATACGTTGGTAATGCCACGCTTCATTTTGTTCACTAATTTTTTTCTAAACTCTGAAATCTGCCGCAGACCACTTGCATACCACGATCCTAAAAACCAGGTGGATCCTGAAAGCGAGGCAATATAGGTGGTGGCATCAAGAATACCCAGCTCTTGCAAACCTTGTATAAAGCCACACGCGGTAAACATGGCACGGTTACCCCCACCGCTCAAGACGATAGCAATCTTTGGTACCTTACTTCCCGGCGCAAAGGGCTTTTGCAACAATCTGCTCAGCGCTCCACGCACTTTTGGCGTGCGGCGATCTAAAAACATTTTTTCTTCCGCAGAAAGAGATTTGCCTTGGCGAACTGATGCAACATTACTACGGTATCTGTTGTTGCGTACTGCCGGCAATGATGCAGTATCAATTGCCGCTTCCGTAAACTCCTGCTTAATTTCTTTTGCTTTTGTTTTTGCCCACTGACCTAATCGTGAATATTCAATGCCGTTATACACCGCAAGCCTACCATCTTTATCTACGACGTAATAATCACCCTCTATTTTTGTGAATACCGACGTAATATTAATGTGAGGCAACATTTTAAGCATTTGCAACGGAAGTGATTGCGCAAGTTCTTCACGCGTGCGCGCAATGACAATATATCTTTTTTTGGTGCTGAATATTTTGGGTGGCGTGGGCACATCAAGATCAACGGCAGTGTCTGGCGCAATTTCTTGCGGCGTTGTTTGACGCTCTGCAAACGCACCCGCATGGTACCCCGCTGCATAGAGCATTATATCGGTCGTGTTAAATACGGCCCGTGATGCGTACACTGATACCACAGGACAAAAAGTTAAAAAAATCACACACATTATATGCATAGCGAATCCTTACGCAAAAGATATAGGATCACGGTATACAAAAAAGACATGCGATGAAAAGAAACGTATACAATTCTTATTGTTGGGCATTTAATAGATTGATTTAGTAATAATAATCGGTCCACTATCCATCACGTTCACAATGTTACCAATGATATCAAAGCGGCGGGTCAAATCTGAACATGCACCCGTTTTTGATGACATAAGTTTTAATGCAGAACGATTATTTTGAAAGTAGGCGGTAATATCACGTGGATTATCTTTATAGGTCATCATATTCGCATACTGTTTCGCTGACAGTTCAAAGATACCTGGCTTAAGATCACCAACCTTAATATAATCTACACAGAGCGTTGAGTCTGAATTTCCAAACTTTTTCTCGCCGATACCCCCTGCTTTTACCACGCCAAGATCATATTCAGGTTGTTCACCAATACCCTTGAGGCGAATTTTGATACGTTCATCATTTTTGGTATGATTTGCCACCACAATACTCGTAATTAATGCATTGAGCGAACTTGATACAAAAAAGCAAAAAAACAGTACATAATAGATCATAATCATATAACCCCTTTTGAAGATGAACAGGATTACTATAATACATTGCAAGTGCGGATCACAAGCAATTATTGACTCTCTCAGAAAATCGTAGGAGACTTGGTTCAATATACGTATCATATCTTTTAAAAAGGACGAAGCTATGATGATACCACGATCTCTTCTCTTTCTTTCTCTCATAACACTGCTCTCTGCGTTCCATCAGAACGTTGATGCAAAGCAGTTACGCGTACCGCAGCCGGATGTACCCGGCCTTCTAATTCCCGATGATGCCATTCCGCTCAGGCAATCTGATTTTGATTCCGGTTCATACCGCATCAAAAAATCAGGCTACTATTATTTTGTAGAAGATGTGTTTTTTAATCCAAAGCCAGAACTCGAAGCGCAACGTACCGATAAGCCGCTTATTGGTGCATGGTTTGCCGCCCTTTCTATTGAATGTGATAACGTGGTGATCGATTTGAACACGAAAACATTTGCTTCTTCCAGAGAATTTTTAGACAGTCAAAAGCTGAAAGTGTTTGCTCTGATTGAATTTGGCAACTCGCCATTTCCCATCCAAAAATTTCCGTTCTTTGCCTACACCGGGGAAACAGCACCGATTTTTGCCCATAATGTTACCGTAAAAAATGGCACGATTGGTGCAAGCCCTCACCACGGATTGCATGGTAACAGCAACTCTAACATTCAAATATATGATATCGTCGTAAGCGATTGGGAAGTAGCGGGCATTGCGTTCAATGGTTTGAAAAGTGGCGTTATTAAAAACGTTACGATTACCGGACTTGAACATGCCATGGATTTCACCGGACTCGTCAGCGTGATGCTTGCCGTGAAAGTGGTGCTTGAAGATTTACGCGATAATCATCATGATCAAAAAGCACAAACATATCTTGATGCGCTGCAACCACTCATTGATAATCCAGCACTGAACGGCTCCATTCACCCTACCCGCTTGAATTATGGCAACGTGTATGGCATCTTCTTGAACCGTGCTTTTGATATTGGCCCCGTGGCACAGATTGTAAATGATCAACATTCAAACGCAATTATTATTGAAAACGTATTGATTGCAAACATTACGTCACAACTCTTAGAAACGGTTGCGATTGGGAATATGCAAGGCCAAACGATGATGGCTGAACTGTTTGGCACATTTCGTTGGGAAGATGCCTATCCAAATGGCACGTTTGCACCAAACGCACTGCTCAAAGCACAAGTGTATGTGCAACAACAACGGGCACCAGAAAAAATGCCTGCCGGTTTTGCAGCAAATATATTGTCAAATACTCCAAACGAAACAACATTCTTATCGCACGCGCGCCCGGTATTTGGCCTTGATTTCCCTGGCCATGCAAATAAAGGCATCTTTGGCATCCGTGTTGATGCAGGCTATGGTGTAACGATCAAAAACTGTTCTTTGATGGGGCTCAACAATCGTGGTTTTGCTGGCCGCAGCCTTACAGAAATTCCTGCAGGAAATAATTATACCTTCAACGTTAATCGCTACGCGGGTAATGATGTGCATGGTATTTCACTCGCCGTCTGCCGCAACTGTTCTATCATAGATTGTGATGTTTCTGAATGTTCTTCAGACAATGGTAATGTATATGGCGTTGCAATACGCAACAGCGCTGATGCGAATGAACTGAACGGCGCTATTATTACCAATCTTCGCGCATCACGCGATGATGCACACTCTACCGTTAATCCATCATCTATTGTGTATGGTGTTTTGGTAGAAAATAATGCACATGCAAACACTATTACCAATCTTTCAGTACACACACTCTCAGCACCACGCTTTGTGTATGGATTGTATGCGCATCGCGCAACAGACACCGTAGTATATGATGCTGCAATTTCACATCTTATGGTCACCGCAGATCCATCCGATGCATTAAAACAAGTGGCAGCCTACGCCACCGTGGCATCATATGCAACACGTATTGCACAAAGCTCTGCACGCGTAATTAGTGCAGTGAATGAAGATAACGCCACGCAAAATAGCGGTTCTGTTGCTGCAGGTTATCTGCTTGGTGATGCTTCAGCAGATGGTGATCAGTGTGCCATTATTGAACACAATAACGCAGAGTGCATTGATGGTGGTGCCGGTATTGCAGCAGGTGTAATGCTTGCGAATGTTGCACAATGCACGATTACCGATAATACGTGCGCGTACGCAACTTCAGCAGGGCACACCAATCGCGGCTATGGTATCTATAATCGCATGGGCAACAACGTAGATGCGTTTATCATACGCAACACCGCATACGGCAACAGTTTAAAACAGTATGAATTTGCCGGTGCACGCTATCCGGTAACTACGATTAATTATCAAGCCACCAATGCAGTAGTAAAAGATACCGGCTGGTATAATATTGCATACCAATAATAAAATAGATTGCACGGAAAATGGCTTTTGTTACAATATGTATGCTTCTCGAGAAAGCAGTTTTCTATAACCCTATAAAGGATTTCACATGTATAAAAAATTATTAGCTCTCAGTTTAATTGCAAGTGTAAGCACAGTTTCAATGTATTCGATGAATACAGAAGATGAGAAATCAGGTGAAACAGGTACTGGAACAGGTGAAATACACGATCCCTTACTTAAGGATCATGCTCTTGTAAAAGATCGCGTAGAGAAAATGAATTATACGCTTCAAAGCATTAATGCCAAGCAAGTTAAACTTTATGATGCATCACACAGTGCCCCCGAGCAAAGCGTATATGATGGGTTCAATACAGTAGGTACAAAGCTTAGCGACATAGAAAAAGAATTAAATGATCAAAAAAACCGATTACATACTTGCGAATCATTAAGCAATGTTACGCCAGTATGTAAAAGTTTTACTGAATTAGGCAAGGCAGCCTTAGAAAAGCTTAAGGCTGTCCCTACATATACCAATGGTTTCTTAGCCGTTAATGCGCTTGCTCAAAGCACCCCTTTGGCCGCAGGTTGGGCAGCAGCAGTGAAACCTTTAGTACCTGTATGCTTGTCAACATTAGCTACAAAAGCTGGCACGATATCAGCTCTCGCTACCGCAACCACATATGGATCAATATTGTTCACTGGATATGCGAGTATACCTCTATGTGGAGCTGCGTTTTTGGCAAAATGTTGGTACGACCAAAAAAAAGAATTCTCTAAATTGAAAACACATGAACAAGCGAATTTTAAGACATGGGAAACATTTACGAAGCATGTCGTTTTAAATCTGCAAAGCACATGGAATAAAGGTTTGACTGTTGGTAAGTTTGCACTTGGAACTGCTGTTATTGGATGGATGCTAGCAGAAGCAAGCAAAAAATAGTTTTTCGAATAAACTTCTAAAAGCCCGGCGTTTGCCGGGCTTTTTTTATGCGTAATTTTCAATTGCACTCGCTAATGATTTTGTTACACTGGTGTACGCTTGTCTTTAAAACTATTTTTTACACATTCATAAGGATTCACATGACACAGCACAAAATTATGTACAGTTTTACTGCAATGATATTATGTACGTTCTCTGGTACATTGATGCGCGCAAATGAAATTAAAATATTCACAAAAATCCTTGGCCAACAAAAAGTAAAAGATGTCGGCTCCAATACTGAACATGCATGTAGGCTTTCTAAAGTAGATAATAACTGGTTAGTCGTTGATAATAAACGCCATTTCAGTGACGATGAGGGCACAACATGGTATCCGTTATTAATTAATACCTCAAAAATTCAATGCGAATCAAAAGATTATCAAAACAGCTATGAACTGAAAAATAAACATTTTATTGTACATGATGGTAAAAATTATCGCGTTAACTTCACCAGTGATATATATTGCTGCATAGGTAATCATCCATATGAGCTGGAAAACAATCAGTTGATTCGAAAAGATGATCTGTCATTTCAAGCGGACGACGAAAATGAAATAGGTTATGAATCTGAAGAAGACAAGAAAAAAGATGAAGAAAAACATGCGGGATTAAGTTCACCATCTTCCTCATCATCAAGTTCAACCTCTTCAACGCCTGCAATATCGAACAGCAGCACAAAGTCAAACATCCAAGCTTTGTGTAACCCTCAACTTGTAGAGCTAACACAAAACCACTCTGAATTAAGAAAAGAATTTGATAATTTATCTACAACACATACACAGTTAAAAAATAATATTGAGAAGTTGGAAGCAAAATTAACATGGAACACCAATTCAATAAATCCCTTAGCGACAGAAATAACACGCCTAACAAATGTTATCAAAGATTTACAAACACAGAATTGCATACGTGAAATAGAAAACTCACATCTAAAACTAAACACGCAAACACGTTTAGCAAAAGCATGCGATTTTGTTGCTGCTGCAGGAGCATGGGCATGGCCAGCATTGCGTTTTGCACCACTTATAGCACCTATCGCTTTGCCAGCCGCAGTAACTTATGGTGCTGCTGCGTTAAGTCTCGCAAGCTTGATAGGATACTGGAAAACATCACTATCACAACGAATTACTGCAATTGAGACACACAATAAAAAGAGTAATACAAACAATCCAAATCTGTTTAAATTAACCAACAATTATATAATCTCAAATCCTCACCTTACCGCTTTTGGTAACCGACTCTGGGATTTTGCATCAGCTTCGGTACCCGTAGTAGGAGGCGCCGCGCTCTTTATGCTTGCACAAAAAAACAAAGCTTCAATGCCTGCGATTTAACACACGATATTCTGAGCCCCGCAAACGCGGGGCTTTTTTATTCAGTACCAAACAGGCTCAACAGCTCATACACATTTTTAAAACGCTTGGTGCTAATTGAACAGTGCTCAACCTTTTGCGCCTCAGATAAGAATAATTTTTTCATGCCAAACTTCTGCGCTTCACGCACAAAGGTGCTGATATGATTAATCGGCTTAATCTGGCCGGTCAGGCTAATTTCGCCCAGGGCAAGTGCATGTTCCGGCAGTGGTTGTTGAAAATAACTTGAAAGTAACGCAAGCGCAATGCCAAGATCGGTGCCACTCTCTTTTATTTTGAATCCGCCGCTCACTTTAAAAAAGATATCATGGGTACTCAAGCGCACCTGCAAATACTTTTCTAAAATGGCAGCAATGAGCACCACCTGTTTTTGATCCATACCAGAAACCACCCGCTGTGGAATTCCCATTTTTGATTGTATGGTCAGCGCCTGCAGTTCAAGCATCAATGGCCGTGAACCTTCCATCACCGCCACAATGGCAGACCCAGGCGAGTGTGAAATATCGCTGATGATATATTCATTAATATTGGGCAACTCAATCATGCCCGCCTCTTTCATCTCAAAAAAGCCGAGCTCATTGAGCGTGCCAAACCGATTTTTAACGGCACGGAGCACCCGCGATTGCCAGCGATCATCACCCGTCAGGTAAAATACCGCATCAACCATATGCTCTAAGGTCTTGGGCCCTGCAATCATACCCTCTTTGGTAATGTGGCCGGTCAAAAGCACGGTAATATCATGCTCTTTTGCCATGCGCATCAACTGAAAGGTGGATTCCCGCAACTGCGCCACAGAACCAGGCACCGTGTGCGTATCGCTTACGTAACAGTTTTGGATCGAATCGATAATCACCAGATCAGGCTTTTCTGTGTGGCAGAGATTAATAATAGTTGCCAGATCTGCAGCATCGGAAAATAATATTTCATGATCAAGGCAATCAAGCCGTTCCGCCCGTTGTTTTACCTGATGCAATGATTCTTCGGTGGAAAAGTAAAATACTTTGAGCGTTGCTGCAAGCTGATGGGCAATCTGCAGCAAAAGCGTTGATTTACCGATTCCCGGATCTCCCGTGAGCACAATAAGCGAACTGGGCATAATGCCGCCACCCATCACACGATCCCACTCGCTGACGCCGCTCAGCAAGCGATCCCTCGCCTTGCTTGTGACCGTATTCAGGGGCACCAAAAGGCTTTTATGGCCAACAGAAGGCGTAAAAGAACCTCCCAATCGAACTGAAGGAGTATCCACCACCTCCTGAAGCGTTTCCCACTGCTTGCATTCGGGGCAGCAACCCATCCATTTGATCGATTTGTAGCCACATTCGGTGCATTGAAAGCTTATTTTTTGCTTTGCCATATTGCCAAGATCTTTACAAATTGAAAAATGTGTATATAATAGACCATAAGTAAGATTTATCCTATCATAAAAGCCGATTTTCGCGACTATTACATACAGCATTATAGGATAGGGCATAGTAGAAAGCCTGTTTTTGCAGTAAGATAGATAGTAAATCATAGTATTAAGAACGGTATTAATATGTCTCATGGATGTCAGAGTGCTGTGCCACTCAATAAATTTATAGCACAAGCGGGTATCTGTTCACGGCGTAAAGCGGTTGAACTGATCGATGATGGGTTCATCAAGGTGAACAATGCGGTTATCACAGAGCCAGGCTTTAAAGTCTGCGCTGATGATAAGGTTCTCTATCGTGGCAAACGGGTTCAGCCTGAAGCCCCGGTCTATTACGTGCTCAATAAGCCCCGTAAATTCGTAACCACCTGCGCTGATGAACAAAATCGCCCAACGGTGCTTCATTGCTTTCCACCATCAGTCAGAGAGCGTATATTCCCTGTTGGCCGTTTAGATACGGATACCACCGGTGTAATGCTCTTAACCAACGATGGTGAACTGGCACAACGCCTGGCACACCCAAAATATGAAGCAAAAAAGATCTACATGGTGACCCTTGATCGTGCACTGACTGTCGAACATATGGAAATCATACTGCGCGGTATTAAACTCGAAGACGGTTTTATCAAAGTTGATAGCTTAAGCACCCACGCAGAAAACCCTACGGGTGTACGCGTTACCCTTCACAGCGGCAAAAATCGCATTATTAAGCGTATTTTTGAGCTGTTTGGCTATCACGTTAAACGGCTTGATCGCCGCGAATATGCGGGATTGACCCCTAAAGGCCTCCGCTCCGGCGGCTGGCGTCAGCTCACCTACACTGAAATTAAGATGCTCCATAAAAAAGCAGGCTTGTTATAATTCCCAAGGGCGCCCATAAAACGGCGCCCTTTTTTTGTTCAAAAAATCAAATTTGTTACCTAAGAAAATATTCATTCTTTTGCCTACTGTGGTACCGTATATTGACGCAATTAATAGCAAAATAGTAATATATATAAGTACCTAACTGATTTCAATTTAAAAGGAAAAAAGTGACTGTAGATAAAAATGGAGTTATTCTTTTGTGTATCATGAACATTTTATCTTCTAATTTGACCTGCCAAGATCAAAATAATTCATATCTTCAAACAGCAAAAGGTGCTGGTAAGGGCGCTTTGACTATCTGGGCTCTATTGTTAGGTGCAAATCTTACGCATGAGGCTGGGCACTACGTGGCCGCAAAAGCTTTAATTAAAGATACCAAATTTAAAGAAGTAACCCTCAAATTGAATCCATTACGGGGAGCTCACATAACCCTTGATACACCGTATTGGTACGACAACGGCGCTTTGAGAAGGTTTGCACGATTTACTGTTTTTGCAAATGGCCCACTTGCAGGCATGATGGCAAGTTATATGATGTTACGCTTTGCAAATATGCAAGCAGCAAGAAAGCATCTTGATAAAAAAACCTACACAGAAGCATGGCACGCAAGTAAAGAAAAACCTTTACTCAATAAAGAACAAAAAGTTGCTTTCCAAATTGCTGCTTTAACAGCTGGGGTTTTCAACTTTAAAAATCTGCTTCCATTTGCACCCGATATTGATGGTTATAGAATGTTAAATGAGTTCAACAAAGCACATTTATTTGGCGGAGCCAAAACACAGCTTGCCGCTAATATGCTCACCTATAGTGCACTAGGATACGCAGGCTATAAGCTCTATAATATTCATACCACTGATGATGAATAAAAAGCTGTGTTGCTATAATTCATGGGGCGCCCGTAAAACGGCGCCCTTTTTTATGCCCATTCATTTCTTTTCTTCATTTGTGTACACTGCAGATGCATAACTTAAAAAAATTTCTGCTTTAGGAGACAGATGCAAGAGTTTATTGTGGTAGAAAAATCGGGGCCACTTTCCGGAGAAGTACTGTTGCACGGTGCTAAAAACGCAACGCTCGTGATGATGGCTGCGCTTATTGCAGCAAAAGGGGTTTCGCGATTACACAACGTTCCCAATATTGCCGATGTACATATCATGATTAAAGTGCTTGCGGCAGTGGGCGTTGAAGCTATCTATGATACTGTTTCTAAAACATTGACCGTAGATGCAACGCACGTGGTAAAAAATACGGTGCCCGCTTTATTAATGCAGCAGATGCGCGCATCTATTTTGGTAATGGGTTCACTCCTTGCGCGTGTTGGCTATGCCTCAGTGGGCCTTCCTGGTGGTGACGCAATTGGCAAACGGCCCATCGATTTTCATTTAAAAGCATTCCGCAAGATGGGTGCAACAATACTTGAAGATGGCTCCATGGTAACCGCTGAAGTACAAAAACTTACGCCATGCCGCATCGCGCTCGAATATCCAAGCGTCGGCGCCACGGAAAACATTATGCTTGCAGCACTTGGCACGCCCGGCAGAACAACCATTATCAACGCTGCGGTTGAACCAGAAATAACTGATTTGATCGCGTTGCTCCAAAGCATGGGTGCACAGATTACCGTGCAAGTGCCCGCTACCATTCATATTGACGGCGGCATCCCCCTACGCCCTGCGGACTATACCGTGATGCCTGATAGACTCGAAGCGGGCTCACTGCTCCTTGCTGCCGCCATTACCGGTGGAAAACTTTCTTTGCCCAATGCACGGCCCGATACTATGGATCTTTTTTTGGCAAAGCTCGAAGAAATGGGCCATACCATAATTACCGATAATTCCGGCCTTGGCTTAACGTTTATTGCACACGCACGGTCACCACAAGCTGTTTCTATTAAAACAGCTCCTTACCCCGGATTTCCAACCGATCTGCAAGCACCTATGTCTGCCGCGCAACTCATGGCACATGGCACGAGCGTGATTGAAGAAACGGTATTTGAAAATAGATTGCAACATATTCAAGAGCTGCAAAAAATGGGTGCACATGCAACGTGCGAAACGCCAAGCAAAGCGATAATCACCGGCGGGCAACCATTGCACGGTGCTGACGTGATCGCATCTGATATTCGTGCATCACTTGCACTGGTGCTTGCAGGATTTGTGGCAGAAGGCACCACGCGCATTACCGGGGTGCACCATTGGCGCCGCGGCTATGCTGATTTAGAACTTACCCTTGCACGCTTAGGTGCACCGATTAGAATCGAAACACAATCAATACCGCTCAATCCAGAACCAACATCAACGTTGATAGTCTAGATAAGTAAAAGGGGCTTGCATTTCGCAAGCCCTTCATGGGTTTATAATTGTTCGCGTTCGGTATCAGCATAAAGAAGCGGTGGCTGATAAAGCTCTTGTTGCTTACGCACGCGATCAGCCTCTAATGCTTTAAATGCGCGTATAATCTCTTCGATGCGGTTTTCTTTTTCTCTTCGTTGTATCGGATCAGTTTCATAGGTTGGATCATTTTCGGCAAGAAGTTTTTCGTATTGCATAACAACATCTTCCCACGGCATTTGTGCGTTAACACCAAGAATGTTATATTCTTTTTGGTATGGGATTTCAAGAAATTTTAATGACTTGTTATACACAAAACTACTCGGATCTTTAAACTTGCCATCAACAAATTTTTCTATGAAATATCTATTAATAGCATCATTAACATCACGATATTTTTCATCATACATGTGTGCATAATAAAAATTTTTAAGTATCGTAACAGCTTCTGTATCAATCACTGATTGATATCCAAGATCATGCTTGCCTATTTTAAATTTTTTAAATTCAGTCTCTTTAAGCGGATGTCTTATTATATTTTTATTCCATAGTATTTCATAAATAGATCTCCAATCTGTAGGTATCTCTTTCACCCCCAATAAATTCTTCAAATTGTTATCCGCTTGTTGTATATTTGTTTTTTCCTTAAAAACATAGCGTGCAACAGCCGCTTGAGCATCTTTTTCTAAACGGTTATAATCCAAATTATTTTGAATCGCTATATCTTCGAAAATAGTATTAATCTTATTTTCAAAGTATTGTGCATACTGTTCGGGATATAATTCTTGTATCATTGCTTTTCGTTTAAGAATTTCAAACAAAGATTCTTGTGGATTTTCACCTAAATTACCACCTAACTTTAGGATCTTCTTGGTTAATGCAATTTCCACATCCCATGCATCGCGAGAACGATTATTAAGCGCATATGCGTTTATTGGATCAGACACCCTTTCATTATCATAGCACACAAGCGTGCGCAACATCTTATCGAGTATAGTCATAGCATGAACAGGTTTTTTTGATAGTTCGCGCATGTAGTCTTCAAAGACAATCGGTGTATTAATAAAAATAGCATTACGCTCAACAAGATCTGCTATCGCACCAGCATGACGAGAATTTTTAGCTATGTCTATAAATCGAGTGTGTTCAAACATACGCTTTTTAAAGGTGCTTAACTGTTCAGCAAGCTCCTTTTCTACACGGGCTACGTTTTTTTGATTAATCATTGCCATTTTTTCATCTAAAGAAAGCGCTGGTTTTTGCGCTACCGGCATAGTCGATTTTCCAAACAAGCCTTTAAACCATGCCGCCCAGCTTTGTTGGGGCTGAACCGTTCCAGTAAGGTTTGTTGTTGTGCTTTGCATTGATGAGAATGCTCGAGAGCTTGATTCTGGTTTTTGTACTGAACTCATACCGCGTTGATAACCTCGCTGTTGAAGAACAGGCTTTGTTTGAACTGGCCGCCTGCTTACATAACCCCTAGCACGTTGCCAAAGGCTCATTGGCTGACAAGCTTGCGGAACAAGTGCCGCCACAAACATAATTATCACAAAAAAAGAACGTAACATAGAAAACCCCCACTTAAAATTTCCCTATACCATCAGACTAACAAAAACCTTATTCAGTTTGCAACAAGCGACGGGGGGGGTATTATCACATATGCGATCAGATCGTAACAATCTCTTTTATAGCAAACCATGGCAACGCTACGCCCTGGGTTTTGAGCATTTTGTTGTTACCTGCATAGATTACATACGGTTGCAAGGTTTGCTTAGAAATTTCCTGCCATTGCAGGATGTTTTTAAAAAAGTCACTCTGCATGGTCATACCAGCTTTGATTTCAACAGGAATCAATTCTTGATATGCACGTTCTATGAGGCAATCAATCTCATGCCCCTGCACATCACGCCAAAAATAAAGTGGTGGGCGTTTACCACTATTGAAAAAGAGCTTATGAAGCTCACTCATTATTAATGTTTCAAACAACGGACCACGCATAGCATGTACAAAAAGATCTTGTGCGCTCCGAATGCCAAGTAACGCACATACGAGCCCCGTATCATAAAAATAGATTTTTGGCGCTTTAATGAGCCGCTTGCCAAAATTTTCATGATATGGCTGCAGTAGCGTAATGATATAGCTCGCTTCAAGAATGGATATCCAGGCTTTTGCGGTATTAGGACTAATATCACAATCACGGGCAAGATCTGCATAATTTAAAAGTGATCCGGTCCGTGCAGCACATAGTTTGATAAATTTCTGAAATGCGCTCACATCGCCAATTTTTATAACCTGCCTTACATCACGCTCTACATAGGTTGCTACATAGTTAGAAAACCAAAAATCAACATCCATACGCTCTGAATAAATACGAGGGTAAAGCCCGGTATATAAAATATCCTCAAGGCTACTGTGCGCATATTCCGCAGCATCACGAAGCTCTCCAACCGTCAGCGGCAATAAAGTAAAGAGCGCAATGCGCCCTGCCAGCGTTTGGGTTATTTTTTCATGCATCAAAAAGTTTTGCGATCCAGTTATTATATAAAAACCCTTGCGTGGCGATGCATCCACAATCCCCTGCAGATAGGAAAAAAGCGCCGGAACCTCTTGAATTTCATCGATGATAAGACCTTGGGCCGAATCATAGGTCGCAAAGAACTTGCGTGGGTCTGCCATCGCCTCAGCACGGGTTTCAAGATCTTCCATGGTTACGTAGGTATACTGAGGGAATGTTTGCTTGGCAATCGTTGTTTTACCCGACTGACGTGGCCCCATAATCCCCACAATAGGATATTGGCTGGCCGCTTTGATAACAAGGGAAACTATATCACGTTTAAATATCATAAAACGCCTTTTCGTACAAAATGCAATTCAATTGCAGATTATACACGATCGCTTTAAAAAGCAAGTCAGATCGAGTTTTTCAATCAGGACAAAAGTATCTTAAGGCTCTTTTTGCCTTTTTTTTTGGAATTTTTATACTGTATAGACACTTTAAACATAGGAAATTCATGACCCGAAAAGAATCATTGGCAACGCTATTGCGTTATAAACCGGATAATCAGGTTGAGCAGGCATTTAAAGATGAGATGATACGCTTTTTCAATACCTATGAAGATTGCTTTGAGCGTTCACTGCCGGTGGGCCATTTTACCGCCTCCTGCTGGTTACTTGATAAAACGGGTACCAAGGCACTGCTTACCCACCATGCAAAGCTTAATCGTTGGTTTCAACTGGGCGGCCATTGCGATGGCAATCCGAATACACTTGCCGTTGCCATAAAAGAGGCGCAAGAAGAATCAGGCATTCAAGAAATTGTGCCCGTGAGCACAGAGATATTTGATATCGATATTCACCTGATTCCTGCCCGCAAGGCTGAAGCGGAACATTATCATTATGATATTCGCTACTTACTGCAGATCACGAGCGATGAGGAGATAACAGTCAGCGAGGAATCGCATGCCCTGGATTGGATTGATGCACAAAGCATACACAGTTTGGGGCTCAACGATTCGGTAATGCGTATGTTCAACAAGTGGCTTACTATGAAGCCCTTATAAGTCCAACATTTTTTTGCCAGACAAGAAATGGAAATGCACGTGAAACACGCTTTGCCCCACATCAGCACCCGTGTTGGTGATTAACCTGAACGATTGTGAGCCTGCAAGCTGTTTTTTAAGCTCAGCCGTTGCAAGCAATGCCGCTGCTGCATATGGCGCTTGCGCCTCTGTTAATGACGCCACATCGGGTACGTGAATTTTAGGGATAATAAGAAGATGAACGGGCGCTTTGGGCGCAATATCTTTGATGACGATTAAATGCTCATTTTCATAGATTTTATTGGCAGGAATTTTACCATCGATAATATTGCAAAAAACACATGATTGGTGTGACATAGAACTTCTCCTTAAAAATGTGACCTGCCCGTCGTCGTCCCGCTTCGTTACACTACACCGGACTATGCCGGGTGCAAACCCACGCATTCGCTCTGTTAATTTTGCTACCAATATTATTTTTATTGCGAAGGATGGCTGTGCCAGGCGTAGCCCCGCAGGGAGCGAAGCGTGGTGCCGAGAGTCGGACTCGAACCGACATGGTATATACTACCGCGAGATTTTGAGTCTCGTGCGTCTACCAATTTCGCCATCTCGGCATACAATGTTACAGAAAAGACGCTTATTATCGTACACCGTTGCAGATCAATCGTCAAACAGCTTTTTAAAAAGTTTGATTATATAAGCATCTCGCAACGCCATTGACAGATATGACATAGCTATGCTAAACTTGTCAAGAATAGCAATAAAGATCGATTGGGTCAGCATGTTTAAGCGCGCCATTGAATCAAAAATTAAAGAAATCGCTCAAAAAATGCCTGTTATTGGCATTCTTGGCCCCCGGCAATCGGGCAAAACAACTTTGGCACGCTCAACATTTACCTCTCATCGCTACATATCACTTGAAAATCATGAAACGCGCGATTTTGCCATTACCGATCCCAAGCGTTTTCTTGCCTCAATAGAAAATCCACATGGGGTTATTTTAGACGAGATTCAACATGCTCCCGCACTTCTTTCATATATCCAAACGTATGTTGATGAATACCCAAAGCCCGGCTTTATCGTGATCACCGGATCCCATAACATCTTACTCAATCAGGCAATATCACAAACATTAGCGGGTAGAATTGCACTTTTTACCCTGCCACCACTCTCTATTGCTGAGCTACGCGTAAATAATATACTTCCCGAAACGATAGAAAAACTTATCTTCAAAGGCTGCTATCCTCGTATTTATGCCTATGATCTTGATCCAACCATGTGGTATGCAGATTATATTCAAACGTATGTTGAACGCGATGCGCGCCAGCTTGCAAACTTCGAAGATTTAAGCGCTTTCAAACGCTTTCTTGGTTTATGCGCTGGGCGCATTGGGCAATTATTGAACTATAGCGCTCTCGCGGTAGATTGCGGCATCGATCAACGCACCGCAAAAGCGTGGATGTCTATTCTAGAAGCAAGTTATGTGGTATTTCTGTTGCAGCCACACCATGTTAACTTTAATAAACGGCTCATCAAAACACCAAAATTGTATTTTTATGATTCGGGTCTTGCCTGCTCATTGCTTGATATTCAAACACCAGAGCAGCTGCACACACACTATCTGCGTGGAGGGCTTGTGGAATCAACGATTATGAGTGAAATCTTTAAGCATTACTTTAGCATTGGTAGACGGCCGCAGAATGTATATTTCTGGCGTAATCAAGCAGGCAACGAGTTAGATTGCGTAATACAAAAGGGTAACGATCTGGTGCCTATTGAAATCAAATCCAGCACCACCATCAGCAACAACTTTTTTGATGGCTTAAAATATTGGGCTGAAATTTCAGAAACGCCACCAAATGGCTACGTTATTTATAGCGGTGACGAAAACCAATCACGCTCGCTGGGTACCGTGATTAGCTGGAAACATATTGATGATATGTTTAAGTAAATGTTGCACATTTCTTTAGACAAGATTTGATACAGCACTTATACTAATGCCATTTTACACTTCCAAAAGAGGCCAGTTACACATGATTATTGTTTTATGCATGCTTATCGCGATCCCCTTCTTTACGCATATAGAAGCTATGACACCTCAAGACAATCTACCTACCGATAGCTTTATTCCCAAAGCAGAATGCCCTCTTTCACAAAAAATGCAGCGTACTATAGAAAATTTACCCAGAAAAACAAAGCAAATTGCCACTGAACTTTTCCGAAAAGCTCTTGTTAGGCAAGAACCACTTAATGCTGATCTGCTCGAGCTCATGGCTCTTTATGGAAGTCCAGTATCAGCTGATGTATCGGTTGTTTATGGCTCAATGAGATTCACAGAGCAAATGGCTTCTGGTTTAGATATAATCTTTAAAACACGCTACGTTGTTGCACAGTTGTTTCGTTATGGAGCGCCAACATGCTATATCGCTCCCGAGCAGTTGATTGCAGAAAGTAGAACCATTGAACATCAAATTTTAAAAACTCAATGTGTCGTATATCCAATGATGTACCCTGCCCCTGTATATACAAAACCAAAAAAACGCGTGCGTATAAATTTTATAGAAATTTATGCACACGTATTGCGTCAATCGCTGCCTCAAGAATTACATACGTACATAAGCGATAAAAAAATTCGCCCACTGCATCGATTGGCAATGCTAGCGTATGACATTCAATACACAGAAAAACTCAAAAACTTTCAACCCAAAGATATATGTGATGGCCGTGATATTTATGCCCATATGCGCTACAAAAAGCTCTCTATGTGTGTTATACAAGCTTATACAGTCTCTCATATTGCGAACACAAGAATATGTAAGGTTAACATTGCCAATATAATCAACAAACCCAATAGGCATACCGCTCTTGTTGCAACACAAATCAAAAATTTATTTCAATGTTCCACTGATACAGCGTTATCATATACAAACGAATTTATAGAGAACATAAAAAAAATAACGATCGTTGATGATGAGATTTTTAGCTAAAACATCGCTACGCTTACTGCACCACTTGCGCAATGTTGATTAATGGCATGTAGATAGCACTAATAATGGCCAGCACCACAAAGCCGAGCAGTATAATCAAGGTAGGTTGGATAATAATCGTCAAACGGTGTAAGCGGGCTATGAACTCTGCTGATTCTCGTTCTGCAAATGTGTTGAGCACCGCTGGCATCTTATTTGATTCTTGCCCAACGCGAACCATGGCTATCATAAGCGGCGTTGCCAACGATGTGTCTGCAATGGCAAGCGCATCGCTTAAGGTTACCCCACCAGAAACGGTATACAGAAGATTGAAAGCATAAAGACGCAGCATGGTTGATGGGATAAGCTCTGCAACAGCCTGCAACGCTTCCACCAGGCTCATGCCGCCTTGCAACAGCGCTGAAAGTGCTTGCACTAAAAGCATGCGCTGCCACTGTGCATACAAAGAACCAACGAGCGGCACCTTAAGCAACACCCTACTTCCCCAACCATGCTGTTTAAAGCCATACACAGCTGCAATACACAATAAAATAAACGTAAGCAGCGCGATAAAAAACCATGGTGATAGCACCGTAGCGCTCAGGGTAAGTAAACACTGTGTGCTTGAAGGAATTTCCGCGTTAAATTGACTGAACAGTGTGGTAAGCGACGGAACTAAGAATGCAAATATAAGCCATAACAAACCAAAAACAAAAAGAAGTGTTATCAATGGCATTGCAAGGGCGCTTTTAAGTTTGCCCTTTAACTCATGCAAGCTCCGCGCATACTCTGCCAAAATTCGTGCCATTGATGCAAAGTTTCCTGCCTGATACCCTATTGCAAGCAAATGTGTAATAAAAGGGCCAAAAATTTTCAATAGCTGCGCTTGCTCTGCAATACCTACGCCTCGCTCAACGCCATCGGCAAGATTTACCCAACATTCCTGTAATACGGGATACTCAACCGTTTCAGAGGTTACCAAGCAGGCTTCATGAAGCGGCATGCCCGACTCTACAAGAAGGGCTACCGTCTCTAAGCTTTGAACCTGCATACTTGTGGGCACACGATACCATAGATAGTAGATTCTTACCGGCGTGACTTTGGTGACCGCAATTCCCCGCTGAAACATACGCTCCACAAGCCGCTCTGCCGAAATGGCCGATGAACGACCAAAACGCCATGCCCCATCACGCGTTACCCCACGCCAGCGAAACTGTGGCATCGATCAATACCTTTTCTTTTGCTAAATCGTTAATTGCTTTGCAATACCAAGGGCATCCAGCAGCTGCTCATAGGTATGCTCCGTTGAAACTCGTATTAGCTTAGTACGGTTCGTAGCACCCGTGACAATAGTCACCATATTTTGAGGAATTTTGAGCGCCTGGGCCACCGATTTGATAAGCTCTTGATTGGCCTTGCCATCTTCAGGGGGAGACTTGAGATGCCATTTAAGCTGGCCATTTTTATCGAATGCTACCGCATTTCTCCCCGATGAAGGAGAGACTTTGATCATACACGTAAACATAGCATCAATCGCTTTTTTGAATGACTTTATAAAAAACAGTGTAGCAACAAATCAAAAAAAACCAAAAATCGACTTGCTTTAACTGCAAAATCCGATTATTCTTTATCTATCTTTCTCTGACTACATGCTTGGAGAGATGGCTGAGTGGCTTAAAGCGCTTGCCTGCTAAGCAAGAGTCTGGGTAACCGGACGCGAGGGTTCGAATCCCTCTCTCTCCACCAGTCATTTCTTGCAGAAATGCCTGGCGTGGCCATTTTTTTCAAGGAATTGATATCAAATGGTAAGGAGACTTTGATAAAACAAAGTGTAGAATATCAGCTCCAAGAAGTATTCAGATAAAGTTGAAATTCGTATTTAATGCGCCCGTAGCTCAATTGGATAGAGCGTCAGACTACGGATCTGAAGGTTAAAGGTTCAACTCCTTTCGGGCGCACCAACCTACGCTCTTACAGAGCTACGGCTGGCATGCCAACACGGTGTGGAATAAAAATATTAAAATAAAATTGACTATGTAAGCGTAGGTTGTCCGCCGTAGTAAGTGAGTGCAAGCGAAACACGAAGGCTGGACTACAACAAATCCCCAAGGCTACGTATGGCCTTACTTCGTTAAAACTTCGTAAGCCTGGCAGGCCTGTTCTTCGACCCGTTCTTCGAAGCCGTAAGGCTAAGTAGAAAGCTCGGAGAGCGAAGTAGAGGCCAACTTTTTCTAAGGCATTAACCTACCGCCCACTTCTTCAAATCTTCTCCCATAACTAATTTTTTCTACAAACCTTCTTTTTTATCAAAAAATTCGTATACTCAACTTGGTTTCCAGTCACACTCAAAAAAAGGATTTTATATGAAGCAAACGTCTGCTCATTTTCTTTTTGTGCCAATTATTGTTTTTTCTACTCTTATCACGATGAATGCAAGCGAAGATAATCGCAAACCCTTCAGAGGCAGCGCGCCTTATAACGCAATACATACGGCTGCTACGGTTCTTTCATACCCTTGTGGGCTTCTACTTGCCGTTTCAACACCTGCTCTTTGTGCATTTGCTCTCGGATTTGATGGCATGCCATCATGGCTAAAAAACATGAAAAGTAGCACCGTGCAAGGTGCAATCATAGGTAGCGTATGGGCTCTTGGTCCCCTTGCTGGTGCAGCATTGATATGCGGAACACCGGTGATTACGAATAAATTTTTGTGTAAAAAAGGCTATTTAACTAAAGAAGAAGCGATATATAGCCAAAAAGAAATGTTCATCCAAAGCAGCGCACGGCTTGCTGCACTTGTTTTCCTCTGGAAATATGGCAACACAAGCACTAATGCGTTAAAGCAAGCTCTCTACACAGCTCGCAAAGCATAAAAAAATTTGTTTCTTTATGAAAAGAGGCTATTGTTACGCAACAATAGCCTTATATTGTTCACCAACATACTTGATCATAGCGATCACTCATTAGAAAAAATACACGCCAAAAGTAATACAAGCTCTCTTCTCAAACCCTTGCCCTCTGATTGCGAACGGATTTAGAGTAAACGTGATACACAAACTATCAAAGGATATCGCGTGACCAAGCGTTCAATGCTCATTATGTTTACCACCATTAATATTGCTTTTATTGGAGCTCAACTTTATAAGCATGCCCGCATGACCCATTTGCGCTATACCCACAGCAGCATTCTTGCCGAACAACAGAAGCTTGAACATGAAGCAGAGCTTTTACGGCAAAAACTCTGTGCACACAAAGATGTAGGGCAGATAAAAAAATATGCGCAAGAAGAGCTTCATATGAAGCCCTTAGCACTTAACCGTTTAAAACGTATCAATCTATGAACGCACAGGTTTCACGATCCCATTGCGCAGCACTGTTTGGAGCAGGGATTATCTTTTTTGTGATAATACTCTGCAAACTTTTCTGGATCCAGATCATCAATCATACGTTTTATGCGCAGTGCGGAGAAAAGCAATACTTTTTTAGCATTACCGAATATCCACCACGCGCGCCTATTCTTGATCGCACCGGTACACAGTATTTAGCCCTCAATAAAGAAAGCCTTGCCGCATTCGTTATCCCAACCGAAATTAAAAATAGACCTGCGCTTGAATCATTTTTAAAAACGCATTTTCCCACCGCATACCAACGATTACAAAATCATAATCAGAAAAAATTTTTATACGTCGCCCGCCATCTAACAGCCGAACAGATAGCACAGATATCTCAAGCAAACCTTGAAGATATACATATATTACACGAACCGAGCAGATTTTATCCTGTACCATCTGCAGCATCAATCATCGGCATCACCGATATTGATAACAATGGCTTATTTGGGATGGAAAAAAAATATGATACACAGCTGAAAGGAAAGCCTCACACTGTGCGCATAGAAAAAGATGCGCGCTCTGGCCATTATTTACGCTGCGAAACAGTTGATGCGGGAACCGAAGGAAAACCTTTACAACTCACTATCGATGGTACATTGCAGTTTCTTGTGCATGAAGCAGTAGCCAATACCGTATCAAAATTTGGCGCCCGAGAAGGGGCTGCAATCATTTTAAATCCACAGAATGGTGAAATCTTGGCGATGGTTAACGTGCCCAATTTCGATCCACAGCAGAGAGATTTCCTGAACCTTGAGCATACGAAAGTCATTCCCGTCACCAATACGTATGAACTTGGATCGGTCTTTAAAGTTTTCAGCGCCCTTGCAGCACTCGCAGAAGGAGTGGTAACCCCCGAAGAAGAGATCGATTGCAAAAATAGTAAAACGACATACATTGAAGGACGAAAAATTAATACCGTAATTCCTCATGGCATTATACCCTTTAAAGATGTGATCGCTTTTTCAAATAACATCGGTATTGCGATTGTAGCACGCCGGGTTGGCGAAAAGCTCTATACCCATTATAAAAAGATTGGATTTGGTACGCCTACAGGCATTGAACTTTTAGGAGAAGCGCCCGGTTTTGTAAATTCTCCTGCAAACTGGTCAAAGCAATCGATCATCTCCCTTTCTTATGGCTATGAAGTGACGGCAACATTACTACAACTTGCCAAAGCATTTGCACTCATTGCACGAGATGGCATTCCCATTAATCCTCACATTATTATGCAAAATTCTTACACACAACCCACCACACCCGTCTATGATGCTGATACTATTGCCGTTATTAAAGAAATGTTACGCCGCACCACACAGATTGGTACGGCGAAAAAAGCGAATGTGCATGGTTGCACGGTATTTAGTAAAACCGGTACGGCAAATATGCTTATTAATGGCACCTATGTACAAACAAAAAATAGATATACGTGTGCTGGCATTGTACAAAAAGATGATTATCAACGGGTAATTGTTACCTTTGTGCAAGAAGCAAATCGCGGTGATCTTTTTGCCGCAACCGTTACTGCACCGTTATTTGAAGAAATTGCAGAACGCATGCTTATACATGAGAAGCAACTATAAATGTATCTGCTCTTGTGTTCATGCGTATTCTTTCCTAGACTGGAACAGAATTGTGAAAAAGAGGATTTCGATGAAGCACCCGCTCCGTTTGGTTTTAATAGCGCTCTGCGCACTTTCTGCACTCTTAGTGCATGCAGAGCAGCATGAAAATTTTAGCCGCACATTTGATATTTTGCGTCCTGGCTCTGATTTGATACAAGTATTTCATCAGTTGGTTGATCCTCTGCAATATGATCAAGAGCAAAGCGGTACGCCACAGGGCTATTTTGTGTATCAACATTCGCAAGATAACGATCTTGCACAGAGTAAATATGCACGGTATTTCTTAATCCACGGCAAAAATCAGCTCTTAGTGGCGGGTGACGATAGTCCACTGGCCTGTACACGCGATGTGCGTGCTGAATGGCTTGGATTGAACGCAGATTTTTCTGGCTATCTTGGGATCTGCCCTGAACATCGCCAGTATGGCGGGGTATTTTCTTATCACCAGAATCTCGACAAAGTCATCCAACATAGCTTTTTTGAACAATGCTTTGTATCGGCGACTATTCCGGTGCTCAATGTGATGACCAATTTGAATCTGTTCCAAATGGGTGTGCAAAATCCAAACCCAGAATTCCCGCACGATATTTTAGAAGCATTCGCCCAACCAGCTTGGGATTATGATAAAATTGCAGGTCCACGTGAAAAAACCGCTGTAGCCGATGTTACGTTTCGTTTTGGCCGCGTTTTTTTGAACGATAACGATAACTTTCTCGTCTACTATTCAGGCCTTGTAATACCCGCTGCACCTAAGCCAGACCCTGAATATCTCTACAATGCCTACGTGGGCACCCGCTATCACGTTGGCTTTAATGGCGGTATGAATATGCAAATCAGGCTTAACCGCACGCATCCAGGCCCACTCTGGGCACTATTTTTAATGCTTGATGGTACCTATCTTTTCAAAAACACACAATACCGCACCCTCGATCTGCATCATCGTCAATGGAGCCGCTTTATGCTCTTAACCCAAGAATGCACGCCCGGCGTTGCAACTCCCGGCGTAAACGTACTGACCCAAAAAATGCACGTACGGCCATATGGCGTATTTAATTTTGCCGGTGGATTCCGGTATAAACACAACTGGTATGAAGTTGAGATCGGCTACAACCTGTGGGGCCATCCACAAGAATTTATGAAGCTGGAAGACCCATTCCGCACCGAATATGGTATTCTCGGAAAACTAGATCCAAATGATCCAACCAAGGGCAAATCAGCTTCGCTCAGTACGATCAAAACACAAGCGCCTAATGACGAAACCTTCGTGACCATCAAAGAAAGTGATCTGAATATCTATAGCGGTTCTGCAGGCAGCGCCTTGAACCATACGTTTTTACTAGGCTTTGGCGCCCATGAAAACTGTGGCAAGCTTCAATTTACCTTCGGTGGCGGCATTTATACAGAAATAGCGCACTTGAACCGCCCTGTGCCATCATGGGGCGGCTGGCTTAAATTTGGCGGCAGCTTTTAAATAAAGCCACTCATAATGAGTGACTTTTATAGATTATAGCGTTACGTACATGATTAGTTTTGTGAGGAACGCTCTTTCTGCGCAAGCACTGTTTTTAGATACAATGCACCGAGATTATCTGGCCAGCGCACAAAATTTTGGAAGCTACCCCGTTTGTCTCTCTGCAACACCGCTAGTTCACCCTTATCATAAAAAAGCCTGAAAAACGTTTCTGCATTCTTAACCACCTTGTTTAATAGTGGTATTGGTTTTTTAAAACAGCGAAAATCCATCACAAAAACTTCACCCTTGTTGGTAATATAGGCAATACGTCGCCTCAAATCTTTTTCGATACAGCAGCTATTATCCACCGCGATATCTTTAATCACTGAATCTGAAGGTGTGCATGTTTTAGTTTTATTATCATACGTTGTCAGATTGATCATACTATGATTCAACTTATTATCCTTATCAAGCCATATATGGGCAAGCTTACCCTCAGACGTAAGACCAAGATACCTGTTTCCACCGAGGTATATCGTTTTATCGATTAATACATCCAACTGCTTTGATGCAACCGTACGTATTTTATCATTGTCGTCTACGTCAATAATGGTAATTTCATAACAAAAAAAGGGTTCATCACTAACACTTATCATAGTGCTGTATACTATCCGATTTTCATCGGGATGCAGCATAGCGCCCTGGATATAACCTGGAAGCGAAAATAGTTTCTTTTTCTCTTCAACAGTAACTCTTTGCCCAACAGGCGATTGTCGCAAAAAATATACGTATCCGTCTGAAGGAGCGGTCAATGCAAAAATGGCGCATCGCTTCTTATTGATACCGTCAAATAACGTGAATTGAGAGTCGTGGTATTCTTCAGTCAAAAAAATATCATGATTATTCTCGGAATCATGTTCAAGCCGAATTTTATGCACAGGATATGCTTTATGTTGAGACAATTTGCGTCTGTTAAACCATAGCTGCTGATCTAACAAAATTTTTGCTCCCTCTTTAGGTTCCCAAGTGTCTGGCTCTTGGTCCCCTTCAATGGTATGAACCACAGGGTTTATAGGACGCAAGGTATACGGTATATGAAGGCCCTCGTACGTGCCATTTACCATTTCATAGGATTTTTCTTTTCTCTCTAAAGCAAAATCTATGGTGAGGTTACGCAACTCAGGTGGCAACTCAAAAAAAGGGAACGGCTGCTCGGTATCCATACCATTAAGCCCCGCTGCTCCCGCGAGTAATCCAAGGCCATACAGTATCGATTTTTTCATAAAAACTCCTTTATAGGGTTGAGTAATTCAAAAATAATAATATCACTCATCTATGAATGCTTGTTTTCTCGTTCTTGTTGCGCAAGCACTGTTTTTAGATACAATGCACCGAGATTATCTGGCCAGCGTACAAAATTTTGGTAGGTACCAAATTTGTCTCTACACAACACGGCCAGCTCACCTTTATCATAAAAAAGTCTGAAAACATTTTCTGGGCTCGCCACTATCATATTGAGTAGCGGAGTCGGTTTTTTAAAAAGAGATAGATCCATCACAAAAACTTCGCCTTTGTTGGTGATATAAGCAATGCGAAGGCGCAAACCTGTTTTAGTACGATAACTATCATCCACCGCGATATCTTTTACCACTGAATCTGAAAGAACATTCTTTTTAAGGTCATTATCATACTTGGTAAGACTGATCATGCTATGTCGCAACATATTATCCTCATTAAGCCATATATGCGCTAATTTGCCCTCGATGGTAAGGCCAAGATAGCGATTACCGCCCAGATATATCGTTTTATCAATTAAAATATCTAATGTTTGGTACGCAATGGTATTCTTTTTATCAGTATCATCCACATCAATCAGACTAAGACCATAATAGAACGAATCATTTTTTTTATTTTCTGTATCTACATCCATCGCATCAGATATTAATGGTGCTTTGAAACTATACATAATGCGATTTTCATCGGGGTGCAGCATAACACTTTGTATATAACCAGGTATCACAAGACGCAAGGGTACTTTATTGTGCTTATGATCAACGTGTTCAGCATCAACAGGAGATTGGCGTAAAAAAAATATATTAGATTTTTCATCTTTGCTTGTTATAAATAATGCACATCGCTGCCGGTTAATACCATCAAATATCGTTGTTTTATATACATCCAAATCTCCTAACTTAATATTATCATGGTTGTTAGCAGTATCATGATCAAGGCGCAAGGATCCATCATATGCTTGAAACCATAATTGATGGTCCAAAAGAATTTTCGTCCCTTCTTTTGGCTCCCACGTCTCTGGCACCGCATCTCCAGTATTCGTACTCACAATAGGATTTATAGGCCGGAGGGTATACGGTATACAAAGCTGCTCGAACCTACTATTTTCCATTCGATAGGATTTTTGTTTGGCATCTAAAGCAAAATTTATAATCACCCCCCCTACCTCAGAAGGCAATTCGAAGAAAGGAAATGGCTGCTCATTATCCATACCATTAAGCCCCGCTACCCCCGCGAGTAATCCAAGGCCATACACTATCGATTTTTTCATAAAAAATTCCTTTATAGGGTTGAAACTTGCCTCTTAGTGTGCCAGAATGAGTTATGCGCGGCTAGAGGGCGATTCCAAAGATCTGACACACCCGATTCTACGGTGTTTATATCAGCATTTAAAATATATTCTTTACAAACCCTTTAAGCCCTGGTATAGTTGTAATTGTTATAAGCGCTTATAACAGAGTAATTCTATCTTTTTAATTCCTTTTCCTGATGTATTTCTATGAAAATTTATGTTGGAAATCTAGCGTATAGTGTTAATGACACTAACTTACGCGAACTGTTCGAAGAATTCGGTGAAGTCCTTTCAGCACGCGTTATTATCGACAAAATGACCGGTAAAGCACGTGGTTTTGGATTTGTTGAAATAGCTGATGACGCTGACGCAAACCGTTCAATTGAAGCCCTAAACGGCAAACAATTCAATGGCCGTGCGCTAGTTGTTAACGAAGCTCGTCCCCGTGAAGAAGGTGCAGCGCCACAACGCTCACAAGGCCCACGCGGACCACGCCCAATGCGTCGATTCTAATTTTTTAGAATCTCGCTTCTGAGAAAAATGACCCATGTTTGACGAAAGTCAGGCATGGGTTTTTTTATGTCTTGCATTTTTTAGGTAAAGATCCTTAAACTAAAGGAGCTCATACGATACGGCCACATCAATACCTTTATGGCCACGGAGGTTATCAGTATGCGTTATGCTCTTTTTTCTATCGCTTTTAGCGTTACTCTTTCCGCTCACGAATCACCGAGCGATTTCTTCACCGCAAAGCTCCACACGTGCCAATCGGCAATAACCAAGATTTTGGCATCCACACAGCTCGCCTACGCACGATTGCCACATATCTCTACCGTTTCTTTCTTTCCCCCTTCGTATCCCTACCTTATAGGAAGCTGCGGCATTGCGGGTATCTGCTTTGCGTTCTGGTCATTCATACACACGCAATACCCGAACCACCCTTCACCACAACTGACACTTGGTGCATGGGTTGCAGAGATGGAGCAGCAGAGCGCCAAAGCCAATGATCTCATATCCCCCGAGCTCCAACGCAATGTAAGCCAATTTTTAGCCGTTGATATGCATAACTATGTCACACTCAAAAAAGCGATCGCTGCAGACGCACTTCAGGGCACTCTTGATTCTATAAAAAACAATAATCTTTATACCCTGCTCCCTCTTTTTGAATCGGATTCTTTAACACAAAAAGCTCAGGATGATCGAGTGTATAGCGTACTCATAGAGCCGAGCGAAGACACGGTAGGTGCACAAAGACGGGAATTTTTCATAAAAAAAGGTCGGTGCATCGGAACACACATATATACGTTTCGTCAAACACCTGATAACGCATTTGGTATACCCGGCATTTACCAAACTACCTGTTATTATCCCAAAAATGAATCTGATTTAAATTCTGAGTGCGCACAGTATCTTATGAAGGTAAATGCGCTTATCGAAACGAAAAAAAAATATGATCTCTTTCATGCAGAATGGCAGGCACAAAAGCAACATCCCGTTACGGCACAAACGCCACCCTGGGATGCGAAACTCTATACCATAGTGCTTGCAGAGCTTGAAAAATATCGCTGCAAGGGCGATCTCAAGAAAAAACAATATTGCATTCGCACCATGCGCTGTGAGGCACGGGATATTGTTGCTACATTTAAGGAATATGAATATTGGATAAATCGCCAAAATAAAGAGGTGATACACGCCGCATATTCACCAGACATTATCGTAAAAGCAAGAGATCAGGCGCGTGAACTGTTTTCATCGAAAACCATCCACACGCCATTTAATTTTGAACAGCTTAATCAGATAAAAAAAAGCATACTTCAGAAAGCGCATGCTTAAATGTACGCTTACTCTATCCCTTATGTGATTCTTCAAGTATGCATGCTATTTCACGATATAATTTATTATCAAAACGATGCAGTTCACCTGACGTTTCATACAAACGCATGGCAATATACCTCTTGAGTAATGCATATTCAAAATCACTCACAAAAGAAACGGGACTTTGTGTGTGAAAAAATCCTCTGCACTTGGCAATATCAGCATCCGATACCGCTTTGCGCAATGGTGTTTGATAGGTATGCTTAAAAAAAGGAACCTTGTTTTCTATGCGTGTATCAGCACCACATGAAACCATACACTCTACTGTTTCACCGGTAGCAAAGTGGAGCGGCGTATTGCCTTCATGATCTTGTGCATTGATAAGCCCGCCGACACCATAATTAGAGAGTATCAGGTCTGCCATATCAAGGGATTGAATGTAATGATGCGGCACTCTGCCGAGCTTATCATCCTTGAGAAGATTATCACCAGAAGATTGTATCAATGCCTTTGCAACGGATACCATATCAAGCTTAACAGCGGTATGCAGTGATGTTGCCTCGCAACAATCATAATGCACATACCACCCACGCTCACCAAGCGCACTGATTAACTGCGCATATTTATACGCGTGATTCCTATTCAGTGAAGCCTTATGCACAATATCCTGTATGATACTATTTTGTATACAATGATTTGCACTCAAAATATCTTCTGGCTCTATATGAGGAATCTTCGTTACAATCTTCAACGCATCGGTTGCCTCGAAGCCTGGGTTTGCAATACAAGTGCGAAGTTCAGATAACCCAGGGCACGATTTATCAGATATGCATTTTTTTGACTCTGTATACACACTATGATGGGTACGTTTAACAGTTTGACGCGCAGACTGTTTTGATACAGGCCGACGAGCAGTAGCCTGTGCTTTACGGGCTAAAAACATAGCATCGAGTTGTATTGAAAATACCAGCGCGGCTAAGGAAAAAAGAGACTTTTTCATTACTAATCCTTTGGTAATAACATAAAGTTGTACTCAAGTATAACGATTGCGCAGGCAAAAAAAAAGAGCCCGTTTACCCGAAAGTAAACAAGCTCTTTTCTAGTTTTTATGCTTTATGAGGTTAGCACATGCCGCCATGCCCGTGACCCGCATGAGATTCTTTTTTCTCTTGCGGTATTTCGGTAATGGTTGCTTCGGTTGTCAGCAACAAGCCTGCAATCGAGCCCGCATTTTGCAACGCTGTACGCGCTACTTTTGCCGGATCAATGATGCCAGCCTGTACCATATCAACGTACACACCGTGGCGTGCATCAAAGCCATGATTGCCTTGTGTTGCACGCACCGCATTGATTACCACAGCTGCATCGTATCCTGCGTTTGACGCAATAATACGAAGTGGTTCTTCAATCGCACGGCGCACAATATCAGCACCAAGTTTTTCGTCACCGGTCAACGATACGTTTTCTACCGCTTGCTGTGCACGAATCAGGGCGATACCGCCACCCGCAACAATACCTTCTTCAACGGCTGCACGGGTTGCATGCAATGCATCATCGATACGATCTTTCTTTTCTTTCATTTCAGCTTCAGTTGCCGCACCAACGCGAATCACTGCCACACCACCTGCTAATTTTGCAAGGCGTTCTTGGAGTTTTTCTGCGTCATAATCTGATGTGGTGTTTTCAATCTGCATGCGAATTTGTTGCACACGTGATTTTATTACGTCTTGGCTACCGCGGCCTTCAATGATGATGGTAGTATCTTTGGTTAGTT
This sequence comes from uncultured bacterium, assembly GCA_963704465.1. Classification (GTDB taxonomy): domain Bacteria; phylum Babelota; class Babeliae; order Babelales; family Vermiphilaceae; genus MFD02979-c4. Next base: position 978,634 of record OY969901.1, read on the forward strand.
CAACACGACTTGCTTCACCAAGGTCCACCAGACGTACATTTTCAAGCTTGATACCAAGATCATCAGAGATCAGTGCGCCACCGGTCAATATAGCGATATCTTCAAGCATCGCTTTGCGACGATCACCAAAACCTGGCGCCTTCGCTGCAGCCACTTTCAACACACCACGCATGTTATTGACTACCAAGGATGCCAATGCATCACCTTCAACATCCTCTGCGATAATAAAGAGTGCGCGACCCGTTTTTGCTACTAATTCAAGGATTGGCAAAATGGTCTTAATGCTGGAAATCTTTTTCTCGTAGATCAGAATGTATGGGTTATCAAGCACCGCTTCCATTTTTTCTTGATTGTTCACAAAGTATGGTGACACGTAGCCACGGTCAAACTGCATACCTTCAACCACATCAAGCTCATCTTTCATGCCTTTTGCTTCTTCAACGGTGATCACGCCATCGCGGCCAACCTTTTCCATAGCATCAGCAATCAATTTACCAATAGCAGCGTCTGAGTTTGCAGAGATTGTTGCCACTTGCTCAACTTCAGTGCGTGATTTTACGGTTACCGCATTTTTTTGAATTTGCGCTACAACGGCTTCAACCGCTTTATCGATACCGCGTTTGAGTTCCATCGGATTTGCACCCGCTGTTACAAACTTGTTTCCTTCACGGAAAATAGCCTGTGCCAGAACGGTAGCAGTGGTTGTACCATCACCCGCAACATCAGCCGTTTTACTTGCCACTTCACGCACCATTTGGGCGCCCATGTTTTCAAGCAAATCTTCGAGCTCGATCTCTTTTGCAACGGTTACACCGTCTTTGGTGATTTTTGGAGATCCATATGCAGAACCAATAATAACGTTACGACCTTTGGGCCCGAGCGTTACTTTTACTGCATCGGCCAACACATCAACGCCACGGCGCACTTTTTCACGTGCTACCGCACCATGTTCAATACGTTTTGCTGCCATAACAATATTCCTTATTTAAAATTTTATTTTTCAATAACGCCAAGAAGCTCATCTTCACGGATGATGATAAGCTCTAAGCCATCAGTATCTTTACCTGCTTCTGTGCCCGCATATTTACCAAAATAGACACGGTCACCCTTTTTTACTTCAACGGGGATACGATTGCCTTGGGTATCTCTCTTACCAGCACCAACGGCCAATACGATGCCACCCTGTGCACGCTCTTTTTCACGCGCTGAATCAGGGATATAAATACCACCAGCAGAGCGTTCTTCGATAGCGTCACGCTTTACGAGTATACGATCGCCAGCTGGCTTGAATGATTGATTCTCAAACATGCTCTTTCTCCTGCTTATACAGCTTTTTGGAGTTACTATTTAATATCATTATACAGTAACTCATTTTTCTTGATAGAAGGTGACTCAACTTTTAGGCACTTTGGATGCTTAACAACAAGCGCCTCCGCTCTTATCATCGTCTTTACGGCAACCTTCTTCAGGCGATTTTTCACCCTTGCAGCACCCGGCATCCTTTTGTTTTTCCATGAATTCACGCACCTTGTCAGGGGTTGCTTGATAGAGCTCAATAATATTGCCGCTCGGATCTTGAAGAGATGACATGATTCCATGGAGCTTGGTTATAGGCTCTTCTATAAAATTAATAGTAGCCTTATGCTCAGCGTGGAAAGCTATAAGATCTTTAACCGCAAATACTAATCCGGTACGACGTTGCCCCTGCTCCTGATCCGTATGGCAGAGCGCTATAGTGATACCTTCTAGGCTCAGCTCAGCCCAGCTTTTGGGAAATAAACATTTTTTTTGCGCACCAAGCGTTTCATAAAACGTAACCGCTTTTTCAACATCATTAACCATCAAAATAACCATCGCCAATTGGCATGTTTGTGACATAAAAGCCCCCTAAAATACATAATAATATATGTTTTTAGTGTAGCATGGCTGCAATAAATGTAACGAAAAAAAGGAAGAGCTCTTAAAAAATGGACAAAAAAAAGAGCAACCACGAATGGTTGCTCTTGAATTAATCTGGCAGTACCTACTTTTCCAGCCCGTCGCCAGGCAAGTATCATCGGCGTTGCGGACTTTACTTCCGTATTCGGAATGGGAACGGGTGTGTCCCCGCAACTATACCCACCAGAAATTTTATAGAACTTATTTAAATTTTAAGTGCATGGGAGAAATATTTGTAAGTAGTATACCAGGTCTAATCATTAAGATCAATAACTGCGATTAAAACATTCGATCTATTAGTATTGGTTAGCTCAACACATTACTGTGCTTACACACCCAACCTATCAACCTCGTAGTCTTCAAGGGATCTTACTATGTACAAGACCGAAGTCTCATACGGGGTATCTTATCTTGAGGCGAGTTTCCCACTTAGATGCTTTCAGCGGTTATCTCTAATAAGCATGGCTACCCAGCGTTGCTCTTGGAGAACAATTGGAACACCAGAGACTTACTCATCCCGGTCCTTCGTACTAGGGACGACCCCTCTCAAATACCCTGCGCCCACAGCGGATAAGGACCGAACTGTCTTACGACGTTCTGAACCCAGCTCGCGTACCGCTTTAATTGGCGAACAGCCAAACCCTTGGGACCTTCTTCAGCCCCAGGATGCGATGAGCCGACATCGAGGTGCCAAACCTCCTCGTCGATATGGACTCTCAGAGGAGATCAGCCTGTTATCCCCGGCGTACCTTTTATCCGTTTAGCAATGGCCCTTCCATTCAGAACCACTGGATCACTAAGTCCTGCTTTCGCACCTGCTCGACCTGTATGTCTCGCAGTCAAGCTCTCCTTCTGCCTTTACGCTCTACCGACGATTTCTATTCGTCATGAGGGAACCTTAGAACGCCTCCGTTACATTTTGGGAGGCGACCACCCCAGTCAAACTACCCACCAGACACTGTCTTCGTTCCGGATTACGGAATAGAGTTAGATCTTCAAACTAATAAGGGCGGTATTTCAAGGTTGACTCCACGTAAGCTAGCGCCTACGCTTCAAAGTCTCCCGCCTATCCTACACAAATCAATCCAAAGATCAATGTCAAGCTATAGTAAAGGTGCACGGGGTCTTTCCGTCCTGCTGCGGGTAACCGGCATTTTCACCGGTACTACAAATTCACTGAGTATATCATTAAGACAGCGCCCAACTCGTTACGCCATTCATGCGCGTCGGAATTTACCCGACAAGGTACTTCGCTACCTTAGGACCGTTATAGTTACGGCCGCCGTTTACCGGGGCTTCAATTCAAAGCTTCGCCTTACGGCTAACATCTCCTATTAACCTTCCGGCACTGGGCAGGCGTCAGACTCTATACTTCCTCTTACGAGTTAGCAGAGCCCTGTGTTTTTGTTAAACAGTCGGTTGGGCCTCTTTGTTGCAACCTGACTACGCTTCCTGTGGAAAACCAGAGTAACGTAGCAGGCACCCCTTCTCCCGAAGTTACGGGGCCATTTTGCCGAGTTCCTTAATGATACTTATCTCAACGCCTGAGCATTTTCAGCCCGCCTACCTGTGTCAGTTTACGGTACGATCACTGTACAAACTCGCTAGAAGCTTTTCTAGTCAGCGTGGGATCTGCTAAACATCTCGCTCAATTACGATAAAGATGCCCGTAACATCTCAAGGGTAACGACCGTGCGGATTTGCCTACACGATCCATCTAACTGCTTAGCTGCAACATCCATACATTGCAGTTAACCTACCCTACTGCGTCACTCCTTCACTCAAACGTTTTACAGTGGTGCAGGAATATTTAGCCTGCTTCTCATCGCCTACTCCAATTGGCCTCGGCTTAGGTATCGACTAACCCTGAGTGGATAATCCGTTCTCACGGAACCCTTAGGCTTACGGCGAACAGGAATTTCACCTATTTTTTCGTTACTTATACCAACATGCTCACTTCTTTAATCCCATCATCTGTCCTCACGGTCAAACTTGTATCTATTAAAGAACGCTCCCCTACCCCTGGTAGTTGCCGTAGCTTCTACCACATCATAGCTTCGGTGATTCGCTTAGCCCCGTTCGTTTTTCAGCGCAAAAACACTTGACCAGTGAGCTATTACGCTTTCTTTAAAGGATGGCTGCTTCTAAGCCAACCTCCTGGCTGTCTGTGTATTTTCACTTCTTTTACCACTTAGCGAATACTTAGGGACCTTAACTGATGGTCTGGGCTGTTTCCCTCTCGACTATGAAGCTTATCCCCCACAGTCTGTCTCCTGTCTTCAAAAACTATAGCATTCAGAGTTAGTAAAGACCTGGTAGACTTGCGTCCCCAAACTTCTTAACTGTGCTTTACCGCCATAGAGAATTCAACAAGGCTATACCTAAATATATTTCGGGGAGAACCAGCTATTTCCCAGTTTGATTAGCCTTTCACTCCTATCCACACCTCATCCGAGCAGTTTTCAACCCACACCGGTTCGGACCTCCATCTCGTGTAACCGAGACTTCATCCTGGACATGGATAGCTCACTAGGTTTCGGGTCTACCCCATACTACTAACGCCCTATTCAGACTCGCTTTCGCTACGGCTCCACTCTTTCAAAGCTTAACCTTGCAATACATGATAACTCGTTGGCTCATTATGCAAAAGGTACGTGGTTGCGCGTACGTATACTGCGCTTCCACCGATTGTAGACAATTGGTTTCAGTTTCTATTTCACTCCCCTCCCGGGGTTCTTTTCACCTTTCCCTCACGGTACTAGTTCACTATCGGTCATCAAGTAGTATTTAGCCTTACCCAATGGTCTGGGCAGATTCCCACAGAATTTCACGTGCTCTGTGATACTCGAGAATATATACAAACGATGTATGGAGTTTTTGTTTACGAGGCTGTCACTTTCTTTGGCTGCCCTTTCCAGAGCTATTCAACTAAATGCACACATAATTCATCGACACTGAACTGTCGATACGACATATCTCACAACCCCCATATCACAACGCATACAGGCTTACACAATACAGGTTTAGGCTCTTCCCCTTTCGCTCACCACTACTGAGGGAATCACTTCGTTTTCTTTTCCTGGCACTACTTAGATGTTTCAGTTCATGCCGTTCGCTTCTTTATCCTATATATTCAGATACAGATATCTTGGTTTTACCAAGATGGGTTTCCCCATTCAGAAATCTTCGGATCAAAGCTTGATTGACAGCTCCCCGAAGCTTATCGCAGCCTTCCACCTCCTTCATCGCCTCTTGATACCAAGGCATCCACCAAAAGCCCTTTTCAATTAACCACAAATCTTAATGACTTATTAACTTAGGTATTCTACTTACAAATATTTCAAAGATCACAACAATTTTTTATTACCATTTTATTGCGAAAGATCAGTAATTACTGAAGAAACTATTATTTAAATTGGTGGAGGTAAGCGGATTCGAACCGCTGACCTTCCGCTTGCAAAACGGACGCTCTACCAACTGAGCTATACCCCCAATTGCCAGACCGTTGTTCAAAGCCTACAGCCTAATTTAAGAACGGCTAGAGCCTTGGTGGGCCTAAGTCGACTTGAACGACTGACCTCCCCGTTATCAGCGGGGTGCTCTAACCCCTGAGCTATAGGCCCGCGGGTACCGGAGCCTATCACTCCGAAATGATCCAGTATTGTATACACCAATATATGAGATATTAAATATCTCAGCTTAATCTCCCTCGAAAGGAGGTGATCCAGCCGCAGGTTCTCCTACGGCTACCTTGTTACGACTTCACCCCAATCATTCCCCATACCTTAGGCACCCGCCTCCCTTACGGGTTAGCTAAAGCGATTTTGGGTACAAACAACTCTCGTGGTGTGACGGGCGGTGTGTACAAGGTCCGAGAACGTATTCACCGCATCGTTGCTGATACGCGATTACTAGCGATTTCAACTTCATGAGGTCGAGTTGCAGACCTCAATCCGAACTTAGACCAGTTTTATGAGATTAGCTTACCCTTGCGAGTTTGCAGCCCTTTGTACTGGCCATTGTAACACGTGTGTAGCCCTGGGCATAAGGACCATGATGACTTGACGTCATCCCCACCTTCCTCCTGGTTTCCCAGGCAGTCCCGCCAGAGTGCTTTGCTTAAGCACATAGCAACTGACGGCAAGGGTTGCGCTCGTTAGAGGACTTAACCCAACATCTCACGACACGAGCTGACGACAGCCATGCAGCACCTGTGTAATTGTCTAACGAAACTTAGAAGATCGTATTTCTACGACTGTCAAAAACATGTCAAGCCCAGGTAAGGTTCCTCGCGTAGTGTCGAATTAAACCACATGTTCCACCGCTTGTGCGGACCCCCGTCAATTCCTTTGAGTTTTAATCTTGCGACCGTAATCCCCAGGCGAATCACTTAACGCGTTAGCTACGACACTGATCCGACTAAGTCAAACCAACATCTAGTGATCATCGTTTACAGCGTGGACTACCAGGGTATCTAATCCTGTTTGCTCCCCACGCTTTCGTGCCTCAACGTCAGATATGGACCAAGAAGCTGCCTTCGCCATTGGTGTTCCTCTCGAGATCTACGCATTTTACCGCTACTCCGAGAATTCCACTTCTCTCTTCCATCCTCTAGCACGCCAGTATCCACCGCTGGTTCCCAGTTAGGCCGGGGAATTTAACAACTGACTTAACATGCCGTCTACGCACCCTTTACGCCCAATAAATCCGAATAACGCTTGCACCCTTCGTATTACCGCGGCTGCTGGCACGAAGTTAGCCGGTGCTTTCTTTAGTGGTACCGTCATTTCCCGTTTGTATTAGAAACAGTTTTTTCTTCCCACTTAACAGAAGTTTACAATCCAAAGACCTTCATCCTCCACGCGGCGTCGCTGCGTCAGGCTTTCGCCCATTGCGCAATATTCCTCACTGCTGCCTCCCGTAGGAGTCTGGACCGTATCTCAGTTCCAGTGTGACCGAACACCCTCTCAGGCCGGTTAACCATCATCGCCTTGGTAGGCCATTACCCTACCAACTAGCTAATAGTACGCAAGCTCATCCTCTAGCGACAGCAAAAGGCCATCTTTCTCCCCGAAGGGACTTATGCAGTATTAGCCTCGATTTCTCGAGGAGTATTCTTCACTAAAGGGCAGATTCTCACGTGTTACTCACCCGTCCGCCGCTGTACTCACTCCCGAAGGGCTTTCTCGCTCGACTTGCATGTGTTAGGCACGCCGCCAGCGTTTATTCTGAGCCAGGATCAAACTCTCCATCACAGATCTAAAACTGGAATCATTTCGGAGTGATAGAAACTTTTTAGTTTCTTCAGTTATTTCAAGGATCGTTTCGTCTTTTGTCTTCGTCGTTTCCGTCAAAGACAAGTAAAATTATACACGTACCTCATGCAGAGTCAACACTTTTTTAAAAGATTTTTTAAACTTTTTTTAAAAAAGGCTAAAAAACTCAATGGAAAAGCATAAAAACCGCCTCAATAATAGCGATCCAATCGATCTATTCACCCAAGTCAGTCTCAATAAAAATTTTTTTAAAATTTTTTTAATTTTTTTGAAAAAACCATAAAACTTTTGAAAAATACATAAAAAAATCGGTACGTTAGGGAAAAGTTTTTTTAACATTTCTCTAAAGGAGCTCCTATGATGTCCCATTTTTTCAAACATTGTATCCTCATAACCCTTCTTATAGCCCCCAAGATAAGCTTGTGCGGGGAGGTAGCAACCGTAGATACCTTAGCCCCAGCCCTTTCTTCAACCAAATCTCAAGCTGCTCTTCTTATATATACCCTCCTGAAATTGGCAAAAAAGAGCGCAACCATTAACGATGACACCTATTATGACCTTCTACGCACCACGGAACAGGGCGCGCTGCACTATGGTATAAGCTCAGCAGTCACTGATTCTCTTACTGGCAACGCTGCACAAACAGACCTTGGCGCTGCAACTATAGATGGTATTGGCTTTATAACTACCTCATGGGTTGTGCGCAACGTATATGAGTGGTTCTTTGCCACCAACGCAGGCGCTTCCCTTGATGAAAAACTCAACCAAGCATTCCCGCAAGGTTCTGAAGATCTCCGCAAAGAAACGGTGATAGGGTTTGTAAGTACCGTACTTTATGCACAACTAAAGAAGTTTGCGCCCCTCCTTTTACCCGTATCCTGATCCCGGTATACTAGTGCGTATACACATTATATATAATATACCCCCAAAAAAGCTCTTTTTGGGGGACCAAGGATACGCATGCTCATTGATGACTTAAAAGAACAGCTTAAACGTATGGAACCGGACCTGCAGGTGATCAGATCATACTGGGTAAACGCAGGGCTTGAAAAACGGTATATAGATCTGAAAGAAACGTCAGAACAGGAAAACTTCTGGCAACATAAGGATCACGCCAAGATTGCGCAACAATTAGAACGTATGCGCGAGCTCAGAGAAGAATACGTTCATGTAACGGATGGCTTTCAAGAACTTGGCGAACTCATAGAGCTTTTTAGCACCGACGAAGCAGAGCTTACCAAGATGCAACCCGAAGTGGGCAAACTGCGCAAACGGGTGGCGCTTTTGAAAATCGCGCTTCTTTTAAATAAACCCCACGATAGCAGCAACTGCTTTGTCAGTATTAATGCAGGGGCTGGCGGCACCGAATCGCAAGACTGGGCAGAGATGGTGATGCGTATGTATGTACGCTTTGCTGAAGAGATGCGCTTTAAGGTAGACGTGGTTGACGTGCAATCGGGTGAAGCAGCAGGTATTAAATCAGCTACGCTCTACGTGCAAGGTAAAAATGCCTATGGACTTCTCAAGTGTGAGCAAGGTGTGCATAGGCTCGTGCGCATTTCACCGTATGACGCAAATAAACGGCGCCATACTTCATTCTGTGCCGTGCTGGTAATGCCCGAAGAAAGCGAAGCGGCTATTACCATCAACACCGCAGATCTTCGCATAGATACCTACCGCGCCGGGGGCGCTGGCGGGCAGCACGTCAACAAAACGGAATCTGCCGTACGCATAACCCATATTCCAACCAACACCGTAGTGCAATGCCAAATTGAACGCTCACAGATTCAAAACCGTGCAACGGCAATGAAAATGCTCTATGCCAAGCTTGCGCTCCAAGCAGAAGCAGACAAAGAAGCAAAACTGGCAAGCATAGAAAAGAAAAAGATTGAATGGGGATCACAAATACGTTCATATGTATTGCATCCCTATAAGATGGTCAAGGATCACCGCACCGATTATGAATCACCGCAACCAGAATTGGTACTCGACGGCCAGATTATGGATTTTATAGAAACATACTTAATTCAACAAGAACATACCCCTCAGTAATTGAAAAGGCCCCGAAATGGGGCCTTAATTCTTATTGGTTACATTTACTGCTTTGAAAAATACTTCCACCACGAGAAACCATCCGTATCGATAGGCATACCATAACGATCAACCTGCGGTACCTGAATTCCTTTCCATGCCCTAAGGGCAGCTAGAATAGCCCCCAAAGTAACGCCCGTTAACAACACTCCATATATTTGAAATTCACGCTTTTTATGTCCACCGAGTGCAAAATAAGAGTTACGTACATAGCGGTAGAAATTGGATATGGGATTTGAGGAAACGAGTGACTGTATTTTTTTGATTATAGGCTTAAATTTAGGTGAAATACGTAAAGCCGGCGCTAAATGCTTGTGATGATTATGTATATACAGGAGCGCATCATACGTTAAAGATTCTCCAACTATCACTTGATCTTGTTTTATATTTTTGGTTTTTTCATTCAATGCATGTATAAAACTCATTAATTGCAGCGGTATAACATCATATTTTCGAACAAAAAGAAGCGGGCCGGCATATGATGTTTGATCTTTCGTTAACATGAGCAGCTGTTGAAACTCATCATCAAAGGTAACATCATAACAATTATCGCATTCATTTAATCCACGTGCTATAAACACATCTTTAACACTTATAAGTTTATCATCATGGGGAATCAAAAAGCTTTTTCTTTTGTCTACCTTGTCTTTATCAGATATGGGTATACGCCATGTAACGTTCAGTGTTTCAAAACCTGCTGGATTATCTCCATAAGGACTGAACTGATTGCCTACAATTTTATAATAAGCATACTTTTCTTCGAGATCGCGCCACTGCCAGAATACATTTTTTGAAGGCTGATTTTTATAGGTAACCACTATGGTATCATTTTTTAAAAATAATCCACTGATTTGCGCCGGGTTATCTGATACTATGGTTGCAGTTTCGATAGACAACTTATCACCTTGAACACGCATCTTATAAAGCGCATTACCTAAGCCAAGGTACATTAATCCTGATGCATCAGCTATAACTGAAGCGTCACTCAATTGATATTTAAGCTGAACATCATGTTGGTTATGCACGGTTTTAAGGTCAGACACATCAGAATTAAATTCTTTGACCTGAATTGCATCTTTCTGCTGGACTTGATATGTCCCAAGATTAATAATAAATTTTGCATCATATAACCGCACAAAGCCATCCGCGCCAACGGTTATAATATGTTTATCATCGTAGATATAATCTGATATGTAAAGCATTCTAGATGCCCAATCCCATTTGTAAGTTTGTTTTTTGACCCAGCAAGCATCAGATATATGCTCTGCATCAAAAATACACCACTGTTCTGGACTTCCACTTAAAGGTGTTGAAAGTTGACTTGTTGCTCCATCAAAAGAAAAAAACAATATCACCTCTTTGTCGTTTTTCTTTATCAAAACTTTTTTGAATGATCGATCAAAATTGCCATGCCATTCTTGTAAAGAATAGTTTTTACTTTGATCAGAAAAATCTGTTTTCAATATCTGACGCACTAAAATTTTTGCCACTTTTTTATCAAGATCAACGGTAAGCGGCAAGTAGTATCGAGCATCCCGAGCATTTTTAATAAAATCAGTTTTTAATAATGCATCAACGTACACATCAACAAGTACGTTGCTAAAACTTTCTTGTAACTGTAATTTTTGCGCCCACAATAAAGATTGCTGCACTGTTTTCGCCGTACTACTTACATAATATTGCTTCGTTTTTTCGAGTGCTTTTTCAAGAGTGCTCATGTCGTAAATTTGTTTATTGCCTGTAACTGTGCTGGTTTGCGTATTATATCCAAAATTACCTATCACTTTTAGCACATCGTCTAAACCTTGTGGGTCTGTATAGTCTATAGTATCATCGCGATCATAGCTGATAGTAATTGGCCCACTAAAAAGAGCCGAACCTAGATCTTCATGCATTACAAATAAATTTTTATCGAAAGAATTTGCATCGATAGATCGTTGCCATGGATCTTTATTTTTACCTCGTTCAATGTTAAAAATGATTGTACCATCAACGCTCAAAGATACATTTTCCGATGCACAACAGAAACTACTGAAAAACAACATCCCCACAATAAATACCATGCTAAGCCTTTCCGTTATTACTTTTCTACAGCATAGCACTCACGGCATAGATTATTCAATTAGAAACGCTTGCAGTCGCAGCTCACGCAACGTATTTAATATAGTATGGTTCTTTAAAGCGCGTTCTTTGCGTGTGTATCTCTTCTGCAAAGGTTCTATCGATGCTGCTCAACAGTTGCGGGCCGGCTTTGGTCATAACGAGTGGATCTATCCAACGAAATTTGCCTTGTGTTACATAATCATGAGCATCTGGCGTGCCACTATCAAAACCTGTTTTATAGTGCATAATGCGTGCAATCTGTTTTTGTATTACGCTATCATTCGCTGCTGCATCATGAAGCCGCTGCCATATCGTTGCATCATCAGAAAAGATCAGTTCATCTTCTGAGAATATATCATGTTCAAGGCCATACTTAAGCAATTTTGCCGTTTCTGAATAGATATAACAGTTCCAGTCGGCACACCAGATATGTTCAGAAAGATAGAGCACCGTATCTGCAAACAGACGCGCTGCATGATAATCGGTAAAGATCCATGATCCGTGTTTATACTCCAGCGACTCAAGGATCATCATAATATCATCACGGGTAAGCAGATGCTCAAGATAGCCACCATATAAATTGTATTCTAACCTATCAGCACACAACTTTGGCAAATCATCTTTGAGCATTTTAAATTGATCTCGTGCGGCGATATCGGTAATCCAACTAAGGTTATGCCGATCAAGAATCTCCTGCAAATCTGTTTGTGCTACAAAGTAAGCAAAAATGGTATCTTGGTATGAATATTTATGCTGCACCGTGTTGAACAAAAAATCAGCAACGTGAGAAAATGCGGTGTGTGAAACATCGTGCAACAAGCCCATCACCTGCTCTTCGAGCGATGCGCCATATTTGCGCAGTAAATACAATACCGCCACGGAGTGCTGATAGCGGGTGTACTCTTCTTCAGGCTTTACAAACTTCATGATCCCATATTGATTGATATGATGGAGCCTATTGAGCGCACGTGATTCCAGAAGCTCTATGAGTACCGGCTCGGTGATGACATCAGAGCCATACAACGTATGAATAATAACGGGTTCATGCGCACAGAGTGACGAAAAGAAAACAATAAGGGTGAAAATGAGAGAATAACGCGTACTGAACATAATGCCTCCTTTTTTGGCATAATTATAGAGTATACGAGAATTATAACCCGCAGCAAGAGCTTGGGCCAGAGAATCGTGCCCCCATGATGCCACCATTGATATTCAGTTAGAATATGATATAATGGTATTAAATTCTTAGCTCACTTATGGAGGTCTTTATACTATGTATAAAATCTATGCGCTTTATGCGCTTATTGCCACTGGATCGATCTTTGCAACCACAGACAAACCCACCGATCTCAGCACGTTTAAAAACGTCAAAAAGGTTGTTTTTGCCTTTGATTTCGATAAAGTTGTATCTTTTTTTGATACCGCTTATTGGTTTAATCTGGGCAAAGACTATCTACGCTCTAATCCAATGCAAACAACACGGGTAATCATAAAGCCAGGATTCTGGCGCGATGTCTATAATCTTGGCCATGCACGTGTATATGATGCTCAAGGCAGAGCGGTGATTGGTGCTGAAGCATCTATCAGCTACTTGGTTGAACGCTATATTACCTGGGCAACCGAAGCAGATAAAGAGCGATTCAGAGGTGCCGTGAGTGCCGTAATCCCGAACCATGATGTAATTGATTATGCAGCGCGGTTAAAAGTACCCTATGTAGTATGGACTAACAATGACCCTGCTACCTACGCAACTAAGTTGAACTCAATAAATGCACAACGTGCAAAAAAAGGTAAGGCCCTCTTTGAACCGGTGTCGGCACATACCAGCATATCCACCGGCGCTGCAGGTTCAGATGCACAAAACAACGTAAAACCTCACACTGCATATTATGCACGGGTATACGCAGAAACATGCGCACAGTTTGGTTTAGAATCGGGTGAACTATTGGTGATCTTCATAGATGATTCTGCGCTCTATGTTGAAGGTGCGCGTAATGCCGCTGCACAGTATGGACTGCCGATTAAGGCATATCAGTATGCAGGTTCAATGAACTATCTTGTGGATGATTTCAGATATGATGACGAGTGGTTTGATATTTATATGCAAACCATGCAAAAGCAATAAGTAACATGCAATGAACAAAAGGGCCTACTACACGTAGGCCTTTTTTATTGACACGTCAATGTTTACGGGTCACCAAATCAGTTAGTGTTGCATCATCCGGTTGGAGCTTTTGAAAAAAGCTTTTGTTATTTTCGATGTATATTTTTTTACGTTCATCTGTAACATCTTGATCTTCAATAGTATTAAAATAAATGCGGAATGCATTGAACATATGCGCTATCTCACGATTAAAACCATTATGTCCAGTTCCTGTTTTTACCAAATAATAGGTATTCGTATTACGAAGATTTTTGCAAAAATCAGCAACCGTTGCATCATTGCCGAGCACATCGTCAGGATTCTGAATATGCACCAATATATTGAAGTTATGCGGTTGAATTATACGAGCACTTTCAAGGGGAGATGGGCCAAATGGGGTATAATTGCCTCGTGTTACTGCGGGTAAAACAGTATAATCAACGCTTGATGCGATAGATTCTCGAGAAGAGGCATATAAGAGACTGCCCAAATCTTTAATGAACCACGGAACCCACCAAGAAAAATTTGATGAAGCTAATGATTGTGGTGTTACATATTTTAATGAAGAGTCTATTACTTCATCTGTTTTGTTTCTGATCACACTCGAAATACTATGGAGTGGTCGATCTAAAATAATCGTTCCCTGCTTTAGTTTTGCTACTACTACACCAACAAGCTCTTGCGTCATACCTACTGATTGTAAATGGGTTGCATACTGATCATAGCAAACCAACTGTGCCAATACATTGGCAACTGTTGCACCACCGCGTGAAAGCCCATACATATTCCAAAATGGCACATCTTTAAAATGATTATACGCATACACGCACGCGGCGGCCAAAGCTTTTGTATCATTCATTTGCCCAAAGTTTGCTTTGGAAAGAGGGAGCGGCCCTTGCGCTGTGGAATCAACCATCTCAAACGTAATGAGAGCACCGTGTACTATATCATCCTGTGCCAAATAATCTGCAAGATCACCGCTCCCACCAAAACCATGGGATACTATTGTGATACCAAGGGATGCATGCTCTGGCTTAATAACACGCGGATTAATATGCCAATCAATACCAGGAAGGGTAATCTTTGTATCATCATCCATGGTATAATTAGAAGAACTTGTTCCCGCAACAAGACATGCAAACAGTATGTTAAAAATCATCGGCATAGAAATTCCTTTGCAACAAAAATTGTTTGCCGTTAGTGTAGCACAACGTGAGACTCTGCAACATAGATAGGTTTCATGGATTATAGCAAAACAGAAACTCTGCGCAGCGCTTCACGCTTGCTGAGTGGCGATAGCGTTGCTTGATGCTCGGCTACAAATGCTATCACTGCCTGCGGATCTGTTTTTGCGTATTCACGTAACGCCCAACCGATTGCTTTGCGAATAAAAAACTCTTTTTCATGCATACGTGCTGCGCAGTAAGAAAAAAGCTTTTCTGCATCGGTCTGCTTTTTATATTTGAGCTGATGTATAATCGCAGCCCGGCGCAGCCACATTACTTCGCTCTTGATCCACTGATCAATAACTGCAACAAGCTCCGGGTATTGCTTGCACAACGGGCCTACGCAATTTGCCGCAAGGTCATCGAGCGTATCCCACCATGGATCCGTTTCGATGCACCATTGAAACAATGTGAGCGTTTCCGGCTCCCAGAGTTTTGCATATTTTTGCATGAGATCCATGGCCGTGTACCGATATTCACGTATCTGCAACTGCCACAGCTGTTTTACCACCCATACAAGCTCATCGAACGTATCAATTGGATACTGCTTGAACAGTATTTTCTGTATCGCAAGCCGCTTTGTTTGGTTAACGCCACAGAATGGAAATTGATTGCGCATGTATGCCTCTTGCCGAGGTTTTAGCGCAGGATCAGCTTGCACAGTAAATTGATTAACGATCTCACTAATTAATGCTTGTTTCATGGTTCATTGTGCCTGCGGTACATGCTCAGTAAAATGTTCAGCTTCAGAAGGATTATAATAGGTTACCGTACGATTGATCATATCAACCATATAATGAGACATCCCCGCAGCACCCATCGCAATAAGCCATTCACTAAAGTTTGTTTTTTTCTGCATATGCTCACGGAGCGCTTGCTTTGCTGCATCCAGATTGCACTCTGCTGCAATAACAATTGGCGTGAAACCTTCTGGGGTTTTTTCGCACACTGAACCAAAACTGCCTACATAAACCCCCTCGTATCCATTTTTCCATGATACTGTGTATTCAGTAACACCCACATTTTTGAGTTCTTCAAAAATAAGCGGGTAGGGCTTTTGCTGCGCTTTGCCTTCTTTAAGAATAGCGTTGATACGCTCTTGTGCATCTAACATAGAAACCTCCTGTTGGCTTTGAGCCCATCCATCAATACGTATGGATGGTATTTTAATTAAAATCTTTTTAAATATCTGCTTTAATTGAGTTGTCTCATCTTTGGTTAAATCACCAAAAAAATGCTTTTCGTTCAGCTCCGCTTCGTGCAAGAGTTTTGGCACCAGCTTTCGAGCAGTATCAGTAAGCAGTATAAAGCCAGACCGCCTATCTTTGCCCTGCATATGGGTAACCAGCTGCATCGCAACTAACCGTTCTACCACCCGTGATATAGTTGCTTTATCAACCTCTATATACTCCGCCAGCTCGCCAACTGAACTTGCCTTGCCATCATACAGGGCCATCAGAATGCACCATTGTGCAACAGAGATATTATACCGATCTAATCGCGCTTCAAAGGATTGGCTGACCTCCATGCGAATACGATTAAACCAGTAGCCAATGTGTAATTTTAGGTTATTTTTCATGCTATACCTTAAAAGTAGGATTCACGTATTAAATTAGTAGATAAGTCAATAGTTGTCAAGTCAACGAATTGTTTTTTGTAAAAAAGTCTCTTTGCCTAACCCGCATAGGCAAGATTAAAAGACATGCACGATTTCAGCCCATCTTGACATTATCCGCAGTTGATTATACGGTTACCAACAAATCATACCTATTAAAGGAGTCTGTATGAAACGTATAACCTACCTTATGACTATGTCTCTAATTGCTATTGCAAAGGTTCATTGCACTGAAGAAACGCTTGCCGTTGATGCACAAGGATTACCACTCAGAAAACCTAATTTTGACGCGAAAACACAAAAAATTTTGGCTCAATTTGCAAACATTGTGCTTGGTTTTTTAGGCATTGTGCAGGATCCCAATAACGCAGCAAACGTTAAAGATCGTGTCAGTGAAATGGTAAACAATGCCGTAAACATTGTTACCGAAGCGGTTAAGAAAGGTGAGCTATCACTTGATGCTACTGAAGAAGAGTTAGAAGCATTTGCAAAAGACATAATCAAAAAGAAACTGATCGTAATCGATTAACGATACATAAAATTCGGGGCATGTTTTTAGCATGCCCCGAAAAACTAATCCAGTGTATTCATTGCAAAAAATGTAACCGGGAGCTCTATGAATCGTATATTTCTTGTACTTATCACATGCATAACATTTTCTTCATATACTGTATACACTATGGATCTTGAAGCAGCGCATGAGCAGGATGCGCAATCACATGAAAATAGATGCTCAGGCTATTGCAGTGTACTGATGGGTATTGGTGGCGGCCTTACTTCAGGAATAGGTTTTGGCTATTTAGTGATGTATAGAATGATAGCCCTAGGGCAACCAATGGCTATGATTGGTGGCGTTGGTGTTGCGACCATGGTTCTTACAGGTTGTGGAGTTGGCATTGTAGGAGCGGCAGTGGGTTCAGTGATAGGCAGGGATTGTGCAGGCTGCCATCGTGGGTGTAATCGGAATATTAATGAATATGACGCGATAGTGTAAAAAAAATAGCGTTATTTTTGGGGCTCCCAAAACACTACCTCAAGATTATGGCCATTAGGATCGATGATAAATGCTGCATAATAGCCAGGGAAATATGGCCTATACCCAGGCGCACCGTTATCGACTGCACCAAGCTTTAACCCGGTAGCATGAAACAATGCTACCGTTTCTTTATCTGACACGTTAAATGCAAGATGTATGCGCTCAGATTTTTCTTTACCCACATAAATCTCAACTAAAGGAAAACCATCTTTACCATAAGCGATACATTGCGGAATAGATAAGATGACATTGTATCCAATGGATTCAAGTAATGGACGATAAAAGGCATCATTTTTCTGCAATTCATCTACATAAAAACCGATATGACCCAACATAGAAATTTCCTTAAAAAAGTGGCTTCTACTTCGCTCTTCGAGCTACGAAGAACAGGCTGCCATACGTAGCATGAAAGTCTTACTAAAGTTGTTGACCCTACTTCGCCAAGGCTTCGAAGGGTCCATACTACGCTTATTATGTCAATTTTATAACTATATTTTCATTAGTGGCGAAGGGTGGCCGCGCCAGGCATTTCTGCAAGAAATGACTGGAGGAGAGGGAGGGATTCGAACCCTCGATCCTTTTAAGGGGATAATCGCTTTCGAGACGACCGCATTCGACCACTCTGCCACCTCTCCATGTCAATAAGTCTAAACAGTATAACACACGATAAAAGTATGAGAAGCTATGCTGTTTACTACACATGCATACCCCCGGCATACGCATGATTGCACCTGGTGCATGACATCTCATTTTTTTGATTTATACTGTATGCCATATAATCTATAAGTAGTTTTAATTATGCAAAATGCCGAACACATAGCACAAACTCAACCAACAACGCTTCCACGCTATACCTATCCTCTCTGCATAAAGTTATTTTTATTATCTCTACCCATCCTTTTTTTTAGCGTTATATCTTCTTTTATACAACACGATTTTCCCAAACATAAAGCTCTGTATACGCGCATAACACAAGCACGAAATGCTTTTGACTCTGGCGATTATTATGATGCAGCGATCTGCTATAAAGAATTGTTAGAAGAATACCCCAACTTCAAAGAAGGACGAATAGAGCTTATAAAATCATGCTTTGTTTTAAGTGATCGCAAGAAAGACGACTATTTTTACGAGCTGGGGCTTTATTACATCGGCGAAGAAAATTACGAGCTTTGGGAGATTTTTGCTATGCAAGAATATGCACCAGAATGCTATAAAGCTCATTTTGAAGGAAGGTTTAATGTATGCTGATCATAATTCCTACCCAGCTTATCACATCGCTTACGTTCCCTGGGGTTATTTTGCATGAAATTGCGCACCAATTCATGTGCGATCTGTGCAATGTACCAATATATAGTGTTGATTACTATCTATTCGAGTCTGACGACGCTCTCGGCCGCGTAACGCACAAACCAACAGATTCTTATTATAAAGAGCTCTGTATAGGCCTCGCGCCACTACTCATAAACTCCATAGTATGCATGGCGCTTACCATTCCCATCGGAACAGCCTATACATTAGGAACACTATTTCTTGATACCAATACCAGTCCGTTACAATTTTTTACGCTATGGATAGGTTTTTCCTGTGGCTTTCATGCAATACCGAGCAAACAAGATGTTGCGGGCCTTTATGAACTTGCTACAACACCACTTCAAAAAGGTAGCGCACGCATAATTCAAGCTATAATACATCTTTGCAATTTCCCGAATATAAGCTTTGCATTTAGTTTGGCATATGCATGTATGCTTTCTCTCATTATACCTATGTTATTTTTGAAATAAGTAATCATTCCCAAGCTGTGACGCTATTACTTATTTCAGGCAATTGAATAGTAACGATGCAATACTGAAACCATTGAGCTACAATAGCCTCTTTAAATGATCACAATCCTCTTTTTTTCCACCACTCATCTGTTAGAAATTCTTGCGGCATATTCTTTTTTTTAATACCAAGAGAAGTATCAAGACCATATTCTCGCTCAAGAACCTCATCCAATTCTCGATACAGCGATTTAGGTAATTTCTTACCACAGAAAGAGCAATACTCTAACGCAAATCCCGCATGGTTCTTAGCTCTAACCTCATACTCACGAAATGTCGGATTGTAAAACAATATAAACTCTAAAGGCTCTTTTAACGCCGCGTCCATAGTTAAACAGCAATGAGGGCCCGTATAATTTTTTCGCTCTGCTTCAACTCTTGCATTTATATCATCGAGCCATTTTCTATCGTTTTCCATATTTACCTCATTACAGAGGTTTTAATTTTTGACAAGGATCGTTCTTGTCTTGCCCTGTTTTGATTTCACATGTACATCCAACAGAGCTATCACGATCAAAGCAAATAGTTTTAAGAATTTTCACGCAGTTTAACTCACAATTTCTGTTGCGCAACCTTATTAACTACCCAAAATTCTTTTTACATGTCCACTTTCATCATCACTAGATACATTTTTTAGTTTGCGTTTTTTCCACCACGCCTCTGATCGAAAGTCTTTCGGCACTTTTCGCATATCTCTTGATGGGTATTCAAGGCCATATTCATTTTCTAGTATATTGTACCATTGCTTCCTCAATGAACCAGGCAACTTTGTACCACAGTGAAAGCAAAAACTTACTACAATTCCAGACGTAGATTGATGATCCCTCATCCAATATTCTCTAAATTTTTCATTATAATATAGATGACAAAATGGATCTTCAACTGCATATTTCATTGCATCGCAGCAATGCTTGATATCATGATTTACGTTTTTTTTCATGTTAACTCTTTATTTCTCTTGGCTTTTTAACCTGATTTGTTTTTTCTATGTTTTTAGTACCATCAAAATTAGCTGCAAATTTCCATTCTGTTCCTGTTGAATCAAATACTTCCAGGTGATCATGATGTAAACTATCAACAACGACCTTGTCTTTCTTTCCTATATCTCCATATCCCTTTTCAAACTGGAACACTCTTTTTTTCTTATTTATTTCTTTGGTACGAACAACGTACTTCTGTACTTCTGATGGCAATGTTGCAACCCAATCTTCAGTTCTATCGTACTTTGGGCCACTATACTGTTTTCTCTCTTCTTTTTCTTCTTTTTTACCCTTGTCCGATGGTTTAGCTTGAGTAAGTATATGATCTCGCCAATCCTCTTCAACGGGTAAAGTTACCAGTGGTTTAGGCGCTTCAATGGGTGGTTGTATGCAGCCAGGTTTATCTTTGATATCTAGTGGTGGCAATAATGGCGTTCCATTAGTAGGCGTAAAATGTTCTGCTCCATTCGTGCATCCCGGTTTCTGTTTTTCTTCGGGCACAATAGTTATTGTTTTATGAATTAGCTTTTCACGCAACGCAAGTTCTTGCTCAGTATGTTTAAGATAATACTGCGCACGGGAAGCAAGATACTTATCTTTTCTTGATGTGCTATTTGCTCCCGCTTTTATCAAATCCTCTTGTTTTTGTTTAGCTTCTTTTATACGTTCAACATCAAGGCCCTTGAGTATTTTTCTATTTTCTTCATCGGACATTTCATGTGCTGGACGCAATGCACGAATCTCTAGCTCTTCACCAACGAGCTTACCGAGCCGCAATTCATTTTTTGCTTTATACTGCTCAACGGAGGAGAAGCTATAATCAGCAGTAGTCTGCCAGCTATCATATTCCGTTTTCATCTTTTTTAATTGATCGGACGAAATAACGCCCAATCGATTCGAAAATTGATCATCGGACATTTCATATTCAGGTTTTGTCGCCGCAACAATAGCATCGTCATGAACTTTCTTTCGCGTTTTAGTAATAGTAGTTTCATAACCAGCAAGATGAGCAGCGTTTTCTATAACCGCACTTGCGCCGGCTACCGGAACTGCACCACTACAATACGTTAACCCTGCACTTAAAGCGGGCATCATAAACGGAGCGCATAGAGGGCACATCGTCGCTATTGCTCCAGGAACTCCTACAGCTACAATGCATGATCCTAACGCATACTTAGCAGGCTTGCCCAAAAGATAATCTGCTGTACCATCATCTTTTAAAAATTTGCCTACTGCTTCTGCTCCCTGCGCCGTCTGCACAATGCCGTCTAATTCAACGTTTTTTACAAAAAATGTAGCGCCATCTTTTGCCTGGCCCAGCATTGATGGTTGCGGCGCTGTTGTTGGCATACTCGTAGTTGTTTGTTTTGATGGAATATTAGAAACAACTGGCTCTGATACTTGGGCAATAGGTTTTGATTCAGGTGTTGTACCATAGGATGGGCCATACAGCATCTTATTCCATGCATCCATATCTATTGATTCATCAGGTGTATTTCTCGATTCCATCAACTCCTTTATTGCTCTATTCTGTGGAGTCCATTCAACGGGGGCCATACTTGTGGTTGATGTAGAAGTAGTGCCTGTTGTTTGTGTATGCATTACCAAAGACGTAGCAGCCACATGCGTTGCTTGTTGACGTATCGACTTTTGATTTAAATGCTCTTTTATAGCATTAATTTCTGTTGCCAATCTGCGGTTTTCATAATCAAGTTCATCGTGTTGTTTCCAAGCTCGTTCGCGCGCCTTACGGGAATATTTTTTATCTGTAAGCATATTACCGACAGCATCTGATTCTTTGCAAACCTGTGATCTTTGCTGTTCCAACTATGCTTTTCTTGCAGCGAGTTGCTCCGTTGTATATGAAGCATACGTGGCTTGATACTCTTTTCGATCCGCACTTAATTGCGCAAAAAGAGCATTTTCTTTTGCCGCAATTCTTTCCGACACTGTTTTCGGCCGACCGTCATCAGCAAAGATTACTTCACCTACGTCTTTTCCAAAACGCAGAATACTCCCAACGTCTGTGCCAACACTGATATTTGTGTTACCTGCACTTGTTTGATAGCACACGTTACCTTTATCATCATAGTAAAAACGACGATTCTCAATAGGTTGATTATCATCGTACGGTTGGCGCTGACCAGGTTGTAAAAACTGTTTTTCTACATCAGTGCCACCCATAACTAAACCGCCCCTTGCTCCTACAGGCTTTGCTGAAGATGGTTGGTTACTTACTCCTTGCACCGCACTACTTGGCGCGGAAGGATTTGCTATGGAAGTATTTGCTTGTTGCGCATCACCTACCGTTGTTTGTTGCACTGGTTCACTTACAGGAGCAGATTTTGATCCTTCTGTAACAACAGATGGAGAGGTTGCGTTTGCTCTGATGTGCGCCTCAATATCGTTCATAATCTGATCTCTTCGCTGTAGATCTTTGATTCGCCTGTGCCCATCTGTCATTGCCTCTCTACTAAGAGTCGCAACGACTTCGCGGCCAATCCATGCGCACGTATTCCAGCAAATATATCTAATTGCTTCGAGAGCAGGCTTTGTTTGATTTGTGTAGAGAAAAATAAGAACAAAAAAAAGAGAGCGTACGCGAAATCCATATCTGTTATTCATACAGACACTCCGTGGTTATGCCAACTAAGCTCAAAAACTTAGTAAAACAAGATGGTTAATGTTAAAATCACTGCTGCCTGCACTACGACCTGTCCTCCATAGTTTTAACGTAGGAGGAAGCTTTGCGCAAAGTAGGGCTTCATTGCCTACTACATCCAATTGCGAGAAATTGTACGCCGAAAAAAATGAATTTCAAGCAAAAATGCAAAACGCAACAGCTTTTTGCCAAATTTGTGGAAAGCAACAACTTTGCAACAGCTGTATTTTCTGTACATGGGCAAAAACGCAACAACTTTTGTTGCGTTTTGTGTATCATTGTTTCACGATTGCGCGTATCGTATTGCACATACTGGTATTGCTTGCATTAAATTTTGTATCGTACACTACAAAGAGTATCTAACAAGAAAGTAATTACCATGAAACTTTACCCCTCACTCATGGGCGCTGATCAACTTACTATAAAAGCAGTTATTGATACGCTTGAACCGTGGTGCGCTGGATTCCATCTTGATATGATGGATGGCCATGCGGTGCCCAATATTACTGGCGGACCTGCGTGGACTAATGCGATTGCAAAATATAGTAAAAAGCCTGCGTGGGCGCATTTGATGGTGACCGACCCACTGCATTGGATTGAGCCTCTTCGGTTAAAACCAGGCAGTATGATTGATTTTCAGTATGAAGCAATCGACAATATAGAAACGATAATTACTGCAATAAAAAAGATGGGGCACAAAGCGGGCATCAGTATTGCACCGCAGACTGCAATCAGCACAATTGAAAAGTTTCTTTCTCAATGCGATTACATAAACGTAATGGGTGTGAATCCAGGCTTTTCGGGGCAAGCATTTATTCCTGAAACAATCACTAGATTAACTTCGCTACGCGATTGTATCCAAGCCAATAATCTCACCTGCGCACTTGCATGTGATGGTGGCATTACGGAGGAACTATTTCCGGAACTTGCAAAGCTTGGCGTGGAGCATGTTGCAGTTGCATCAGCACTGTTCAAATCAGGAGATCCAATCGATCTGCTCAAACAGTATACCAAATAAAAAAGCGAGCTTTTTACGGCCCGCTTTCTGTATGTAACTTTACTTATGGTAGATTTTCAGCTGTTGCCTGTTCATCAACCGTATTTTCTAAACGTTTTGCGTTTTTAAGAATATAGTCTTCAACGCCACTTTGATCTTCCCAGTTAACATCAACCATTTCATCGGTTGCTGCCGGTGCTTGCTGAAGCTCTTCACCATCAGGCGCAACGTTAGTTTTTGGCAGATCATCATTTGGCATAGCTGGTTGCTCATTGGGTACCAGTACATTATGTTCAGTTGATTCTGTTGGTGCAGCAGGAACCGACTCTGCCGATGGCTGCTCCTGAGTTAGCACGGGAACAGTAGGAACATCTGCTGCTGGTGCTAATTGAGCTTCTGGCATAACCGAATTAGTATCTTCAGCTAACAAAGTTTGTTTTAGTTCAGCTTCTACGGGTTGAACGTTATTTTCAACAGCAGTTGCTTCAGGCAATGCTGTCACTGATTCTGTTTGCGTAGGCAGTATCTTATCTGGTTGAACTTCTACGGGAATGTCTGTTGGAACACTTTGCAACGTTGTAGTAGCTGATGGTGCTGATGCAACGTCACCTGCGCCATTTTCAGTTTTTTCAGATGGAGCAGAAACTGATGTTGTTGCTTCAGATGCAGGTGTTGCGGCAATTTCAGGCTCAAGAGCCTCTGATGTTGTGTCTGGCTTAGCAATTAATGGTTCAGCCTGCAACGGTTTTGCCGGTTGAACTATCTCTTCAGTTGGAACTGTTTTTGGCAGGCTATCTTCAGTTGCATTTTGCTTTACTTCTGAAGCTTTTGACACATCGTATCCCAAGAATGCCACTATGCTTGCTTTATACCAATATGCCAATCCAGCAAGGGCCACAACTGATGTTACGGCGAGAATTTTATACCGATGGTTCCACAATGTTTGCTTTGTTTTCACGTAATACTCAGCAACCTTTTCTTGCATCGTTTTTTCAGGTTTATTCAGTTCAAGGCCATCTTGTTGCTCAACACACAACGTTGATGCACCAAAAGCAATTGCCATAATACAGAGCATTAATTTTTTCATAAAAACTCCAGAAAAAAAGAGAGTACATCATGCGATATACTCTCTTCTATTACATACTTAATTAGTTACGAATACTGAGAAAAACTACTTGTTTTGACGCTCTAATGGTTTCGCATAATACGCAAGCTTTTCAAGACTCATTGGCTCTACCTTGTTCCAATCAGCTGCCAACTCAGCTCTTTTTGCGTACAACCATGATACTGCAGAGTCTCTCCACGCCTTAACTGTAGCAACCATATCTGCGTTAACATTAGTGGTACCCGTTACTGGTGTATCTTGTAGCGTTTGAACTGTTTGTGCATTATCTGTAGTAGATGGCGCATTAACAACATCAGCTGATGCTTGCGCTAATTTTTGACCTTCTACAATATGTTGAGTCAATTCGTGAGCATCTTTATCAGACAACTGTGCAGGATCCACAGGGAAATTTGGCGTTGATTGAGATTCAGGTTTTAGTGATTCTAATGGAAGATTTACATTTTTTGCTTTGCTACAACATGCATACGCAAGCACTACTACGGCAAGGGCTCCAACACCGATATGATAACGATACTGATAACACTTATCCCAAAACGTTTTTGGTTGAGTAGATTCTTCTTGTTGAACAACTTCGGTAGTTGCCGATGCTTCATTGTTATCTTCTGCAATAACTGGCGCTACTGCCAATAATGCTACCAGCGCATACTGTGTATATAATTTCATACAAAGACCTCGTTTGATGTGTGATAAAAAATTAGATTCAAAACATAAAAAAAGGCAGATATATAAATCTGCCCTTTTTTTACACCAATCAATATAAACTATTTAATAAAAGTTACAACAAAAAAGCGCGGTGAACAAATGCTCACCGCGCCTCTTTAAATCGAAACTAATAGTAATTGCTTACTTATTTGTTGCTGTTTTAGCTGCTGCATCAACTACTTCAGTTGCTGCTTTTGATGAAAACAATGAAGTAACTTTGTTCAAAGCTGCTACATCGTAACCATAGTAATGAGCTGCACCAAGTGCTGCTACTACTACCGCTACAGCGGCAGTTCTGCCTGGATTATTTTTTGCTGCATTGAAAGCTTTTTTAGCTAATTTTGCAATTTCTTTGCGGTATACTACTGCTGCACCCAATACTGCTACAACGCCAAATGTTTTCCATTTATTGTTGTATGCTGCTGAACCAAGTTTGCACGCACCATTTTTTGTTGCTGTGTATGCTGAAGAAACAGCTTCTTTCACCTTTGTCAAATAACCAGCTGTTTTAACCACAGCTTTTGAAGCGTCAGAAGTTTGAGTTGCTGCAGGTACTTCAACTTTTGGAGCAACTGTTTTTTCAGGCTCAGATGCTGATACTGCAGTTGCTACGAATACGGTAAGCGCTAGAACGCTCAATTTGATGTTCTTCATAGAAGAACCTCCCTAAAAAAAGTGTTTGTTTAAAAAACATACAACAAACCAACACGGTTTGTTGTTTAGAGTCTTGTTTATATGCATACACGTGCACTCTTATCTACGTATCATACACTTTAAGTAAAATTTGTCAAAAAACACCTTCTTACCTCTTAAAAACAAGCCTATAAGTATATATATGCCGCGCTTGCCTATTTGAAAATATTGTATAAAATAAGTACTATAATGCTTTGGTAAAAATGGAGACCTACTACTATGCATACACCCGTTATAATCATTCTTATGGGCTTTTTCAACATAACATGCCCTCAATCAACCTTTGTGCCCCAGGCAAAGCCTGTATGGGTTGAAAAACTTGAGAACTATGACATGGCGCCAATTATAAAAAGTCTCAAATATGATCCTGCCATACAAATTCATCAAAAAAATACTACTACCTCCCACCTTTCGTCCGCCACGGTTTATGCCCATGGCTGGGGCGATTCACAGCTCAGTATCGATTACTTTCAAAGAAATGCGGACTTTTTGCCCGATACAATCGTCGGTTTTGACTTTATAGATGCCAATTTCGGGGCCTTCCTGCCTTCCTATAAAAAATCAAATTTTTGCCAATCACAGGATATTGCTGTGCTGGCATCAGTGCTTGCAGTGCTTGATAATTGCGGGATAGACGTTATCCATCTCTTTGGGCACTGCCGTGGCGCCGGTACTATCATTACTACCATCGCTCGCCTTGCACGCTATCCATTACACAAACGCTTCTTCAAAAAACTCGGCATATCACGTGATCAAGCGCGCCGTATAGTAGGTAAAATAGAGCAGGGGATTATTATCCTCAATTGCCCGCTCATTGATATGCAAACGATTATCACCGATAAACTTGGCTGGTTTGAGCTTGATTGGGCAACGCCCTTTATACGTGGCTGGGTATTGCCCATTATCACACGGTATAAGCCCTGCGGCGATTCGCCACTCAAAGCATCTCGCCATTTACGCAAACTTCATCTCACCATCTGCCTCTACACAGAACAACAGGATATGATCGTGGGAAACCGCGCAGAAGCAGACTTGTATACTGTACTCTATGGACCCCATACCTATTTTTGCATTGGCAACACCAGTGGACATATTCACTTCAGCGCTGAATTGGCATCCATTCGCAAAGCACTCTATAAACGCTATGAAGATAGAATAGAAGATGAAACAACGCATATGCTCGATGAATTGCAGCCATTTACTGATGAGGCACTTGAGCAAAGCGTGTATCAAAATGCAACGCCAGTTGAACATCTGCGCGTACATGAAGGGGTACTTGATGCACCATGGATTACACAATTGAAAAACTATCCACTAACCCCATTGGTTAAACTTTTTGGCTATAATCCCGCTATTCGCGTGTATCCAAGCGATAGCATTGTTACGAATCCTCGCGAAGTAACGCTCTATGCACATGGCTATGGCGAATATCAACAGGCCGTATTGCCATTTTTTCAGCTTAATTCACACTTGTTACCTGGCACCGTGGTAAGCTTTAACTTCCCCGATGTGATTGAGCATTCGTTTATGCCTAATTTAATGAAATCAAATGTAGCGCAAAAAGGTGATATCAAATCCCTGGCATTAATGCTCAAACTGCTTGATGAATGTGGCATTGAAACGATCCATCTTTTTGGTACCTCACGCGGTGGCGGCACCGTTATGAATACATTGGGTAGACTCTGCGCATACGAAAAACATCAAGAATTTTTCAAAGAGCTTGAACTTTCAAAAGAACAGGCAGAACGTATTCTTGCCAAAGTAGGCCATGGCACCATCGTGCTTAACTGTGCCTTTATCGATTCACGCGCATCAGCCTACTACTGGTTTAAAGAATGGAGCAACTGGATACTGAAAACATTTATTTATCGATGGACAGAACATAGACTGCATGAAGATCAAGCGATTCTTTCTGCGGAGCTTATTAAGGATAAACAATTCACCATGCTCGTGCATTTTGAACATAACGACACCGTGGTTGGCAATAGCAAAGATGCAGAATTTTATAGCGTGATTGCAGGCCCTAAAACCTATTTAGTACTGGGCAATGATGGTGGCCACTTACATTCAGGCAAAACACTCGGCGCAGCTCTGCAGGCATTCCGCCGCAAACATGGCGGTGCATACTATAACGATCCTGCATTACTCTTCGAAGGTGAACAGCTACTTGCCCTTGAAGATACTATTCGTGAAGATATCTACGATTTTGTAGAAAGCGCCTATGCTGAATGGGCTGAATAAACTATAGCGCCACTCCATATTCTTGCGATATACTGCATGCTATAACTTTAGCAACGGATACGCATGGATAATGGTCTTTATATCAAACAAGGTATTATAATTCCTGATTATGAGCTTGAAATAGCGGCAAGCCGTGCTGGTGGCCCGGGTGGGCAGCATGTGAATAAAACAAATTCGCGCATTACCGTGCGCTGGCATGTTGCAAACAGCCATGCATTGCCACCACAACTCAAAAATAGATTGCTCGAAAAACTCGCATCGCAAATCAGCACAGAAGGTTTTTTGATTGTGCACAACAGCACATCACGGAGCCAACAACAAAACAAAGAAGCAGCACTTGCCAACTTAGCACAGATTATTCGCAATGGCCTTCATGTACCCAAAAAGCGCATTCCAACCAAAATTTCCGCTTCAAAACAGGAAGTTCGTCTCCAAAAAAAAGCACAGCGCAGTTCAACCAAAAAATTGCGTCAGAGAAAAGTATCTTTTGATGATTAGGAGTAGTATGAAACAATATCTATCACTTACTGCTATACTCATTACCTATTATGCACAGTGCATGTATATCAACCTACCACCTGACCAGTATGGTATTGGCGGCTTGTTCAGTTTTTCCCCCCATACCGCCTATCCACTGCTCGAGCTTGCTGCAACATTACTTGAAGAAGAATCTTCAACGCTCTCGCGTGCTGAAAGAGAAATCATTGCCTCATACGTTTCATCGCTGAACGAATGTGAATTTTGCTGTAATAGCCACAGCGCGATTGCTGCAGCACTTCTTGATAACAATACAACACTCATTGAGCTCGTAAAACAAGATCCCGAAATAGCACCTATTCCAGAAAAACTCAAGGCTCTTTTAGCACTTGCTCATGCCGTGCAGCAGAGTGGCAAAGAAGTCTCTCCCGTTCTTATTGCACGTGCACAGGCTGCAGCTGCAACAGACCACGATATACATGATACGGTACTCATCACCGCTGCGTTTTGTATGTTTAACCGCTATGTTGATGGCCTGGGCGCATGGAAACCTGATAATGAACTCTATGCCGAAATTGGTGCATACATTGCACACCATGGCTATCTTAAAGCGCTTACCAAATATGGCTTTTTTTAAAGTTTTTCAATGTCGGCCTTTAATTTTTTAAATTCAGAAACTTTGATATTTTTGGCAATGATACTATTGATCAATGGTAAAACATAACTTTTAACCAGCGCTTGTTTTCCATGTTGTTCATGGAATATATAATCACTTCCATACTCAATAATACGTTCAATAAGATCAATATTAGCTTCTATCTCACCGGCATTCACATGATCGTATACTTTAGGAAAATAGATTCTAAACAACGCACTGCGAGCGATGGTATTGCCATTTTTTGCAATAGTTTCTATAGAATCAAGTATGTTATAATAACGCGCTAAACCAATATAGTTATCAACCGGCACATCAAATGCAATCACTTTATGTGTTCCTCTAAATGGCTGCAAACCAATATAACCTGCCATCCTAGGAAGATCGGGTTGCATTGAAGCTAATACTATAATAGAGCCAAAATCACCACCAATTGCACTATCTTCAAGCATTTTAACCGCTTCTTCTTGAGTTACCTGATCAAGCGTTGCGGCAAGAGCTTTTGATCGTTGCTTTTGCATAATTGCGTAGCTTAAAGCAAAATACAATGCATAACGCTGATCCCAAGAACGCTCATGAACACGGTCATTAGAATTCTCTATTATATTCTTAGCATACAGCAAAGAACAAAATGGATGTTTACCAGCCCCTTTTTTTAACAAGCACTGCTTTTCTTCAAAGGATTTAAGAGGATTTACATACGCTGCATACGCGATAAGACTAAAATCTAATTGCATGGTGTCAGCATCTGATTTTTCACATAAAGCTGTTGCTTCTTGCCATAAAAGCTCTTTACAAAGTGGGGTAAGATATGCTTGCCATTTTGAATTCAGTATCTGCGGCGCAAACCGACGCGCTTGTGCACACGATAAAATCATTCTGCTTATTGCGACAGTATCTTCGCCACGTTTATGTGAAAGCGCATATTTACTTGCATGCAAAGCATGCATTATTGGGTCATCTTTATGGTCAAATGCCAAACGAGACAATTCTGCACTATCTTCATCTGCAAAAATCTCCCCGTATAACTGCTCATACAAAACCTGATAACTATCTTCCACCTGCTGACGCATACGCACCGCTGCTTCAGCAACTCCCTGATGTGTCAATACTTTACAACAAGTTTCGGCTTCCGTTATACGCTCTGCATTTCCCTCTTTTTTATACAAACCATGCAATCTAAGAGAGTATTCCTTTCCTTTCTCTACATTTTCATGAAGATCATAGCGTAACAATACACGAAGTGCGCGTAATGCTGAAGGTGAACTCTCTGTAGCTATTGCCTCTAAGCGTTTAACAAATCCATTTTTTTCTAAACTATCACCCAATGATGTTATCATTGCATCAGCAACCTTATCATAATCACAGGGTAATGGTATCGTATCAAACCGCTTTTCCTTCATGAGATAATCTGAAAGATGTGCCGCTTTACATGAAGCAAGCAAGACAAGATCATTAGTATTCAAAAGTTGTTCATTAAATAGTTGCTTGTTTTTTCTATTTTCGTAGATTCCTACATAGAGACCATTAATAAAATCCTCATCCTTTTCTTTCACATCTTCTCTTAAATGCATAGAAAATAAATGAGCAAAATCTTTTGTTGAACGCTGTAACATCTCCGTAGAAAGTTCTTTTTTTTGGTGCACAAGCATATATTGTGTAGCCGCACAACATACCCAAAGCGAAAGCTTTTTCCACTGAGTTGGATTTGATTCATATTTTTTGAACAACAGCGATGCGAGTGATGAACATGTTTGCTCATCAAAAGGTTGCTTAAAACAACTATTAAAAAAACATCTAAACTCTCTGTTCCATGGCACACATGGCTTATAAAGATAACTTGGTTTTGCAGGTTTTTTTATTTTATAGGCAATAAGCTTCTCTGCAGCATTCATAAATGGCACCATTAAATCTTTGTGCGTAGAAAGCATATCTCCGACTGTTTTAAAATCAGCGGTGGCAATGCTTAGCAAAGATTGTAAAAGAACAACATTTTGATTATTCGTAGGTTTTACTATTTCTGCAGTTATATCAGTTAATATCACGGCGCCTATAAAGGTATCTATAACGGGGGCAAAAAAAGAAGCATGTTTTTTTGCAAACAGCTCTTCCGCAATACGCGTGATCACATTCGGTATTTTTTTGGATGTACCCTCACACATAAGCGTAGCAAGCAAGTTTCCATTGGCTTGTTGTAAAGCAACGCGTACCGCTTTATCAAAAAGAGGCTCTATATCTTTTTTAGATAACTCTTGTAGGTACGTGGGTATTAAAGAAGTGGTATCTTTAGATGGATTATTAATAAGATATTCAGCTACATGTTTATACGCAGTGCTATTGTGCGTATATCTAACACGGTCGATGAGCACAGAATAATTTCGTTCTTCTGTTTTTTTTGTAAACTCTAAACGTACTTCAAGCTCATTGATCATCTGCCATCGCATATCTTGAAGATCTTTATGCTCTGCTTGGGAGGGCATGCCGCACAGCTGCGCGAGCAGTTCTTTGCCTGCTTTGATTGCAGCTTCATCATTTAATGGAGCATTTTTATAGGTATTACAATAGCCCTTAAATGCTGTTTCAAAATAATAAGGTTGCAGTGCAGCTTCTTCATTTTTCATTCTTGTTGCATCATCACTTGCAAAAGATAACAGGCCACAAAACAAAAATGTGCACATCGTCATATTTTTATACATACACTTATCCCTTGCGATATGAGTTAATCAACTGTAAATCATCAAAAAATGGTTTAAGCAAAGGATCAGATTTATCGCCACCATGTGTTAATCCTTCAATCCAACGCATCAACACTACAACCATGTCAGCGGCACAGTCAGCACAGTTACTTTTTAAAAGTCGCTCTTTTAAAAACGCATATCCACCGCATTCATACAATTGCTTGATATATGCAGGCCTTTTTTCTTTTGATATCACAATAATCTGCTTAGTAGATATTGCTAACCTTTTTATCATCTCCAGCGCATCATGTTTTTTATGCATAACAAGGTACACCTGCGATAACACAGAACCATCAAGAGCCATCGCATCTAAGGCCTTTTCCGCATCTGCGCGAGCTATTGCATCAAGATCATCTTTTGAAACATTATCTTGCAAAGCAGCTTTCAGATGGGAAAAAAGTTGTTCACGTTTTTGATCTGAACCTTCTCTATAGAGAGCAAAAACGGCAAGCATGTGGGCTAATATTGGCACTTTACCATGCGCATCACCATCTAAACAAATCTTAACTATAGTATCTAGAAACAAGGAATCTTCTTTCCGTAAGGTATTTTTATCAAAAAGCTGGCAAATCATATATCCCGCAACAGCCATGGTGTTCAAATCGGCATAATCGAGCTCTTTAGGATCCTTTTCCAATAACGTTTCAGCATACTCCCTTAAGTGCGTATACACAGAGGTATCAAAAAGCGAAGCTACGTCATCATGAAAATCTGAGAGGCGAGCCGCACATGAATACGTGGTATGTACCGTTGATGCTATACTATCCATAATTTCTTTGGTATTAAGAGCACGATTCCATTGTGTATCAAGAGCATACGCAACTGATTTGTGTGACGCACATAAAGCCATGCTATACACTATTTCATGCGGAGAAAGCTTTTTCAATCTCGTTTCTATATCATACTTATACTTTTCTATCCAACTCAAAGTAGAAACAGATTCTTGATTAAAAAGATGCTCATTTTTAGTCAAGGCTGCACATAAAAAAGTGGCTTTTTGAGTCTTAAAATAATCAGAGTCCGGAAATTTTTTACAAAGATCATCAAGCTTGATATACATGCCTTCGCAATCATTTTTCATCAGCAAACCCAAAGGCATTAACGCATCATTAAACCCTTTATACACCGCAGCACAATACATACTGTGTGCCTTCTCAAGATCTTGTTCAATCCACCAATATTTTTTATCATTAATAGCTATTTGATGCCCCTCATGATACAGATATCCTAAGGAACAAAGCATTGCCGCATTGGCCTGGATAGATGGTTGAACAAGTGCTAACAATTTTGCACTTGAAAGATGCCGTGCGATTTTAGGAATATACGCTTGCTCTAAAATATTAAGACCTGATTTTAACGCATTTTCACACAAAGATACTGCTACTTTTTCCGTAACGTTCGTTTCATCTAAGAGTGCAGATAGTAGCGCACCGTGCATTGAAAGGCGTGCCTTATTATCCATAGAACTCAATACAGAAGCATCTGAGGCTGGTATACGCGCAAAAATAGCTTCTGCCTTTTTAAAAAACAGCAACTGCTCTTTTTGAGATGTCTTATGCTTTTGCTTATCTCTAGACGCCTCCCACAGCATCATATGAAAATTGGCCCACCATTGAGATACATAAACGCCACAATCATTACCTTCAAGCGCTTTTTTTAAACTTGGATTGTTATCAATTAATTTTGATGTTTCTAGATGCCTACTATGGTAGGAAACATGATCGTCTTCACATAAACATTGCGACCATGTGCTTAAAGCATATGCACATGCTTTTTGACATTGCACATTTTTTGAAAAAAGAAATGGCGTTATGGTATGCATAAAGAGCTGATCATGGATTTTTTTTGCATCATCATTGAAAAGATCTAAAAGTTTTTGGCCTTCGCCACGAACTATAAATGCGCGCACTGCCAAAACCCATAATGCTTCGCCCTGTTTTTTTTCTTGCTTTTGAAGCACCTCACAAAACGATGTTGATTTTTTTAAAAGCGTGCTGACGCATGATAACTGTTCTTCGGCTAAAAATGTGTTTAAACGTTTACATAATGCATCAGCATGTTCAGGTAAAAAAATCGCACGAGAGCACAGCGTTTGTATCTGTGATGCATCACCATGCACAAGCGCCGCCTTCCAGAGCCCTTGCATCTGTTTTGCAGATACTTGATCTGATGGCAATCGTATATATCGTTCAAATGCTTCACAAAAACAAGCAGCAGCATTATACATACTTTGCAGAGCAAGGTTAAAATTAACCTCAACAAGCCGCTGCGCTAAAAGATCACGAATATTATGTACATAGGGTATATCAAAACCTAAATCACGTATTTTTGCTTCGATGGGTTTTATATTTTCTTCGTGAAAGATAGCGATTTTTGTACGCTGCTGCTCAAAGGAAATGCCTTTTATTTCAACAAGCTTTTTTTGAGCTCTATCATGCACAATATCTAATTGCGCAATAATAGCCTCTTTACTACGAGGATCTGGTAAAATGCGCCCTAACCTATCGTATTTTACACCGCTATGATCAGCGCCACACGCCCCACCTACCCACCAAAGATTCAGTATAACCAGCGCTGCGATATGTATCATTTAATAAATCCTGTAATTTTTTTTCACTTATTGTACCTCTTTTTTATACAAATGCATCAAAAACAAGTACCAATACTGTTATTCAAATTTGCAAAACATAATCATTAAAACTATATTTATGAACGATTTATGTATAAATAGATCCGAACATTGTATCGATATAAACATCTAAAAACTCGAGCAACCATGATCAATTTTTTCAAAAAACGAATATGTTTACACACGCATGCATACATAATCTTTAGTTGCTTTTTTATGGACCACGTCAGCGCAAGCGAATCATATGATTCATGGTTATCCTCATCCGCACTAAATATCTGTGTTGCCGGAGATCTGAATCCAGAAAAAACAAATCGATCTTTTGGCCTTATTTTTATGCACACTGACGAAAATGAAAATAAAGTCCTTACACAAACATGCAAAACCTATCGCTGCTGCGTTAGAAATTTTCGCGCACAGGTAGCAACATTAATCACTAAATTAGCCACCGAGAATCCCATCTTATATAATTTTTGTACGCATGAAACATTCAAAGACATAACATTTCCCGATAAAGGTAAAGAAATAATTACATCATGCTTGCATCTCAACACGGTTATTGTAAGCCCCGGAGGAAGAAAATTTAGTGGATTTGGACGTAAATCTGATACAAATACAGGCAGATTCAATGTTCTGAGTGGATCAATTACTATACACAACGAAAAAAAAGACCAAATAGCAACTCTGCTACCTGATGCTGAATTATGCATGTTTAGCTTAGAAGATAATATTAAAACAGTTGATTTTGAAGGGTCTCATGATAAAGGACCTCAATTGCTTGGCGCTTCTGATACACAACGCCGTTTTTTTGTATTTTTAAGCACACCACGTGGAAGAAGGCCAAGCCCTGGTTGTTACGATTTACTGATATTTAATGGTAAACACAATACACGTAGTTATGATCGAGAAAAAGAATCAAGAAAATATATAGAACTCGTCGAGTTTGACGATTTCAAAAAAATAATCTCTATAACCCAATCTCCAGTTGATATATTTAGCCTGGTTTTTCTTAAAACCAACCGTACTGAAAAAACCAAACCTAATGCCACGGTTGAAACAGAAATCATCATCTTATTTGATCAGGATACCAACCAATTTTCAGTTACATCAGATTACTATAAAGCTCCATTAGCACATAGCCAATATTGCTTTATATCTTCATCATATATACCTTTAAGTACACTTAAAGGTATGCTGCCATCATTGAGTACATATATCAGCAAAGAATCACACACTGAAAAAATCACCCCAGGAAATATCATTATTAATGGTATCAATGAAAGCGGCGTGCAAGTACATCATTTGGATATTCCACAAACTGATCGACTATCCGACACACAATTTTTAGACGCTGCAACATACGGACTTAATAATCCTTCAAAAATTTCCGGGAATGGATGGTTCTTAAATACGATCAAAAACGGCTCTAAATCGCCATGGATTCGCTATTATGTTGCACATGTGTGGGGTGGGGGCGCCATAAAACAGGATAGGGATATTTTATCATATGTTCAGCGAGAACTATCTGCAACTATTACTGTTGGTGGTAATAATATAATAACGCGATTATTATTCGGACGTATGGATGCAAGTTATGGTTTTGATGGCTTGATATCAGAGGAATGGGGTACTAAGAATAACAGTAATTCTCGGCCTGTATTAAACAGTAGAGCTCTTCCGAATCTCATAGTTACAGTTCAAAATTGCATATGCCAGAGATTAAGTTGAAGCGAAGACCAAAACGTTTTCTGCGATTTCTGTAGCGATCAGCCACTATTTTGAAGCGTTTTATCATGCCAATGACATTTTCATTTGTAACGCGTTCACATGAAAGTTCTTTATTTTTCTTTTTGTCATCTTGGCTCAAAGGGCTTTTCTTTGATGATTTTTTAGGCATGGAGGTATTTGAGTGAATTTTTTGGAGCCCTAGATAGCCTGTATCAGTGAGTGCTTTTATATTTGGAGCGATGTGAACATTCGACTCTTTGAAAAGACGAAAATCATGACGTTTACCATTGGCGAAATTGGTGCAAATAATTTTCGTTGATTTTTTATCGACTATGACTTGTGTTTTGACTGTATGTCGTTTCTTTTTCCCGGAATAAAACTTGCGTTGTTTTTTTTAGGACGTTCAATGGGCGATTCGGTTGCATCGATCAAAATAACCTCAAATGTATTTTCTGTTTTAAGAAGCGCTTTTCTTCCAGGAAGTTTAAATTCATTGGCCTTGATAAGCGTATCTTCAACCCAACGTATCGCATAGTATGTATTACTTTCGCTGATTCCGTAGCTCATACCAATATGCGCATAGGTACGATATTCTCTTAAGTATTCCATAGTCATTAACAACATTTCTGGGATGCTTAATTTATTGGGGCGACCACCACGAGATTTCTTTTTGATTTGCGCTTCGGTTAAAATCTCAACCATTCTATTAAATGTCTTACGCTTAACGCCTACTATTCTTCGAAAATCATCATCACTTGCTAGCTGCAAATTTTTCCACTTCATGGCCACTTTTCCTTTTTAAGATAGGCCATTAAGGTATCATTTTTTTTAAGAGATTCGGAAGAGCTCTAGTGAGGTTAACTTAAGAATAGGAAATTTTGTACCTAACCACGAATCTCTCAATAACACATTTGAAATGAAACAAGAAGAATATACCGCACTACGCGCCGCCGCATGCAAACATAAAGTGTTCGCTGATGCAGTGAAAGAAGTGTATGATACACTACAAAAAAAAGTTGATTCTAATGTGGAGAAAGTAAAAAATGCATACACATTAGATTATTTTCCTGTAAAAATCGGCTCCATTATCTCTCAACCGTGGTATGTATTCAAGAGACCAATTCTTGCTTGTTTTGCATTAGGCGGACTGTGGTTTGCCTCATATTTGAGTAAATACTGTAGCAATAATTGGCTATTACCAGCTAACCCACAACGCTAACCTCCGTGGCTTAAGCCCAACGTGGGCTCTATACCTTTTGTGCTAACAAACAATGCCCACCTAGGCGGTTTTGATATTTATGGTACCCTGTAGTAATAACCCTATGTAAAGAAATAAGAGTATGAAAAAAGTATTTGCATTGATAGCAGCCTGTCTTTTAGGCAATTCCCTCGTCGCTGAACGCTACCTGGTGGATAAAATAGATGTGGTAATCATGGGATATCAACAAATGGATACATTTGTTGAACTGATCATGCGATCCGATAGTGAACGCCCCAATCTTTTAGGGCAAATGATAACGCTCGAAGAGCTCGTCACCGAGGCATGTTACTATATAGATGCCCGTAGGCTCCGCGCCGTTATGACTGAAGATCAGATAGATATGATCTTGGCAAGCCTGCAAAGAACTTATAATTTGACCAAAGAAGGTTTGGAAGAGGTTATTAAGGGTCTTGGTTACACCGTTGAGGAAGGCCGCAAGCAGCTGGGCCGTATGAATACGGTAAACTCCCTGCTTGATATGCGGGTTACCGGCAACATTATTATAGAAAAAGCTGAAATAGACGCCTATTACGAAGCAAATCCTGCGTACCACGATGGCATATACACGCTGCAACGCGCAATTATTCCATTCAGCGCTGATAAAGATGCGCAAGAAGAAGCATTGAAACAATTAATCGCCAACCATGCTGATGGCCTCAAGGCAACCTGGAGCGACTCGTTTAGCGTAAACTTTGCTGAGCTTGCCCCTGACAAAGCGGCAATACATACGGCCAAGCCAAATGAAATTGCCTTTACGGGTAAAACGACTGATGGGTTTGAACTGTATAAGCTAATCGCGCGCAACGAACCGGCGCTAAAAACACTTGCTGAACGATATGATGAAATTACGGATACTTTACGCAGACCACAAGCAGAGAAAATGCTTGCTACGTATCAAGAAGCATTGCAAAAGAAGCTCGTTATAGAATATTTATAATCGACTCATCCACGGCATATAAGCCGGATTCTGTACGCATTACTGCGTGGCAACCATTTATCTAGGCGACATACCCGCGCATCAAACGCCGCGAACAGGCTTTGCGCTGCTTTGTCTTGCTCCGAATGGGGTTTACCCGTATACGCAATTGCTTACGCACACCGTGCGCTCTTACCGCACATTTTCACCCTTACCTTAAATATTTTCCTACGCATAGCTTCAGAAAATATGATTAAAGATATGGCTATAAAGCCTTGCTCTTCAACCTATCCATGTGCCATAAGGCACAGTGGATAATAGGTGGTTATTTTCTGTGGCACTTTCCGTGGATTTGCATCCCCCTGCATTGCATAACGCTCTACAGGCATTCTATTCGCATGGAGTCCGGACTTTCCTCATATAACGCGCTATAACACGCTTTATACGCGATTGCCCCGCCGTGGATGGGTCGAAACTATCAATGACGTTATTTTTATTACAATAAGTATTACAAAGAAAGAGCCAATCGTCAAGCGCGGCATCAATAAAAGTACCGTAGGATAGAATATTCCCAAAAGATACTGTAGACCGGCATAGAGGGCTGCTAAAAGATAGGGCAATGGCCAAAGCACAAAAAGAAGCGCACGGGCAAGCAGACCTATCATCGTTATTATTATTAGGGGTACCAAAAAAAAGACCCAAGAAAGAGAAAACGCAATCGGCAAAACAATCACTGAAAAAAGTGTAAGCACGATAAAACTTATTGACGCATAGGTTAGCGCACACAGGTACAAACAGACCGAAAGAGGTACCAAAAAAAATATATTCATATAAAAACAACTCACATCTATCGCTAATGCACCACACACTACTAACACGCGCATTAATGAACGCGTTCCAAATTGCAACAAACTCCACATAACGGTATAAACCTATTTTTATGCACAACCATGAATCTCAACGTTTGCATGAGTATAACACGCTGCTTGCATTTTTCACCTACCGCTTTATCATTGTGTGCATCATATTACATACGCAAGGAGAATTATGCTTATCATTTTTGCATTAACACTCATTACCACATTAAACATTCAATCTGCAGAGCAGTGTACCAATGACTGGGAAGAAAAAAAAATTGATGCTATTACCGTAAAAGAACACATAGCACATGAAGATACAAGAACCTATAAAGAGTTACAATTTTCTTTTACGAGCGCTTCTGGCACTCATTACAATCCAAGCATAAAAATCTATCTATACGAAGATAATCTTCTTGATGTCCAGACACAAAAGATACAGGTTATAGAAGGTAAAACCACACCAATACTCTGTGCTCTTGTTGGAAGAAAAATCAAAAATTTTAATGGTGAGCCATCTATAACAACACCAGTATTAATAACCGCAGAAGCAGATTATCAAAAACCCAGCCCCTTCTACGTTACTCATATACCAAACAAAGATTTATTTGATAAGGCATTTGATAAGGTTTTAAATCAACCCTACAATGGATCCGTACAGATTTACAAATCAAACCTTTTTTCAATTATCGATGATTTTTACGAATATTTAATCAAAAAAAACAAAGCTTTGTGATTTGACTATCAACCTCTAAAACAATACGAATTATCCATAGAGTTGCCAATATGAATCTTTTTATCTTTTTCAAATTTATGGCATAAATTGACTTGATTGTTCGCAGAAATTTTAAAATTTTGGACATTGCAATTTTGCTGATATACTTGTTTTCCATAGTAGCTCCAGTTTCAATATTGATTGTGTTGACTGGATGCTACTATACAAGATTTTATGTTTTTGAAAAGTCAACACAGCCTACGCAAAAAAGATACAAAAAGTCCATTTCACGTATAGAATCCATAGCATTCCATGTGAAGCAATAGAACAATTTTTCACACTCCTCGAAACACAAATGCCCGCTCTTATAGACAAGACACTTGATAAAGCAAACTATAACCCATTTGACCATACTACGTAACAGGCACACTACAGATGGCACTGCACATACCAACAAAAAAATAGACGTAATGCATATCACTTGCATTTTTCACCTGCCGCTTTATCATGATGTGCATCACACTCAGATACATTAAGGTCAATTATGCTTATCATTTTTGCATTAACACTCATTACCATATTAAACATTCAATCTGCAGATAATTGGAAAGAAATAAAATTTGACAATGGTGTTGCCGTAAAGGAACGCCTCGCAAATGAAAATACAAGAACCTATAAAGAGTTACAATTTTCTTTTACGAGCGCTTCTGGCAAACATTACAATCCAAGCATAAAAATTTATTTAACAGACGTTTCAATTTATTTATCTGAAATTCTTGATATTAGTGCAGAAAAGATACACATTATAGAACGTAAAACTACACCAATAATCTGCGCTCTTATTGAAAGAAAAGTAAACGTTTTTGGTATACGATGCTTCGCTCCACCAATATTAATAACATTAGAAGCAGATTATCAAAAATCGGGTCCTTTCTACACTACTGATATAGAACCAAATCAAGATTTGAATGAGACACTCAATCTAATGTTAAATCAACCACACAATGGATCTATACATATTTATAAAGCAGGCAGTTGTCAAATTATCGATGGTTTTTACGAATATTTAATCAAAAAAAACAAAGCTTTATAATTTGACTATCAACTTCTCAAATAAAAGGCGCGTATATGATTTATTATATTTTTGCAACGCTATTACTATGCGCAAACTCAATCATACAAACCTCAGAACCTGATTCGCTCAGTGCAACAGAACAGCTATTTAGACACATCATACTCAATGAACCTGGTGCAGAATACCCGAATACTTATGCATGGAAATGTCTTGATACAAGAACAATCAGCCTTCTTGCGTGCATTAATAAAGAATGGAAAGCGTTGCATGGAAAATATATCGAAAATCCCCGCAACGAATTTATAGCAAAACACAACGATGTATTTTCCATAAGAAAAAATACACTCATTTTTAATCCTACTACTGACTATTTTTTTGCAGGATCTGATAAATATACACGCCGCAGGTGCGTTGTATGGGGATCAGGAGACGATTTAATAATAGCAATGCCAGGCAACGCGGAATCTGGACTACAAGATCCCACTAACATTTCCACTACTCCTATAACGGTGCACAATAAACAAGGAGTGAAGCAAAAAAATTATATATTCCAAGTCAATGGTAAGTATGATAATAATTCATACCTGTTTATGCCAAATGAAAATGCTTTTTTTCCTATAGGAAACATCAATGTTTCCTTTTATGATCATGATAATTCCAAGGTTCTTCCGCTTCAATCATGCGGAAGAACCTTGGAATTGGTAATACAACATTTTTTTGATCTTTCTGAAAACGCTAAATTTTGGAGCCATCATTTTAAACATGACGCTTTAACAATGTTAAAAGCCAACAAAAAATATGAAATCACTATAAAAAAAGAAACTGCACACTTTGAAAATGCATTCACGCATATACATGCGCTCAATCGTATTGCAAAACAGCTTGATACTCCATGCACTGATTGCCTCGATGGTATTCATAATAAATGCTTAAATGACTATAACACTATTCTTTCTCTTCTTGATCAAGAAGAATTACAAAACAATGAATACAGTAACCTAAAAAAAATATGTCACCGCATATTTACAAACAATCATACGTGGCATACTACACCTTGCAGCACGAATAACAATGAAATTATTTGTGTTAACGGTTTTAAGGAGATTGGATTGCTACAAAAAATAGGCAAACGGCAATCTATTAATACAAAGCATCAATTCTATTTTTTCCCTGAATCTAGAGCTAATCAAACGTATGATGATATAACCACCTATCCACAGCGCGCACAGAATTATGCTGCATCATGGAAAACAGTTGGAAGCCTTAATTTAACAGAAGAAATGAAAACATCTGAATCAACATTAATTACATTTCACGAGTTTTCAAATAACACGCATCGTGAAACAAAAACAGAATTAAGCAAAGATGAATCAATTGAACGAGGCATAACAATCTTAATTAAAGATACCATTGTTGTTGTGACAAAAATAAAAAACTTAAACGAACTTTTGTTTTTACGTCAAAACAATTACCAGACTATGCAACAGAAAAACTTCACCGCTGAAAATATTCAAGGTCTCAAACAAGGATTCATTCATTACGCAAAAAAGATAAAAAAAGCCAATAATTTTACGTATAGAGTAAAAAGCACGTCACCCACAGAAATAGAACAATTTTTCACATTTCTCGAAACCGAAATGCCAACTATTATAACCAAGATACTTGATAAAGCGAACTATAATCCGTTTGACCATACTACATAACAGGCACACTACACATGGCGCTGCACCATACATTATTAAAATATTCTCAGGCATGCATACTAACGCTCGTGTGCATGCTGTGCATGTTCCTTGGTGCAGGCTTTTTTGTTTCC
The DNA here is from genome assembly GCA_963704465.1 of uncultured bacterium. Classification (GTDB taxonomy): domain Bacteria; phylum Babelota; class Babeliae; order Babelales; family Vermiphilaceae; genus MFD02979-c4. Next base: position 1,022,150 of record OY969901.1, read on the forward strand.
CATAATCATACCGTCGATTTTTCAAAGCTTGGCGAATACCATAAAGGCACTCCTTCCATTGTGCTTGATGATGAAGGCAACGAAATTGCACGCTTCCAGCTTGATCGCAGAATACCAATTCCGCTTGAAATGATGCCACAGCATCTTATCAATGCCTTTTTGGCTGCAGAAGATTGGTATTTTTTTTCTCATCATGGCCTTTCATGGCGCGGGATTGCACGCTCATTAATCGTTAACACAATGAAAGGGCGCAAAGCACAAGGTGCAAGCACCATCACACAACAACTCGTGCGATTACTTTTTTTTGACAGTGCAAAAACCTATAGCCGCAAAATAAAAGAACAGATCTATACGCTGCTGGTGGAAATGCAATTCACGAAAGAATATATTTTAGAAACCTATCTGAATAACATTTATTTTGGCGCGGGCATTTATGGGGTGGAAGCTGCAGCGCAGCGATTCTGGGGTAAATCGGTAACTGATGTTACGCTCGATGAAGCTGCCACCTTGGCTGCCATTATTTCTGCACCAAATAGATATTGCCCACTGATGTATCCCCTTTCTGCACAACGCCGCCGCGATACCGTACTTGCTACCATGCTAAATCGTGGCATTATTACACCGGCAGCATACGCTGAAGCACAACAACGCCCCGTTGCCACCGTGGCATTTCATGAAAAAAAATATGCGGCACACTGCATAGAACATATCAGAACAGCGGCGGAAGAACTAGTTGGTAAGCACGCACTCTACACCCAAGGGCTTACCATTTACACAACCATCAACCTTAAAATGCAAAAAGATGCCGAAGATGCGTTTTGTGCAAAAATAGCAGCACTAAGAGAGGCAAAAAAAATGCCGATCGACGGCGCGCTGGTCACCCTCGCCGTCCGTGATAATGCTATAAAAACCTATGTTGGTGGGTATAATTTTGCACATTCGCAATTTGATCGCGTACAACAATCTGATCGTCAGCTTGGCTCTATTTTTAAACTTATTGTATACGCAGAAGCACTCAAAGCCGGAAAAGAATTTTCTGATGTGTATGTAGATGAGCCGATTACGATTAATCATGGGGCTAAGCCATGGTCACCACGAAATTATTCACGCGATTTCAAAGGCCCCATGACACTTGCTTATGCGTTATCACACTCAAACAATATTGTTGCGGTGAAAACGCTGCTTGAGATTGGCATACCACGCGTTGCCGCACTTGCCGAAAAAACCCATATGAGCGCAACCATTCCGCCATATCCATCATTAGCACTGGGATGCGTAGATACATCACTACTGAATGCCACGGCCTTCTTTTCTATTTTTGCTGCACATGGCATATATCGCAAGCCATATATGCTGGTAAAAATAAAAGATAAACTCGGCAACATACTCTGGAAACACACGCCTGAAACCGAAGAAGAGATTATCGATTCTGCAATTGCAGGTAAGATTGCATGCGTGTTACAGCATAGTATGAAACGCTATTTGAAACATACCGATTCGCCCTTACACACTATTGATGTGATTGCAAAAACAGGCACCACCAATGACTCACGTACCTGCTGGTTCATGGGAGCATCACCTACCTACACAACTGGTGTATACATGGGCTGCGATGATAATAGACCACTCGGTGCAAACGTATTCCCCATTCACACCGCGTTTGACCCATGGCTTAAATCAATGGAAAAATGGCATCATCATCAATCACATTTTGTATACAACCCGTTACTGCAAGCACTATGTATCAATAGTAAAACAGGAAATCCGTGCCATCCACACTCAACGGGGAGTATGCACATATTCGTGTAAAACTATCTGTGGTTGTTGTGGATAGAGAAAGGTATCAATGGTATTAATAAGTAACGTTGGATGATGATCGAGCCGTTGCTGACGCAACGTAACTGCATCCTGATAGTGACGCTGACATGCATAGGCATTTACCACTTGATGATCATCAGCAACTCCTTCAAGTGGAATAACGATCATTTTTTTCTTGTAAGCCATGCACTCAAATAACGTGCCTGCGCCTGCTCTACAAATAACAATATCTGATGCAATAATATACGGCGCAAGATCATCATGATACGAAAATACAAGCGCAGTTATATTACGCGCCTGATAAAATGCATGCCAATCAAAGGTATCATTACCACCAGTCTGATGAATAACTTGCACCGGTTTTGCATACTGCTCCAGCGCATGTTTTACGAGCCTGTTCAATTGTAGTGAACCCTGTGAGCCACCGAGCACAATAATAATGGGCACATCAACTGCTAGTCCCAGCGATTTTCGTATTGCCACGCGATCATCGTGATGATATACGGAAAAACGTACCGGATATGGCGTTATGGTGCATGCACGTGATCTAAATGAACTTTGCGCTTCAGGAAAGCAGATCATAATACGCGTTGCAAAGGGCGCAAGAAAACGTGTGGCTCTGCCAACAATTGCATTTAATTCATACAGATCAATGGGAATACGTAAGAGCGCTGCCATCACACAAACGGGAATGGCCGTCATGCCGCCCGTTGTCACAACACGAGACGGTTTATAGCGCATTAAATACCAAAAACTTTGTATAGTTGCGCGCACTAAGCCAATTAATACAATCAAATATTTGAGCGGATTTTTTATGTTAGTATGTAATGGAAGCCGACACACGGTGATTTGTTCAGTTGATCCTGGCACAATATTTAAATCGAGTGGTGCATTCGTGGTAAAAAAAAGCGCTTGAGCCTCAGCATCTTTTTCATGCAGCTGTTTGAAAAGTGTGAGACACGGTATCATGTGTCCACCAGATTTTCCCGCCACATACGCTATCATAGTGCGTGCCATTATACTGTTCCTGTTTGTAATGAGCGCAATCGTCGTTTGACATACTCAGAGTACGCGTGATTTTCAGCCTGAGCAAGTAGCTCACGTGCACGCACAGCCTGATCTTGTTTCCGTGCAACTTGCGATGCATGCAGCGCTATCGCCGCATCATCAGCATGTGCCTGTTGAAGCAGAGTGAATGCTTTTGAAGCATTAGCCAAATCACCTTTCTTATACGCAATAAATGCTGCCGTATCATGATAATGAAAGTTCTGTGGCTCTAACGCGCAACACTGTACAATCAGTTTTTGTGCACGCTCAAAATTGCCTACATGTGCATAATAATAGGCAGCAAGATTATATAATGGCGCATGAATCACGGATGATTTCAAACCCTTTTCTATCACATGTGCAACACGCGTATAATCATGCATTTCATATCCTGCGAGTGCTTGCATAAACAACAGCTCTGTCTGCATCACTTCATCGCGCGTCAGGAATGATGCCGCGGCACACAAATCATATGCTTTCTTATAATCACCAGAACGCAATGCACAGTCTGCCTCATAGAGATATCCCCACGTCACATAGGGATGACGCACCTGTGCACAATGCAATGATTGTAATGCCTCTTTTGATGATGCAGGATTTAAGGCGATAATATGGAGTGCTCCCCACCATCGATAATCATCGGGCTTTTGATCAATATAGTGCACAAGCTGTGCTATTGCAGCAGCATATGAACCGGTGATTACCAAAAGATGCACATAGATTGCGCGCAATGCTGCATCTTCAGGAGCTTTATACAATGCCTGCTTTGTTGTCGATAACGCTGCATCATATTTCTTTTGCATGATCATAACCATAATCTGCTGAATCGGTGATTGCTGCACGAGCGTTCGGTGCGGCGATGGTGATGCGGTACCAAGTTGCAATGCGGCAATCCGCTTTTCTATCTCTGGCACGGGAACCGGCGACAGCGATATAAAAGTTCGGTATGCCTGCAACGCTGCATGTTGATTCTGTTTTAACTCTTCAAGGGTACCTAAAATTAACCACGCCGGTGCATAGGATGGTTGATACGCAACACACTGCGTCATCAAAGTATGTGCACCGTCAATATTTTGGGCTTTCAAATATAATTGAGCAAGGAGCACCATGCAGACTGGTGTGAGCTGTTTTTGCTGGCGATTATTCAGCAGTTTTTCCAAAAGCTGCTGTGCTTGTGCATCGTCTCCACGATTAATGAGCATCTGCGCAGCGGGAACCACCACTTCATAGGCCGTAGGAAACTGGTGCGCAAGAGAGATGAAAAGCGCTTCTGATTCACCATCTTTTTTTTCATGTGCCAGCGCAACGGCAATCGCTTTTTGCACGGTTAAATCATCTTTAAAATGTTCTTGCAGTTGTTTTTTATAGGCAAGAAGCGAACCGAATTGTTGCGTTTGAAACAGATATAAAGAATAAGAACGCAATGGATATGGCAACGTTTCATTGTTGGCATAATCATGATACCAACTCTGTGCACGGGTGTGTTGTTTATCATAGCAAAGATAATCGGCCCATGTTGTTGCATGAAGCAACTCTGCATAACTATGCCCACGCACCGTACCAACTACCGTGAGTGTAAGAGCAAGCATCGATCGTATATAATTCATGCTTCACGTTCCTGATGGCACCGTATGCAATATTTTTTGAGCGCCTCTCTCAGCTCAAGATCATTCACACATTCAAGCGCATGTGTTTCTACACGCGTGAGCGACACTGTTTTTTGTGCACACGGCCTTTGTATGGTTTGTGATGACTTTTTTTGGTAAACAATCATCTCGGTTCGTTTTAACCGTACCTGTTTTATGTAACTGTTGCCTATAGTTTTTTGTATGGTAGAAACAATGAGCGGAGAAAGCAAATAGAGTTCTTGCATTAAACATGCATCATTCACCCCAAGCACAATAGTGCCTTCATGAATCGATTCAATAGAAACTCGACTACTCAGAGGACCTAAAATAGTTGGCCACTCTTTAATGAGCATCAATCGCCAATTATCGGTTGGCAAACAAGTTGCAATAATTTCGTGAAGTGCTTTGGCCATAATCATACAAAAAAGTAAAAATTATTTTACATCAGAACGTAACTCAGTATACTAGGGTGAATTTCGAACTACTATCTTTACAAAAAAAATAAAGGAAGTTATGCATAAACATCTTATATTTTTAATGACAGCATGTATCGCTACCATAAGCTTCACGGGCGAAGAAAAAAAACAACAAGGTACGCGTACTGCACCATATACAACATCAAAAGCTCTTGCAATACCAAGAAATAAAAACAATCGTGAGCCACTGCAATTACAGAATTCACCGCTCGCTCAATCACCAAACTTACTCACTTTTTGCGCCTATGGCATGATGCTGGGAAGCAGCCCTCTCAAACAAGATAATTCACCAAATGCATGGATGCATTAAGCGGGACCTTCCATATACAGAATGGATTGCTGCATGAACCACACTTGCCAGTGAAAGGGAATTGGATTTTTGGAGCAGACCATAAAATAGCGCACATCTACCGTGCCCGATCTAACCAATTCCGCTTGCTCTGCAAACTGCGTTGCAAGCTGTGCTGTCAAGTACATGGATGCATCAATTGCTGGCCACCCAACATTTTTGCACTCATATGCGCAGATATCAGTCACAATATCAAATTCTCGCACATACATGTATTGAGGATGCGCACATTTTTTGTGAAATGCACGTATATTTTGGCCTCTGTTTATTCTTAGCTCTCTCGCCGTTTCTACTTCAAACAGATAACCTTTTAAAGCATTTTGATTATCATTTTTAAGTGCGGCATACAATTTCTTTTTAACATCAGGATACCCAGGCGTTGTTTCAAAATAACAATCAGCAACACTGAGCATCGTTTGCACATCTTGTTTTTTAATGGGTGTAGAGCTTGGTACACGTATCTGCTGAACGCTGTGCACATGCTTTTTTGCAGCTGTTCGAGTAACAATGCCACGATGCATGGAATGTGCTGTAAAAAATATGCCGATCGTGGCTACCACTAAACCACAAGCGCGCTTCATAGTACTATTCATCAAGATTCCTATTTTTGTACCGACATGTTTTTAAGATACATATTTTTCCAAAAGATCTTGCTGCTTCCCGATTGCGGAAGCAACGTAGCTGCGTGCATAAAAGAAACGGTTTTTTGTGTAACCGCTGCTGCAGTCTTTTTTTTCTCGAGCAGTTGCTGTATTGAACTTCGTTGCAATGTTTGTGTTATAACATCAAAAAGCTCGATGCTCTCTTGATCCGATAAATCGAGCGCATCAAGCGCTTGCAAAAATTGCATAGGGTTTAGCTTTTTTGCATCAGTAAAATGCATAAAGAGCGTATTTTCATGCAGCTCCCGATCATCAACACCGGCAACGGTGTGCAGAATAGCGCGTGATCGTATCGTTGGCAACAACTGCCGTTCATGTGCCGTCAACAGCATAAAGCGATAGCCCTGCGGTGGCTCTTCGAGCGATTTTAATAATGCATTTGCCGTCGCCTGACCTAATCGTTCAGCCTTTGCAAGCACAATAAAACAATAATCATCGGGAGCGCGCTTGAGAGAAATGGTTTCAAACAAAGGTTCTATCATATCGCGCGTATAATTTTGTTCTGGCTCAATCCACAAAAGATGGGCCGATGAATGGGTATAAATACCCTGGCACACCGTGCAATAACCACACCCATCTTGCGCACACACCATTTTTTGAATGGTTGCAATAACGGTATTAGACACTGCTGTTGCAGGGCCCACAAAAAGGTGCGTTGGGTTATTGCGTATTAAGGCGCTCGTTGCATCAACCATTGTTTCACTCGTGCGTACGTTTCTTGTATAACGATTTCTTGATCCTGTGTAGCATCAATGATAATAACGTTTGATCGTGTTGCAAAAATCTGATCAAACCCTCGCGCTACACGCTCCAGAAATTCTCTTTTTTCCGATTCAAACACTGTTTTTTCTACCCCACGCACCCGCATGCGCTCATAGGCAAGATCAACGGGAATTTTAAGGTATATCGTCAGATCAGGCTCAATGCCTTGCATGCTCCACTGATTAATAATCTTGATCATGGTCAAATCATGGCCACGCCCAAATCCCTGATACGCAAGCGAAGAATCACTCATGCGATCAGAAACCACCACCGATCCATTCGTTAAAGCCGGTATCACCACTTCATGAAAGTGTTGTGCACGATCTGCGGCAAACATAAGATACTCAGCACGAGGAGCAATAGGAACTTCTTGATACTGAAGCATCTGCCTCAATACCACGCCAAGCTTTGAACCACCCGGTTCTTTGGTAGTCACCACCGAAAGACCCAACTCTTTTAACAATGTACCCAGACGTGCCACCACCGAGCTTTTTCCTGCACCATCAATGCCTTCTACGGTAATCAACGTACCTTTTCTGTGATCCGACATGGTTATATACCTTCTTACAATCCATGATAATCTATAACAAGATAGTATACAAAAGAGTATATATTTGTCTGTCATTAAAGATACACTATGAAAAAAGTAACCATACTACCCGGCTGTATTACCTGTGGACTCTGTGAATCGATAGAGCCTGCGGTGTTTGAGGTAACCGATATTGCGCGCGTAAAAAAAGAAGCGCCTATCAAAAGCTGCCTTGCCACGATCCAAAAAGCGGCCTCTGAATGCCCCGTACAGGTAATACAGATAGCAGAAGAAAAGGAATTGGAATGAAACAGTTTAATGCCGCTACAGAAGCGCAACGGTACACAGAAATTACCCAATTAATGCATACCGATGGCACGCCGCTTTATCCCGGCAGCCTGCTTCGCCGTGCTGCAACATTATACGGATCTCGTACGGCTCTTATCTTTAAAGAGGTGCAATACACCTACGCCAAACTCGGCACCTGGGCAGACCAATGTACATCACAGTTCCGCACCTACGGACTCAAAGCACATGATCGCGTGCTCATATGCCTGCAAAACTGCCCTGCCTACTATGCCGCATACTTTGGCGCATGGCAAAGCGGCGCCGTGGTTGCACCGTTAAACACCTTTCTGGGCCCCTCAGAAACCAAACATATTGTAGACGATGCAAAGCCTACGATTATCGTAACAGAAGAAAGCCGCATACAGCAGTTCAAAGATGCAGGATATAACGGCGTTATTATTTCTCAAGAAATGATTGAGCAGTATCAAACATTGCAAGAACCTGCACCTGAACTTGTTACACTGGAACCCGATGAACTGAGCGCACTGCTCTACACTTCAGGAACCACCGGCACTCCTAAAGGGGTGATGCTCAGCGGACGCAATATCACCGCCAATATCGCTCAAATTATTACTCGCCTTGGCATGGAAATAGACGCTGATGAATCAGTCGCTGGTATTTTGCCGCTCTTTCATGTGTTTGCACAAAATACCTGTATGTGGACGCCACTCTTTTTAGGCGCTACCATAATACTTGCACCACGCATTGACAGGCACGGCATTCTTGAAGTGCTCGCCCATAAACCGACCCTCTTTGTAGGCGTTCCGGCATTATTTGGCCTTTTATGCTTGATGAAAAATGCACCCCTCGATGGGGTTAAAATCTGCGCATCCGGTGGCGATGCGTTACCTGATAAAATCAGATCAGGATTTGAACTAATCTATCGCCGCAAACTGGTCAACGGCTATGGACTGACCGAAACAAGCCCGGTAATCTCCGTGATGCTTGAAGATGCATTGACTCCAACCAACACCATCGGCAGCCCCGTACACGGCGTTACAGTAGAAATTAGAGCGGAAAATGGCAAAACGGTGTTACCACACGGGCAATCAGGGGTTTTGTGGGTTAAGGGTGACAATATCATGCTTGGCTACCACAACGCACCAGAGGCAACCGCTGCCGTTCTCAAAGATGGTTTTTTTGATACCGGCGATTGCGCCTACATCGATGCAAAAGGGCGCTTAGTAATCACGGGCAGAGAAAAGGATCTCATCATCAGTAAAGGCATTAACGTCTATCCACAGGAGATCGAAAATGTGCTTATGAACCATCCATTGGTGCTTGGCGCTGGCGTGGTTGGCATGCCTGATCCTGATTTTGGTGAACAGGTGGTGGCCTTTGTGCAAGTGCGCTCACTTGAACAAAACCTTGATCAGACGCTCAAAAAGCTCTGCCAGCAAAGCATTGCTGCATACAAGGTGCCACGCATAATCATATGCCAAACAGAAGAGCTACCCATGACGGCCACCCGTAAAATTGACAAAAAGCAACTGAGAATCCGCCTTGCCGCCCTTGGGAAAAAATCTGTATAAAATTTTCTTGCATTTTTTGTATAAATGGGTTACATTTTCACTCGAGTTAGCTCTCGATCAGTAACAAAGATAACCTCCATTTCCCCTATCTAAGACATTCTGTCTTGGTAGGGGTTTTTTAATTAGCACCATAGGTATTTCAATATGGTAACTACTCGACATTCTTTATTATTTTTATGTTGCCTAGGTTTCATATGGCAAATAGAGGCTGCTGATCGTCCAAAAACCGATTACATAGAGATCATTGTTAAAAGCCTCATCGGTGCAACGATTACAATTGCACTCAACCGCCTACTCAGCAATCCGCCACAAGAAAGCACTCTAACTTCGAACGATACACAAAATGAATTGAATCTTGTTAATGCTTTCAATGAACGCGCAAAAACAGATAACTACACAACTGTTATTTTGAATAATCAATGGGAAAGGTTTTGTCCTCAAAACAGCCCTTATCACGACCCTGCATTATGCGAATCTATAAAACATGCTTTAAACCAGCACTTTTTAGAAATGAACAAACGATATACTATAATTATTACAAAGGATTTATCATGAAAAAACTATCTCTCTATTCACTATGCTTGTTTTCAAGTGTTTCAATCTTTGGTGCACAACAACCAAAAGAAATCACAGCGTTAGTTATTGAAGGTGGCGTTACTATAGGTACAAACGTAGCCGCTACACAAGCCAATAGACTTTTAGGCTATGTGTTTAAATCCAACGGAACTAAAAGATTAGAAGAAGCTCAAATAAAAACACAAGAAGAAGCTGCTGAAGAAAAGCAGGTTGCTAACATATATACCGAAGCTTTTCGAAAATTAAAGGTGAAAACGGAAGTAAGCACCGCAATAACTACGGATATTAAAAACATATCAGAAGTACATGACCGCCTTGCTGTTACGCTTTCTAAAACACGTGGTGATATCGATTATATTAGTGAACGCATCACCAAATCAAAAAAAGAACTCAAAAACTATATTCCGGGAACCGAAGATTATACAAAGTGCTCCTCAAAAATAAAAGAGGATGAAATAGCATTGGATGAATACAGAGAAGAAGAAAAAAATCTTGCGACAAAAGTGAAAATACTCAGAGCTAAAATAAGAGCAGAATCAGACAATGCTTTGCCAGAAAAACAAGCAGAGCTGGTTATTGCAATAGAAAATGCAATAACCGATAAAATCAAAAACAATCAACACGCTGCCCCGAAACCAGCAACATTCACAGCGCCTCAGGCAGAATTGTTACCCTACGAAAAGAATTTTTAAATTTCGTAAAGATACATTGTCATTGATTACAAAAGAAGAGACTGGCATAAAAACCAGTCTCTTCTTTTGTGTGCGTTTAGCAAGGACCTGTATACGTAATAACGGTTGATGACAAAGTATTATCACCGCCATTATTGCTATAAGAACGCGTATCTAAAATAAAAAAAATTGTACCACTATCATCAATACCGTAGCTCGCACTGTTAGTTATTAAGCAATCTTTAATAATTTGCTTGTTAAGGCCATTGCTCCACCCAGTTATGCCGCTGAAATTGGAATCAAAAGTGGAATTTCTTATGGTAGTAGGAGAATTGGTTCCTGATGCACCAAGCAATGCGCCGTAGTTTGAATTTTTTGTCCCGATACACGAATCAATAACCACCTGTGAAAATACATTTTTAAATCCAGTATCAAGCCTTTGCGCTGTGCACCCTTCTATCAACACATCGGTACTCGTTGATGCTAAGAACCCAATACCAGTTCCTGTGTTACTTATAGCTACACTATCTACAACGTCTACATTTGAACATACGCTAAATGCATATCCACCGCTCGCACCTGGCTCCAATACTTCACAACCATCAACAAACACGCGGTTACAGCTTGTGAATAAAAATCCATACCCTGTAAATAAATTTGTTGCTGCACAAGAATTAAACCGGACATTATTTGAAGTAGAAACATTATAGCCAACTGCATAATAACGCGCAGTGCAATTATTGAGGGTCACTGGCGTTATACCATTGGTAGTAATAGAAAACCCTACACTGGTGGTGGTGTTTGCAGAGCGCAATACAGTACAATTTTCAAACAAAATCCCATATCCCGTTGCAGGGGTTGTGTTTACGGTAAAGCCGTTTACTCGCGCATCAAATACCGTACATGATTTGAAAAATAAACCATCACTGGTACCACCAGCATTAATAATTGCGTTGGTTGAACCAGTGCTGCCCGCACAATTACATCGTTCTAAGGTTATATTTTTGCTATTTTGAATATCAAAGGCGATCGGATTTGATGAAATCACATTAATATCACTGAATCGCACCTGCCCACTGCTTGACATGGCAACCGCTGTTGTGACCGTTGAGCCAACTTCACCATTAGATACCGTTACATCCTGCGCCGAAGAGGTGCAGGAAATTGCATACGCCGTGGCGGTTGCAGTACCTGATGAAGTTAATTTATAGCCACTTAAATTAAGCCGTACATCCGCTGCATTAATCGTAATAACCGGGCTTGAACCACTGGTCACCGAAAGGTTGCCACACACCGTATAAATACCTGATGAGCTGATAGTATACGGCACATTTGCTTGAGTAATAATAGTACCAACAAGACAGTTATCAAGCTGTGATATGTTGCTATTGGCAACATCTACTTTATCCGAAACGCTATCAACATCTGACTTAATAATCACGTCAAGCACACTCAACGCGGTGCCCCATGCATCAACTTTGTTCGATACTGAATCTACTTTAGTTGAAACACTATCTACATCGGATTTAATAATCACCTCAAGCACACTGACCGAATCAACCTTACCCGAAACGCTATCAAGCTCACTTTTCACCTGCGATACTTGGCTACCAACACTGTCGATACCGCTCTTTGTTATTGTCTCTAATCTGCTTATTGAGCTACCCCAGAAATCAACCTTACTTGATACACTATCCACATCTGATTTAATCACAACATCAAGCACACTGAGCGTGCTACAACAAGCGTTCAAAGATGTTGCAAGAGTATCAACTTTACTTGAAATATTCTCAACAACACTTTCAACCGTACACATACTTACATTTGTTGTATTGGTGCCACTGTTAGAAAGATTAGTAGTATTGTTGACCGGACATGTATCTAAAAGCTGCGTATTACTTGCTGCTGCTGTAATATTTATACCCGTTGTATTGTGCGATGCAGAACAGCTCTTAAGCACTATATTAGTACTTGCAACGTTAAAACCGGTGGTATTATTTTGTGCCACCGATGCAATACACATATTATTGGAACTTTGTATATCAAATCCTTTGGTATTATTTTGTGCTTCGCAACCAAATAATGTTACGTCTGAAGAGGTTGTTACTGAAAAACCATTTACAAAACCCTGACTTATGGAATCTTCAACATAGACATTTTGGCTGGAACTCATGGCAAAGCCATTATCTGTTGAACTATTTCCCTTTGCGCGGCAACGAGAAACGGTTGTATCGGTACAACTCGCAAGGAAATAGCCTTGAAGTGGGGTATCATATACATCACAATCGGTAAAGATAACATTATTGCAGGTACTTACAAAGAAACCAGCACCTGAGCCAAGTTGATATGCAGAACAGGTATCTATATACAGATCATTTGCGTTAAATATATTAAATCCATAGGTAACGGTTGCAGCAGTACAATGAGTAAATGTAAGCGGTGTACCAGCACCGTTCGTTATCCAAAATCCATATCCCGTTGTAGCATTACTCGTACGCCCTACATGACAGTTTTCAAAAATATACCCTAATGTTCCCGTAGTAGTATTAGTAATCTTAAAGCCAGCTTTTTCAGCTTGTGCAATGGTACATGAACGAACTTGAATTGCATCATTAGAGCCCGCGAAAAAGAATACTCCAATATCGTTCGCTGCATCCGTTGCCGCTTGCACTGCAATATCCTGTAAAAGTACGCCAATACTGTTATTAACATAAAAAACATCATTAGCACCAAATGCAACGTTTACATCAGATATTTCTACTTGGGTACTCGTATCTACCCACACCGCTTCATAGGTTGTTGTCGCAACATCAATACCAGAAATTGTAACCTGCGAACTATTAATAACATGGGAACATCCCGCATTGACTCCCGTAGAGTTCATAAAACCATTTTTAATATGAACACTGTTCGCACCGCTCACCTGAATACCATAATCGGCACCAGAATAGGTAACAACGTAACCATTCAAATCAAGAACTACATCATTCGCCGTAATATTTATCGCTCGTCCAGCACCAGAATAACTTATATTGCCACATAACGTGTATGTACCTGATGTGGTAATAGTAAGCGGAATATCTGCCTGCGTAATAACTCTACCCAATAAACAAGTATCAAGCTGTGAAACCGCAGTACTTACTGAATCAACTTTGGTAGATACACTATCAACATCACTGAGAATCAAGCGATCTAATGTGCTCAACGTAGCACAGCAATCAGTAGTCGAACTAGTACCAAGTTGCGCTATCTGTATACCGATACTATCAACCTTCGTTGATACGCTATCGATATCAGATTGAATGATCACATCCTGCTGACTAATCAAGTTCCCATAATAATCAACCTTGTTTGACACTGAATCAACTTTGGTAGATACACTATCAACATCACTGAGAATTAAGCGATCTAGCGTGCTCAACGTAGTGCAACAATTATTCACCGTGGTGCCAAGTTGCGCTATTTGCGTGCCGATACTATCCGCCTTCGTTGATACACTATCAACATCAGATTTAATAATCACATCTTGCTGACTAATCAAGTTTCCATAATAATCAACCTTGTTTGACACTGAATCAACTTTGGTAGACACGCTATCAACATCACTGAGAATCAAACGATCTAATGTACTCAACGTAGCGCAACAATTATTCACATTGGTGCCAAGTTGCGCTATTTGCGTACCGATACTATCCGCCTTCGTTGATACACTATCGATATCAGATTTAATGATCACATCTTGCTGGCTAATCAAGTTTCCATAATAATCAACCTTGTTTGACACTGAATCAACTTTGGTAGACACGCTATCAACATCACTGAGAATCAAGCGATCTAACGTACTCAACGTAGCGCAACAATTATTCACCGTGGTGCCCAGTTGCGCTATCTGCGTGCCGATACTATCCGCCTTTGTTGATACACTATCAACATCAGATTTAATAATCACATCTTGCTGACTAATCAAGTTCCCATAATAATCAACCTTGTTTGACACTGAATCAACTTTGGTAGATACGCTATCAACATCACTGAGAATCAAGCGATCTAACGTACTCAACGTAGCGCAACAAGAATCAAATTGGCTGCTTAACGCATCTCTTGAAGATGCAACTGAGTTATCAATACAGCTACAAATAATATTGTCTAAATTTTCCAACAAATTTATAGCATCAATAATACTTTCTAGCTGACTTGAAAGAGTATTAATATTGCTTGAAAGCACCTCTGAACTTGATATTAAAGCATCAGTAAAAGAACCTATAACTTCGAAATCGCTAATCAAATGTTCAAGCAAAGAAGTAACTTCTTCTATCGTACTGCCCGTTAAATTATCAAGCTCATTATCTATATCAATTACCAAATCAAGCACCAAACTCATTGTATTATTGATAGAAACACAACACGCATCTGACTTACTACTAAATAAATCTACTTTGCTCGATACTGAATCAACTTTGGTAGACACGCTATCAACATCACTGAGAATCAAGCGATCTAGCGTGCTCAACGTAGTGCAACAATTATTCACCGTGGTGCCCAGTTGCGCTATCTGCGTGCCGATACTATCCGCCTTCGTGGATACACTATCAACATCAGATTTAATGATCACATCTTGCTGACTAATCAAGTTTCCATAATAATCAACCTTGTTTGACACTGAATCAACTTTGGTAGATACACTATCAACATCACTGAGAATCAATCGATCTAACGTACTCAACGTAGCGCAACAATTATTCACCGTGGTGCCCAGTTGCGCTATTTGTGTGCCGATACTATCCGCCTTCGTGGATACACTATCAACATCAGATTTAATGATCACATCTTGCTGACTAATCAAGTTTCCATAATAATCAACCTTGTTTGACACTGAATCAACTTTGGTAGATACACTATCAACATCACTGAGAATCAATCGATCTAACGTACTCAACGTAGCGCAACAATTATTCACCGTGGTGCCCAGTTGCGCTATTTGTGTGCCGATACTATCCGCCTTCGTGGATACACTATCAACATCAGATTTAATGATCACATCTTGTTGGCTAATCAAGTTCCCATAATAATCAACCTTGTTTGACACTGAATCAACTTTGGTAGATACACTATCAACATCACTGAGAATCAATCGATCTAACGTACTCAACGTAGCGCAACAATTATTCACCGTGGTGCCCAGTTGCGCTATTTGCGTACCGATACTATCCGCCTTCGTTGATACACTATCAACATCAGATTTAATGATCACATCCTGTTGGCTAATCAAGTTCCCATAATAATCAACCTTGTTTGACACTGAATCAACTTTGGTAGATACACTATCAACATCACTGAGAATCAATCGATCTAATGTGCTCAACGTAGCGCAGCAACTATCTAACGTGCTCTTTAAAGCATTACTTGTGCTAAAAGCAACATCAAAGTGACTACAAATATCACATGCCTCAAGTACTGATACCAACGGTTCTATTAAAGAAAGTTGCGCAAAGTCTATCTGTGTTAAAAATGCGAGATCAAGCGCCGTTAATGTTTTTTCTAAAATACTACAACAGGTATCAATCTTGGTTGCCAAAATATCCGTAGCCGTATTTACTGATTGCCCAAGTTCATATATTAATTGCCATTGATTTGTCGCATTAGAAGGGTTATATGGTGCAGCGGTCACTGAAAAAAAGAAACCAAGCGCGCATACTATTGCATATCGTTTCATTGACATCTTTCATGGTTCATATGTATATACCGTTTAATACACATAAACCATGAATAGATTGTCAATATTTCATAAACAATCAGCTATAGAGATTTTTACTCAAGTATGCTCTGCCAGAATCGCCACAAATCATCACCGCAAGATCCCCTTCTTGCAACTGTGCGGCATAGTGCGCTACAGCGCAGGCAATAGCACCACTCGATGGACCAACTAAAAGTCCATGCGTGTGCGCTAATGTTTTAAGCATGGCAAATGCATCTTCATCACGCACTTCGTAAAAACTATCAACCACATTATAATCGAGCACCGGGGATACAAAATCAACGCCTATGCCTTCTATTTTGTATGGCTTTGGATTACCCTTCGTTGCACGGAACGAATTTATAGAATCGGTTGCAATAATCTGCACCTTTTTATTTTGTTCTTTTAAATAACGCCCTGCACCGCTAATGGTACCGCCCGTGCCAGCGCCCGCAAAGAAATGGGTAATCTTCCCTTCTGTTTGCTTCCAAATTTCAGGCCCCAGTGAATAATAATGGCCAAGTGCGTTATCGGTATTAAAATACTGATTCGGCATGAATGAGTTGGGCGTTTCTTGCTGCAAACGGCATGCAACCGCATGATATCCGCGCGGATCTTCCACAAATTCAACCGATGGGCATATAACCACTTCCGCGCCATATGCTTTGATGGTGTTTAATTTTTCTGCACTCACTTTTTCAGAAACCGTGATAATAACTTTGTATCCCTTTGCGGCACCAATCATCGCCGTTGCAATACCCTGATTGCCCGACGATGCATCTATCAGCGTGCCACCCGGCTTTAAAAGGCCACGTTTTTCTGCCTGTTCGATCATATAGTTGGCTGATCTATCTTTTACGCTGCCGCCCGGATTTAAATATTCAAGCTTTGCAAGAATGGTACCCTTGCTTGGGAAATTGAGCTTCACCAGTGGCGTATTGCCAATTGCATCTAATAACTGCGTGCCTATCATGAGATTCCTTTTACCTCTGTTGAATAAAAAGCATGTTGCACACCAGCATAAAAAAAAGCGTGAACAAGTCACGCTTTTTTTATAAATCAAGAAAATATTGTTGCTTTTATGCTCTGTTTTCTGGTGCTTCTTGGTATGCAACGGTATTGAGCAATTCCGCAAGCTCTGCATCATCAAGCTGTGCTAGCTCTGCTTCTTCTGCCGCTGCTGCTGCCGCTTGCTCTTCTGGAGTGCCAAAGAACTCTTCTTTCATCACCACATTGTAGCGCGCCTTAAGCTTGCTCATTTCATCGTCAAAACGTTTTGCACGATCTTCTTTTTCAAGATAATCTTTCAAGTCTGCTTTCACTTCATCATACGGACGGTATTGTGAAGCTTCTTTGCTTTGTGCAAGCACAACCCATGCAGAACCATCTTGCAAGGTTACCACGTTCACCGAAGGGAAGCTGGTTAATGCCATAATCTTATTTTTAAGTTCTGGCTCAACACCAAACGATTGCTGCGTCACCGTCATGAAATCACGCAGCTGATCTTTTTTACCTTGCATCTCTGCTGCTTTTTGAATATCATTCTTTTGCGCTTTTACTACATCAGCAAACGCTTTTGCTTCTTGCTCATTGGCACATGGCACACCCATTGCACGCACGCCACCACGTGAGATAATTAAATGTGGCATTGCATCTTTGTTTGCATCATAGAATGCACGTACATCGGCATCAGAAATATTCACTTCAAAGCTTTGCGTGAAGAATTTAGTATTCACCATGCGTTCAACCGCTTTGATACCATCACGAAGCTCTTTTTTATATGCTGGCAATTGATCAATACCTTGTTCACCAATATAACGATCAACAATCACTTGGTTCATCAAACCTTCTGCTAAGTTACGATCTAACTGTGCAGGGTCCATGTAATCTAACATCTGCTTTAATTGTGGATTTGCGTCAAGCAATTTTTCTTTTTCTGATTGCAGGCTGTTCATGGTAACAATCGGTGTACCTTCCATGGTGATAAGCGGCTCGCCCGTTAACTCTTCTTCTGGTAATACAGAAATACCCTGAGTCATCGCTTCCATTGCACGTTCTTCAACCGCCACTTTTTGTGCACGTGCACGTTCTTCGCTATTGCCTAAAAACGATTCGAGCAACGAGCAGCCTGGTAAACACAGCAATGATGCAAGCGCTACTTGTTGCACTGCATGTGCATTGTACATCTGATTTTTCTTCATCTTTTTCTCCTAAAATGGGATTAATCTTCAATTTATATAAAATTTATCGTATCATAGGAATCACTTTTGACAATCGTTATCGCACATCCTAAGGAAGTTTGATGAAACGTGCAATGCTCTTTATAACTATGTTCATTGGTATACCACTTTTTGCTGCTGAGAATCAACAAGATCAATACTGGTGGTTGAAACCTCTTTCTGATGCAAAACGCTACTGCGATAAATATTATAATGCAAGCTTTCAAGAACAGATGATGGGATGCAACAACAATACAGAGTGCCCTGAACATAAAGCAACAAAAGCCTATGTTCAAATGTATGCCGTATCAGCAGATGCATCAGATTTACGCACCCATATAGGTACTCGAAAAGTGATATGGTCTCAGGTTGCAAATAGACTTCTTGATCTGACAGGACCGAAAGAGTTGGGCGATAAACTTTCTGGTTACACATTGCACAGTATAAAAAACTTATTGAGCCTTAAAGAAGCACTCGGAACACCAGATTTAATTACAAAATTAAGAAAAAGAAGAAAAGAGATCAAAAAAAACTTATTAGAATTAGGCGTTGAAGCTGATTCAGATGATAGTTTACCAGTAAATACATCCGCTTCTTCAACACCCACAAGTTCGCCAACTGATTCGGTTACGCTTTCAACATCGCAACAAAAAGAAGAGCTGCATTGATGCGTTTTATCAACTCATTATTTTTACTGCTACCCTTTCTCTGCTTCACGAGTGGTTACTTTGTAGCGCGATGCGTTTTACAACGAAGCACGGTCATCATTCCCTCATTAATCGGCAAAACTGCAGATGCTGCACTGGTGCTCCTTTCTGAAAAACAGCTCAATCCACGCATCATTGGATTGGTTGATGAACCTGATCTTGAGCCGGGCACCGTTATCAATCAAATTCCCCGCGCCGATGCATCAGCACGCCCACATCAAACTATTTTTTTAGTGCTTGCATCCCGCCCAACCACACACATAGCTTCACAGTGCGTTGGCATCACCAAAGAACAGATTCGCAAACAGTATAATCCAGAGCATGGCGAGCCACTCTTCATACACCTACCACACTCGCTACCTTCGGGCACCTGTTTTACACAATTTCCTACCGAAAATGCACCGCTTTCTACAAAGCCTCTGTATTATATTTCAAGCGGCATGCAAGAAACCTATATCTGGCCATCACTGCTCAATGCACCGGCATATACAGCGCTTGAAACACTCAAAAAACAGGGTATAGAAATAACAATTATCGGCGAATACGCCAATGCATCAGCCGAAACATTAAAATCGTTGCATATTATCGACCAACGTCCGTTGCCTGGTTCATTCGTACACTGCGATACTATGCATACGCCATCACTTCATGTACGCTTAGCGCGATAAGATCATCAAAAAGGCATTGCATGCAAAATAGATTTGTGAAACCTACCATCATACTGTGGGATGTGCATGAAGTATTGTTCACGCGCAATATTTTCCACTGGGGATATCTCTTTTTAACCTACCCTAAAAAGTGGCGCGCTTTGCGATCGCTTGATATGCATATTATAAAATTATGCTTTCGATACGGATTACACGTGTTGCATATCAAAAGAGCTGAACTGAGTAGCGACGAACTTATTCGCTATGCACTTAACAAACAAAAATTTGAACTTGCTGAAATCGCTATTCGCATCGGCTGCGATTATGCCCCAATTCCTGGCATGATACCGCTCGTGCAAAAATTACACGCACGCGGCTACACACTCCATATTGCATCTAATCTTGGCCCATCAGTGTATGAAACATTCAAAACGATGTATCCAGAACTGTTCTGCTATTTCAGTGCGGTACAGATAGCGTATTGGGATGGCCCACGCATTATAAAAAAACCGAATCCAGTGTTTTTTGAAGAGTACCTTAAAAAACATGCTATCGACCCTTCAGACGTGCTTTTTATTGATGATAAAGAATACAATATCGATGCGGCGACCTCCGTTGGCATTAAAGGAATCCATTTTAAAAATATAAAACAGCTTTATGCAGAACTAGGACGATACCACATTTTTCTCTAAAAACCGCTTTGACAAATGATTTTCAAAGATTTACAATGCTTTTGCAGACAACAATTGTATGCACATTCTTTACAGGAGACACCTCGATGAAACGTTTAACTATTGCCCTATTACTTTCTATTGCACCAGCAGCAATCAACGCTGAACATGAAGCATGCATCGCTGATGTTGCACAAGTAGCCGTTGAAGCAGATACCAAATGTGGCACTTGCGATAAAGCAGAAGAAATACAAGATGATCGCTGTTGCGGACTTGCAGAACTAGCACTTATTGATGCAGCACTAGCATTTGATGCAACCAGCGCTATTGTTACTATTACCGGTTACAACGAAGCAACCGGACAAGTTATGAGTGTTGAAGGTTGGAATTTTGTAACAGAACTGTTACCAGAAATCTTTGATATAGCATGAAACACTAGGCTTTGCCGGTTGACCCAAAGACTATTTCTGCTGCCTGAATAAGGCAGTGTCCAGCTTGCTCCAACGACTTTTTGATTGCATTTTTAATCGAAAACCAAAAGTGTTCTATGGGATTTAAATCAGGAGAATATGCAGGAAGGTAGATGAGAGTACAACCTGCTTGTTCAATGATCTGTTGAATGCGTCCGCCTTTGTGAAAGCTTGCATTGTCTATAACGACGTAATCGCCGGGTTTTATATTTGGAACAAGTACCTGTTCAAGATATGTTTCAAACACCTCTTTTGTTGTGTAGCCTTCAAAAACAAATGGAGAATGTATCTTGTTATCATTAAGAGCTCCAATAATGCTGATTCTTTGAGTGCGAGCGCCGAGTTTCAATGCATAAATACGTTCACCAAGTAAACTCCAGCCATATTCATAGCTTTCATCATTATCTATACCGGCTTCATCAATAAAATGAATTTTTGCTTTTTCTATTGTGCTTATTTGATCCACGTATTGAGATCTCTTGGTTTCATCACGCTCTTTGTATCCGAACTGTTTTTTTTAAACGTGTAGTTTAATTTATGGAGCATGCGCCCTATCGTAGCATGCGAGACGCCGCCCCATTTTTTGCCCAATTCTTTGAGATTTGTGTTGGGATTATTAGCTATAAATTCTTTGAATTTTTCTTGATCAATGATCTTATGACTATGACCTTTTTGATACCCTGATTTTGCTTCTATTTTTCCCGTCAGAGCTCTTCGCTTAACCCAATTGTAAATCGTTTTTTCGTTCACGTTAAAAAGCGTGGCAATCTCTTTTTTTTGAAGCACGCCTTTATCGTATTCAGTTAAAACTCTACTTCTCAAATCAACGCTATATGCTGAAGCCATCACTATCTCCTTATTTTGATGACTATTATTACAGCATATTTTATAAAAAGCTCAAGCGGTAAAACTTACTGAATCGTGCTATACTATTACAAACCAAACCGAAAACAGCATTTCATTTGTGCTTGAACGTAGCGACATGAATATTGTTGCATGGTTCGAAACACTTGCAATCTTTGAAGCAAAGCTATTAGAGCTTAAATCAATAGTTGAACAAAATCCAAACTGCGTTGGCGGTACCATTGCATTTGGCTTGACCAAGTAATTTCCAACAAGGGGCCCTAAAAAGCCCCTTATTTTTTGAACAAATTTGAATCTATGAGCGCATCAAGCGAAATATCATACTTTTGTGCGTATACCTTGATTGAACGAAGCGTATTAATCCCTTCTGGCGTAAAACCAGTGCGATCTATAATTGATTGCAGTGATTCACCTGTTCCTAATGCTTTACCCACCGTATAGTTCCTGCTCTGTGTACTCGATGCGGTTAAAAATAAATCGCCAATACCGGCAAAACCTAGCACCGTCTCAAACTTTCCCCCTGATGCCATAATTAATTGTGCAAGCGTTTGCACACATTCAGTAACGAGCAACGCACGTACATTATCACCGTACCCTTTGCCATCAGAAATTCCCACTAAAAGCGCCACTACATTTTTAAATGCAGCGCATAACTGTGCACCATGGGTATCATCGCTTTCGGCACACTGCACATACTCATTTTCAAAAAGTTGCATGATCTCTGTGCGTAATGATGCACTCTCAGATGCTACGAGTAAGCCAGTGCGTTCCTGACGCATGAGATCTTTTGCAAAAGATGGCCCAACCACAACAGCATATGATGGTTCATACCCTAATACATCGGTAACCAATGCAGCGGGAAATAGCAACGTTTCTTGTTCTATACCTTTGCTCGTTATAATCCATTTTTGCTGTGGCTTGATGTGTGTACGCAATTGTTCAATGACCGACCGCATATACTGCACGGGAACTGCTTCACAGATAAAATCGGCATCACGCAGCGCTTTCGCACCATCATGCGTCGCTACCACAGCCTCTGGCAGTTGAAAATCAGGCAGATATCGGCTATTGGTATGCACCGTATTTATTTCTTCAGCAATCTCAGCATGATAACACCACAGCGAAACGGTAAATCGATTGCGCGCGAACAACGTTGCAAGCGCAGTGCCCCATGCACCTTCACCAACTACTGCTACTTTTATATTTTTTTTCATACACCAAAATTTCGTTTACACGAATTATAATATGCTAATGCTTCATCAAGCGTGTGATGGGTTACATCGGGCCACAGAATTTGAGGAAAATACAGTTCAGCATATGCTGCTTGATAGAGCAAAAAATTACTCAATCGTTGTACACATCCGGTACGCATAATAAGATCAGGATCGGGTATACCATGCGCCCATAAGCGCTCTTCTAGATCGGCCTGCGTCAGATTGTTTTTGTTTAAGGTGCCATCTTCTACCGCTTGGATAAGTTTTTTACATGCATCGAGCAATTCTTGCCGTGCGCCATAACAAAGATAGATACATACTTTAATGACTGATCCATGCGCCGTAGCTTTTTCTAATTTTTGGCATGCCTCAAGCACATGGGAAGGAAATTTTGCACGATCACCAACAAAGGTAATATGTATGCCGTTGCGCACCAACTCGTCAGTCCTGCGTATTATTTCACTCACTAAAAGTGCAAAAACTGGCTCCATTTCAAAAGGAGATCGTTTAAAATTTTCAAGTGAAAAAGCAAACAAGGATACATAGGGAATTTTTTTTTGCATACACCATTCAATCACGCGATGTGCTGCTTCAACTCCCTCTCTACCGATGATCGACATGCTATGTTTTTTTGCCCATCTTCTATTGCCATCCATTATACAGGCCAGATGTTGCATCATGGTGTTACCGGTTTAAAAAAGCGTGTATCGAATCTTTTTTTGCACATACTGATGATGCTGCTGCAATAAGCTTCTGCAACACTGTGTGTAACACAACCATGCCGGCTGCAAAGGTTAATCGTTCAACCGCAACTATGGGAATAAGTCCAAACCATAAAGCAGGCGTGGTAGGCATTGTATAAAGCCAAATAACAGAACCAACCGCATGTGCCGTAAAGGTAGCGCCAACTGCTTGCATAAAAAATGAACGTTGGGCAGTAGCACCTATCATCAATGGAATCAACCAGTATGCACTATAAATTGCTGCCTGCATACCAACCGGATTAATCACAAACAATACCATGCATAAAAGTGGTATACCACACTTGAGCATGCGCGATTGCGTTGCAAGATATAAGGCTGCGCAATAGCCGGGAATATAAAATGCAAGCGTAGCGAGAGAAAAGCTTCCCGCTGCAAAACGTAAGCCAAGGATAAGCGCCCAGATAACCGTTGTTAATGCAGCCCCTCCAAACGCACCAACCAAAGGCATACTAAGATTTGAAGCAGAAAAGAAAATGGCTTGAGAGCCCACCACAAAACTCAGTTTATAAAAACTTAATAATTTTGCGGCAGCAGCCACAAAAGAGGTGTGTATAATACGTTTGATATCTATGTTAAACATAAAAAGCTCCTGGGTAAAAGCAGTTATATGCCTCCAAGGATACCGCATTAATTATCAACCGCAATAGGGGAATATTATTTATGTACAGAACACGCACTCATTGCATGGTTAAAGGCTTCATCAAGATCGTCGGTGATAAAGAGCAAATCAAGCTCTTCTTTACGTATCACCCCATGATGGTATGCCTCTTTGATGCACCAATCCATGAAAGGCTGCCAATACTCTTTACCAACAAGCACAATAGGTGCACATGCAAGCTTATTGGTTTGTATGAGTGTTAAAACCTCAGCCAGCTCATCGAGCGTGCCAAAACCACCAGGAAATGCGATGAACGCAGAAGAATAACGGGTCAAAAGCCATTTGCGAGCCCAAAATTGATTCATCTGTATAAAAACTTGCACACACACATTGGGTGGCTCATTTAAATCGCGCACGCCAATGCCTATGCTCCGCCCGGTACCATGCTTGGCATAAATAGCACCACAGTTTGCGGCCTCCATAATACCTGGCCCGCCACCCGTCAGCACTGAAATATTGGCATCCACAAAGCGCTGTGCAAGCTCATGCGCTTTGAGTGCATAATAATCGGTCTGTTTTAAGCGAGCGCCACCAAAGATAGAAACAAAAGGTGGCTTATATTTACCGATCCGCCACATACCATATAAAAGCTGAATTGACGTGCGTAACAGCGACACTGCGCCACGAAACCAAAAAATAAATCGTTCAAACATCAAGCTCTCTCCCTTATCACATTCCTCTTGCATGGTACTCTCTTTGCACCACAAGTTGCAATCCAATGCACCATAAAATATATCATTCATCAATTTCATATTGAAATTAGAAGCTATCACATGGTATATTTTATAAGAGGTTACGGTAACACCCCTTTTTTTGAGATAGTAATGCAGTATATACATCATCGCATACCCTGGCTCTTCTGCGCGTTATTGCTCGTGTGTGGCAATATTGCTCCTTATTCATTAAAGGCTACCCCCTCAAACAGAAACACCGTCACGGCTGCTGCACCCGAAACCGAACTCTGGATTACCATCTTTGTACACGGAATAATGGGTATCGCTCCCCATGTAAATTTGCAAAATATCGGCCTTTTTATTCGTGATCAATTGATCGATACGGTGTATGCACGTGCCGTCCATCGTATGCGTAAAAATCGTTACTTTTTTCAAGATCAGGCAATGCAGGGAATGGGTTTTGCGCCCATAGATCTCAACCTTGCACTCACGCCAGGCAACGGCGCCTCTTTATTTGCCTATCTGTACGATTGTATAGATGCAGCTGTATACGATAACAAACACCAAAATATCTTTTATACCTATGGCTGGTCTGGCCTTTTGAGTAAAACGCAACGATACATAGAATCTGAAGGGCTGCTGCTCGGCATTTATCAATTAATAGAATCATATAAAGTACGCGGCATTAAACCAAACATACGGGTTGTTGGCTACTCACATGGCGGCAACGTATGCTTAAACATGGCACACATGCTTGAAGAAGCATATCCAGATCTGGAACTATGCATTGATGAACTCATTCTTATCGGTATGCCGGTGCAGATAGAAACTGATAGTTATAGTACATCTCCATTATTCAAAAAAGTATACAATATATTCTCCACGCAAGACGTCATTCAAAAAATGGATTTTTTCTCATCAAACCGTTTACTCTCTAATCGTCAGTTCACGTCGCGCCGATCATTTAAGGTTCCCAAAAAAATGACCCAAATTAATCTTAAAATTTCACGTCTTAAGAAAAGTAAAATGTGCCGCAAGAAACAAAGAAAACTATGCATGAACGGACTTAAAACATGCAATCGCTCGGGACAAAAACGGCTCATGCGTGATGCATCACCAGGCCATTTAGAGCTCTGGTTTTTCGGCTGGACGAACGATAAATATCGCATGCATTTCCCGCTGTATCCTCTGCCGGCCGCAATCTTTACGCCGTACATTATTTCCATAGCGGAAGAATATAGCGAATGCATTCACGATCCCTATCCATTCACCATTGATATTCGTCCAGAGCTTGATTACGCACTTGTATCACAGCGAACCAAAAAAGCACGCTTTGCAGACCAGATACCTTTTGTTGATGCAGAACTTTTTGAAATATGCCAAACTCAAGCACTCCACGCACAACCGCTTGATACGGATAGCGAAACCTATCAACAGCACATTAAAGAGGCGCTTGATGCCGCATGCAAAGAATATGATGCGGTGAAACACCCCGTGTCATGCACCGTGAAAAAGGCAAATCGCCGCCGCCGCACTGATCGCAAAAATCAACATAGAAAAGCACGTGCATTGCCAAGCCACTACAAGTTCTTAGAACCACTCTCATAACGCTTGCATCTGCTATAAAAATCAGTACGCTGGTGCAAGAAATAACAAGTCAGGAGCCTTTCATGTTTTTTGCATTACTCGTGTTGCTTTGCATACCCTCTATTGTTTTTACCAGTGATATCACGCTGCAATTTGTTGATGATGAGAATAAAACACTGCATACACCCTTAAGCAATGTTGTATGGTCTTTAACACTGAAACAACTCGTTGACGATCTAGGAACCGAACAAGCTATTCCTGTGCATAATGTTTCACATGAAAACTTTGCACATCTCAGATCACTGATGATGAAAGATGAGCATAACCCTATTGATTATACCAACAAAACAGCATGCCAACTGAAAAGAATTTTTAAAGAAGTAGCCCGGCAAACAACCTGTACGCCACAGATAAGCAAGCCAGAATTTTTAATCGAGACCAACTATTTGGATATACCCAAAAACTGCTTGCGCGCACTGACCTTTTTCTATGCACGCACGATAGAAAACCCAACCATCACCTTCAACAATGGTAAAATAGTTTTTGATAATCTACCCCACGAACTTGAGCCATCTATTGCAGGCTGGCTTAGCAAGAGTACGCTAAAATCAGTCCGGCCAGAAATTATAGAACATCAGCTTGGTGATCAACATTGCAATATTTTAGCAGGCCCAATAATCAGTACCTGCACAAATGACGGCAGCTTTGCCTGTATGTATGAACAAATTGGCGCTAATGATTGGTATCACGCGCCAAGTAAAGCGTATAAAAAAGTATGCATTGTTGATCAAAAACAACAAACTCATCAGATACGTGACATAGAAGTGAAGGGAACTATGAGCGATGCATCCTGCATCATTTCATCTGATAAAAAACATCTATTGATAACAGATTTGTTAAATGCGCAACATATGATCATTCAACTATACGATTTAGAGGAAAAAGGTGTTTTAAAATCACCCGATAGGATCATTACTCATTTTATAATAGAAAAAGCGCTGTTTAATCATGAAAGCAAAAAACTTACCGTGATAGCAGCCAGTGAAAACGACGATTTAGCATTCATGACTATCGATCCCGCCCAAAAAGATGCAACCCCTACATGGGACACGCATAAAAGACCAGATTTTTGCAAAAGTAGTAAACTCTCATGGAGTTGCGTACAGGGTTATTTAGTTGGTATAGATGCAGATAAGCCAACACAAAAAGCGCTTTTATATACAGGCAGCGAGCTTATTGAATGCTCCTCAGAATCATCCGATCCACTCACGATAAACGCTACGATAAATGGAAAAAAGATATCGATAGATTATGGCATCATACGTGATTGTGCAGGCGAAGCAAAAAAAGATCGCAGCTATTATGCTTCAGAAATTTCTTATATCCCGAATATGGATAACGCAATGCCACGTTGTGGATTTCTTGACTACAAGCATGTATCGCCATTTGACGTGCGCAACGCGTGCGTGAACATTATCCATAATAGCAAAGCTATGACCATCAACTTAATTCCACGAAAACTAAACAAAATACTCCATCTATCTAATGATACGCTTCATGCAGGCAATACCAGCATTTTGCCGTATGCCTATGCAGCATATTGTTACTATAACAGCAAAGAAACATGGCATAAAAAGTGTAAAGCGTTTCTTCCACGCACACCTGAGATTAGTGCGGTCTTTGAAGAAAAAATCGTAGTGAAAGATGAGCTCGAACCAAATTCATGCCCACTCAGCTGAAGCGGTATTATTGATCCTGCGGTAGATTAAAAGCATTATGAACATGCATTGCTCCTGCAATACCGTCATACACCGTTGGAAAAAACTGTGCAGCCGTTTCATAACTAGGTTGGCAAAAATGAGTTTTTTGATAACCATTATCCCAGCTCGCAAGCACCTGATGAGTCAGCTCTTTGGTGCACACTCTACGCTCACTGCGTTCTCCAACGGGTATAATGGTCACATGACTATAGGTTGGAAGCACCTGCAGCATATTCTGCATCCGTTGATTAAGCGGAGGCTCTACTGGTGTTTGCCCTGATAGTTTCATCAAATTTATTGCCACTGCACGCGTTTCGAAAAAATCATGCACTTTGTTTAAATCGATAGGAGTCTGACCACCCGCCATAGCTTGTGTTGTATATCCAGCAGACACCAAAACCAAATTTAATATAGTTTTCATCACAAACCTTTTGTTACATGTAGTAATAATAGCATTAAATTTTAATTGTTTTTTATCAAAAATCAAGCACTCAAAACGGTGTGTAAAGGGAACAGATGTTTATAATTTTATTGCTGGTATGCACAGCATGGCACGCACAAGCTAGCGATCAATACAGAAAAAACATTGCACAACTAGAAATCTTGCATGAAGAAATACGAGAGCTGCAAGCAGAAATAAGCTCGCTGGCAATTGAAAGAACTCAAAAAACAGAACACTTAAGACGATTGCTAAAGCATAAAAAAATAAAGCCCGCGACAGTAACTACAACAAAAAATGATTTCCTACGTATTTTGTATAAAGATAACCAGTGCAACATACAGTAACACTACACAGGATTCTGTATTTTTTATTTCCGAACTAAATCCCAAATCAGGCGTAAATCAGCCATCGACATCTGCTGCGCCCGGAGACCGTTGAACTGTGCGGGCACTATTTCTGGATCATAAATACTGCCGGTAAGATTATTTTTAAGCATGCGGCGTGGTTGGCTAAAGCATTGTTTGATGAATTTCCAGAATAATGGTTCATCAGGAATGGGATCGGTAATCACGCGGGTTTTAAAATAGAGCAAGCGTGAATTGACCTTTGGAGGCGGGAAGAATGCATGCGGTGGCACGAGCTGCTGCAACTCCCACTCAAAATAGTGTTGAAAGAAGAGGGCTGGATATCCGTATCCACGCCCTCCTGTTTTTACTATCTTTTGCGCAACCTCTTCTTGCACCATCACCACGCCCTCTTTAAAAAGATCGCGGTATTGTTGTATGCGGTGCAAAATAGGAAAGGTCACTTGATACGGTAAATTGGCCAGTAAAAGCCATGGTGCATCGGCACGCAGTATTTCAAAATCAGCACGGAGCACATCAACATTTTCTACCGTCAGGCGTTTATCGCGCACTGTTTTGCGGACATAATCGGCCCACTCAGTATCAAGCTCAAACACCTGCACTTTGGAAACCGGGTGTTGCAATAAAGCGCGGGTCAAAAAGCCATCACCGCAGCCAATCTCAAGCACCGGCATGTTGGTCATTTCGACCCTGTTGATCATGCCATCAGTTACTGAACTATCACGCAGAAAATGTTGCCCCAACTTCTTTTTTAGAAAAATGCCGTCCGTTTGCGCCACTGTTTAATCCATTAATGTTTCTTTAAAATAATCTAATTTTTCTAGCACTTCACCTACGCCACGCACCACGCAAAAGAGAGGGTCATCGGCAATGTGTACCGGTAATCCTGTTTCTTTTGAAAGTAACCGATCAAGCCCACGCAACAATGCGCCGCCACCGGCAAGGTAAATACCACGCGTTACCAAATCTGATGAAAGTTCTGGCGGTGTATTTTCAAGCGCTATGCGCACACCATCAACAATAGCTGCTACCGTTTCAAGTAACGCTTCGTTCACTTCTGCGGCTGTCAGCATGATCGTTTTTGGCACACCGCTCACTAAATGACGCCCTTTTACTTCTACCGATTCGCTATCACCGTTACCTTCAAGGAGCGCTGAGCCAATCTTAATTTTGATAATTTCGGCCGTACGTTCACCGATGAGCAATTTATACTTACGTTTTACGTAGAGCACAATAGCGCGATCCATCTCATCACCCGCTACGCGGATTGAACGGCAGTAAACTACTGCTTTTAATGAGATTACCGCAACTTCGGTTGTTCCGCCACCGATATCTACAATTAAGTTACCAGACGGCTCGGTAACCGGCAGTCCTGCACCAATTGCCGCAGCCATGGGTTCCATGATGGTATACACTTCGCGTGCACCAGCCTGGAGTGCTGAATCTTTTACGGCACGCTTTTCTACTTGGGTGATACCGGATGGCACACCGATAATAATACGCGGACGCACAAGCGTGCGGCGATCATTATGCACGGCACGAATAAAGTGGCGTAACATCGCTTCAGTCAGTTCAAAATCAGCAATTACGCCATCCCGCAAAGGCCGGCATGCAATAATATTTTCGGGGGTTTTGCCAAGCATATCCCGCGCTGGGGTTCCTGCCGCAAGCACCTGTTTGGTGTGTGCTTTAATGGCAACCACGGAGGGCTCGTTCAGTACAATGCCTTTATTGCGTACGTAGACCACGGTGTTTGCGGTGCCAAGATCTATGGCCATATCATTTGAAAATATAGAAAATAACCGACGAACGGGTAAAAATTTCATACCAAATCCTTTTGGAGAATCTTTTTTTATGGGTTAAAACACAAAATCAAGCCCTATCGAAAGCTTGTGTGCTTTCACTACCTGCCTTACTCCCATCCACTCAACCGGTACATCCCAGCGCAACGAAACAATAGGTTCAAACTGATGTACTGCTTTTGTTGCACCAAAATCATAGTAAGCGCTGAGTGTGATATAACTTGAACTCCATTTTGAGAGCGTACTCATTTCAGGTAAATGTAATGCATACGCCTTTTGCTGTTCTTCTGGCCTACGATCTTCCAATTTATCGCGACGATGCTTTGTCATATTAAACACCATGCCAAGCCCAAAACCATCACGAATGTTGTCTAAGAATATAAATGGCGATAACAAAACCATCATGCCCGGATTCACTTCTATCGGCGCAACCTTTGCACCAAAAATAGAGGGCTCACCACCAACCGATACCCGAATGTCTTTCGTTGCAGCAAATCGCTTACTGAGCTGCAAGTAACAGCCAATTCTGAAATCTTCTTTTACCTCAGCAACCGCATACGCCGAAACATAGCCACCCCAGAATCCGTTACCCCCAAGCGGAATAGAGCCAGAAATATTATTTTGGCGTTCATGGGCTGTTGGCGCTACCACACCAAAACGTCCACCCACTTTTAAGTTGCGCACTTTAAATTCATGATCAAACGTTTTACCAAGTTGTAGATAAAAATCGATATCACCAAAGCCTGCACCCGTGTAGGTGGTGCCCGTGATGCCAAACTGTTCAAAATATTCACGCCGCACAAGATCAAGCTCATCACGATCGCCCGGCCCAAGCTGCAAGTTCACAATGCCCACGTTTTCACGCTCAGAACCATTGGCAATGCTAAAGCGCTGCGTATTCGTTATACCCACAAAATACCATTGCAAGCCAATCGCTACAATATCTTCATAGATTTTTTGATGCCACTCAAAATTCACACCGGAACCTTGTAATTTACCGGTAGTATAGATAGGAATCGTACCAAAACCCTGCCATGCTGTTGGCATTGGATTAGGCTCTCCAAGTGTGGTGACCGCTTGAGATAGCTGCCTCAAATCAAGCTCACCCGCAAGCATGGGAATCGTGATCTGTCTGCTTGAAACATCCCACGCCTGATGACCACTGATAAAGAATATATCAGTAGCAAAGTTAGAATCCTGTTCAAAAACCCACCACCAATTATCCCTAAATATCGGAAAATAGGGATTATCCGATAATGGTTTAATCAATAGATTAAAACTGAGTGCACATACTGCCGCACGAAGCATATGCTTATGTATACGCATTGCTTACCTTGTATTTCTTAATTAAACTCTCCGCTGTTAACTTGAATTACAATATCCCAAATTTCATTTTTAATCTATGGCAGAGTGAAGAGATCTTTGTTTGTGATAAAAAAAAGGTAAAACAGGAACAGAGAAACCTTTATGTATCACACTCATGTTTTCAGTGATGCCCAATAAAATTACGCTGATCACATCAAAAATATTGTTCGCTTAATGCAAACTGCTACACTAAACAGCGTATTATTAAAAGGGAGCCTATGAATATATCAATTTTTACACTTGCATGTCTTTTGAGTATCAACGTATCAATCTGCTTCGCTATGCCTTTCGATGACAGCTACTGGGGACCATTTAACCCATCCTCTTCATCTTCCTCATCAACAACACACGCTTTAAGTAATTCTGATGCACATGCTTTATCACTATTTCCCCGCATCATACAGGATTGGTGCGTAGGAAAATCCAATAATTACCATGCGCAAAGGTTGGTTGAACTTGGGCATGACATACAAAAGGGGAAACGGTGCAATCCATGGCAGGCAACGCATAACGCTAAAGAAATCTGTGATGATTTAAATCTCTCTCCACACACCTTTTTTACCGTTGTTTCAACCTGCACAGCAATCGCTAAAAGGCAACCATTTGATCACTCTGCGCTCGCAATAACCTATGACCCTGTTACAGAATCTAACCATAAATTGGCGCTCATACAGCAGATGCCCAAAATAGTAGCCGATATATGCAGTAAAAATCCTGATGAACATTACAAAAAAATGCTTCTTGCATGTTTCTACTCGAACAATCCCAAAATAGTTACTATGATTATTGAACACCTTTTTTATGGCAAAACCCCACAGAAACGCTTTACGCGAACAATAAACTATACCATTGCAAAAATCCTGTACGAAGAGCACAACAATGATAATTATATATCGCCGCATACTGCAGTGCGCATGGCACAAGAGCTACGTAATTGGGTATTTGAGAAGAAACCAGTATCTTCTGATCCATACAACAAAGCATTAGAAATAGAGCTCTGTGAAAGCATCTGTAAACGATTTCCTGCAGAGCTCAAAAAAAGCTATGCTATGCATGAATACCATACAAAAAAACTTGTTGGCTATGCATTCCTGCTTGAAAATCCGGCTGAAAAAAATGTTATCGAATATTTTATCGAGCATTCAGGGCTTATGTCACATACAAACATTAAATATTATGGTGATATACAGTATCACATTAAAGAACTCATAAAAAACAAAACTGCTGCTTATGAATTAACCGATCAATTCATTGATATCTTTAAACCTGCTTCTATTCCATTACCGCTGCCAACATCAACTGCATCCTCGCATCAACCATCAACGCTCGTGGTATCGGCACATCCTGCAGTAAATGTGATTCAAACATGCTATAACACGATTCTCAAAACCTGTTGCATACCAGATGAAAACAATCGAAACATAATACTCACAGAGCTTGTAGCATGCCACACTCAACTGCTTGCAACGGCAGAATCGGGAAACCTTGAACACCAAAACAAATTGTGTGATGAGCGCTACGTAAAACAACAATTGGAAGAAGCCATCCCAACCTGCCCTATCTGCTTTGATCGATTTTCCGATCAATTTAACACAGAATGCAATGGCGCAAAACACGCATTAACCCCATGCTCGCATGTTGTATGCACAGAGTGCTTCAAAAATTTAAACTCAACCTGCCCACTCTGCAGAGCGCCTATAGAAGGGTAAAGCATAAAAATGAAATTGATCCATTCTATTACATACATTTATTGCTTTTCATCTTCTTGCTGGGCATCTGGCTCATCTTTTTTTGTAAGCTCATTAAATGCTTCCATAAAGGCATACTCTGAACGATGAGAAAGTTTTTGTGTTACCATATGCAGTGTTGCAAGAGAATCTTTTGCTATTGCATGAAGGGGCAGAGTATCGCCTCGCTCTTGTACCATGAACAATGTACTTACAATACCAGTATTTGAACTCTTTTCCATAAGAAGTTTTATAATTGCAGGGTTACGTATGGAATTACATGCTAATTCCAATGGCGTTCTATTCATGTACGCTTTTTTATCCGGATCAGCACCTTTTGCTAAAAATTTCTCTACCAAATAAGTAGCTTCGCATTCTGTTGCTACATAAAGCGGTGTTTCATTATGATCGTTTGCACAATCGATATATTTTCGTTCAGATACATGCGCAAAGAGATTATCGAGTGTTTCTGTAATAAGCGTACGCTGATGTTGTACATATTCATCAAACGTACCCGGGTGACCCTTGCCTTTAACAAACTCTGCCTTACACTTGGCATGTTCAGCTTCAGTTTCACCATGATGAGATCTTGCGAGATCGTTAATAATTTTTTTCAGATTTTTTTCATGTTCCACAACCTGATGGAACAGCGTGTTGCCATTGCAATCTTTTTGCATCAACAACTCAGCAAAGTTGTTATATGTAGGTGTTTTTTTAGCAGCTGCTTTTAATGCCAGTTCTCTATCATTGCGCTCATCATCACTATCCATACCAGAGAGCCCAACAGCAAAGAACATTGTAAAAAATAATTTTTTCATAGCAAACTCCTTAAAGAAATAATTCTGCTGCAAGTGTAAATCCCGCGTAATAAAAGTCAAAACTATTTTTGACAATAAAAAATAGTATGCGCAGAATAATGATGTCTGGAAAAAAACAACATGTAAGGAAACACTATGAAAAAATTTTTTGTATCAACCCTACTTGCAGTGTGTTGCACTGCACATCTCCACGCAGCGGACACTAACGAAGCTACTGCACCACAGCAAAGCACACCCGCAGATAGCACAAACCAATCAGAGCAATCCAATGAGGCAGCATATAAAGATGCTTCAATTACACTGCTCTTGCCTGTTAACCATATGATGCCAGAAAACAATCGTATAAATTTGGCGGTACATGTTTCGCAAGATTTTAAGCCAGTATTTTCGATGGAACAATCTTTGAAAACAGGCTTCTATAAATTTAGACTACAATCGGAAAGCGATTCACATAACAATGCGGAAACTATTATCGCTGGAATTGAAGTAGGCAAACGCATATCCGCAGTATATGTAAATGATTTTTTAAAGAAGGGTGTAATCAAACAAACCACCGATGCTTCTGTTATCCATGAGGATAATAATTCTTATGGCGCGTATACCTTTTCAAAACTAACCATGACATACACTAGAGCAAATCGCCGCGAGCTATTAACCTCGTATGCATACTCCGGCCCGTATGATTGTGCATATGTGCAATATTCAGTGATACTTTCAGGTGACAATACACAAGAAAAAGCGCTCGCAAAACAGAATTTTTTTGCCCACAATAATCTATCAATCATTAGATTTTAAAAGGTTTATATGAAAAAAACATTATGCATACTATCACTCATGAGCATAGCCATTCTATCAAGCGCTGTTTCATTAGCTAGCGAAGGCAATCATAAAAAAACATCTTTATCAACACAAAAAGCCGCGAATGCATTTCTGCTTGATCTTTTTGCAGCACATAAAGGGCCCATGGTTATTGATGTGCAAACGTTTGTAGATGCCAAAAAGAAGGCCTGCGAACTACACGGTACGCAATTAACGCTTTCGAATGATATTATGCGCAAATATATTAACAGCTTTTTTATCAATAAAATGAATACCCCAGAAAACGAACCTGCTACGCCTAACGATTTTAATTTCGATATCACTCCCTTTTTCAGCAAATATCAAAATGGCATGCCTTTAATAATCAGTGATTCACACTATAACGCCCATTCATTACACGCATCTTCTCCAAAAATCAAAAAAGATAGCACCCAAGGATTATACGATTACGATATAGACTCTCATTGGGAACCTCTTAAAGATTCGGATTATTGGGTACAAACCCTAATAAAACATTATGATAATGGCCTTGTTGGCTTTGGCTTCCGCTCGATGTTAAGAACGTTTGATTTACCTGCACAAAAACATTTAAAATACAAACATCAATCTTATGAACAACCGGTAGGCTCACCGTATATCAAACCAAAAATTCAATAAACCACTTAAAAAAAGATGCCTGAAAGTATGTTTACACACTTTTTAATTACCACACTCTTGAGCGTTTTATTATCTGCGCAATCGGTAAAATCATCCGATGCAATCATAAACCCTATTACAACGCTGCCGAATGAAGCACTCGCTCACATACTTGCATTCGCTTACATTGATTATGATGATCCGGTGGAATTTACCCGTTTAAAATCGGTATGCACAGCGTGGCATGCAATTATTAATGAACCGTTTTTTAAAAAGAGCTGTGCGGCAAAAGGTTTTGCTGAACCGGTGATGGTGTTTCATGTGATGAGTGTATGTGAAGAAAATCAATCCGATTTTTTAAAAAACAGTATGCAGGCTAAGATGAAAAGATCAGAAAGCGATGCAGCATGGAATGAGTATAAAGATACCGTACAATTTCATTATATAGATCCTAAAGATATGGCAATTGAGCATCCATTTAATGGCTTTTTTTGGGAAAAACAATGCAAACATTGTGCCGCATGGGTAAATCCTACAAAAACATACGTATTCAACAGACAGTTTGATATGCATGATAAAGATGCTGAAAACTTTTCTAAATCAAAAATGAGCGTAGCACAATATAAAGCTCTGTATGAAAAAGGCAAAATACTAAAAGCAGAAACCATGGATATTAATATGGAACTATTCATGCATTGTACAACGGGAGAGCCATTCTTACAACACAAATCTATTTTGTACTATGGAAGCTACGATTGGAACCATGCAAAAGTGCGTATCCCCGCTCCCGTATCGCCATCGCGCTTTGTAAAAAAATGGCCTTCGACAACTATATTTAATGTACATCAGCATAATGCTGTTTACCCATCGTCTAATCAATTTGAACAATTTGGATCATTTGGGTTTTAACATATGAGTAACATGCCAAAACCTCGCCTGGATCGAAACTTATCAATACTAGGATTTTAACGAGGACATGCTCGGACGTCAAGACATGTCCTCGTTGTAAGCGAATTACATAAGTTATTAAGTGACATTGAGTTGACACGCACGCAAAAGCTCCGCGCCTTCTTCTGCCCACAATTCCTGATAACCCGAAATGCCATGCTTTTTATAAAATGCATGCGCCACTGATTGGTAGTTGCGCGCATCATCGGGATCATCATAGGCATAGCCTTCGTGTGAGCTGTTTTTAAGCACCAGGCAATACACATGCGGATGGCCGGTATCCGCCAAGGCGCGCGCAAGCCGCTGCGTGCAGGATGCGGGAACCACGGTATCCTTTTCTGAGGTTACAAAAAGCACCGGAACATCATGCGGAAACTGTTCAACGCAGGCGAGTGCAGAAATTCCGTTGGGATCATGCTCACAGATAAAGCGAATGGCTTTTTGATACAAATAATGCACCAATGATCCAAGAGATTCTTGCACCACGTTTGGAATAGAATCTGGGCACCCTTCAAGCACCAATGCACGGACCCCTTCATACTGATGTGTTGCATGGGCAATAAAGCTCGTCAGTGCACCGCGAGATACGCCATAGATAACCATGTGCGCGTCTGGGTGATCAGCACGGCATAATGATACACGTGTGTGATGCTCTGCAACATCACGCTCTTGCCCCAAACTCATTAATCGCAACTTTATCGCATGGGTCCAGATCGATCTACCCGTGCCCGAGTGGCCTTCTAATGGCTCCATAGAAATGCCGTTATACCAATGGGATGCTCGCCGCGCCACAAGCCAGAAAAGCGCCATTGGCCGCAGCAAATACCAAAGTTTAGAGCTCTCTACATCTAACAGTTCAACTTCTTCAATTTCATGATAGGTAAGCAGATTAATAATGGTATTAATTGCACGCAAAGCACGTATTTTTTCACCCGTATGATGATGATCAAAACCCTCCGGGCCTACCAACTTTGCTGCCTGTGCCTGGGTATTGAACATACCCGGATAGAACACCGTTACCACGCAAGGATTAGCTTTTATTTCTGCCATATAACCCCCTATCCCTATGATCAGAACACTATATCGCACACAAAACACTATTGTTTCCTTCTTTATATGCATCTTTTTCAGTATAGACATGCCCACGGAAAAAGGTAGTATAAAAGATATATTTACTCTAATGGAGATTATAATGCTTACATCAGCGCGCCCTATTCTTATAGCAGCAACCATAGCTACTTCAGCACTTTTAACGGGTAGTTCACACACTGAAGCCCTAACCTCCGTTGTAACTCCATATATCCAAAAAACTATCGATAACTTATCCAACGAAGAGCTTATACTTTCATTAATAGCACATACATTAGGGGTCTACTTCAAAGAATCTGATCTTGATAATAAAAGAAAAAATCTGTATGCATCGATACATGAGAAAGTGAATATTGAACCATATCTGTACTTAGCGCTTTATGCACGAGCAGAATCACTCTGCATAAACAAAGAACAAGAAGCTCTTTTCTCCATTATTAAAGGACCAAAAGCAGGTCAGGCTGATCGATGCGATCTACCAACCTCAGCTAAAAGCCTTATACAATTTTATGTAAGTAGCCTCTCGTTTAATGATTGCATGACCGAACTCTTGGGTGTACATAGTGAGCGATGTATTCCTGATGTAAATAACAATAACATATCGGAAACTTTAAATAACTGGTTTAACCTCAACCCTGCATTTGCTTACACCATTTTGCATAACGAATTCATGCATCGGGTGAATGCACATGGCTCGCCAGAAGAAAAAGGGTGGGCACACTTTTTTGCAACACCTGACAAAGTTACTGCATTAGTGCAAGCAATCGATGCATACGAGACTACGTATTAATACATAGACCCATATCGTGCCGTGCGTCAGAAAGTAATTGTAATTGATCCCCTACTGAGTTGGATTGGAAAACGCTTTACACACGAAACTAAGTTTAAAATATTCCTGTAATGTACTTGTATTTCCCTGCTTAACAGTTTCATCTGAAACGAGCGTGAAGATAGTGTGGAGCCGCGTAAAAGGAACCTTGCCATCACACATAGTGCTATAAAAATTGTATACATTAAAACCCTGACTTTTATTACAATGCACACAGAATATAGATTCACATTGCTCTCTGCAACTAAATAGCTTACAATGACCTCTAAAATTTGAATGTAAAGGTGCTTCTATGAAGATCAAATACCTATGTGCACTGCCACTTTTTATCTATTCCTCCATGCCACTCAATGCCATGCAAGCGCCGGCATATCGCTCTCGTGAACACATTACCAATACTCTTAAATCACTCGGCAAGGGAGATATAGACCTTGATACAGCGCTCGATACTTTGTTGCCACCAGAGACAGTAAACAAGATTGTGCGCCATGCCTATAAAGAAGATTTTAATTCCTTTTTTTCCGCTGCCCGTTTATGGATAGGAGGGCACGCAATTACGGAGTGTTCAGCATCTATGGCCACCGAAGAACAAAAAGCATGTTTGAAACCGCTCCCCGAAACCAAAACCGATCAATTCAATCAGTTTAACCCAGAACTTCAATATTCTACGGTTATGCAATATGGCGATGAAATATTATTGGCAAGCACAGAAAACGATGTATTTTTTTGCAATACAAAACTGAACATTGGTGATGGCTATGCAATAGGCCCTACTGACAGGGGCAAGATAGTATACCTGTATAAAAACATTCATCACCATAACAATAATTTTATCACCATCGGTTGGCATGATGGTTCAATTACCATTGCTAATATCACTAATAGAAAACACTACACGTTAGAAAAGATTGCCCCCTCTGCACCAACCTTTATCACAACCTGGGATAATAATACCAAATGGCTCGTCGCAGCCAATAATGAATGCATTATGTTTGGCTTTTTACCGACTATCTTTACCGCAAAAACGGTTTATCATTATAAAAATTCTTTTGCGTTAAGCCACCCGATTAAAAATGTGGGCTTTTACAAAAATAACAAGATCATACAAGCTGACGATGATACCATATTATCATTGTATCCATGCTCAGAAACCGATGCTCAAACGCTTAAATATTACACCTTTTCACCACAACAAGCCTCACTGATCTATCGCCTCATAGAGCATCACAATAAAAAAACAAAGCCCCTGGTGCCTCAAGAAGAGCAGGCAATCTTCGCATCACTTTCACCACTATTCCAAGAAATACTCACGAATACTGAAGGTGGTGCATTTAAATATACCTGCACGGAATAATCTTGTGTACCGAAAGAATGTATGGCATTCGATTTAAAACTAAAATTCCGTGTTGTGCGTAAATTGGGTTATAAAACCGTTCTTACGATCACAACACGGAATTTTTTTAACAGTTATTCCAAAGCACTATAGGCTTAAGTGACTTTAAATATCTTGATTAATGCTCGTTCTTAATGGCTGCGTAGAATTTAATGATTTCAGGGCTGCTCTATTTTTATTTTTATCAAAGTCGATCCATCCGTTTGCGCTTTTATCCAAACTCCCAATGCGATACACCGTATCATTTAGTTCATACAATGAGTAGTGCTTTTTGATACTTCCATATACCTCTGTATCAGAAGGTGCATAGGCAATACGATTCGTAGCATCAAATATTAACGTTGATTGCTTAAATAATGGCTCTTTTGCAATACGCTCATCTTCTGTATCGCGCTCGCCATCTTTTACCGGAAAACCGATATAATAACCAATAAAAGCATTACGGGGCAATCCAAGCTTTTTTTCTAGCGATGGATAAAACAATTCATTCCATACAAGATATCCAATAATCGATGCGGAAACGCCTAACATACAGCCACCAACAATAAGCAAACCATCTCTCAACGAGCCATTAACGTTATACATGGCATGAGTTGTGTGAAAACCAAACATCACTGCAATAATAAGAAAAAACTTTTTTGCGCTATATAGAGAAAGCATATTAAACACCAAAAATTTAAAGAGGGTGGGCGATAAAATCGCCCCGTGTTTGATTATTGATTTACTTTTCACTTTGCAACTCAACCGCAATTAAAAACAAGCTGTGTTTCGGTAAAAATACTATTTTTAGACCTTAAAAAGGCATTATTGCGCTGTCATTCTTTTCACGAAAAGCTAAATCAGCCATGTTAGTGGCATGAGCAATCATACTTTTTTTTACGTTTTCATCTAAATTTTCAAAATACTTAACATGACGCCGGCAAGAAATACCATGTTCGAAATCCGAAAGCAACAGTACAGGTTCACCTTTTTGCTGATATCCTTGTGCATAACAGGCTTTTAGCACATCTCTTGCCTTTGTGGTATCATCCACCGGTATGCTATATGTTTTATTTCCTATTATGGCGTACCTAACATGCAATGTATTTAAATCCATACCGCATGCTGCAGTAGCTGCCATAATGCTTAGTGCACATAATTTCTTAAACATAATCTATCCTTACAAAAGTTGCGTACCATTGAGTACTGGTTTATCGGGAATGCATAATACTACTGCTCTTTCATTGCATATAAAACTTGTTGTGAGCACCTCCGAAATAAAAGGACCTATTTTTTTTGTTGAAAAAGTTCAATCCCATTATTCATCAGAAGATATCGTTGAGGTATCTTCATCATCGTTTTCAGCAATAAAAGATGGCGCACGAACAGACCGCGAGACTCTTTTGTGCACATGTATCTCTGGACCAAAAATAGTAAATAATGCCTTTATACTGAATGGCAAAGTATCAAATACCTTTTTTTCGAAATGATCCATATCAACAACTGCTTTGCGTTTTTGCACCGCATCTATCAAAAATTGTAATCTTTTTATCTGTAAAATATTGAAGTTATTATTCACAATTTTTGCATACACTTCTTTCGAATATGGCATTAATGCATATACCGAGGTATCTGTTTTAACTGCAATACCACATTTATATGGAGCAACACTCAGTACATTGATCGGTGTATCTTGGGTTCCTATTAAAAAATCCTTAATCTTTGATTCAACACCATCTTTGTCAATCAAAAAGAGAGAAAATCCTCCGCTATACTGCGCAATGATTGTGTTTGTTATCGGACCGTTCACTATTGCGATAGGCATCTTTTTAGTTGAACCTATAGTGAGAATCTCCCCCGTTAAAAAATTCCATACACTTATTGTATTGTTTTGTTGTCCAACAATAACCTGAGAATTATTAACAGCACTTTCCAAATACTGACATATTCTGATAGGGCTACCATATAATGAACTTTCTATTTTGGGTACCAGCATAGTATAGGGAAAGTCATGCTGACCCACGTTTCGAGCCTTCATCAATGCGCCATGTGCAAATCCTGCAAGAATTTCACCATCACCACATTCCACCGCGTAGATACATTCCCCACAAAAACCGAACAATTCTCTATATACATTTGCTTTGTTTTCCGTTTTTTTATCAAAACAAATATTATTCGGTAGCGGAACCTGGCATATATCATCAGACTTAGAATTAACCTCTAAAAGAGATGCCGAAAAGAAACCATGAACCTTATTTGGTTCAAGAAAATATTCAGCAATTACACCCTTTTTATTAAGATGCATTGGAAGAAGATCTGTTTGAAACATTATGAGTGATACGCACAGTACATAGAACGTATGTTGAATATTGCAAGTAACCATAGATGCATCTTTCTTTACATTGATTTTTAGCATGAAATGATAC
Organism: uncultured bacterium; assembly: GCA_963704465.1. Taxonomy (GTDB): domain Bacteria; phylum Babelota; class Babeliae; order Babelales; family Vermiphilaceae; genus MFD02979-c4. Next base: position 1,065,155 of record OY969901.1, read on the forward strand.
CGCTAAAACAATGTTTGTCAATTTCTTGCGCTCTTTTCATTACGCAACGTTCTACTTGTAGAGCCGATCACCGTGCTTAATCTTCAAAAAAAACCTTGGTTGGGTGTCTGTCTATCCACACAGACTGTGTATTATGTGTTTGCATAGCATCTTTTACGTAGATGCCCGTAAATTGTGTAGTTGAGTATCCCCAATAGCCAAACCGAAACCATCCATTATACAAAGGGTTCAGGGAATAAGATGTTTCATCTGATACTACGCCATCGTCTTTTAGATAGTTCTTCACATCGTACACAGAGGTATCGTCCTTAACCGGCACCTTTGCATAGAGCGTGCCTTTTTTACTGTATACATGCAACACCGAAGCATTTTTAACCCAATGAGGACGCTCTTTGTGTGTATCCATGCCACACAATCCTACAACCATGATGCTCATTACAAAAGCTATGATATGTTTCATTACAGGACTCCTTTTTTATCCTATTACTTCGTCAAATGAGCATGCGCACGTGCGAGTAAATGTTGCGCAGAATCAAACGTTACGCGTGAAATCGCTTCGTGAAATGGCAGCCATACAAAGGCATCATGCTCATGGGATAGCGTAACTTTTTCTTGCTCAGTGGATGCAAGGAAGAATACTACCTGCTTTTGAATCAAACCACCACGATAATCACCATATTTGTAGATTACTTTTTCATAAAAATCTTCATCAAGCTTTATCATATTAACGCCGGTTTCTTCATTAAGCTCACGCAATGCTGCTTGCAATTCTGTTTCATTCTGCTCAAGCTTACCCTTTGGCAAATCCCAATGACCGCCCGGATGGCGTATTAAAAGATATTTAAGCCCCTCTGGTGTATATCGATATACGATAACCCCCGCTGAAAAAATCTGTTTTGTTACCATGTTCAAATCTCACTGCAAAAAATAAAGTTTTTGTTTCATCCACGATCGATAATACCACAAGAGGCCAAGATATACACAGGCAAGTGTCCCAGCCCACAGCCAATAACCAAGGCTGTGCATAAGAAACCAACCAATAAAGCCGCTGGTATACTGCGCAATACCATATTCACTGATGGTATACAGTATGAAAAATGGTATAAAGAAAAGAAACACTTGCATAGTATACGTCACAAAAAACTGTGCAAATACGGTTCCATAGACTCTTTTTTTATAGCCATAATGAAGCACCAGCAATAACAACACCGTTTGTATCATCGTGCTTAACACCGTAGCAAACGCTAACCCCATTGCCTGCCACGATCCAATCAAAAGCCAATTCAGCGCAACGTTCATAACGGCCGTAAATGATGCAATTAAGGCCGGCACCCAGGTAACGTGTGATGCATAATACACATTCAAAATAACTTTATTAAATGAAAAGAAGAAAAGCCCGATGCTAAATGCACGTAAAATTGCCGTTGCATCATGAACCTGCTCAATACTAAACTTACCACCCGATAAAAAAATAGTTTCAAACAATGGGCGTGCAAAAAAACATAACAGTAAAGTCACGGGTAAGGATATCCAAAAGACAAGCTTTGCCCCTTCGAGCAAATAGAAGGATAATCGCCGTGGCGCAACACGCGCTACACGAGACATGTGAGGTAAAAGCACCGTTGCAAATGCAACGGCAAACACACCGAGCGGAATACCAACCATGCGATTTGCTAAATACAATAGAGCGATTGAACCCGGCTTCAGGCATGATGCAAAACTCGTATCAATAAAAGAACTCAACTCCATTAATGAAATGCTCGGCAAGCACAGCAAAAAACGCCCCAACACCGTACGCACTGTTTTAAAATCAGCTTTGGTGCACCACGCGAAGCCAAACCCTGCATGCATATAGGCGAGTAAATGCAACACGCATTGCAGTATGCCGCCAAGCAAAATACCCCAACACAATACGGAAACGGGTAGTTTAAAACCAAGGCAGAGAAACAAGGTACCAATGATCACCATATTTAAAAATACGGGAGCGAGCGCAGGCACTAAAAATCTATTATCTGATTGCAAGGCGCTGGCAAACAGTGCACTCATGGAGACCGATAAAATAAACGGCATTACAATTCGGAGCATAGAGGCAGCCTGCTGCACCGTTTCTGGATTAAACCCTGGTGCAATAAGCCGTATAATCGGCTCAGCCCATACAACCCCAACAACACAGAGCAACAATACGCATAATTCAAACACTATAAAAAAGAGCACCATCAAACCATTAATAGATGATTTACCCTGCTCATGCACACGGCTTGTCAGCACCGGAACGACCGCAGCAGAAAGCGCACCTTCTGCAAACGCTTTGCGCAACGTATTGGGAATTTTATAGGCAGTCAAAAATGCATCGGCTAAAGAGGTTGCACCCAAATATCTGATCGTTAATGCTTCGCGCATAATACCAAATAAACGGCTGAGCATAGTACTTGCACTGATAAGCGCTGTTTTTTTTAAAAGTTGTTTTTTTACCATAGGCATATTCTTTTTTTTGCGGGGATAAGAGGATGTAGTATACCATAGCATCAAAAAACTATCTTTATCTTTTTTATGTCCGTTACCATTAAAGAGAAAAATAAAGGGGGTTTTTATGAATCATGTAAGCGTATGTATCCAACTCTTTCTATCTTTTTATTTTTATTGCATTAATGGAAGCGATATGCCTCACCCCCATATGTCACCTCGCTATGCCTTACTATCACCACGTGATAATACCATTAACACAATCGTACAAGAAGAATACATACCACTTTCATTTCTTACCCAGCTTATTGGTTATCGCAAAGCTCATACGTTATCAAAAATTTCTATTTCAGAAACAGCATATGAACTTTTTAAAAAATTATATCTGTGCCCCAAACAAATTCAAAATCATGTTCTCAATTTTATTGATTTTCGCAACAATACGACATTGCAAAAAATATATGCCCAGCAATATATAAAAAAAGAAATTGCTGTACAAGCTGATCCCCATTCTTTACCCATCGTTGCCATGCTTGATGATAACAATATTGTTGTCAGTAGTGTTTCCGAACCAATACAAATCTGGTCTTGCGATGAAAATAAAGTCATTTTTAAAAGCAACTACTTCTCAAAACGCCCCATGTGTTTTATACCACCATCACTCGTAGTAAGCGCAAGTCCCCGGGGAAATCTTAATATTGCAAAAAAAGAAATAAATTCTAACACCTGGCTTGATCATAAAGTAATTCTCACCCAAGCACACTATGCTGCTCATGTTGAACTACTGTTCACACACAATGAATACGCTGTGGCTGGTTCTGTTTATGGCGATATTGATGTATATGATCTTGATAAAACTGCAATTATTATGCATAAAATGCATGGCCATGAAAACTCAATCTTTTGTGGCACCCAGCTATCACCGCATCTTTTTGCTACCGGTAGTAGCGATGAACATATACACGCATGGGATCTACGTAAAAAAGATACTGCGTTTTCTGTTTCTGACTTAGATGCGGTGCCATTCAGCATAAAAATGTTCGATGATCACTCACTGCTTATCGGGTGTAGCCAGCAACCTGCTCTCAGAATGGTCGATCTCCGAAATACAGCAGCTTCCATTCCTATAAACATAGACGCATCTACCGTTTTTGACCTTGCAGTATTAGAAGATAAAACACTTGTTATATGCTCCAATGTAGTTGAGTTTTTTCATAAAAAATATGATTCTACCACCATTGAAAAGCTTCACGCTGTTCCAAACACCGAAAAAGTACTCAACATATCCTCATCGCACAATGGCTATATTGCCATGGTAGACACCAAAAGCGCTATCTCTGTATTATTACCAATTACACAACCACTCTGCGCACGAGAACACTTAACCAGTGAAACTCTTATTGGAATTGCCCTTGATACAGAATCTACTGAATAGTGTGTAAAAGCCCATCGCGCAATGAGAAGCGTGTTTTCATGGCATCAGCAACAACGGTATCATGAGTGGATACGATTAGTCCCATACCCCAGGTTTGCACGCCATACTGCATGAGCTCTATGATCGTTGTACGATTGCCGGCATCAAGCCCTGCCGTTGGTTCATCGGCAAGCAAGAATGTGGGTTTGTTATGCAGCGCTCGTGCAAGGCATACCCGTTGTTGCTGGCCACCGGAAAGCACACCCGGTTTTGCATCGGCATAGGCAGTCAGACCAACCACTGCCAATAACTCTTGTGCACGTACGCGAACCTCTGCGGCCGACACACCCGCCACCATACCCGGTAACATAATGTTCTCAATCACCGAAAGTTCTTTAATCAGATAAGGCTTTTGAAATAATACCCCGATGGAACGTTGCAGATACTGCTCTTTGCTCTGCGCCTCGAAAAGCTCAATCGGTTTATGATTAAAAAAAACATATCCTTTTGAAGGCAGTTCAAAACCGGCAAGCATGTGCAAGAAGGTTGATTTTCCTGAACCCGATATCCCGGTAATAGCGTAAGAACCGCCACCCTGGAACGTTGCATTGATACCGCGCAGCACCTGCACCGTTGCCGCATCTGCTACAAACTCTTTATGAATGTTCACCACTGAAAGTATATTCTTCTGCATACCAATACTCGCCAAAGTTAGAGTTTTTAATTACTACCATACACCATAATGCTTTTGGGATTGAGATAATTTGCAGGATATTTGGCTAAAGATTGTTTCTGATAGGCAACTTCTCATACAATAGAACGAGAATATGCGCATCTCAGGTGTTACGTGTGCATAAATTGGTATTTCATAGGGGGGTGAACCAATGAAGACAGCACTTGATCTGATTTCAAACGGATCTTTGCCAAAAGTATTACCTGTTATTCCAACAGTTGATGTTGTGGTGTTTCCAAATATCATTGTACCACTCTTGGTGCTCGACGAAAAAATTATCAACGGTATCACCCAGTCACTTGATCAAAGCAAGATGGCTATTTTGCTTGCTGCAAAAAACACACTGGATACCAATGGCGCTATCGGCACTGACGATCTGTATAATGTAGGTACCGTCGCTTCTATCATGCGTATTATAAAAATACCTGAAGGAGGACTTAAGATTTTAGTGCAAGGGGTCTGTAAAGCACGGGCCACGAGCATTAATACCCACAACGAAACATTACTGGCCGACGTTGAACCGATGGAGCAACAACAGGCAAATCCACTTGAGCTCCACGACGTTATAAACTCCATTAAATCGATCGCTGATTCAATGGCTGCAAACGGTACATCATTTAGTCCAGATTTTCATATTATACTCGGCAAAATGCAGGAACCAGATAAAATCGCTGATTTTATCCTTTCACACCTTACCCTTGATGTACACGATGCTCAAGCATTACTTGAAATAGCATCTCAAAAAGAGTTCTTAGAACGGCTCGCAGGCCACCTGCGCCATGAAATTGATACATCGGAAATTCAAGAACGAATTCGTACAAGCGCCCGTGAATCAATGAACGAAGCACAAAAAGAATATTATCTTCGTGAGCAACTCAAAGCAATTAAAAAAGAGCTTGGTGATGATGACACAGAAGAAATAGAGCAAATGCGCATCAAGATTAAAACACTACCGGTTGCAGAAAGCACCAAAAAAGAGATTGTTCGCCAGATTAATCGCCTTGAAAAAACATCACCCGAATCATTAGAAGCAACGGTCACCCGCAACTATTTGGAATGGGTCTTCAGCTTACCATGGGGCGTCTATTCGCCAGAAACAATTGATCTGAATGTTGCACAAGAAATTCTCGATCAAGATCATTATGGCCTTGAGAAAATTAAAGACCGCATTTTAGACTTTATCTCAATCCGCAAACTAAAAAAAGATGGCTATGCACCAATCATTTGTTTTGTTGGACCACCTGGCACGGGTAAAACATCACTCGGCAAATCGATCGCGCGCAGCTTAGGGCGCACGTATGTTCGCATATCGCTCGGCGGTGTGAAAGATGAAGCAGAAATACGTGGCCATCGCCGCACCTACGTTGGTGCAATGCCCGGCAGATTTATACAAGCAATTCGCAAAGCAGGAACCTGTAATCCACTGATTGTAATTGATGAGCTTGATAAAATTGGATCAGATTTTCGCGGTGATCCTTCAGCAGCAATGCTTGAGGTGCTTGATCCACAACAAAATCACACCTTCTACGATAACTACATGGGCATTCCGTTCGATCTTTCACAGGTTATTTTTATTGCAACCGCAAATGATTTGGGCACTATTTCTGGCCCATTGCGGGATCGTATGGAAGTAATTGAAGTAAACGGCTACACACTTGAAGAAAAATGCGCAATCGCAAGCAAATACCTGATACCAAAAGCAATTGCGGACACTGGCCTGCAAGATGATAAACGCATTCAGTTTAGCGATGAGCTCATTGAAGATCTTATTGCAAACTATACCCGCGAATCAGGGGTGCGTCAGCTTGATAGATTGGTACATACCGTTTGTGCAAAAATTGCACGCGCAATTGTGGAAACAGGCTCATGCCCCGCTATTTCACGTGAAAATATAGAATCGATTATCGGCCCACGTGAGTTTATTCAAGAAACCACTGATCATACCAACCAGATTGGCATTTCAAATGGCCTTGCATGGACATCCTGCGGTGGAGAACTGCTGAAAATTGAAGCGGTGCTCATGCCCGGCAAAGGCAAGCTTATGTTGACTGGCCAACTTGGTGACATTATGAAAGAATCGGCACAAGCAGCACTCAGTTACGCCCGTGCTCATGCAAAAGATTTTAACATCAACCCAACCATATTCACTGCCACCGATTTGCATATTCATATCCCTGCAGGGGCAGTGCCAAAAGACGGTCCATCGGCAGGTATCACACTGCTGACTGCAATACTTTCTGCACTCACCAATCGCCCAATCAATGCACGCTATGCAATGACCGGCGAGCTCAACCTACGCGGCGAAGTGCTTCCTATTGGTGGCGTAAAAGAGAAAATACTTGCTGCAAAACGCAATAAAATGACCCACATTATTCTGCCAATCAAGAATAAAAAAGATATCATGGGGCTTGAAGATGCACTTAGTGGCATCGATCTCGTGTTTGTAAACCATGCAGATGAAGTGCTTGATAGAGTGTTGTTGCCAAATGGAGCAAAAAAGTTGAGTAAGAGGATAGCATAAAAAGGGGGGAGGGAAACCTCTCTCGTTTTGCTTTGCATTGAGATCCTCGCTTAATAGCTTACGTTTATTTTTTTTATGTTAGTTAATATCAATTGGCTTTTCTTTGCAGAGAATGATTGCGCATTCTCTGCACTGCCAGCCTTCGCACAAGGCTTCGGCGGCCAGGCACGCCAAAGTCCGCCATAGCTTCAGCGACGGCGGAACCAGCCGTTCCCTTGGATTCCTCAGGCGGCCGCAACCTCGGCCTACAGCACCTTTCAGGTGCCCGTTGAGCTGGCTGCCTACTCAGAGGTACTTATTACAATAAAAATTTTAACTCAGCACCTAAACGCACGCTTTGCTGCGAACCTGTGCTTATAAGTCCATTCGTTTCATAAACACCATTTTCATACCATTTACTGACACTGCTTTTCTTCTGTACAGACAGCGCGCAGTCGTTCTAACAAATAATTTTTATTAATTTTATGCTGTTGATCACTCTTACCTTTTTCAATTAATACTTGCACAAAAATCGAAGGGTTCGCATTATACGTATGTGCACTTTCTTGTTTTAGACCACCAAGGTAAAAATAAGTTGGCTCAATTGCCATAAAAACGGATCGTGTTTCCATTTTTGTAACGTTAGTTTTTTCATCGTGAGTGAGGTACTGTGGAAGCTTTTTTGTAAGCTCGTCTTTGCTAAACTGCTTTCTCAAAAAGGTGTAATCACTATGATTGCGTTGATTATTCAAATTTTCTTTGATGTGTAAGGGAGAGTCCATTTCAACAAGAGAACTACAACAATCATGATCAAGGCCATCGTCATCAAGATACCGGTACCGATCATGTTCGATTTTTTCTGCAACACTACTCATTGTTTCTTTTTTTGCTGCATATAACAAAGCCCAATCAATAATTTTTATCTCCTGCGCAGCAATTTCTTTATTCTCTGACAAAAAATCAACCGTTGGATTATCGGCACCACTCAAATAAAAAATGTGCATAAAGCATACAGTCACCGGAAAAAATTTATGAAACATAGCATCTCCTACTTTTTAACTTGTTCAATACTCATTTCAAAACCAATGGCATGCAATACTGTTTTTAATGAACTCAGCCGAGGGTTGCCATTGGGGGAAAGCATGCGGTATAAGTTTTGTTTATTGAGATTGGTCACCTCAGCAAGGTGAGGAATGTTACCGCCGCGAGCCTCAAGCACATCACGGAGCGCTAGTAAGAAAACACGCTCATCATCATCGGCAAGCGCAGCTCGTAAATATGAAGCCGCCTCAAGTGGATCCTGCAGGTGTTCTTGTAAAATTTCTTTATAATCTCTATACACACGCTTTGTTTTAGTCATTGTGACTCCCTGCTTTCACACTATCTTATAAGCTACTTTTACTCAACGATTTTTAATATTATCTTCAGTAGATCTCACTTCACGCCACCTTTGCAAGCAATAATTCGCTCTGTTTTTATTGCAAAATCCTAAATACAAAAACACAAAAATGCATATTATAATGCACCAGATTGATGTTTTTGGCTTATACCAAAGCGCTTGCAATTGACAAATTGTCTCTATTCGATTATGATGAAAATGTAGATTAACGCTTTAAGAGGTGAAAAATGGTTAGGCAATGCTTACTTTTAACATTTGCAACGGTGTCAGGTTTTTCTTTTGCGATAGACCACAACTTCGATACTATACGATTAAATGACTGGGAAACCGTCAAAGAAACTGTATTTGCTAAAATGGGATCTGATTTCAAACAAGAATTTAACAAAAAATATCCAACACCATCTGATGATGGTGTGCGTGCATTAGCAGATCAATTTGATGAATGTGATGCATGTGGGAAAAAAGTTACATACACTACCTGGCTTAAAACATTTCCAATGCAATTACCGCTCTTAATTGGTGGCAAACGCTACTACCTTTTTGAAGGACGCATGACCGAAATCATAGTAGAGCATAAGAAAAACAAATAACAGTCATATCAAAATTGATACTTACAAGGCGTGGGACCAAAAATCCTGCGCCTTTTTTATTGCACAAGCTATACCATGCGGTATCCTACTCTCAGAAGCACACTTCATAAAAAAAGGATACCCATGTTAAAAAAACACCTATCAATAGCACTTGCTTGTCATCTTCTAATCGGATCTTTACACGCAGAAGATACCCCGCAATTGTTCGGCAAAGAACATTATAAAAAGGCGGGAATCATCGCTTCATTGTTTGCAAGCTTCATTGGCTGGAGCGCATGGGCATCACGGAATAAAATGGTTGGGCGGATATTGTACGATAGCAATGGCAACATTGTAGAAGATACGAGCGAGCTTTTTGCATGGCTCACCAAAGTAGAAAAAAATGATGTAACGGCCATTAAAATTGTATCCAGTGCAAATATTGAAGATACATTTACCATAAAAACCACACTACACCCATTTTCTGAAACAACTGATTTCAAAATCATGCTGGGCATCGCGGGAATTACGGGAATCTATGCATTGTATTGTGCTTATAAATTTTTTGCCACACCTGATAAAACGGTTGAGCCTAATTCAGAAAGTGTTGCATAAAAACATTTACCTTTCATACCTCTCTTTATATTGATTCGATTCTTCATTTTTTTGCGAATATCAATAGGCTTTTTTCGCGAAGGCGTTGCACGACGCCTCCGCCCTCCCGTGCCAGGACTGTGTCCTGAACCTCTAAGCAACTCGAAACGCGTCGCTACAGCGCATAAGTAATGCGCCCGCTTAGCTTTCGAATTGCGCTAAAGTACTCATTAAATAATTTTTTAAAAGTGCTCCTCAGCACGGTTCGCAGCAAAGCGGGCGCGCTCAGCGCTGTAGCGCAGCGTGTCGAATCGACGAAGGAATCCAAGGGAACCATTGGCGCGCGTGGCGCGGAGGGTGCGCAATCACCCTTCGCAAAAAATAACCCATTGATACTCAAAAAACCAAAATCTATGCCAACAAGAAAAAGAATGAAGACAAAAAAGAAAAACAACGATTTCTACACATAATATTTATCACCTCTTCTTTTTCCGCTATACTATTTTATTATGCTAATACTACGAAATCTCACTCTTTCCTTCGGGAATCAAATCGTTTTTGATCATATCTCAGAAACGATTCAACAGTCTGAACGCATTGGCCTTTTTGGCTTGAATGGTTCGGGTAAATCTACTTTGCTCAAAGCTATTGCGGGTATGCAAAAGCTTGATGGGGGCACCATTTCCTGCGCACGGGGCAAAACAATTGCCTATCTTCCGCAGGAAGTAACCCTTGTTTCTGAAGCATCAATCCTTGATGAAACGATGACCACTTTCAAAGAACTTGCGTCTATTCAACAGAAAATTGATGCTATTGAAGCTGAGCTTGCCGCCGGGCAGAGCAATGAACAGTTGCTTGAATCCTATAGCGATCTGTGCATGCAGCGGGCAACCTTAGAGCCAGAAAAGAAGCGTGCGGCAGCGATCCAAATGCTTACCGGCCTTGGATTTAGTGAGGCACAACTCAATACATCGGTGCAAACGCTCAGCGTTGGCTGGAAGATGCGCATTGTGCTTGCCAAGCTCCTGCTGCAAGAAGCAGACTTTTACCTCTTTGACGAACCGACCAACCACTTGGATATTGTGGCCAAAGAATGGTTTTTACAGTTTCTTGAATCGGCACCCTTTGGATTTTTGCTCGTGTGCCATGAAAAGCGCTTTTTAAATAGATTGTGCACCCATATTTTGGAACTTGAACGGGGCAAGGGCACTCGCTATACCGGCTCTTACGATGAGTATGTGGTCCAAAAAGCGGAAACTCGCGAGCGCATCTATGCTGCCTACGAACAACAACAAAAAGAGATTGCGCGCCAACAGGCTACCATAAACCGCTTTAAAGCGGGCACCAAATCCCGTATGGCTCAAAGTATGGAAAAGCGGCTCTCCAAAGTGGATCGCATAGAACTTCCGCCCGATAGTAGAATTATGGCATTCCCCTTACCAGCCATAACCAAATCGGGTAAAACGGCACTTATCGTAAAAAATGTGAGCTATACGTTTGGCGAACGCACAATATTCAAGAATGTATCTTTTGAACTTGAACGTGGCGCAAAAGCAGCTATTGTAGCGCCAAACGGCGTGGGTAAAACAACCCTTTTAAACGTAATCAGCGGACGCTTACCCCTGCAAACAGGCTCAGTAGAGCTTGGCTATCAAGTGACCACTGCCCTTTTTGATCAAGATCAAACCCGCAGCTTAGATCTTAAAAAATCTATTTTTGATAACGTTGCCATGGCTGCAGCACACGCCTCCGAACAAACAATTCGGGGTATGCTTGGCGCATTCCTGTTCAGTGGTGAAACCATTCAAAAACCTGCTGGTGTATTGAGCGGTGGAGAACGAAACAGACTCGGCATGGTTAAAACATTGCTCCAGAATGCCAATTTGCTCTTGCTTGACGAACCAACAAACCATTTGGATATTCCGTCAAAAGACGTACTCTTAGATGCCTTGCAACGCTATACGGGCACCATGCTTTTTGTATCTCATGATCATGATTTTGTGAACAATCTGGCAACCCATATTATTGTGCTCTCTGCTGATGGCGCAACACTCTATCACGGCACGTATGATGAATATCTGTATCAAAAACAGATGGTAGGTAAGCTCAACGCGCAGCCAACATCTATGCAAAGTGAAGATACTCTAAAAAAATCGACCCCTGAAAAACCGGCGGAAAACGATTTTGAGCACCGAAAAAAAATTGCGTCCATAGAAAAAACGATCAGTAAGCTCGAACTTGATATCACTAAGGTTGGAGAATTATTCGCCGATCTTGAATATGGCACCCCAGAGTTTGATGCTGCTATGAAAAAGCTGCATACGCTCAAAGAACAACTGGCTGCTCAAGTAGCAGCCTGGGAAAAGCTTCATGAATGAGCTGATTTTTCTGTTGCATACTACCGTTGTAAGCAGCGGAATTCTTTTGGCCACCTACCTTGGCGTTGAGGCATTGGCTGCGCTCATTATAAGCTATTGCCTGCTTGCAAATCTGTTTGTGCTCAAAACCATAACCCTCTGCGGCCTGACCGCAACTGCCGCTGACGCTTTCACCATTGGGGCCACCCTTGGGCTTAATATGCTGCAGGAATATTATGGCAAAGAACCAACCCGCAGAACGCTCAATGCCAATATGCTCTTGCTTGGCATCTATATGCTCATGGTTTTGATTCATCTCTGGTATGCGCCGGCACTCACGGACTGTACACATAGCCTCTATTGCGCGCTGCTCTATCCCGTGCCTCGCATTGTGATAGCCTCGGCAGCGGTCTATTTTTGCGCTCAAAAAATCGATTATTCACTCTACGGGCTCCTCAAAGCCCACACCCCACCTTCGTGGCTTGTGGTGCGAAATTATGGCTCCGTGGTGGTATCCCAGCTCTTTGATACCGTGGCATTCAGCCTGTTTGGCCTCTATGGCCTCGTTGATAACATCGGCTCGGTAATCCTCGTGAGCTATGCCGTGAAGCTCCTTGCCCTTCTTTTATGCACTCCATTCATTATGCTTTCCCGCCGTATAATGCGGCATTTTTAGCCCTTTTTATATAAATTGCTTGAATTTAATCATTCAAATAGAAAATAATAAAAGGGAGAAAGAGTCTGTGCGTGGGTACGCATAGGAGGTTATGATGAATACTATAAAAAAAATGTTCGCACTTTTAGGATCCATAGCGCTTTTTTTTGCTGCAACGCTACATTGCGGTGAATTGAATGTCCAAGTCGGCATTCGCAAAACAAAAGATAAAGATCACCAAAATTCTGCAAGCATAGCTGAATATACCATGGTAGTGAAAAGCACTAGAAAACAGGGTATGACGCCATTTTTTACCTCAGATTTCGTAGATACGAGTTTCGGACAAACTATTCAGAAACATTTACTATTTAATGGTGACCAAGAATTTAGATTTTCAACAGAAACTATTAATGATCCATCACACAAATCGTTAGACCAATTAAAAAATATAATTAAGACCTTCAATGGCGATCTTTCTGCTCTTAAAGATTATATGGCTACACATAGCGTAACAAAAATCAATTCAAGCTCCAGCCCTGCAGACATCAGCAATGCTCTTTCAAATGCATTAGATCATTTTCAACAACGAGTAGCGACGATAATTATAGATAGCTGTAAGCCTAACGCAACAATTCAACAACAGTCAAGCGCATTGGATACATTATTTAACGAGTATTTTAATAATAAATTAAAAAAGTTAAATGCGAGCATATTATCACGCATTATCCCCACGCAAACTACTACCACAAGCTCAAGCGCTTCAGATCAAGTTATAGAAAATATAAAAAATCAATTCGCCAATGACCTGGCAAACTCATGGGATGAGTTTCAAAAACAAATAAAAAATGAATATATCAAACTTTATACAACCTCTTTGAACTATACACCTGTAATGAATTTGTTAAAAAAATCAGATTATACAAAGCCATATCGTGAGCTCTATGTAGAAATTCAAAGGCTCGGAAAATTCTTTGGCTTTGAATGTCAGAAATTAGAAAAATACGATTCTATAGGCTGGCTTGGCATAGTATCCACTATCGGTATTGGTGCCATTGCATATGGAGCATATAGATACTTTGCGAGTAGAAGCGTAACATGCCCTCCTGCTCCTGCATGTGAACCCACGCCTGCATCTAAAATACCGACCGCACCAACTCCAGCGCGAACCCCCCTAACATTGAAACCAAGCACACAATTGCCGCCGCGTCCACAATAAGGAAATGGTATGAATACTCATCAAATTATTAAAAATATTGCCGCGATATGTGCATTCATAGGTATGCCATGCTTTTGTGGCGATAATACTTCGATGAGTGAGCCATTTTCATGGTTTGATGCGCTCTCTGGCCGTAAACAGAAAGTAGAAAAAGAGGCTTTAGAAAAAAAAATAGCGGCACGTGTAAATATTCCCAAAATAAAAGTCGATGAACGCTTAAAAATAGAAAAGCTCGCAAAGAAAAAATTATCTCCAGAAGCAAAGCAACAATTAGAAGAAGAAATCATTAAAAATCAAGAAGCTGCAATCAGTGCAGCACGCAAACGCGCGCAAACTGAAATTGAACAAGAAGAATACAAAGCGGCAAAGCAAAAACAAGAAGAAGCTGATAGAGCACGAGCATTAAAAAGATTCGAGCTTAGAAAAAAATCTTACACACGCACTTTGCGCAAAGCACCCTATGGCGATCTCGAAGAATATGCATACCTTGAAGCGCAACAAGAACGTAAGAAACAAAAAAAGCGTGAACAAGAAAAAGAGAAAGCTGAATTAAAGACGTGGGATACCTATAGAACAGATCCTAAATTTATCAAACAAGCAGAATCCGAATTGAGTATTTTGGAACAAATAACCACACCAGATGAACAAATAGCAGAAAAAGCATTCGATTTAGCCACAAAGGCCTATTACGAAGATCTCGATAAACGAGAACTCGAAGAACAACAAAAAAAAGCATTAGAAGACCGTAAATGGTATGAAGATCGCCGTGCTGAATTAAAAAATGTCAAAAGTGGCATTACTACACGAGTAAAATCTTTGTATGATGTGCTTGGCCAAAGTAAAACTCAGCTTGGAAAAAAAATAACTGAATATCAAACGCAAGCTCGCAAAAGAATAGTAGAAAAATCTGCTGAACCAGCAATAAAAGAAATACTTGCTCGGGAAAAAGCATTAGAACCATTACGTGCTGAATACATAAAACAGACAGACGAAAAAGATCTTGCCCAGATACGTAAAGAATTATCTACGCAAGGCAAAGGCTGGTTTGGAATGCCTTACACAATACCTGCGGATGAAAAAAAGGTACAAGAAATGGCAGCACAACGCAAAGCCAAGGAATGGGAAAAACAATTCTATATGGGAATGCCCGTAACACCAATCCCTATGAAGCAACCCCTGTCAGCACCCATTCCACAACCATCAAGTTGGTGGACGCGACTCAAACAACAATTTTCTAACGCTCAACAAGCATACCAAATACCATCTGGATGAAACGATAATCATTGCCAACAAACCGTCACCCTATTTGACACACTGCCACCCTGCTTTTACACTAAAATAATAACATTTTACCCGTATGTACCGATGCAAAAACCCTATTTTTATTTTGAACTGATCTACCAATCAACCAAATCTCGTGCGCGTGTGGGCAGAATTCATACGCCACATGGCATTATTGATACTCCGAATTTTGTGCCGGTTGGCACAAATGGCACCCTCAAAGCACTCGATAGCAAACTGGTCGACGAGCTTGGTGTGCAGCTTATGTTCTGCAACACCTATCATTTAATGATTCAGCCGGGTGCTGACATAGTGCAGCAGGCAGGTGGTCTCCATCAGTTTATGAACCGCTCCATGCCCCTTATTACCGATTCAGGCGGCTTTCAGGTATTTAGCTTAGCCTATGGCACCGTTGAGGCTGAGCTGAAAAGCAAAGGTCAAAAGACCGGCACCAATAGCGTGCTTAAAATTTCTGAGGACGGTGTATTGTTCCGTTCATACCGTGATGGTGCTCCCATTTTACTTACGCCAGAAAGTTCGGTGCAAGCGCAAAAAGCACTCGGTGCGGATATTATTATCCCCTTCGATGAACTGCCCCCCTATCATATCGATAAACAAACCTTACAAAAATCGCTCGAACGCACCCATCGATGGGAACTGCGTTCTTTAAACGAACACAAAAAAAATCCCCAAAACCAAGCAATGTATGCAGTGGTTCACGGGGGCGTTGATGATGCGATGCGTACAGAATCTATAAACTATCTGAGTTCACTGCCTTTTGATGGCTATGCCATTGGCGGGAGCATGGGCAAAACGCGGGAACAGATGGTTGGCATGCTCCAAAATCTTATGCCACAAGTGCCTACCCACGTGCCCAATCACTTACTTGGCATTGGCGATCTTGCATCACTTGATGCGTGTATTCCCCTGGGTATTGATACCTTTGATAGCTCACACCCAACACGCTGCGCACGGCACGGACTTATTTTTACCAACAACGGCAGTGTAAAAATAAACCATAGTGGTATGAAAACCGATTTTCAGCCGCTAGAGCCTGGATGCTCGTGTTATACCTGCGTTAATTATACTCGTGCCTATATTCACCATCTTTTCAAAGCACATGAGTTAACCGGATATACACTCGCTTCGATTCATAACATTCATTTTATGGTACGCTTAATGGCGAGTTATCGCTCACGCATTTTAAACGGAGAATTGTAATGATCACCGTCATTTCATCACGAGCCAATCCATTAGTGCTGCAGTATGCAGCTTTGAAAAGTTCCCAAGAACGGTATGCACAAAGCCTTTTTGTAGCAGAAGGCGCACGAGTATGCGCAACCTTGCATGCACATGGCATAAAATTACGTCATCTTTTATTTACGCCCGAACATGAACACCAGATGGTAAAACAGTTCCCAATTGATCTGTGTGTACGGGTAACCACACAAATTATTGAAAAAATTGCTACCACCGAAACACCAAGCGGCATTGTAGGTATTTTTGAAATACCCGAAGAACCAATCGCTGCAACGATCACACCAGGCTTGGTGCTTGCTGAAATAAGCACACCGGGAAACATGGGGACTTTGATTCGTACGGCAGCGGCCATGGGTGTTAAAAGCGTGGTCGTTGTTGAAGGAACTGATCCATGGTCACCAAAAGTAGTGCAAGCAACAGCAGGCGCCATTGGTTCCGTTACCTTGTTTCAATGGTCATGGAAAGAATTAATCCAATACAGCAAGCAATACACTATTCCTCTGTGTGGGCTCGTGGTAACAGGCGGCGCAAAGCCACAAGAAGTACCCCTTAATAAAAGCCTGCTTGTAATCGGCAACGAGGCACATGGCTTGCCATCCGCATGGCAAAAGGAATGCGCCTACGGCATGACTATCCCGATGCCCGGCAACACCGAAAGCTTAAATGCCGCGATAGCAGGATCTATAGCGCTTTATATTGGATATGGTAATCAATAAAAAAAAGAAGCCAGACTCATTTAAGAATCTGGCTTCTTTTTTTGTTAACTGATTATTGAATCTGAATTTGATGCGAATGCTTTTTTATGGGTGTTGCTTTTGGCAGCGTCACCGTAAGTACACCATCCTTTAAATCTGCCTTCACCCCTTCTACTATTACTGGCTGACTGAGTCTAAAACGCAATGAAAAACTTTGTTGCGATACAGAGCGAGAACGGGATTTGGCCCCTTCATCGGTTCGCACTTCTTCTTTGGCCACATCAGCACTAATGGTAACCACTGGTTCATTGCTTTCTGGATGAGCAACATCAATCTTAATATCTTCTTTGGTTAATCCCGGCACCGCAACTTCTATAGAAAAAGAGGTTGCCGTTTCACTCAAATTACTTTTTGGTGAAACGCCCACTTTATATTCAACATTATGCTTAAGATCATCCATGGAAAGTGGATCAAACATATCTTCCCACAAAAACTGTTTTCCGAAAGCTCCATGAACACATGCTAATGCCATGATAAGTGATAAACGATGCATATAAAACATAAGACACCTCTTTATGATATGAAGTAGATGTATATATTCATGTAATTATCTAAAAATTGAACGCTTTGCAAGAGTGTGTCCACAAGACTCATTCTAACGTATAAATTCTGTGCTTACCCACTTTAACCACGGTGCCCTTTTGCCATGCCACTTCTTGTTGCATGTGCGCAATCGTCACCCCATCAACGGTAACGGCGCCCGCTTCAATAAGCCGCTTTGCTTCTGACGATGTTTTAAGTGCACCAAGAAGTTTCAGCAAATGCACAATCCATACGGGAGATGGTGTATCTGTTGGCAGAGTCACGGGCGTTGCTTGAGAATAATCTTTCTGTTGAAACACCGCTTCAAACTGTTTTTGTGCTGCATCAGCGTCTGCCGTAGACCAGAATTGCGCAATCACACCATGCGCCATAGCTTTTTTTAATGCCATAGGATGCTGCGTGCCGTTTGCAACCGCATCTTTAAGCTCTGCAATTTCGGCCTCTGTTTTTTCAAGAAGCAGATGATAATAACGCCACATGAGCGCATCAGAAATGCTCATGAGCTTACCAAACGCTTGATCGGCCGGTTCGGTAATGCCGATCGCATTGCCCAATGATTTAGACATCTTTTGCACACCATCGAGCCCTTCTAAAAGCGGCATGGTGATTATTACCTGCGCATCTTGCCCATACTGCTCTTGCAGTGTGCGGCCCATGAGTAAATTGAATGTTTGATCGGTACCGCCAAGCTCAACGTCAGCCTTGAGCGCAACCGAATCATACGCTTGCATAAGTGGGTAGAGCAGTTCATGCATACCGATGGGCTCTTGTGCTGCAATGCGCTTTTGAAAATCATCCCGTTCAGTGATACGCGCAAGCGTGACCTTTGCCATGAGCATAAGCATATCAGCACTGCTTAACGTACCTAAAAACTCAGAATTATACCGGACGATCGTTTTTGCAGGATCTAAAATTTTTTGCACCTGTTTGAAGTAGGTCTGCATATTATGCGTAATCTGCTCAGAGGTAAGCGGCGGGCGTGTTTTTGATTTACCCGTAGGATCGCCAATGCGCGCGGTAAAATCACCGATCAAAAAGATCACCGTATGCCCAAGATCTTGAAAATCTTTCATTTTTTTGAGCACCACCGCATGACCAAGATGAAGATCTGGCGATGTTGGATCCATACCTAATTTAATAATGAGCGATTTGCCCGATTCTAATTTAGTTGCCAACGCAGACTCGGGAATAATCTGCGCCGTACCACGGACAATTTTTTTGAAATCAGAACGTACCATATAATTTTCACCTTAAAAAAGCGCTAAAAACTGCGTACCCAAAGCACTTAACTTGAGAATAGCACACACCATAAACCATTGAATAAACCCAATGGATACAATCATCACGAGAGTAGGCAAAATCCACAAAGCCAAAGCGGACATCCCGCTCGTTACAATCTGGTGATAATAGCGATCAAGAAAATAGTTAAAACCATTGATCACCACTTGAATAGAACCAAGCATAATGCTCATAAAGAGAGTAGACAAAGCTACTAATCCAAGGGCAATTTTCGTAGAACTTAATGAAGGATGCAACGATTGCAATTTTTGAAAGTTCAAAATATCGCTCATCGCATCATGAGCACCATGCCCAAGCAGAGAACCATCAAACAGAAGGGTAAGCGCAATCATCGACCCTATGCCAAGCATGATATAGGCAAAAACATCACTAAAATAGGCAAGCAGAATCTTTGCCGTACGCCATGGTCCGCTAATATACTCTCGCGTAATGGGTACGCGCCGCCCCCAGCCAAGGCCGAGCACTAAAAGACATACAACACCCACGAAATCAGCATGATCAAGCGGATTCCAGCTTGCAAAGCCCTGCTCGGTAGCGGTAGGATCACCAAGTGTACGCGCAACCCATGCTTTGAACACGTGAGATACGGTCACCACCAGGCAATAGGCCAGCAAAAGCGGAATTATGATGATTAAACCACTGGTTGTTTGATAGTTTAAAAACATGTAAAAAGCCCCTTCAGAAAAACAATTCAATTTCTAGTATACGATTGAAGCCTAGAGATAGCAAAAAGTAGCCTACAGCTTTAATGTTTGACAGTGAAAACGTAAAAATTCTAAAATGTGGGAAAGATCCATTGATGGGGGGGAAGCATTATGTTTATTTGGGCAATACTAGCCTGCAGCACGTTATTAATCCAAGCAAGCGACGAACAGACCTTGTATGAACAGAATATCCAAAATTGCCTGCGTGATCTTTTTGCACAATATAACAAAAGCCAACAAGAGAATCCTGAAAAGACTATAGCAAAGCTTGCCGCCGAATTTAAAAAAAAAATAGATCAAAACAGCGAATATAAGAACATCAAGTCAACGGACTTATTAGTAGCAACAAATAAGCATATTAACATTCAAAATCACGTTAAAAAATACCAGAAATTTCTTGAAGCCACCTGCTTTTTATATGCGCGAAATCTCTATATCAGAAAAAATATAACGGTACCGAATGATGTACCCAAAGAACTTCATACCACAGTAGCCGGAGCCATTCTAACGCTATTATTAATGAAAGAAACAACTGCTTCTCAGGCAGAAATAGGTATGAAAGAAGACTTTTTTGAACCTGGCACAAAAACATCTGAGACAGGTATAACATACATAACACTCACTAATCAGATATATGCAACCATAGAACATAATAAAATTGTACCAAAAAAAGCATGGCCTCTTGACTCAAAATTAAACTACTCTTTTGGCGGTGTTTCTGCAGACGATCTTTTTATGTATCACATAAAAACTGATACTAATGCGGTATCAAAAAAAACAGTGTTTGAGCTCTATAAGCTTAAAAGCGGCACCGTGGATACAACCGAACTGCCGGCGAATAGTACTGCTATCGATATCGCGTATAACACACAAAACAAGACCTTTGCTATTGTACTTTTTTACGAAAAAACCAGAACAATACAAATATGTTTTTATGATACTCGTACAAAACAAACTGATACATCCAAACAAATGAGTCTTCCAAGAGAACTATCAACTACAATGTTACCAGCCGAAGATCCTACAATGCGCGGTAACATCATGCATGGGGATTCGAGGCTAGACTTAACTTTTCTTAGAAATTTTTTTACTTGGACCTCTATAGATCATTACATTGCCGGAATATGTTATAATCATAGGGCTATACAATTAATTGTATACGATAATAATATAAAAACATTTTCTTTTATCCCGCAGATTAATAACTTTATTAAAAACAGTCCAAATTATACGGTTCTTTTAAATATATTCACTTATACTCAAGCAAACTCACTTACTTATGCGCAATTAGCACCAAAGACCTTTATTATTGATTATGAATCTATAATACAAGAAAAACTAAGAAAAAACGCACGACTAGGGCAGATCTTGACTATAAGCTTCGATTTCACTTACATGCGATACATAGAGAAGAATAGAACACAGAAGAAGATCATTGTTTACGACATACTACCACATAAGCTATGTGCCGTAATAAACTTTATGAATATGACCTATCACAGGCTCGGCGACAAATATACCAACATCTTAGATGATGCGCTGTATGCTATTCATGCACTGAATAATACGTCTACGTATCAATCGTTACAACCTGGTGACTCCCGCATAAGCAAGATTTCAAAAGAACTCCTTGAAATCTTGCCACTACCCCAATCAAAAGTATCTGCTATCTATGCGTCTATAAAACGTAACCTTGGATCATTATGGCATACCATGAAAAGAAATTATCTTCCAATTGGTGTCATCGCTACCATAGGAGGTTTAATGCTTTTCAGCTATTGGCAAGAGCAAAAACTGTTATACCCAAGTAAACCTGCCCCTGACATCAGCACGCGGTGGCCCGGCTACGCAAAAATACCAAAAGTATCCGGCAAGCCCTGAGTAAATAGGCTCAATTTTTCAGTTTTTACCCAAAATCAATCGAAAACCACTCTGTTGTTGCGCAACAAATTTACACAAAACGCAACAAAAGTTGTTGCGTTTTGACCCAAAATCGATTTTTCGAGTTGTTGCAAAGTTGTTGCTTTCCACAAATTTCGCCAAAAGCTGTTGCGTTTTGAAATTTCGCTTGAAAAGCTCTTTTTTTTATGTACATTCAAACCTGGTTGACCTGCTGCCCTTGTTTCACAGAACAATGGCTACATACTTAAAAAAATGGAACGGTATATATGAACGCAGCAGTGTATCTTTAAGCAGTGTATACAGAAGTTGTGCAGCGTACGGGCACCTTCGGTAGCACCTTTTAACAAACCAAAACAACCGCACGGGGTGCAGAACCACCGCACACCGGCAGGGAGGATCCTATGATGCCAATGTCAAAACAAACATGGAGTGAGGGTGAAAAATACCTCGCGCTTCGCATACTGTTTATCTATGTGCTGATACTGTTAGTGTATGTGTTTCCGTTTATAAGCCTGCACTATTATGCTAAGCACACCACACCGCACGCGGTGATATATGAACAGTATAAAAAAATGGTGCATACAGCAGCGCATGAATCTCTCCATGCTTCACATGCACATCACCATAAAACACCGCACAGCAGGGAGACCCGGCAGAGTGCAACAAGAAATAAACGATCTTAAGTTATAGAATGTAGTGAAGCAGCAAAAAGGGCATCATAATGATGCCCTTTTTTAGATCACAGTAAAAAACGTGTTTTACGAACGAGGCTTGTTCTCAGGCGCGCCTGATGGGCGCTTAAGCCCTTCTTTAACGGCTCTATCTAAAAGACCGTTTACAAAGCGATACGCATCATCTTCTGCAAAACATTTGGCAAGTTCAATCGCTTCATTAAGCACAATGCGTGAATCAGTATCGGTATGCATAAGCTCCCAAATACCAAGACGCAAAATAAGCTTTGTGCAAACGCTCACACGATCAGGGCGCCAGTTTGCAAGAAGCCCAGCATAGAGCGCATCAAGGGCATCGCGCTGTTCAATAACATTGCGTGCCACCTCTACCGCTTCAGATTCAAACGGGATATCAAGGTCAAACCCACGATTCAGATTATCCACAATGGAAATCAACGGCGTATTATATTCATGCGATTCTACCGCATACAGCAAATGAAAAATCAATGAGCGAATATCGCGCCGTGAAAGCTCTGCATAGCGAATGGGTTTTAAATCATTCACGGTATCAAGCTCTTCATGCGGGGAAGATTTTAAAGAGGGAACCATGTACGTGATCCAACCTATTATTGTTTTTTAACACGTTCAATATAAGACGCATCACGCGTATCAACCTTCACAATATCACCTTCGTTTACAAACAAAGGGATATTGACCACAAGGCCCGTTTCTAAGGTAGCAGGCTTTGTAGCACCACCTTGCGCGGTATCACCACGTACACCAGGGGTTGTTTCTACAACCGCAAGCTCCATGAACAGCGGTGGGTTAACACTAATAGGGCGGCCTTCAAACTCAAGAACCGTATAAGCAGACTGTTCTTTAAGATAATCCAGTGCATCGCCTAATTGTTTTTTATCGAACCCTACTTGGTCATACGTTTCTTGATCCATAAATTGATACATATCCCCTTCTTTATAGAGGTATTGCATATCACGATAGGTCAAATCAGGCTTTTCGAACTTTTCGCCTGAACGGAACGTATTTTCATGCATAAGGCCGGTAATCATGTTTTTCATCTTGGTACGCACAAATGCGCCACCCTTACCCGGCTTTACATGTTGGAAATCTACTACTTGATAGGGAGCGCCTTCATAGAGAATCTTAGCGCCTTTTTTGAAATCTGATGTTGAGATCACCATTTATCCTTTATAGTACGAGGAGATTAAAACTCAGTATAAAAAAGATAGAAAGAAAGGCAATCAATTATCAATATAAAAACAAGATTCTATAAGAGTCCACATAAGAAACAGGGCCCCTCCTTCCGATTTTGCTTATTTTAAGGCACACTACGTATATAACCTTTATTGGAGCTTGCCATGTCATTACTCCGCCATGTAGACCCTTATATCGCCGATCTGATCGCACAAGAAGATGCACGCATTGCATCAACCATCAATTTAATCGCGTCAGAAAACTACCCTTCCCAGGCCGTACGCGAGGCGCAAGCATCAATTTTGACCTCAAAATATGCCGAAGGCTACCCCGGCAAGCGGTATTATGCAGGCTGTGTAGTTGCCGATGCGGTTGAACAATGCGCAATCGACCGTTGCAAAGAACTGTTTGGTGCAGAGCACGTAAACGTGCAGCCCCATGCAGGATGCCAGGCAAACATGGCAGTCTATCATGCGGTTTTAAAACCGGGTGACACAATCCTTGGCATGAGCCTTGCCGCCGGCGGACATTTGACCCATGGCCATCCCGTGAACTTTTCTGGCATTTACTATAAAAGCGTGCAGTATGGCGTTAATAAAGAAACTGAACTACTTGATTATGATGAAATCGAAACGCTCGCACAACTCCATAAGCCAAAGCTGATAATTGTTGGCGCTTCAGCCTACTCTCGCACTATTGACTATCGCCGTATGCGAGAAATTGCTGACGCCGTTGATGCATACCTTCTTGCCGATATTGCCCATATTGCAGGGCTTATTGCAGCAAAACTCCATCCATCCCCTATGTCCTATGCCGATTTTGTCACCTCAACCACGCACAAAACATTACGCGGCCCACGCGGCGGCTTGATTATGTGCAAAAAAGAGCATGCTGCGCTCATCGATAAAGCGATTATTCCCGGCACACAGGGCGGCCCATTCATTCATACTATCGCCGCAAAAGCGGTTGCATTCCACGAAGCACGGCAGGCCGATTTTACAACCTATCAGCAGCAGGTGATCAACAATGCACAGGCAATGGCGCAACGGTTTCAAGAACTTGGCTATAGAATTGTAGCAAACGGTACCGATAATCATCTTTTTATCGTTGATTTACGAAATATTGGCATCACCGGCCACGAAGCACAAGAGATACTTGAACAGAATGGTATTATCGTCAGCAAAAGTTGCATTCCGTTTGATCCGGCAAAACCATGGGTTACGAGCGGTATTAGAATCGGTACCCCTGCCGTCACTACACAAGGCATGCTTGAAACAGATGTGCGTAAAATCGTCGATCGCATTGACAGTATCTTCCATGCAAAAGGCATAGAAAAGCAAAAGGTAGCTACTCAGCAATTATAAAAACTTAAAAAAGGAATCTTCATGAAGCTTTTATCTCTTACGGCATTAACTGCTTGTTTACTGTACACCACAATAAACTATGCAAGCGACATAGATAATGAACTTAATGCACCCACGTGTCCTCAATCAGCGTGTAAACCTCGGTATGTGGTATCACCTATTATAGGTACTACAATTGGGGGTATTATTGGTAGTATAGCATATCTATCCACTGCACATGTAATCAAACCAAGCTGGACAGTATTTGTACCAGGAAAAGATTATGGCCACACAATGTGTTGGCCAAACGGCACCATAAACTACGATCCACAATGCCAAATATTTATGGATGAAAATAATAGATTAATAAAAGAATATATGGGTATTCTTATACCAGTTGGTGCAGTCCTCGCACCACTCACAACCTATCTCCACCGTAAAATATACAACTGGTACATACATCATGATGATGTTGAAAAGCAAAATATACTAATGCAAAAAATGTAACCCAAAAAAGCGAGCCCTATGAAGCATACTATTTTCGCCCTTGCATGCATGGTTTCTATTGCATGTATTCCGGGCCATGCCGCTGATGCATACATACAACTTGATACACACTCCGATGATGAGCATTCAGATGAAAAGCGCCCCACGATCACCATCAAAACACTCTATGATGGTGGCGTGAGAACCGCAAACCAGACCTTGAATCTTGCAGACCGAAAGCTCACCAGCACCCATGATTTACCTAAATTCCGCACTAAATTGCAGCTTGGTACCTTAACATTACTTAATACAAGCGATAATCATCTGCAGTCTGATGATATTGGCACGGTGCTGCGCCATGCAGCTGCTTTGAAAACGCTCATTGCAACCGGGAACAAGGTTAAATCAGTAGAGCTACTTCCTGAGCATGATAATCTCGAAACGTTGTTTTTGGACAATAATAAAATCGGCGAATTCAAGGTAGCGCCGTTTTGCCAAAAATTTCCTAAATTACGGCAGCTGAACTTAGAGGATAATCCACTTCAATCAGATACTATCACGAGCATCACTGGCACTTACGCCGCTATGGAAGAGCTCTGGTTTGATCATCATGCGGCAACACCATCGGTTGCGATACGCTGCATCAAAGCATTTCCTAACCTCACCTGCGAGCTCGGGGCTGGAAGCCGCGCAGTGCAAAAATATTACTCCACAACCAAACAACAATGGGATGATTGCAGTGATTGCACTGATTTTTGCACGCGATGCGAATGTTGTTCAGTATATATAGCAGCACCGCTTATAGGTGCCGGAGTCGGTGCTATAATCGGCGGCATTGTATATGCATGCACGATGCAAAAAGAACCATCTGATTGGATGTCTGATTTCAAATGCTACAAATATTATGCTGGTGAGCATATGGGGGAGTGCGAACAAATACTACGTGAAAATCAAAAACTCGTACAAAAATGGATGGCTATCTTTGTACCCCTTGGCGCCGTATTACCACCACTCACCTATCGCCTGAGTAAAACAGTCTATAACTGGTGCCGCACCAAGCCGCACGAACGCTATAAAACAGTCCACACACGCGAGATTCATGCTGAACCAACATTCCTAGATCTTATTGATAACCTTGTTGAACCAGCACCGAATCAAGAAGATGAAGTTGATGGGCAAGAAGATGAAGTATAAAAAGGAACATTCATGAAGCATATTGTTTTTGCTCTCGTATGCATGATTTCTATTGCATGCATTCCAAGCCGCGCAGCTGATCAACCATTTACTAAACGCCACACAAAAGCACATACCTTTTCTGATAGTGATTATCTAAGAATCACCGCAAATAGCATCTATTGGGGTTTTGGTTTGGGTGCGATGTATGGAGAAAATCAGTGTATGGAACAAAGGTGCCCTTACGCTGTCTATTGTGCTCTAATCGGTGCAATATCAGCAGCTATAGCAACACCAGTATGCATGAAATTATATAGCAAAATAGTCGGTTACTATAAAGGATAAAGTTGGTGAAGGAGAACAGAAAGTATAGTTACATACTCATGATAAGCATGGCATTTTATTGCTCTGCTCAATCATCAGAAAAACGGCACCAAACTAATCAGTGGCTGGGTCACAAATCGGTTGAACAGTTGGTCAAGCAAGGCATTCGGCCTCAAAACAATGAACTCAACTGCCTGCACCAAAAACTAACCACGCTTACTGATTTGCCAAAGTTCATACACACATGGCAACCATACAATCTCACAACAATGAACGTAAGCCATAATCATCTGCAAGATGAAAGCCTGATTACCGTTCTTAAATGTGCACACAATCTTCAACACTTAGATTTTTCCCATAATGAAGTACATCAGCTCTGTACTATACCACCCCACGAACAGTTACAAAAACTAGTGCTTAATGATAACCACATAAAAAAATTGTGCGTTAAAAAGGTGTTTGGTAGCTTAAAAAATCTTGTCTGGTGTTTGCTCAATAACAATCTTTTGAGCGATGACGATATTACCGACAAGCAAGGATATTATCCAACTATTGAAACGATCTGGTTTGATCATACCGCGTTAAAAGAAAGCACCATACAAAGCTTCATAAAAATATTTCCCAACCTTTATTGCGAGCTTATGCCTGGTAACAATGCGATACAAAAACAGTATACGCAAAAAAAAGCACACTATGATATCTATATATCTAGCGACGATTACATAAAATATACTGTTTACAGTTCTCTATTATGTGCAGGTTTAAGTGGATTTTATGGATTTACCCAATGCACACATTATTACGATCCCATTATTGCCTACGTAGGCTTGTCTGCATGTATGGGTATGCTATCTTCATGGATAGCAACACCAGTATGTATCAAGCTGTATAGCAAGATAGGTGGTTACTATATTACTGATCCTGCTTATCGTTATTACACAGAAAAAACACGCAACATACGGCCATATCCCTCCCTTTTAGGACATAGACATTCATATGAAGATGTGGAAGATCATGATCCCGGACAAGAAGACGAAGAATGATTTTTACTCAAGCACGAGCACAATGAGGGCACTGCAAATTGCAGCAAAGAAGCACCACACAGAGCCGAAAGCAAGATAATACCATATTTGCGCTGCACCAAACGCTAAAAGCACCAGCCAACCCATGGTTGATGCATAGGGGATGGTAGAAAGAAAGAGTGCGCCAGATGTTGCGAGCAAATAAAATACAAGGCCCGCATAATACAATAGCGCACTAAATGGAAACTGGTTTGGTTGCTGATACGAAATATGATGATCAACCACTTCAACGGTAATTGGCCCCGCATAAAAATTAATACACGCAACAAGAGCAACAAATGCACCGGCAAGAATGGTACCAATGAGCCACTGCTTACGTTGTTGATTTTCTTCCAGATGCCACAACACTATGGATAAATAGAGTGGCCACCAGACCGATGCAAAAAACAGATAGACATACACAGGAATAGAATAGGAAAGGGAGCTGTAATCACCACGCTCAATGGCAAGCCACACAAATCCTTCAAGCATCTGCTGAAGTGCAAAAAAACAGGGCACCGCTGCAATTAAACCAAACCGTGATCCGCCCGTTTTTTTAAGGCCCATAACACCAAGCACCGACAACACTGCCGCTGCACCAAAACTTGCCTGTGGAGAAAAACACATACTATTATTACCTTCTCTATCTAATTAATTAAAACTGAGCATTATGATATAAACTGTTTGCAAGAAAGACAAGGGTTTATAACGCTATGCCGTGTATATGATGCATATACAATAGTTCGGTGCCACGCATGCGCTTGCACAACGGCACCACAATACATTAACTGCTGCAGATATGGCGGCGCCCACCGATCATTCACGAGTGCAACAATCGGAAGATCAGAATATGTATCGCCGGGCACGCGATTAAAAAAAAGTTCGGAACAAATATACGGTACACATGCCACATCACCAACATACATCACCGGCCGCGCGTTAGACGATGGCACTATTTCTGGCATGTCTGCAAAAAAAAGTTGTTTGAAGAAAGGATGCTGCAAAAACCATGGCAACCGCTCAATGAGTGGCATTGCATGCCGTTTATCGAACCGCTTTTGCACCACACCATTGCGTAACCAATAACAACTATTCCGAAAATGCTCACCATCTTGATAAAAAGAACCAATGATATAATCGCAGGTTTTTCTTGTTGGCATATAGTCTGCAAGCGTAGATTCAGCGCAGATTCTCCAGGGATATACGGATGATTCAGGAAAAAGCACTGCTGCAAGCTCAGGATTACGCGCATAGGCACAGGCAACATATTCAGCAACCACGTTACATACCGATGCATCATCTACGCACGAAATGATTGATTCTTGCACAATGCCCACATGAGCAAATGCATCACGCAGTTCATTGTTTAGTATAGGCTCATACTTATAATTCATGAGCATCAACAGACCGATTACCATGATTACTCCATAATATTTTTGATACCCAAACGCACGCGCAATAAAGGCACACATGATGCAAAAAAAAAGCGTAGCGCCGCCAACACCAACCAACGAAACTACACACAAAAAAAAATTGTGCGTTGCACATGGAATCAAGGGATTTGCAAGCAGATACCCTTCCCACCGCCCACAAAAAAAGAAACATCCATCGGTTATAAAAAGCCAGTAGCACCATAACCATAACACCCTGAGCAAGAGCTGATAGGTTTCTAATACATACCGTTCGCACAAAAAACCAATGCTCCACCAGAGAGCAGTAGCAGATGCCAAATAACAGATCAAAAAAATACCGGGTAGCCATGCATAAAAACCAGCAGCGGGTGCGAGCGTGATAACACCAGAAATAAGACCATGCATATGTATACCATACGCAACAAAACCCCACATAAAAGAATGGGTAAAAGAAAAGGAACTGAGCGTGAACAACATCACGGTACTGATCCACGTACCAAAAAAACAGGTTTGTGGGAACAGAAAAGAGATCCCATATAAAAATCCAGATGCTATCACTAATACCATATCGCGCATAGCGCACGCTTTTTATTGAGCTTTTATGTCAAGGGCCTTAGATTTACAATCATGCGCATCCCCTTATACTAAACATTACAAAAACCTCTTTATTAAGGGAATACATGTTTAAAAAAAATCAGTTATCAATAATCCTTGCCACAAGTGTCATCATAGCAAATACAGTTGCAAATCCTGAAAGACCATCATTTTTGAAAGATGAATCTTCTTTGGAGCGAACACATACACATCATGAAGAATCACCAAAAGAAAGAGAAGCCCGTATAAATAGGGAATTTCACCAACAAACCACACCCGAGCATTATTGGGAAAAACAGATCACCGGCTTCGCTGTCATAGGAGGCGCAATCTACTATCTATATAAATGGTTGTGTGGTAACAAAAAAGACACTGGTAGCACCTCTGGTGAGCAAAAAAATCAATCCTTCAGTGATGCCACAGCATCCGGCGATGCGCAGTCACACAACGAATCAGCTGATAATTCAACAGCAGAATAAACGCACACATTGATACGCAAAAGAGCCCCAGAGATTTTTCTCTGGGGCTCTTTTTATTTCTTATACGTAAAAGTCAGTGTTGAAAACACTCAGCGTTACGATAATTTCAAATCAGGGAAGAACAAGCCAAGTTCAGTAGCGGCTGTCTCTGGGGCATCGGAGCCGTGTGCTGCGTTAGAACCAATGTTGGTGCCATACAGTTTACGTACCGTGCCATAGGCTGCTGCTGCTGGGTTTGTTGCACCCATAAGCTCACGCCATGCAGTTACTGCGCCATCTTTTTTAAGCGCGAGAACTACTACAGGACCTGACACCACGAAATCTACCATTTCACCAAAGAACGGGCGTGCTTTATGGATTGCATAAAACTCTTCTACCGTTGCACGGCTTAAAGTTCTTTTTTCCATACGCACGATCTCAAACCCACTTTTTTCGATAAGGGTTAAGATCGCGCCGGTATTCCCGGCGCGCACTGCATCTGGTTTAATCATTGCAAAGGTAAAGTTCATACTTACTCCTTACCCTTCTTTGCATCAGTTTCTTCTTCACGTTGGCGAAGTGCTGATTCAAGCGCTAACTGGAATGCACTCTTCGCACCTGGTGTAGAAGTTGAAGCAGAGGTTTGAGCTACAGCTTTAGGCTGTTTTTTAGCCGTTGTTGCTTTTGCTGGCGCTTTTTGCGCTACTGGCGCAGCTGCCGCATCAAGACGTGTGCTCAATGCAAGCTTGCGCTCTTGTTTGCTTACGCTTACCACGCGGAACTCATGTGATGTACCAACGGTGAAGTATTCGTCTGCTTTTTTGCCTTGTTCGCTGGTAACTGCAGTATTGTGTACAAGCCCTTCTATACCACTTGGAAGCTTAATGAAAGCACCAAAGTTAGTAAGCTTGCTCACGGTACCGGTTACAATAGAGCCCACTGGATATTGTGTTTCCACTTCATTCCAAGGATCTTGCTCAAGTTGTTTGATGCCAAGGGAGATTTTCTTGCTATCTTTATCAATTGCAAGAACCATTGCTTCTACTTCTTGGCCGATAGTATAGCGATCTTTTGGATGCTCAACATGCTCAGTCCATGAAAGGTCTGAAATGTGCACCAATCCATCAATGCCCGGAAGCAATTGTACAAACACACCAAAATCGGTGATATTGCTGATAGTTCCTTTGATCTTTTGACCAACGGAGAACTGCTCTGCAACTTGATCCCATGGGTTTTTCTCAAGCTGCTTAACGCTCAATGACATACGACGGCTGTCGCGGTCAAGGGCAACTAAGAGCACTTCAATTTCTTCGCCCACTTTATAGCGTGAGTGAAGATTTTCGATGCGATCTGTCCATGAAATTTCTGAAATATGTACTAAGCCTTCAATATTAGGGGCTACTTGTACAAACAAGCCGTAATCGGTGATGCTTGAAATAGTACCTTTGATCTTCTGACCAACCACAAGGTTCTTCTCAACTTCTTCCCAAGGATTTGGGGTAAGCTGTTTAAGACCAAGGGATATTTTTTCAGTATCTTTATCAAATGAAAGTACTTTGACGGTTACTTGATCGCCAATAGTCAGAAGCTCGCCTGGATGTGCGATGCGACCCCAGGTCATATCAGTGATATGAAGCAAGCCATCTACGCCACCAATGTCAATGAACGCACCATAATTGGTGATGTTCTTAACAGTACCTTGGATGATTTGATTAACTTGTAGATCACCAAGTACTTTTTTGCGGCTATCAGCACGCTGGTCTGACATATATTTGCGGCGGGAAATGATAACGTTGCCACGTTTACGGTTGATCTTAAGGATGTTTGCCGTTACTTTTTGGCCAACATATTGGTCAAAATCAGTAACGCGTTGCAGATCAATCTGTGAGCCTGGCAAGAATGCATCGATGCCGATATCAACGGATAAGCCACCTTTAACCTTGTGCGTTACGGTACCAGTTACTGGTTCGCCCGCTTCAAAGAGCTTCACAATGCGATCCCATGCACGCATAGCTTTAGCACGTTCGTAAGAAACAACCACGCGGCCTTCTGGGCTTTCAAGTTGTTCTACAAGCACTTCAAGCTCATCGCCTAGTGAAAGGCCCTTCATCTCATGTGGACCAAATTCAAACTTTGGAATAAGGCCATTAGACTTATATTTGAGATCAACCAATACACCATCTGAATCGATGCGTACAATACGCGCCGTAGTGGTTTTGCCTGGTTGGAAATTTTTGAAAATACCTTCGTAGAGGGCGTTTAGCTCAGCAGCAGTATCGCTACCGTTTTCAAACACCACATCTTCCATCGTCAGTGCCTTATCTTTAGACACGCGATACTGGGAGGTACGTATCAGCTCTTTTGACATGTAACAATGCTCCTTGAGAGTCATAGTCTCTGGGCTCAGACGAGATAAGAGCCAGAGGTTACAGGGTTAAATAACGAGGCATTAGGCAACACACCTAAAATACCTATAAATCTAACCTACCGTTAAATAAGCCAAAATGCAAATGGGAAAGAGCGAAAAAAGCATGACTCTTAGGCCTCATACCTCTTGCGTAAAACTTTTAGAAGACGGTATACTATGAGCCATTCAATACCCTACAACCTCCAAGGATTGTGCAATGATGACCCCCCTGCACGGCTTTACCGCACTATTATTGCTCGCTGGCGCTTATAAACAACAAGAAATACTTCAAAAAGGAACTATTTTAGTTGCGTGCTCAAACCGCAACAAAAATAGTGTTGTTATGCACTTTTCAAACGAACTTTGGCAAAAAAAATACGCAAACCTTGCATATGAGAACAAGCCAAACGTTACCACTCTTGATCTCGAGAAGGCAGTCAATCCAGGTAACCATATCATTGCAGACCTTTCTAAACCTATTACATATACAAAAAAATATAACGCCATTTATCTAGAAAGACCTTTGACCACTGTTAAAGGAAGCAGCCACCCAAATATTGTTAACATCTACTGTAAACACCTATTACCACTGCTCACAGAAGGATACTTCACTATTGAATGGGATCCTATGGTAGGAATGTTAGATAGCACACATAAAAATACTGCTAAGGCGGAATTGCATTTATGTTCATATGTAAATCCATTTACTGGATATTTTAATATCGATTCTTGCCTTGAAATAACGAGCGCGGCACTTAAAAAAGGGCCATGTACGCCTACTCAAGATACACAAGAAACCTTTTGTATAAAAAAAATACAGGAACTGCTCGGCTTTTATGCGGCAAATCAATCTGCTACCATTGAACAACTCCATGAAAGGCTCGAGTTAGAAATGAAATTAATACAAATCTCACAATTAGACAAATATAAACATTTAACACTGTGTACTGAAAAAAGTACTACAGAATCCATACAATCATTTAATGAATCCACGCATCATGCGTTCCTTCTAAAAGATAACAACGGGACTTTCATATCCGATACGGCTATTCCTCTTACACAACCAGCCAAACCTATCAAAAAGAGTAACAGTATGGAATTAGCGCCATTTGAACAACAACTCACCCTTTTCCATTGTCTATGGTCCGATATTACCATACTCATGAATGGTCAACAGGCTATCGAATGCCTTCAAAAACTTGGTCTTAAAAACGTTACCTTATGGCGTGGCACAAGCCCCTATAACGGCCGCAAAAATGTGTGGCTCCTGCGGGGATATAAAAAATCCCGAGAAGATCTGATTCTTGATGAAACAGATGCAGAATTGCGTGCTCTGTTGCACAAGGGCTCATATAAACAATAACCATGCTCATAGTAGACTATTACGCTGCAGAGACCTATTATATATACATAGGTCTCTCAAAAGAATGTGAATATGACAAAAAAAGCAACAGCTATCGATATTATTTTTGGTATCCATCCGGTATTGGAACTGTTACGCGCAAAAAAACGTAAGCTCGTGGCCATCTATACCACGCAGCCAGTGCCCAAGCAATGGCATACCATCCAAGCACTGCTCCCAAGCTATCCGGTTGAAATTAAACATGTAACCCGCGAAGCATTGGCTCGCCTTGCAGGCACCACCGATCATCAAGGCGTTGTTGCCTATGCACAACCATTCGTGCTTCATGGCAAACCGTTTGATGCAAAAAAATACCCTTCATTAATCGTGCTTGATGGCATTCAAGACCCGCGCAATCTTGGCGCTATCATCCGCTCCGCATCATGCACCAGCACCAGTGGCGTTTTGATCACGGCAAAAAATAGCGCACCACTTAATGCAGTGGCCCTTAAATCATCCGCAGGCCTTGCAGAGCATATGCCTATTCGCATAGTGCCCTCTGCTGAAATTGCAGCACAAGAGCTTAAAGATGCGGGATACGCAGTATTTGGCGGCCTCTTTGGCGGCACCGATGCACGCACTATCACCATACAAAAACCGTATGCACTCGTGATTGGCAGTGAAGGCACCGGCATCTCCACGCCGCTGAAAAAAATCAGCACCGCGATTACGTTGCCCCAACGAGCACCCGACATTTCTTATAACGCCTCCGTTGCTGCCGGCATTTTGCTCTTTCTTTTCTCTTCTCAGATAAAACAGATATAATCAGGGAAAGTGATTGGCCATAAGCCTGGAGAACTATCGTGAACGATATTCTGCTGAGAATTTCTGAAAAAAAAGCAAAGCTCGATGCATTAAGACCATTACCCTCTGCGCTTGAACAGAATTTATATGAGTGGTTCAGAATTGCCTTAACCTACTCCTCTAACGCGATAGAAGGCAATACCCTAACGCTTGCAGAAACAGCACAGGTAGTTGAAAAACAGATTACCGTGGGTGGCAAAAGCATCACGGAACATCTTGAAGCCCGCAATCATGCAGCGGCCGTTGATTTTATAAAAGAACTGGCCACCACTAAAAAACGTAGCCAACTCAATCTCGATGATATTTTGACCATTCATGCCATTATTTTGCGCACGATCAACGATGCACAAGCCGGCCATTTGCGAACCGTAGCAGTCCGCGTTATTGGCTCACCAGCTCCGTGCCCAAACTATCTCAAAGTGCCGCAACTCATGGATGAGCTCATAACATCTATGACCACTACTCAGAACCACATTGCAACCATTGCAGCACACGCCCACCTACAATTAGTGCTCATTCACCCATTTATTGATGGCAATGGGCGCACCGCACGCCTTCTTATGAACCTACTCTTACTGCAAGAACACTATCCGCTCGTGATTATCGACGCACAAGAGCGCACTCAATACATCAACGCCGTACAAAAAGCGGTCATGGGTGAAACTGATGATTACTATACGCTGGTATACACCGCTATTGAGCACAGCCTTGATGAATATTTGAAGGCCGCGGAAGAGTCGCAATTGTAATTGTTATGCGAAATGACGTGCCGCATGATGCTAAAACGCAAACCTGAAATTATTGAACTTATTCCGCAGGATCATCCCGAAACTATTGCTGCGTTAAAATCACAAGGCACCATTTAGTAATCTATACACTATAACCATGATTAATACGCACAGAAGATTGGCGTGTTACGAATGTCTATAAAATATGATAGATGAGAAAGAATTATGGGGAACCCCAAAAGTGAAAATAGGCGAAGACTGCCCGCCTTCGTTAGTCCGCTTACAATAAAGCTGTAGCGTGATTCAACTTCGGCGTGGCACTACGCCATAGCTCCTGAAGGAGCGACGGCGAGTGGTGGAGGCGATGGGAGTCGAACCCATGTCCGCATCAACATTGGCGCCAGGTACTCCATGTATAGTCTTTAATTATACAGCATGCATCACCGTAAAGACGCGATATAATGCACACGATTGCTTAGTGATACTCGCTTACGCTTTGCAAAGCAATTGAATCGTACGCGCGAGTCCTATTTGGGTTTATACGAGGCTATGACACATATAGGCATGCATCATAGACAAGAACTAATTGCTACTCGAGCAATTAGTTACGCGAAAACTGGTTCGCCGTTTATTGTTTTTGCCTGCGTGTTTTACGAGCCGACAAGCTTCGCTCGACATGCACCCATCGCGAACGCTAACCCGTCGAAACCGTTACGCCCCCGCAATTGATATTCTCAAAGATCTGTATAGATAGTATAGCAGCTGATTTTTCTATTTGTCAAACTCATGCGCCTTTAAGCTCGCGCCGCGTTTCACGGTTAAGATCACGCTCTTTAAGTTCACGCTTCTTGCTCGGTGCATTCTTATGCTTACAAATACCAAGCTCCACCTTAATTTTGCTTTTTTCATTAAAATAAAGGCTCAACGGAATCAGGGTTACCCCTTTTTGCGATACCTGGCCATGCAAACGCGAAAGCTCACGTTTATGGAGCAGGAGCTTACGGGAACGCTTTGCCCCCTCTTCATCCTGCCGAAAAGCCTTTTCATAGGGGGTAATATGCAGGTTAATCACCTGCAGCTCACCGTTATGGAAGGTAGCAAATGCACCAGTCATATTAACGTGGCCAGCACGCAATGATTTTACCTCATCACCGGTAAGCACGATGCCTGCCTCGATTGTATCGTTAATTTCGTAATCGAAAAAAGCTTTTTTATTTTTGGTTATTAGTTTCATACAACCAGCAATCACGTTTGATAATATTACGTCTCTGGAGTATTCTAACATACAATGAAATACTATTCGATACCTAGTTTTATTATCAAAGGAATCTGTATGGCACCTTTACACGTAAAAAAAACGGTTACGGTGATAGGGATCTTCCTAGGTTCCCTGCTCCACACCAGCATCTATGGCAGCGCCGTGAGTATGCTTTTTGGCACCATAGAATTTCCCCGTACCATTAAAACAGCGCCTCAGCATGAACTTTTTTACGAGGGGCAAAAATTAAAAACTGAAGTTGATGGACATAAACTTTTTTTCAACATCCCCATCCACCGTATGCTCAACCGATTCTTCATGCTCTTTGTTGAAGACCCTTCATATGTGCTCAAACAATCTGAAGGCAATTTTCAACAAAACACAATCGATTATCTCAAAAGCGGCACTATCTATCGCATTTTTGAACTACAAACATACAATACCGGCTGGCGTGTGTTTGAACGATTGCTCGACAATACTCTTGCGATCCCCGACAACACTATTATCATCTACATGCCACCAACCTATGTGGATAAAATTGTGGGCGGTAAAGGCTTGCAACTCCCTCATGTAATGATTAAAGAAAATATCGTAGAGCTCTTAAGCAGCTCACTTGAAACATTGCAAAGAAAAGCTGATGAGCTCAGTATTGCAGCAATCGACCTGTGCACCTTTCATGTGCCAACACAAGAAGCAACTTTTGTGGCTGGTAACAAGCGTATCATTGTGCCAACGGTGTAACGATGCAAGAACTGTATATTCTCGGTATAGAAACTTCCTGCGATGAAACCGCAGCTGCCGTATATAACACTACACGCGGCATACTTTCTAATGAGCTATTCTCCCAAATTGCGTTACATACACAATTTGGCGGTGTATTACCAGAACTTGCCTCTCGTGAACAGCTTGCAAAAATAGATTCTATTGTAGCGCATGCATTGCAAAAAGCGCAGGTTACGCTTGATCAGATCGATTATATTGCGGTGACCCATAAACCTGGTCTTGCCGGCTCATTGCTGGTAGGTTTAAGCTTTGCAAAATCACTCGCATGGGTAAAAAATAAACCACTCATCGGCGTAAACCATCTTGAAGGCCACACCTTCTCCTCTATGATTGAACATCCCGTACCATTCCCGCATCTATGCCTCACCGCATCGGGCGGACACACTTCCATAAACCTGGTGCAGAACTTTGGCAAATACTCAACGATTGCAGAAACGCTTGATGATGCGGCAGGTGAAGCGATGGATAAAATAGCAAAGCTCATGGGATTACCATACCCCGGTGGACCGGTGCTTGAAAAACTTGCCGCACAAAAACAGTTCGAAGATTTCTTTCGGTATCCACGCGGCAAAGCAGATGCTCTCAATTTTAGTTTCTCAGGGCTTAAAACTGCCGTCTTATACCACCTGGTGGCAAACCAGGCTTATGATCTTGCAAAGCGACAGTTTTTAAAAAATAACGACCTCGATTTTATTCAGAAAGTTGCAAGCTCATTGCACGTTTGCATAGCAGATATTTTTATTCAAAAAATTGGCCTTGCACTCAAACAACATCCAACGCTTAAAGCGATTACGTTTGTTGGTGGCGTTGCGTGCAATCAGTATATTACCAATCGCATCCGTCAGTATGCTGAAGACCGCGGCCTTTCATTCTTCAGCCCATCAAAAAAATATTGCACCGACAATGGTGCCATGATTGCATTCGTTGGCCATTACAAAGCACAAAAAAAAGAAACAAGTCCACTGACGCTGGATATTTTCTAACTTCGTCTTGTGCGATGTATGAAAAATTATTATAATTCTTTCATTCCAAATGCAAATATAAACATCAAGGCAGGAATTGAAAATGAAAACATCTCATTACGTATCTCTTTTTATATGCACGCTTTTAGCCTATTGCGCATCAACCTTTGCAGCAGACCCTAATCATTATCTAGAACACAAAATACCGCCAATTATATCAACCAACATTAAAAAGGGAATATATATTGTTGAGCGATTTTGGGCATCTACCCATAATGCTGCAGAGCTTCCTTTAGTTTCAGGCCCTGCATGTCCGTGTATTATTGTTTTTGCGGCAAAGCCGGGATGCCCTGCTATTTTTGGTGCTCATCTGTATCACTTAAACTCAATCAAAAATCTGATAAATTCGATTAACACTTTTTATAAACTACCCTCATATGGGGAAAAATCGAAGCTGCGCTTTTCACTCTTTACCAGAACACTCTCTACCATAGACACCGAGTATACATTTAAAGAAGGCGCCCATTTAAATCGATTCAAGGAACTCATGCACGCACTCGACTCCGCATATAATATCATTCATTGTTCCTACCATTTTGATAATGATTCAACATTTAGATCGATTGCAGATCGCTTTGTAATCTGTACTGGACTTGATGAAAAAAATAGGTTACAAGTATACCGGTTTGACCCCATAGAGTCCGGTACCTTTAAATCAAAGGCACACTTAGACGATTATACTTTCCTGCATTATCAAAAAACGTTTGGCCTCCATCAAATGCTGAATATTTTACCAGGAAATATGTGGGAATCATTGGATCAAGATTTGATCCAAATGGAATCAAAAGATACTATTACGTTCGCAAACCAACTTGCAGTAGCACCTGAAAATTCTTTTAATGAAATGTTTGCATACAGACAAGGAGCCAAAGAAGATGCTCTTTACAAAAGAAATACTCAACGAAGAGCCCTTTGTGAACAAAAATTAATGAACGTAAATTATTGAGCAAGTGATTGAATTTTTGCTAGAGCTGCAGTGGGAACTGTGATCTGTGCATTGCTTCCTTGCCAAGAAAAAAAATCGTAACCATACTGACAGTACCTTATATTTTCATGCAAAAAACGGAGCTTGCAATGGTTAAAAATCTAGTGTTGATACTTATTGCTACCACCTTTGTAACACACGCTGCAGATGTTAAAAATCAAAACTACATCGCCGATCTTGAAAAACAATGGCTCATTCTGGTGAAAGAAAATAATTACTCGGGAGAGGTTGCACAAGAAGCAATTTTTTTAAAAAATCAAACAAAAGAAGCTATGCAAAAAAGTGGTTTAAGCTGGCAAGATATTAACGACATGGAATTAGCTGCCATTAAAAATGCCACAGAAAAAAATAAATCGACCACAAAAGCAAAACTTTAATGCGCACATTTAATCTGTGTACAGTGCCAACAACTGCGCATAGATTTCGTTCAGATCAAGTGAAATCTGTTTGGTATCCGTAAGCGTTGGTAAAAAATTAGTATCACCAAAAAAGCGTGGTAACACATGCATATGCAGATGCTCGGGAATACCAGCTCCTGCCGCTTTGCCCAGATTAATACCCATGTTGCAACCATCCGTATCGAATGCCTTTTTTAACATCTCCGTTGCAATACTCGCCTGCTCTATGAGCTCAGCACGAACCGCTGCATCATACAGATGCAATTCTGGTTTATGTTCATACGGAACCACAAGAAGATGCCCAGGATTATAGGGATATTTGTTGAGCATCACCATACAATGCGTCAACCGCTTGAGCACAAATTCTGATGCATCTGCACTGGAATCTCGAATCGCACAAAACACACACGCAGAAGATTCTTTCGCCGCATGCACACGAGTAGTATAGGCTGAGCGCCATGGAGCATATAATTTTTTCATACATACATCACTATAAAAAACAGCCTACCGCATAGTATAGAGGCTATAGATTTAGAATTCTATCTTGTTAATCCTAGCGAGTGTGATAGTGTAAAGCAAGCCTGTAGTTGTGGAGTAATGAATGAGACATGAGTTTATAGAACAGCGTTTACAAAATATGCGCGCATTTGCAGAACCAATGCTTGATGCGCATATGATCTTGGTGGCCATCAATACCGTATTTGTTGAATCTCACGCAGCATTACCTGCACGTGTTGCTCAACAATGTTGCGAACCGATTGGCCTTGCACAAAAAGTTAAAACCGTTTTTGAACGTGCTTCCCGCGCACAAGCACAATCTGGCAATGAACGCGCGCTCTCGGATACCTATTCATGCTCTGGTGTAGTAGTTGCCGTAGGCAAAGAGGTGCGCACACTCAGGCCAGGTGATATGGTTGCGTGTCTTGGTTCGCGAGAAACATGGTATGCAGATCTTGCCTGCGTTTCTGAATACGAAGCAGTATTACTCAACAGTTCAGATGATTATAAAAAACAGGCTGTTGCAGGGTATGGCGTGCTTGCGCTACATGCAATACAGCGCGCTCAACTACAAGTTGGCTACACCGTATGCGTGGTAGGATTCAATGCATTTGGCTACCTCATCGTGCAGCTTGCAAAATTAAGCGGCGCACAAGTAGTTGTGATTGATGATAAAC
This sequence comes from uncultured bacterium, assembly GCA_963704465.1. GTDB lineage: Bacteria > Babelota > Babeliae > Babelales > Vermiphilaceae > MFD02979-c4. The sequence goes on from OY969901.1 coordinate 1,106,495, forward strand.
CAGCGCAACTTCAACGAGCACGCGAATTGGGCGCTTCCTATGTATTCCATCCAAACAGTGAAAATTGGCAAACAGAACTTCTATGCATTACACAACGTCACGGCGTTGACGTTACTATTATTGTTGATAGCACGATTAAAGGAGTAACGCCGCATAACGCAATCACGATCACACGCTCACATGGCCGTATTGTACTCGTTGGCCTCCACGACATTTTTATTAATCATGCGATTGTTGGGCGTAAAGATATCGATTTCGCCGTAGCAGCACCACATGATAGCTGTTACCATGATGAACAACTGGGCCACTATCATAGTCAAGTTCCGTTCGTGCAATGGCGCCAACGCGCAGGCTTGCAACAAATATCACGCCTTATCAGTAATGGTGAAATTAATGTTGACCCTCTCATTACACAAGAGTGGGAAGTGGGTCAAAAAAAGGCCTGCCCTATTTTAAATCAAGATGCTGATCTTGGTATGCTTATTATATGCAAAACGAATAATGACGCACTCACCTTTTCTACTGACGAAAAAATACCCAAAATCTCTACACTACGCAAGCTTAATGGTATAACCCGCTTTGTGCCTGCCATGCGCGATAGCGTTCGTGTTGGCGTTATTGGCGCAGATAGCTTTGTACAAGATACCCTTCTTCCAGCCCTCGCTCGGCTTGGCGATGTGACCGTAAAAGCGATTTCTGATATCGAATACGCACGCGCAGAACGCGTCTCTAAATTATTCGGTGTTGCACGTACCTGTCAGCTTGATACCGATATTCTGCAGGGGGATTTGGTTGATGCTATTATTATTGCGTCAAATGCACTATATCATGCTGATCGCGTTACGCATGCATTAGAATCAAATAAAGCGGTGTTTGTACAAGAACCCCTAGCCGTGAATTTTGAACAACTGAAGCGCATCAAGCAAACGCTCGAAGAGCGCCCTCATGTGCCACTGTGCGTTGATTACTATCGCTCTTACGCACCATTTATGAAAAAAATAAAATCGGTTTTAAAACGCCGATCAACACCGTTAATGGCACACTATCGCGTGAATAGTAAGAATAATCAACTCTGCGAGCAAAAGGCAGCACCTGGTGCTGGAAAAATTTTAAATGATGCGTGTCATTATATCGATCTTTTTTGTTATTTGACTGATGCGCAACCCGTTGCCGTTTCGGTAGAATCGATCCACACAGTCAGAGATGATGTGTTTCCTACGGACAACTTTTCTGCACAAATCAGTTTTGCTGATGGGTCGGTCTGCTCACTGCTTTATACCACACTCGGACACGAACAGTATGGCAGTGAAAAACTTGAACTCTTTTTTGATGGTAAAACAATTCTCATGCATGATTTTCTCACACTACAAGGGCATGGCCTGCCCGCATGGTTTGACGAATCGGTCTCAACACCAACATCGGGGCGCGATCTTTTGATTGCAGATTTTTTTGCAGGGTTGCGCGAAAATCCGGTTCGCACGCCGATTTCACGCGAACGGATCTTGGTAGTCAATACTATTGCACTCACCATTGATCGCCTTGCATGCAGTGGCGGCGGAGAACAAAAACTGTAACACTTGCTCTTTCGAAGAACTCTGTTATATTTTTTGCATTTCAAACACATACAAAGGTCTCAATATGAAGTGCATTAAAATTATTTTTTCCATAGCTTTTTTGAGCAGCGCCTTTGCCACACAGAGCGCAGAGCATACACTCTGTGAATCAAAACATTGCTGGTTTGGCCACGCAGATAATCCTGTGGTAAAAGTTCAATTAAAGTCATGGAACAATTGGTATACACATGAAGATCACTGGACGCGAGAACTCGAAATGCCTGGAAAATCAGGCGAATACTCGATCAGCAACTGCGTACCCATTTTAAACATAGCTGCAGCGCCTATTAACGAATGGCCAAAAGAAATCGATAGAGGGTTAGAAGTTCTTATTTCTGGGTATGATGTAACTCCGTATACCTATGCAGACATTATACAAACACCTGACATCAATGCATACGTTATGGCAGAACAATACAACAAACATAAAGATGAAGCCCTAAGTTTTATAGATAAAAAAAGAACATCGCTCAAAACAGTACAACATAAACACATAAAAAAAGCGCTTGAACTGCTTAATAAATATCATGCGCTTATAGCTGAACAACCTGCTGCTCAATGGCATGAATGCACAGGGCTCATCGTACCCCTTCGCTCAGTGCTTGCGATCACTACCATAATTTCTATCGCAGCAACTCAAAAACGATAATTCTGTTTCAAAAAAAAGAGCGAACATAGTTAAATGTTCGCTCTTTTTTGATTATCAACGTATTACTGTTGTTTTGTGTAGTACAGGCTTTCAACGAAAGGAATTTCAAATGATTTATGCCCTACCGTTGCACTATATCTAACAGATCGAGCAACATGCTGCGCTGTTGAATCAGACCAGTTAGCTTTTTTTGCAACCCCAAATGCTTCATCATACACAACACGATTCATGCAATTTTTTGGTTCTTGCATCGCTTTAAGAAGCGTTTGACACTCATTACCATTGGATTGGCAATATTCTTTTATTCTCGATGGTAACAACGCACGTTGTTCTTCACCCGCATACGCACTGCTTACTGCAAACGCACACGCAACCATTGCTACTAATTTTTGATTGATGAACATCGATAACTCCTGTGATGAAATATGTTAATAAGTTCACTCATTGTAATGTCGAACTAACAAAAATCAAGTATTATACTCTAATCATGTTAAATCAATCGTAAAGGATGCAAGATACAAGGTTCAATCAATATGCATTATCAGATTAAAACATAAAAAAAGAGCACCTTTTGAAGGGTGCCCTTCTATAAAAAACAGTCTTAAGAAAGTTGTTCTACAATGTTGTAGAGATTGCCACTCGGATCTTGGATCAGAATCATTTTTACATGACCAGGCACTTCTTGAATATCACCAAGAATGCGCACGTTTTTTGATTCAAGTTCCGCCTTAGCAGCAACAACGTCAGACACATTGATGCATATTACTGCATTACTGCCTGCTTTAACAGGAGTATCTTTGCATGAAACACCCATGCCAATATGGGTATCGTCACCAGCAGAAAACTCCGCCCAGTTAAACTCAGGAGAATCCGCTTCTAATTTTAAGCCAAGCACGTTTGTGAAAAACGCTTTGCCTTCGGCCATGTTGTTCACCACAACCCATGCCATTTTAAAACCTTGTGGTTTCATACGATATCCTTTAATAAAATACAGTAGAGAATATAAGTAGAATCTCACAAAGATTGCAGATCGTCAAACATTAGAACTTTTCTGGAAACTGGGCCACTATGCCTTTGGTAAGATCATCACCCATACCAAGCGCTTGAACAAAAATAGCATCGAATGCTTTCACATCATCTGCCCACTTTTTGCCAATGCGTGCCACTGCTTCTTGCGTAGTTAAGGTGAGATGTTCATACAGCATGTTCTTCATCATATCCATTGGCCATGCAGGATTTGCACTGCTCAAGAAGGTGGCAATATCACGCGCATTCGCATGCCATTTCTCGTCAGCTTCAGTGAGTTTTGCCTTATCTCCCACTTTTGCTGCTGCTACCACATCAACCGCAATAAGAATATGATCTTTGAGGAGTGCGGTTAACTTCTTGCCCGCTTCATCGCCATAGTATGGCACAATCGCATTGCCAATATCTTCCTGATTTTTCAAAAGCCGATCCGCCGCCACTTTTACATCATCAGCATCTGCTACCGCGGCAACAATATAATCGCGTGTCCAAATAACATGATCTGCCCATAATTTACGCATTGCCGTGCGCAACGCGCAACCTTTTACCGAAAAAACAACGCCCTTTTTATCTTGCCACGCATGCCACTGCATCCCCGCAAAAACGCCTGCTGCCAAGCAAACTGCACCCACTATAATCGATGTACGCATCGCACTTCCTTTTGTATGTGAAAACAATATGCTTTAAGAAAACATCACGCACGCTATAACAGTCAAGAAAAAACACAAAGCGTTCGCATCTTGTATGCGTAAACTTTCAAAATAGTTTACGCCGCTTCGGATAGCCGAGCACGTATCGCTTCTATTTTGTTCACATGTTCCCATTGATGTATCATGAGCAAGGGAAAACCGATCGGAAATACAATGATCGCTGCCAAGAGGCCAAGCACACCAAACCCTATATATTCGTTATACGAGCCTTTAATGGCATCTTTTAACAGTTCTTGTTCGCAAGGGCTTGCAGCATGGAACGTTTGCAACACACGATCGACTACTGTTTTGCCAAATATCTTTTCCGCAATAGCCTTACGCATTGCTTCTATTTTTCTAGTTGTTTGTTCGATATATGAAGCTTCTTTTTGTTCTTCATTCTGTTTTGTTGGGAAAACAGCCTTGTGCAGATCGCAAATATCTTTATACTTCATTCTCCAAATTATGCACGCCGCTTCAACAATAGAGAGCGGCTGCTCCGGAGTAGCCTGCACAAACGCTCCCCATATAATAGCGCTGAATAATATAAAAAACAGGTTCTTGGTACGTGTCATAATTTCCTTTTATACATGTTACTTATTTAAAGATATGGGTAACACTATCATAAACGTTATGTAAGTACAAAACAGAATCTTCCTATCTCTTTGCAGGAAAGGCAATAGCCGCTGGCTGCTTACTTAACCACAAAAAAACTAAATAGCTTATACCTATACCAGCAATGCCAAGACCGGTATACCCAACATATGCCCACAACATAGACTTTTTGTTTTCATTAGATTTGTTTTGAGACAGTTGAATAGCGCCATTTTTAATTTTTACCAATGATACACCATCATATGGGTATGTCTTATTTTGAAAAACAACTGAATTTTGCGTTGTGTAAAGATCAAATTTTTTACAAATGATGGGATGCCCTGAAAAAGTGCCGCCTATCACTCCATTTACATTTTGAAGATTCCATGCATATTCATTCGATCTGTACCGATCTATTATAACATCACCATCTGTATGAATATCAGTCACTTCACCATTAACAACTTGCCGCACGTGAATATTCTGCCCTTTAATTTTTTCTGTTCCTACGCATGTTCCACTTTGACTTGCATAGATACAATGTGATGATGCAAAGACAGCAATATATAGAAAAAAAGATAATATGCGTATCATAATATATCCTGATGTTATATTGTATGTAATTTACGCATAGAATACACCCATTTTAAATAAAAGCACACAAAAAACCCATGTCTGACTTCACGCCAAACATACGCCACTTTAATGCATAATTGATCAAGTAAAAATAATGATACAACTTATGCAGTAGTTTTGATTTCTCTGAAATTATTAATTACCCTAAATACAAAAAAGATGTTGCCGGGTTTTAATGTATGATTAATCTTTTATGTGAAATTGCTGTAATTGGCGCAGGGCTCGCAGGTTTAGCTGCAGCAGATTTTCTTACCTCTCGCGGTTATGATGTACAACTTATAGAAGCCGAAAATCGCGTTGGTGGACGCGTATTAACCCATCATTTACCAGACAATACACATTTTGAATTAGGCGCTTTTTCTTTTGGTGATGGCGAGCAACCATTATGGGATTATGTTCACCGATTCTCACTGCCTATCGTAAAACACACACCAATGGAAGGAATCTTCTGGTTTAAAAATTGGGCGGGGAAAACAACTGAAAACGGTTTCTTTCTTAAAGAAGATGAACAAGACATCCCTTTATATTTATTGCTCAGCAGTTTTTGTAAAAAACTAGAAAACATACCCGCAGACATGCCCTTTTCTGATGCGTTGCGATCTGTGGGAGCGTCCGATGAGGCTATAGAATGGTTACAAGCGAACAGCATAGTTGGATTATTAGGGAACGGCTTTCACACCAATTCAACAGATGCCGTATTAAACTTTTTAAAACAATATGATAATTCCTATTCTTTTTATGCGCTAAAAGGAGGAAATGATCAACTCCCTCTTGCTCTTGCTGAACACCTAGAAGGAAAGATTTTTTTTAATAACCGCGTACAAAAAATAGAACAATTAAAAGACAAATGCATCCTAACAGGTGAAGGATTTACGATTGAAGCACACAGAGTAATCATCGCTATTCCTCTTTCAGAAATGAACAAGATTGAAATCAATCCACCATTTTCATCAAAAAAACAAGAGGCCATTCAAAATGTTCCTTACACTGCATGCGCTCGTATATCAATCGTAGCTCCCCATGCTATTTTTGATCTTGCGCCACGAGGCGGCGTTTTTTTATTTTCTGATTGCTTAGGTTGGTTTAGAGAACAATCATTATTTCAAACTGATCCGCATCACAAAACCGTCTTGAATATAAGTGTAGCTGGAAATCAAGCCGCGCAACTATCTTCATCTGTGCAAGAATGGAAACAAGCTATTGATGATGCTCTTTCTAAACTATATCCACAATGGGATCCAAAAAGAGCTAAATATTATATACATACGTGGAGTGAAGGTTACTCATATTTTTCAGCCACTATGAACACCCTACAAAATGCTTTAAAAAAAATTGAAGGTAGGATTCATTTCGCCGGAGAACATACCAGTGAACGGTTTGCTTCTATGAATGGTGCTATAGAATCAGGCCTTCGGGCTGCGAAAGAAGTGCAGGCCGCAGAAACTGAACATAATATGGTATTTTACATAAAATCGTAATGCATACCGCATTTAGCGAACAAATTTCTCAACTTTTCGAGTAATATTTTTTAAACCGCTTGACCATATCATCGTATGCATCTGTCCCTGAGGTCAAAGCAAAAAGCCGCCCACAGTCTTCACAGCTTACGGGAATGCCTTCCTGGTTCCTTAAACTTTTGGCATTCTTCATTAAACATTCCCTGAAATTGCGTTGGGCTTCAAGCATCGCTAATGATTTTTTAGCTTTTTCTATCCGCACTAGAGCTTCTGCACTCGGATAGAGGTAATTATAAAAATCTTTACCTGCAGCAGCGAATACTTTCACCCCAGTGTAGATAATATATACCGACGCAATCAAAGAAATTGCTTCGAGAGCATTCACCGCTATCCGCTTCCATCTATTACTTTTTTTTGGCACCGTTTCTTCTGCTTCAATATCCGTGTTTAATTCAGCAGCTTCAGACTTTTTTAAATCTTTAACTATATTTGGAACTATTGTACACGCGAGCAAAACGGCTACATCTAACCAAAAAACGCCCCTGGATGAATCATTTGAACGCGATAATTTAGGCTCGTTGACAGGGTCAGCACAACACAGATTTACGCTGAAAAAAAGAATGAAGATATTTTTTAACATGCCTATTCCATTGAAAATTAACTTTTTGATCACAACCAAAATAGCACTGCGCATAAAAATCTTCAAAAAAAAGAGAATCTTCGTATGCTAATATCGATTATAAAAAAAATATTCACCAAAAAGGCATAGTATCTCTATGTATGAAAAAGAGCCTTTCATCAAAAAATATCGTTCTCCAGAAGATAACAATCCAAGTGATGATACTGAAGACTATAGTCCAAAGCAAGCTCAATTACAGCAATTAATAGATGATCCTGACAGAATACTCGGCACCGATGATAACAATTGCGTTTGGTTAGCTAAAATTCGCGAAGATGGTTCACAAATATGGGCAAGCACCTGTAATGATGGATCCATTCGCAGCGCCGGCAGCAATCCACCTTCTTTACTCTCAACGCAAGGCTTAAAACTGCTCAAGCCTGGATCAAAACAACATGAAGCCTACATCAAAGATATGAAAGATCCCAACGCTGAAAGCATTATGAAAAGCGTGATTCCTCAGCATATACACCTTCTTGCAAAACCACCGTTTCTAAACCTTGTAATCAGCAACTTTTTATTGAATTATAATATTAATCTGCAGTCAGAAGAGATTAATCTATTGATGGAAGAATTAGAGTATTACGATCAAATACCTGAAGTACATGCACTCTTATGTGAAATGGCAGATGTTATTCCTGTACGCTATAATTCCGTCAGTGCAGTAGCGCTGCATAAAGTTCTCGGGGTTAAAACATTTCTTCGTTTTGATACCTATGATTTTTATATGGCTACCGTCTGCTTTTTAGAAAAATACGGAAAGCGTAAAGAAGCTGCCGATATTCTTATGCTTGCATCAGAACTTGGCCAATTCCACATCGCACAATGGGTCTACAAAAAATGGGAAAATTGTATGGTTTGGGCACTCCACAAGATTGGTGAGCTTGAAGATGATATTATGCACGATGTAAAAAAATGGCATGATTTTTGAAAAGTAACAACTAAAAGGCCCATGCTGAACTCTACGTCAAACATGGGCTATATTTTCTGACAAATAACCGCTTCTTTGTACCAATTACTTGTTTATAATATTTATTCCACTGAATGAGGCAAAAAGCTTTCCTTTGAAATAACTTTTTTGCTCGTTTGTTTTTCTATATCTTTACGCGTTCTACCCGCAACAGCACCACCAACCTTTGCATCATTTCTTAACTTATCAATACCTTTAGAATTTTTTTGCTGGGTAATTTGTGTTGTAGTTGCTTCTCCAAGCATAACAATAATGAGTTCTAGATCGGTCATATGATCGCGTAAATTTTCTCTTTCAAGGCCTTTTAATTGCTTGTATTCAGCAACCTTTAAATCAAAAGCACCTTGCATGATATCATTCGTTAAAATTGCGTAATCAATTGACTTTTTTACCCCTCGCTCAGCCCACTCATCCGTAAGTGAATGCCGAACTGATATACCGCGCATACGTTTATCAATCCAACCTTTTTCATAGCCTTTTTTTTCATACAGCGTTTTGACTCTGTCCATCCCCAACTCAGGATTTTCTATTTCATCAATACGCTCTTTACCTATTTTTGCTAACCAAAGCTTAAATGGTTCTGCCTTAGGAGAAGGGATAGATTGGATAATACGAAATATACCCTCGGTATTAGCACAGTCTGTTTCACGTTTTTTGCCATCAGGAGCGGTCAGTTTCAACCCGTGACAAAATGTCACAACTTCACTGCCTTCCGCAACCAATCGTTGTTTTAGCTTCCGCCAGTAAGCACCAGGATCAGGGCTTTCTACTAACGCTGCACATATATCAATTACTGAAAAATACCACTCATTGTTAACCAATATTTTACGAATTTGCTTTTCATTGAAAAGAGACACCTTTGTTAGTTCACCAGCAGACATATTAGCTCCAAATAAGTGATTATATATGAACTTATTTTACCATAAAATATAAAATTGCGCTTGCCTTTTTATGCTATATAAAGCATAGTTATTGGAACGAAAACATAACGGTTTAAAAAATGAAAAAAAATAAAAACATCATCACAAGCTCAAGCAATGTATTTGCTGATCTTGGACTACCAAATCCAGAAGAAAGGCTAGCCAAAGCTGAACTTGCACGCCAAATAAATAACATAATTAAAGAGAGAAAGCTCACTCAAACAGCCGCAGCCACGCTGCTCGATATTGACCAACCAAAAATATCAGCATTAAGCACCGGTAAACTTGCAGGCTTTTCTATTGATAGGCTCTTCAGATTCTTAAACAGCCTCGATCAAAACATTACCATCAAAGTAACACCACGAGCTCGGTCAAAAAAACATGCAGAAATCACGGTGTCTATACCACCTGTCCGCCGTCCTGTCCAATCGTAGCCTTGCCGTGCCCTGCGTAGCTTTACACGAAGTATGGGTCGAAGTCGGAAGCTCAATTGGGAGCGAAGGAGGAAAAGCAAAAAAAATGCCACTAAAAAAGCAGCCTGCTCAGAATTCTGCTTTAGCAATACATGCACGAAAAAAGAAATAGGGTATCATGGCATCAAAAACAAAAAGCTTTCAAAAATACATCGAAACACGCTTCAGCAAGCAAGAATTAGCAGAAATTAAAATGGAAGCAAAACACGAATTGAAGCTGATAAAAAAGAAGAAAAAACTGACATCACTTAAAGTTGATACACGAGACCTATTTGATAGGGACGAAGCAAATGAGCGATAAAAACTATAACTTGACCAGTGTAACATGAATTTTGCATAGATAAGACAATAAGCTTGCACAATATACGTTTATTTTTATAGCTCCTTAGAAAAAGGCGCCTGTCCGCCGAAGCTTTAGATTGATTTTCAAAAATCATAGAACTTGGATAGCGAAGGCCGGATAGCCAATTTTAAGGTTAACTTTAAAATTGGCGTCCCATCCTCGACTATTATAGAAAAAATATGGGCTGTTCACCAGCACTTCTTTTGAACACACTCAGAATCTTCTTCAAGAACGAGCTGGGGGATCTTATTGGATCGATATGATAACGAGAGATGCAATCACAACCCCTAACTCAGCATATTTCTCATAGCATGTTCTTCTTCTTGGGTATTGGCTTTATGGTAGTCGTGCATCTTATCAGAACAAGTCGAGTCAGGCAGCACAGTAGTTTTGCCCTCATAGCCACTTTGGCCCTATTTTAGCACTTGTTGCACAGTAATACCGTTGCCATGCCCCATTTTGCCCTATTTACAAAAATTTCAATTAGTGTATGATTGGTAGGTGTAAATGTATTTAGGATTCCAAAATGGAGATTTTTTATGGAACTAAGAAACATTGCCTTATATGCACTCAGCTGCGTTATACTTGTAGGCCTCTCTGGATGTGCTCGCTATAAAGTAAAGCCGCTTAAAATGCTGGCTAGAGCATCGAAGACCGAAGAAAGCTCGATATCATTTGATTATGAGCTATTTAGTGTTAGTGATTGCAAAAAATACCTAGATCGTAACCCCATTAAGAAGGGTTATCAACCGATCCAAATCGCTTTCACCAACAATACCAATCGTCACTTCAGTATTTCAAAGAAAAGCTTCAGCATTGCTTGCATAGACGCGCAAGAAGTAGCTGAGACGGTTCATACTAATACTGTAGGTCGTGCCGTGGGCTACGGCGTAGCAGGCTTCTTTGTATGGCCATTTATCATCCCAGCAATTGTTGATGGTATAGGGTCGGCAAAAGCCAATGAACAATTGGATGATGACTTCATGCGCAAAGAGCTGAGAAGCCAAACGATCAAACCTCATACCACTATTAATGGGCTTATCTTTGTTTCATGTGATGATGACATTGACGAGACTTTCACCCTAACTGTTACAGATCAAAAAGGTAATAGTTTTGTGCTCAGTCTGGATAAACCAAAACTGAAAATTTAACCGTAAGCGTAGATGTTTTTAACTGATAATCTGGAGGTTTCTATGAACAAGCGTTTATTATCTATGTTGCTAATGTTTCCAATGTACTCTTTGTATGCCCCTATGGTCTACGATCCGGTTTCAAACACAATATACTCAACACCACAAACTCCTGATATAAACCTTGCAGAATATTACTCATTGCTTGAAGGCTGCCTCATTGTAGATTTTAGAACAACTGCTGTAACAGGAAACCTAAAAGCCAATAAAAAGCAGATATTACGCTATTTAAAGAGCATCGGCACTCCGACAGCAAAGCGTCTCATAAAAGATCTAAAGATGGGCGCCATTTATTTCCCTGACGGTTCTGTATGCAGGAAATGGCAGTAGTCGTTTTGTGTATTCTATTATAAGGAGGTTCGAAATGAACGGTAGATATTTAGTGATGTCAGCTCTGATGGCGACTTCAGTTGTATGTTTAGGCAATGGGCCACAATTTTCCAGACTTTCTGAGGCACGCACGGGCAGCATAAAGTCTGTTGACCCGCAAGCTTTGCTCTATGAGGGCATCCTTCAGAACTCTGCTGATGTCATACAAGAGGCCGTAAGCTTAGGCGCCTCTATCAACGCAAGCAAAGATGGACGAGACCCTCTTTTATGGGCAATCTTGCTTAATCACGGCACCGCAATAAAAGCCTTGTTAGATCTTGGTTTTATACCAAACGGTGATCATATAAGCCATATAGTAAAAAACTATGACATGGAAACTATACTTTTATTAGTAAAACAGAACAAAACTCGCTTACACACGCTTGATATTGTAGATGTATTCTCAAGGGGAATACATAACGTGGATATTGCTCTTGATCTTATTAAAGAATTGATAAACAAGGGGTACTCTGTAAACGATCTATGGAGCATGGCAATAACCTTGGCAAGGTATAATCCAGAAAAAGGTGAAGCCGCTATAAAACTCATGATGCAAAATGGTGCCTCTCCCGACATCATATGTGTTGTTAATATATACAGAAACAATCTCACTCCATTGCATGAAGCTGCTAAGTATCTAAATACCAAGGTTGTGAAACTTTTATTGCAATATGGAGCCGCCGTTAACAAAAAAGTTAACCCAATTAATGGCGGGAGAAAGCTCTACACGCCACTTGCATACGTCATGGAAGAAACGAGGCCAAGTAGTGGCGGCCGCAATGAGGTCATAAAAACACTGTTAGAGCATGGTGCCACGCTTTAGAGCGAGTTTAACAATGGATAACAAGATATACGCTATACCATTGATTCTGTTAGTTGCATACTTTGCGCTGCCGGTGCTTCTGATAGCCGTAATGCTGGTACTGATAGCAACACCAGTCAGATTCTTCTGGAAGCTCTTTAAGTGGACCTGGCAGTAAGCGCCCTATAAAACAATGGAGTCGTTATATGATCGAAAAAAGAATATTCTATATCATCTCTTCCTGCGCGATCGTTCTCGCATGCTGGTTTACTAAGAACTGCTTCGATGCAAAAGTAAAAGCTGATCTGGTAAACGCAGAGAAAAGGGTAAAGCTGCTTGAGCATTATATAGGTGATTTTCAACTTTGCCAGGAAGATGTCTTGAACAAGAATAGCGACATCCTGATTAGATCTATTGCCTTCGATGAGATGGGAAAAATAGAAAGCGATATGCGGCAAGATGGATACAATGGGAAAGAAATTAGCAGTGCACGATCGGCAGGGCGCAAGGCTGCACGTGAATTTTTAGAGTGGCTAAACCACTAACCTTAACCCTCTATTGCAGGTACCAATAATCATGCCACCGTCTTCCGTAAAAACAGTCCGTGATTTGATTTTCTACCAGTACGCCAAGCTGATTTCCGCATCAGCAGAAATATCTGGCTATAAGTTTATTGTGAGCAGGATGAAGTTGCTGTCATCTGGTGACATAAAGATGAGTGCCGTACTGCGCGAGATTAAAATGCAGATGACGGGCACTCAACAGTGCGAGTACTGCCAATCAACAGACAACCTATCATGGGACCACTTAATCCCTCGTATCAAAGGCGGACCAGATACCGCGGAAAACGGTGTATGGGCCTGCCGCCCTTGTAATTCTTCAAAGGGCAGCAAAGGTATATACGAATGGTATGGCCTTGAGAACAAAGATACGCTACCAAGGTTGATTGCAGGTAAGTATTTGAAACTGCTCTACGATGTCCACGAACAAAACGGGACTCTCGATGCATCAGATCTTAATGGTGATGGCGAGCTCGATGTTCTCGACCTAGAAGTTATCTGAGGCATTTTTACGCCAGCTTAACTTGTGATGACGCAACCCCTCTGCATCGAAACAGCTTTCAGCTGATCTCAACGTATTAAGGCACTCACATAAATCCTCACTGCTAAAAAATAGCATCATCGTAACTTTCGCAGGATGCATTACGATACTTTAACGCATCCTCCATAGGGATCCTCCTCATCATTGCCGCTATGTCAACGTTATTCGCACATCGCATATGGCACATCTCTAGTATGTGTGCCCAATGCTCATTTTTTTGAGCCCATCGCTTTAGCTGTTCGTACGAAACGCCCATCTTACGACACAGCTCAGCTATAGAGTAGGCATCATCCTCCTGGCTCCCTCTAAGGAGCATCATGAACAGCTCATCTTTCTTATGCAGCTTCTTCATTGATTATATCCCTTACCTGCATAAGCGATGCCCTTGCTGTACCAATAAACTGACGCACTGCCACTCTTTGAGCACGACTCACATAAGAATAGTACCCATGCTTTATAGGACGACCCTGATGATAATAACAACGACCATTTTTTAGTGCCACATGTTTACACGGGTGTTTACGCATAGAGTTTATTTTAGGTTTTGCACCACACTTGGGCAGCTTTGAAAAATCCATCTTGAATCTCATGACTATCCTCCTACTTTTTTGGCAGCCCCCTCCTGGACCAGTGTATTGATAACAGAATCGCCCTCTGTATGCACATTGTAATTGACGTTGATCGTTTGGCTCTTTCCGCGGTACTGTTGCAGCATATTCAAGGCTTGGTGGCTTAACCGTACCATCTGCATCGCTGGGCCCATGATGTTGTAGTTATCCTGCGCCATGGTGCTTATGCCTTTCAAGTGCAACGATATAACCTGTACAGCCAAAAGTGCTTCGATCATGTCCTTAGGCTTTATGCCACAAATCAAACTGACGACAGCATCAAGATCTGTATCACTCCACGCATTTTCCTTTGGCCAATGCTGTGACGATGGGGACGATAACAGCATTGCCTTCTTGACCAACAGCCGTACCGCATGCTCATTGTCGCACTGTATCGCTTGCATCAGCAGCGATGTTTGACTTGGTAAGCTTACTTTTTTGTGTTTCATACTACCTCCTGTTGAATAACTGGAGACCACGGCCCTTAGGCCGCAGTCACGTCACTTGATAAACTTTTTATAATCAGGTTAAACGGAGCCTTGAGCTCCACATCGATCTTTTTATAATGCAATACACACTTCGAGAATAGAAGGCCCAGAATCTTACGTTTTTGATCCACGCTACCCCGTTTAAATATATGTGCTGCTCTTTTAGGGAGTTCGAGCATGAGATCTATTTGCTTTGTGCAATCGACTTTTACTTTTTGATGCTCTAACAGGCTTGCCGTCAACTGTTCTTTTTCAATATCCCATGCAGTGTTCCGCTCTGCCCAAAACTCTTCCGTGACCTTTTTATCAAGCATGGCTGCATATGATTGGTTCTTGCGATTTTGTAGGGTCCTTAACTGTTTTTCTATGCGTCCAACATTGGACGTATGGTAATTAATCTCCTTTTGCATGCTTTCTTTGACAGCAGCGCAAACATTATGGCGAATTTCATCTGGTACATGCATCTGCTGGAGCAATGCAACAATTTGCGCCTCAATAACCTCTTCTCGAACATGAGCTTTATTACAGGTGCCTCCATAACCGGTACAATGATAGTATATGTAACGTTCTTTTTTTATTTCAGCCGTTATCGCAAATCCGCAAATGCCGCACGCTATCAGATTTGTATACGCAAAAATACCTTTACGTGATTTTTGTTTATTGGGCTTTGCCATTGTCTTTTGCACCAGCTCAAAGCACTCTTTACTCACCAGAGCTTTATGGGAAGCATTTTGATACAGCTTATCCTTCCACTTAAACTCCCCCGTATAGAATCTGTTTTTGAGTATCTTTGCAATCAAGCTATGGTATGGCGGTTGACCATTACGGCATATCATGCCCTCTGCTGCCATGGTCTTTGTGATCTTTGCAATAGAGTAACCAGCAGCAGCGAGCTCAAAGATCTGTTCTACAAATGGCGCCTCTTTTGGATTTATATCGATGTCCTGCTTACCACTTTTCTCACAGTTCATATATCCATAAAGAGCACATGAGGGATATATACCTTGCTCAGCTTTTTCGAGCATCCCCTTTTTAGTCTCTTCTTTGAGATTATCTACGGCATTTTTCGCCACTGCAGCACTGATATCAAAAACAAACTTGTCTGCGGGAGATGAATTTTTATTTACAATGCGCCCTTCTTTAACGAAGTGTACAAAGATTCCAGACCCCTCAATCAAATCATTAATGAGGCTGTAGTCACTCGGGTTCCGTAGAAGCCTGTCAGTCTTTTCAACCAATATGTGTTTGATCGAGCGATCCTTCTCTAGAACTTGGATCATGGCATTGAATTGTGTACGTCCCGCCTTTTTTGCAGACTCAACCTCTATAAATTCTTGTACTGTATAACCGTTTTTAGAAGCATACTCGTGTAAAAGTTTGCATTGCGATCCAATGGAATATCCATCTTCTTGATCCTTGGATGAAACGCGCACGTAGAGAACAGCTTTTTTCATACTTCGTGAATCCCTTTTAACTTGAATAATGAATTGCGCGAATCCAGAATAACAGAATTCTGTGCGATGTAAAAGAAGTTTTAATAAAAATTTTGAAGTTTTAATAAAAATTTTAGTGAGCCTCAATAAGCCGATCCGATCATGCTTCCCAAAAAGCAAACTATGGGAGACCTGGTGTTTTCAGTGCAGTCCAAGATACGTCCAGGGAAAATGATTGGAATTATTACGATCCAGACGGACTATGTCTATGGTGTCCAGGAAGTCCAGGTATTGTTAACGGAGACATTGCTGTTCCCTTTTTTTGGGGTTCTTAAATTTCTTCAATCAAAATACCATGGACTTCACAGGTTCCCTGGACATAGCTCGTCGTAATCGGTATATCGCTACTAATCACTCCTGGGCACTACTCGGACCGAATAGGGTTTCGTATTTTGCTTTGAAGGACTTGCAAAACTCTTTGCGCGTATCTTCCAAGGAAGGGAATTCATAGCAGTATATGCGGGATTTAGCTTCTGGTTGAGGTTTACACCTTGTGTCTTCTACCGATGGTATAAGTTTTTTAAGCACTCTACCAAACATAGCAGCATTCACTGTTTTGCCTTCACCGGTTTTTGAGCACCAATTACTATAGTCAGCGTACACATCTTCTTTGGGAATTGGGCCTTGCCACGCCGGACTATCCGTTCTCTTGGTGTCCGCCTTCTTGTTATTTTTATCATCACCGCCACCACCGATTGAAAAACCACCTTCAACAAGAACCTCGTAAATATATCGTTCCGCTGAATCTGCACTCAGCATTTTTATATCAAACGCATTGTTGCTTGCGGGTAATCTTCGTGGATCAAAATCAGTAAGATCTTCGTGCAGTAAATCATACAAAAGGGCCTCGTACCCTCCATCATTAAGTTGGGTACTAATTGCTTTGAAATATAGATGGTCCTCTTTGCGAGCATCTGATACTTGTATTACCACAAAACGACGATCATCTGGGTCTATATGTACGGGCCATGCTTCATTGCTGCTTATAACAAGATGTCGAAAATTGGGCATCATAATGCGATCTTTGCCCTTACCTTCAATAAGATACGTGGCATCTGTAATCATCGCCTTGACGGTACCAATGTCTTTTTTATGGCCTCCCCATAACGCCTCGTTCGCGTGTATAAAGACGGCGTGTTTTAGATGATAGTTAAAATTAGAAACAAGTTCATGCATTGAGCTGAGCACCGTATAATGTTGGCCAAAAAGCTCACCAATTGGATCTACAAAGCTATTTTTACCAACACCCTGAGAACCACATAAAACAAGTGCTGTGTGCAGTTTATGGGGATACTGGACTATGTACGCCAACCACTTGCGCACATAATCGTGTAGCTCCTTGTTACCACCACATATGTTACGTTCTACGTGTTCCCAATACAAAGAACAATCTCCTTCTTTTTGGTTACGCTTAAATCCCGTCCAAAGATTATAACGGTCACCAACATGCTCTGTAGTAGTTGGATTAAAGGTAACACCGCGGTAAGTCCGCCGCTCTGGATGCTTAAGCCAGATATCTCCTTTGGAACGCCATACATCGTCACTGCAAAACACCAGTTGATTTTCGTACAGCGTTTTAAATGATTGTCTGCTTTCAAACACAAAATCATGATTTCCAAGTGCGTTAATTTTTTCAGTCAAAATGCTGGTCTGATCGGTATGCATGATTGCATGTTTTTTGTTCAGCTCTTCTACAACATCATCTTCTGCCCACAGAGTTGCTTTTTTTGCAACATGATCCTTATAGCGCACCTGCAAATCGGTTACAAGAACTTTTTTGGCGACATCAATAACCATGACTTCGGGATTGAGCTCTAAAAACGCATCCCAGGTAAAACATTCGTAGCTCAGTTCTTTTTTGTCTTTAAGAAGCTGCACAGTGGTTTCGTGCCATTCTTTTTGTGCATCTTTGGTGTCTTTATAACGATTGGTATTACGTTGAGCTGCACGTGCATTTTTGCTATAATTACTCACAAGATCCCTTTCCAATTTAAAGCCGTTAGCGGGTAAATGCCAACGGCTTTTTCCATGAATTAAACGTTAATAATTCCGTGAATCATACATATACTCTTCACTGCCATCACATAAACCGTATACAACTATAAAAATGAGGTCGCGTAAGGTGCTAATAAAGTCCACGGCGGCGTACGCCCCTCTTCTTTCACCCTTACGCAACACTATGTACAAACAACTGTTGTTATATGGGGTATACGCAAGCATCTCAAGGAGATCAAAACACCCCATATCATGAACAATCATCTCTTTGCGTGCTAAACCAACATGTCGAGCAAGAAATAAGGTTGGATTCATACACTCTTCCCCATATTTTTTTTACCTTGTTGATCGATTTGAAAGAGCACCACGAGAAAGTCTGCAAGTCGTTTAAGCTCTACAGGGCTCACAACCAGCTCCTTCTTGGGAAGCTGGCTTTGCTTAATTGCTACCACTCCCCTCCCTTTATGTTGATTGGATACTGTTTATATTTCGAAAAGAACGATCTGTAAGGCGATCCTGTATGAACCGCAAAAGACTTGCCTTCGGGTATAACACTTTTTTGCCAACCTTCAAGAACTCTGGACTATCGCCACGAATACGGGCCACGTATGCAGAATCGGTGCTGGAAAAAAAGACCAAGAGCCACAAGGTCTTGGGATGAGAGAAATTCGGGAAGGTTTGAAATGGATGTCATAGACATCTCCTTTTTAAAAAGGGTTGCTATGACGTTCGAAGATAAGAACCATACTCACCGTTAAGTACAATTGATATTGTACTGTGAGTTGGTTAAGCTGAGGCTGTCTTACAAACAGTTGTCGGGTACTTACCCGTCAGCTCTACAGTGGGGCCAGAAGGTTGTCGCCTTTTGGCTCTGCTCTTACGACTAACGTCAAAAATTTTTACTCATTACTATTAGGTACCACTTTCAGGAACGAGAAACAACAAGCTTTCGTCGATTTTACCTCCTTTTATTAGCGTTATGTAGCTCGCGCGCATTGTAAAAGGCGTCACTCGCTTTATTTGTACCATTTTGCTTGCCTTTAAAAATGAATAATTACAACGTGATCTAACTACTTTTTTGCCGCTACGGGTTACAAATACCAATTCTGAATCAGTACGGTTTTGTGCCGTCGCATCTATGTACCGTTTTAATTCCTGCATAAATGGTGCTGGATAACGTACAGCAACAGTCTTACCATACTTTTTTTGGAACACTATTGTGCAATCGCCAAAATTCACTTGAGGCAAACGCAAGCTGAGCACTGGCTCAAGCGTTGAATTGCGCAGCAAACAACGCGCTATAAGCGCATCTCGTTGATCAATTGCATGGAGTGCTTTTATAAACTGCTGCCATTCTACAACAGTAAGCGCTTTTTCAATACGTGCATGCTGTGCTTGATAGTATGCGGAATATTCAATCCTCCTCGGAGATCTGAACCATCCGCCGCTCATACTAGATAAATATTTCATGAGCGATACATAACATGATATACGCAATTGGCGTGTACTAGCCGCCCACTCCGGTATCTGGCTCATATGATCAATATTCTTCTGTTGATCAGCGCGTCTCAGCTCGCCTAAGGTATAACGTTTTCCCTCGTTATTAAGGTCAGGTATGATACCACGAGCTTTCATGTCATTGATGTAGCGCTCGTACTGTTTGCGTGTTTCATGTGATAAACTTTCGCTGTTCAACCACTGCTCGATCGCCGTGTCTACTGGCATGTACTCAAGATCGTCATGAAATTGTAATTTTTTACCTGTTGCTTCAAATCCTTGCTTGATAAGCTCTATAGCTTCTGGTGTTTGCTGTATGAGCAACTGCACAATCTCATCAATTTGGTTTTTATACATAGGAGTCTCTGCTCTTTTTTCATCTTGATGTGCGTGCTGTGATGATGGTAGAAATTGTGTGCGGTTATCCATGTGCATCCTTTATGGCGGTGCAGAAACGGTTATCAACAAAAGAAATGTACTACGCTTTTTTAGACAAATCAAGGATATTTATATCGTACTAAATTGTTTTTGATAAACATGTGTCAGTTGGTACTTCGATCGGAATAAGAAACAGAAAAATTAATGCGTGGAACTGCATTAAAAAACCCACAGTCTTTTTGTAACCGTGGGTTCTTGAGCAAGTATATTTGAGGATGTATGTATCTTAAAAATTATAGACTGCGCCTATGCTCTTTTCGCATGAGACTGGGCTCACGCCTGGGAATCATGACGGTAACTATTACGATTCAGTCGATACATGTCTATGGTGACTACGAAGTCTGGGCATGTTTATAGAGAACTTTTTGCACTGCTCTGCTGCATACACCTTTTGCCCATGAAAAAAGGCCGGTGATTAATCCGACCTTATTGGTTGTCTATTACAGTGACCATTTATCGTGAAAATTATTTCTTCCACAGAGGCATTGATTCACCTCGTTTGCCGACTAAATCATAGCATTTATAAATCGGTTCATCTTTTGTACACTCGAAAAGCCAATTACGCTCGAGACATACCCGTTCTGATTCAATTTTCTTACGTATCTCTTCGTAAGCCTTGATAAGAGCTAAACAACTCTTGGTTTTAGCAGGATCATAACTCATACATTCAGCATCATATTGAGCAAGAACGTTGCGACGCTCTTGATTGTAATGCTTAAGCTCTATTAAATCGCGTATAGCCCTGTCATTGTGTGTACACGTAACTGAAACCTTATCATTGTTACCACACACATTAAGAACTGAAAGAGCTGTGACAAGCATTATCAACAAACGATTATTATTCATAAAAACTCCTATATCAATATGGATTATGTAAACCAATACACTAAATTTTCTGCGCTAAAGGTAGCTTGCGGTTTCATTTCCACTGATGGCACGTCATTATATCGCATTATTGGATCTTCTAAGCTTGGAGGCAAATTATTGATTGTTGTCACGTTTGGCTTTTTTATCTGAAACAACGGATTGTCTATTTTTTTGTGAATCGAATCTTTATGTGAAACGTACACGCGATCAGCAAATTTTTTCCTGAGTTTTAAGTCCAGATACGTGTCCAATCTATAATCTCTTAGTGCATCTAAACTGTTTACGCCCTCTTGCTTTTCAATGTTCATGCGATATGGTTGCTTATTTTTGAATAGCACCATACGGTCTGCCTTACCTTGTTTCGCGTCTTCTTCTCTTGAAGTTTGGTTATAATAGATTGATTCTTTCTGAACAATGGCATTTTCTTTGAGAACTTCAGCAAGCTTTAAAATTCTTTTTTTATGATTACCCTCGGGAAAATATTTATTACTCAATGGATCATGAGTAAATAAGGTAACATCGAGATCTGGTTTCGTATTTTTATCTGGCATTGTAAAATGTTCGCGTACTTTTTTGGCCGGCTCTTGCGAATCATTTCCAACGTTCTGGTGTATATACAGACATTCATCGTTATTGGGATTACACACCTGCATACAGACACATGGTGAACATGGGCCCATAGCGACGCTTTCTTTTGATGCTGCCCTTGTAAAATAATATCCTAATTCAGGAACGAAAGTATCCAGAACAACTTTTTGATCAATAGGATGTAAGGGCGGTTTACTAATACATACACGCGCATCTTCATCGTTTGCAGAAATAACCTGTGCAACAACAAATAACATTGCGCACGGTAAAAGTAACTTATTCATTATAGAGCCCTCCATTTTATCGCTAAACCTATGCTCTATATTCAGTTTGACACATTTGCTAATAATGTCAAATCGAATTAAGTGTTTGTGGGCCACAAACACTTAAGAAAAAGAAACTTTTAACACGATCTGATCGAGATAATCTGCGTGCATTTGCTTATAGCTATCAATCTGATATTCTGTAAATACAGAACATTGTTTTTAAACTTTCACCATCGAAGGAATGCCCCATGGCAAAGAGCCAAAATAAGCTTGCCCGTATGACGATAGACCTCTCTAGAGAAGAGCACCAGAAGCTCAAGGCCCTGGCTGCTATACTCGATAAAAGCCTCAAGGACCTCGTTTTGGATGCCGTTAATGCATACCTCAAAACAGCAGCTGTTAGTGAGAGCCTTTCATCTATTACCAAGGGCATAGAGTCTGCCAAGAAAGACACCGTATAAGAAAGCAGGAAGTTTGCACCATGGAAAAAGCAGTACTCTATGCACGGGTATCATCCAAAGAACAAGAAGCAGAAGGGTACTCCATACCATCACAGCTCAAATTTTTGCATGACTATGCCTCAAAGCAGAATCATAGTATAGCACAGGAATTTGTCGACGTAGAAACCGCAAAAAAGTCTGGTCGCCCACAGTTTGCACAGATGCTGGATTGCGTAGCAGAAAACCCCACCGTCAAACATATTCTGGTAGAAAAGACGGACCGGTTGCTCCGTAACTTTTTTGATTATCACCTCATTGACCAGCTCATCAACAAAAAGCGGGATATCACCATTCATCTGGTCAAAGAAGGAACCATTCTCAGTGCCGATTCACGCTCGAGTGAAAAGTTTGTGTTTGGCATCAAAGCGCTTATGGCCAAGAACTTTATCGACAACCTTTCTGAAGAAACCAAAAAGGGCATGCTTGAAAAGGCAGAGCAGGGAACGTACCCCTCATTTGCACCGTATGGGTACATGAACTGCATAGAAAATGGTAAGCGTGTGTTAAAGCATGATCCGCAGACTGCACCGTTCATCAAGAAGATGTTTGAGCTGTACGCTACAGGTCAATATTCTTTGTTGACGCTCAAGAAGAAGATGCTCTCTGACGGCATGATTTACCGTAACGGAAAGAATTTCCACCAGAGTGTTGTTGATAAGATTTTGAAGAACGAGTTTTACACGGGCATCTTTTACTGGAAGGGTAAGAAGTACGAACGTGCTGATCATGAAGCGATTGTGACCAAAGAACTGTTCAGGCAAGTGCAACAGCAGCTTGCGCGGCCTTCCAAGCAAAAATCACGCAAGGGATTGTTTGTCTACACCAACTTGATGGTGTGTGGTGAGTGCGGATTTTCGATTACCGCGGAGATCAAGAAAGAGAAGTATATCTATTATCACTGCAATGGCTCTGAGAGCACGTGTAAACAGCCGTATGTACGTGAAGCGGTTATCGACAGCTCAATAGAAACGGTGCTCCAAGAGATTCAAATTCCTGACGACATACAAGCGACGATTATGCAGGAGATGCGAGAGAATTTGAAAGAGAAGCTTGAGCAGTACACCATCGCTACACAGCAGATAGAACAGGACATGCGCATTATACAGAATCGTATCGACCAAGCATACCTTGATAAACTTGATAGAAAAATTGATGAGAATTTCTGGCAGGAACAGAACAAGAAGTGGCTTACAGAAAAAGATGAGCTTGCGGCCAAACTACACACGTACCAAAAGCCTGACGCCAACTACCTCGAACAGGCACACATCACTATAGAACTTGCAAGAAGAGCGTCTGGATTGTACAAATCCGCAAATGTGGAGCAAAAGCGTGCTTTGCTCAGTTTGCTCGTATCGAACTCGTCGTTGAAAGCTGGAAAGATTGATTGGGAGCTGAAAAAGCCATATGACTTGGCGCTCGTTTCCAGTAAAACTGGAAACTGGCGTCCCCAAAGGGAGTCGAACCCTTGTTTTCGCCGTGAAAGGGCGACGTCCTAGGCCACTAGACGATGGGGACCCTACTACGTGTCTCGCTTTGCTCGCTTACTCCGTAGGGCAGGCCCTATTTTATAAGGAGTTAAATTGTAAGACACGATATTTTTTTTGCATTTTAAAAAGGTGATTTCTACACTTTGCCCATACTGCGATGAGCTATAAAAAGTGAAGGCCCATACTACGCTCATAGTATCAACTTTATTTTATAAGTCTTCCTTATAAGCGAAGGCATGGCACGCCATACGAAGCTCTGTAAGAGCGTAGTATGGTGAGCCGCGTTGGATTTGAACCAACGACCCACAGCTTAAAAGGCTGTTGCTCTACCGACTGAGCTAGCGGCTCACGCAATTTTATATGCACTAATATATTTCAAAATTAAGAGTCTTGAAAAGAGTTTTGTTACTTTGTGTACAAAAACACGTAATCAGACACTGTTAGAATTTAACTTTAGCAGGCCTGTTTGTCAAGTTTTTACGCAAAAAATTGTTTTTTAGCCTGTTTTTTATCGTGACCCCAACAGCATGGTACACATCGCGCAATAAATAAGCACCCCCAGCACATCCATCATTGTGGCAAGGAACGGCCCTGCAGAGAATGCCGGATCCATGTTCAGGCGCTTAAGAATTAACGGTATAACACTACCCAAGGATACCGCGCAAAGCACAATCGTAGAAGCCGTTACGCTAATTGCAAGGGCATGCCACACAGAGCCACCGGTTGTCAAAACGCGAATAAATGAGATAACGCCCAGCACCAAGGCTAAACAAAATGCCATTAAAAATTCACGGCGCAGAAACCGAAACATATTTGAAGGCCCCACTTCACCCGATGCAATGCCCTGAATCATAATGGCGGACGTTTGATGGCTTGTATTGCCACCCAAGCTCATCAGCATAGGGATGAAGGTATACAGTATCATCGAAGATTCAAAGGTAGCCTCATAGGCATGAAGAATGGTACGTGAGAAAGATTCGGCAAGTAAAAGCACGGCCAGCACATAGCTCCGCTCCTTCATAACTCTGAAAAATGGAAGCTTAAAGTAGGAAAGCTTTGCGGGGCTTAAGGCAGCCATTTTTTGCACGTCTTCCGTTGCCTCTTCCACCAATACATCAACCAACGTTTCCGACGGTATAACCCCGAGGAAATGATTCCGCTCATCAACCACCGGCGCAATCATAAGTCCATAGTGCACCATCTCTTTGGCCACTTTTTCACGATCTTCTTCAGCACGGGCCACCAGCTCATTTTGGCGCATAAAGCCCGAAAGCCTCACCTCTGGCTTCTGGAGCACCAGATCTTCTAAATTAATATACCCAACCAAAATATGGGCCGCATTGGTCACAAAGATACGTTGATGCACATCTCTACTCGGCTGAAGCCGCTGCAAAAGCTTAATGCTGCGTTCAACGGTAAAATCTTGTACAAGGGTCAGTACATCGGTATGCATCACGCCACCGGCCGATTCTGGGTCAAAGCGCAAGAGGGATACTACCTGCTCACGCACTGAAGAGCGAAGGAGCTCAAGGTAGGTTTTTAAATCATCATCGGAAAGCTGATCAAAAAGATCGGTTAATTCATCGGGCCCGAGTGCATTGAGCACCGCCGTTCTTTCTGGATCGCTCATATGCGCAAGCACTAAAGCCTTCATCTCATCAGAAAACTCAAGGAAGGTGCTTATGCGAACTTCGGCAGGCAAGGCACTAAAAAGGCGAATCCCATTATCGCGTGGAATATCTTCTAAAAAAGCTGCTATATCGGCAGGGTGTTCGGCGCAAAAGCGCTGATACAGTGCGCGGCCAAGATCACTTGACTGTTCTATCACTGCATCTAAATTATCGCGAATTTCATGCATAAATTTTTCTACGCTCATGACGCCTCCTGCATATGCATTCTACATCGATCGAATGGACTCTATATGCCCTATTGTACCTGCCATTTGAAAGGGAGGCAATACCATTTGTCATTTGACTTAAAAAGCTTTTTAAGCTACCTTTTTTTATATAAAATTGTGAACGAAGCTGCATTGCCATAATGCATAGATAGGTTGAATGAGATGGTTATAGAAAAAGAAGGTCTTGTAGCGCCAAATTCCCTGTTTACGATGTCACCAGACAAAGCGGATGAGAAAATACGATTGGATCGCTTTCTTACTACTCAGTTTCCGTTGTACTCACGCTCTTTTTTCAAAAAGCTTATTGATGAAGGTTTTGTAAAGGTAAACGATAAAACTACCAATAAACAGAGCCTTTTGCTTGAAAACACAGATATTGTCACTATTAAATTCCCCGGTGAGCGGGTCTTGAGCAGTTCTACCATTGAAGAACGCAACATCAACGTTGATATTATCGCTGAAAATACCCATTTTTACATCATCAACAAACCCGCAGGGCTTATTGTGCATCCGCCGAAAACAAACAGCGGCATGGTGACCCTTATGGATTGGCTTGTGCATCACCATAATGAGCTCCAAGACGTTGGGTATGTAGACCGCCCTGGCATTGTACACAGGCTCGATAAAGATACCTCTGGCCTTATGATTATTCCCCGCACCAACTATGCCCACAAAACATTCAGCGACATGTTCAAAGATCGCCACATGCATAAAACATACCTTGCCCTTGTTCACGGACATCCTGAAAAAGAAGGGGTCATAGAGCTGCCCATTGGAAGGCATCCTCTGCAACGGATGAAAATGTGTACATTCTCACACCCTGATGATCTTGAAGATCCTTCAAAAGTCAAAGGCCGCGAAGCAACCACCCATTATCGCGTGCTTGAATATTACCAAAACTCAAGCCTCATCGAAGCAAAGCCTGTTACCGGGCGTACGCACCAAATTCGCGTACACTGTGCTGCAATAGGCCATCCGATTATTGGTGATCCGGTTTATGGTATGTCATCCAAAAAAATAAAACGTCACGCACTGCACGCGGCAGGCATAGCTTTTGCATTCTTAGACAATCAACATACCTATACTATTCCACTACCAGATGATATGAACGAACTGATTGCGTTGGAAAAAGTTACGAATTAAAAAGTTTATGTCTTAAGAAATACATTACAATCGATCGTATCCCAACCTTTATCGTATGCATTTTTCCAATTGAGCCTTAATTGCTGGTTATGTGTGGGACCATACAACAAATCACCCTTATTGGACACATTAAATTGCCTTATAATATCTTGCTCAACTAGGTGAGATCCTAAGCTCAACCCTCTCTTAATAGAACAAAATACAATACCATTCTCTTTAATTCGAACAAAACTCGGCATTTGCCACATACCCCAATGTTTATGTTTAGACCAGCTACATAACACATAGTTTATATCTTTGCCTGTAACATAACCCATATATTCAGGATCAACTTGCATACATGCAAAAAAACAAAATGTTCTTTTTCCATCCGTTACTGCATCACAAATTGTATACTCTTTCTCATATTCTTTTGCACACACAGCCTTTTCTTCAGTTCGTACTACCACACATGAAGGCCAACTAAATATATAGCGACACGCTTTCCCCTTAATATCTGTTGGGTATCCTGCGGCAAAAGCTCCTGTGGGATCAAAAAAAACTGTGCTAGGATTTATAAAAACAGTATCGTTATTGTGGTTAATTTTTAATACTCTCTCATTACGCTTTCGATACGTTAAAGGAGTATCATCGTAAGTTAAGTATCCTTCATCATCGCAATCTGAATCAGAGCTTGATGTTTCTTCAACACAATCAACAGCAGGATTATTTATAGGGACTCTTTTATTAAAAACATTTACCTTTCTATCTTCAAACACTCGCAACTCTGGTGAATACTGACGAATGTGAAACTGGCACACAGGAAATTGTTTGTTAAATGAGTCAAGTTGCGCCTTCCTCGGGCCCACAATCCATTCATTACACGCCTTATTTAGCTGTAAAAAAGCAAAGCAAGTACTACAATCAAGCAAATCAGCAATTTTTCGTTGCAATTCAACTGGCAATGGTAAAAATGATATATTAAGCTCACACTCTTTATTATTTGGCATCAAATCTCCCGCAAACAATCCGCCAGAAAATATGCCAATACATAAGAAAGAAAATAAGTTCATTAATCTACTCATAAAACAATCCAGACTATTGATTTGAGCGGGCACTTTGAATTCTTGCGTTTTCGACACGTTGCTCTAATAAACCTATATCGCTCTCGGAACCATGCCATGTTTTCAGATTGCTTTTGGCCCACTCCATAAAATGAGTATCGCTCGATGCAAAACAACAAGTACCATCAGGCCTAAAACCACACGAATACGTACATTGTTCCATCGCATTTTCTCTCTTGTACAAGGGAAAAAGTTTGAATGGAATCGTATACGTACAAAATGCCGCACCTTCAGGTTTAGAAAGAACAGAACACACACTACCTGTTTCGTAACTAAGCTTACAATTGGTGACACTATACCATCCCCGCACCGTTACATATGCCTCATAACTATCACTCTCTTTTTTCAGGAATTTTTCTAAATCGTCAGACTCATATAGAGCAGATAAAAAGAGCATAACTCTTCTTTGAGAATCAGTAGCTGCAGCATACATAACACGAGGGTCGTTAGAAGTCCCACTATTGGGTATTTTATTTTCAATACGTACCTCCTTTATACACTCTTGGATGATGCACTCGGGATAAGTAAACGTATACCGATAGGGTGTACCTGAATGCATTTCATAATCAATTTGAAATGTGTTTTCTCCATGATCCGACTTAATATGACGAACCGATGAGAGATACCTGCCTTTATAACTATACCAGTCTATATAGTTACAATGTTCATCAAAATAAACGGAATCAAGCAAATCAACCGCATAGCCCGATGCAAGATTACCTGAGGCATCAAATTGCACCGTAGCAGGGTGAACATACACAAAAGAACTCCCATCTTTTGCGTGTAGCTTTAAAAGTTTTTCTTCTTTTTTATGCAGATCAACACAGTTATTAGACATACACTCCTTAACGGGAGTATTTATCAATCCCTGTTCATTCTCAATCTTCGATTGCAACCCTGGAAGCTTAAAAAATGTATGCGGCCATTCTTTATTGAATTGCTCTACGATTTGTTGGCGATGTTCAGAAATTTTTTTATACCATGCTGTATTAACACGCATCAGCACAAATGCCAATTGGTGATCCAGTAATGCACAATTTTGAAATACCAATTGCTCTATTGTATGCGATGCCTTATCAACTTTCTTTATATGTACCCACTCTTTGCTTTGATTTGGTACTACAAGCAGATTTTCTCTTGCTCTCAAAAGCCTCATACATGCTGCTATATCACCATGTTGTATATTAGTAAAAAAAGGAATATAATTCTTATCACTTGCCAAAAACAAAAATGTACTAGCTAACATGCTCAAAACGGGCAACAAAAACAGTTTTTTCATCCCTACCTCTTTTTATATCCCTACAAAAGGGCCTTGCTTTTTTACACCAAGCACAGCATAACGCTTCCCTTATCAAAACAAAATGAAAAAGAGTTTTTTTGGTCTTAAAAAGGGCTATCTTATAAACCTTGAATCACTTTCGCATTGCACTATTTGGAATTTTCTATATAATATACATTTCAAATTATGCATTTCATATACCCTTATATCTGGAGGCATCATCTATGATGACGCGTTATTTTGCTGCAACCGCAGCCCTTTTGATCAGTATAACCGTACAAACAAGCGAACCCAACATACGTAGATCTCGCCGTTTGGCAGAGAAAGAACGCGAAGAAGTAATACTCTCGCAGTTCAAAGCACCAGAAGCATATACATCACCATCACAATGCATGCAAAGACAAAATGGTAAGCTCGTTCCATCTCGAACACTAAAAAAAAACCATACCTTTGCAGGACCACGCATTAAAAATGAAGAATCTGCAGCTCAGGAAGCAGCCGACGACTTAACAACTTCATTTTCCCACATTTCGTTCAACAATATGCATGGTAATACATTCAATTTTCCTATTAACATCGGCGAGGAGATTGAAGAGATGATAGTTGACGATGAAATACTACCGACTATAACTCTTTCCTTACCTTCTCTGCCCCTTGTAAATATGGTAGTCGAAAATGATACCGTAGAAATGCGCAATCCTCTATTAACAGTAGCTGCTGGTGGCGTTACAAAACCACGCAAAAACAAAGCGGGAAAAGGCCTTTCACGATCAATGCCGCAGTTAGGACAAAGTGCTGCATCATCTTCTACACGCTCATCCTTACCCGTATTGAGAGATCGCGGCCCTAAAAAGGCAACAAAACGCACGGCAACCGAAGAACTCATGCAACAATTCTCACAAATTAACACTATAGCAGAAACACAAATAGCGCAAAACCAACCCCTTGATCCCCACATACAAGCATTGTATGCGCGAACAAAAAATTCTGAAGCTGGCATTTCAAACACTGCTGAAGTGTATCTTGAAGCTAGAAAGTTTGAAACTAAAAAAATACTGGATGGCTTAATCAAACTAAAAAAACGTCAATAGGCATAAAAATAAATGCATATTCCATAGCCAGAGCTTGAACTCTGGCTATTTTTTTGTATTCATTCTCACAAACTCTCTTGTGATGACCATAAAAAGTCATAATATTTTTCTTGCCAATTTAAAAAAAGACGGGTAGGCTTTTTGCGAGCTAAGAAGGAATTGTAGTAATGAAGCCCTTCTAATTTCTTCAGACAGCTTTTCCTGTTTTATTGTCGATTGTACTTTTCTCTGACGTGTTGTTACTCGTACGAATCTTTTCATGCAATGCAGCATTCGTGATGGTACAATCTTCATAACGCTCAGATCGTTTTTTAAGCTCTGTAAATTTCTTTCTATATTCCTTATACACCGCATCGTCATCAAGAATTACTACGTTTTCATGATGTACTTCATCAAATGCAGATCGCGTAAGATTCGCTGAACCAGTCCATACTATCTTTTTTCCATACACGTTCGATTCAAACAAAATAAATTTATTATGCATTAAGCTCGATCGAGCACCCTTTCGTTCAGGCATGCATATAAAGATAGGAATACTATGCTCATAGAGATCACCAAGTTTATTTGCACGTTCACGCAGACAACTTAAATCGGTAATAACCTCAACCTTAACGCCGCGCGCATGTGCGGCTATCAGCAATCGCGCAATTCTTTTATCGGTAAGCATATAGGCAGCTATTGAAATCGATTTTTTTTCTTTGTTAATAAGCGTTTCCAGCATATCGTAAAACTTATCAAACAATACGGTACACAGGTGCCCATCACAGTTCAGCGGAATACCATCAATAACCACCGGTTCTTTAACTGCAGGTGTTGCCGTGCGCGTATGGACTACCGGAATGCTTCCGTCAGCACCAATAATAAAATGGGTATTGCCAAGGTCAGCCTCTGCAACCGTTATCTGCTCTTTCTGTTTTTTCTGCGCACTGTTTTGATCTTCAAAAAAAAGCGGCGGCAACCATAATGAAAAAAGAGTTGTCTGGGAAAGAAGCAACGCACCACAAAGCACGTATTTGGAAAAAGATATCGGTTTAAACTTCATTTGTTTCTTTTCCTTTTTTATCACTTCATGCATACCACACTTATTTTTAGCAACACAACTTTTTTACAGCGGAATCCAGTTTAACCGATACTGATAAAGGCGCAAGAAGGAATTATGCGCAATACTATTCGTCAACGCATAGTACCGATTAAAGTAACGATTACCAAAATAGATAGTTCCTGCGCTCATGGTACCCTTGGGATAGCAGATCACGTTATTATGTGCAAAGGTTACTGCTTTTGCAATTGGCTTTGCAGGGTACGCAGGTGGCCCGTATGCACCAGGTGGAAAGGCAAGCGTAACGCCACGCTGAAAACGATGATGCTTCGTTGCCGTATGATACCCTGACCCATCAACATCGATCGTAGTTACCAATTCAGTTGCAGTGACTAATGCCTTTTGTTGCTCCGATTGTAACGTCAATGCCAACAACGCAAGTTCAGCGCGCGTTGCTATCTGTTGCACCCCTTCAAACAAAGAGATACCCCCTACACAAAGCACCATAAAAGCGGCAAGAGCCACCACAAGCTCAATAAGGGAAAATCCTGTCTTCGCCGTTGGCTTCGTCAGGCTGACGCCCCGTCTACGCTTACAGCTACGTCGGGCTTCCGACTTCGCCGCATGCTTCGCGTGAAACTTCGCAGGACACTGTAAGGCTACGCCGGACATGACGCCTGACTTTGCGTTACACATCAACCGTATATTCCATGGTTGCCACCGCAAGCACTTCTTCAATACTGGTCAACCCTTGTTCAATCTTGCGCACACCGTCTTGCACCAACAATGTCATGCCATCTTTAATTGCCTGTGAGCGCAGTTGTGCAGTGTCAGCACGTTGCATGGTCAGCGCTGCAATGGGCCCCGTCATTTCCATCACTTCAAAAATGGCAAGGCGTCCACGATAACCGGTATTCAAACATTCAGAACAACCCTTTGGCTCATAGAAGGTAATTTTTTGAGCTTGCTCTGCTGAAATACCGAGCCGACGCAAAAGATCTGCTTCTGGCGTATACGGTTTCTTGCAGTCAGGGCATAACTTACGTACCAAGCGCTGTGCAAGAATCATAACAATAGAGGATGCAATCAGAAACGGCTCAACACCCATGTCAACCAAACGGGTAATCGATGCGGGAGCACTATTAGTGTGGAGCGTACTGAGCACAAGATGACCCGTTAACGCAGCCTGTACGGCAATCTGTGCCGTTTCTTGGTCGCGTGTTTCACCGATCATCACGATATCAGGATCTTGCCGCAAAATAGACCGCAATGCAGCGGCAAAGGTGAGCCCCACTTTATCACGCACCTGCACCTGCCCAACACCGGCCATTTGATACTCAACCGGATCTTCAACGGTGACAATATTCACATCCGGTTTATTAAGCTCACCAAGAATTGAATAGAGCGTACTCGTTTTACCCGAACCGGTTGGACCCGTTACATAAATAATGCCATTCGGCCGCTCAATAGACTCGCGTACAATCTTAAGATCATGTTCACAGAAACCAATACTTTCAAGCTTGCCAAATACACGAGACTTATCGAGCAAACGCATTACAATACGCTCACCATGCACCACTGGCAGCACCGACACCCGAATATCGATCGCTTTATCGGCAACCTTAATCTGCATGCGGCCATCCTGCGGAATACGCTTTTCAGCAATATTGAGATGGGACATAATTTTAATACGAGAAGAAAGCGCTCCTTGGATCCGTTTTGGCGGACTCATCACATCAAGCATCACGCCGTCTATACGATACCGCACCCGCAGCTCTTTTTCGAATGGCTCAATATGAATATCAGAGGCATTACGTTTGACCGCCTGAAAGAGAATATTATTCACGAGCTTAATAATGGGCGCTTCTGCAGCCATCGTCAGAATATCGGTCTCTTCAACCTCGGCAAACTCTACCTTCTCAAGATCTTCACCCTCTTCTTTAAGCTCCTCGATCATCTGCTTGGTGCCCTCAAGCGGGTAGTAGCGATTGACGCTATTGATAATAGCAGTCGGCGTACCTACGCCATACAATACAGAACCGCCCAGCAGCATCGTAACCTCATCGAGCGGCTCATAATCAAACGGATCTGCCGTTACGATCATAATCTTATCGTCTACCTTGATCGGTACGATCGTATTATCACGTAAAAATTTGAGTGGCACGCGCGCCAACAGCGCGGTATCTGCCATAACATCAGTAATCTTATCAACATACTGATAGCCCGTTTGCGTGGCAAAAAACTGTGCCAATGCTTCGGGGGTTATCAGGTTACGCTCAACCAGAAGCGCTTCGAATGTATGGTCCGGATTCACCGCCGCAAGCGTTTCTTGCAACTGCTCCTGCGTTATAAGCCCGGCCGCTACTAATAATGTTCCTATACGAGACTCTGCCATATCGCCCTCATCTCATCAAATACCAATTGCTATTATCAGCAAATCAGTATACAGTGCTAATTAGAGTTATTATAGTTGCAAAATAGTGCATAGAGCGTTATGAATACAAGAACAGTGCTGTTTCTTGTGGTGATCCTAGCTTCTACACCTTTATATCCTGCTGCAAAAACCACCACGAATGAAAATTCCTCCGCTAATACTGCTGCATCTCTTGCAGAAGTAGAGAATGTGTCGTCAGACAGTAAAAAAACGAGCAGACGTAAAAATGCTCAAAAACGGCGTGAAGCGCAAGAAGAGCGCCGTGCAAAGGCCCCCAAAAAACGATTCGATGATGGATCGCGCGGGAGCGTACATTTAACCTATCAATACATGACCTTTCAAGAGCTCGAAGCAGAAAAACAGAAATTCATCGCCGATAAAAATTACGATGCTGCCATCGAATACGCAAAACAACAGGTTGCCGTTGCCACTGATGCTGAGGCCCACCTGGTATCAGAGCTATTACTTGAAATGTCTGATCTGCTCTATGCAAAAGGTGATTACGATAAAGCATGGCGTGCTTATGCACAATGGGCCGTGCAATACCCCGGTGCCAACAAAAAAATTGCAACAGCACTGCAAAAAACGCAGCCAGAGCTTCAGGCAGACATAGTAAATGCACTGACGATACTGAAAGGCTCAGGCACTCTGAGCGAAGCGGAACTGATTACCTGTACGCTCACTGAACATGCAGCCTATCGCGCCGTTGATGCAGCCTATCGCTGCACTGAAGACCATGATCGTGATCAAACGCAAACCGTAGCCACCATTGAACTTGCTGATAAATTTTTACAGCATAAAGATCGATTCAGAACGCATCGGGCGACCGTAGAGCTGATTCGCACCGCCTGTTACGAAAAGGTAATCACGAGTGAACTCAGCATCTGCAGCTTTTATCGTCAACAAGGTAATCACGATGCAGCCAAAGCACGTTTGGCATCACTTGAAGAAGAATATAGCAACAAGTTCCCACAAACCAAAAAACATGTGGTTGCTTATCGCACACAGCATTATGGTGAAATAACAGAGCTGCCGGTTGAAGCACCTGCAACGCTTATTACCACCGATACCAGCAAACCATCGCATGCTGCTGATCGCTTTTAGGATATGAAACATAAAAAACAAGCATCGTTACACCTCGGCGCTGCAGGCGAAACGCTCGTAAAAGAGTATCTCACACGTCATGGCTTTACTGTTATTGCCCAGAATATGCGCATTCAGGGTGGCGAGATTGATCTGATCGCACACAATAATGATCTGATTGTGTGTGTTGAAGTCAAAACCCGTACCAACCTAGAGACCGATATGGCTGAGCTGATTTCGCCGTGGCAACAGCAGCGCATCATCCGTGCCGCACACCATTTTCTTGCCAAACACCGATTTGATGCCGTTACCTGCCGCTTTGACGTGGCACTTGTTGCCATGCACCCAGAGCCATCGTTAGACTATATTCCAAATGCTTTTGAAGGAGATTAGCTATGAACCCATTTATTAATCGTGCAATCACTACCGTTATACTCCTCGCAGCACTTATTGGCGCATTTATACTGCTTTCACCGCTGCAGCTCAGCATTCTGATCGGTGCGGTATATCTCTATGCATTGGTGGCAGAATTCTTACCACTGGCAAAACTCAGCTTGAAGTCAGCACCATTGGCCACCGCACTTGCCGGCATTGGCCTCTGTGTAACCGGCATACTGCACGTATACTGGACCCTTGAATATCTGTATCTCTATCTTTATATTTGCATCGGCGCTGCCGTGATAAGCGATATCAGCGGCTATATTATTGGCAATCTTTTTGGCAAACACCTGCTAGTGCCAACAATATCACCCAAAAAAACCTGGGAAGGCTTGGCCGGCAGCATTATAACCACAAGTGGTCTATTTTTAGCGATAACAAAACTTTTCTTGGCAATCGATGCTACTATTCCCGCACTCAGTGGCGCACTCCTTGCTCTTGCCGCACTTAGTGGCGATCTTTTGATTTCTTATCTCAAGCGCGCAGCGGGCGTAAAAGACGCGGGCACCATCCTGCCCGGCCACGGTGGCATACTTGATCGACTTGATAGCATCATTGGCACCACACTCATATTTTGGCTTGCAGTTACCGTATTGCAATACCTACAATAAAAAGGAAACCTTATGAACTTTGGCAAAGCCCTTAAAAACACACTTTTGTTTGCGGTAGGAATAATCGTTTTCTGGATAGCCCACTTTTTTTGGGTCTTTATGGACAACGATACACGTCGCTTTTATCTATTCCTTGTGCTTATTCCGATAGGCTTCGTGTTTTTGATTAATATCATCAGAGCAATCGATACAAACTAAAAACCCCACACACTGGTGGGACCTTTTCTATTTTCTAACTCAATCTATCGCTTTAATCGTTCTGCAAGATCGATCTGTTTGATCGATTCGCTTTCACCGGCCATCATGTTTTTAAGTTGCACCGATTGGGTAGCTTGTTCTGATTCGCCGATAATGGCGGCATACTTTACCCCAAGCTTATCTGCTGCACGGAGCATGCTTTTGAGTGAGTTGCCATCAAGCATCGTTTCCACGCAGTGGCCTGCATCGCGAAGATTACGTGCTACAAGCAACGCAAGCGGTTGTTGCGCGGGGGCGAGGGGCATAATAGCCGTTAAGGCTGGTTTGTGAACCGTAAGCTGATCTTTTTTCTGAGCTTCTAACACTAAAAGCAACCGTTCAACACCAATGGCGGCACCAATGCACGGCTGATCTTGTGAACCGCCAAGCATAGCAACCAAGTGATCATAGCGGCCACCCCCACAGAATGCATTTTGCGCACCGAGGCTCCCGCTCACAAATTCAAACACGAGCTTATTATAATAATCAAGCCCACGGACCAATGTTGGGCGGATTGAGTATGCAACACCCTGCACAAGCAACTGCTCTTGAATCAATTGCCATTCGGCAGCACTTTCAGTGGAAAGAAAATCGGTAATACGTGGCGCTTGCAAGTATAATGTAACATCTTCCGGCACCTTACAATCAAACACGCGCATGATATTAGTATCTTTACGCACACGGCAGGTTTCGCACATCTGACTGCTCACATCTTCTAAAAAGGCAGCAAGTGCGGCACGATACTGTTGCCTATCTTCAGGCGTACCCAAGAAGTTAATATGGAGCGCATATTCCGTGATATTAAGCTGATCTTTAAATAACGAATCGAGCATCACGAACAGTTCAATATCATGATAGGCTGATGGCGCACCGATGACCTCAAAGTTAAGCTGATGGAATTGGCGATACCGCCCTTTTTGTGGTCGCTCATACCGAAACACCGGGCCCCAGGAGAATGCACGCCAGGGGGTACGCTGCACACCGTTTTCAATAAAGGCACGGACGGTAGAGGCGGTCATTTCCGGCCGCAAACATAAGTCTGCATCACCTTCACGGGGTGCAATCACAAACATCTCTTTGCTGACTACATCGGTATGTGTGCCCAATGAACGTTTGAAAAGCTCAATATGTTCGATAAGCGGGGTCATAATTTCGGTAAATTGGTAACGCTCAACCTGTTTTTTGGCTGCATGCACGAGCTGCATAAGCAAACCGGTATCAAGAAAATCTTGCGTTCCCTTAACTTTGTGTATCATGAATAAACTTTCTCGTAGAACTATTACTCAATCAAGAATAGCAGATATCACCATACAGTCTATTATCGGCTTTTTAGGAGCGTTTTCATACTTTATCTGCAAAAACTGTATCTGTCATGCAGATATTTTGCAGATAAAACAAGAATTTCGTACGGCACCATTTGATTAAAAACTTGACACTCTCATGGTTTTTCGTGATAGAGTAGGGTAAAGTTTTTTATCCTCACCGCCTACAAACAAGGAGTATGGCATGAAGCATTTTTTCCGTACGGGCGTTGCAGCATTAGTGCTTGCACCCAGCCTTCTCACCGCTGTTACTAATGACGATCACGAAAACATTGGTCGCTCATTTTTAACCATTCGCCCCCTTTTGCAACCAGCATCACCAGAGTTAATATCCCTCTGGCGCGATAAACAGGCCCATGGCAAAGATGACGGCATCGACGGCAACTTACAAATTATCGTGTATGGTGGCCAATCAACGAGCAGCGACAAACTTGCTGCATACTTTAGCCCAACGGGTAACTGCAAGCTCCGCGATAGCGATGAAGACAACCGTGCTATAACAGGCAATTTCGACCTTTATGCACCGTTCTTTAGCGTAGCGGGCAGCGCAGCAGACTCTGATGAATCACAACAATTTTTCTCAAGCAACATCTCATTCGCACCCAAACATACCGAGTATGGTATCGGTTTTGCGTATCGCCAAAGCTTCTGGCATAGCGATGATGAAACATGGGGTCTTTTCTTGAAGGCCGTTATGCCAATCACCTACGTAAAAAACGAAATGGGTCTTGCTGAAAACAATATTCAAAACAATGATAACGCTCCTGTTGACCTTGGCACCGATGGCCGTAAATTTTACAAATCAATGACGGAAGCATTCGTGCAGCCAGCATGGAAATACGGTAAAATCGCAACCGATTGCGATAAATGCAGTGATAATTTAAGCGAAACTGGCATTGCCGATATTCAGCTTTACTTTGGTTATGAATGGTTACAACATCATCCATACCACATGGAAGGCTATGCTGGTATGTTGATTCCAACCGGTACCAAAGTAACGTCAGAATATCTCTTTGAACCAATCGTTGGCCGTGGCAAACATTTTGGTTTAATGTGGGGTTCTGCATTTGGTTGCGATCTCTGGGATCATGAAACAGAAGATCGTCACCTTCGCTTTGAAGTAGCATTCAACTCATTGTATCTCTTCTCCAAAGAACAAGTGCGTTCATTCGATCTTAAAAATCGCCCATGGTCACGTTATATAGATGTATACGTCAGTGAAGAACAAGCAACAACCGTTAATGGCCTTGGCGGCCTTGCAGGCGTATTGACTGCAACACCGGGTATTAACGTGTTTACCCGCAGCGCAGAAGTAACCCCTGGCCTCGAATTCACTATCACCCCAGGATTTGTGTTTGAATGGTGTGATTTTGTGGGTGAATTTGGTTACAGCTACTATGCACGCGGTTGCGATGAAATCGATCTCTGTAACTTCCCATCAAATACTATTGCGCTCAGATCGGTAAATGGCAGAGGTGAAACAATGCCATTCCAAACAATCAGCGCTATCGTAGAAGATCCATCAATTGCACCAGCAGCATCCGTCACGCTTCCTAACTACAGCAAATCGGTTATCAGCATTAATGATATCGATCTAAACTCAGCAGCAACACCAAGTTACTACACCGCAAGCTTGTATGGTGCACTGGGCTACTCACACGTACATGGCTGCTATCCAATCATGTTCGGCCTTGGCGGTTCCTATGAGCTTACTGCACATACCAATGCAGGGCTTGACCGCTGGACTTTGTGGCTTAAAGGCTCAATCGCTTTCTAAGCCTTACCAATTTCGGCTTAACAACCAATCCCCTGACGCTCGTCGGGGGATTTTTTATGCATAAAAAGAGCACTCATACCGCTGCTTCATGCCAATGTATTGAAAATAGATGCCATTCAATTTTACAATAGAAAAGAATAAAAGGGTTTTATAGGTACGCACTATGATGCTCATGGTACCGTGCCTACGGCAGATGAGGCAAACCGTTATGATTAAGAAATTGTTGAAACGATCACTCCTGCAGGGAGTTGTGTTCATAATCCTCTCGGGATCTCTGCTTGTTGGCGCCGATAAAAAACCCAAGGTACTCGGGCAAGCCCCGCAAAAAGATCAATCATATAAAAAATATAATGATCTAGCGAATACGTTGCACGAAGAAAAAGACCCAACCGATGAAACCATCGCAGAATTTAAGGCGGCACTTGAAAAAGATAAACAGTTTTATAGCCGGCGCAAAGAGTGTAAAACTGAACTCGATTTGCTGTTGCAAGATAAAATGGCACAGGTTGAAGCACGCAAGCTGATGCCAGCCGAAGTAGAATTACCTCCGCACACAGCCACCGAAGAAGGCGAAGTAAAAACAGAACCAACAGAATTATCTGAAAAACAACAAACCCCCGCTACAGAAAGCAAGCCGATAACACAACCATCATTAGAACCATCAAAGCCTATCGTCACACCATCAACACCGGTAACACCAATAAAACCCACTCTTGCAGAATCACTCATCTCCGAACCGCTGATTGAACCTGCAAAAACTCCTGCAAGAAAACTAACACCAGAAGCCATTCGTAACTTTGCTACATTAGTAGCCGGAAAACAAAAGGGGTACGCTCAACAAACGTCTCCACAACTTACTGCGCTTCTCCAAAAAACAGTGAGCGGCGTACCAAAACAAAAACCTGTAACACCTACACCAAGAGCAACAGAACAACCAGCCGTATTGCTTTTACAAGAATTTGCAGAGCTCAAAAAAGCGGGAATCGCCCAACCAACCAAAGATGACCTCCAGATTATTTCATATGCACAACCAACGCTGTTTACAGAGATTGTGCAACCACTCATGACCCTTGCAAAAAAAGAATCACAAGAAAATAAAGCGCGCAAAGTAATCGAAACAACTATTCACGTATTACCAACATTTACACCACAAACACAAAAACACGTCACCGACCGTATGGCTGATGTACTGAAGTGGGCGCAAGAAGCTGAAGGGAAACGTACCCTCATCACACAGATGCAAGAATTAACACAGAAAATGCTCAATCAACGTATAAACACGCCAATGCTCAAAGAAAATCTTCATGCAGTTGGAGTGGATGATATTATTCCTCGCATATCTGATCCTACCAAACCCGAGCAACAAACAATTTCATTCGACATGCTTAAACCAGTTATTTTTCGAGTTGCATGGCGAGGAAATCTTGATTTTGCAAAAACTACTGCAATTGCAAACACAATAGCCGATGCCACCGCACTTATTACCCGCGAAACGGATAAATTTGCACCACTTGCTGGCACAGCGTTAGTAGTTGCGCCGAACAAAGAATCGGTGCATGATATTACGCAAGCATTTGCGATAAAACTAGATCTCTTTGACATTGGCATGGATACGGTGCAATCACGTGGAGCAAAACTATTCAAAGAAATAGAAGATACTAGACTTACCAAAGGTTGGGCTAAAAATTTAACCTGGGCATTCTCACTGGGCACATCTACGTACCGTAAACCAGAACAAATTATCCCAGAAATTATTGCACTCTATTATATGTTGCAAACCGTAGGCCGAGAAACAGTCTATAGCATTGAGCAGGCTGAGAAAAACACGCTGTATCTGATGGATGCACAAACACAAGAGCAATGGCAACAAGGTAGCCTTGATATGGCTCCCTATATCGATAATCGCCAAAATCTTGGCTACACCCATACCAAACGCAACTATGCTACTGAACTTGAAAAAGAAATTAGCGCCATAGAAACTAAAATTCTCGAAGAGATCGCCTATCTTGGTAACACTCCAATAGCTAAAGAAATGGAAGATCTTTTAAATCAGGCCAAAGTACCACTCACCAAATATTATGCACGTGCACAAGAAGAAGCGGCAAAGCAGTATGAACAAAACATGAAGGCATTACCAGAACCAGAAATAATACCTGCTAAATCTGAACGAACAAAACAACGCACACGACTACCGGGTAGACCGACGCTAGAAACAACGGCGAGAAAAATAAAACCTAAAGTAAAACCAATTGCACCAATTGCTAAAAAAGAACCGGAAACACCTACCATAACAACGCCAATAGCTCCGGAAATAAAACCAATAACGCCGGAAGTTGCAAAACCAGTTGAAGCTGAAAAACCTCAAAAGTTTGAGCCTATTGTTCCAGCTACCGAAGAAGATATAAAAACATTGCCTCAAGTAGGACCGCAAAAAATAAAAATTCCAAAAACCGCTTCAAATGTTTTAACGCTCAGCACTCGCCAACAGGTTGATGACATTAAAAGAGAAGTAAGCAGAATCAACATTTTAAAAAATAATGTAACCGATATAGAACGCATCAAAGAAAAAGCATCTACATTATCCACTGAACAAATATCACTACTCGGTTCAAATGAGCTTGAAGCTCTTGCACAAAATCTTTCACAACTAGAAGATCAAATACAGCAGGTGGCAAAGATTCGTGATGTTATCGATACGCTGGAATCTAAGAGTGCAAGCGAACTATCCGGCATTAAAGAAGACCTCTTAGCAATATTAAAAACGCTTCCAACGGATGCCTATAACGAACTCAAAAAACAGTTTGAAGCTGCCGCAACAGGGTATGCCATACAACTTATAGACCCACTCACCATACTTATCAATCTGCATCAGAATATTGCCAATGACATCACACAGCTTGAGCACCTTCCCGATAATCTACTTAATACGGTGAAGACTCTGAGTGAGCTTACTAATTTCTTAGATGAGAATAACAAAAAAGCATTGCAGGATATTTTTATTGGCCTCTGTGCATTGTATGATGCATTGCTTTTTGTACTCTTCAAACCTGATAATTTCACCGCTGCCATCGCAAAACTACCAGAAATTAAGCAGATTGAAGATCCCGTTGCTGCATACAAACAGCTCGTGGAAATGGTGAGAGATATGATCGAGGGGCTTGAATATACTGATGCACTCAATGCCTATTTCCCATTACTCAATGAAGATACGCGCGAAAAAGTACGCACTGGTAAATATGATCTAACGAAAACCAACACCGTAGGCTTAACCAATGATGCAGGCACTTATATCTATGCACTCAAAGAAGGAGCTCCGATTAATATTGATGATATCACAACGCTCTTTGAAATCACCCCAGATCATACCAAGCAATATTCAACCATACTTGATCAGTGGTATAACCGTATTAATAAAAATGATATCATCAAACAATTAATAACGTTCAGAGACAACCCTACCAAAGCATATACCCCAGAAGAATTACAGGAGATCCAAGCTGCTATCAATGATCTGCAAGGCCTCCTACCGGAAAAATTCTTTACTGATTTAAGAGACGCCACAACCGATTCTGATGCGTTCAAAAATGCACAAAAAGGCATCGATATTAAAAATAAAATTACTGAACTTAAAGAGCGGATTATTGCTGCGCACGAGAAATTTAAAACAAGCACACCTAAAGTTGTTGAAGATATCGGATTTAGAATCAAATATACCGTGATACAAAAAGCAATCGAAGACGATGCAACTGAAGATCAGCGCCCTGCACTGCTCGCCGAGCTTAATACCGTGCTCACGCCATACAATGCATATCTCACTGATGTGGCAGCATCGTATACCATTGTATTCAAGAGCTTGCCTACCAACGCATTTAGTATGGCAGCTGATGTAGAAACAAATATTAAAGACAAAACAGCAACCATCAAAAAAATGAGCACATTAAACTCAATGCTTAAGGAACTCGATAATCTGAATCTTTTAAACGCAGAAACTGAGTTCAAAACGCTCTACCGTGAACTGCTTAAGGGTTATGGGTATATACTTGCAACCTTTGATGCACTCAATGCAAAACTGGTGGATACCGCAAAGGTAGAAACCGGTTTCATATCGGCGTTCTTCAACAATCAAATCCCTACCTATAAAACAGCACAAAAAATAATACAATTACTTGGCCTTGTGGCAAAATTACGCTCCGATTATTACACCACGTTATTACAAGAATATTTTGGCAATACCACCGAGTTACAACAGTACAAAGCAGGCTCACTCAACGTGATTGATCTTGGGGTGGAAAATGTTGGCACCAAAGATAAGTATGACTAT
Source organism: uncultured bacterium (assembly GCA_963704465.1). Taxonomy (GTDB): domain Bacteria; phylum Babelota; class Babeliae; order Babelales; family Vermiphilaceae; genus MFD02979-c4. The sequence continues at coordinate 1,150,008 of OY969901.1, forward strand.
GCACGCACACAGATAGAAGGCTACAAAGGCAAGCCAGATATCATCTTCCCAACGGGTAACCATGTGCCATCACCAGCAAAACAACCGTATATGGATGTTATCAATAAGTGGACATCGTTTATTGAAACAAGCCTAAAATCAACTGCTACTGCTGAACGCACGCAGCGCGTAGAAAAAACCTTGAAGAATATCCTCGATACCAAAGTATATGGGGTGCCGTTTAAAGATATACACACACAAGAGAAAAATAATTTCTTTGATATGCTTACTGCAATCGTAGAAGAAGCAGTTACCATACAAAGCAAGCTCACTAAAAAAGCTGCACCTGAACAACTTATTAACGCAGCATATGAGCAACTGCAAAAACAGCCTGCAGAAACATACATGCCGCTCGTCACCAAGCAATTAATACCTGCATTACTGCAAGATTTGAAACAACTCAAAGCAGATAAAGAACTGACCGATACGATACAAAACCTGATTGCACAACTTTGTGGCAACAGCTTTGCACTCGTTGAAGGATTAATCCATTGGATCTATACGGAAACTAATGGGAGCGATGCTTCATATACCAAACTGGTAGAAACAATAGCAACAGCACTGCAAGCACCAATCACGCAACTGGCACAAAAAACAACGGAATTCCTGCCGTATACTTCAAAAACTGAGTTTAACTCACTAGCAACGTATGCCCCTGCAATAACCGCTGAAAGCGAAATTCCACAGGCAGTAAAATATCGTTATTACATCGCGCAAGCAGCCACCGCAAACATCAAAGAAATTGGAACCATCACCTATAATGGTATTCCATTAAAACAAGTTGGCACCACGCTAACAAAGCAAGCGCTGGAAAAGCAGATCGCAACACTCAATGCTCTTATTGCATCATTACAATCGCCGGCAAATCGATTTGTAACCAAAGCCAGTGATACCATAGAACTTATTCAAGCGCTGGAAAAAACTGCCGATAATGCACAAATAGACCAGCTCACAAACAAAATACGCGATAGTTTTAAGACACTGGCACAAGAAACAAACGTTGCTCCCCAAACTGCTGAATCAATACTCACCGAGATAGCAAAAGCGCTTATAGGCGCATACCAAGGAGCTGAATAATGAAACTAAGAATAATACTCTGCTGCACACTATTCTGTATAACAAGTAATGTGGTACACGGAATGTTAAGACCTGGCACAATACGCAAAAAACCTTCAGCACCCAAAACTACACCAACTATCCCCATCATTACCACCCCGCAACCTGAAGCAAAACCGGTATCATATAAAAAACAAAAAATCGGCAGTTTAATGAATGATTTCAGCACCACCTTTGGCTCACAGCTCAATCAACGTACGCAAAATGCCCTTGTTTCAATCCTTGAAGGTACACCAGAGGCAATAACTCCTATTGTTGTTACCACACCTTCACCTACTACAACGGCACTATTACCTACACCAACGTACACCGCCACATCTATCTCTGAAGCGCCAACGACTCCAACCATGCCTGTTACTTCACCAAAACCAGAAATCCCTTTGATATCACCACAATTGCAAGCCGCACTAGCGCAAACAGAAGAAAGCTTTGCAACTGTAACAGATCAAATAACCGATGATACTCAAGCAGGCCTACTTGCTATACAGCAACGAAATTATGCAACCGTTATAAATGATATCCAACAAAGCCGATCTATTAGCCGGAAAAAAGAAACAGAATTATTGCAAAAATTAGCTGAAATTCAACAAAAATTGAGCTCAATACCGAAAAAAAAGAAAGCTTTATAGCTTAACGCCTCAACTAAACTATTGCAATTTGAAACGCAGCACTGGTATCGTGAGAGTAGGATTATAATTTTATGGAGGGTCCTGTTATGAAACGTTCCGTATTACGTATCAGTGCATGTGCACTACTGTTGAGCTCAATGAGCTCGGTATTGGCTTTAACCCCAAGAAAACGTGCCGACATTCAAGATCTTATTAGAAATATCAATAGTGGCTCCGTCAGTGGATCTGGCATTATTGATGCGATTAAAAAATTAAATGTCACCAATAAAGATGATTTAAATGATGCTTTAATTAATCGTAAAGATGGCGGCCTTAACCAAGTGGCATATAATGCATTAAAAAATCAAGGTTATGACATTACGTCACCGTACACACTGGTACAAGATATTATGAGTGGTACAAGACCACAAATGATTACTAAGGTACAAACGATTACTGCCAAAAACGCAAATGCGATTGCACTAGATTTTGATAAAATAGCTGCTGAATTGGAAAAATCTACAAAAACTCAAAATATTCAAGCACTCGAAAATTTATCAAAAAACATTGAAAAAGGCGTTAGCGACCTAGCAACATTACGAAAAAATATTTTAATTCCTCAAGAAGACGCTAAAAAAATTGTCGATGCTATACAAAATACAGCAAATGCAGCGAAGGTACAAACGATTACTGCCAAAAACGCAAATGCGATTGCACTAGATTTTGATAAAATAGCTGCTGAATTGGAAAAATCTACAAAAACTCAAAATATTCAAGCACTCGAAAATTTATCAAAAAACATTGAAAAAGGCGTTAGCGACCTAGCAACATTACGAAAAAATATTTTAATTCCTCAAGAAGACGCTAAAAAAATTGTCGATGCTATACAAAATACAGCAAATGCAGCGAATGAAGCGCAAAAAGTTGCGGAAATAAAAAGTAACAGCACTGCGTTAGCGATATATCAAGATATAAAAAATATTGCTACAAAAACTCTAGAACAAGAAAAACGTAAAACACCATTTATTGAAGAAGTAGTAGTAGAAGAACCTGCTCCAACCACAACAAAACCAGAAACCTCCGTTGTTGCAACACCGACTACACCAAAGGTTACTGAATCGAAGGGCATAAAAGCTTCATTCTATGAAAAAATAAATAACCTCAAAAAAGCTTTTTTTGGTGATGTAACTACTGATATCAACAAAATAATTGCTGATTTAGAAAAAGAATTCCCAAAGAATGCGACAAAAGAAGAAGTAAAACAAATTATTGATGCTACCAACAAAACTGGCAAAGAAATTGCAAAAAAGGCGCAGGAAACCCCAGCAAAAGCTGGCATCTTTACGAGAGCAAAAAACGCTTTAGTCAACATATTTTATGAAGCTGCTGGTAGCGAACATGTTAATCCTGAAGAGATGGAAAAATTTGCACAATGGGCCCCTGCAGAAAAAATTGTGCTCGATTTTAACAAGCTCACTGAAAAAATAGACAATGCCACTCAACAACCAGGAGAATTATCACAAAAAATATTGCAGGGTTTATCGGAACAAGTATCTGAAGATATTAAACAAAAGAATATTGAACTAGAAAAAGCGCGAAAAGCGGCTTTAATTACCAAAGAAGAAACTAAGAAAATAGCCGATGCTATGCAAAAAACTGCAAATGCGGCAGAACAAGCACAAAAAGGTGCAGAAATAAAAAATAATAGCTTCGCTTCTCGAGCATACCAAAACATGAAAAATACAATCACGTGGGGAATTAATGCAACATTTGGTGGAGAGTATACTAATCCTGATTACCTAAAAAATCTCGAAGAAGCCAAAAAACAAAAAGCTGCACAACCTTCAACCACACCTGCTGCTCCTGAAATTAAAACACCTACTGTTCCTGAAATTAAAACACCTGCCGCACAACCAAATGTTGTAGTATCAAATCCTGAATTACAATACTTCTTGACTCTGATTAACGAATGTAATGCAAAACCTCCGTACGATAAAAATACATTCATCCGCGCAGACAGAACATCCACGGTAAAAAACAGTAATGGAAAACAAATATTGATAGCTCAAATGCACGGTGTATATACTCATTTAGCGGACAACTGGAAACAATATAATGTCAAAGATTTAGCGTTTGTTTTCAATGAATATCTAAAACTTAACCTCAAAGCTTTTGATATGACGTTAAGTGATATGGTTAAACAAATTAACAACACTGACTTATTAGCAAGTTTTAGCAAAAAAGTTGGCGACATTTTTGGATTTGCTGACTATGCATACCTTAACTACAAAAATAAACCTTTAAATCAAATTATAGAACAAATAAAAAAGGTTGCTGATACCACTAAGGGTCTTGATTCGAATTCGCTACAAATTGAAACAAGCACGATACAATCTATCAACACAACTCTTAATGAAATTACCAAAAAAGCATTGATCAATAGTAGACTTCTTGATGATACACAAAATACAAAAATGAACGATCTGTATGTATACATAGCATCACTATGCGGAGATAACACAAAGAACTTCAGAGACTTCTTAACAGAATATTCTAAATTAACTACAACACTCGTCAATCAAACGGTTGAGTTAAAATCTCTTACCGACGTGTTAGCATTAACATGTTATGCATACGATACCGATCTTTATAGCCTTTATAATCAAACTGAGCGATTAAGTCGTAGTAGAACGTGGGCTGAATATATAAGTTCATTCGTCGCAGCTAAAGATATTGATTTCACCAATACTGAAAACGTCAACAAGATAATTGGCAAATTTGCACAATTACCAAAAATGTTCACAGACACCTACGGATTATTTATGCCTGTTCAGGATGCAAATGCGTATCACAATAGAGGATTAGATATACCTTCAATTGTTAAAGAATATAAATTTTCTTCTGATATGTACAATAAATCATTTACCGTAGAAGGAAACGAACTAAAAGTACTCCCTCTGCATAAAAAAGAGTATGTTCAATTATTCGATAAAACACTACCGCTCTTCAATAAACTGAGAACTGCAAAGGGCGGAGCAGAACAACCTTCAACAGGCGCTAGCTTGCAACCGCTTATGAAACCTGCTACTCCTGCAGAAACAACTACTGCATCAAAGACAAAATGGAATCCTCTTGGGCAGTAAAAAAGATACAGCAAGTTAGAAAATGCACATCGGCCCCGGGAAATCCGGGGCTTTTCTTTTGCCCTTCCGACCCCTCACGCACCCGATTCAATCGTTAAAACCAACCAAATCCCCTGCCCATGCGCATCAAATTCTTGCAATTTGAAATAATAATGTGGCAAGCTAGAACTGAATAGATGTTTAATCGATACGGATGCGTGTATGGTATATGCGCCCATCCGTACGAAACTGCAGGCACGGAACGTGACTGCAAAAAATGGGGGGTTACACATATGAACCGTATTACTATCTCACTTATTACAAGCTTACTTGTAGTATCATCTGCCTTTGGGTGCAGAGTTGAATACATTAACGATACGAATAACACCTTCTTTGCCTTTGATGAAAATCATAATGAAGGCCACATGGTTGCCCCGGGTGAACAACACGTCTACGGCGAAAAAGGCCGCCACCCTGTGGTAACTTTTTATACGCAACTACCAGACGGCTCATTTAAAAAATCGTATCGCATAATCCAAAAAGCATGCGCTCTGAATGAAGCTGACAAGATCATACCATTGACGGCTGCAATCAATGGAAGCATAAATATGGATATTTACGCTGTTACTAATTTTGACCTGAATCCAGAAAAACCTGCGTGCTGCATGCATGATGGTGACGGTGAAGGGCATGATATGGCTGCCGTTGATCAACCGTTAACAAGTATGGATGAAGAGTAACTCGCCTACGCACGTTTTTGCATTAAAATGCGAAAACGTATACTTTGGCGTAGCTTGCTACGGCGGACGAGGCGGCGTGATTGTTCTCGCTAAAATATGGAATTGAATTATGAACAATTTAAAACTGATTATTCCGATATTGTGCATGTTTCCACTGTCTGTCTACGGCAGTGGAAGCCCTGCTGATATACTCGGAGGTCAGTTTCGAATTTTTAAAGAAAGAATTATTAAACGTTCCATAGACCAAACAGAAGCACAAAAAGTATTCACACAACTAACCAATGCTATCCCTGCGCAAAAATTAAACAGTTATCAGGGCATTATTGATCAAACCATCAATGAAGCAAAAAGACGAGGTATCTTCCTCACCATAAAAGGCATGCCAGTCTCCGCTAAGGCTTCTTCTGACACGCCCGCCCCTACTCAAACCCAAGCAAAACAACAAGAACTAACACCTGCACCGAAAATTGCTGTAACGCCAGAAGCTCCACTACAAAAAGAACCTATTACTCTACAAACATTAACACAGGCACCAAAAACAACCGTAACACCAGAAACACCCCTGCAAGAAAAACTAAAAACAATTCAATTCACGCCACTTACCGATGCACAACTTAATGAAATTAAAAATAAATTAGCCAAATTACAAAATAGTTATAAAAGAATCTCAATTGAAGAAATTGAACGGGCAATTACTCAAATCAAAAAAAATCTTGGTGCCGCCACAATACCAGCGGACATACAAGAAATAATAGAAAAAATTACACGATTTAAAGAAAAAATAATCCTCCAGGTACAAAGGCTTAAAGATCTAGGCGCTGAGCTTGAACAAAAAACAATACCTACCCTGCGCAATACGCTTGGTGATGCCAAAGGGTTCAAAAAAGTAATACATGAAATCAATCGCATCGAATTAGACATTAATGAAATTAAAGCAAAATATGCACTGAATCATGATATGCAAAAAAATGCATATATTGCACTACGTAACGTACGTAACGCGGTATACGCCATACTCAAAGAAAGCATGAAACTTGCATCACAACAAAACGATAACAGTGTTATTCACAAGCTCATACAAAAGTACATGCACCTTGCTAACCGATACCCATCGGTTTCAGAAAAGCATATTGAAAAACTGATGATTGCTGATCGTCAGGAAGCACTCCAAGATGAACTTCAACATATTGAGCTTCTTATGAAACAAAAAAAAGAAACCGCTCGAGTGAAGGAAATTGAAGCAGCTGAAAAAGAAAAGTATGACGCCCTCACAAATGAACTTAACAAATTAAGAGCAGAGCTTAATCTTAAAAAGCAACAGGAAGATAACGCTGCACCACTCAATACATTATTAGAAAAGGATCTTTACACAAAGCTTCCGCCACAAGAGGTGGACGTTAAACTTCTCGTTATTGATCCTGAAATGCTTTCTGAGCCTGATCAAGATTCATATTATAGAATTGCTGAATATCAAGATTTTGCATTTGATGAACTCGATAGCCTTACTATATTTGATGAAAAAATTAAAGATATCCAACAATTTGCTACACAAAAAATAACCGATGCTGATCTTATAGGTGATTACCTCACAAACGCAGAACGTTTACAAGGGAATTTAAAAGATAAATTTATCCATGCAAAAAGCGTTGCTCCTCAAAGCTGGCTCTCACAAGAAATTAATAAACGTATTGAGCAGTTGGAGCCATTAATCATCAAGCTCAATGATGCATGGACCTCTTTGGCGTTATATGCCACTACCCCTATAGTTGAAACTACACAGCTGCAAAGCACACCACAAAGCCTCTCTATTATGTCTACACTCGAAACTGATACAGTTTTTGATGCACTGGTAAAAGAAAGCCAAGCGTATATCGATAAAAAAACATATACCTTAGATACGGTCAGTCCATTATTTAAAAACCTGTATAAAATAGAGAGAACTCATCGGGATGCATTAAAAGTGGCGGAACAGAAAAAAGATACCGCTGTAATACAAAAATTAGAAACACGTATCAAAAAACTTGATACGGTAACAGAAGCTCTTGCTGCTATTGAAGAAAAACTCGATAAAGAAGAAGATCTTTTTGATTTTTCCGCTATTACACAAAAGTTTGAAAAGGAACACCCAGAAATTACAAATCCATCCCAAACATTAAATTTAGAAGACGTAGGCTTTAAAGGGGATGTAAAATTTCCAAAAAAAGTTAATCCTGTTCAATCTCCATTGGATACCAAAAAACTTCCGGCAAGCCCTGGGTATGGAAAGATAAAAACAGAAGCAGAAGAAAGCACGCAACGATTGCTTGAATTAGGCGAACAGAGACGCCAACAAGAAGCATTTGAAGCGCAACAAAAATATGAAGAAAGCCAGCGGCAGAAAAACCTTATACGGAGTGACCTATGAAGATACACACTATTACTATGCTCATAGCATGCTCTTGCATAACACCACTCGTTGCACTCACTCCCGGCAAGCGTGCCCGATTAATGGATTTAATCAAGGACGTTGAGCTCAATCGCGTATCAGAACAAGATCTACGTTCACGCGCCACAAAACTTGGCATCACCGGCAGCGATATGAACGACGCTAAAGTCACACAGCTTATATACCTTGCTGATAGCAAAGGTATGCATGATATTTTTAATCCCGCTTTAGCACCCAAAAAAACGCTTCTAGAAAACACCCTACCAGCCACTGCAAGAGAAATCATGATAGATGCCGTAGAGCCACATACACTGTTTACACTACAAGATAGCCCTGATCCAGCATCAGTGCCTTTGTTTATACATGAATTTATTGGTCGCTTAAATAATTATCCCTATAGCGAAGCGGAAGCAACGGCGTTGCGTGCAAAAAATATGCGTAATAACGTAACGCACAATCCCTATGCAGGCAAACCGGCAGAGAGCATAATGCAAAAAATTGAGCCTATTATCATTAACATACGTAATCCGCAAGCGCAATGGGACACCCAATCGATTATTGAAACGTATTACAAACTCATACTCGCACGCATAGCACTTCCCGCAAGCAAATATAAGAGTAGTCTAACCAGGAATATTTACTTACTTCTGTGCAAATTCCATCGTAAAGATACACAATCCGAGCTGATCTATGTTGCCGAAATGATCGATGATTTTGAACGTGAACACAGAAACGATGTAAGCGATGAGCGTGAAAATAGATTTAAACGATAAAGGAAATGTATGAAAATCAAAAACCTGCTATTGATGAGCATCATCACCCTATCAAATATCAGTTATGCCAAAGAATATGTCGATATGAGCATTGTTGATAACAGCTCTGTGCACCAAACCAAACAAGCTGCTACCCTTGAGCAAAAATATACCAAACAACTCAACGCTTTGCGGCATGAGATCACCAACTTTAAAACAAGCCTCATGCTTGGCGATAACGAGATACACACTATGCGTTTAACAGAGATTGAAAAACGGTTTCACGCGCTTAACCGTGAAATACAGGAAAAAGAATTGCTGCCTACGTTCAGCTTTCGTTTTGCGCAAGAATTTGCCGGCGTTGAACGAGAGATCTTTGATGCACGAGCATTAATAGGCAAACCCGAAAATATGATGGATATTGTGGAATAAAAACTATTAAAAAAAGGGCTATTATGAACTCTAAAAACTTTAATTACATAACGATCTTATCTGTACTGCTCATCGGGAACAGTCTCTCTGCATCAACAAAAAACTTAAAAACTGAAATAACAGATCCCACTGTAGATACTCGCTTATTACACAAACGCGTACAGGAAATAAAAGAAATATACGCAAAAACAGAACCATTATTGCGCAAAGCAAATAGAGAAATAGTAAGTGACGAATCAGTCAAAGAATTAATAGCGTATAAAAAAAATATTATAGAAGAATCAATAATCATACTCTATCAAGACTCATATTCTGGCTCATACAACAAAAACTTAGATAAGTATGAAATTAAAACACTAAAAGATGCGATTAAACTTAGATCGAAAATGCACCACACTTTTTCCAGACAAATGAGATGGAAAGCACAAGAGAAAGAAATTCATAGAATGAAAATGCAACAGGAAAGGTTACGCAAAGAGAGGTCCAAACATACAGATTATTGTAATAAATAATTGAATAAAAACCATTAAAAAAAGGAGCTACCATGGTTTTGAAACGTTTTAGTTATAGTGCAGTCCTGTGTGGACTGATTCTGGGCAATAGCATGCTCGCCCTTACGCCGGGTAAACGTGCGCGGATTATGGACCTCACCAAAGATATACAAAATAAAAACGTAAGCCCAACAGAAGCGCGGAAACGTGCGCTTGCAATAAATATTTCACCAAAAGATATGAACGATAGCAAGATAAACGAATTAATCATGACTGCAGAAATGGCAGGTATTGCCGATATTTTGAACCCTGTAATGGCAGCAGAAACAAAAACTGCGGTAATTACAGCCCCTGTTATTAAACCACGTCCGATTGCACCACAAGAAAAACCTGTATTGCAACAAGAAACAGTATTGATTGAAGATATTAAACCAGATGTGATCAAAGAACCTGAAGTAACAAAATCAAGTGAACAGCCAGCGTCAAAAGAAATTCCTGCTCAATTAAAAGAGGTTGAAAAACAACTTAAAGCACTTTCTGAAAAAGCAACCAACTTTTTAAATAAAGCAAGCGATACCATTACACAAAAAGCTCGTGATATAAATGATGCAATAATAGAAAAAAATAAGCCGTTAATAGTCAATATGGAAGATGATTATGACAATATCCGAACCGCTATAGAGAACTTAAAAAAAGACAAAGTTATGCATAAAGCAATAGATATGTTGTCGGAAAAGGTGAGTGCATTAGTAGATGATACGATAAAAGCTTACACTGAAATGAAAGCTATAAATATCCGCAACAAGACTATAAAAGACACCATAGAATATTTAGAGGCAACATACAACAATCTAAACAAACAGATACAAAGCAATGTCACCTCTTATTCTGAAGAAAATGCAAAGCAAGACAGAGAAACAAAAAATCTATGGCTCGATAATTTCAATAACAAAGGTTTGAATATTCAAGCCCATCAAAACCTATACAGCAAAGATATATACAAAATAAACATGCTTGCACCAGAGATTGAAAGTAACATCAGAAAACTTCTTGAAATGAACAAAAAAGCTGCTGAAAAAAAGGCAGCGCCAACCGCCACAGCAAGCACACCACCGAATGTAACCACTACCAGCACAAGCCCTGCTAATACTTCCCAGTTAAATACCGTCAAGCAGAAGTTTCAATCGATTTTAGATACAGCGAATGAGATGTTAAACAATAAAGACAAGTATATCATTAAAAACATCCAAAGCATTGAGCAGCTCATAAAAAATATTGAAAACAATTATGATCTGGTGAAACAAGAATTTAACGCACTCGATTGGTTGAAAATTCCCGCATCAGATACAATCGCAGGAAACAAGCTGAAAACTGAAATCGAAACAGCAATCAAAGCATTGCGAGCACAATACACCATCACCAAAGAACAACATAAAGAAATCAATGAACAGGTGAAAGCTCCGATAACAGAGTACTCAAATAAAATATACACACAAGAAAAAATCTTAGCTTTAATGAATGCTATACCAGCTCCAAAGCAAGATTTTGCCTTGGTTTATCAGGAAAAACAACCTTTATCGAAAAATGAATGGAATGTTAACACCTTAAAAACATTCCTCAAGGATAATTTTGTTATACCCACAGACATGCAATTTAGAAATAATAATATCTTAATGGGTTATTACGCTACGAAACGGTATCAAAACCAGTTCAGAAACAATCAAGCTATGCTTGCTATGATTACAGAAGAACTTGCAAACTTCCTTAATACGTACCTTGTTGATGGTGGAAGAGTAGTTGATGTGATCAAAACGTTTGAAGAACAATTCAATCAAAAGCCTAAAATTATTACACAACCAACTCCAACAACTACAGCAGGCATAGTACCGAATGTCACTACGACTGGTGTAAGCACTGATGACGAAACAACAGAGCTCATAGACTTATACCCTGGTTTCGCCCAAAAAAAATATACCACTGAACAGTTGCAAGGCTATGCCACGCGTTTAAAAGAAAAGGGAAACAAGGTAATGATTGAATTACCCAGAACCGCATTCGAACCATATACCGATCAAAAAAAAGAAGAGCTTATTATTGATGATTTAAATAAAATCTTGGATGAAGTCAAAAACGAAAAAAATGATTTTAACACTAAATTGTATAAGACCATACTACCTCGATACTACCTCGCAAAACAACGTCTAGCATTCTATCCGTCTCAAAAAGGTCAAGCGTTGCTTGAAAAAGTACTTGAAACATCACTTAAGAATACGGGCGGAATAACATGGAAGATTGTTGCTTATATCGCCAATTTTGACCAAGGCTTATAATATAACTATGGGGAGCGAAAGCTCCCCTTTTCTATTTCTATTTAGCGCCACAACATTTTTTATATTTCTTACCGGAACCGCACGGGCACTGCTCATTGCGGCCAACCGTTGATTCGCCTGCTGCTGCACCGGGGTTGGTTGATCGGGCAAGTTCACCCGTTGGAGACCCTGCTGATACTAAGTTAAGCACCGCAAGCTCACGTTGACGCCGCGCTTCTATTTCTCGCGCATTCACATGCTCAACGGTAATGTGAAACACCGCACGGACCACATGCATGCGAATCGTATCCATCATATCTTTAAACATCGCAAATGCTTCACGCTTGTATTCGATAAGCGGGTTTTTTTGGCCCCAACCACGCAAGCCGATGCCTTCTTTTAGATGATCAAGGTTAAGCATATGCTGCTTCCACGCTTCATCGATCGTTTCAAGGAGCACCCACTTTTCTGCTTGTTTGGTAATATCTGCATGTTCACGACGGAACAGCTGATACTGTTCTAAGAGCAACTCTGAAAGTGCTTTAATTAACTGATCCACCGATCGCAATTTTTTTGATTCAGCAAAGAGTGATTCTGGCAAGCGGGTCATGCCAATCAGTTGGCTTATAACTTCTTCTACGTGTGCATCACTTAATGTGCGCTTGCCCTGCCCTACTGCAGTTACCAGGTCGGTCACTACGTTGAGAATCATATCACGCACAAGCGCAAATATCTGCTCTTCACCTTCAAGCGCATCACGACGGTATTGATACACCACCACGCGCTGCTGATTTAATACATCATCATATTCAATAAGATGTTTACGAATTTCAAAATTATGTTTTTCAACCCGCTCTTGCGCAAGCTCAATGGCACGAGATACTGCTTTTGATTCTATAATCTCATCTTCTTTCATGCCAAGCCATACCATGCGCGCTTTAAATGCTTCGCCGGCAAAGATACGAATCAGATCATCTTCAAGTGAGATATAAAAACGTGATTCGCCTGGGTCACCCTGACGGCCAGAACGCCCACGCAGCTGGTTATCGATACGGCGGGATTCATGCCGCTCGGTACCAAGAATATATAACCCACCCGCATTACGTGATGCTTCAGAAAGCTTAATATCGGTACCACGGCCCGCCATGTTGGTAGCGATGGTCACATGGCCTGGCTGCCCTGCAAGCTCCACAATCTCCGCTTCACGCTGATGCTGCTTTGCATTAAGCACTTGGTGTTTAATGCCTGCACGTGTCAAAACGGCGCTTAAATATTCGGATGTTTCAATCGCAATAGTACCAATCAATACCGGTTGGCCTTTTTTATGGCGCTCAATAAGATCAGCAACAATTGCTTTATATTTTGCATCGCGGGTTAGGAAAATAAGATCAGATTTATCTTGCCGAATGAGTGGTTTATTGGTTGGTAATGACACCACATCAAGTTTATAGATCGAATGGAACTCTTCCGCTTCCGTCATAGCCGTACCGGTCATACCCGCCAGCGTGCCATACATACGGAAAAAGTTTTGGAGCGTAATGGATGCAAGCGTTTGCGTTTCTTGCTCAATCTCAACGCCCTCTTTTGCTTCAAGCGCTTGATGCAAGCCATCAGAGTAGCGGCGGCCCGAAAGGATACGGCCGGTGAACTCATCTACAATTTGCACCCCATCATCACCCACCACATAATCCACATCGCGGCGGAATAATGCATGGGCACGCAACGCCTGATTGATATGATGAAGCAACTTCATCGATTCAACAGCATATAAATTTGGAATATTAAAGTGTGCTTCCAAAAGATCAACCGCTGCATCATTCATGAGCGCCGTGCGGGCCTTTTCATCCACTTCGTAATGCTCACCCTTTTTAAGCCTGCGAATCGCACGATCTGCTTGCTCATAGAGCCCACTCTCATGAGCCGTGGCACCAGAAATAATCAGCGGGGTACGCGCTTCATCGATCAAGATTGAGTCTACCTCATCCACAATCGCAAAGTTTAAATCGCGCTGTACATAATCTTCAAGACGGAACTTCATATTATCGCGCAGATAATCAAAGCCTAATTCATTATTGGTTGCATACAAGATATCAGCGCCATACACTTTTTTACGCTCTTCATCCCGCATCGTGTGCTGCAAACAGCCGACCGTCATGCCGAGCATATTGAAAATAGGTGCCATCCATTCAGCGTCACGGCGTGCTAAATAATCGTTGACCGTAACCAAATGGGAGCCTTTACCGGACAGTGCATTCACATAGAGTGGAAGCGTAGCGGTCAGGGTTTTGCCTTCGCCGGTTTTCATTTCTGAAATCATGCCCTGGTGGAGCACTAATCCGCCCATAAGCTGCACATCATAATGACGTTGCCCAAGGGTGCGGCGCGCAGCTTCACGGACTACCGCAAAGGCTTCTGGCACGATATCGTCAAGCGATTTCCCCTGTTGTAACTGCTCACGGAATTGATTGGTTTTAGCGCCAAGCTCCGCATCAGAGAGGGCCATTATTGCCGGTTCAAATTCATTAATACGCGCTACCATAGGGCGTAATGCACGGATTCGGCGATCATTCGCCGTACCAAAAACTTTTGCTATTAAGGAGCTTAACATGACACCCTTACAAGATATAAAATTTATAGTTGTTTTCTAGTGTACCATAAAGAGACCTCAAGCCATAATCTGTTACTCAATCTTATCGATCAACTTTTCTATCTGTTCTAAGGTTGGTAACTGATCGCGAAGTTCCTTTGGTAAACTCTTGGTCACCGTGTATGATGCAACACCAATTGGCTTATTAGATTCGCGCAATGCATATTCAACAATCGTTCTGCTTTTTGTTTTACACAGAATAATACCAATGGCAGGATTTTCACCAAAAACCTTTTCTTGCGCATCAAGCGTGGCCAGATAAAACTGCATCTTGCCGACATACTCTGGTTCAAATTCACCAATTTTAAGCTCAACCGCCATCAAACATTTAAGATTGCGATGATACAAAAGAATATCTATAAAATACTCTTTAGAATCAACTTCAATGCGATACTGCCTTCCTACAAAGGCTACCATTCCTCCCATCTCTCTCAGAAAGGCTTCAACCTTAAGTACAAGCGCATTTTCAAGTTGACGTTCCGTATAATCATCACCAAGCTCAAGAAAATCAAAGGTATATTCATCCTTCACCACCATGTGCGCCTTATCACGAAGCGTTGTCGGTAAGGTTGCTTCAAAGTTCGTCTGCCCAAGCATGGTTTTTTCATACGCCTGGTTCTCTATGTTGTTTACCAGTTGATTTTTTGACCAATTATGCTTACGGGTCATGCGTATATAAAATTCACGCTCAAGGGGTTCCTTGCACTTCTCCAAAATGTATGCATTATGGGTCCAGCCAATTTCTGCAACCAGCGGTTGCAGTTTTTCATTAACGCTGTAGGAGACGTAGAAATCACGCATTTTCCAAAGATTTCTTTCTGAAAATCCTTTTATGCCGGGGAAGCGGTTTTGTAGGTCATGGGCAATCTTTGCAACAATCCCATCGCCCCATTTTTCAGTCCGTTGCTTTTCAACGATTCCTTTACCAATATCCCAGTATAAGGCAACGAGCTCTTTGTTAACCGCTTGCAAAGCCTTAGTTTGCGCATCACGAATGCGATCGTGTAGAATTTTAAGAAATTGAGCGTATACTTCTGTATTTTTTACTTCTGCATTTAATTTTTTCACACAATTTCCTTTCCCAAAATAACTATGTACCCATCATTTCGTAACATAGGTATCTCACTCTAAAAAATGATTCTTGTTCTGATGATACCATGGTTTACCCCGATCATACCACCATGCATTAAAGTTATTCTACTTGCGCAACTTTTAAAAAAGTGCATAATAAAAATCCGTTATAATAAACCTCTCAAACAGGAACCCCTATGATGTTACGCAACCTCAGTATTCTTACCTTAATTGCTGCAGTAGGTTCGATGCATGCTTCAGCGGAAAAGAAAAATTATGTAGCATATAAAGTCATTGACTTGGTTAATGCTTCCCCTTATATAAGCTCAGAACATATTGCTCGTATGGACGTAGATGACGCAACTACCGTTGAAGACTATATAAAATACGTAACATCTCGCTATAAAGGATATAATCTAACTCTATCAACTGACGATAAAGGTATATTCGCCAGCAAAATAGGCGGCCGTTTAAAATATACTGAAGAAGCGCAAAAGACTACACAATTAAAAAACATTAATGGCATTACCTTTAATGGCTCGCTTAATCATGATGATTATCTTCGTCTTCCTGGATACGAACCGGTAGCAACTGCGCCACTCCGTGTGTCAATAATAAGCAAAGAACAATAGCTCTCTGTTATCGCAACACTATCCACGACATGTTGCGTAATGCTGTTTTCTTTTCCCGGCGGTAAGAAGAATACGTAGGAGTGCAGATGGTGCAAATGCCAACATCGGTAATTGCATCTTTTGGCACTCCTTTTTTTTGCAATTGTTCAACGCAGCATGCATACAGATCAAAAAAGAGTTTATTATCTTTCCTATGCCAGGCATTTCTGCCAAACTTCTTTCGCATTACCGTATCATAAAACGGTTCATCAACTTCATAACAACAGGTGCGCGCATGAGGGCCTACAAAAACCTTCAGATCAGCACAATGTGAGCCAAATGCATCTTCCATCCCGCTGAGCGCTTCTACCACCACACCATCTACTGCACCGCGCCATCCTGCATGTATTGCACCAACAGCCCGTTGCACCGAATCATATACCAAGAGCGGCACGCAATCTGCCGTTAACACCCCAACCGCAACACCGGGTACACTGGTAATAATCCAATCTGCTTCATGCTCAAACGATTGCATCAATTGAGAATTTTCAGCATCAATTACAAGCCCCTGTATACCATGAGTCTGCAGTGGAAATACCATAGTTTTAAAATCATTCTGAACTGCAAACTGTTTAACAGCGCTACGCCCCTGTTCGAGACGCTCTGGCGAATCAACAGGCGCGATTGCCGTTTGCTTGTTACCAAAAAAAAGAGCTGGATTTTCCATGCTTCAACTCTCCCTCATAAAAAAGAGGCGCCATAAAGACGCCTCTTTTAATTTCATCGAATACATTTAAAACTAGTATCGTTCAACAACCACAACCGTTGGTTGATTAAGCTTTTCACGCTCAATGCGATTACGTTCTCTTTCTGCTTGAGCACGCTGATATTCAGCATCTGCTCTTGCTGCCATCGCTAACGCTTCACGCTCACGCGCTTCTGCAATACGACGCTGCAATGCAATCTCTTCTTGGCGCATATCATCTTGCTTTTTGCGATACGCCTCTGCGCGATACTCTGGCGCATTGCCAATAATTTCACGTATACGCGTTAAATACAGTAAGGTATTTTGTGCCGTTGGGGTGCGATCCATATAGTGGTATCTCAAATCACGCAACGCTGATTCTAATCTATGCACATAGTTATTGAGCTTATTGTAATAACGCACCAATGGATACTCCGTATAGGTATCATATGATTGTACCATTTTAAGAATTTTTTCTTCAAAACGATACGTTTCAGGGCGATATTCATATGCATACGCAATCTCACGCTGATAATTATTACAAATCTCTTGCTCTAACGCATAGATCTCAAAATAAGCACGATGCTCTGCAAAGCGATTATAATATGCACGCGCGTAAGAAAGCTCAGCATCAATATCACGTTCTATTGCAATCAAGCGATCATAGATACGTTCATATGTTTTGCCTTTTTCACGAAGCTTTTGTACCGCTTCCCGCGCCTCTTTTGCAGATTGCTCAAGTGCTTTTATAGCATCCTGCACTTTATTCAAATGATTGACCACAGAGATTTTGAGTTCATAGTAGGCACGGCGTGCGGCTGGCTCAAGAACGTGGCGCTCAATATCCCCACTGCTCATATATTCAGAGGCAAAAATACGATCAATATCTTGTGCATCTTTAAGATTGCGCCACGCATCGTCTAAAATCTGTTCATCTGATTTACCACCGCATGCATAGGCGATTCCCGCACCAATCAAGCCAAGAAGACCAATACCAATCGCTATACCAGTGTTCTCGTTATATGCTTTGGTTGGAATAACAGGGGTTAATAAAAGGGAGAGACTCAAGCCCACTACTACTCGTTTTTGAGAGATAAGAACCATAGGATCCTTTCCGAGCTTACCTAACACCATCCACCAAGATCGTTGTTACGAGCTTGTGAAGATGCTTTCTAATAAGCAAAGCAGGTTTGTAATAAGAAATGTTATAACTAAATATAGCAGAGGGTATTTTTTTGTCGAATTAGCTCAAAACAGGGCTTGCGCTACCCCATGGTTTGTGGTAGATTTCCTGCAATATTCATCTCTTTAAAAAAGGAAGCTCTATGAAAAAACTACTACTCTGTTCGTTATTGCCGCTCTGCGCCTATGCCGCTGATGGTCAAGCTCAAAAACAACCGTATAGCCCTATCGTAGAAGAGCTAAAAAAATGGGAAGAGCACGACAACTCCGGCGGCCACATTACCCCATCATCATTCAACGATTACGGTAAAGGCATTTTTAATCTGTATGTAGGTGTATGGATTAAGGCAGCACAAGAAGGTAATATACCAACCGATAAAGGCTTGGCAAAACTATTTGTAGACATGCAAAGCGATGGCGTTGAAAAAGTTACCCATGATTATGCAGCGCTCAAAAAAACAAATGAATATAATGTTGATTTTCAAGCATCACCATCCGCTCAAATAGAATCTACCATTAAGAATCACATGAACCCTGGCAAAGGTGGCAACTATTATTTCCCTGGCGCTGATGAAGCCAATACTGATCGCCTTCGCGTAACCAGACAGCACGAATTTTATAACATCTTGTTTAAACGGCATGAAGCACCGATTATGCCAGCATCAAAATTAGTAGGCTGGTATTATGATCTTGGCTCTGCAAGCGCACTTGAAGCCTTAAAACTCAATGAAAACAATGAATCATTATCTCAAAATGCGATTCGTGGTATTACATTGCTTTCTGTTTATTATCTACAACAAGATAAAAATAAAGATTAGTATTTTAAAAAAATATGTATCGGATAAGGGCGCTCAAGGCGCCCTTTTTTATTTCTGCTGTGCCCTGAGATAGGCTGGCACATCAAGATCATGCATAATATTGAATCATTATATTTGGCTATTTTTTGACACTCTTCTGACTCTTTGAAGACTTCTTTTTGGCATCAATTTTAAGTCTCTTTTTTGTCGTTTTTTCTTTTACAACTGCCGTGCTCTTTTCAAGCTCTGCCTCAATTAACTCAATGCTTGGTAATGTATCTTCAAAGTCCTTAGGGAGTGATTCCATTATCTTTGAGGTGTAATAACTCGATACACCAATCGGCTTATTCACATCTTGTAATGCATATTCTGCCATTACATTATCTTTTGATTTACAGAGCAGTAGTCCGATGCTGGGGTTATCTCCTGGATGACGTAGTTGTCTATCAACTGCAGTAAGGTAGAGATTGAGTTGTCCTACATCACGCGCATCAAATGCTTTTGCCTTAAGTTCTATGACTATGTAACAACGAAGCTTAAGATGATAAAACAACATATCGATGTAAAATTCGCCGTTCCCAACTTGTATGCGTTGTTGCCTTCCTACGAAAGAAAATCCCTGTCCAAGTTCAAGTAAGAATTTTTCAATATGATCAACAAGCCCTCGCTCAACAACAAGCTCATGCGCTTCATCTTCAAACATCAAAAAACTGAAGTTATATGGGTCCTTAAGTGTTTCTTGTGCAAGGGCTGACGTTGGCTTTGGTAGTTTATCGGAAAAGTTGGTTACCGGCCCACCCTGACGTCGATAGAGATCAGATTCTATATTCTCAATAAGCGTGTCTCGGCTCCACCCTTTTTGTAGTGCCTGTTCGGCGTACCACAGCCTCTGATCGTTGTTTTTAAGCTTTTCTAATATGACTATATTGTGCCACCAGGGTAATTTTGCAGCAGCTGCTGCAAAATTGAATTGAGGGTATGTTTCGAAGAACAAGCGCATGTAACGTAGGTTGCGGAGCGAGAATCCTTTTAGGTCAGGAAATGCGATCTTTATATCCCGTGCCAGAACATCAACAACCTTGGTTCCCCAACCTTCTATCTTCATTTTTTCATCAATCATTTTGCCTATCCGCCAATAGAGCATGGTAAGCTCTTGCGTAATAGCTATAGCGGCACGCATTTGTGTCTGCAGAATATCTGTTTTGATAGCATTGAGAAATGTCATGTAATCACCAGTTACTGGCATATCTTGTTTCTTTAGAGTACTCTTTTTCATACGACAATCTTTCTTTATTGGATGCTGTTGGTGTTTTTACTTCGCTCTAGGAAAAAATATATTTGATCGTACAAGTAAAGATAGTATCTCAAAAAGATATATATAGTGTAAGGGCGCTCAAGGGCGCCCTTTTTTATTTCTGCTGTGCCCTGAGATAGGCTGGCACATCAAGATCATGCATGTCGAGTGGCACTTCGGTATGGAGCACGCTTTGATTCGCTGCTTCAACCGCATGCTCACCGGCATGATGCTCATCTACTGCTGCTTGCAAAGATTCACTCGCTCGCGCGTCTCCATGCTCTGCAGGTTCAATCACACGCGCTGGCGCAACGGTCTGCGCTTCCTCTGATTTTGCTTCAGACAATGCTTCTACTTCTGCCTTTAATGCAGCCACAAGCTCCTGTGCTGCGCGCAGTGTTTCGAGCGATGCAACTTCATTTGCATACTGTACCGGTTGCGCTACCACCGGCTCTTTTTTTGGCTGCTCAACCACTACCGGCTGCGCAACCTGCACTGCTGGTTGCACCACGATCGGATCAAAACCCGTTGCAATGATAGTAACAATCACTTCATCAACCATATCATCATTAATTACAGAACCAAGAATGATAGTGGCATCTTCATGCGCTTGTTCATAAATTACGGATGCTGCTTCGCTGATCTCATGTAACGCAAGATCCGGCCCACCGGTAATATTGAAAAGAATCGCACGCGCACCATGCACGCTCATATTTTCAAGCAATGGCGAGGATATTGCCGCAATCGTTGCCGCACGCGCTCTGCCTTCGCCCGATGCAGCGCCCGTACCCATCACCGCAACGCCACGATCCTTCATAATCGCGCGCACATCAGCAAAATCAACGTTAATATGGCCTGGCTTGGTGATAATATCACAAATGCTACGCACCGATTGGCCAAGCACTTCATTAATCATAGAAAATGCATCGATCATCGACGTGTGTTTATCGGTCACTTCTAATAATTTTTGATTCGGCATAATGATCAGCGTATCAACCGCTTTTTTAAGCCGTTCGATCGCTTCATCGGCCGCTTTTGCACGTTTTTTACCTTCAAACACAAACGGCTTCGTTACAATCGCAATAGAAAGAATACCACGATCGCGCAATGCTTGTGCAATCACCGGCAATGCACCAGAACCGGTACCGCCACCCATGCCACCCGCAAGAAACACGATATCTGCATCGCCAATTTCTTGCATAATTTTATCGAGGTCTTCTTCTGCAGCCCGTTTGCCAACTTCAGGATTTGCACCGGTGCCAAGCCCCTTGGTAGATTTGATACCAATCTGAATCTTAATATCAGCATCAGATTGCGCGAGTGCCTGCGCATCAGTGTTTGCTACCAAACACTGAATGTTAAGATACCCACTTTTTATTATACTATTAACCGTATTACCTCCAGCTCCCCCTACCCCTAACAGCTTAATCACTGCCGGTGATGCGGTTCCCAGTTGCATCGCATGCTCAATAAGTTCTATCATGAACACCCCTATCGTATTAGAAAAACTCTTTCATCCATGACCGCATGCGATCAACCACACGCACCACAAAACTAGTCTGAGCTTTATGCTCATGATCGGTGCGTTGTTTTTTGAGAGCATGCACTAACAACCCATATCCCGTTGCATATAATGGGTTTTTAAAAAATTCTGGCATCGCTACTGCATAGCGTGGCATACCAATGCGTACCGGACAGTTGCACATCTCTCGCGTAAGCTGCTCCATACCGGCAAGCAATGATCCACCACCAGTCAGCACAATCCCCGTGCCTAAAAACGGCGTTAGTTTATAGGTAATAATTTCATCATGAACAAAAGAAAGGAGCTCTCGTGCGCGAGGTTCAAGAATAGTGAGCATATCTGCTTGAGACACCACTTTGGTACCTTCCTGACTCACCGTTGCAACCTCGTGCGCCAATGCAGGATTGAGCAACAAAGGGTCTACAATCCCCATATCTTTTTTTATTTTCTCTGCATCGGCAAGCGATATACGTAACCCAATCGCAAGATCATTCGTAAAATGATTCCCTGCTATGGGAATAACTTTGGTATGGCGAATGCTGCCACGATGGAACACGGCAAAATCGGCCGTGCCACCACCAATATCAAGCACTCCAACACCAAGCGCGCATTCATCAGCGGTAAGCACTGCATCTGCAGACGCAAGTTGCTCAAGCACCACGTCGCGCACTTGCACGCCAGCACGTTCACAACAACGCACCACATTTTGCACCGATGATACCGAACCAATCACCATATGCGCTTGCACTTCAAGCCGAATGCCATGCATACCAAGCGGATCAATCACCATATCCCGCCCATCAATCGTAAAATATTGCGGCAAAACATGAATAATTTGTTGCCCTTCTTGAATTGGAATCGCCTGCGCAGCCGCTATTACGGCATCGATATCTTCTTGCGTTATTTCACCACGTTTTATGGGAACCACGCCATGTGAATTGCACGACGTAATGTGTGCACCTGACACCCCTACATAGGCCGATTCTATCTCAACACCAGCCAAGAGTTCTGCCTCTTTGACTGCTGCTGCAATAGAGCTAATCGCGCGGGGAACATCAACCACCACCCCTTTTGAAAGGCCGTGTGATGGCGCAATACCGGTGCCCATAATCTCTACAATTTCATTATCACGAACGCGTGCAATAAAAACGGCTATCTTCGTGGTTCCAACGTCAATTGCCGCAATAATTTTATCAAGCAATCCACGTGCCATGTTACAATCCTCCATCAGGACTTATCACAACCTGACCATTAAAACGAATATCTACCATCCACCCTTTGGCAGAACGCTCTGGATTAAACTGATGCAACACCGCATCATATAATTTTATATCATCTTCAGAAAGTGGGGCGCGCCCATCAGCAAGCAATGTATACTTTGTATTTTCTGTATCACGATAATAACAGACATCGGTATTATGCCATTCACACGCAAAGCGTTGTGTACTATGGGGCGCTATAACGTGCAAAAAAGAAGAAACAGTGTTTGGCACTTTTGATTCATTGAGCAATGGCTGTGGCACCGTTACTTTTGGTAATTCAGAACGAAATTCGGCATTAAGAACATCCGCGGGAATCAGTGCGCCCGATTTGAGTGCTACTACCATATGATTAAGTTCTGCACACGGCTCTACCATGTTATAGGTCACCATGCCGTGATGCGGATAGGTATACCGAATCTGTAATGCTGCAATGAGCGGAGAGTAGCTTGCAGGATCTGCAACCGCATGAGCAGGGCCATGGCTATGCACCGCATTAGCAAAGCTTTGGGTAAGCTCTTCTTGATAGGATTCGGCAATGGCAGGATCATGCACAATCGTCAATGGTGCCTGTGCAATGGCATTACGAGTGCAACGAAATGCACCATAGCAAATACACAACAACAAAGCCGTTGCTATGACTCCTTTTTTTACCAAATAGTTCTGGCGACGCGCGAGTTTCATGCTCCCCCCTTCTTGCATGAGTGCGCGAAAAATGTCGCTCACGTCATATGTGTTTTAACGTTTTTTATGTCAAAAAGTCAAGGGTATGTTTTTGAGCGTTACAAAAGCTGCCTAATGCGTACATGCACATATCATCTAAAACAGAGAATATTTTCGTAAAACAAAAAGTTTCTTTTTCATTAAAAAAATTCTATTATTGATTCTACAGTTGTAATAACAGTATGATTAAGAAAAATAATGGAGGAGGATGCGCCATGAATAGTATACGTTCTATCGCTAGTTTCATTTTCGTATTGAGTGTAACATTACATGCGAGTCAAGAAAATTTTACTGATACAACAATAGAGCAAAAACCAAAGTTAATATATGAATATGCCTCTTCCGTAAACTTAATGAGTTTTAATTTGAAAGACACACCCTATTTGGAAGCATCTCACGAATATCATCAGAACATAGACCTAAGCAATTTGAATATTTATGCATGGATAAAAAAAGATTCGTTAAAAATTAATGTTGATATTGACCGAAGTCAGGAAAGAAAATCCATAGAAAAAATTAGGAAAATAATGCCCTGGCCAATTACTATTAAAGATCCTCAGCAATATAAATGGTACCCTAAACTACTTGAATTAACCTCCAAAGATGATTTTTATGAGTCAACCGATTTTAAAAATCCAAAAACAATCCAACTCTACAATCTCGGTAAAAACCTTCTTACTTTATGGGCCGAAGCAAGAAAAGTCAGAATAACTACAATAACAGAAATTACAAATGAAAATGAGATAGAACAATTATCAGTTTTTCAAAACAAACAACCAATAGATGCGCCCCTGATTTCTCATAAAAATACACCCACCGACAAAAAAACTACTGCTAATCCTAAACCCTTACCGCCGATATCTCAAAAACCTCTATCATTTTTTCAACGGTGGACTTCAGGTGCCGCATGGTCAAGTTGGTTTCAGCAACAAAAAACTAAAATCTATAATACATTGGGATTTGCTGCACTGATTGGTGGTGGTGCTGGCTTATGGTATTGGAGTCAAAAAAACAAAAACAGCTCTCTCCCCTCACTAAACAGCACTGCAGCAACCCGACTCTATAAACCTTAGTAATAAAAATGCCCGTCAATGCTTTTTAGAGCACGGCGGGCACTTTTTGATTTTATGTATCTTCAGCTTAAAACGTCATGTGACCTGTTTTTACTATTTCTTTTCCATCCCCATCTAATTCATCGATATGCTGTGCGCACTTTTGCAAAAAATTTGCATTATACCGATCTTTTTTATCAGCAATAAATTGTAAAAAATGTAGTGGCCGTACCTCTATCTCTTCAGCGGGAATAATTGATTCAAGATTAAGATTTGTCCAATGAACATCCGCATTTATTTCTTGTGTTTGCTTACTCAAAAATATATTTAATGTTGATCGTCCCATTCTGCCTACATTTGGAAGCTTAATGTAACTCTGTTTACCATTACTGGTTACACATAATCGTGGATATATGAGTAAAAACTCTTTTTCCAAAGCTTGCGCCTGAACATTATAGCAGTATTTAATTTTGCGGAGATCCGCTTGCGCTTCTATAACAACCTCATCACTTAACTTGGTATAGGGAAGTATAAATGGTGAAGTATGTACTGACGCAGGATCAATAGCGCAAAAATTAACCCCCTCCACCGATACGGTGATCGGATCCTCTTTTAGATTATTGCCCACAACAACAAACGTGTTGAGTATTTTTGGAACATACTCAAGCATTCTATCTATCTTTTGCATTTCGACTTTTTGTGTTTCATCGGCAGCATAAACCAATGCACCACTCAAAGCTGAAAACAACAATATTCCTGAAAAAATTTGAGTGCGAAAAATCATAGTGTATCCTTTTATTTTTTTATCTGTTTCATAATAGCCTCTGCATCAATACCGGCCCACGCAAGCAATTCTGCAGGTGATCCGGAACGGGGCAATTGTTGCACCGCCAGAATCTGCACCGCAATATCCGTATCTGCCAATACTGCAGCGACTGCTTCGCCCATGCCACCGGCTTGATAATGATCTTCCACGGTGATAACACGATTATTGCTCTTTGATGCAACGCGCAGAATAGTTTCCCGATCAAGCGGCTTGATGCTATACAGATCAATCACTGATACTTTGATACCCTGTTTTGCAAGCATATCATGCGCTTTGATGGCTTCATGCACCGTTACACCGGCGCCAATAATACAGGCTTGTGCAAGGGTATGTTTTTGAATGTTGCAAAAGCTTTCTACTATAGACGTGCAAATCGCTTTCACCAAAGAGCAAGAATAGCTAGATCGAAAAATTTCTTTTTATTCAAAAAAATTCTATTATTGATTCTGTAATCATGGTAACAGTATTATTAAGAAAAATAATGGAGGCAGATGACTATGAAAACTATACGTTATGTTTTTAGCTTAATCTTCATTTCAATAGCAGTATTGAATGCAAGCCAAGGGCAAGGAATAGTAATAAGCGATTTCACGCATAACCCAATTCCTGTAAATTTAAAGGTTGGTGATTCAGGAAAAAAATTAATAGACACATTAAACGCATACACACTTTTTGCTTCTGATATCATCTATGAACGCGTTGAAAACTCCAAAAGTCACAAAATTGATTCTACCACAACTGTTGATTCATCTTGGTTCGATAGAACAAACACTGAATACGTAAAAGCCTCAAGATATTGGAATATAAAGCCGCGTGGCACACTGTTAAAAGATGCCAAGCCTTTTACCATATTAATTGATCACAATGAGTTTATTAAGGATCTAAACACAAACATTGCATTACGCATTGCAGAACAACAAATAATACCCGAAAAGGAATATTATACTATTCAAATTACCAACAATGGCACTATGCTCCGCAACCAAGATCGTATGCCATCATATAGAAAAGATTTTAATGCCAATGATTATGTAGTAACGCTTAATAAGGTAGATCCTCAACCACATCTGGAATATACAAGCGCTAGGTCTAACGAAAACGATATTAAGGCAGAATTCATACTAGAAAACACTCCTTCAAATCTCGAGTTATATAATAATCAAAAAAATAAAATCGATATAAAAACCATAAAAATTTCCGTTCTTATAGGAAAAAATATTTTTCAGATACGCGTTTTTAGTGAACAAAAAATGTTAGGTAATAAATTTGGTTTTATTGATTCTCCTTCAAAATATAAGTTCTACACAGATTTAACTGTGACGCATAGGTCTATGAACACAAAGCAGGATGCCAAATATGATTCTGATGATAATTTTAATGAAAATCTTTGCCAACTTTTTTACCATATAAGTAAACAATTACTTTCTGCATGGGCTCAAAGTATGAATTATTCTTTAACTGAAGATGGATTGCCTATACCTATTGAACTTTCAACCGATCGAACTATTACTATAGAAGGATCCGGGAATCAGATTCAATACAATAGCACTCTTGATATAAACGCATTGCAACCGCTCAAAAACGTTATCGATATGTATAAAGAATTTACAGGTCTTGCAAAAGATATTAACGTTACACTCTATGATCAATCTGGCATATTCCAAGGCAACTCAATTGCCGATTTTACTGACGAACAAAAATGGAAATACAATGCAAGGCTT
The DNA here is from genome assembly GCA_963704465.1 of uncultured bacterium. Classification (GTDB taxonomy): domain Bacteria; phylum Babelota; class Babeliae; order Babelales; family Vermiphilaceae; genus MFD02979-c4. Next base: position 1,177,492 of record OY969901.1, read on the forward strand.
TCAAGAACGTGGCCTATTGCTCCCCAAGGAAGCATCATTGGGCACCAAATAAAACCATTCAATATCAATCTAGAAGAAAAAGAATCTATCGAATCGGTAAAAAGAAAAATAATAGACTTCTTGAATAACACCTATGAAATAACAGAAGCACGACTACCTAATATTACAATCACTAAAAAGGGCAACATGCTCAATGATAATGATACAATGCCACTTTATGTAGAGCCATTTAACCCAAATGAATATACCGTAAAAATCGATACGCCATCAAAATACGATCCTATTATTCTTGAAAACAAACAAGGACTTGCTCATCGAGTAAAAGCCCAACAACCAACTCCTATAGGTAAGCCCGCACCAGAAAAACCAAAGTCTCTCTTGCAGCGGCTTGCATCATGGTTTAGCTGGTCTCAAAAAGGTAAAAATTAAAGCATAAAAAAAGCCCGCCAATGCTTTTTAGAGCACGCGGGCATTTTCTTGATTTACGAATTTTTTACATTAATTTTTGAATGATAGCATGTGCATCAATACCTGCCCATGCGAGCAATTCTGCCGGAGATCCAGATCGCGGCAACTGTTGCACCGCCAGTATCTGCACCACAATATCCGTATCTGCCAATGCTGCAGCTACCGCTTCACCCATGCCACCGGCTTGATAATGATCTTCCACCGTAATAACACGATTATTGCTCTTTGATGCTACGCGGATAATCGTTTCGCGATCAAGCGGCTTTATGCTATACAGATCAATCACAGAAACATTAATACCCTGTTTTGCCAGCATATCATGGGCCTTGAGTGCTTCATACAGCGTCACCCCCGCACCAATAATACAGGCTTGTGCATCAGGATACTCACGGAGCACCAAACAGCCACCAATCTTAAATGATGTTGCTGCATCATAGAGCACGGGTGTTGCCATGCGCGTTGTGCGCAGGTAACTAATGCCTTTGGTGTACCCATACATAAGCTCTGTCAGTTTATAGGCGCTCACCGCATCTGATGGATACAATACTACAGAATCGGGCAAGCCGCGCATCAGTGCAATATCTTCAAGCGCCATCTGTGATGGCCCGTCAGCGCCAATGGAGATTCCCGCATGGGAGCCAACGAGGCGGAGCGCTGCGTTACCAATCGCAGCCATACGAATCTGATCATGTGCACGGGTAAAAAATGCACCAAAAGTTGCAATATACGGAACCTTGCCCCGCAGCTGCATACCAACGCCAACGCTCACCATATTTTGCTCTGCAATAAAACATTGCACAAAACGTTCAGGGAATTTTTTGCCAAAAGCTTGGGTCATCGTTGAATTTTGTACATCCGCATCAAGCACCACAATATCACTGCGCTTTTCGCCAAGCATTACGAGCGCTTCGCCAAAAGCTACACGCGTAGCAACGGATTGACCAATGACATACAGAGGATTCTGTAGCGCGATTTGATCTTTCTTTGACTGTATAACATCTGACTTGGGCAGTTGAGGTTGCCACGTATAATTGCCGCTATAGTGTGCAGCACGAGAGAACCGTTTTTCTAATGAAGCATAGGCTTGCACAAGTTGCTCTTTTGAAAAGGGCACCCCATGAAACCCTTCTTTGTCTTCCACAAAATCAACCCCATACCCCTTGCGCGTCCGTGCTAAAATAACCACCGGAGCTGCATAGGAACGGTTTTTGAGTGTGGTATAGATTTCGCCGATATGATGGCCATCAATAATGTATGGCGTGAAACCAAATGCGCTAAACCGGCGCGCATACAGCTCGAGATCAGAATCAACGAGCGATTCAGTACTTTGCCCAAGCCGATTGCAATCTACTATAGCCACCAGATTATTGAGGTTGTAGTGTGATGCCATCTGTGCCGCTTCCCATACAGAGCCTTCGGCGATTTCAGCATCACCCATCAACACATACACGGTATAATCACGCTTTTCTTGTTTTGCCACTATGGCCTCACCAACTCCAATAGAAAGGCCAATGCCGAGTGAACCAGTTGCCGCTTCAGTGTGAGAAAAACGGAATGTGGGATGCCCTTCAAGCACCGAATCAAAATGACGATAGGTTTTAAGCTCTGCATCAGAAATAATGCCGAGCTCATGCCAAATGGCATACAAAAGCGCGGAAGCATGACCCTTAGACAAAATAAAGCGATCAGCATTGAGATTATTAAAATGGTGCAGATCATAGCGCATGATCGCCCAAAAAAGAACGGTGGAAATATCCACCGCTGAAAGACACGTTGTAGGATGGCCAGAGCCTGCCTCTGTAGGCATGGTAATAACCGATCTACGGAGCCGATACGCTACCGACTCCAGATAATCTAACGGAATATGCATACTACGCTCCGTAGTATATTATTTTTTATGATTCTTATCGCGTGTACCGTGGCCACCACGTCCCCATGGCACCATGTTACGGATAAATTCAGCACCACGAGATATCTTATTGTGCGCTGAATGGTACATATTTTGCAAATATTCGCGCATTTTATGACGATCAAAAATTCTTTTCATAATCACATTCCTTTTGCTTTGTGATATACTCTCTTTGGCACAGCATACACCTAAACTCTAAATGTGAATACTATGAAAAAACAACTTTGTATATTACTAAGCATATCTCTCTTTTGCCCTCTTTATGCACAAACAGAACCCACTGCAACACCTACGCTTAAAAGCCCCTTTGTATCGGGAAAGTTTAACAACGCTACTATTGCCATTCAATATAAAAATTTTGATGGAACACCAGCGACACGAACTATGACTACCGCTGACAACCCAATTTATATGTCTGGAGAAACTACTGCAGCGTACCTTACTCAAGATACACTACGATGGTTTAGCCGTGATATGGCAATAGGCATGCTCATAGGAATAGCAGGCGGATTCTTCTGTTGTGCACTGGGATCATGGCTTTGGAATCGTTCCAATACACCAAGAAGAGTTGTTAAAAACCCTCAAAACGGTGAATCTAACAATTAAAATGAGCTTTATCCGCTGGTTCCTGCAAGGAGCCGCAATACAAACTTTTTTAACGCTCGTATCGCTTCCTATTCTCATTGCCTGGGGCCTGCCGCTTTCATACCTTACACCAGTGGGAACCTTGTTTTTTACGCCACTGCTTACCGTATATCTCTGGTGCGCCCTTGCGGTATTTTTTACCACGTTGTGCGCTATACCCAATATGTATTGCATTAAAGCACTGCACCACGTGAGCGATTGGTGGCTCTGGATACTGGGACTGATCAAAACACCATGGCAGATTGGTTTTGTATGCCCACCCTATGCGCTGCTGTTTTGCATACCCATCAGTGCCTTTGTGCTGGTATGGTTTATGCGCCATCGCTCACTTGCCAAAACAACGCTCTGCTTAGTTGCACTGTTAACAGCCTGGATTATTGTGTTACGTATGCTTCCCCAACAAGATCGTATACACGTTACGCATGATAATGGCAAAAGCATCACCGCTGTGCATACAACCAATGGCATCACGGTGGTGGATATTGATAGTTGCTGCAGCAGCATGGTAGACGGCGCAAATTGGATTGCCTATCATGCACTGCCAACGATTACCCAAAAAACCGGCGCATCTTATATCGATCAGTTCATAGTGCTTCATCCCCGCCAACGGACCTTTGAGGCATTAAAAACGTTAATAGAAAAAGGAATGGTGCGCGATATTACTATTCCATACTGGAAGGGTCATATTCCCCTTAACGCCTGGAAGGCATATAAAGATCTCACCACCACTACCGCTGCATACGGGCATTCTCTCAACCGCTGCGGTATAAATGATTCTATTACCATAAATAATGCTATTCACATTACTCCAAACGCTAAAACCCATAATTATAGCGAAGCAACATACCCTTCATATATACTAAAAACATGAAAATATATTTAAAGGGAGGTTTTCATGAAAAAATGTTTTATTCTATGTACCGCAATCATTTCAAACATAACACCAGTGATGGCTATGGATGTTGGTGGCAACGATGACCCTAATCTAGGCAGAGCACCAAATATGAATCTTCAATATGAAGAGGAAGAAGTTTTACCTTTTTTTTTGAAAGCATTTGATTCTGATGAGCTTATTTCCATTCCCCTGTCATTAAAAAAATATTTCGAAAAACAATTACTCAAAGCCGAAATGTTTGATGATACGATTATCGATGTATCAGGTTTTACCATAAATGAAGTCAATTTGGCTTTAATGGTTCTAAAAAAATATGAACGCAATGGCGAAAACGATACCCTCCAAATGCTTATTGATAACTTATCCGTTTCAAACATCGTAGAACTGGCACATATAAGTACAATTCTTGAACTAGGGGTCTTAAAAAAAATTATAGCCCCAGCATTATCATTTTTTGTCAAAAAACAACTAGAATCATTGCCAAATGCACAACAAAAAATAACCTTTCTAAAATCACTTAATAAACTAGAACCTTTCTATCATGGAGCGATTAAAAACAACTTAAAATCTATATTTAAAAATTTTATTAATGCACAACGCGATAAAAACCGAGCAACACAGAACCGAGTAGTACTCAGTCGATTAAATATTGGAGAACATAAAAATATAACTTTATCTGGCTGCGGCAAACATATTGTTTGGGCTGGGAAAGATAACAAAATTAATTATTACCACATACCAGATGGCGACGCTGGCCAAATACAAACATTAAATATAGTACAACGCGGTTTTAATCCCAACGCAGACATACAATTAATCATTAGCTATGACAACCCACTCATTTGTGTTATCCAAAATAACAAAGCTATTGTATGGAATCCCTTAAAAGACATGGCCATAACCGTAACCGACCATAACGGTGCTATAAAAGGCTGCGCCTTCAGTTCTTTAGGTAATTGTTATGCAATAATGATGGAAAAAAAAGCCTTCATAGTCAAATATGGAGTAGCAGACAAAGCAATCCCTATAGTAAATCTTACGCCAAATGAAAAACTTCAATCATATTGCATATCTGCAAATGGGGAGATATTGTACATGCTGTATAAACAAAATACAGGCAATTCAATTCTTTATACCTATTCAACAAATAATGGCACTGCGCTTGCTACATTCGTTATAAACGATGCTTTGCTTATCCAACCTGGTATGCCAAACAACGCTATCTGGATATTAACAAAAAATACTCTCAATAAGATATTGTTAAATAGTCTTGAGCCACACAATCCTCAGCTTTTAGCCTTAGAAAGTATTGAAATAGAATCTTTAGGCGAAAACATAGTATCAATGGAAATACAACCAAACGAAACTCTTGCATCACTGCAAACTAATACGGGTGCTATAGAAATTATTAACATAGCGAGAAAACGCACAGAATTCATATATCAGGGCATTGAAACAGCCACTCCTCATTCTATAGATACGAATATAGTTGCTATAGAAAGCAAAACAAATGATGATGGCACAAGTAATATCATACTTATAAATCAGGCCTCGCCAGAAGTGACCACCAATTTAAACACACTCTACGATGAGCTTTCACTTATACAACTTATACAACTTACAGAGCTTTCAACCATCACCGACCACAATCTATTCATAACAAAGTTAACAGAATTTCTTAAAACAGTTTCCCCACACGCACAACAGATGATTACGCACTATATATTTTCCATAAATATTGCATCAAGACCCCAATCATCTGATGAGCCACCTACAAAAAAATCAAAAAAGAACTAAAAAAAAGTGAAATTTCCATGCGTTCCCTTTCTTCTTACCCCACATCGGGGATACAAGAAAGGGAACGCATGGAAAGGTATAGAAAGTAATTATGGCAAAGCAACATACCCTTCATATATACTAACTACATAATAACTGCTTTATTAAAAGGAGGTTGCATGAAGCGTTATGTATTGTGTGTATCGATGCTGTGTTTAAATATATCAGTGTTCTCTATGGACGTTGATAATTCAGAAGAAAACAGTCAGGAAATGTTAACACCTGCTATTGCGCCGATACAAGCCCCAATACCAGCACCAAGGCCAAATTCATTGCCTGCAGAATATTGTCTTTTTATCAAAGTAGATGGTTCTGACGAGTCAATTGGTGTTCCCTCGGAACTCGAAAAATTTTTTGAAGAAAAAATAGAAATAGCAAAAGAATTAAATCCTGAAAGAATGTTTTATCATGCACGGGAGATTACTGCAGCTGAAGTACACAAAGGTATACGTCTTTTAATAGTTCTATTAAGAATGGGAGAAGAGCGCTTGTATCAAGAAATTTTAATGCCTATGCCTATAGATGAGTTAATAGGCTTTGCACATGCAAGCACCGTGCTCAATCTATATGCATTAAAAAATCTTATACGTGATGCGTTGGTATCGAGCGTAAAAACGCAACTACTGCTATTGCCATCAAAAAACCAAAAAATCGCTTTTTTAGAAAAGTTAAGCAAGCTTGAAGACAAATATATAGCGCCTCTTAAAAATGACTCCTCATTGCCCTTTAGAAAATTTTTCTTAAGCATTCGGGATAATGAAAGGCTATCACCCACGACCACAAAAACTATAACCTCTGTACCACTCGTTGAAGATAAAAACTTTTTCTTAACGGCACATGGATCTCATATATTTTGGATCGATAATAAAAATCAGCTACAAAAACAAGATCTTAAAACGTTGGCACGATCATCTTTCAATCCAATGAGCACTGGATTAAAACCGAACATTGATATACATCTCGTAGCAACTCCTAATGGATCTCATGTATGCCTTTGGCAAGATGAAAACCGTGCTATTTTGCTAAACAATATTACGGGAAAAAATAGAATTCTATATAACAAAGACCCCATACAACAGGTAGCTCTCAGTAATAATGGCATGCACATAGCGTTTGCGGGGGAAACTGGAATCAATCTAATTACTTTAACAGACAATGCGGCAAATCTTTATACACTTCCAAAACCATCCCAAATAAGCACTCTTAAATCATGCTTTTTTTCACACAATGGCCAATTTTTATATGCACACTATAAAACAGGCAACGTCGATTTTCTTTATATTTACGTAACCCAAAATGGCCACGATCTGGCTCAAATAAAGCATGAAGAAACACTATACCATACTTACCCAGGTAAAGAAGAAAATAGTTTTTGGACGTTAACTAATGCCGGCATTAAAAAATTCTTTTTGATCGATCATGAGCAACAAGAACTCTTTGATGTAAAAATTAAAACCTTTATACACACAGAAACGAACCCTCGCAACGTAGAGTATATGCTTGTAAATGATGATGAGAGTTTTATAATTCTTCAAACAAACCGCAGTGCCGTAGAGTTAATCAATGTACCAGCGAATCGCACCGAATGCATATATCATATGTTTCAGACAGCAGTTTTTGGCCCTAATCAAAAAAGCCTCATCGCGATCGAAAATGAAGAGAATGAAAATGGCACATACACTATTATAGGATTTCCACTGTTATCACACACAGTAACCACAGAAATAAATCTGCTCTTTGATTCACTCACACTTGCACAAATCATACAGCTCGAACAATTAATGAACATTCCAGATAGAAACAGAATGATTCAGCTGCTCAAGGAATTTTTAAAACAAATGCCTTATAATCTACAAGAACTTATCAATATCTACATTTTTCCTGGTTTAATCAACCAGCGCCCTCAATCACCATCTGATGAACCACCTGCAAAAAGACAAAAAAAGAGCTAAGGCAACAGGGGAAGTTCAATTATTGAGCTTCCCTTCCTCTCAAACTACGCCCGGCATAAATAAAAGAGAACTTTTATAATGGCTGTGATTAAGCGCAGTATATAAAAACAAAATATCACGCATCGAAGCTGATTTTAGGTAAATTTCCCGCACATGTATTTTTTGCACCATGTGCACCGGCGGCTTTGAAGGCCCCAAGATTTGCACATCTTTTGATGCGCGATTGCGCACCGTTGAAAGCGAATACACGATCGCATACGCATCCTTTTCTACCGTTTCCTCATCTTTATGCTGCACAAAAAGCATACACAGCTGCTTATACGGTGGATAGCCATACTCTTGGCGAGAGCGCATCTCTACCGCACAAAAGTCACGATACCGCAACTCATCAATGTAAGAAAACACTGCATGCTTGCTCATAGTTTGCACAATCACCTGGCTTTGTTCAGTATGCCTTCCCGCTCTTCCTGCCACCTGAATAAGCTGCTGTAGCGTTGTTTCCGTTGCGTTGTATTGGGGGAAATGCAAATTCAAATCTGCCCATAAAATACCAACCAACGTAACCTTGGGAAAATCATACCCCTTGGTAATCGTTTGCGTGCCAACCAAAATATCAAGCGATCCGGCATAAAAATCTTCCACCGTTTTTTGCCAGCTCTTTTTACTCTTGGTGGTATCCAAATCAGCACGCGCAATGCGTGCATGCGGAAAGATCTTTTCTAAAATGGCACACACCTTTTGCGTACCGATTCCCTTTTTTAAAAACTGTGATTCAGGAGCGCTGCAGTGCATGCAATAGGCTGGCATTGGCCTGCTATAGGTACAATAATGGCAGTGCAACGTGTTATCCTGATGGAGTGTTAAACTCACTGAGCAATCAGTGCATTGGAATGAAACGCCACAGGCCGCACACTGCACAAAAAAAGAAAATCCGCGCCGGTTTAAAAAGAGAATTGTTTGCTCTTTTTTACGTAATCGATCTTCTATAGCTTTATGCAATTCGGTGCTGATCCAAAAAGAGGGTCGTTTCCGTTCAGTCGTGAGATTAACCACCTGAATGGTCGGAAACGCTCCGGCATAACGACGTGAAAGGGTGCACAAACGCCACCCCTTATGTTCCACGTTGTATAAACTTCTGAGCGATGGAGTGGCAGAACCAAGCACAATCGGCACCTTATAGCTATGCGCACGCATCACCGCTGCATCTTTAGAATGAATATACGGATGTTTTTTTTCTTGATACCCAACCTCATGCTCTTCATCCACAATAATAAGGCCAAGGTTAGCAATCGGTGCAAGCAAGGGCAGATGCACGCCGATAATCACCACCGGCATACCGGCAAGCAATGCAGCCCAAAGCTCCTTTTTTTCTTTTGCGGAAGAAGCGGAATGAAAATTATAAAAAGGAACATGCTCTGGCATACTTTTTTTAAGCCGCGCATAAAAGGAAACGGCTAAGGTTACTTCTGGCACTAGAAACAGCGTTGTTTTGCCCCGCGCCAACACATCTATAATTAATTTTTTATACACTTCCGTTTTACCAGAACCGGTAACCCCATGAAGCACCGTAGTTTGATAGCGTGACGCTTCAATATCGGAGGCAATTGCACGATACGCGAGCTCCTGCTCATCAGTTAATGCTGAAACGCGCGCAGATTCTGTTACTGCAACAGCAGGCGCATATAATGAAGCCGATTGTTCAAGTTGTTTTTTGATCGATTCAGCAGATAAAAAGCCTTTTAATCGTTGCACTAAATAAGAAGGCTCAAGAGCATGATAGGCGGCCAGGGATTCTAAAAACTGCCAATACTGTGCATCAGCAGGGAACCGCTCAAACCGATCGATAGTGCGAATAGCAAAACGAACATTAGGCTTTTCCTGTTGTTCATGAATCACCACCGCGGGGGTTACCCGCCGCTGCAAGGGCACCTGTACAATGCTGCCCAACAAACTGGTTACCGCCTGCTCATCCGGCGCAGCATACCAGAGCGGCTCTTTAAATCCATTAAGAAGTTTTACTTGAATAAACATGAAACAAGTATACCACAATAACGGTGGCAGCACTCAAAAATATGGCACAAAAAAAGACGCCAGATTTCTCCAGCGCCTTTTTTAATTGCTATGCAATTGTTTTTAGTTATTTGTATTGTGCTTGCATATACGCAAGCGCAGCCAATGAAGCAGATACGTATGCTATATTTCTGCAATACTTAGGGAAAAAATAACAAAATTTTTCTGGTAAACTTAATGTACAGTTTATACCAGCTTTTTCATATTCAAGCTTTTGCTTTTCTAATTCTGCTTTTGTTTCAAACACTGTAGGCACGGCTATTGCAGCACCAAGAGCTGTTACGGTAGCCACTTCATTTGTTATACCTACAGCAGCTGAAAGTTTACCTATTATCGTACCTGCAGCACCACCTACAGTCCATCCAGCCATACTTGATAGATATAAGGCCAGATACCCCAAGGTGCCATAGCACACAGGAATTGCAATTGGCCCTAAAGTAAACATCATAAGCTTACCATTATCCGTATCGCACACTCGCTCATACGCTTTTTCATCGAACATTTTTTTATATTTATAACGCAATCCACAATATGCTGCAATTGGCATTGCGCATATTGCACCACCCATTAGCATAGAGCCATTTGCCACACCTGCTACAGCACCAATCGCTGCGCCATAAAACATTCCTGCTTCTGCCAGTGCAACCTTGGTATTTGCAGCATCTTCTTTGGCATAATCACGTTGCTCTTCTGTTTGGCTCACCACAGAAACTTCTTCTGCAGCACATACAGGCATTGCAAAGGCACATGCCATTAATAATGATAGATTTTTAATATTCATAAAACCCCCAATTTATCTGGTTTTTTAGGTACTGTAATAAGTATATATTATGTATTCAGATTGTCAAATTCATGCTCGTTTTCTCGATCCAGTCGGCATTATCATAGGTCTCCACCGGCCTAATCACTTCCCAATCGATATAACAAGCACTTTTAAGCGGGTAAATATCAATAATCTATGAAAATCGATTAATATAGTGTATGATTTTCATTGAATGCGTTAATCATTTTGCATAGTGGGGGATTATATGTTTATAAAGCGAAACATAGCTGATTTAATCAAGTCTGGCGCTCAGCAAGTGCCCGTAGTGGCCGTTATTGGCCCGCGCCAATCGGGAAAAAGCACGTTGGTTAAAGAACTGTTCCCTGATTATATATACCTTGATATGCAAGATGATGAGCTCTATAATTTTGCCAATACTGATCCAAAAGGCTTCCTGAACACCTATCAAGATGCAAAGGGAGTTATTTTTGATGAAGCCCAGTATGCCCCTAAGCTTTTTTCACAAATCAAAGTAGAAGTTGATAAAGATTCACGGCCGGGGCGTTATATTTTATCGGGCTCCCAGAATTTTCTGCTCCACGAAAAAATTAATGAATCACTCGCTGGCCGGGTTTATTTTTATAAACTGCTCCCCCTTTCTATACCAGAGCTGACAAGTGCTCATTTGCTGCAACATCGTATTGAAGATCAAATATGCAAAGGATTTTATCCACGCGTTTATCAGCCAAACATGAAAGCCGCAGAATATTACGAAAACTATATTTTTACGTATGTGGAACGTGATATTCGCACCATCAAGAATATCGATAATATTTTAACGTTTAAAAAATTCATGCAACTCTGTGCTCTGCGCATTGGCACCACGCTCAACTACACTGATCTTGCCACCAACTGCGGCATTAATGTTGCCACTGCACGCGCATGGCTTGCTCTGCTTGAAACAAGCTTTATTCTCTTTTTAATGCCTTCATATCACGAGAATCTCGGTAAACGCGTTACTAAATCCCCAAAACTTTATTTTTATGATGTTGGGCTCGCTGCAGCACTTATTGGCCTCAATGAAGAAACCCTCATTAAAAAACGGGATCTTTTTGGCGGCCTTTTTGAAAATATGGTGATCGTTGACCTGATGAAACAGTTCTATGCACGAGGCATTCATCACGCATTCTCTTTCTACCGAGACACCAACCAAAATGAAATCGATCTAATTATTGAAACAGGCGGACAGACAATCCCCGTGGAAGTTAAAGCCGCTGAAACCATACAAAGCTCGTTTTTTGATACCGCACTCTGGCTTAAAGAACAAAGCAAAGAGATTGCAGAACCCGTGGTAGTGTATGGAGGTTCGCACGCGCAAAAGCGTTCACAAGGCTCTGTTGTTTCATGGCAAGAGCTTGCGAAGGTGTATGAAAAGCTTTTGTAAGCACAAAAAAGGCGTCGGAGAACTCCGACGCCTTTTTAAATTGCTACACAGTAATTGTTAGCTTTGGTATTGTGCTTGCATTACGCAACTTAGTTATTTCTTGTTCCAACCCAAGTATTTAAACAACAAAGATGTAACCTTTTGAGAATCCTTATCGCAACTCATCTGAAATGCTTGTTCTGACTTGGCAGCTACTGTGCTAGGCGGGATAAGGTTTCGATCGCGTGCAGTTTGTACCAATTGTGAAAACCTCGAATCATATTTTTTGAATGCATAAATTACAGCTGGTTGTACTGCTGCTTTTTTTGCATAAAAAGCTCTCGCGTTTTCTTTGCTTAATAATGCAGCACCCACATTTCTGCCACACACTTTAGCCATTTCTTTCTGTTCTGGTGGAAGCAAAGCCATACCAAGCTGTTCACCCACCGCTTTACCAAGATATATGCGACTTTGCTCTTCATCACCACATACTTGAGATACCATAGCACTCCCTAGGTGACGGCAAAATGCAACAGGATCAATCATAGAATGATATTTACCTAATTCATTACCAATTAAAGCGCCAGTTACACTGCCCACTTTATTAAAAACTTTTCGTCGCGTTACTACTTTGCCATACAGAGTATTCGTAGCAATCGAGCTAAGCGCAGCTCCTATAACATAGGATTTAAAATAACCGTCTGGTGTATTTTCTGCTTTTCCAATCTTATGTAATAATGGAACAGCAACTATAGGCAATAACACTTTGGTTAACATATAACCAGATGATTTTTCATCATTAATATTTTGTCCATTTACTTTTACTTCTTCACCATCATACGTAATTTCAAAACCCACGGGTAAAGTTGTTGATGATCCACCCGCAATGAACATTATCAAAAAGTATTTGATAAATTTTCTATTCATAAAAGCCCCCAATTATCTGGTTTTTAAGTACTGTAATAAGTATATATTATGTATTCAGATTGTCAAATTAGTGTGCGTTTTCACGATCCAATCGGCATTATCATAACTCGCTAGAGGCCTAAAGCGCGTGCCAATCGCTATAATAAGCATTTTGAAGCGAGTAAATATCGATAATCTATGAAAATCGCATACTCTTCCAATGTGAAGGTCAAATTTGATATCATGAGCATAGAAATGGTTATTAAATGGAGAGGTTCATGAAAAAGATATCGATTATTTTCATGCTTAGCTGTATTAGTATACAATGCTACGCTGCGGTATTTACTCTTAAATTCATCGGCAGTAATGGCGCTAAAGTAAGCGTAGGCGGCAGCGCATATGAACTCAGCACACGTAATAATACGGTAAACGTAAACACTGGCGGTATTGATTATGTGCCAAACATTATCTGGACCGAATCATTAATCACCAACCAACGAGGCGCGGGCGATTTTAACGTAATCGAAAATGATTATGAGTTCACCTTCCCACAAAGATTACACCCATGGCATCTTGGCGGCACCTTTATTATTGGTGACAATGGCCAATACGCGTATGAGTTTGGCCTTGCAGGATCACAAACTGATGCGAGAACCGCACGCAAAACTGGCGGACCACGCAAGGTATATTAAGGTTTACGCTCAAGCGTTGGTATTAAATTCCCCGCATCATGCCACGATATAATAGTGCCACCACTGCGCTTTTGGCCTGATGTGCCCGCATAAATAATGTAACCATCTTCTGGGCTTGTTGCAGCCACTTCAGACCAGTTAGCAATGCTTCTGAAAAATTCAGGCACAATCGTTTCGCCTGATTTGATCTCAAGAGGCACTAATCGAATGCCCAGATCAATCAGCGCATCAATCTCTATGCGGCCGTTCAGATCGCGCCAATAATACAATGTTGGTTCAATACCAAGATTATAAAACTGCTTATACATATCAACAATAATAAGATTTTCAAATAGGGGCCCACGGAAACTGCTCAACGCGATATCATCCGCCGAGCGCAAAGCGAGCAAAGAAGATGCAAGGCCGGTATCATAAAAATAAAGCTTGGGGGTTTTAGTTACCCGCTTCGTGAAGTTATTAAAATAAGGCTTTAAAAGAAAGATAATGTAACTTGCCTCAAGAATAGAAAGCCAACGATGCACCGTTTTTTGATCAATGCCGCATTGTGTTGCAATATCACTAATGTTGAGTTGTTGACCCACCCGTGCAGCACACAGCTGCATAAACTTTTGAAACGCACTCAGATTCTCTACCTGTATAAGCTGACGCACGTCTCGCTCAACATAGGTCCGTATATAAGATGGGAAAAGTTCTTGTGGGGAAAAATTCTGCGCATAGAGCCGAGGATAACCACCTTGAAACAACAACTCATCAGCGTTCTTTGGCATGAATTTGTTTTCTATAAGCTCATGAATGGAAAGTGGTAACAGTTGTAAAATGCCAACCCTGCCCGCAAGAGACTGACTGATAGCCTCATTCATCAGAAAGTTTTGCGATCCCGTCAATACAAAATAGCCCGGCCTATTATGCGCATCTGCTGCCAACTGTATGTATGAAAGAAAGCGCGGCGCATACTGGAATTCATCGATAATAATACCATGCTGATTTTCATGCTCCCGCAAAAAACGCTCTGGATCGTTAGTCACAAAATCAAGACTTTTGGGATCTTCTAAGTTTATATAATGATGATTTTTAAAATGATGTTGCACCAGCGTTGTTTTACCCGATTGACGGGGCCCCAGCACTACTACCACCGGAAATTTGCTAAATCGTTTGAGCGTAGGCTCTAAATCTCTGCGTGCAATCATACTTTTTACCACTTTTGTGCGAATTTAGGTATCAATGCCTAATTTAGCACAAAGGTACGGGGTAAGTCAATAATGAACAACTCTATTACGTTCTTTTTCCCCACCCCAAGAATTTTTAACTTCTTATTTTTAGATATAATTTTACCGATCCAATCGATGCCTTAAAGCATTTTGTGCGAATTTAGGCATTGACTACTAGATTTGCACAATAATTTCGTGAAAAAACAGGCAAAACTTCGACTGAAACGTTACAAATCCATATATTACCCATGCACCGCATTGACAATTTGAAACATTTATATATAATTAAAGACAGTACCGTATAAAATCATTGTTTAAGTGGGGATTTATATGAAGAATCTATCTCATGCAGTATTAGCTGGTTTTTTAGCCGTATGCAGTATCTCTGCGCCACTATGCGCTGAAGAAACAAAAACAACCTGGCAAAAGTGGAAAAAACCGATTGTTGGCACAACTCTGGTTGTTGGCGGCATCGCGGGTTGGTTGCTTTTAGATTATTATCTGAAGAGCCAATTCAATAGCAAACTGAATGCAACAACTAATGCTTTAGTGAATGGAAGAGATCGTTCATTTTTTGAAACAAATGGCGAACTCCGCAAATATCCAAACCTAAGCGAAGAACAGCTCATGAATCAAGTTATAGTTGATGGTCAACTCTATGAAAACGCACGTTTTGGCAACATGGTAACATCAGTATCCAAAGTTACTAAAGATATATGGGGAGACCTAAAATGTTTAGTGGCTTATGGAGACCGCATTACACTTTCAGATCTGGCACGCTATATGCGCGCATTTAACATGAATTTACTTGCGCACCAAATAGCCTCAAAACTATGCTTTGCAACATCACTCATTGGTGGCTATTTACTCATGAATTCAAATGAAGATACCACCGAGAAATCAGACGAGTCCAACACAATACAGTCATAAATGGAGAAATTATGAATACTACTATAAAAAGAACTTTATTAGCCGTTATGGCAAGCTGCATGCTCAGCGCTGTAATGCCAACTGTATGCGTTGAACAAGTTGAACAAAAGGGTTGGTCAAGGTGGGCCAAAATTGGTGCCGCTACCGCCGTTGTAGCAGCAGTATGTGCATGGCTTTATTTAGATGCACGCACACAAAACATACTGACATCTGCAACAACAGATGCACAAAAACAGTTCATTGAAGATCTGAAGTATCATGCAACGCACAACGTTGATGGCTCTGAGCGCATTATCACGCCAGATACTTCATATAATAAGGTGCCCGATGCTGAATTTATGGCAAACACCGTAAAAAGCCTTGCGCCATTAAATACCGATTTTAGCAACACACTGTTCTGGCATCAGATCAGTTCAAAAGCATGCGCAGTAGCAGTAGCATTAGGATTACATGGCCTTATGCAACCAACACAAGAAGAAACTGAAGAAGAACAGACAATTGCTAATCGAGAGACGTTTGAATTTTATAAAGATCAGTTGCCTACGAGCTTAAAAATGTTCGTAACTGACTTTGAAACATGGTCTAAAGAAGACAAAGCAAAAGTTACAATCATTGACCTCAATTTCATGATTAGTGGGCTAAGCGATGAAAAGCATGCAGCTTATGATGGTAATATCGGTTATTGGATTGATTGTCGTACACAAACGCAACATCAACGAACATACTTTATATTCTGTTTAAAGTATC
The DNA here is from genome assembly GCA_963704465.1 of uncultured bacterium. GTDB lineage: Bacteria > Babelota > Babeliae > Babelales > Vermiphilaceae > MFD02979-c4. The sequence goes on from OY969901.1 coordinate 1,193,936, forward strand.
TTCAAGCGCAATAATCAATAGGGTCGGATTAATCTCCGGCCCTTTTTCATGCACACACTCATCGCTATCACTTATCCTATTTATTTGGCAGACTAGAACCATACTCATGCAAAGCAAGGATTTTTGTGAATCTGCCCAAAGAAAAAACGGTTTATTTAATTGACGCTTCTTCCTATTTATATCGTGCATTTTATAGCATCAAACCACTGAGCACACCAGAAGGTGAGCAGGTTAATGCAGTGTTTGGTTTTTGCCGCATGCTGAAAAAATTGATCGATAGCTTCGATCCGCATTATTTTGCACTCGTGTGGGATAGTAAAGGTGAAACCGCACGACATGAAGAATATCCTGCCTACAAAGCAACGCGCCAAGCACCGCCCGATACACTGTTTACGCAGAAAGATCGCATTATACAAATTTGTGATGCGATTGGCATCAAGCAGGTTGCACAAACAGGCATAGAAGCTGATGATCTTCTCTATGCATTGAGTAAGGATTTTACAGCAGAAGGTTTTTACGTGGTGGTGATCACCGCCGATAAAGATATGGGCCAACTGCTCACGAATGAATCAATACGTATCTACGATCCACTCAAAGAAAAACTCTACGATAAAACTGCCTATGAAGAGCGGCTTGGCATGCCGGTAGATCGTGTGCTTTTATATTATGCACTCGTTGGCGATAGCTCCGATAACATTCCCGGTGTTGCGGGCATTGGTGATAAATCGGCTTTAGAATTAGTAAGCAGATTTGCCACCATGAGCGAGGTGTATAATAATCTCAATTCAATCACCAGCAAGCGCAGCTTGAGCGCACTACAAAATCATAAAGATGATGCATTTCTGAGCGAAAAGCTTTTTAAACTTCGCTACTATAAAACAAACATTGCTGCTAAGGATACCGCGTTTACCGCAGCACAATGGAGCAAAGCTGTTGATCTGTTTAAATTGCTCAATTTTAAATCCCTGATACCATCCACTACCACAACCACGCCATACACCGATCGGCTTGCATACTGGAAAAAACAGATTACGGTGCAGGTTATTACCGATGAAGCTGCACTCGTAGCATTGTGCGCTACATTAAAACAAGCTGGTGCCTTTGCCATCGACACAGAAACCGATGGCCGCCCACCGCTTGATTGCACGCTCGTAGGCGTTTCCGTTGCCTGTGAACCAACCGTGGGATATTACATTCCCTGCGGACACACTACCGGCGAATCACAACTTGATGCCGCCACTATCGCGCGCCACCTGGGGCCATTATGTAGCGATGAAACGATAAAAAAATATCTGCAAAATACGAAATTTGATCAAAAAGTACTTTCACAGCATGGCATTCATTTTAAGGGCATTGCACACGATACCATGATTGCCGCATCGCTCGTGGTGCCCGATGGGCAGCGCGTGGGGCTCAAAACATTGTCTGAATTTTATCTGCACGAATCAATGATAGAATTTGATGATCTTGTTGATGGAAAAAAAATTAAAACCTTTGCACAGATCAGTATTCAAGAAGGTTCATGGTATGCCGCGCTCGATGCAATCCAAACATTAAAATTAGTGCCAATTCTTGAAAAAGAGATTGCAAAACATAACCTGCAGGAATTATACACCACACTGGAACTGCCAACTACGCAAGTGCTTTATGAAATGGAATCTGCCGGCATTTGGTGCGATGCTACGGTATTAAGCCATCTACGGGTAATTATTAACCGCAAACTTGCACGGCTCGAAGAAGATATCACCCATGCCGCAGGTCTTTTGATTCCGATCAATCTTAACTCACCAAAGCAGGTGCAAGATCTGCTCTTTAATCAATTGAAGCTGCCACCAGTGGTAAAAAATGCGTCTGGGGATCAATCAACTAAACATGCCGTACTCGTTGAACTTGCACCACTGCACCCGGTGCCTAAAATGTTGCTGGAACATCGTGAACTTTCTAAACTGCTCAACACCTATGTTGATGCACTTCCCGCAAACATCAATGCACGCACCGGCAGAATACATACCAACTTTAATCAAACCGGTGTTGCAACCGGCCGCCTTTCAAGCAACGATCCGAATATGCAGAATATTCCCGTAGGCGATGCAGAAGATCACCTCACGGTACGCTCCGCATTTAAAGCGGGTGATGGCAAATTGTTTGTATCTGCTGATTACTCACAAATTGAGCTGCGCATTCTTGCCTACTTATCACAAGATCCAACACTCATTGCAGCATTCAAAGAAGAGCGCGATATTCACCGAGAAACGGCCGTGCACCTTTTCGATAAAAACGCAGATGATATCACACACGAAGAACGGCAAATTGGCAAACGCATCAACTTCTCCGTGCTTTATGGCATCACCCCATTTGGTTTATCCAAAGATTTAAGAATCTCACTCGCTTCTGCAAAGCATTATATCGATCGCTACTTTGCACGATACAAGGGTGTTGCTGCCTGGATGGAATCAATTATTGCACAAGCACAAAAAGATGGTTACGTGACCACTCACTGGGGCCGCAGGCGGTATATTCCCGCCATTCGGGAAAGAAACAAAGTGCTTTTTCAAGAAGCATGCCGCGTTGCCGTTAACACCGTGGCACAAGGAACTGCTGCAGAGGTGATGAAAAAAGCCATGATTCAACTAAACCAAAAATTTAAAGATCACAACCTACCCGCGCAGCTTTTGCTTCAAATACACGATGAAATTTTGGTTGAAACAAGTGCAGAACAGGTTTATCTTGTTGAAGAATTAACAAAACAAACACTCGAATCAATCGTTGATTGGAACGTACACCTGACGGCCACAACACGCCGCGGCGCAGACTGGCAAGCGGTAAGTAAATAAGATAAAAATAGTTATAATTATGGAATACCTATGGCAAAAACAATTGCACTGATCATTGCACACAACGGCTTTCAACCCATTGAATATGGCGTTACGAAAAAAATATTAAATGCTGAAGGATATTCAGTATTAACGGTGAGCAATAAACCGGGCACTGCAACATCTACTATTGCCGCCGTAAGTGCAAAGGTTGACGTGCCTCTTTCAAAGTTGAAGCTTGATACGATTGATGGGTTATTTTTAATTGGTGGTTCTGGCTGCCTTGAAAATCTTGATACGCCAGAGATGCATGAAATACTCCGCCGCTTTCATGAAACAGAAAAACCTTTAGGCGCAATCTGTATTGCAACACGTATTCTTGCACGCGCCGATATTTTAACCGGCATGCGCGCCACCGGCTGGGATGAGGATCATGAACTTGGCGCAATTTTTAAAGAACACGGCGTAAACTACATACGCGAAACCTGTGTGGTTGATCATACTATTATCACTGCCACCGATCCAAAAGCAGCGCAAGAGTTTGCTGAAAATATTATTACGTTGTTTGAAAACGCAACGTATGATGAATTATAAAAACATTCATAAAATAAGAAGCCCACGTAAGAATTTTAATGCTTACATGGGTTTCTTTAGTGTCAAAGTATTATTAACGTAGATTTATGAAATCACACATGTATTGTTAGTTGATTTTTTCGGCTTAAATTCTTCCTTAGCTTTCCAAGATTGTGCACTAATATCAAAAAATTGATATTCACCGCGATTAATTTGAACACCCGGCTCTTTATATCCATTTGAAGACTGATACCATACTTCTATTGAGCCATTTATGTTATTCGGCAAAAGGAAAGGTGTTTGATCATTCGGTAAAGATATATTTACTTCAGAGTATTTTTTATGATTCCCTACGAGCACTTTATGATATTTAACATTATTATTTTGCTTTGATCCAACATACACTGCACGCATTTGTTTGTTTTCATTCACAACGCAATCGAAACAAGGTGTATCAATAGTATATTCTATAGGCTCTGAACCCATGTCATAGTTAACCACGCTTGCACCGCTTACTGTTATTTCTTCCCCTTTTATTACTTGCCCACTTTTATTTTTATGTTCAACAGGCTTAAGCTCAGCATTTAGTATTGATTTTAAGGGAATTTTTAATTGCTGTAACGGTACAGTATTATGCGTCAATCCATAAACATAATTGCCCGATTGACCAAAAAGCAGACTTGAAAAAGGAAGATTAACTAATGAAGATGAATTTTCTGATCTTTTAACCCATACTCGAAGTTTGCGATTAGGATTGTGTGCAGGAAATTTAGCTTTAAAATCATTAATTTGATCGTTTTTATGTATGGCGAGCCGTTTATTAAAATCTTTAGAGACTAAACTAAAATTAGTTTCTTCATTAAGATGAGGAAGAACTAATCCTTCTTGCGTAAAAAACAAGTTTTTTACTATTTCTTGCTGTTCATCAGATGCTAATACTGGCGCAGTCGCTAACAAGGCGATAAAAAGAACGAAACGCTTATTCATAAGAATAACTCCATTTATAGAGGATTTAAAGTCATTACAAATAGAATACAGCGTTGTGAAGAAATTGCAAGCCCATTTTTAATACACCAACGTTTGACAAATCTGCCGCCCCTTGTTAGCCTACGATTAGTCGATGCAATCAGCACAAACAACCAATCACATAAGAAATAAAAAATCCCTAAAAGAACAGTACGAATCGTATTGTTCACCCCCCCTAGCCCTTCAGCTTATTCTAAGTTGAAGGGATTTTTTTATGCTCAAGCGGCGATAATCTCAAGAAAAAAGGTAACCTTATACAGGTTTTCTTGTTGTTTGGTGACATGTGTTTCAAGATTTGAGAGCACAAGAGCACCATCTGCAAGCTGATCCAAAAAAAGCTTAATTTGTTCTAAAGATCCTGTACAGATAAGGTTAATACGTTGGAGGGTTAGATTGTTTTTCTTTGTCGGTTTCTGACTCGTAGATGATTGCACTGTAAAGCCGCTTTTTTCACATGCATTGAGCAATGCAAACATTGCTTGATTTTCTGATGTATCAATAGGCTTAATAAATTCATCACTCGATACCGCAAGTTCTGCCAGTTGCGCGGTGCATTGAGCGCACCATAATTCATCTGATGATGAACGCAGTAATAAACGTGTGGAAACGAGATACCACGTCATGATCAAGGCAAAGCAAATGCCTAGAGTAAAAGCCCACCGTATAAGTGGGCTTATCATTCCAAAACGCCAAAAATGATACGAGCCTGGTGGCATAATCCGATAGCTCATGATACACCGTACCGGTTAGAACGTAGGTTCAATCCATTCAAGAGGATTTACCGGTATATTAGCAACCCGCATCTCCCAATGCAAATGGTAACCGGTTGCATAACCCGTTTTACCTTCTGTACCAAGCGGATTGCCTTGTGATATCACATCACCAACGTTAATATTTGCAAAATCTTCTAAGTGGAAAAACATAGAAAGCACACCACAGCCATGATCAAGCACCACGGTGTTACCACTTGCAGCAAATCTATCTTTCACCACTACGCGGCCATCTTGCGGTGCCCACACCACGCTGCGTGGATAGTTAATCACGTCAACCGCTTTGTGTGCATAGCGCCCTTTATGTTGCGTAGTGCGCACGGTGCCAAAATCGCAGGTTACTTTTTTGATCTCCGTTGGTGCACAGAACTGACCGCGCCATAACTTTTCTTGGCTTGATTCTTGTGTAAGTTTCTCAATCAATCCTTCGAACGCTTTCTGATCGGTACCCGTTTCTTGTTCATGCTTTATTTTTGCCTGATCAATAGTAAGCATCTGTTTTTTGAATGGATATGGTTTCACTTGCACAACCTTATCAAGATTTACGGTATTACCCACGTGATCTATTAAATCAACGGTAAAAAGATAGGCATTTGGCTGCTCTTCGCATGCAATAGGCACAAAGCATTCATACACATTAGAGCCCGGCGCTTCTTGCACACATGAATACGCTTTAGAAAGTGCATGAATAGTTGCCGATTTCAAGTTTTTATTCACCTGCATTTGCAAGTGTACGGTGTGGCCTTGTTGCACTGAATTATACAAATCACTCGTAATAAATGAACCTGCAAGGGGCACATTATCAACGGTAAATGAACGCTCTAACACCACTTTATTTTTGTGAAACGTGCCATCAGTAAAAGATACCTTCAATTGATGATTGCCATCCGCAAGTTGTTGCGTTGGTATTGTAAATTGATATTCGCCTGAGGCAATTTTTGATACCACTAGCTGTGGCATATCTTTACCATCGAGGGATACATGCACCGTACCATTTTTATCACTTCGCACACCGCAACACAACTCACGTGCACAATAGGCACCATCTTCAAGCCCAATTAAAGCAACAGAAGGTATTTTGCTATCAAACAAATACCCATACCCATACCAACCTATTGCACTGATACCCACCACATATAATAACCATAAGCCATATCGCGCTTTCATACGATGCTCCTGTCTACGCCTGCGGCTACGTCAGGCTTCGCCATGCTAAAAGATTGAAATTTAATTGCATATTAGGATACACGAAGCAGGAAAATATACAGCATTTTTATTGTGTTTTTTTCTCTCTACCATAATGGCGCATCATATAACCAAACCAAAGTGCGGTGAAGTTATCCTTATACAGATCAATACGTGTGATAAGGTTAGTATTCTCTGCATCATGATACGCAACCCGAATCTCATCATGTTCGTAGTAAAAATTCTTTACGCAATCGGCATTCGGTATGGTGTGTGTATAGAACAACGTAGGCTTATAGCACTCACTTAAATCGCACACATAAATATCAGCCGTTTTATCTTCTTTTACCGGACCCTGCACCGCAAAGCGATATCGAAAGCCATTTTTATTCTCGAAGCTCGGATTCACGGCAATATTTTTAAAACATATTCGCGGTGAATCCAAAAAATAGGTTATGCTACCATTTTTTAAGGAAAAAAAATTGAGTGTATTATCATCCTTAATACAGGCAAAAATATTATTGCCAAAACAGACTGTTTTTTCTATTGCCTTGCTACTTTCAAACGCACCCACTTGACCTATTGCGCGATCCCTATCCCGTTCATATATTACTAAAACATGCTTTTTATTGGCACTATCCTTTGAAATAAAAATTCTATTCATATCGTGCTGCACCGTACATGATCTGAGAGTTCCATTCCATAAAAGATCCCACTCTTTATCAACGGAACAGCGCTTTAAAAGCTCGTGTGTTTTTTCCTTTAAAAAAGTACCATATATTTCACCTTCTGAATTTTGCAATGCATAAAAACCAAAACCTTCAGTATTAACACCATCAAAAAAAGATTTGCCATTGGCTTGCGGAGGTAAGTAATATACCGCTTGCGTTTTTTTGAGATCATTATCAAGCCGCACACAAAGGGTATTTCTATATGCAGGCGTTTTTTTTACCCAACATTGTGCATGAGGCACACATACTTCATTCGGCTTTACGGAAAGATCTTTATCCAAATCTTCACGAGAACTGGCTACTCGTATGGGATGTATTGACGTTGTGGTTGGCAAAATAAGATATTCTTCTTTCTGCTCTTGCGTTACCGGATAGCTATTCACATTCGTATCACATACCAAAGCACAAATTTTTCCTTGCAAATCTTGCGGCAAATGTTGGAAAAAATCAAAATTAAATTGTTTATCAGCACCATAAAGAGGAAATGCTATTGTGATGAGCATAACGATGCAGCAACATAAGTTCATTACATCCCTTAAAGTGTATAATGTAAGCATAAATTGCCATCACTATACAGATTCTGGTTTTCTTTGTATAGACATAAAAAAGCAACTGGCCGCATAATACAATCGCTGCGCTAATGCAATAATGAATAAGGCAATAACTCGCCCTACAAAAGCCAACTGCTAAACGGTGATGCAATATATGACCATTAAAACTATTGCAAAACTGTCTCATATATGTTACGATTGAGACGTGGAAGTAGTAAATATAGTTATCTATAGCACTGATACGGGTAAAAAACCGTTCGCCCTGTGGTTTGATGACCTAAGTATAAAGATACAAGCCATTGTATTAGATCGGCTCAATCGTATACGAGATGGGAATTTTGGCACATGTAAACCAATCAAAGGGCACAATGGGATATATGAAATAGTAATAGACCATGGACCAGGCTACCGGATTTACTATGGAAAAGAAAAATCGACGATCGTTATCCTCTTGACCGGGGGAGAAAAGAAAACCCAAAGTCGCGATATAAAAAAAGCATATCGCTACTGGATTGATTATAGGGAGTTAAAAAAATGACAAAAACAAGAGAATTTACCAGTTTCAATGACTTTCTCAAAGAAAGGCTTCAAAATCCGAAACTTGCTGTTGCATATCTTAATGAAACATTAGCAAGCGGTGATAAAAAAGCTTTCTTACTTGCACTTCGCGATGTTATTGAAGCACATGGCAGCATAACAAGCTTTGCAGAAACAGCTGGAGTATCCCGCCAGAGCATTTATCGCATGCTTTCTGAAGATGGCAACCCTACCTTTGATAATCTTGCAGCTATTTTTGAAGCCATGGGCTTTCAGTTGCAATTAAAGTTAGCATGACGATGGAAAAACAACGTTCTACTTTTGAACGCTTTTTAAGCTCACTCAATGAGGCTGAAGTTCAAGAATTTAACTATGCATATCGCGCACTTCTCATATCCGAACTTGCAATCGCAAGATCAAAAAATGACACACATGCTATCAAAAAATTAATTCAATCAATCGATAAATCAGGCTGCTTTTCGCGGTACAGACGCATAAAACAATAGCTGGCCACATAATACAATCGCAGCGCTGATCCAATAATGATAGGTCAAAACTTCACCCCACAAGAGCCAGCTCCAGAATGCCACGCAGAGGGGATACCAATATTCCATGAAGGATAAAAACGTAGCGCTATAATACCGTAACAAATAAAGGGTTAAGCTTGAACAGATAACTTTCCCAAGCAAGGTTGTGAATGTTGCATAGCCAAGAGCGGTCATCAACATACCCTGCGTATACGGAGCGCCCGATAAAAACCAACTTCCGAGTGACCATATGCCACCCATAAGCAAGTAGATACCATTGACGCGGGCTGAAACATACCCATCCGCATGAATCACCACTCGTTTTGCGGTAAAGCTAATGGCATGAAGTGCTGCGGCACCAAGAATAGCGCATTCAGGAAGTGAGAAAATACCAAACGTTCCGATCACATCTTCCATACAGGAGCTGGTAAAAAGTACCGGCAAAAGACCAAGAAAGCTCACGATTAAACCGAGCCACTGCACAAAAGATAGCCGTTCATTCCAGCGTAACCATGAAAAAAAGGCCACGAAAAATGGGGAAGAGTTAAAAAGGAAAGCCGCTTTTGAGGCAGACACGTATTGAAGCCCCCAATACTTAAGATATTGCGCTCCAATAGCACCACAGAGAATCATCTGCACATAATAGATCCACTGACGCGATCCCAACTTTAGTGATTTTTTAGAGATCAGAAGATGATATGCCAACAAGAAAATGCCGGCCAACACAAGCTTAATGCCCACATATAAATCAAAAGGAACATAACCTATGGCAGCTTTATTTAAAGGACCTAAGAGCCCATATAGCAGTTGAACAAAAAATGGTGTTATCATAAAAGCATGATACCATGCTATGGGCATTTTACCAACTATCAATAACCATTGATTCTGGAATATATATGAAGCTGACCTCCCCAACCTTACCGAAGCTCCCTGGTGTCTACCTTTTCAAAGACGCCACTGGCTCAATTTTATACATAGGTAAAGCGATTAATCTTCACAATCGCGTTGGTTCCTATTTTTTAAATTATAATAGGGATTGGAAAATCAAATCATTGCTTGATGAGTATGCCAGCATTAGCCACATCGTAACCAATACCGAGCATGATGCATTGGTACTTGAAGCACAACTTATTCAAGAATATCAGCCAAAATATAACCGGCTTTTAAAAGAGGGCAACCCGTTTATCTACATTAAATATGCTCATAAGCCCTACCCCACCTTTTCTATTGCCCGTACACGCACTGAAAAAGGTGTCTACTTTGGCCCTTTCATGCAAAAAACCGACGCGCGCAAAACGATCCGGTTTATTATCGATACCTTTAGGCTCTACCGCTGCGGTAAAAAGATGGCGCATGGATGCCTCCTGTATCATGTGGGTAAATGCTCTGGCACCTGCTTGCCCAATTTTGATGAGTCAGCATACGCATTCCGTGCTCAGCTTGCACTGTATATGCTCAAAAATGAACGGGATGTTTTCATAGAAAATGTAAAAAAAGAGATCGCCACTGCGAGTGCACAGCTTCAGTTTGAGCGGGCAAAAAATCTCTATAATTATCTTAACCACGTGGATTCTCTGTTTCAAACACTTAATCGCTACACAAGCGGCACTGCCTATATTCCCGAAGCGGTCACGCGGACCATGCCTGCAAACCCCATTCCTCTCACCGATACGCTTGCCCTTGCATTGCAAGAACTCGTGGGCAGTGAAAAACCGATTCATACCATAGACTGCTTTGATATATCCCACTTTCAAAGCAAAAGCATTGTTGGCTCCGCCGTACGCTTTACCGATGGGATACCCGATAAACAACAGTTCCGGCGCTTTATGATCCGCTCACTTACTCAGCAGAACGACTATGCCGCAATCCAAGAGATCGTCAAACGGCGATACAAAAAAACGGAAGAACTCCCCGATCTTATCTTAATCGATGGTGGCATTGGTCAGTTACATGCCGCACAAGAGGTGCTCACTACCCCATTGATCGCATCGCTAGCAAAACGAGAAGAAACACTCTACTGCCCCGCGCATCCACAGGGTATTAAGCTTGATCTGCACAGCGAGACGGGCAAAACCCTGATCGCCCTGCGCGATTATACCCATCACTTTGCAATAACTTATCATCGGCTAAAAAGACGAATAACATAACGCAAGCGCTAAAGCACAATTTGAAAATTTGACTCAATCATAAAAAAGTGCATAATACAATTTATGGTGAGTTCTTTGAAGCGGTAAAAATATACCCATTAAAGGATTCACCATGAAAAAATTATATTTCCTCACTCTCTGCGCTGCTTACTATAGCGCGCATTGCATGGAGAAGCAGCTTTCTCCTATACAAATAGAATTCACCAACACGCTTATTCAGAAAATAGTTGATGTGAGACTTGAAAAAAGCTCCGACGCATTTGCACATAAAGCCCATAATGAAATAAGTTGTTTTTTTTCATCACCATATACTTTGTATGGACCTAAACAACTTTCTGCGCGCTTAAACATTCCACATGATACCTATAAAAGGGCGTATAAAAAAACCGTTAAATTGTTTAGCGATGCTCAGATGCATGCAGTATTCAAAGATAGACGATTTTAAAACGCAATAAACAAAAAACAGTCTCAATAATCATCATTACCCTTTAAGGTACCCATCATGAAAAAATTATATGTATTTCTCTTATTGTCACTTTCGTTAGGCATGTATGGCATGGAAAAAGAAATGACTCCAGCCCAACAAAAATATACTGCCATATTAACATGGCTCTTAAGCCCTTATGCAGCGCAAAACGTTATTCAAGACAAAGTAGAGGAATGTTTAATGAGGCGCATTCAGCATAATAAATTCTCACGCGACCTACATGCTCATTTATCTATCCCTGGTCTTGCACATGATAAGGTAACAACAGCTATATTTGATACACATATGTACTTTTTTACTCCAAAAGAACTAAAAGAAGTTTTCAAAAATAGACCAAATAATTAAAAGTTTATGCATGCACGCACGAATATTTTCCGCACCCATCATCACCCTCATAAAACAATTTTAAGGTAAACCTCTATGAAAAAATTATTCATGCTTCTTTGCGTAGCCATGCTAAGCACCATACAGGGAATGGAAGATAATCCTGATGCTCTTCAAAAGAAGTTTGTCAACATATTTACTCAACAAGCTTATCACGCGAATCTTCCACTAAAAAACGATCCCAGCCTTGCTTTTAATAAAATCATGAGCAATGTGGGTGATGAGTATTTCAGGCACCCTGTTTACCACTTAGCACATGATTTTAATTGCATAAACAGAAATCAAGCAAGTTTGCAAAAGACACACGCCGTCTTCAACGAAAGCAATAAAAAATTCACACTTGAAGAACGAAAAACTATTTTCCCGTCTCACCACCAATATATAAATCAGTAACCATAGGATTTAGCATGTTCATAGTATTCTCCCTTATTATGTTAACTTCATGCAGCATTTATAGCATGAGCGAAGATTTTAATGAAAATCAAAAAGATTTTATGCATATTTTTGAGCTGTACGCAGACCCTACAACACTTGAAGAAGCAACCAAAATCAGAGACGGTTTAGAAAGGTTTTTAACATGGCCAAGAGGTAGCGATTATAGATCACATACTCAACAATTAGTTGCAGAAACTGGTCTTGAATCTCGTAAAGTTCATGTAGCTTATTATATGGCAACCTCAGACATGCCAAAAGAAGACATAAACAAAACACTTTTTATATATAAACAATAACATGCACGCACGAATATTTTCAGCAACCACCGTGGGCGTTGATGCGCAGCGGGTTGCCGTTGAAGTTGATGTCTCTTTTGGATTGGTACAATTCTACATTGTAGGGCTGCCCGATACTGCCATTAAAGAAAGCAGCAAGCGCATCAAAACCGCACTGCAAAATAGTGGCATTCGGCTGCCGGCAAAACGCATCACCGTCAACTTAGCGCCAGCCGATCTTAAAAAAGAGGGCACCCTCTTTGATCTGCCTATTGCTTTGGGTATTTTGTGCGCACATGAAACAGTTACGCTTGATGCACAATTCTTGCAAGAAACAGTAATCATCGGTGAGCTTTCACTCGATGGAGGCATTCGGCATATTACTGGCGCACTTCCTATTGCCTATAATGCACAATCTCTAGGCTTTAAGCGGATTATTCTTCCTGCGGCAAACTGCGCCGAAGTTGCCGTGATTGATGGTATCGAAATTATTGGCGCCTCTGATTTAACCGAACTGATTGCATACCTACGCAACGAACGTTCCATAACACCAACGCCCCATGCTACCATGCAAGGCACCGATTTTTATGATGATACTGCGGATATTGCACACATCAAAGGTCAACGCATGGCAAAACGTGCGCTGCAGATTGCAGCGGCTGGGGGCCATAATATCTTATTCGTAGGCCCACCCGGCGCAGGAAAAACCTTACTTGCCAAAGCATTGCGCACTCTGATGCCACCACTGAGCTTTAGTGAAATGGTTGATACAAGCATGCTCTATTCGATCACCAATCAGCTTGGCGGCAAACCTTTAGTTACCCAACGCCCATTCCGTAGTCCACACCATACCATTTCCCAAGCAGGGCTCATTGGCGGCGGATCATTCCCACAACCCGGCGAGATCAGTTTGGCACATCATGGGATCTTATTTTTAGATGAATTTACAGAGTTTAAGCGTGACACGCTCGAAGCACTCCGGCAACCACTTGAACATGGTATTGTAACCATTGCACGCGCACAGCAAACACTCACCTTCCCCGCACGTTTTATTTTGGTAGCCGCACTCAATCCATGCCCGTGCGGTTTTTATGGTGATCGCACCCGGCAATGCACCTGTTCACGCGCTCAAATAGATCGCTACTTAGGCAAGCTCTCTGGTCCATTGCTTGATCGCATAGATCTGCACATTCCTATCGAAGCGCTTGATTATGCCACCGTAATACAAGGCAAAGCTGATGGCCCAACCTCTGCTGAAATGCGCACCACTATTGAAGCAGCACGCATACTTCAAGCAGAGCGCTACCAGGCGACTAACATCACGAATGCACAGCTTCAGGCTGCAGCCGTAGAAAAGCATTGCGCCTTAACCGCTGAAGCCACTGAACTCATGGCCCGCTCTTTTGATAAACTCAAGCTCAGTATGCGCAGTTACCATAAACTGCTGAAAATAGCACGTACCATTGCCGACCTTGCAGGCAAAGATGCCATTGAAGTTGCGCATTTACAAGAGGCTTTAAGCTACCGATCATTAGATCAATATTTGGAACATAAAAAATGATCATCGGTACCGGCATTGATGCGGTTGAGGTTAAACGATTTGTTGGCTGGCATACAAAGCCATTATCGTCATTACAGCGCATCTTTTCTGACGAAGAGATCGCGTATTGTTTGGACAATAAAGCATTGAGCGCCCAGCGCTTTGCCGCACGCTTTGCAGCACGTGAAGCCGCGTATAAAGCTCTTCATGCTTTACCCGCATGTCAAAATATACCTTTTTTGACCTTTACCAAAGCAATTACGGTACGCAAAGCCCCTTTAGGAGCTCCCATACTTATCTGTGATTGGAATGAGTTTGGCATCACGGAACCAATCAATATCACGTGGCACCTGAGCATAACCCACACAGATTCGCTTGCCATCGCATTAGTTATCGCAGAACAATCGTAAAAATAACGGTTTTTCGTTTGACTAATCGTAAAACACTGTTATGATAAAGGTAATTCAAATCGTTATCGCGGGGTAGAGCAGCCTGGTAGCTCGTTGGGCTCATAACCCAAAGGTCGCTGGTTCAAATCCAGCCCCCGCAACCAGTCTTCGCCAGTTTCCCTCATATATTCGGCAAACATTGGCTTCGTCTGGCTGCCGCCGGCAATGCCTAAGGAAGCTGTAGGCGAAAACAGGCTGTCGCCATTTTTTATAAAGATTTATTTTTATTTATCTTATCTAGCCAATAATGCTTTTGCATGTCTTTTGCTACTCCTAATGACCCATTTACTCTTTTTTATCTATTTAAACCACTAAATATACATATTTCGCTATAAAACGATATCGCTAATATCATTTTTATGCTATTTTTGATAGTAGCGTTATCATTTTTACTGGAAAAATGCATAGTATGTTTAAAAGAATACTTAATTTGCCCTTGAATGGCTCAAGCAGCATCTTCCTCTTTGGCCCCCGCGGAACCGGAAAAACCTCGTGGATTCGAACCACCATGCGTGATGCGCTCTACTTCGATTTATTGGATTTCAATACCTATAGCCCACTCGCTGCCAACCCCGCACGAATCGAAAATCTAATTCCGCACGATTATACTGGCTGGATCGTAATAGACGAGGTTCAGCGTATACCAGAACTCCTCAACCAAGTTCATCGACTCATAGAATCGCGTAAACTACGCTTTTTACTCACAGGGTCAAGTGCACGAAGCCTACGACGAAGCGGCATAAACCTCCTTGCGGGTCGCGCATTGCGGTATACAATGCATCCATTGGTTATTCAAGAACTAGAAACTGCATTTAACCTGCCCAATGCATTACAATATGGCATGCTTCCCTCAGTCTTTAGCCATCAAGACCCCAAAAAGTATCTTGAAAGCTATGTGCAAACATACTTAAAAGAAGAGATCATGCAGGAAGGCCTCACGCGCAATGTGGGAAGTTTTTCACGCTTTTTAGAGGCTGCAAGTTTTTCACAGGGAAATGTACTAAATATGGCGGAAGTAGCGCGAGAGCTTTCTATGAACAGGCTCACGGTTGCAAACTATTTTGATATTCTTGAAGATTTGTTACTCGCCATAAGGCTTTCCGTTTTTTCGCATCGTGCTAAAAGAAAAATGATTGCGCATAAAAAATTCTATTTCTTTGATGCAGGAGTATATAGCACAATCAGACCTATGGGGCCACTCGATTCACCTGATGAAACTGCTGGTGTTGCGCTTGAAACACTCTTTTTTCAATCGCTTATGGCTATCAACGATTATTACAATCTTGGTTACACCATCTATTTCTGGCGAACCACCTCCGGAGACGAAGTTGATTTTATATTGTATGGCCCGCGCGGGCTCCATGCATTTGAAGTAAAAAAAAGCAGCCATCTGCCGGGCAAATCCTTAAAGGGTTTAAAAGCATTTAAAGAAGATTATCCAGAAGCAAAACTCTGGATGCTCTTTTTGGGTGCGCAAAAAGAATACTATGATGGCATCACAGCAATACCTTTTGAAGAAGCACTCAAAAATTTGCCTACCTTATTGGCATAAAAAAAGAAGCAAACCAATTACGGTATGCCTCTTTTTTGTGTATCACAATGTATGCCTAGTCGGCGTTTCTTCGTTTGATGGAATCTGCACTCTGTGACAATGTGTTATGCGTTCTCGGCATTGATGCTGGCACTTGCTCACGCACAACAATAGCATTCACCATTTGTGCTCTATCGCGCAACGCCCTAAGACCAACCCTAAAATCATAATAAAGATTATCATCAGGACTCTGTATCTTAAAACCAGTCACACACACCGTTGGGTCACCCAATACACCCTCAAATGTACTTGTTGCATGTGAATAGCTACAATGCATAATCTTAAACCCGCTTTTTAAACATTTTGGATGTGCCCACGGAACAAGAGCTAATTGATCATTGCTGTGGGCATTTAATGCATAGGCACAAAACATAGGATTTTTTTCTGACCGTATTATCACAAAAGAAGGAGTGGGGCCATCATGATGATGGGTTCTTGGCTCTGCAGCATTATGAATGTATGGAGCACGTGATCTTCTTGCTCTGCTACCAGTAGTATCCATTGCATCGCTTGCCATGCCAACTACCGGTGTCAACAATACAAAAAGGGAAATCTGTAACAATAATTGCATATTCTTATCCTTATAACCCCTGCACCAAAATTGCTCGCGCTGGTGCTGCATCTAGGCCTTTTACTGCAAGTGGCAAGCATGAAAAGAAGTATTCACCTTCTTTTGCTTCACCAAGGCGTAAGCCTTCTACAATCGTGATGCCCGCTTCAAACAAAATATGGTGCGTATCATGCTCGGGTTGATTACGCTCTATGCCCAGATAATCAAAACCGACTGTTTGCACTTCAGTTGCTTCTGCCAAGTAAGCAGCAGCAGATGCATCAAGATACACAAAATCAGGGTCAAATGGCGCATCAGCTGGCAACGCACTGTTTTTTGTTTTAATAAGCAAAATAACACATTCTTCTAAATCATACTCTTCAAGATCATCTTCCGTAATAGCGCCCGTTACCGCAGAAAGATCTATCACCACACACGGGCCCGTTAACGTTTCAAGATCAATGGCATCAGAGGTGGCGCCATCTTTTATAAAGTGCGCAGGAACATCAATATGGGTGCCGGTATGGGTATCAAGCGTAACCTGTGTTTTACATGCACCATCTTTTTCTATTGTTTTGAGTGGCGTTATGGCAACCGTTTTTTCATTTTTATAAGCGGTCATTTCCGCTGAAATCGGCCAGCTAATATCAATAATCTGCATAAATAACTTTCGTGTATAATAAAAAAGCTCAGTATACATACAATATACTGAGCTTTTCACTCTCTATCAAAAAATCAAAAATATACTTAATCTTCCATCAACTTAGAAGGAACTGTCTTTAACGTAAAATATGCACTGTTTATATGTGCGTCTAATGCATCAAGCGCCTCTTGCTGTGTGTTAAAGACCTTATGAGAAAATTGTTGCGGAATATCTATAGAACCACTCATTCCCTTCATAAAAACTATCTTTTTCTGCTCATCAAGCTTTATTTTATAGGATGAAGGAAATGTTATCCTTGTTAACTCATTGTATTCCGAAACACACAATATTGATTTTTCTTTATCTGTGCTAAAATAAGCGGTCTCAATAATATTTGATTCATTGCTCTTGATTCCCCCTCGCAACAAAGATAATAATACCGCACTTCTCGGCACCACAAATTCTCGCAGAGGAGGATTATGAGTATCTGATAAAACACATGTTTTGCCAAAAACATCTAAACCGCGTGGGCTGTGCTTAAGTATATAATCAAAAGCACTTGCTTTGCTATTGAGCTGATTTTCTTTCAATTGATCATGTTGCAATTCTTGTTTGGCAAGAATCTTTACGTTAAGACCTTTATTTCCATGCTCATAATCTTGTATTTCTTTTTTTATGCAATACCATATCTCAACAATTGTATAACCATGAGGAAACTCGTGCTTTTTTGCACATAATACATTTCCATATACGATTTTTCTATCATGTATGTTACATATTTTACGTGAAGCATTGAATGATACTTGAGGAACATAATATTTTTCTGTTACTCCTGCATCAAGAGTATAACCAGCTGTTTCCTGCATATCTGCACCGAACATAGAAAATGAACACAATAACATTGCTATCGGCACAATAATATATAACTTCATGAGAACTCCTTTTTAAAAATTGAGATCAGCTTAGCAGCTTATTTCTTAACGTCAATGCGCACAACAGGATGGCCGCCAAACTGTTCTCGCAGCGATGCAACAACTTTATTTGCATACAGATCACCGGCATCGCGTGATTCTTTGCGCACTTGGAGCGACGCTGCAAGCACGGGCATAGGAATCTGATGATGCTGAGCATTTTCAAGCGTCCAACGGCCGGTGCCATTTTCCCCAATTTCACCGCTGATTGCGCTCAAGCTTTGATCTTCCGTAAAGATATTTTTTGCAAGCCCCAAAATAAAGGATCGGATCACCGACCCTTCTTGCCACAACGCTGCAATCTGGTGCAAATCTAAGTCTTTGCCAAAATCACCCTCTTTTAAAAGCTGAAAGCCTTCGCCATAGGCTTGCAAGATACCATACTCAATGCCATTGTGCACCATCTTCACGTAATGCCCCGCTCCTGATGGACCCACATACGCAACACCATGGGGCGCTGCTACTGATTCTAATGCCGGCTGTATGGCATGATATGCTTTTAAATCGCCGCCAACCATCAAGCAAAAGCCATTAGTAAGCCCATGCACACCACCAGAAGTGCCGCAATCAAGATAAAAAATATCATGGAGTGCAAGATCTTGTGCGCGGCGTATAGAATCTTTAAAAAAACTGTTCCCACCATCTATGATAACCGTTTTTGGCACCACAATTTTCACCAACTCTTGCAACACCGCATCAACCACTTTGCCCGCAGGAACCATAAGCCACACCGCTGCGCAATCAGCATCAAGCTCTGAAAGCTGACTGATTACTGCAACGCCAGCCTTGCGTGCATGATCGCGCGCTGTTGCATCGGGATCAAATCCAAGCACCGTATGCCCACCACGCAATAATCTGCTTGCAATACCAAAACCCATTTTACCTAAACCAATAACTGCTATTTTCATATATGTCTCCAATCTTTCGACTTCGCCAAGGCTCCACCGGACAGGTCATCTGCGGCTTCGCCTGGCTGGCGCCGCATGCCATGTTTTTTTGCAAACGCTTCTATCTCACGAGGCCCATTCGTTCCAGGCTCATATTGATAGAGCGGAAATTTCTTTTGTAATACACCATCTATAAATTGCCATGATGCATCAATTTCATCAATCCGTACCGATGCTGACTGCTCGCCGCGCAACACTTCTTGCAACGCCTGTTCATAAGCCTGTGTTGCCCTGAATGTAAACTGGCAACTATGGCAGAATGACATTTCAATCGGAATCGTTGCATCAGGCTTTGCGGGATCTTTGCCATTTAAGGTTAATGAGAATATGCCATCAGGTGCAACGCGAATAGTCAGCCAATTTGCCGGTGATGGACATTGTCTTGCAAGCAAGCAATCAACCGTTTTAAATTTGATATGCATCACCGTTTCCTTACGGGCAAGTTTTTTCCCTGCAATGAGATAAAACGGCACCCCAAGCCACCGCGGAGTATTAATGGCACATTTCAACAGTGCATAGGTTTCCGTTTTTGAATCTGGCTTCACCTGTGGCTCGCTACGATACCCTTGATATTGGCCAAACAAACCATCATCACACGATAAAGCTTGCAATACCGCAAGCCGTGCATCACGTATTGCATCACCCGCCAGTTTAGTTGGTGATTCCATGCCAATAAGCGCCATTAATTGAAGCAAATGATTTTGCACCACATCACGCACCGCGCCATATGCGTCATAGTAGGCGCCGCGCCCTTCAATACCAATCGATTCCGTAGCTATAATATGCACCTGATCTATATACCGGTTATTCCACAAAGGCTCAAAAACCGCATTCGTAAAACGTATTAATGCAATATTGCTCACAATTTCTTTGGTTAAATAATGATCAATGCGAAAAATCTGATGCTCATCAAGATACTGTGCAATGGCACTATTTAATACATGCGCAGACACAAGATCATGGCCGAAAGGTTTTTCATAGACTACCCGATGCCAACCCTGCTCAACCTGTTTTGCCTGCCTGTGTAACAATCCTTCTTGTGCGCAGCCCGCCGTAATTTCATCAAACAAAAATGATGGGGTAGCGCAATAGATCAATCGATTTGATTGAACATTTTTTGGCTCATGCTTTTTTATGAGCGCATGCAACGAACGATAGGTTGTAGAATCTGCAATATCACCCGATATGAGATAGGTATTTTGTTGAAGCTTTTGTAGCAATGCTTCATCATACTGGCCCATAAATGGCAACGTTGCCTGCCAAAGCGATGCAACATCTTGAACCTTCTGCGCAACACCAAAAAACGTATACTGATTCTCTGTATCCGCTGCTATCATGTGATAGAGTGCGGGCAACAGCTGCCTACGCGCAAGATCGCCCGTAATGCCAAAAATAATGATAGTCGTGTGTTTCATAATCATCAATGTTAAAAATATTGCTTTAGCCTACCATGATGTTACAAAAAAAAATCAATGCACAAGCCTTGTGTTAAAAAAATGATGGATTTAAAATAAACAAGCTCAAATAAAAACACATCAACGTATATCGTAGGGATCTATATGCTACACTTTCTATTCATGTTCTTTATTGTTTCTATAGCCTGTAATATACATGGAAGTCAATATATAAAGCTTACACAAGATCACATAGAAATCCCTAATAATTTCGCACTTGTCGGTGTTGAAGCTTTTAATGCATTTGCAAGCTTGAACTCTTTTATTAAAACACAGAAAAAAGTCAGTCTTTATATCAAAAAAATAGTTGAACCATCCTCTGCTGAGTTGGGGAAGCTACTTGCAAATAGCATAATGCAGTTAAAATATAATGAAAAACTTAAAGCTTTTTACTACACCTACGACGATACAGCATATGAAGTTGAAGCGCCTTCACTTACTAACCGTATAACTAATAGCATTGTCAATACGCTTCGCGCCATCACAACTTTCGGGCTCCGGAATATAAAAATACTATCTGATGAAGGGACTATCCTCATACAATTTCTCAAAAAACATCAAACATTAGAACACCTGAGCCTTCGACATTGTCAAATTCCCCATGAATCAATAAAAGAGTTATTTACATCCTTGCAGTGTAATACGAAGCTTAAAGAAATCGATTTGTATGATAGTTATTATGAAAAACATGATAATGACTGCAGATCTCTTTATCATTGTGGATTTTTAGAAGATGCGGATTTAAGTGAGGTATTTGCACAGAGCTTGAAAAACAATTCGACCCTTACTTCGCTCAATCTAGGAAAAATGAATGATAATGGTTTTACCCCTACGCTCTTAATAGAAGCCCTCAGCACAAATAACTCACTCACAGAACTTTGTTTAGCAGACACTACTATCAATAGAGAGAATGCAGAAATATACAAAAAATTAATGCGATCAGTTAGTATAAAAACACTTGATCTTCAAGAGGCTTTTCATCGTATGGATGTAATGAGTGAATGTCTGCCTGTATTAAGTAATAACACAGTTTTGACGAAGCTCAATTTGAGTTATCATTACATAAATTCTGATTTAGCAAAATCGATTCGAAACCATCTCATCATCAATAACACTACATTACAGGCACTCGAGCTCTGTAATATGGATATAATTAATGAAACAGAAAAACAAGAAATTTCGGATTTATTAACTTTGGATACCAAAAAAATTATACATTTTAGCTTCGAAAAAAAGGAATAACATTGTTTATATACGTTGCAAACTGGAAAATGACACTTTCATACGAGCAGGCAAAAAATCTGATCATATCTCATGGTGGAGCGCTTAAAGCGCTCAGCACGAAAACTGACACACGCCTTGTTATATGCCCCTCTTTTCCAGCACTGACGCTGTTTTCTAATCTTATAGATGGAAGCACCCTCGCGCTTGGGGCGCAAGACTGCTCTCCTTTTACCAACGGACCACACACTGGCGATGTTGATGCACTGAGTTTAAAGCAACTTGGTTGCACATATTGTATTGTAGGCCACAGCGAGCGACGCACAAAGTATAAGGAATCTTCTGAGCTTGTTGCGCAAAAAGTTGCGCAGTTACAACTGAATCACATAAACCCCATCGTATGCATTGGTGAAACGGCAGAAGAAAAAAATAACGGCACAACCATGCAAACACTTGAAGCACAGCTCAAACCGGTGCTCACCGTATCTGCAGCAACACAGGGCGCCTTGATGGTTGCCTATGAACCTGTATGGGCTATCGGCTCAGGTAAGCAACCAAGCACCGATGAACTTGGTGCCATTGTAGCTGCAATAAAGGCGTACTGTAGAACTATCTATAGTAAGCCAGTATCACTATTATATGGCGGCAGCGTCAATGCAGACACTATAGATTCCATCAAAAAAGTACCGGGTATTGAAGGGGTTCTTATCGGATCTGCAAGCACAGACTTTCATTCCCTGCAGAAGATAGTATCCTAGATATAATCTATTATGCAGTAAAGCAAGGAGTTCCTATGTTATACGGTCTTTTACTGACGTTCTATTTTATCATCTGCCTTCTTTTGATTCTTATTGTATTGATTCAAAAGAGCAAAAGCAGTATGGGCATTGGCTCAATCGGCGGCAGCAATCAAATGATTTTTGGTGGCTCGGGCGGACAAGATGTGTTCCAAAAAATTACTTGGACGCTGGGCGCACTTTTCATGGCAGGATCCCTTCTGCTCGCACTTATGAAGTCTCATCAGGCTCAAGAGTTTACCTTTGCACCAGCTCGTGCTACGGTAGAACAGCAAATGCCTGAAGCTGAGTAAGTTATAAAACCCAATAGGTAGAGAACAATGATTGGAGCCAATTTTGTACGCGCAGTGGGCGCTCAAACGATCCATATCTGTGATGCACTTGGCTCCTTTGTTTTGTTTCTGTTAAGCGCACTTCATGGCGCTCTCACATCCCGCCCTCGTTTTCATAGAATCATGTTTCATGCCAATAGAATTGGCGTAGATTCGCTACTCATTGTAGTGCTTACCGGCTCATTCACCGGCATGGTGTTTGCCTTGCAAAGCTATATCGGCTTTCAACGGGTTGGCGGAGAGCAATTTATTGGTGCCGTGGTTGCGCTCGGCATGGTCCGCGAGCTAGGGCCCGTGTTGACTGGTTTAATGGTTACCGGCCGTGCATGTTCTGCAATTGCCGCAGAAATTGGCACCATGCAGATCTCTGAGCAGATTGATGCGCTCAAAACATTGCGCATTAACCCCTTTCAATATCTGGTAACCCCGCGCATTATCGCCGGCACTCTGATTATGCCTGCGCTTGCACTCTTTTGTATGATCTTTGGCATTGTGGGTGGCTACTTCATTTGCACCGTCATTTTAAACTTAAGCCCCGAAGATTATATCAACAGCATTCAATCATATGTTGAAATGAAAGACGTTACCGGCGGACTGTATAAATCGGCCGTTTTTGGTTTTTTACTTGCCTGGGTTGGCACCTACAAAGGATTTTATACCTCGGGCGGTGCACGCGGCGTTGGCATTGCAACCACACAAGCGGTTGTCTTGAGCTCGATTCTGATCTTGGTTTCAAACTACTTTCTGACTAAATTTCTTGAAAGCCTCTAAGGAACTCCATGAAACGTATAGAACTCATTGATGTGTATAAAACATTCGGTGGCATGGAAGTAACCAAAGGGGTAAATCTCACCATTGAGGCCGGCACTGCTACGGCAATTATAGGCCGCTCAGGTGAAGGTAAATCGGTATTGCTTAAACAAATGATTGGTTTGATACGCCCAACGGAAGGGCAAATACTGGTGGATGATGTTGATATCACGCAACTCAGCGAATCTGAAATTTCAAACACCCTTGCAGAATTTGGTTACGTGTTTCAGTTTGCAGCACTCCTTGATTCACTCAATACGTATGAAAATATTGGCATCACACTCATCGAAAAAGGATATCCTCATGGCGAAGTGTTGCCGATAGTTGAAGAAAAACTGAAGCTCGTAAACCTAAAACCCGATACGCTCTACAAATATCCATCAGAACTTTCAGGCGGTATGCGTAAGCGGGTTGGCCTTGCACGAACCTTAGTTACCAATCCTACCGTTATTTTATATGATGAACCTACCACAGGCCTTGATCCTATTACCACACGCATCATTCATGAATTAATCTTTGATATGCAAAAAAAACTGAATCTTACCACTATCATTGTTTCCCATGATATTGAGCTCTTCAAATATGTTGATCGCGTGGCACTCTTGCATGATGGCGTGATTAAAGCGGTCTGTGATGCGGATAAAATCTGGGAATCAACTAACCCCTATATTTATCAATTCATCCGCGGCCTCGCAGAGGGCCCTATTCAAATGGATGCAAAAAAATAGTTTCTTTTTTATCACACCTTGGAGTATTCTAAATGCAATTGGAGGAAACTATTATGGAAAAAAAATTATTGTTGCACCCCGCCCTTATTTGTTTTTTTACTTTAACTTCTTTTTTGACTGCATCAGAGTCTGAATGGAAAGATATTACTCGTCAAATTTCAGACCAAGCCACGAACAAAAACGTTATCTTTACTGATATTAAAAACATAGATAAGAAGCTCTATCTTATTGGCACAACCAAAAAAACTTTTGCCGATATATTTTTACTCTCTTTTGAAGACAATGGAAAAAAATTAACTGAAGATGTTTTAAAAAACACAACAGGCACTGACGATATTTCCCTTGCAGCTACCAACAAAGCTATTATTATTCAAGCGAAAAAAGACGATACATTGAAATTATATGAGATAATAACGCCTTATTATATGTCATATATCCAGAGTCCTTATCTTGAAGAAATTAAGGGTATTTATTCTTTAGGAAAACCCCGCTCTATCGTAGGAACAAAGTTACCATCGGAATTCTGGACATGTACCGACAAGGGTTGCTTTATAACCGGATCCAAAGCTTCTAATGCTTTGATGCTTAACAATTATACACCTACTATCATCGGTCTCGAACCAGAAGACATTGCTGATACGCGCATATATTGGGCCATAAAAGATGCTATAATTAAAAAATTAGCATTTACAGACACTGAACCTATTCAAACATTACGTGAATATAAATATGGAAAAATCGATGAAGAAGAGCCTTTCAAAAATTATACATTTAAAGAGCTTGTCCCCTATAAAGAAGATGCTGCTTTTGCATTAGGAACTTTTACTGGACCAGACGGCAAAACAGAAAGCGCCATACGTCACATCACATTGAATATGTGGAAAAAAACATTTGCTGTTGATACCATAAAAACATTGCATAATACCAAAACTATTGCAGTAAAAATAAAACAAAATCCAACTATATATGCACTTGTAAATGATAAGAATGATTTCTCCGTAAAAACATTAGAGATAATGAAAAAACAAGACAGTTCTGTAATTCCAAAGATTGATTTAAACAAAGGCAAAGTTAAACAGCTTGCTAAAGAAACAACTTCTCGAAGTAAACCAAAAAACCTCCCAACTAAAAAGCAGCAATCTCCCACCTTGCCTCTCGTTGCTCCAACTCCATCGTCACCATTAGATACTGCACAAGAAGCAAAACGTGAACCAATTGAAAATCTTGCTCCCCATGCAACAACGACACCCCTGACTACAAATCCCACCACTCCAGCAAATCCTACCGTTGCACCAACAACTACTGCTGATAATACTCCTTTGCAAAACACAACTTCACAAGATGATAAAGAAAAATCGTCGGGCCCAATGGGTGTTTTAAAAAACAGGGTATATCAAAAATCAGAGCCGGAATTGGAATATTTTCGAGAAATGAAAAAAAGTGCACATATTGAAATAAAAGGCACACCGAATGATAGCGTTTATGTATCAGCAAAAGAGTGGTTTGCCAAAGATAAAACCACAGCTCTCCGAGCTCCTATGCAACAAGAAAAAAGGAATACGTATAATCCCATCATGGACAATAAAAATAAAACAAATGCAGGTTATTGGTCAATGTTTAAACACACACTCTCTAATCCAAAAGCCTCTATCTCAAATAGTTGGAACACTATCAAAAACTATTTTAGAGGCATATGGGGTCTAACTAAGGTCTATGGCGGATAATTGTAAACTCTTTATTCAATAGATAGCAATAGCATATACTGGGTATACGGTCACAAAGCTCTTGGAGGTTGGAGCGTGAAGAAATATATATCTATTGCACTATCAATACTGTGTTTTACGCTATCTCTCTATGCGAGCGATATCTCAAAACAAAACAATACCATCATACACTTTAATCATGTTTTCTTTAAAAAACTGAGCGATAGTAAAACACTCTGTTATGCGGTTGCGCAGACCGATACTGGCAATAAAGCCATAAAAAC
Source organism: uncultured bacterium (assembly GCA_963704465.1). GTDB lineage: Bacteria > Babelota > Babeliae > Babelales > Vermiphilaceae > MFD02979-c4. The sequence goes on from OY969901.1 coordinate 1,220,397, forward strand.
GATCGTAGAAAGTCCACAATGGCAGCATGTAGAGACATTTAAGAAGCAAAATATTCAGTTTATTGGCAAGCTTGGAACCGATAAAGTTATTGCGCTGGCCAATGGAGCTATCTATGGCACCATGCGAATTAACGATCAAATCGCATGGAACAATACAAAACCAATACTCACACAAAAAAACAAAGAATCTATCATATTGGATATAGTAGGAAGATCCATTGATGAGTTTTGGATTATTTTATATAACATTCAAGCTCAAACAGCTAAAGTAGGATTCGCTTCAAAAAATACCACAACGGGCAGCTACTCAGTGAAGCCAACTGATTACACATGGGTCAGTGTAACACCAGATAATAGCTATGCCTGGTTTATTAAACCTCAAAGTAAAGATGATTCCGGTCTCATACTTTCTATTGAAGAATTAGAAAAAAAAGAAAAATCAACAACAGCCGCCAATGATGAAGATGATATATTCGAAGAAACATCCATTAACATTGATACAATGCTCCCTCGAAACATAAAAAAATTGGTTGCCATGAATGCGAGCATAGCGTACGCAATAGATCATGGTGGCAAGCTCTATATGCTCGATTATCAAGGCACCATGAATACCATTGATACCGGCGCAATTGGCGCCATAGATACCATAGCGCTCTTGGGCAACAAACTCATCGTTACCAGCGGAAACACTATCTATCGTTATGAAAATAAACAATTTGTGCCTTTACTTACAAATAACGTTATAAGAACAGAAGAGCCCACCATTTCTGAAAAAAAACCTGAGCAGCCTCTAGAAGCTGAAAAAGAAGTATCCGCAGCACCGATTAAGCAAACAGAAGCAGCTCCAATCATTGAGCCAATCACAGTTCCTGAACCAATAATTACCAAAGTGCCTACAGAAGAACCAACGGTAACCGTGCTGCCTGAACAAACATTGTCACTGCCTCAACCGATAATTTCCGAAGAAACAACAATAAGTACTCAAAAATCCTTACCTATACCAGAGAATGAACTTGATACTGGAAAAAAAGCTCTCAACATGGAAGCAACTCCTGTACCAGTAAAAATTGAGCCTAAAAAAAATTATTATGATCCCTTAATTGAAGACAAACCCGAATATGTGCCAACTGAGCAAGAATTATTGCAAGAAATTACTAAACCAGCCTCTTCATCAACCGTACCGCAATCTCCCCAAAATTCTTCATACTGGGATCTTTTAAAAAAATCAGCGGCCGTTGCTCGCGTCAAAGCACAAGGGGCATGGCAAAATTATGGCCAGAAAGCATCTGGATGGTTCAAGGGCTGGTATACACAGAAATAATAAGAAAATTGGAGGTTATCGATGAAAAGAATATCAATCCTATCAATAATCGCTGGATTTATATACATAAGCCATGCATTTGCATCATTCGAGCCCTTAAAGATAAATCTCATTGTTGATAAAGATACGCTACCATATAAACAAGAAACTGATGATGCCATACGGAATTTTATTCACTTCTTTTTTGTTAAAGAAAAAAAAGATTTTACATCTTGTTATGCCTTAGTTGCGCTCAAAGCAAATGATTATCGCAACCCCATTGGTATTGTAAAGGGTGAACTATACACGACGCTCAAAAAATGGGAATATATCTCTCTGCCAAAAGGCGTCAATGGAACTAATCTTAAATATATAGGCCTTTTAGACGATAGATTAACACTCATCACACAAGAAAGAACCACCTTCGGAAACAACTATTATTCTTGCATATATCAGTATGACCCGTTTAAAAAGTCTGCTCTAAACTTTTTAAGCCCCATAGCATTAGAAAACCCAGGATGGAACAAATTGTATGAGACCGCACCACACACACTTCTTTCTAAATTTACTGGCAATAATTCTCAATCGTGGTGGATGTACATCAAGCGAGAATACCCTGCCCCTGGCCTTATAAGTCATGTATCTCAGGATAAAAACGGTCTAAAGGTAGAAAAGCTAATTGATGCATTATGGATTACCACTACGCCAGATAACAGGTATCGCTGGACTATTGAACCCAGAAAAGGTACCAATGACTCTGTTACTCTTCTCATTGAAGACCTAGAAGATACAGATGAATTTAAAGATGCCGCCCTTATTGAGCTATCAAACAATATGCCGCGTCAGATAAAAAATTTAATAGCATTTGATGGCACAAAGGCTTACTGCATAGATAACTTAGGAAAACTATATGAAATAGATAATCAGGGAAGCATAACACTCATTCCAATAAATATCGGTAGTATAGATACCATCGCATATTTAAATAACCAACTCGTGGTAGCACATGATAACAAACTTTACATCTACAAACCAAAAATCAAACAACCTGGCGTTCAAAAATCTGAAACAATACCAAATGTTGCTCACGCACCGGAAAAAAATGCTGAAATGGCACAACTTGAAGAAGTAATAAAAGAAGAAACTCCACCTACAGAAGCCATAGCAAAAAACAATTCTCCAGAAACTGCAGATAAAAAGTTAACAGCATTAGATCAAGCACAAAGCTCTCAACCAGTAATAATAGCCCCTTCTGCGTTAAATCAATTTAAAGAAGCGTGGGCAAAAGCTAAAAAAAATGCATCAATTCACGCGGATGGAAGCATAGTCCCATTCTCAGAAACAACGCAAGACGATGTTAAAAAACACAGAGATAAAATACCCTTCAATACTAACAACAAATCACGTCTCATGATGATCATCAAAGGGCCATTTATGCAAAAAATGTTTAAGCAAACTTTAGGAAAAGACTCTTATTTTTACAAAATACTCAAAAAGAAAAATCCTGTAGACGTCGAACGAGAGGCGCTCGCAAAGGATCCCAGACCATGGAAAAAATTCATACCAAAGCCTACCAAATATGAAAATGCACAATACTGGCTTTTCAAAAAGACCGGAGGCTGGTTTGGTAATGATAACGCAGAACAATATTCTGAAGATGCAAAACCAGAATTCCCTTCTACCAAAGAAGGAAGACGTGCAAAGCTTTTATACGCGCTTTCAACGAATAACCCCAACTACATATCACAATGGCTCAACAAAACCGAATGGGACAAACTAGATATCACCGCTAAAGCACGGCTTCGTTCTGCCAATGGAGGCGCTTTGCCAAACTTTCAGGAATTTTGGCTTCAAGAAAAAATCCAAGAGGCTATAAAAAAGCTTCCGCTTTCAGTTGAAAATCTTTTTGCTGACGAAGAATAAAGCTTATAACTGATCGACAAAGTCTTTATAGAGCATGCTTGCTTGGATGCCTTTATTGAGCTGGTATTTGTTGCTCTTGTAGCGTTCAAAATCGCCTTCAATGGTGTGGTAGAAGATCTGGCATATTTCAACGCCGGCATAAATGCGAATTGGTTGCACGCAATACATTTCAAGAGTCCAATAGCCAGTAAAACCAACATCGCCAAACCCAGCCGTGATATGAATGAAAAGACCAAGTCTTCCAATAGATGAACGGCCTTCAAGCATAGGCACTAAATTTTCCGTACGCGTATATTCCATGGTACGCGCAAGGTATAATTTTCCTGGCTCAAGCACAAACCCTTCTTGCGGAATAATAATCGTTTGTGTTTGATGATTTTTTTTCATATCAAGCACTGGTTCATCATACATCATCAGCTCGTTATGCAGCCGCAAATTATAACTATTTGGCCCAAGCTGTTTAATATTGAATGGTGTAATTTCAATATCACTGTGTAACCGCCGTTCTATTTCTTTTCCTGATAAGATCATAGTGATCCTTTAAATTTGTCAGATATAGTGGTTATGGTAGAATTCTAAGAGGTATAAGTTTATCATCCATTTATTAGAAAAAATACTATGATTGAGACATCACACACAAATTCCTTTGACCGAGCACGATTCGAAACGGATCGTATACAACGGGTGCTTGCGGAAGTTTCTCGGATCATTGTAGGCCAAGAAGAAGTATTAACACAGATTTGCATCGCGCTATTATGCAATGGGCATATTCTCCTTGAAGGTGTGCCAGGGGTTGCAAAAACAACGATGATCAAAGCGTTAACCAACGCACTCGGCCTAAATTTTAAACGCATCCAATTTACACCCGATCTGTTACCAGCTGATTTAATTGGAAGCCCTATTTACAATCCTAAAACTCATGAATTTGAAACAAAAAAAGGCCCTCTCTTTGCACATATGATTCTTGCAGATGAAATTAACCGTGCACCGGCAAAAGTGCAAGCTGCGCTGCTTGAAGCAATGCAAGAACGGCAAGTAACGATAGGGTCTCATACCTTCCCGTTGGAAAAACCATTCCTGGTATTTGCAACACAAAACCCAGTAGAACAGGAAGGCACCTACCGCCTGCCTGAAGCACAACTTGATCGGTTTTTGCTTAAGATTCATGTTGAATACCCAACCCATGCACAAGAAAAACAACTTCTCACCAGATCGCTCGACACCAACTCAGTACAAATTATTTTAAGCAGAGAAGATATTCTTGCGCTGCAAGAGTTGGTGACGCAAGTCTATGTTGATGAACGAATTCTTGATTATATCGTCAACATCGTTTTTGCAACGCGGGATCCTAAAGCGTATCGCCTTGAAAAAATTACCCCGTATTTACAGTATGGCGTATCACCTCGCGCGTCACTAGCACTGCTGCATGCAGCAAAGGCATTTGCACTTATTCGCAAACGTCATTTTGTAACGCCCGATGATATAAAAACAGTTGCTTTCCCGGTATTACGGCATAGAATAATACGTACCTATGAAGCAGAAGCAGACAACGTAACGACTGATCAGATCATTCAAATGATTCTTTCAACAATAGCAACCCCATAAGGATAGGCCCTTGACAATGCTTGTTATCACTCGGTATTGTGTGAGAGGATCTTATTGGTACAAAGGATGCGTGTGATTCACCCTATTTGGATTATAAACAGCTCATTACTTGCCCTCGTTGTGTGCGCATCTTTTTTTGTGCCCTTTTCTCGCGTCAAAACACAACGCCCCGTTTCGATAGAGCCAGAAAGTTCACCACGCACCAAGAAGAAACAAGAATTTGATATTAATATCAAAAAAATTTACGAAAATGATCTTTTTGGCACCTACCGCAAAGAAGCGCCAGTCTATCAGGAACCGGTATATCAACTTGAACTACCACCACCACCCCCTGATCATGTTCCGGTTGTTCCTAAAAAACCTGAACCCGCTTTTGTTGAACCTCTCGATATAACCTTAAAGGGTATCATCATCGTAGCGGATAATGATGAAAAAAATCGTATTATCATCACAGACAATAAAACAGGCAGAGAACGCACCTTTAAAGTTGGCGAATCAATTGATGATGCGCAACTCATACGTATTTTTAATAATAAGATAATCTTGCTTCGTGCTAACGGCCAGCAAGAAGTTGTATATCTACGTCACCAGGATGCTACTAAAGACCCTGCATATGCCATGCTCAGTGGATGGCAAGACATTATTCAGCCAACGGGGCCAAGCAATTTTACCATCAATGTCACGCTCTTTGGAAAACGTATACAATCACTGGCACAGCTTATTGATCTTCTCAATCTTTCCACCGCATATAAAGGTGGCGTAAGCGTTGGTTGCCGTATTGGCGAAATAAAACAAGAATCTTTGGGTATCGGCCTTGGTTTTCAAACCGGCGATATTATAACTCGTATTAATGGCATCGATGCCACCACCACTGAAGAGCGGCTTAAAATTTATCGCGAAATTATGGAACTTGGCGTGAATGCTCCTATTATGGTGGAATTTACGCGTCGTGGCATGCCGGGCAGCTATACGTATAACCTCATCGAAGAAGCAGAATCCGCTGAAACTAAAAACGATACACCACCGCTTTCGCCCGATGCTCTACAAAAGAAAAAAGAAGACATCTTAAAACAAAAACATAAGTTTGCACCAAGTTTAAATGAATTGCGCGCATATGAACGTGAACAGATTCTGGACTATCGCAAACCAACTCAAAATAGGTAAAAACGCATGTATTCGCTCAAGAATTATTTTCGTATAACCTGCTCTCTGAGCCTGCTTGTGTTGGTAGGGTTACCCGCATCTGCAGGATCAAAGAGAAGAAAAGCGTTGCGCAGCAAAAACAGTATAGTTGCTGCGGCAGAAAAACCGGATACGCTGGCACAAATGCTCAGCATGGAACCTACCGTCATAGAAAATTTGAGTGATCAAAACGTATCAGATGAAGAAAATGATGCAAATGCTGAGCGCGAAGAAGCGTTGCAGTCAGAACCTCTTGCAGCAACAGAAGCTCAAGCTGAAACGCTCGCAAATTTACCAGAAACGGTGCTGACCGAAGAAGCACCGCTCCATATGGATGATGCCACCATCGAACTGTATTTTGAGAATGCTGACCTGCAAAATTTTATTAAACAGGTTGAAGATCTTTTCGATATCAAATTTATTATGGACGATGCCCTTGAGCCACTTCCACAGAATACCAAAACACTCAAAGGCAATAAGATAACCTATCGCACCGAAAAGCCGATCACGCGAGCGCGTACGTGGAGCATATTCAATACGTTCTTGAACATCGCAGGCTTTGCTATTATTCCTCATACGAATGAACGTACCTACCGCATTGTGCCGATAACACAAGCACAACGAGGTCCGGTTCCTACCTATATCGGCGTGTCAGCTACCACGCTGCCAGATACGGATGAATTAATACGCTATGTCTACTTCCTTGAAAACAATACCGTTGAGGGTGTTCGTAACGTTGTAGAACAGTTTCGTTCAACCGCATCAACGGCCGTATACCTCAATGAACATCGTGGCTTTATTTTGACTGATATCGCCTATAATATTAAAAAATTGATGGAGATCGTGCATGAACTTGATAAAGTAAACATGCCCGAATCACTCTCTGTGTTAAAACTACGCCAAGCAGATGCAAAACAGATTAAAGAACTCTATGAATCACTCACCGGTGGCGACAAGCAACAGTTCGGTCCGCGTCCACCAGCTGGCCAACAAAAAAAATCGTCTGCAGGGCTCGCACTGCCAGAAAATGTTACAATCATTTCAGAACCACGCACAAACAGCTTAATCCTTCTCGGGCCTAAAGCGGCACGTGAACAGATTGAAGAATTTGTAAAAACGATCGATGTAAGTATTGATCAAGCCTACTCACCTGTACATCACTACAAGTTAAAATTTGCCAACGCAGAAACTCTTGCTGAAATTATGAACAATGTTACCAAGTTTGGCGGAGATACTGAAGCAGGAAAAAGTGGCGGTATTCGTGGTGGTGATCAATACATGCGTCCCATGACCTTTATTGCAGAACCAAGCACCAACACGCTCTTGATTAGAGGCCACTACGAAGATTATCTGAAAGCAGAAAAAATTATTCGCAGGCTGGATGAAGATCAACCGCAAGTTGCTATTGAAGTGCTTATTTTGTCTGTCACTGCAAATAAAACAAAAGAGCTTGGCTCTCAAATGCGCAGCAAGGTTGATGGTTCCACGTTGGAAGGTGGCGTTAGCGGCCTTCTTGGTAATAACGTGAAATTCCAAACATCGGGTATGTATTTAGGAAATGAAATACCAAGCCGTATTGTACAAAACACTTCTGCAAATAGCTTTGGTGTTAAACGATTACTGGGCAACTTGCTCGATTTAGTAAACGGCGCTGGCGTTGCAAATACCATCATCACTCTTGGTCAAGATGCCTATGGCGTATGGGGTATCTTACAGTTGCTCGAAACAGTGACCAACGTGCAGCTTGTTTCAAATCCATTCTTAATTGCAACCAACAAAACACCGGCAATTGTTGAACTTGGTGAAACTCGCCGTGTACAAACAGCGGTTGTGGCCGGCGCTACTGCCAGCGCAGATATCAGTGCGTTTGGCGATGAATCAGCAAACCTACAAGTAAAAATTACGCCACAAATCAACTCTGATGGCATGATTGTGATGGCTTTGGAAATAAACGTAGATACGTTTACTGATGCAGCAGACCCAACGTCGGCAACGAAAGAAACCCGTCTTATCAAAACTTCAGCAACGGTGGCCAATAAGCAAGTGCTTGCGATTGGTGGGTTAATTCGTGAAGTGATTCAAGAAGGTATGAATAAAGTGCCAGTATTGGGTGATATTCCTTTCATTGGCTGGTTGTTTAAAAACAAACGAAAAGCGAAAGTGGAACAAAATCTTCTTATCTTGCTTTCTACGCGCATTATAGAACCAAGTAACGGAAAGGATCTTGATCGCTATAACAAGAAACATTTTGATCGTTACCAAGAAAATCTTGGTTTTGCAATTGGCGCATCAAGCCCTCGTGATCCGATACACAAGATGTTCTTCGAATCAGATAATAAGCTTGAAAAAATTGGCGATGATTTCATCTTCAAACGTGGCGAAAAGAGAAAAAGCAAGCGTGGTAAGATGAAAGAGAAACTGATGCAAGTACAAAGAGATGTGGAACAAAAAGCAACCACACAGATGGCAGCACATCAAGCTAACCGTCCACTGCATCGTTTTGCACAAGCACCAACGCCAAGTATTCCCGCTCAACAACAAACAACTCTGCTGAGCAGCCCTCCGGTGCCGCAATGCACTGTGGCGCAGGTAAAACCGCAGAGCGCATCAGAAACACTAATGCCACAATCGATAACGCCTACCAAGCAAGCACCGATTACAACCGCACAGTCGAATGCAAAACCGGTATCTGACATCCGTCAAAAACGGCGTTCTGATCTTTCGCTAAGTGGCGTGCTTGCGCACGCAGATAATGGCGCAACAGGAGGTGCCGCATGATAAAAAACATTTTCCTGCCGGAAAAACAGGGCACCTATTATCTTTTTGGTACCAGTTTTGTGGGTGTTGAAATAACGGCAAGCGAAGTGCATGCAGTGCAAGTCAAAGCACAAGGGAACCAGCGCACTATAGAAAAAAGCATTACCGTTGCATATAGCGCTGATCCGAACATTGAATGGCAAACAAAAGCGGCGCAAGCTTTGCAAACCGCTCTTACAAACTTTGATCAAAAAGATCATATCATTACCACGGTTCCGAGTTCGCAGGTTATTATTAAACGCATGCGTGTACCGTTTACCGATCCAGAAAAAATTGCACAAATAATAGGTTTTGAGGTTGAACCGTTGCTGCCATTCCCTCTCAACGAAGCATTCGTTGATTGTATTATCACACAGATAATACATGCAGAAAAAAGTGCTGAACTATTTATTGTTGCGGTGCAAAAAGAGCGCGTTGAAAAAATAAAAGCAATTTTTACAGAAGCTAATGTTCCCCTCACGGGCGTGAGCGTTGATATTATCAGCGTATACAATCTTGCCTATCGCACCATTCCAGAAAACAGTTCTTCAACAACCGTATTTGCTACAACTGGAGCTCAAAATACCGGCCTTGCGTGTGTAACAGGCAGGCATATATCACTCATACGCAGTATGCCAAAAGGCACACTCTCTATAGCGCGTCAGATGGGAACTAAAAAGAATATAGCGCCTGAAGCTGCTCTTGAAAGTCTTGTACGCTTTGGGCTGACTTCCCTTGAACATCCGCAAGAAAAGACCGATATTCAAGCAGCGCTCGATCCTTATTTGAATGATATTAAGTTTACATGCGAAGCATTTGCAACCGATCTTAATACACCGATTAACACCATAATCATGACAGGTTCTGTAATCGATATTCCTGGTTTTACCGATTATGCAACCACAAAACTCGGAATCACTTCTCAAGTATTTGACATCAATGCTATTGCCCAAGATAAAACGGTGCAGTATGCAAAAGGAACCGTGATAACACCACATCAGCTCGTGGCACTGGGCAGCGCACTGGTTATACCAAGTACTGCAGAGTTTAACCTTATTAAATCGATACCATCAGAAAAAGCATTCCCACTCTTTATAAAACAAAGCATAGTGGCTTCAATCTTACTTGTGCTTTTACTGGGTATTTTAGGTACTCATTTCTATCTCCAAAAAAGAACTTTAAACTCTGTTGCACAAAAAATGGAACAGGAAGCTATCGATACATTAAAAAAACAGTTCCCTTCTATCACCGGTAATCGTATAGAGCGGGTTATTGAAGATGCGCAAGAAGCGGTAAACAAAGAAGAATCAACCTGGTTTGCATTCTCAAGTGCTGCACGTGCATCGTATCTGAAAATTTTACTTGAGCTCAAATCAAAAATAGATGTTGATTCACTGGGATTTGTGATCGAAAAGCTTTCCATACACGAAGGTCAACTAACGATCAAAGCTCATGTAAAAGATTACAATGCATTAAAATTGCTTGAAAAAGCATTGCGTTCTTCGCCGTTATTAATGGCATTTGAACCACAAGCAACACCTGAATTTGAAATGAAAATTACTTTAGCATCCCCAACACGGGAGGATGTATGACATCACCATTTATGCCGTTTTATGATTTTGTAACAAACCTTGATCGTTCACAGTTTAATCGCTATATGTTTATCGGCCTTAGCTGCATACTCCTTGTGAGTGGCGGTATTGTAATACAATATTATCGCTCTACAAGCGCATTAAAAAAACGAATCGGCCGTTTAAATCAATATCGTGGGCAAACTCAAGAGATCCTGCAACGTGCACACGATGTAACGGCGCAACGCAACTCGGTGAACGATTTGCTTGCCGAAGATATCGATTTTAAAATCGGTGGATACTTTAACGAACTGATCAATTCCCTTAATTTAACGAATAAAAAAAAGGGCATCGATTCATTACAAACAATTGAACGTGACGATAATTATCTCGAACAAGATGTTACGGCAAAGTTTGTGGATATGAACATGAAAGAACTTGCAACGTTACTCGTAGAGCTTGAAAATAACCCTCGTATTTTCATTAGAGAACTTGAAATTAAACGCGCTGAAAAAACACCGGGTACTATTGAAGTTACCTTGGTTATAGCAACGCTCTTACCAACCACCAGTGGCACATGACAGGAGCTTATATGAAAAATTTTCTCTGCTGGCATAAAGCATCATATATTGTCGCTTTATGCACGGTAATAACAAGCCAGGCCGAACAATCGGCTGATCGCAACGCGCTCGAAGCACTCAATAAAGAAGAAGTAAAAGCACCGCAAGAACAGACTATTAACTTTTCATATACCAATGAAGATTTAGTTAATATTTTATACAATCTTGCATCACTCCATAAAACCACCATCTTGCTTCCGCAAGGCGCAAATGCACTCAATATTAAAGTAACCTATGATGCAGGTAGGCCACTCAATTATGAAGAAGCATGGAACCTAGCCGTTTCATTTCTTGATATCGCCGGCTACGCTACGGTAAAAAAGGATGACTCCTATCAAATTACTAAGATGAACAAAGAGATTGCGCGTGAAGGGCTTCCTGTTTATATTGGCACCGATATTCTTGCAGCCCCTACCAATGATGAACAGTTAGTGTACGTGCATTACTTTCATAACATGAAAGCAAGCCAAGATGGAAACTCAGAAGTGCAAGAAATTCTCAAGCTTCTGTTCCCTGAAGGGGCAAAGTTTGTTATCGATAGCAATAAAAATGCAGTGGTTATGGCCGCTCGCGCACGCGACATTCAAATCGCCGTCAGCATTTTGACTGAACTCGATAAAGCAGGTTTTAAAGAAAAAATAGACAAGCTCAAACTCAAGCATACTTCAGCACGTTTTGTGGCAGATCTTTTTAATGAAAACTTGCTTCAAAAAGAAGATAAATCGGGGCGCTTAGATACACGCAAACGAAATGAAAATAGCTATTTTTCACCACAAGCACGTATCGTTGCCTATGATAGACTGAACATGCTTATTATGATCGGTCAAGAACAAGCGCTGGAACGCATTAAGAGCTTTATTCAAACACAAATAGATGTGGAACCAGAAAGTGGCAAATCTATTTTGCATACCTATCGGCTTAAATATTTGGTAGCAGAAGATTTTGCACCGGTGCTGCAAAAAATAGTAGATAGTGGCCCTGCACAAACTACCGGACAATCGAAGGTAGAAGGCAAACGTCCTGCTGGCCCAGAGAAATTTTTTGATGAAGTAATTATTGCCATCGATAAACCAACCAAAGCAGAAGAGCTTCATTATTACGGGAATAATAATTTAATTATTGCATGCCGTAATGATGATTGGAACATTATTCGCGATCTTATTGAAAGCCTTGATCAAGATCAACCGCAGGTCTTTTTGGAAGTATTAATTGCCGATCTCAGCGTTGATGATTCTCGTATTTTAGGCTCAATTTTGCGCAACCCTAACTCTATTCCTTTGCCAATTGGCGGTATGAACTTCCAAGATGCCATGATTCAACCAGGAATTATTGTGCAACAAAGTGCCACAGGCGTAAATGAAACAATCAAATCTGATTTGCTTCAGCTTAATAATGCCACCACGCCAACCTCTGGGGTGATTTCAAACATGGATCCTGCAAGTACTGCCATTGCGATCAGTGATAATGATGGCAAGGTGTGGACGGCGCTTCAAGTGCTTAAACTGTTTACAAGCTCTAAAATTATTTCTCACCCACACTTTATTGCAACACACAACAAACCAGCAGAGGCAAAAATTGGGCAATATCGTTTGGTGCCGGGTGACATTACTGGTTCGATTGGTTCTAACACGGTCCGTAAACAAGAACCGATTACCGCAGATCTAACCGTTAAAATTACCCCACGCATCAGTGGCGATAATACCGTGAATCTTGATATTGAAGTGGATATTGAAGAGTTTATTCCAAATGGCCAAAACGCAAAAACTACTCGTAAATTAAAAACAAACTCAAACGTGGAAAGCGAAACGATCTTAACACTCGGCGGTCTTATCAGAACATTCACGGCACAGGGATACTCAAAAACACCGGGGCTTGGCGATATACCGGGGCTTGGTTGGCTTTTCAAAACACGCACGGGCGAACGCCGCGAGGATAATCTAACGGTATTTATATGCCCTACCATTATTCGTCAGCAAGCGCGCGCAAATATGGGTGCCTATACGCAAGATTATATCGATATCGTGCATAAGTATGCAGAACAAAGCATCCTGTTTGATTCAATTCGCGATCCAATAACCCGCATGTATTTTGGCGTTACCGATGATTTCCAATCCGTGGTTGATGATTTTATTGTGGAAGATAATTTCATCAAACAACAAGCGATAATGCCTGAACCGATGCAAAAAAAGACCGCTATGAAAACAGATAATTCTGACGAACAGGTTGTTACCGCTGTTGCGCAAAAGTCAACCACTGAAACACCACAAAAAACAGCTGCTTCGGCAATTACGCTTGAGCAATCAGTTCAAGAAAAAATTGCACAAGATGGAAACCCGTTTAAAAAAGAAATAACAGAAAAAGTTGCTTAAACCGTCATGTATAACAGTATCGTTACCTATGCACCTATCGTGCTTTTAAAGATATGTGCCCCTCTTTTTGCAATGAATATGGAGCAATTTCAGCGGGCCATATGCATGAAAACAATGAATACGGTGCATAGAGATATACGACATTTCTCTTTTGCAGACGCAAAACCATTCATATCATCCATGTCCGAGGGAACTGTTTTTGCCGTTCTCAGACATGATACAACTACATCTCCGTATCTGTTTTTTTGCCTTCTTCCTTTTGAAATACAAAAAAATGTTTTACACGAGATGGGCCTTACCTCTTTCACCGCACAATACATATTTTTAAATATGAAAGTTGCAAAAGCTTTTGAGCATTATGCGGTATGTCAGCAAAGAAAAAGTTCATTGCCCATCGATCTTTATTTTACGCTCGAAGAAAAAGATCAAGTTCTTTTTTTAGAGGATATAACAAATAACAAAGAACAATTTTTACGCAATAAAATACCACCGTTACCTTCTGCATTGCGCAACTCTGTTGACCATACCTATATCACAAGCAAACCAATAATCATCACGTGGGAAGAGCCTTGGAAAAATAGTTCAATAAAAAAAAGACATATCACTACGCTGCAAAAACATGATGCTCTTTGGCAACAGCCAATAATTAAAAAATTGCGCTAATGCTCAACACCATATATATTGAAGCACATTTAAATGCACTATAAGGAGTAGCTATGGTATTGTTTCTTTTCGTGATATCTTTTTTAACTCTTCAGACCAATGCTGCCGATACAAAAACGGTAATCGAATATGCGTATGGCAGTGCAACAAATCAAGGCAAAAAATGCTTTATGGAAGATCGGGTAGTCTTAGAGACCAACAGTAAATACCCAATCATCGGCGTATTGGATGGCCACGGAGGATCTTTTGCGGTCGATAATGTTTTAAAATCATTGCAAGAATATACTCATCAAGAACCCATCATAGAACCTACTGAAAATGCCATTATCAATTTTTTTCACACAACAAATAACACTCTCCGAGAACTATCCGCTCATGACGAATTCAAGCAAACCAGTGGCTCAACCGCATCGATTGCTTTTATGCATGATACCACATTGTACTGTGCGCAACTTGGAGACTCTGCGATTATTGATCATAAAGGAGAGCTAGTATTGCCTGCTCATGGGCTCAAGAATACAGAAGAACGTGCTAGAGTTGGTGAACATAATTTTTCTGAAACATCTGATGGTGAGAGATTTGGTCGAGAACTACTTATGACACGAGCTTTTGGTGATTTTAGTTTAACCAAAAACGGTCTTATTGCAAAACCAGAGATTAAAAAAATCCAACTTAACCCAACTGAATTTCTTATTTTTGCAACTGATGGAGTTTCTGATGAACTACCATGCAACATAATTGCTGAATACGTAGAACACAGAGTACGCGAAAAAATAAATTTATCGCGAATCGCTCGCGAACTGATTCTTCTTGCTGCATCAGATACCCTGCACACAAAATATCGAACACCAGAAAGCATAGGCAGAGCAAGTGGTTTGATTAAAAAAATGAAAGAATGCTCAGATCAAATATTCCATACGCATTATGAATTTAAAAATATGCAAGAACGCGCTTACGACAATCAAGCAGTAGTAATTGTGCACAGAAAATCATGATATACTAAAGCTCTTTCAGCAGGAGTGATTCGATTTCCATTAATCGATTGTATTTTGCAACGCGTTCACCACGGTTTAAAGCCCCTGCTTTGAGCCCAGATGCACTTACGCCTACCGCAAGATCAACGATAAAAGTATCATTGGTTTCGCCCGAACGGTGAGATACTATAACGCGCTTATTATGCTCATAACAGAATTTTACCGCTTGGAGCGTTTCCGTAATGGTGCCTATTTGATTCGGTTTAATGATCACCCCATCAATAATCTCATGTTCTATAGCCTGCGCAATACGCTCTACATTAGTGGCACACAGATCATCACCAAGCAACAGTGTGCTATCCGAAAACTGTTCATACATCGCTTTCCAACCCGAAACATCATGCTCACTCATGCCATCTTCAATGGCATAAATCGGATAGGAAGAAAGTAATGATGCATACCAGTTAAGTAACGTATCAGTCATAATCTTTTCACCACGCCACACGTAGACGTTATGCGTGCGATCGTAGAGTTGTGATGCGGCTACATCAAGAGCTATCATAAGCCCTTCACCCTCTTGCGCTTCAATAAGCTGAATCACCATCATCAAAAGATCGAGCGCTTCTTTTTCATCTCTAAATTGCGTTGCGATACCACCTTCATCGCCATATACTACACGTTTGCCTTGGTTGTGAAGCGCTGCTTTCAAAAGAATCTGTGCTGATGCTTCAACCTCCAGCGCATGGCGCACTGTTTTTGCACCAAATGGCACCAGCATCATTTCTTGAATCGAAAGACCGCTATCAGCATGAGCACCGCCATTGATAACGTTAAACATAGGTACGGGTAAACTCACGGAATCAAAACCGCATACTTGGCCAATAAACTCATACAGTTCTAATCCTTCTACCGCAGCATGTGCTCGATACAGTGCCATGCTCAAGCCGAGCAATGTATTCGCACCGTACCGCTGTTTGTTCTGAGTACCATCACGTTCAAGAAGGGTTAAATCTGCCTGCACACAATCAGGCTCTTCACCAACAAAAAGCGGGCCAAGTTCGTTGTTTATAAATTCAATCGATTTGTGTACACCAAGCCCACCAAGCCGATCACCCGCATCACGCAGTTCATGAGCCTCATAAGAACCCTTTGAAGTTCCGGTAGGCACCGATGCGGTAAACTTTGCATCATTTTCAAGCACCACACAACATTCAACCGTTGGGAAACCACGTGCATCAAAAATTTCGTGCGCATATATCGTTTTTATTTTCATACAATCCACATTACAAACAAAACCTTTAATCTCTGTTACTGTACCCTTTTATTGATGCAGTGCGCAAATAAAAATTTTTATGGTGCCACTCAACAAGCAATAGATTTTGGTTCAGACTGAAGACTGCTTTTAGAACGTTCAATTATAAAATACGGAAACACATGTTGAAGCATATTTTTTTATGTATCTTTTGGTTTAGCACGTTTCATGCATCAGAGCCAACCTGCATCGATTGGGGCGTCTTTAGTAAAAAATACAAGAGCAAACATCCGCTTATCACGTACGCATCAGGACACTTTTCTTATATCCTGCAAGCAACACAAAAAACAGATCTTACTGCATTGTCCATTGCACATGGGCGCATACATCTACTCTGCGCATACCATCTCCGCCATCACACTCACATCACCAACACCGCTGCATTTATTGATGTGTGGAAGCCACTTGAAGAGTTTATGCAAGAAAGCACTCCCGACTTACACATCGCATTAGCATATTATGCAAATAACAGATTGCTATCGGTAGTGCGGGGTAGCTGTGGTTTATATTATTGTCATGATGATAATTACACACAACCAGCATACGCAGAAACGAGACAAACACAGATGAGATCGTTTAAAGAAACAGAATATGTATCCGTGTGTGGCGTTTCATCATTTGAACCTCAAGATTCAGTGTTTCTCTTTACCGCATATCTTGATAGTCGTTTATGCCCAGACACAATACTCCCATGGATACAAGAAGAATACACCGATTATTCCGCTGCCACACAAGCCCATATGCTACCACTACATGTCTACGCACCACGCATACAACTCACCACAGAACGAAACAAAACTGAAGCAGAAAAAAGAATTCAAGAAAACTGTGCCTGCATTGTTGTAAAAAAGAAAAAAATATGAAAGAGTGTTTTTGATGTAACCAAAAAAAGGAGTCCCTATGTTCGCAAGAAACACTATTTTTTCCGTATCACTATTATACGCTGCCACCCTGATCCAAATAACACAAACCTGTGATAATACCTGCGTATTTAACAAACAATATAATGGCCATAAAAAAGTTATAAAAATTCAAGCACCTAAACAAGAAAAATGGGTAACTCCAAAAACTTTAGATGAGATAGATAAAACTATTTTTGGAAAAACATCACTCCCTTACTCCTACACAAGCATTACCAATGCATCTAAAAAACATGTGTACGTTAAAAAAGAAAAATACCAAAAATTAATTGTAACTGCACAAGAACAGCTACACAATAAAAAACAGGCTATTGAAAAGGAACTTGAAAACATTGGTGATGATATCACAAAAGCAGGCAATTTTATGAAACTTTCACTTGCGCAAGATCGCCTTAAAGAATACGAAAAAATACTTAAAGAGAGTGATTGCTACCGCCACAAGTGCCCGGGCATTATTCTCACAATGCAAACGAAGCGCTGTATTGCACTCTGGGCATTTTGGAACCAAAAACAAAACTAAATATTAATTTCAAAAGAGACGGCTCAGCGAATGCTGAGCCTTTTTTATTTCTGTTCATGCAACGCCACTAACTCACCAGCACTCTGCCAATTAAGCACTTGCGCCTCTGGCCATGTTTGTTTTTGCGATCCTGCATATACCACAACGTTTCGCACATCAGGCGCCTCTTTAAGCTGTTTTAAATAGCTAAATGTTTTAAAGAAATCACTGTTTACCGTTTTACCAGCTTTAATTTCAACCGCTGTAATATGTAACGCACCTTCAAGGATGCAATCGACTTCATTACCGGTCAGATCGCGCCAAAAATACAGGGCCGGTCGCTGATCGTGATTATAATATTGCTTAAAAAGATCGGCTATAATACAGGATTCAACAAGTCCGCCACGAAGATAATGGTTTGATAACTCTTCGGCAGTTTTAATATTAAGCAGGGAGCATGCAATGCCGGTATCTACAAAATAAAGCTTCGGCGATTTAATAAGCCGCTTGCCAAAATTTTTATAATATGGCTGCAATAAGAAAATTACATACGTCGCTTCAAGAATAGATATCCACGCACGTGCTGTTTTGTGATCAATGCCGCAATCATTCGCAAGCGATGTAAGATTTAGTATCTGCCCTGTTCTTCCTGCACAGAGAGCAACAAATTTCTGAAACAGATTCAAATCAGAAATGTTTTTAATCTCTCGCACATCACGCTCAATATACCCCCGAATATAGTTAGTATAGAGCCGCGTAAAGGAAATCTCTTCTGCATACACACGGGGATAAAAACCTTTTACCACAGCCCCTTCTATAGATTCAGAAAGCTTATTACTTTTTTGGAGTTCATGGATAGAAAGGGGAAGCAACGTTAAAATCGCAATTCTTCCTGCAAGGGTCTGCGTAATCGCCTCATTCACCAGCAAATTTTGTGAGCCAGTTATAATGAAATAACCCTTTTTATTTTCACGATCGATAATAGTCTGGATATATGAAAGCAGTTCCGGCACATGTTGAATCTCATCAAGGATGACCCCTGACTCACTGGCATAATCCTGCAAAAATCTCCGCGGATCTGCCTTCGCTAAAGCGCGAGTATCAAAATCTTCCAAGCTCACATAGCGATGGCTTGGGAAAATATATTGTGCCAGCGTTGTTTTGCCCGATTGCCGAGGCCCCACAAGGGCTACCGCGGCAAACTCTTTGGCCGCCTGGATCAACTGATCGGTAATATCACGGACTATCATAAAAACACCCCCTATAAAGACTATTATAGGGCTATTATACCAGGTGCCGATCCTTATGTATACAAATGGGGAATCTGATTCCCCATTTGACAATATATCTTGGGCACACTGACTAGATCAATTATTTAAACGTACTCTTGAGTCGAATTAACCTCAATTTAAGCCCATATTGAGCTCAAAAATCAGTCTTTTTTCTTAGGCAGAGGCAAATAAAGAGGCTGTGTTGCTGCCTTGCTGATAGGCTCTTTCTGTAATTTTGCTTTTTCCATGATATATGGCTCAGCTTTTGTTAAAACAGTTCTGATAGCATCATTTTCTTTATCCAGATGGCGATGCAGTGATTCAATCGGACGACTCACGTCATCCTCATTTTTAATTAAATATAGACAATAAGCAACAAGCCCTATACAACTTACTGGTGCCGTCACAGGATTTAATGATAACGTGAATGCTATGCATGCTGCTGTTATTGGTTTTCTAAACATCTGTAAATGCAATTTTCGATTGCACTCACTTGAACGTGGACATAGCTCCGATTTCACCCTGTTGAGCTCTGCTGATAAAGCATGATTGTCACCTATGTATTCACACGCATACTCAAGCCGTTTTTGCAAACTTGCATGTGCACTACGGATATGGTGGTAGTATTCTATTTCTTCTGATGGAATACAGTTATATGGCGCTATACACTTACATTCTACGTTCGAATCTGCACATTTTTTCACCACGTTCATGCCGCTTGCAAGCCCCTGCAGTGCCACATGCTGTGCAAGTTCAAGCGGCGTATAATCATTACCTTTGTATGAGATTATAGTTGGCTTCTGTTTTTTAGCATCATCCTGCGGCGTTGTTGCATAGTTTCTCGCTACCCTGCGCATAGGTGATTTTGTTTTTGCTGCACGAGCAAGCTGCATAGGCAATAATGTTTGATGAAAAAACAACGTTACAAGCAAACATAGATGTGAACGATACATACACTTCTCCTTTGTTTAAAAATTCGCTCTGAGTGTACACATCTGCATTATAAAAGCAACAAAAAAGAGCCCCCCCACAGTGAAAAATCGTCGGGAGTTAAGCTATAGATTTGATTTTCTTGAGCGTCTTCTTTAGAATCTTTAATGATCGCTTTCTTTTTTTGCTTTTAACAACAAAAATCTAGACTGCGGTTATTGAATTATCAAATCATTAAATTTCTAAACACTGTTCTCAGTATTAATTGTAGATATGCTCTTAAAAAAGGATCTGGTATGAAGTTGCTCATTTCAACATTGCTCAGTATATCTATACTTATACAAAGTTCGGAACCCGTTACACTGAATTTTGTTGACGATCGTGACGAATCCGAAACACCCAAAACAATCACCCTACCGGGAGATATGCTTCAGTGGTCCGGTACGATCAAAACCATGATACAAGACCTCGCCGCAGGCACTGATCGTACGTTGCCAATACCTAACATACAAAAAACAACCTTTGAGTGTCTTTATGATATACACATCAAAGATAAAAAATCACCTCGAATATTCGACACAACAAAAAATGCTGAAAAAACAAAACATCGTGCAAGTGAAAAACTTAAAAAGCCCGAGCATATCACTCTCAACAAATGCAATCTTTTTATTGAATCAGAATATCTTGATATCAGCGAACAAGTGATGCATGCATTAGGTCATCATGCCTTTAATGAATTTAAAATGCAGCAGGAGCCTCTCACTTGCGCAGCGTTGACGCACATAAGTACAATAGTTAACTCAACATATTTGCCGCACACATTAAAAAACCCCTTTGCCGTATATTTGCTCGATAAACTTATCGTTCATAATGCGGCTCAAGATAACACTAAAACTCAAGAATGTGTGTTACAAAAAAAATTCAAGATAGATTGTGGCGACACTACGCAAAACCAAAAATGCGTATATCTAGCATCTTTCACAGATGAAAATCTCTTAATGAAGCAAATAACTGAAAATAAACGGCCCACTAAAAAAGGTCAACTAATCGCTGTCGACTTCTCTCATGATACGATTGATACTCATCCAGCGGTAAACGATCTTTCATTATCATGTCGCATGGCACTCTCTTCTAATGGCACTTACTGTGCGCTTGTTGAAAAAGATATGTATCAACAAATATTGTTCTTTCGCACTGTTTTATACAACATCACCAATACATTACCAAAAATAAAACCAATCGTAGAAAAATCATTTCGTATGTCAACAAGAAATTACAGCGAAAATATTGTTTTCGATTCTGTGGCAAATGTTTTCCGTGTAATCATAGATGGACATAGTCATAGTAAAAAAATCATGGCTATTATCACACTTGATCCACAAAATCCCGAAAAAGAAAGAATAAGTCGATTAAATATACCTCAAAATTTCATTAATGGGCTTGGCGCTCACTGGAGCTGCATTAACGGTAATCTAGTGGGTGTCGGTCGATCAAGCTATACGGGACCGGATAACAATCGTACATACAATCAGGCACTCTTGTATAACAAAAAAGAATTACATCTATGCTATCTCTCTAAAAAAGGGATCTGGAAATATCGTGCCGACAACAAAAAACATGACGCCCCTTTTACCGTTGTGCAATTAGGTATAAAAAATGCACGTGCTGTTCAAAAATCGTTTATACCAAGTTTTGAAAAAACCATTGAAAGTGCACTGCCCACAGAACAAAACCGAGAAAACACATCGTTTAATACGCAAACTCTCACTTGGAACTACACGTTAGAAAAAAATAATAAGTCTTATGTGTGCATAAAACATGTTTTTTCACCAACACTTATTGCAGCGCTCACTTTTTTGCATAACACGGGGTTAGAAAACGAAAATCTTCTTCATGATGCACTGGCTTTATGTCACTATTACATCGATCAGTCAAAAAACCGGGAGAGTATTTTGCAACAATCGCAAGCTTCACCGGAAATAAAAGCACTCTACACACCAAACATTCAATCATCAGCAGCGTATGATTCAGATGAGAGTGATTCGATAGTATAATACATCAGATTATGTACTGAGTATAAAAAAAGAGCCCCTTGGAACTTAATCCAAAGAGCTCTTTTATATTTCAGTTTTTTTACTGCTGTGGCATCAATCTGAGGCCATATTCAGTCAGTTGCTTTGCAGGCACTGGCGTTGGTGCTTGCATCATCGGGTCAATACCGCGCTGCGTTTTTGGAAACGCAATCACGTCGCGAATTGATGCTGATTTTGTCAAGAGCATCACAAAGCGATCAAGACCAAGGGCAATCCCGCCATGCGGTGGGAAGCCGAGCTCTTGTGCTTCAAGTAAGAAGCCAAACTTAACGTTCACTTCTTCCATGCTCAAGCCAAGGAAATCAAACATCTTCTGCTGTGCATCACGCTGATGCATACGAATTGAACCACCGCCAAGCTCCACGCCGTTGAGTATAACGTCATACGCGCGCGCTTTAATCTCGCCCGGATTTTGCGCATCCCACTCACCTTTTGGTGAAGTAAACGGATGGTGCATTGCATCCCAGCGTTTTTGTTCTTCGTTATATTCCAGCAGTGGAAAATCGGTAACCCATGAAAAATGAAGCACGTCCTGCGGAATAATAGCAAGCGCTTCTGCAAGTGCACAACGCATACGGCCAAGTACTTCCCATGCTTTTTTGTATGGCCCTGCCACTAAAAAGAGCACTGCGCCTGGCTTAAGTTCCGGAAATACCGCCTTCATGCGTGCATAAAAATCGGTTGGTAAAAATTTAGATACCGGAGAATCGATCTCTGTTTCAGATTTCACGTGAAGCCAAAGCAAACCTTTTGCCCCAAACTTTTGTGCACGATCAACCCAACGGTTTAATTCTGTGTGAGAGAAACTGTGTTCAGGCACACACAAGCCGCCAATTTTACCCTTTTTATCTACAATCGCCTTCAAGAACGAAAGCTCTGTATCTTTGAACGCATCGGTGCAATCACCAATGGCAAGATTGTAGCGTAAATCTGGCTTATCGCTGCCATATTTCGAATATGCCTCATCATACGTCATGCGGCTGAATGGAATGGTAAGCTCAAGATTCATCGTTTCTTTGAGCACTGTTTTGAGCATACGCTCAATTAAGCTTTGAATATCCGATTCATCAATGAAGGACATTTCAATATCAAGCTGGGTGAACTCTGGTTGACGATCAGCACGAAGATCTTCATCTCTAAAGCAACGCGCCACTTGGTAATAACGTTCCATACCACTTGCCATGAAAAGCTGTTTATACAGCTGCGGCGATTGCGGTAGCGCATACCATGAACCAAGATGCATACGGGAAGGTACCAAAAACTCTCGCGCACCTTCTGGCGTATTTTTGGTAAGTATCGGTGTTTCAAGTTCTAAGAATGCTTCAGAGTCAAAAAACTTACGCATCGCAAATACAATCTTACTGCGCAGTAAAAAGCGCTGAAACATAGTAGGACGACGCAGATCAAGATAGCGATATGTCAGACGAATCTCTTCATCAACATTATCAGCTTCATCAAGCTGAAATGGTAGATTCTTTGCTTTGTTAAGCACAGTCATACTGGTTATTTGCAGCTCATAACGGCCGGTTGGCATATTGGGATTAATCGCTTCTGATGATCTTTCAATCACGGTACCTTGCACCCACAGCACATACTCAGAACGAATATGTTGCGCTTCTTGATGTGCAGCGCCACTGGTTTCTGGGCTAAATACCAGCTGCATCATACCGGTACGATCACGAAGATCTACGAAAATAAGCCCGCCATGATCACGACGGCGATGTACCCAGCCTGTTAAGGCTACTTGAGTTCCTAAATCTTTTTCAGTTATAAGACCACAACCAACGGTTCGCTTAAATGAAGACATATATATCCTTCAGAACAAAATTTTCACAATACTGTCAGTGTACCATAAGCACACAAACGAAAAAGGGCCCAATTACGGGCCCCTCTTATGAGTACACAGTTATTAGAATCGATACTCGGCACCCATGTTAAATGTAAACATAGTGCTATCACCATACTTCGGTGTTTTATCTTCTTTAAATCCAGTCACGTTGCCATCTTCAGCAAGCGCTGCACGGCGACCCTTAATATCAGAGTAGAAGGTGCCTGGAATAAAGACCGCAGTAACGGTAAAGAGTTTTAAGTTTTTGCCAACGTTGTAATCGAGATACAAGTTAAGCTCCATACCCAAGAACGGATTTGCTTGTGGCACACAGTTGTTATTCGTTGCTGATAGCGGCACTAACAACGGCACTGAATGTTGCATCCAGTATGCAATCACGTTTGGATTCAACTTAAATGCATTTTCCCAACCGCTTGGGGTCCACGAAACACCAGCACCAGTAAATATAAGATTCGTAAATCCAGACGTTTGTTTTGTCAGGATATTATCGCTATCTTCATTCAATGGATTGGCGATTGGGCGTTGAATTTTACTTGTTGGGAAGGCAAATTTAACGCGCTTACCAGAATATGCTTCTTGAAGCGGTATGAATCCTTTGTAATCACCATCTTTGGTATCAAAGTGAGGGTTCACATCACCAGACGCGGCTCCGGCTGTTGCGGAAATACGCAAGTCACCAGGGAATACCCAAACCGACGTATCGGCAAGTAACATCCAACCTTTGTAGATAGTGTCATACGGATCAGTGAAACGATCTTTTGCATTAAACATAGTGCCAGCAGGGTTATCTAAGTACCCGATAGTCACATAATCACCAGGGATTTGCTGACCATTTGAACATTCGGTACGTGGCACTGCATAAATTGCTTTTTGTGCATCGCCTTTTGATGAAACAAACGGAATCTTCTGCCCACTGCTACCAAGATCATTCACTACATGGCTATTCACTTCAGAGATACGGCCACTATCATCGATAAGCGTAACTATGTTGCGATCCCATCCATGGCGAATCTGTTTACCGGCATTAAATGCCATCTCAAAACCAAACTCGAAATATTTGCTCAAGTATTCACTCTCAAGACCAATAGTGCCAAGCACGCTTTTTGCATCATTTTGGAATTCTATGGTTTGGCCATTATCTTGATTGAAGATCCAATACGGTTGCAAGCGCATAGAACCATACACATCATCATGCAATGCATAAATATTAAAATAGTTTGCGATAACATAGTTAATATCGCCAAAGCCGCGTTGTGGGCGTTCGGCATAATCATATCGCTGTGCGTATACTTTTTCTTGCACGTCTTTGAAGGTACCTGCTTTATTTTTAAGAAGACCAAAATACAAGGCATAATCAACCCAGTCAGACCACACATCACCTGCAAAAAGAAGGCCGAATGCGTATTGATCAACATACGTTTCTGAATAGTAGCCAAGGAATTCAGGACCCGCAGCATATACATCACCAAGAGAAATACCACGACCCACTTGGAATGGAAAGATACCAACTTGAATCGTTTGGTCGGTAACGTTTGGCATGCCAAAGAGTTTACCAATATCCCACCGCATCCAGAGTTCACGAATCCATATAAAGTTTTTACCACTTGCATGTGAGTGTGGTTCTTGGAATGTATCAACCACTTTAGTTGCAGTTTTTGAAGTTGACGCAACGGTTGTTGGATCGCCCGCACCTAAACGATTACGCGCACCCATATAAAACTCAACGCCGCCCGTTTTTTGTGCAGCACGAAGCCCTAAATCAAACGTATTTTGAATACGCCAGGTCATATCGTTTTCGTCGCTATTGATAAGGTTTGCGTTATTCGTAAAATAACCTTCCGGCTTGAGCATACCGGTTATATCGATATTAAAAATATCACCAACATCTTGCAGCGAAACCGCCTGCAAAACCGGTGATACAAGCGTAAAAAACAAAACAACTGCGGCTATCATGCCGCGTTTGGTAATCATGGGGTGTTCCTTCTTATCGTGCACAATTAATGATAGAATGAAAGCAGAATTCTACGGTATTAGCGTGCGTCTTAATATTTATCCAGAAATCAGGGTACCTTTAACACACGCAAAGTCAATAAAAAACAGGGTTTTTATGGAAAAAAGATCACAACCGGCCCTACTTATCGGCGCCCACCTTTCCATCAGTAAGGGACTTGAGGATGTTTTTGCGCAGGCTGACGAGCTGAGCGCAACCACCCTTCAGCTGTTTACGAAAAGCAATCGCCAATGGCATGCAAAGCCCATAACAGAAGATGAAATTGCTGCTTTTGCGCAAGCCCACAAAGCGCATCAGTATATGCCGCTCGTTGCCCACGCAAGTTACTTGATTAATATTGGCTCCCCTGATCATACGCTGGCACAAAGATCGACCAAAGCTCTTGCCGACGAGCTAACACGCTGCGAACAACTCGGCATCCAATACTTAGTACTGCACCCCGGCGCACACAGAGATACAGATCTAGATGTCTGCCTAGAACGCATCGCACACAATTTGAAAACAGTTTTAAAAGCAGTTTCGGGCGAATCGATGATTTTACTTGAGACCATGGCTGGCCAAGGATCAACCATCGGCAGCACTTTCCGAGAACTGGGCACTATTCTTAAGGCAGTCGATAACCCTCGTCTTGGGATTTGCCTTGATACCTGCCATGTATTTGCAGCAGGTTATGATTTTACCACCCCCGAAGGATACAAGCAGATGTGGCATGAGTTTGGCGCAGAGATTGGCAAGCGGCATCTGAAGGTGATTCATATGAATGATTCACAAAAACCGTGTGGCTCACACGTTGACCGCCATTGTGATATTGGCACTGGCGCCATTGGTAAAGAAGGGTTCCGCCTTATTATGCAAGACGAAACCCTTGCTCATATTCCTAAAATTCTTGAAACGCCCAAAGAATCACTCGATGATGATGCGCGCAACTTGGACACACTGAGAAAACTAGCGCAATAATCAAAACTTCCAACTGACTGAATTTTATCTGGTAGGAATCTGATATATAGATTTTGATTGCCCACGTAACACGAGACTTCATGTTACGTTATGAGAGAGGCTTGGGCAATAGAATTGATCTTATATAGAGCGTTATGAGCTAAGAAGAAATTGTAGTAACACAAATACGTAAGATCATTCCTATTACCCCCTCTTTAAGCAGTGCTTTTAACATGCCATCCCACTAACCACAGAAGGAAGACCAAAGCCATATCAAAGTTGATACTGAGTTTGCCGAAATTTATAACTCTCACAAACTTTTTTTTAAAATGAAAAACGCAACAACAAAAAAAGTGCGTGTTTAAGGGCTTTTTCAAAAAAAGTTGTTGCGTTTTGATAAAAAACCACAAAATGCAACAGTTGCTCGATATGCGTCGTAAAAATTCAGATATGCGGCTTATGAAAATATAAAAAGAAAAATCTTCACTCGCTGTGTAGATTTAAAAATTGGTTCAAAAAAATCCCGCTCAGGTATAAACCGAGCGGGACCATTAATTTTACCGTCTTTTTATTCTGTCGCTATTGCTTTGGCGCTACGGGAACTTGTATGAATATCTCAAGACGATCATCGGGAATGAAATCTCCAAAGTTCTCTACCCCAATACCACACTCAAAACCATTCAATACTTCTTTTACCGTGCGTTTTTCGCGCTGCAAGCTATTAACCTTGCCTTCACCAATCTTATAGCGACCGCGCCATACAACCACAGAAGAGTCTTTTGTGCACTTACCATCCGTTACACGGCAACCGGCAATCACACCAACACCTTTGATATCAAACACCTTAAGCACCACTGCTTCGCCTATTTTTTGCGAAGTATACTCTTGTGCACGCTTGCTTTCTGCAAACTGCTCTAGATACTCAAGAAGCTTGTAAATAATATCAAACATGTGAATGGTTACACCGCGTTGTTGCGCAAGGAGCGTTGCCTTTGTTTCCACTTTAGTGTGTAAACATATAATGCGTGCACCCGTAGTATACGCTAATTCAACATCGCTCTCTGTGACGTATCCGATAGACGAACCCACAATAGATATGCGCACCGGCGCTTTATGTGCAATTTTTTCTATCGAATCAATCAATGCTTCACGTGAAGAATTGGTGTCTGTTTTTACCAACAACAAAATTGCTTCTTGATCAGTTTGATGTTGACCCGCAGCAATATACGCTGCTGTTGCTGAGGCTGCAGATGCCATTTTGGTATCACGCCATTCTTCTTTAGAAACAGCTTTAAAAAAATCGCCCACTTGCGCTTGACCATCAAAACCAGCAATTTGCACCGGTAACGATGGACCCGCTTCATTGAGCGTTTCTCCACGAGAGTTTACAATCGATGTAGCTTTGCCTTTTACATCGCCACAAATGAAATAATCACCGATCTTAAGTGTGCCATGCTTACCAAGTACCGTTGCCACGGCACCACGCCCTTTTTCCATCTTGGATTCAAGAATATAACCCTTGTATGGTGTGTTTTCTTCTGCTTTTAAATCGAGAAGTTGTGTTTGCAGAATTACCATTTCAAGGAGATCATCAATACCTTTGCCTGTTTTTGCAGAGATAGGCGCCACTACAATGTCGCCACCCCAATCTTCTGGCAAAAGATCTTGTTGCGCAAGTTGACGTTTGACGATATCAAGGCGAGAAATGTCAACTTTATCAATTTTATTAACCGCAACAATCACCGGAATATGTGCGCTTTTGATGTGCTTAATTGCTTCTAGGGTTTGCGGCATAATACCATCATCAGCAGCAATAACCAAGATAGCTATATCAGCTACACGAGATCCACGTTGACGTATTTTTGAAAACGCTTCGTGACCAGGAGTGTCGATAAAGATAGCGTTTCCTTGCGGTGTTACTGCTTCATACGCACCAATGTGCTGCGTAATACCACCTTTTTCTTTGTCTGCCACGCGTGTTTTGCGAATATAATCGAGCAAGGATGTTTTTCCATGATCAACATGCCCAAGCACCACAACTACTGGTAGGCGCGGTCTGAGCGCGATCTCTTGAACCGCATAGTCCGTGTTTTCACGCAAGGCGCTTTCAGCAACCACTTTTGGCGCTTCAATTAGTTTTACACCGTAATGAGTGGCCAGTTTTGTTACCGCGTCTTTTTCAATACGTTGCCCCTTTGCAGACATGATACCTGCACGCAACAACGTAAGAATAACATCGGAAGCGGGAACCCCTACTTTATCAGCAAATTCACCAACAAGCATAGGTTCTGCGATCAGCTCCTTAGGAACTGCTGCAACAGGAATCTTTGACTCCGCGATGACAGGCGTTGACTGCCTGTTATGCGATGACTTATTGTCTTTTGCACCCGCCCGAGACGGACGACGATTATCTTTTTTTGCTACCGGACGACTATTAACATGCGGTGAACGTGTTGATTTTTGCTCAGTATTTTTCGTTGATTTTTGCTCAATATTTTTCACAGTTTCCTTGGTTTGTTTGCTGAGCTGAAGCTCTATACGGGAGGCATCTTCATCTGACAATAATGCCATGTGACTACTTGCTTCAATCTTCTCTTTCTCAAGAAAAGCCATAAGTTCTTTGCTAGATATGCCTAATTTTTTAGCTAATTCGTAGACACGCATGAATACTACACTCCCCCGAAAAAATGCGCTCAATGAGCGCACTACATCGTTATATCGTTACCATCAATCTCAATGGTACGCGAACCCTGCACATTATCAACAAGCTGTAAGCTCATACCAACAAGTTCACTTGCTAATGCAATATTTTGTCCCATGCGACCGATCGCAAGAGATCTTTGGTCAGGTTCAATATAGATAAGCACCGTGTTGTTATCAACAAACTCTGTTCTATCAACAACAGCCGGTTTTAGTGCATTTTTGATCAACAACTCTCTCGAATCACTCCACGGCAGAATGTCTATTTTTTCACCGTTAAGCTCTTTAAGAATTGGCTTAATGCGACTTCCCCCAACACCCACACAAGTGCCAACGGGATCTATATTTTTTTCGTTTGAATTTACAAGCACCTTGGTTTTATACCCTGGAGCACGTACAATTTTTTTAATTTCTACCAATTTTTCGAAAATCTCTGGTATTTCAAGCTCAAAAAGCTGCTGCACAAAGTCAGTGGATGCACGATCCAAGATAAGCTGACTATCTCCACGAGGCTCTTCAAGTACCTCTTTGAGCTGTGCACGAATAGTGAAACCAACCACAAATTTATCGAGTGGAGAGGATAGTGATTTAGGCAAGAATGCTAACTGTTCATCAACCTTAACGGCAATACCAGCGCGCTCAACCTTGTGTACCACGCCATGCACCACTTCGCCTTCGCGTGACTTGTATTCGTCGAATACCGCTTTTGCTTCAATCTTGCGTATTTGTTGTGCAATAACCTGACGTGCATGTAGCACTTCGATGCGGCCTATTGAGCCCTCAAACGGAACCCATATACGGCTACCAACTTCAGCGTCTTTATCGATGGCGCGAGCTTTTTTAATGCTAATTTCAAACTCTTCATCTTCCACCGTTGCTACAATTTCGCGCTCAATTTCAATGGCTACATCGCCGCTGTTTTTATCTATATTTGCACGCAACACAAGGTTAGGATATTTTTTTTCGTAGGCAGCCAAAAGACCCGCTGCAACAATAGATTTTAGCGTTTCACGGGATAAACCGCGCTCGCCAACAATCTCTTCTATAACGTCTATTAGTTTCACCGTTTCCCTAGCCCCACATAAAATAACTGGTAGTTTGGTATTTTTGAACACACAAAAAGCCGCGAGTATTTTCGCGGATACTATAAGGGTAGTACAATTCGCTTAGAGTCTCAAGTAGTTTGTGCAACGTCACCTATTATTCTTATTTCTTAAATATAGATATTTATATATAAGATAGTAATAGATGAATGCAAAAGTGGTTGAAAACTCACCCTACTCAAAAAAAGAAACATCGATCTAGTCTTGCTTTTTGACCTTCTTGGGGGTGGTTGAAAACCTGGTTGAAAAGTGGTGGATAACTTTTTCGCCTGTCGCAATAGATCGATCAAGACGATGTTTCTTGCTGGTTAATTTTTGTATTAAGCGATTTGATCAACATATCCAAGGGTTTGTTTTTTAGTGCCAAAAAAGTTTTCAACCACTTATCCACCACTTATCCACCACTTTTTCAACCACTGGTTGAAAACTTTTTTTCATATGACTCATATTTTCTCATTGGCTATAGATTTTACGCGTACAAGATCGGCCACCAGGTGCTCCAATGCTACGGGGTTACGTAATACATACGCAGGGTGCACAGTTGGTATTATGATAGTGTTTAATAAATCGATTGGAAGGCCTCTTTCGCGTGTTATTTTCACCGGCCTTTCGAGCAATCCCTGAAGTGCTGCAGCGCCAAGTGTGCAAATAATGCGTGGCTTTATGATTTCAATCTGATTTATTAGCAGAAGATCTTTGCATGTTTTCATTTCAATTGGTAGTGGCGTTCTGTTCTTGGGTGGTCTACACTTTACAATATTTGAAATAAATATTTCTGAACGCTCAATGCCAACCGCCTCTAAGGTGCGACTAAGAAGGTTGCCTGACTTGCCCACAAAGGGCAAACCTTGCTTATCTTCCTGTTCTCCGGGGCCTTCACCAATGAGCATAATAGTGGCATCAGGGTTGCCGCTGCCAAAAACAACGCGCGTTCTGCCCAAAGATCCCAGCGGGCATAGCATGCAGGCGCGGTAGGGCGCATAGAGCGCATCAAGCTTTTCTTGTTTTATTTTTTGCGCGTCACTGGTATACATGGTGATACTCCAAGCAAGTAAGGTGCAATATCTTCTTGCTCAGTGTATCGTATGCGCTGTGAGGCTACAAATTACCCTATATTCAAGTAGGTTCGTATAAAGTTATACCATTCGTAGTTGCGCGCGAATTGTGAATTTGGGTATGAACTATGCACCCGTTCAGGGAAGTAGATAGAAACTCCGCCCGTACGGCTTAAATTGCTGCCGGCGCAATGTGCTATGATATATTGCGATATGAGTTGCATGCCTTCACGGAGTAACGTTTCAAGCTCGTTCTTTTTAATGCGTGGCGCCGATGTTTTGAAGTTGTTCAATTGTCCGAGAATATTGCGATACAGATCGTAGAGATCAAGGTATGCAGGTTCGTTAAAATGTACGGTGTTGCTGCGTGCAACTTTCAGCGCGCGCTTCACGGTGTCTCTTTTTTGTGTTCTTAATAGCTCTTGCAATATTGTTGCCACTTTATCGATGTTATCGGTGATTGCAGGCGTTAAAGAAAGATCGAAGGCTGAAAGCTCATAATCTTGAGTAATACGTCCATAGGTTTCATCAAACATGGTAACCATGTGTTGTGCGAGGTATGGCGTTTCGAGAGATTCTTCTCTGAGTGGGTTAAATACCGTTTCATAATTAAAGCCGGTGCCGAGTATTGCTTCTTCGGAAGAAACCATAACCCGTGCATAAGGGCTTACGAGCTCAGCCATCTCTATCATACTCATAAGGCAGGCATCAAAGGCTATAATCTCAAATGGTTTGCCTATGTATTCAACGCATTTATTGAGTGCATAATCAAGTTTTTGTGCGGTGAGGTAGTTTTTGGTTGTTTGATCCCAACAAACGCCGCGCTGATCTTCATTCCACACAAATCCGCCACTATCGCTACGATCAAGATCGAGCTTGTGGGTGGTAGGGTTAAAGGTGAAAAGATCGGTTATATTGGTGCGGCTGTGCTGCGCGGGGTCAAGATAACCCGTGCCATGATCCCAGAATATGAGAATATAATCATCAGC